>JAZKDR010000031.1:0-20371 GCA_040387435.1 Pseudomonadota bacterium
GACCCCCGGCGTGACAGGCCGGTATTCTAACCAACTGAACTACCACTCCTGGTAGTGATAACGTTCGCCCTTTCGGGCCAAGTTGCCTGCCCTTGCGGGCTTGCTGTTATCTACTTGCGCCTTGTGCATCACACGTGATGTGCGATGAATTCTGGCGACCCCACGGGGATTCGAACCCCGGTACCTACCGTGAAAGGGTAGTGTCCTAGGCCTCTAGACGATGGGGTCAAAGCCTTGGAACTTCCGGACAGACCATCTGGTTTTGCAATGCTTTCGCAATGCTTGCGCATCAGACCTGACTAAAAACTCTTTTCAATTCTTCCCGACAGTTTATTGGTGGAGGTAAGCGGGATCGAACCGCTGACCTCTTGCATGCCATGCAAGCGCTCTCCCAGCTGAGCTATACCCCCAATGTGCTGCAAGTTTCCTTGCAACCAGTCGAGCCTTGAATTATAGCCCGAAAATCAGGCTCTTTTCAAATCCTTAAACCGGCTTGAGCCGGGCGAGCACATCTTCGCGCTTCATCAGCTCGAGAATCGCGTCCAGCGAAGGGGTTTGCGGGGTGCCCACGACCAGCACACGCACAGGCATGGCCAGTTGTGGCATCTTCAGGCCGGTCTCTGTCAGCACCTGCTTGATGGCCGCAGAAATCGCGGGTTTGTTCCACTCGCAGGTGGCCAGTGCTTCAGCCAGTTTCGCCAGTGCGGGGCGTACTGCATCGGTCACGTGCGTGGCCATGTCTTCACTGCTGGCGTCGCCGCCCTTGACCAGCACCTGCAGCCATGCGGCAAGCTCGACCAGCGTGCTGCAGCGGTCTTTGAACAAACCGCAGCCGCGGGTGATGCGCTCGGCATCCAGTCCGGTCACGCCTTTTGCGGCGAGGTAAGGCTGCACCAGCTCAGCGAGCTTCTCGTCGGGCAATGCCTTGAGGTGCTGGGCGTTCACCCAGCGCAGCTTGGCCTCGTCGAACTGCGCGGCGCTCTTGCCGAGGTGATCCAGGTTGAACCACTCGACAAACTGCGCACGGCTGAAAATTTCGTCATCGCCGTGGCTCCAGCCCAGACGCGCGAGGTAGTTCACCATCGCATCGGGCAGGTAGCCTTCTGCAGCGTACTCTGTCACCGCCTTCGCACCGTTGCGTTTGCTCATCTTCTCGCCCTGCTCATTGAGCACGGTGGGCAGGTGGGCATACACCGGCACATCCTTGCCGAGCGCCTTGAAGATGTTGATCTGTCGTGGCGTGTTGTTGACATGGTCGTCGCCGCGAATCACATGCGTGATGGCCATGTCCATGTCGTCCACAACGACGCAGAAGTTGTACGTTGGTGTGCCGTCAGGACGCGCGATCACGAGGTCGTCGAGCTCGTCATTGCTGATCTCGATGCGCCCCTTGACCTTGTCGTCCCAGACAACTGAACCGCCCTGCGGATTCTTGAAGCGCAGCACGGGCTGCACGCCTTCGGGGACAGCCGGCAGGGTCTTGCCGGGCTCCGGCCGCCAGGTGCCGTCGTAACGCGGCTTTTCTTTTGCGGCCATCTGCTTTTCGCGCAGCGCGTCCAGCGCTTCGACGCTCATGTAGCAGGGATACACATGGCCTGCCGCCTTCAGGTCTTCCAGCACGGCCTTGTAGCGCTCCATGCGCTGCATCTGGTAGAACGGGCCTTCGTCATGATCCAGGCCCAGCCAGCGCATGCCTTCGATGATCACATCGACAGAGGCCTGGTTGGAACGCTCCAGGTCGGTGTCTTCAATGCGCAGGATGAAATCACCGCCCGTCGACCGCGCAAACGCCCAGGGGTAAAGCGCAGAACGGATGTTGCCGAGGTGGATGAAGCCGGTGGGGGAAGGCGCGAAGCGGGTACGTGTCTTGGTGCTCATTGAATGGTGCTCAGGCCGCGCAAAAGATCGGCCTTGATGTCGTCGGTATGGTCGAGTCCGACCGCGATGCGGATCAGGCCCTGGCTGATGCCGGCCGCCTGGCGCTGCACTTCGGTCAGGCGACCGTGCGAAGTGGTGCCAGGGTGGCTGATGATGGTTTTGGTATCGCCGAGGTTGGTCGCGATGCTCATGACCTCTGCGCTGTTGATGACCTTGAATGCATTGGCCTGTGCGGAGGCAGCGTCATCACCGCGCACGTCAAACGACACCACGGCACCGCCCTGCCCCGACTGCTGGCGCATGGCGAGTTCGTGTTGCGGATGCGAGGCCAGCCCCGGGTAATACACACGTGCAACAGAAGGCTGGGTTTCCAGCCACTTCGCAATTTCCAGCGCGTTCTCGCACTGGGCACGCATGCGGATGCCCAAAGTTTCCAGACCCTTGAGCACCACCCACGCATTGAAAGGCGCGAGCGTCATGCCGGCGGTGCGCACCATGGGGCCGAACACGTCCACAATGATTTTTGACGGGCCGCAAATGGCGCCCGCCATCACACGGCCCTGGCCGTCGAGGTACTTGGTGCCCGAATGAATGATGAGGTCTGCGCCGAATTCCACAGGCCGCTGCAGGGCTGGCGAGCAAAAGCAGTTGTCGACCGCCAGCAAGCCGCCCACGCTGTGCGCCAGGTCAGCCAGCGCGGCAATGTCACACACCTCGGTCAATGGGTTGGTGGGCGTCTCGGCAAACAGCAGTTTGGTCGTGGGGCGCAGCGCGGCTTTCCACTCAGCCACATCGGTTTGCGACACAAACGTCGTCTCGACACCGAACTTGCCGAACTCGCGGCCTATCAGCGCAATCGTCGAGCCGAACATCGAGCGGGAGCAGATCACGTGGTCGCCAGCCTTGAGCAAGCCCATGCACATCATCAGGATGGCGCCCATACCGGTCGATGCGCCTATGCAGGCCTCGGTGCCTTCCAGGGCAGCAAGGCGGCGTTCGAAGCTGGTCACCGTCGGGTTGGACGTGCGGGCGTAGGTGTAACCTTCTTCGGTGCCGGCAAAACGCCGTGCGCTTGTCTGGGCATCGGGCTGCACAAAGCCGCTGGTCAAATACAGCGCTTCGGAATTTTCACCATACTGGCTGGCGTCCAGCGCCACGCGCACGGCCAGCGTGTCGCGGTGCAGGTTGGGGGGCAGTTTCTTTTCTTTCACGCTCAGGCTTCCTGGGGATTGGGCAATGCAAGGCGCGACACATCCACATCGCTGTCCTCGCCAATTTTTTCGGCTGTGTCGGCGCGCATGGAGTTCATGGCGGCAATGGTTTCCGAGGTCACGTCGCCCGTGACATACACACCGTCAAAACACGATGCGTCAAAACCGTCCAGCTTGCCGTTGAGCGAACCGATCGCGCGCTTCATGCCGTCGACATCCTGGTAAATCAGCGCGTCGCAGCCGATGACCTGGCGAATCTCTTCAACGGTGCGTCCATGGGCCACGAGTTCATCCGGCGTGGGCATGTCGATGCCGTACACATTGGGGTACCGCACGGGCGGCGCGGCGCTGGCAAGGTAGACCTTGTTGGCACCGGCGTCACGCGCCATCTGCACGATTTCACGGCTGGTGGTGCCTCGCACGATGGAGTCATCAACCAGCAGCACGTTGCGGCCCTTGAACTCGCTGGCAATCACATTGAGCTTCTGGCGCACGGATTTTTTGCGCACACCCTGGCCCGGCATGATGAAGGTGCGGCCCACATAGCGGTTTTTGACAAACCCTTCCCGATAGGGAATGCCGAGCAGGTGCGCGAGCTGCGTGGCGCTGGGGCGGCTGGACTCGGGGATAGGGATGATGACGTCGATCTCGTTCGGCGGCACGGTCGACACCACACGTTTGGCGAGTGTCTCACCCAGGTTCAGGCGTGCCTGGTAAACCGAGATCCCGTCGAGCACGGAATCCGGCCGTGCCAGGTACACAAATTCGAAAATGCAGGGGTTGAGTTTTGCTGCGGCCGCGCACTGTTCTGCATGGACCTCGCCTTCCATGTCGACAAACACCGCTTCGCCAGGCGCGATGTCGCGCTCGAACTGGTGTGAGGTGCCTTCGAGCGCCACCGATTCACTGGCCACCATGACGGTCTTGCCGTTTTCATTTTCACCATGGCCTATGCACAGGGGGCGAATGCCGAAGGGGTCGCGAAACGCCAGCAGGCCGTGTCCGGCAATCAGCGCCACGACAGAGTACGAACCCTTCACGCGCTTGTGCACACCGCGCACGGCGGCAAACACATCCACCGGTTTGAGCGGCAGGCCGCGTGTGGTTTTTTCAAGCTCGTGCGCCAGCACATTGAGCAACACTTCGGAATCGCTGTCGGTGTTGATATGGCGATGGTCGGTGGTGAAGAGTTCTGCCTTCAGTTCTGCGGCGTTGGTCAGGTTGCCGTTGTGCGACAGCACCAGCCCGAAAGGCGCATTCACATAAAAAGGCTGGGCCTCGTCTTCACTGAAGGCATTGCCCGCCGTCGGATAACGCACCTGGCCCAGGCCCACATTGCCCGGCAGCGCGCGCATGTTGCGGGTACGGAAAACATCACGCACCATGCCCTTGGCCTTGTGCATGTAGAACTTGCGCCCGAGCTGCGTGACGATGCCTGCAGCGTCCTGACCGCGGTGCTGCAACAGCAGCAGGCCGTCATAAATCAGCTGGTTGACCGGTGCCTTGCTGACAACGCCGACTATTCCGCACATATTTTTTTACCTTGTTTCATAAATTCCATTCAATGCGAAGTGCGCCGCGCAGGGCCGCCCCAAGCAAGCACAGCCCCCTCGGGGGGCAGCGCAATACACGCAGTGACAAGCGTGGGGGCTCATCACTTAATCCAAATACTTCGCGAACTGCTCCGGCAACACCGGCTTCAGCCCCTTGAGCGCCGCGGTCAAAGCCACCGCGCCTTTTGATTCCTGCCACCAGTCGCTGTTTTTCAGCGAGGTCATATTCATCACCACCGTGGCTGCCAGCAGCAAAATAACCCCGCGCACGATGCCGAAGGCGGCGCCCAGTGTGCGGTCCACCGGCCGCAGGCCAATCGCCTCGACCAGCTTCTTGATCAAAAAGGCCAGCAGGCCCGCCGCAAACACCGCGGCAATAAACACAATCACAAAGGCTGCGGCATAACGCACCGGGTCTGACGCCGACTTGATAGGCAACATGACGGCGACCTGCGGCGCAAACCACTGCGCCGCATAAAACGACACCGCCCAGCCCAGCACCGACAACACCTCGTACACCAACCCGCGCCAGGCACCCACCGCCATCGAGAAAACCAGCACCCCCAGCAAAATCCAGTCGACAGCGGCCACGGATGCCCGTGCTTACAAGGTCAGGATGGAAGCCGGCAAATCAAGTGACTTGATCTTGCTGGCGGCCTTGTCGGCTTCGGCTTTGGTGGCAAACGGCCCCACGCGCACACGGATGCGCTTGCCGTCCTTGGTTTCAGCCACCTGGGTATAGGTTTTCAGCCCCGCTTTTTCAAGCTTGAGGCGGGCTTCGCGGGCCTTGGTCACATCGGCAAACGCACCGACCTGGACCACCATGCGCCCCTCGGCGGCAGTTGAAGCGGGCGCGGCTGATGCTGCTGATGTGGACGCCCCCTGGCCATCGAGCAAGGCCTTGGCGCGTGCGCCGTCATCAGCCGGTGCGGCCGGTTTGGGCACGGGCTTGACCTCGGGTTTGGGCGCGGGTTTGGTTTCGGCTTTGACTTCGGGTTTTACTTCAGGCTTGGCCTCCGCGGGTGCTGGCACCACCGGTTTCTTGTCTGAAACGATTTCTTCTTTGGCGTCCAGGCTCGATGCTGCAGCGACTTTCGCCTGCGCGGGCGGTGCCGCCGGGGCCACGGCAACCACCGCAGGTGCCGGAGCAGGCGCGGCCGCCACAGCGTCCGCCTTTGCAGGCGCATCCAGTGGTTTCACCGCGTTCTTGCCGGGAATCTCGATTGGGATATCGACCGCGATCGGGCGCGGCTGGGTGTCGAACAGCAGCGGGAATCCCACCACGCCGGCCAGCACCAGGACGGCCGCACCGATCAGCCGGTGTTTGGCACGCCTGCGAATGACGTCGACGCTTTCCGGTTGCGCGGGCGATGCCGCGTTGTTGCCTGATGCGGCGCCGGCCCGGCGAAAGTTGAAAAACGGCATGTGCTGTTGGGCTTTGTAAGGCCTTCAAGGGCCTGAAGGCGGTTAATGATCGGCTGGCGGGACGGTTTGCGGCTCAATTTCAGCGCCGAGAATCGCTTTTTGAAGCTTTTTTCCGGTTTTCCAGGCTTCAACCAGCAAGATGTTTGGCCAAAAGACGGGGGATACCGTCCTTCAGAATGCCACCCACCGTGTAGAAGGAGCCGAACACCACAATTCTATCAGCGGGGTCTGCCGCAGCCACGGCCGCCTGCAGGGCCAGCTCGGGGCTTTTGAAGGTGGCGGCGCGGGCATCTGGCCGGGTGTTTTGCGCTTGCCACGCGGCCTGCAAGGCATCGCCGCTGGCGGCCCGTGGCGTAGGCAGGTCGGTGAAATACCACTTGTCGATGAGCGGGCCGACCCGGCCCAGCATGGGCGCGAGGTCCTTGTCCGCCATGGCGCCAAACACGGCATGGGTGCAGGCATAAAAACCCATGGCATCGAGGTTCTCGGCCAGCGCGGCCACGGAATGCGGGTTGTGGGCCACGTCCAGCACCAGCATGGGCTGGCCGGGAACGATCTGGAAGCGGCCGGGCAGCTCGACCATCGCCAGCCCATTGCGCACGGCCTGCGCCGTCACGGGAATCCGGTCCCGCAAGGCCGTCAACGCGGCCAGCACGCCGGAGGCATTGACCAATTGGTTGGCACCGCGCAGCGCCGGATAGGCCAGACCGGCGTAACGCCTGCCGCGCCCTGCCCAGCCCCACTGCTGCTTGTCGCCCGAAAAATTGAAGTCCGTGCCGAAGCGCCACAAGTCAGCGCCCACTGCAGCAGCGTGGTCAACAATGCTTTGCGGCGGCACGGGGTCGCTGACGACGGCCGGTTTGCCGGCGCGCATGATGCCGGCCTTTTCAAACCCAATGGCCTCGCGGGTGTTGCCCAGCAGTTCGGTGTGGTCCAGGTCTATGCTGGTGATGACGGCGCAGTCGGTGTCGATGATGTTGACGGCGTCCAGCCTGCCGCCCAGGCCGACTTCCAGCACCACGACGTCGAGGTTCGCGTCCTTGAGCAAATGCAGGATGGCCAGCGTGGTGAACTCGAAATAGGTCAGGGAGATTTCTTCACCTGTCTTGCGTGCGGCTTCGACCTGTTCGAACGAGATGACCAGTTGAGCCGCGCTGACAATCTCGCCGCGCACGCGGCAGCGCTCTTCAAAATGCACCAGGTGCGGGGAGGTGAACACGCCTGTGCGGTAGCCGGATTGCAGAAGGATGGCCTCCAGCATGGCGCAGGTCGAGCCCTTGCCGTTGGTGCCGGC
Source organism: Pseudomonadota bacterium (assembly GCA_040387435.1). Lineage (GTDB taxonomy): Bacteria > Pseudomonadota > Gammaproteobacteria > Burkholderiales > Burkholderiaceae_C > Polaromonas. The sequence goes on from JAZKDR010000031.1 coordinate 7,362, forward strand.
CACGGTAATGACGGGGCAGTCAAAAGCCAGTGCCATGCGCTGGGCCACGGCCTTCACGCGGGCCAGGCCCATGTCTATGCTTTTCGGGTGCAGCTGCTCGCAGTAGGCCAGCCAGTCGTCGAGTGTGGTCAGGTTTTGCATGAAGGCCTGCATTGTCGCCGCTGCGTAAAGACCTCATCGGGCCAAGCCTGTCCGCATGGCAAAATTTCAGCATGATCACCCTCTACGGCATCCCCAACTGCGACACCGTCAAAAAAGCCCGTACCTGGCTGACCGACCACGGTGTGGCTTACGAATTCCACGACTTCAAAAAACAGGGCGTCCCTGCAGCCCGACTGCCGGCCTGGGGCAAGGCCGTGGGTTGGGACAAGCTGCTCAACCGCCAGGGCACGACCTGGCGCAAGCTGGACGCGGCGGCGCAGGCAGGCGCGACCGACCCCACGGGTGCACAGGCCCTGATGGTGGCCAACCCCAGCGTCATCAAACGCCCGGTGGTGGACTGGGGCAAGGATGTGACCGTCGGCTTTGATGCAACGGGCTGGGAATCGCGCCTTTAGTTGTCGGGTCTCGCTGAAGACCCTTGCGGGCTGTGTCATACATCTATCGGCGGTGTAAAGAAGCCCCGCCTGCCGCACCTTTACAGTGATTTACCTGAACTTGGTGTAACAAATTAGCTCTCACTCATTAAACTGGGAACTTCCCTGCGGCCCCCGGGCCTACGCCCTGAAGCCGCCCGTTTTCAGCCAGCTGAAAAGAGGTTTGAACCATGAAAAAATTACTCGTTTTATCCACCGCCACCATTGCCGGGCTGATGTCCGTCAACGCATCGGCCGCCGACATCCTGGCGCGCGTCATCTCCAGCACACCGGTGGTCCAGCAGGTTGCGGTGCCACGCCAGATTTGTAATAACCAGCCCATGGTGGTCGAGTCGCCACGCTCGGGCGGCGGTGCCGTGCTGGGTGCGATTGCCGGTGGTGCTGTCGGCAATGCCATTGGCAACGGCGGCGGGCGCGCTCTGGCCACCGCCATCGGGCTGGTCGGCGGTGCCATGGTGGGCGACCGCATTGAAGGCGGCAACCCCCAGGTGCAAAACGTGCAGCAGTGCGGCACGCAAACCTTTTACGAAAACCGCGCCAGCCACTACAACGTGGTCTATGAATACCAGGGCACGCAGTACAACACCCAGATGGCCACCGACCCCGGCCAGTACGTCCGCCTTCAGGTGACGCCGGTCGGAGCCATCAATTCCGCCCCGCAGCCCGGCTTTGCCCAGCAGCCTCAGGCCCTGGTGCAACCCGCACCGCAGGGCTATATCCAGCAGGGCACCTATGTGCAGCCGGCTGTGGCTGCACCGGTCATCTACCAGGCCGCGCCGGTGTACTACCCGCAGCCTTACTACAGCCGCCCGTATTACGCGCCTTACTACCCGCCGGTAGGCCTGTCGCTCAACTTCGGCTACAGCCGGGGTTACCGCCACTGGCGCTGAGCAGCGTCTGCGGGAACGGAAACGGGTGCAGTCAGAGCCTTTTTTATGGTTTTGGCAAGTCGAATGCTACTTTTTTAATAGCTGCTCACGCACGTATTTAAAGGGCTATAGGCCGATTTGGCACCTGGAAATGGCATTTTTGTCGCTGTTTTGAGGCCTTTCGGCCTTTGAAACTGGCCGAAAAGCCGGATGAAAGGCGTTTTTTAATGTATATGTTAATTTTTTAACGTATACGGCAAAATTAACTCAAACGCCAGCGCAAGCACGAAAAAGCCAGGCCAGAGGCTGGCTTACAGCGCGGTTTCCAGCAAAGCACCCTTGAACAGCACCGGGCCGGTCGGGCCGCTGCCTGCGGGCACGCCACCCTTGGGTTCCAGGCTGATGGCCAGCACCGGCACCTCACGCACATCGCCGCCGCTGGCGGTCAGGCGGACGACAGGCTCGGAGCCCAGCACGCCCAGTGATTTCGGGCCACCACTCTTCGGAATCGCCCAGAGCTGAAGTGACTTGTCGGCCTGCTCCTGGAAGCCGCCGACGCGTTTGAGCATCATCTTCTGGTTTTTGGGGTCGAAGGTCACCAGCATGGACGCTGCGGACTTGTCATCGGCCAGCACGGCGACGTACTGGATTTCGGGTGCTACGGCCAGCTTGGCCGTCAAATCCTTGACCTGGGTGCCCAGGCTGGCCACCTGCCCGCCCAGCGTGGCATTGCTGCTGTTGAGGTCCAGGCCGGCGACCACTGCCAGCACGGCAACCGCCGCACCCGCAAAGCTCGCACCACGCCAGAGGCCCAGGCTCGCCCACCAGCCCGCTGCTGCAGGCGCGGCCTGCGCACGTGCGGCCTGCATGGCTTTGGCTTCCTTGTCGGCGTTGACCAGGTTTTCAATCCGCTTCCAGACGACCGCACTGGGCGCCACCTGGGGCTGCAGCTCGGCCACAGAGGCGAGACGCCCCTGCCAGATGAGCGCAGCCGCCCGAACCGTCGCGTGCTCCCGGGCCAGGCCTTCAAACCTGCGGCGCGCACCGCCACGCAGCGTGCCCAGCGCGTAGCTGGCGGCAAGCTGTTCAATCAGCGATGGGTTGTGGGTCACATTCATACATTGCCTTCTTCAGAAGTTTCCGGGGTGTCACACCGGAACAAACAAAAATCTTTTATAGCCACTCAATCAACCGGCCTGATCAGGCCAGCTTCGCCATACAGCCGCGCAACTGCTCCAGCCCGCGCCGTATCCACGTCTTCACCGTCCCCAGCGGCAGCTTCAGTTGCTCTGCCAGCTCGCCGTGGCTCAAATCCCGCATATACGCCAGGCTCACCACCTCGCGCTGCTTATTCTCCAGCTGGCTCAGGCACTGGTGCAACGCCCACGCCTGCTCGCTCGCCTGCGCCACATCCATGGGGTTGGGCGAATCGCCCGCCACGGTGTCCGAAATCACATCGTCCAGTTCCTGCATGGAATCCGCACGCTCCGACGTCCTGCGCCGTAAAAAGTCCAGCCCCCGGCTGCGCACCACCAGCCCCATCCAGGCCATGGGCGGCGACAGCGAGGCCTTGTAATCCCCTGCAATCCGCCAGATGTTCAGAAACGCCTCCTGGAGCACGTCTTCTGCCCACTCCCGATTGGTCACCACCCGCACCGCCACGCCATACAGCTTGGAGGACGTCAGGTCGTACAGCTCCCGGAGGGCCGATTCATCGGACAGCGCCACACGGTCAATCAGGGCGATCAATTGGGTATCCGGGCTTTCTGGTTTCATGCACGGTATTGTCAAGCATGAAAGGTATACGGCCCAAGCCCGGCAATGGATTCAGCCCCGCAGGTGTTGCAGATGCGCCGTGGCCTAAAATCAGCGGTTTCGCGCCCACTGGCCTTGCCAGCCGCGCATCCCTGCAGTCCAGCTTCCTTATCCTTCCATCCCCTTTTCATCCATTTCTGCCATGACCATCGAAAAAATCGACAACATCAGCGTCGCCACCAAAGCCAGCGTTTATTTCGACGGCAAGTGCATCAGCCACGGCATCACGTTTGCCGACGGCACCAAAAAATCGGTCGGTGTGATCCTGCCCGCCACGCTGACCTTCAGCACCGGCGCACCCGAGATCATGGAATGCGTGGCCGGCAGCTGCGAATACAAACTCAGCGGCAGCGATGCCTGGGTCAAGTCCTCGGCCGGCGAGAAGTTCAGCATCCCCGGCAATTCGAAGTTCGACATCAAGGTTGACGACGCAGCCGGCTACCACTACATCTGCCACTTCGGCTGATCCGGGCAAGCACATGGCCACCATCCTCCAGCACCTCCCCACCGGCGAAAAAGTCGGCATCGCGTTTTCCGGCGGACTCGACACCAGCGCAGCCCTGCACTGGATGAAGCTCAAGGGCGCAATTCCCTACGCCTACACCGCCAACCTCGGCCAGCCCGACGAGGCCGACTACGACGAAATCCCCCGCAAGGCCATGGAGTACGGCGCTGAAGCCGCCCGCCTGATCGACTGCCGCAGCCAGCTCGCATCCGAAGGCATTGCCGCCCTGCAGGCCGGTGCCTTCCACATCACCACCGCCGGCGTGACCTACTTCAACACCACGCCGCTCGGGCGTGCCGTCACCGGCACCATGCTGGTCTCGGCCATGAAGGAAGACAACGTCAACATCTGGGGCGACGGCAGCACCTTCAAGGGCAACGACATCGAGCGTTTTTACCGCTACGGCCTGCTGACCAACCCGTCGCTGAAGATCTACAAACCCTGGCTGGACCAGCTCTTCATCGACGAGCTCGGCGGCCGCGCAGAAATGTCGGCCTTCATGACGCAAGCCGGTTTCGGTTACAAGATGTCGGCTGAAAAAGCCTACTCCACCGACTCCAACATGCTGGGCGCCACGCACGAAGCCAAGGACCTGGAAAACCTCAACAGCGGCATGAAGATCGTCAACCCCATCATGGGCGTGGCTTTCTGGAAAGACGAAGTCGAGGTCAAGCGTGAAGAAGTTACCGTGCGTTTTGAAGAAGGCCGCCCGGTCGCCCTGAACGGCAAACGTTTTGACGACCTGGTTGACCTCATCCTCGAAGCCAACCGCATCGGCGGCCGTCACGGCCTGGGCATGAGCGACCAGATCGAAAACCGCATCATCGAAGCCAAGAGCCGCGGCATCTACGAAGCCCCGGGCCTGGCACTGCTGTTCATCGCCTACGAGCGCCTGATCACCGGCATCCACAACGAAGACACCATCGAGCAGTACCGCGACAACGGCCGCAAGCTCGGCCGCCTGCTCTACCAGGGCCGCTGGTTCGACCCGCAAGCCATCATGCTGCGCGAAACCGCCCAGCGCTGGGTCGCACGCGCCGTGACCGGCGAGGTCACCATCGAGCTGCGCCGCGGCAACGACTACTCCATCCTCGATACGGTATCAAGCAACCTGACCTACAAGCCGGAACGCCTGAGCATGGAAAAGGTTGAGGATGCGCCTTTCTCACCAGCTGACCGTATTGGCCAGCTGACCATGCGTAATCTGGACATTGTGGATACGCGGGAGAAGCTGGGCATTTACTCCAATGCCGGGCTGCTGGAGCTGGGCAAGGGTGATGACTTCTTGAAACTGGGGAAGTAAGCCAGTTCGGATAGTCCACAACTGAAAAGCCCGCTAAACGAAAGCTTGGCGGGCTTTTTATTTCTTAGCGTCACGCAACCTTATAAGCTAGAAGTTTGGTTGGACGCAGCGGCAACTGGCAACTGTTGGGATAAGTTTGCGGCAAATCTTAGCAATGCACCACTCTTCGAAATCGCACGTGTTTCGACCTGTACGCCGACGATGCGAGCGCCATCGATGTCTACGCGCTCGAAAGCAGAGCATGAGCCTGGTGGCAGTGGGGAGGCATCTGGTAGCGCGGGATAGGCCAACACGATTAGTCCGCAGCCCGTGGCCTTGGCAAAAGCGAGCGACTCGTAAACGTCAGCCTCAGCAATCCGCAGAACTCCCTTTTCGACGTGCCCCTTGTATTTCGCGTCCAGCAGGAACTTAGGGCGGATGCCGTCTGACTCGATGACGCAGTCAGGGAAGACCGAGACAGTGGATGGCTTGGAACCGGCGACAAACTTGCTGCGTGCGCCGAGCGCAAACCCCTTTTGGGTCGACACGGCGGCACGGCCAAAACCCAGACGACAGGCAATGGTCAATAGGTCTTCCCAAATTTGCCAAGTCGAAACAAGGTAGCCGGGGGCGTGGGCGTGGCCTTGCTTGTAGCTCATGCCCAGGCCATTGAGCACGTCCACCGAAAGGTCATGCAGTGGCGACCAAGCACGGTGGCGGGCGGGAATTGGCTTTCGGCTGTATCCATCACTCCGTGACTGTGGCGCCAGGTCTTCAATCATTCGGACGAGGCCCGATGCGATGGCTGGATCACCCACTTCCGGCAACAGCTCGTTGGCTGCGGCGTGGATCGCTCCATTCCACGGGTTTCGCCGATCGAACAGGGTCACCTCTTGCTCGAAGCCGTCCGGGCTTGTAAAAATGAGGTCTGTGGGATCGGGGTCGCCATCAATGAAGAAGTCTGATTCCTTCACCCGCCGATAGCTGCGCAGGGGCCGGCGCTTGCGGGCTTGGTACATGCTTGCCATGGACCGAGCCAAGAGCGTCGATAGGTCCCTTGGAGCACCGCCTGAGGCGGAGAGCCGTTCGCTCGCTAGCAGGCTGCCATGCCGAGACAGGGTGGACAGGAAGAAGAAGTCTTCGCGCCAGCGAGCAACGACATCGTCAAGCCCTAAAAACTTTGGCGCGACTTCAAGCTCCAGCGATGGTCCGAGCCGGATGAGGCCGGCGAAGTCGATGGCGCGCACGCCACGGGCATCGATGCCGATAGGGTTGTAGCTAAAACCGAGACTGCCTGCGGCGCGATTGCCCGCATCAAGCAGAATTTGAGCGGCGCGCGCGCGGTCCACGCCAGCGGCGTTCGCAATATCCTTACAGAGATCGACCGGAGCCCCGTATTCAACGAGGGAGAATCTCGCGCGCGATCCGGCCACGGATCAGCCCCTCGCGATAGCGCGCAGGGACGGGTAGATGTCGGCGGCGGAAAAGTTGTTCGGGCCTTCAAGCCGGAATCGCAAGTCGTCCGCGAAGGTGGTCTCGGTTACTTTGAAGGGGTTGAAGGTGGGACCATCCAGCGCGTTCAATGTCGCCGCAATGCCTCGGATGTCGCCGAAGAAGACTTCTTCGACGTGGGCAAGCACCTTGGCCCAGCCAACGCACAGGAACGACAACGCTTCATCAAGCGACATCGCTGCCGGTTTTGTATCCGACATCAAGAGACCGTGCCCGATTCGAAATTCGACCCCGCGTCCGAGGCTGATTTGGTCATTGACGGCAACCCATGCGCGAACAGCCGCTTCAAAGGCGTGGGCCGTGGTTGTGGGAGTTTCCGGCAGCGGATCGGCGTTTGCCGCAGGCAAGCCATAGAAGTCGCGTAGGACCTTCACGTCAGGTGCGAGCCGCATCGGCTCCCATCGACGCAGGAAGGCCACGTCAAGCGGCTCAACCGAGGCGTCCGCTTGGTTCATAGCGGCGAGGATGTAGAGGTCGTAGGGCAGCGCGTATTCGGCGATCTCGCCGGTGACGGGATCGAGCATCTCGAAGTATTGAGTTTCGTCCCGCTTGCTGCCATCAGGAGCCAGTCTCTTGTCGGGCTCGATCGCGACGATGGAGCCGCCAAACACTTGGACGGCTGGGCCGCGATTGATCTCGTCGATGATCAGCAGCGACGCCCCTTGCGGGCCCTTGGCATGCTGGCTCGCTCGATACAGGGTGCCGCTGATGATTCGAAAGTCGGGTTGGCCGGCAACCTTGTTGACTGCCGGAGTAATGCCGGAGATGAAGTCGCGGTTTTTTGAGTTTTGGTGAAAAACCGTGCGAAACACCTTGCGGTCAGTTTTCCCCGGCGCCGGATATTGCTTGGCGAGCGCGGAGTTCACGGCTCCCACTACGGGCGGGATGGGAATTCGGCTTGCTGGGTTGTGGACAGGCACGCCTGACGCAGCAGCGTGAGCGATGCCATTGCCAAAAACTAAGGCAACTTCGGCGAGGAGTTTGGACTTGCCTGTGCCGGGAGGCCCCGACACCAGAACGTTGCGCGAACGCGCCAGTAGCTTCAAAGCCTCTTTGCACTCGATCGAAAAATCATTTGCCATTGCAATAGCTCGATTTGGCTGCAAAGTCGCGGAAGCCAATGACTGCACGCCCTTCGGCGCGGGTGGCATCCATGCATTTGAGCAGTTCCTTGGCGACGATTTCGTCCCAGTCGCCGGGCTTGCGCAGCGATTGCTCTTCGGCGAAATGAGGCCAGACCTCGCCGTCGTAGTTCTGGATCAGCAAGAGTATGACGCGATTGCCAGCGCCGCCCTTGGGAATCAGCGAGGTGTCAAAGCAACCGTATTCATGGACTCGGGCAATGCGGCCTTCGGATGGTCGCACGTCCGTCGGAGGCTCGAAGAACGACTCCTTGGTGTAGACCGTGCCGCACGCGGGTTTCTGCCAATGGAACGTGCCCTTGAAGATATCGAGTTGGCTTACGACTCCATCGCGCTTGCGATTTTCTTTGATGGTATCCGGGAACATCAGCTTGATGACCGTCATCAATTGCTTATACGAGCCGAAGCGAAAATCACGGGCTCCGCCACCTGTGTCTGAGTCATTGGATTGAGCGAGGATTTTGCGGAGATCGCCTTCGACGATTTCTTTGTAGAGAATCCGCGCGACTTGCTTCCCGTTTGAGGAACCGGCCATTATTTTTCGCTCCTTGATACGTCTTGTTCGAATTCTTCGCCAGCCCCTGCGATCTCGGAGGGGACATAAGCTTGGGCTCCCATAACCCGAGCTTCTTTGGCGCGGTTCTCCCATGAGTTTAAGCGCGGACCCATGCGCTTGGCCGCCATGGCCAAAGCGGTGTCGCGCGTGATGGTCGATTTGAATTCGCCGGGCAAAGCGGGCTGTCCCCGATCAAGTATCGGAAAGTCGGCGAGCATCAATTCGAGGTCAGCGAGCTCCAAGCCATAGGCGACAGCGACTTCGGCATCGATTTCAGCACGTAGATGCGCCATTCGTTCATACGTGGCCTTGCTGGCGCCAGCGGTGTCCAGATCGATCAATTCGCTGGCGCACGACACCAGCTTCTTCCACGGCAAGCCGTCTTTGGCGATGCGGGGCAGTGGGATGCTTTGCAGGAGGAAGTAGTTGACCGTAGTGGTCAGAACGCGGCGGAGCATCCAATCGAATGCGAAGCTGTTGGCCACGGCCGCCCATACGAGCAGGCGATCTCGCGACAGGTCGTCGGGGAAAATGATCGTCGGCACTTTGTTCCCGCAGATCACGCCCGCAGGAATCAGCGCCGCCATCAACGACCGTTCATTGGTCTGTCCTGCGATGTCGCAAAAGCCCACGCGCGGCATCGTCGCCCGACTACGGTTGGCTGGTGGCACATGAGACGGATCGATCCAAAACTGAGGGCTCAGTCGGCTCGCGCCGATGGGATTGGCTTCCCACAAGGCCTTGCGGCCTGTCCCGCTTGCGTGCCCTTTGACGCCGAAGCGATGATGGTGGACCATGCGGCCCTCAACCAGCGGCAGGGCGCCTTTGACGGCCTTGGGCAGGAAGTGCGGACGCTCCTTGGTCATGTCCACTTCGCGGCAGAAGCGGGCGTTCCACCCTGCTACCGGATCATCCCAAGCACAGCCGGCCTCTGCCACCTTCTGGAATACCTTCCATTCAGCTTGGGTCTTGACCTCGGGCAGGCTCAAATCCTTGCGTACGCCCACAAGGGCGGCCCGTCCAATGGTCGCGGAACCAAAGGGCTCGACGCCTCTTGGAGTTCCGCGTTCATGAATCAAGGTAATGGGCTCGCGCTTGCTCTTGGCCGTGCCTGATTTGACGAACGCGATCGCCAAGAACTTGAAGCGCGTATCGATGGCGAAGAACCGAGCACGGTTATCGATGATGGAGATCGAGGCCGACGAAGAGGAGTCGATCAATTTCTGCCGAACGCTCTGGGTTCCTTGCGAGCGGATCAATCCACCAGGCACAAGGGCAGCAACCACGCCATCGGGGCGACAAATCTCAAAGAAGAGAGCGGAGAAGGCGATGTAGAGATCGGGCTCGCCGTTGGCCAAGTCTGGATAGCGGACAAGCAGATCGCGCGAATAATTCACCACCTCGTCGCGTTGCGCGCTGAAGCGGGCCTCGTCGAGGCCCGTCGTCGCCGAGCCGTAATGGCGTTCGGCTCCGGTGGACTTCAAAAATTCGTGCTTCGAGAGCTTCACCTTTTCCCAAGGCGGATTTCCGATCACGGCATCGAATCCATCGGGAGCGATCTTCGACCAAGCCGTGGGTTTGGCCAGCAAGCTGTCTCCGCAAAGCCAGCGAGCCCGCATCGTCGCCAGCGCCGGAACGTCATCGGTCAGCGAGGCAAGAGCTAAGAGGGTGGCGCGCAAGGAGTTGCGAGACAGGTCGGCGGCGCATACGCCTTGGGCAAGCCATTCGGACAGCTTGGCCCGGTCCCGGCCGCAGACGGCGATGCTCAAGGCCACTAGCAAAATACCGGCCCCGCAAGCAGGGTCGATCACCTTGGACCGATGCGTGATTCGGGGGGCGGCGAGCTCCGCCAAACGTTGGGCCAGCCGGAAATCGGTGTGATACGCCCCGGTGCTCTTGCGCTCAGCTTCATCCAGCGATTCGCGGGCGAGCGCGCTCAAAGCCAAGCCTGGATGGATAGGGGATGCCTCGATCGCCATAGCGACGGGGGCGGCCAAGTCGATCAGGTTTTTGGCCTCAGTCAAGGACTTGATCCCAAACGCTATTTGATATTCGGAAAGATCGAAGCCGCCGAACCGCGATGAACATGCTTCAAGCAGTTGCAGCCTAGCTTCGAATGGATTGCCATTTAGGCTTTTGATTGCGACGTGAAGGGCTGCGTCGGCAAGGTGGAGGTATTCGGCCTCCAATGGCCGTGGAGCGGTCATGCGAAGGCCGCTTCAGGTGCCGGGGCTTTTACCCCCTTTATCGCCGGCCTTGCTTCACGCGAGACGACGACGAGGTATTCCTTCACGTCGGAGCCCGCGTCGCTTGCGACCTTGTTGGGGCGATATCGTCCGATGGAGCCCAGTGGGTGCATGGTCGAGGTTCCAAGCTTGGAAAGCGACGACTTCAAGTCCTTGATGGCGATGTGCCCCTCGCTGCTGTATGAGAGAAGCACGCGCTTGGCCTCTATCCCGTCGATGAGGCGGGTGAGCGTACTCAATGCGCGCGTCTTGTAGCAAAAGTCAGAGGCGCGATCCCTCCACGGCCGCAATCCCGCCACGCCTTCGACGATAGGCTCGTCGCCGAGGGCCACAGTCTCGAGGATGTGATAGTAGCTGGCGTATTGACGCTTGGTATAGGGAGGGTCCAAATAAACCACATCATCGGCGTCCGACCTAACGTCAAACACATCGCCAACGCTGGCTTCGACTCGGGTCGCTATGGCCTTGAGTTCACGAGGACGCATGGCGATGGCGTCTTCGGATTGGCGGGTCCACTTAGAGAGAAAGCAGCCAAAGGTCCCGGCGATGTTGGCGACGCGGTTGAGCGCGCCAAAGAGGTCAGCGATCAACAAGCGTTCTTCGACTTCGTCAATCTGTCCCGACTCGGACCATTCACGGATGAGGGCGCGCATGGCGTCGATACGACCAGCATTGTCCTCGGTGAAGTAACGGCGCTCAACGCCACACGCTTCGAACGAAGCTGGGCTATATGAGCGCCAAATGAAGCCTTCGACGGCTTCAGCGTCATTAAGCTTGTGGATCGCCTCGACGTAACCGCCAAGCTTCTTGAACTTCGCATCCTTGGTCGAGATCAACCGTGCGCCGGTAGAGATCACTGCCGACGACAAGTTGTCATTGATCCGAACGGGCCAGCCGAGATCGGCTGCAGCCTCGGCGACCACGCCCGTCCCGCAGAAGGAATCTACAAAGAATCCGCCGGTGCTGGGGCCAATACGAGCCTTGATTTGATCGACGATCCTCGACTTTGATCCAATGTATCGAAATGACATTTCAGGCCCTGTTCGATACGTCGCCCAGAGCTCGCATCATGTTTGTTGTTTTGGTCATGCTGCGGTGGCCTTTAAATGGACCCGCTTGGTGGATCGATGGGCGGGAGCCACTGCGGGAGTCGGATCAATTCCCTTGCTCTCGCAGTAGTCGCCGAGGAGCACTTCAAGCATGTTGACCATGCTCCGACGCTCGTTGTCGGCTGCAGCTTTGAGGGCAAGCTTGAAGGATGGCGAAACGCGCAGGTTAAGCGTGTCGCTTTTGACGTCGTCGAATCTCATGTAATTAGCCCCGCAAGTGTCTGTGCATTTGCGGTATTCTAGCTGGGCGCTGAAGCACGCACTGGGTTAGCAAGTTTCAACTGGGCTTAGATGCTAGGAAAAATTCAGGCGGTGACTGTGCCCGGTTTCGTCCTATGGCACGCGCATAGCGCATCGCCATTGACGATTTACAAAAGCTTCTCAGTTCACAAAAACAGTATCCCCAGCCGGCTGCGGCGGAATCTTGATGGCGATGGCTTTCACCGGGCCACTGGTCACCAGCGTGCCGCCGTGCGCCGTGCCTTTGGGAATCACGATCAGCGTGCCAGCCTTGAACTCCTTGCGTTCGCCGCCCAGCCACATCGCACCGCTGCCTTCGATGATGTACTGGATTTCATCGGTCTTGGGGTGCGTGTGCTTGGCCACGTTGCCGGACTGAATTCCGATGGTGGCGTTCTCGGTCACGATCAGGGAGCGCGCGTTCATTTCCGCGTTCGGGGTGGTGGGCAGATCGGCGTGCTTCATGGCCATAAGGTCGATCATCATGGGCGCAAGTGGGGCGGCCTGGGCATGGGCGTCCGATACCGCGTGTTGCAGCAAGGGTGACGCGACGACGCCCGTGATAAAGGCGGCGGCGATGGCCAGGGAAATTTTTGTGGACATGAGGGCTTCTCCGTTGTGGCGAAAATTCGCTGTCAGAGTTTGCCTGTGTGTTTGGGTTTTTGATTCCGAATAAACCCTTGGAGGCGAAGGCGGTCGGCCGGTTGGAGACCGCCTTTGGGGCCGGTTTCATGATCGTTATTTTGATGCTTTGCCCTTCACGACCAGGCCGGGGGTAGCCCGGCGGCTAGTCACTTTCTTTTGCTTCGCCAAAAGAAAAGTAACCAAAGAAAAGGCGACCCGACGTCTGGGACCTTTCGCTGCGCTACAGGCAACCTGCGGTGCTCGATTCCGCCGGCGGTCCGCAGAACTCGCTTCGCTCAAACAGCTGCGGCCCCTTTATGCCGTCTCCATCTGCGCTCCTCGGCCCAGCCTCCACGGGGTGGGGAAGAATTCGGGTTCGGGGAGCCTTCAAGCGCGAAGCGCTTGAAGGCGGTCTTGGTCTTTCCCCAAAACCCTTGGAGAGGAGCCGAGAAGCGCAGGGGCAGACGGATCAGGGCTGAAACTTGTTTGAGCCGCAGGCGAGTTGTTTCAGACC
>JAZKDR010000032.1:0-93559 GCA_040387435.1 Pseudomonadota bacterium
GTCGGCTGCATCACGCCGTGGAACTTCCCGCTCAGCCAGATCACCCTGAAAATCGCGCCGGCCATGGTGGCTGGTTGCACAGTGGTGCTCAAGCCCAGCGAGATCGCACCGGTCAACGCCATGATCCTGGCCGAAATCATTCATGAAGCGGGCATTCCGCCAGGCGTGTTCAACCTGGTCAACGGCGTGGGCCCCGTGGTGGGCGAGGTGCTGGCCACCCACCCCGAGGTCGACATGGTGAGCTTCACCGGCTCGACCGGCGCAGGCAAGCGCGTCAGCGAACTGGCCAGCAAGTCCGTCAAGCGTGTCGCACTGGAGTTGGGCGGCAAGTCGGCCAGTGTGATTCTTGAAGATGCCAACCTAGAGGCCGCCGTCAAGGGCACGGTGGGCGCCTGCATGCTGAACAGCGGACAGACCTGCTCGGCCCACACCCGCATGCTGGTGCCGGCCAGCCGTTACGACGAGGCCAAAGCCATCGCGCAGGCGACCATTGCCAAATTCAGCATTGGCCCCAGCCTGGACGAAAGCAGCAAACTTGGCCCGCTGGTCAGTGCGACCCAGCGCGAACGGGTGCTGGGGTTCATCAAGACCGGTATCGACGAAGGTGCAGACGTCATCGCAGGTGGCGTAGAGCGCCCGGCCATGGACAAGGGCTATTTTGTGCAGCCCACGATTTTGGGCATCAAGCCGACCGACACACTGGCCCAGGAAGAGATCTTCGGCCCGGTGCTGGTGGTGATCGCCTACCAAGACGAGGAAGAGGCGGTGGCGATTGCAAACAGCACCATCTATGGACTTGGCGGTGCCGTGTGGGGCGGTTCGGACGAGAGTGCCATGAAGGTGGCCCGGCGCATGCGCACGGGGCAGGTCGACATCAACGGCGGCCCCTTCAATGCCAGCGCCCCTTTTGGCGGCTACAAACAGTCGGGCAACGGCCGCGAAAACGGGGTTTATGGCTTCGAGGAATTCCTGGAATTCAAGTCGCTGCAACTGAAACCAGCCGCCGTCTGAGGGCCTGGCCGGCGGCTTTTTGCCGTCGCCGGTCTTATTGCCATGGACGTGTGATTTAATGACTTGAGTCACACATTTCCTCACAAATAAATGGCCGAAGTCACCGTCGTCTTTGCCGACCTCACAGGCAGCACAGGCGTTTTTGAATCATTGGGCAATGCAAAAGCAACCCAGGCCATCACCCGCTTGACCCAATGGATAGGCAAGGTGTGCACCACGCACGCCGGTGAGGTGGTCAAAACGCTGGGTGACGGCGTACTGATGGTCTTTGCCAACAACACGGGGGCCATCGACGCGGTGACTGAAATGCAGCGCGTGCATTCCGAACGCATCAAGACCTGGCCCGAGAAGCTCAAGATGCATTTGCAGGTGGGCATGGCGCGCGGCGAAGTCATCGAACAAAACCAGGACTATTTCGGCGATGCCGTTAACGTGGCGGCCCGCCTGTCCGACCTGTCGGGACCGGACCAGATCCTGGCGACCGACGTCGTCATCGACAATCTGGCACCTGACAGCCTGGTGCGCTTCCGCAGCCTGGGCGCCATGGACATACGCGGGCGCAACGAGTCCTGTAATGTCTACCGCGTCGAATGGCAAAACGAGGTCCTGTCGGACTTTTTCACCGTTCCTGCGCCGCTCAACCTGTCGCCGTTTGCGCCGAAGAGCGCGCCTCAGCTGGGCTCGATCAATCTGTCGTGGCTGGATGTCGAAGCGTCGTTCACCTCGGATCAGTTGCCCGCGCACCTCGGCCGGGATGCTGAGACGCAGTTTGTCGTCAATGACCCGCGCGTTTCGCGCCTGCACGCCAAGATCATGTGGCGCGCCGGCAAGTTCTATCTCGAAGACGTCAGCAGCTATGGCACCTGGGTGCGGTTTGCTGGCGGTGATGCCATCGTCGCCCTGCGCCGGCAGGAGTGCGTGCTGCTGGTGGGGGGCGAGATTGCGCTCGGTGCGCCTTTTGAGGATTTCACCGTACCGACGGTCAGTTTCACATTTCCCGCCAACGCCGCGCGGCGCTGACCGCGGACCTCAGGCGCAGGCGCAGAGGCCCCTGATGACATGATCTGGTTCAAACGTTTTCTCGCATTGCTGGTCCTGCTGCTGTTGACGGTGGCAGCCGTCGCTGGCATTTATATCTATCGCTCATTCCCTGCGCTGGACGGTGAACTGCGAGCCCAAGGTCTGCGCGCCAATGTCAGCGTCACACGGGACGGGGCTGACATCACTCATATCAAGGCCGAGTCACCGCAGGACGTCTGGTTCTCGCTAGGTTACATCCATGCCCAGGAGCGCGGCTGGCAAATGGAGTTCAACCGCAGGGTGATGCACGGCGAGTTGTCTGAGGCTTTTGGCCCGGCCACGCTGGACACCGACAAGCTGCTCCGCACCCTCGGCATCATGAAGGCGGCCGAGCGGCAATGGCAGGGCCTGCCGGCTGAAGCGCGTGATGCCCTGCAGGCCTACAGCGATGGCATCAATGCGTTTTATGCGGCACCACCACAGGCCTTGCAGCCTGAATTTCACATCCTCGGCGTCAAGCCGGGTGGCGCTTCAGGCAAGGCCTGGTTGCCCCAGGACAGCGTGGGCTGGTCGCTGATGATGGCGCTGGATCTGGGTGGTAACTGGGGGCATGAGTTTGCACGGCTGTCAGCAGCGAAAACATTGCCGACGGCAAAGTTGTGGCAGCTGTTTCCACCATATCCGGGCGAGCAACCGGCATCAAAAGTCGACTTTGCCGCGCTGTATTCAGGTCTGGGTATTTACCGCAGCATGCCTGAGGCCGCGACGAAAACGTCCGGTGTTTCCCCCGCCCGGCAGCCGTCGGCAGATGCGCTGCTCGCAGCATCCGGCATCCGGGAGTGGACTGAAAACCTGGGTGTCGTCGACGGCAAGGGTTCCAACAGCTGGGTGGTGGCGGGCTCGCGCACGGCCAGCGGCAAACCCCTGCTGGCCAATGACCCGCACCTGGGACTGACAGCGCCAGCGGTCTGGTACTTCGCCCACATGCAGACGCCTGCGGGCAGGGCGTCCGACGGCAGCGCAATTGCGCCCATAGACGTCATTGGCGGCACCTTTCCCGGCCTGCCTTTTGTCGTGCTGGGCCGCACGGCCAAAGCCGCATGGACGTTTACCAATACCGCGCCGGACGTGCAGGACCTCTACATCGAGCAAATCAACCCGGCCAATCCGCGTCAGTACCGCGTTCCTGCCAAAGGAGATGAAAAAGCTTGGGCGGATTTCGCGAGCCGCACGGAAACCATACAGGTCAAGGGCGAGCGCGAGGTCAACATCATCGTCCGGGAGAGCCGGCACGGACCCGTGCTCAGCGATGTCCAGAAATCGCATGCCGAGCTTCTGGACACCAACCGTCACGTCATCGCCTTGCGCTGGGCAGCCTTGGATGCCGACAACCAGACCGTGCTCGCCGGCCTGCGCGCCAACCAGGCGCAGTCGACCGAGGCCATGGTGGCGGCCTTTGCCAGCTACCACTCGCCCATGCAGAACATGATTGCTGCGGACACCAGCGGCGGTATGGCCTTCCGTGCTGTGGGCAAGGTGCCATTGCGCGCACCGGGCAATGACATCATGGGCATGGCACCGTCACCGGGATGGGATGCACGTTATGACTGGACAGGGTGGCTGCCCTATGCCCAAACGCCGCAGGCTGACCAGGCCACCATCAATGCACAGGGCTGGTGGGCAACGGCTAACCAGCGGATCACGCCGCCTGGTTATGCAGTTTTTATGGGACAGGACTGGACGCCGCCTTTCCGTTATGACCGCATCGCGCAGCTGCTGGCCGCCACGCCAAAACATGATGCGGCGTCCATGCGCATGATCCAGGCGGACCAGTTGTCCGTATCCGCGGTGCGCCTGTTGCCCTACCTGCAAAAAACCGTGGCGCAGGGCAGCGGCCACAAGCTCGGCGATGCGGTGCGCGGCGCCATGCAGGGCTTTGACGGCGTGATGCGGTCAGACAAGTCCGCGCCGCTGATTTTCGCGGCTTGGGCAGACGAGTTGACACGCGGTGCCATGAGTGCCGCCATGGGGCCTGAATTGTTCACGACCCTGTACGGAAAGCGGCACTTCAGGGCAACGGTGGAAGACTTCATGACGCGCCAGGACCCCGCATGGTGCGGGCCCAAAGGTTGTGCGACCCAGTCGGCTGAGGCGCTGGACAGGGCGCTAACGCGTCTGCAAAACACCTATGGCAGCGACGTCAGCCAATGGTCGTGGGGCAGAGCGCACCTGGCCTTGTCCGCGCACAAGCCATTCGACAACGTGTCCCTGCTGGCGCGGTTTTTTGACGTGACGGTGCCGACAGGTGGCGATGCATTTACCGTCAATGTGGGCCAGTATTGGGCTGTTGACGGGAAATCGCCATTTGCCAACCGGCAGGCAGCCTCCATGCGGGCGGTCTACGACATGGCCGACCTCGAGAACTCGCGGTTCATTTACCAGACAGGGCAGAGCGGCCTGGTGTTCTCAGGCCGCTACCGAGATATGCGGGACAGTTGGGCGGCCGTTGACTACCGACCGCTGCAAATGAACCCGTCTGTCACCAGCCACCGGCTCACGCTGCAGCCCTGAGCGGGTGCTGCGAAGATCAGAAGACGGTCAGGCCGGGATGGCCTCCACGTTGGCGCGGTCCCAGTGCCTGTGCTGGGCCATCGCGGCGATGAACTCCTGCGCGATCTGGCCTTCCGGTGCCTTGCGCGCATCGGCGACGATCACGCCAGCAGCAGGCTGCGTGACCTGCTCCGAATTTTTGCCCTGTGCAAAGCCCAACGAAGACAGCAGCTGCACGCCTTCGTTGAGGGCGCAAATCGGCTTGCAGTGTTTATAGGCTTCCAGCACAAAATGCACGGCATCGCCCATGGCGCTCATCGCTGCGGCGCTTTGTGCACCGCCCGCCACCACAACAGCGTCGAACATGACGGACGGCATATTGGTGAAGGTATGGTCTACCGGCAGTTGCCGGCCACTGCCGGTGCTCACGCTGCCAAGGTGCGGTCCGACGATTTTGCACTGGGCACCTGCCTGCACGAGGTCATGCTGGAGGTGCTTGATAGTTGCGGGTTCCACCCCATCGGCCACCAGGATGGCGACTTTGCGGGTCTTGATGTTGCCTTCGGGTCGGCCCACCATGCGCAGGGCAGGGTCCTCATCGACTTTGTTGGTTATGCGGTAATCACGAAACCCCAAGCGGCCAGCTGCGGCCTTCGGATCAGGCACGCCTATACCCAGAGGGGCCGCCACGCGGGTGGCGAGCTTTTGGTCCACGTGCGCAAGGTTATCGACCATGCGCTGGCGGATTTCCGGCACTTCGACCTTGGACAGTTCAAACCGGAAGGCCGCCACGATGTGGTCTTTTTCGACACTGCTCTGGCTGTTCCAGAAGAGGGTGGCTTGCGAGAAATGGTCGTCAAAAGACGGGCTTCTACCGCGGACTTTGGGTGACTCGAGTTCTTCGGCAAAGGACTGGAAGCCTTGTGCCGCACCGTCCACGCGGAACTCCGTGCCGTCGCCCAGCGTGTTCGGTTCATAGGCCACGCGTCCCTTGTTGACCGTCTGCCGGTGAATGCCGTCGCGCTGGAAATTGTGGAAAGGGCAGACGCCCTTGTTAATCGGGATTTCGTGAAAGTTTGCGCCGCCGAGCCTCGAAAGCTGGGTGTCGGTGTATGAAAACAGCCGGCCCTGCAACAGCGGATCGTTCGAGAAATCAATGCCCGGTACAAGGTGCCCCGGGTGGAAGGCGACCTGCTCGGTCTCGGCAAAAAAGTTGTCCGGATTGCGGTTGAGTACCATTTTGCCAATCAGCTGAACCGGGACTTGAGACTCGGGAATCAGTTTGGTCGGATCGAGAATGTCAAAACCCAGTTCACCCTCTTTACCGGCGTCGACAATCTGAACGCCCAGTTCCCATTCGGGGAAGTTACCGCTTTCAATCGCTTCCCACAGGTCGCGGCGGTGGAAGTCGGCATCCTTGCCGGCAATCTTCTGCGCTTCGTCCCAGGCCAGGCTGTGGATGCCCAGCTTGGGTTTCCAGTGGAACTTCACGAAATGCGAGTCACCGCGCGAATTGATAAACCGGAAGGCATGAATGCCAAAACCTTCCATCATGCGGTAGCTGCGCGGGACGGCGCGGTCCGACATGGCCCACATCAGCATGTGGGTGGATTCGGGCATCAAGGACGCGAAATCCCAGAAGGTGTCGTGCGCGCTGGCCGCTTGTGGCATGCCGTGGTGTGGTTCGGGCTTGACGGCGTGAATGAGGTCCGGGAACTTGATGGCGTCCTGGATAAAGAACACGGGGATGTTGTTGCCGACGAGGTCGTAGTTGCCTTCAGCGGTGTAGAACTTGACTGCAAAGCCACGAACGTCGCGCACCGTATCGGCGGAGCCGGTTGAGCCGGCTACGGTCGAGAAGCGCACAAACACGGGGGTTTCAATGTCCGGGTCCTGCAGAAAGCCTGCCGTGGTGTACGGAGCCATTGACTTGTAGGGCTTGAAGTATCCGTGGGCGCCTGAGCCGCGTGCATGCACGGCACGCTCGGGGATACGCTCGTGGTCAAAGTGCGTGATCTTCTCGCGCAAGATGAAGTCTTCGAGCAGGGTGGGGCCGCGCATCCCTGCTTTCAGGGAGTTGTGGTTGTCGGGGATGGCCAAGCCCTGATTGGTGGTCAGCACATGGGCTGTGTTGTCTGTAAAGCTCTCAAGCTGTTGCTGCTTGGCTTTGGCGCCTTCGTTTGGTTTTGCGGAGCCTGCAGCTTTGCGCTTGGATACGGACATGTAATTTCCTGGGTGAGCGGGTGACGAGAAAGAAAAGCCGCAGTTCAGTGCGGCGTGGAGGCAGTGCTAGAGGTCGAGAACGCTGTCGATCAGCTTGACGCTGGCAAACAGGGCGCCCACTGCCAGCGCGCCGACGAGGCACCAGCTCATGAGGTCGAGCGCGATTTGGGAAAGTTGTCCAGGCAGAAGCAGGGAAATTGCGAACAGTGCCAGAGCAGCGACCAGGGCGCTTGCGACCATGGCAGGGAGCTTGTGGTGAGCCCTGGCCGACACAGGAGCGTTGCCGCGTACGGCAGCTTGGTTGAGATCGGCTGGATGTGCGCCTGCAATTTTCATGATGGTTCCCGGGGTTGATCGGCTTCAAGCTAGGTGAATCAGGCCTGATGAAGAAACGATAACGAGCGGGATGACAAAGGCAGGTAGCCGCAAAGCGGCGGGCGGTGTAGGGGTGCTCTGCTAGTGCTGTAAGACACGACTGACCGTGGCGTCAATCGGTCAGCGTTGAGTATTCGGAAAAATTACCGGCGAGCTAGGAGCCGTGTTGCTGGCGCTGGTATTCGTTCTTTTTCATCACGAGATAACTGGCCTTGTCGACTTCATGCAGTTGCCGGGCATATTGCTCCGTGGCATTGAACCAGTGATCGAGGCGCGCGTTAAATTGCTGGTCGGCCGGGCGGCTGGTGGAGGCAAGATAGGCTTCAATCGCCAGGTAATAACGCATGGTGTTGCGTTCGACAGCACCGCGCATGCCCGTCACATAGGCTTGCTTGCCGTCCTGGCCGACCTGCGTAAAACCGACCTTGCCCCGGCCCAGGGTTGCAAGGTAGCCCTGCATGGCCATCTTGCCGGCCATGCCATAGCCGTAGGAATAACGCAGGTGCATGAACGTTTTTCCGTCCGGCAAGGGGACCGCACGCAGGTCAATCCGGTAGTTGCTTGTTCCGAGCGGGCCCTGGTCGGCGTTGAGCTGCGCCGACAGGTAGGTTGGGCTTGCCGACGCCAGGCGGAAGGCGAATTCAAGCGCGAAGGCATCCGCCAGTTCCTGCTCCGTCTTTTTGCCGATATTGACCTTCAGCACGCTCGGGCTGGTGTCTGAGGTTGCCTGGCAAAACTTGGTGTTGATGTGCAGGATCATCACATCGCACCAGCGTTTGGGGCTTTTCAGCGTCGCGCTGACGGCGGCGAATGGAGAGTCCAGCACAGCGTAGGCATTGCCGTTGACCATACTGGAGGTTTCAGCAGACTCCAGATAAAGCGGTCGGTGATACGGACTGCCAGCCAGCTGCGTGGCCAGTTCAGCATGTTTTTCAAGCAGCGCGGCCGGACCTTGCTCACTGCCGGGCGCCGTTGTTTGGGCGTATGCCGTTCCAGCAAGGCTTGCACTTGCGATCACAAGCGCACCAAGCATGCGCCTGTAGTTGTTGTGGAAGTCAGATGTCAGTGTGGACGTGCGGGGTATCTGGGAAATCATGTCGTTCATACAGCCAGTTTGCCAGCCCGGGCAGGGCAACGCAGCAATCGTCAAAGCTGTCCTACAGAAAGGCCAGCGTCATTTATTATTTAACATAATATACATCGTGGAATATAAAAGATGTAGATCGAGCCGGAGATTTGCGCAAAACCGCTATGGCTTGCGCCCCTCGTTCACCACTGGCCCGCTGGACGTTTGGCCCGTACAGATTTTGCGATGATGTCCGCCACATCCTTGCGATTAGCGCGCTGCGCAAACTCGATGGCCGTCAGGCCTTGCTGGTTCCTCAGCAAGGCGTCTGCGCCTTCATCCAGCAGCAGCTTGACCGCCTCAGGCGTGCCGTACATGCTCGCCATCATGAGCGGCGTGCTGCCGTTGGGCGACTCAGCGTCGATGTAGGCATGGTTTTCCAGGAAAAGGCGTATCAGCGCGAGCTGTCCTTTGGTGGCCGCATAGTGAAGTGGTGACCAGCCGGTCTTGTTCACATCGGCGCCTCTTTTGACCAGCTGGCTGGCCAGATCGAGGTCTCCATTGAACGCTGCCAGCATCAGCGGACTTTCACCTTTGCTGTTCAGCAGGTTCAAATCCAGTTTGGGCGCTGCCAGCAGGGCCTTGATGACCTTTGGCGAAGGCTCGCGGATGGCCAGAAACAGGGCGTGCTGGCCCTGCGGATCCAGCGTATTGGCATCAAAGCCACGTGTGAGCAGGTTTTGGACCGTACCTGCGTCGTCGGTCTTTATGGCCTTAAAGAAATCTTCGTACGAGCCAGCATAAGAGGCATTAAATCCAATTAAAACAAATAGATATATGAAGTATTTAAAGTAACTTCTTAAGATATTTGTCACGCCATGACTCCCTTGAAAAGCGTTTCAAAGTTCTGACTCGTGGCAGTCGCAATGGTTTCCAGGCTTTCGTTTTTCAGTTCGGCCACGAGCTTGGCGACGTAGGGCACGTACGACGGGTTGTTTGTCTTTCCGCGGTACGGTACCGGCGCAAGGTAGGGGCTGTCAGTCTCGATCAGGATGCGGTCCAGGGGTACAAACCGGGCCACGTCCCGGATGTCGCCCGCCGTCTTGAACGTCAGGATGCCTGAAAATGAAATGTAGAAACCGAGGTCGAGGGCCGCTCGGGCTACCGCCTCCGTCTCGGTAAAGCAGTGAAAGACGCCGCCTGCCCTGCCCGCTTCACTGGCGCCCTCACCCTCTTCCTTCAGGATGGCGATCGTGTCGTCGGAGGCGCTACGCGTGTGGATGACGAGGGGTTTATCGACCTGACGCGCGGCGCGGATATGCACCCTGAAGCGCTCCCGCTGCCATTCCATGTCTGCAATGCTGCGCTCACCAAGCCGGTAATAGTCCAAACCGGTTTCGCCGATCGCCACCACCTTGGGCAGGGCTGAAAGCCTCACCAACCCTGCCACATCGGGCTCGGCGACGTTTTCATTGTCCGGGTGAACACCGACGCTGGACCAGAAATTGTCGTAGCCCGTGGCCAGCGCGTGGACTTCGGGAAATTCCTCAAGGGTGGTGCAAATGCACAGTGCGCGATCGACGCGGGCATCGCTCATGGCTTGCCGAATTTCAGGCAGTTTGGCCTTGAGCTCGGGAAAGCTGAGGTGGCAATGGGAATCTGTAAACATGTCAAACAACAGCTGCGACAGCCGCGGCTGCAGCCGAGCCGCCTGAGAAATCGATCAAATCGTTTGTGTGGGACGGTCTGAAGCCAGATGCGCGCCCAGTATTTCCTCGATCTTCAGCTTGAGCAGCCGGGATTTTTCATCGTTGGGGAAACGCACGCCTACGCCCTGGGTCCGGTTTCCCGCAGCCTTGGCAGGCGTTACCCAGGCCACCTTGCCGGCTACCGGGTATCGCTGGGTGTCTTCCGGCAGTGTGAGCAGCACATAGACATCCGAACCAAGCTGGTATTCCCGCGCAGTCGGGATGAACACTCCGCCCTCCTTGAAAAGCGGAATGTAGGCGGCATAAAGAGCCGCTTTTTCCTTGATGGCCAGCTGGACGACGCTGGGTCGGGCTGCACCGGCAGCGCTGGCGGGGGGCGTAGTGCTCATGGGCCTAGTTTATAGGGTTCAATTTATTTGGGAATACGGCGGGCAGTTTTTCGCGTCTTATTTCGAATTCAGCGCCATTTGTGCACGGCTGGCCAGGGCCTCCAGCATCAGCCCCGGGTTGTAGGGGTGCTCCACGGTACGGGCGGCCTGTGCGAGCTCTTTGGACCAGGAGGCCATGGCATATGCGCTGCTTCTCGCTGCCGTCCGCGCGGGCAGGTCTTCCGTCCGAAAGAACCTGGGGCTTGCGCCGTTGTTGACGGCCGAAACATCATGGCAAAGCTTTTGAAGCGCATCCAGCGCCTGCGAAGGCACCCAATCCGTCAATGCAGAAACATCGCCACGTGCCATGGCTTTGGGCAAGGCTTGCCAATCCCTGGCCAGTTGGCCGGCGTCCTGGCCCTGTATCCAGTTCAAGGCGTCCGCGGGTCGACCACCTGCGGCAATCAGCAGTGTCCGGAGGTCTTCTTGGGACAGCGGTTTCGATGCCTTTTTTGTGCCGGTTTCCCCTTCCGGGGCTTTGGTCATCAATTGCAGCCAGGCCAGGCCTTCCTCGAAATCCGGCCAATGCATCGTATGGCCAAGGCAACGGCTGCGTATGGTCGGCAACAACTGGTGCGCCGCTTCTGTCGCCAGGATGAATTTCACGGCACCGGGCGGCTCTTCCAGCGTTTTCAGGAGGGTGTTGGCCGTGATGCCGTTCATGCGCTCGGCGGGAAAGACAAGGACAACCTTGGTGTCGCCACGCGAACGTGTGAACTGGGTGAAAGACACGGCTTCGCGCGCTGCGTCAACCTTGATTTCCTTGCTGGGCTTGCGTTTTTTGGCATCCAGCTCGTCCTGCGTCTTTTCATCGAGGGGCCAGCCCAGTTCGAGGAACAGTGTTTCGGGCAGCAGCATGCACAGATCTGCGTGGGTATGGACCTCCACCGCATGGCAACTGCCGCATGTGCCGCAGGCCCCCATGGGCGTTGGTGCTTCGCATAGCCAGGTTCTGGCCAGGGCCAGGGCCAGCTCGAACTGACCCAACCCGGAGGGCCCGCTCAAAAGCCATGCATGCCCGCGCTGACTGAGCAGGCTGGTCAGCTGAACCTGCAGCCAGGGGGCGAGGGACGGCGCACTCATGGCAACCACCCCTTGTCTGCAAAAACCTGCCTGACGTCCGTCCAGACTGCATCGCGTGACTGGGAGGCATCGATGCGGGCAAACCGCTGTGGCTCGGCATTCAGCCGGTCTCGGTAGCCCTGGGCGACGCGACGGAAGAACTCGACAGGCTGGGCCTCGAATTTGTCAGGCAGCCGGGCGCCGGCCAGTCGTTTGGCGGCCTCTTCCGGTGCAAGGTCGAACCAGACCGTGAGCTGAGGCTGAATCAGCCCGCCATCCGCCGGCTCGCGCTGCACCCAAGCTTCCAGGGCACGCAACACGGCCAGGTCAAAGTCCCGGCCACTGCCCTGGTAGGCGAAGGTGGCATCGGTAAACCGGTCGCAAAGTACCACTTCGCCGCGTGCCAGCGCCGGTGTGATGATGTTGGTGAGGTGATCCCGGCGACCCGCAAAAATCAGCAGGGACTCGGTCAGGGCATCCATGCCGTCATTCAGGACCATGGCGCGCAGTTTTTCCGCCAGCGGCGTGCCACCGGGCTCGCGCGTGAGGGTCACCGTCCGGCCAGCCATGCGGAAAGCCTGGGCCAACGCGTCTATATGGGTGGATTTGCCTGCGCCGTCGATACCCTCAAAGCTGATGAAGAGTCCGCTGGTCATGCGGCCACCTGTCGCTGCCGGGGGGGCGGGTAGGCGCGTAAAAAGGGATTCATCAATTCACTGCCCCCGCTGGTACTTGTTGACCGCGCGGTTGTGGTCGTCCAGGTTGCTGCTGAACTGGCTGGTGCCGTCGCCACGGGCCACAAAATACAGCGCCTGCGTAGCTGCGGGCTGCACGGCCGCCAAAAGCGCAGCTTTGCCAGGCATGGCAATGGGCGTTGGCGGCAATCCGGTGCGCAGATAGGTGTTGTAGGCGGAATCAGTTTGCAGGTCGCGTTTGCGAAGGTTGCCGTCAAAACGCTCACCCATGCCGTAGATCACGGTGGGATCGGTCTGCAAGGGCATGCCTACGCGCAGGCGGTTGGTAAACACACCGGCAATCTGCGCCCTGTCGACGGGTTTACCGGTTTCCTTTTCGACAATGCTGGCCAGGATAAGTGCCTGTTCAGGGCTCTTAAGGGGTGTATCCGGGCTGCGCAAGGCCCAGGCGGCTTCGGTGCGCTTGTCCATCGCGCGCGCCGCACGTTTGAGCACAGCCAGGTCGCTCGCGCCTTTGGCGTAGGTATACGTATCCGGGAAGAACCGGCCCTCCGGGTGCACGCCAGGTCGACCCAGCTTTTCCATGATGGCATCAGCGCTCAGGCCCTGGGTGTCCGGGGTGAGCTGCTCGGCTTTTAACAGGGCGGCACGCACCTGCGTGAAGTTCCAGCCCTCGACCAGCGTGACACTCTTGAGCGCCTCCTCACCACGAACCAGCATGCTCAGCAATTTACGCGGCGTCGTGCCGGGTACGACCTCGTAACTCCCGGCCTTGATCAGCCTGGCCTGGCCAGACAACCGAAACCACAGTTGAAGAAGAGGCAGCGGGACATCCACGCCGCTCGTCACGATGGTTTGCGCAACGGCATCGGCACGGTTGCCGGGTTCGATCTCGAGGTCCAGCACCTGCGCACCGGCAGGCAATTTAAGGGTCAGGGGTTCGTGCAACCACCAAAGTCCGCCGCCAAATGCCAGCAGCGCGGCAACAAACACCAGTAACAACAAACTTGTAAAAATGCGGCGCAAAACCCAACAACCTTTCCGGCTACTTTTCGTCCTGCACAGGCAGGACGCCAGCCTATGATAATTCAGCCCATGCACACATCCGCACCTGATCACAATCCCGCCGCCTCCTTGAACAAGGGCGATACGTTGGCACTGCCGGTCTCTGGCGTTGCGACGCTCGGCCATCTGGGCGTGATCCGGGCGGTGGGTGAAGACACGGTCAAATTCCTGCAGGGCCAATTGACCCAGGATCTCGCCCTGCTTGGCCTGAATGAAGCCCGTCTGGCCGCCTTCTGCAACGCCAAAGGGCGGATGCAGGCCAGTTTTATCGTTTTCAAGCGCAGTGAGGAAGATGTCCTCTTGGTCTGTAGCCGCGATCTTCTGGCCCAGACCCTGAAGCGCCTGTCGATGTTCGTGCTCCGCGCCAAAACCAAGTTGACGGATGCCAGTGCAGATTTCCTGCTGCTCGGGCTGACCCTTGGGGAAACGGCCCCTCCCGGACCTGCGCCATGGTCCAGGCAGGACACGGGTGCCGCCAATGTCGTGGTTTTATACCCTGCTGACGGGGTTCAACGCGCTTTGTGGTGCGCGCCGCAAGGCACGGCGCTGCCAGAGGGTGCTGCGCTGGCTGAAGGCATGTGGAACTGGCTGGACGCTCGCGCCGGCATCGCCATGATCACCGGCCCGGTGTTCGAGGCTTTTGTGCCGCAGATGCTGAACTATGAGTCTGTCGGCGGGGTGAACTTTAAAAAGGGCTGTTACCCCGGTCAGGAGATCATCGCCCGCAGCCAGTTCCGCGGCACGCTGAAAAGGCGTGCCTACATTGCGCACTGTGCGGAAAGTGCTGTCGTAGGTGCCGAGGTCTTTCATGCGGCCGACGCGGAACAGCCTTGTGGACTGGTCGCCGCAGCCGCCGCAAACCCCGCAGGCGGCTTTGACCTGATTATTTCCATACAGACAACGGCTGCTGGTGATGCTACCGACGGCAAGCTGACCATCGGCGGTCCCCGCGGCCTGGCCGTCGCCCTTCAGCCACTGCCTTATGCGCTTCTGGAAGATATCTGAACGGGGTCGCGCAGGCTGATCCGTCCAAAGAAGCGGCGAGAACATGTGCCTGATTGCATTTGCGATTAACGCATCGAGCCAGTGGCCGCTGGTCGTCGCATCGAACCGCGACGAGTCCTTTGAACGGCCTACCCTCCCCCTTCAGCGCTGGGAGACGCCTTCCGGCCAAACCGTCGTTTCCGGGCGAGACGTGCATGCAGGTGGTACGTGGCTGGGCACAACGCCCGGCGGCCGGATTGCTTTTTTGACCAACGTGCGTGAACGGCCTGTCGACAAAAAGACTGCGCCGCGCTCCAGGGGGGATCTGGTCATTGCCTGGCTGCAGAGTCAGGAAACAGCCACCGACTTCATGAGCCGGATTGAACCTGCCGACTATGGCCCCTTCAACCTTGTCGTCGGAGACTGGTCTACAGGCGGCTGGACATGGATGAGTAACCGGCCCGACGGGGCCAGCGAGTCGGCAAATACCGTGGGCTGGCGTTCCCGCGCGCTGCCACCCGGTCTCTATGGGCTGTCCAATGCCGCACTCGACACCCCGTGGCCCAAAACGCTGGCATTAAAACAGGCGCTGAATGAGGGGCTGCGCAGTGCAGCAGCCAAAAATTCGACCACTGCCATGGAATCCCCGCTTTGGCAGGCGCTGGCCAGCAGGCAGCAGGCCGACGCTGAGCTATTGCCGCAGACCGGGGTTCCTTTGGAAATGGAGCGCGCACTGTCCAGCGCCTTTGTTCATGCACCCGAACGCGCTTACGGCACGCGTTGCAGCACCTTGTTGTTTGCCGAATCGGATGTCGGCATGGGCGCACCCCTGAAGCTGAGGGTCCAGGAGCAAACCTTTGGTCCTTCGGGACAGCCGGTCGGGGGCCTTGTGGACATCCGGCTTTCCTGGCCCGCATAGTCCAACGCGTGCGCTCAGAGCCTCGCCAGATAGGCCGGCGGAATCTGCTTGCGCATGGCGTCCTTGTTGGGCGCAGGGGTTTCTTCCACGGCCGACTTGAACGAGGCCAGCGCTTTGGCGTCTTCCTTGCGGGCCGCATAAATGGCTCCCAGCTTCAGGAAAGCGTCATTTTTCAGGTTGGGCCAGTACTTGTTGCGTATTTCCAGGCTCTTGATGGCCGTGTCGAAGTCGCCTTTGCGCATGCTGAGCACATAGGTTGCATTGACCAGATCGAAGTCGTAGGTACCTTCGTCGAGGTATTGCTTGGCAAGGATGGCGGCTTCAGGCTCTTTCCCGCTGCGGCTCATAAGGATCACCTTGAGGGAGCGCACCGAGGCTGCCTTGGGCTGGAGCTTTTCACAGCGTGCCAGGAACTCCAGCGCCTTTTCGTTGTTGCCCATCTGCGCATAACCACGCGCAATATTGGACATGATGGCCACCACGTAGGGCCTTGAGACGGCCACGGACTCCCAGATCCAGACTGCATTCTTCCAGTCGCCCCATTTAGCAAACTCGTCGGCCACCATGGGCGTGATCTTGCGGTAGTGGGTGTTGATCGTGACAGCGTCTTTGGTCAGTGTCAGGATGTCCCGTTTGGTCTTGTCCCACTTGGGGTTACCGAAGTCACCCGATTGCGAGATTCCCAGGGACATTTTCACGGCCCGGACGATCTTTTGCTCCACCGCTGCGGCCTGGACAGATATATAGACCGTCAGGGCCATACACGCCATCATGGACACGGCCAGGATCTGCGAATAGGCCGGCCTCCACTTCAGCCTTGTAGCGGCGGCGATCCCTCGCATCTGCAAACGCGCATCTGAAGCCGCCAGCAAGGCAAGGCCCAGCGCAAACAGGCAGCCCGTACTGGCCAGGCGCCATGGGAAACCGATGTTGCTGACGATCAGGAAGGCCAGCAGACTCGACAGTGCAATGGCGCGCATCGGCCCTTCCGCCAGCCCTTCAGGCGTTCGGTCCCTCAGCGTCCGCCACGCGGCGTACAGCAGGTAGATCGCGAGCGCCAGCAGGAAGATAAGCCCGGTGAGCCCATATTCAGCCAGCAACTGCAGGATCTCGTTGTGCACGTAATAGTCGGTTTCGAGCTGCGAACCTTCGGTTTGGTACAGGGGCAGCATGGCTTCCCAGGCACCCGCACCAACGCCTGTCAGCGGCTTGGCCTCAATGATTCGCCCCGTGGCTTTCCACATGATCAGGCGGATATTCAGCGAATAATCGCCGGTGGAGATAGAGGCTGTACGGCGGAAGGCCCGGTCAAACGCATTGGAGTAATCAACCCCGATTTTCGGATTGCCGGTGTTGATCATGCCCAGACCAACCACGGTGGTGAGCAGGATGCCGCACGCCAGGATGCGCCGTCCCGAGTCCCATTTGAGAAAGGCAAACTGCTTGCGGAACAGCACTGCGATCACCGGGATCACCACACCGAACAGCAGCCACATTGCTGACAGGGCACCCCGGGTGCCGGTCATCATCAGTGCAACGATGTTGAAACCGAGCGTGAAGGAAAGCAGGGCAATTCGCGCCGTCCCCTTTGCCTGAAACAACAGGTAAACGGTAAAAGGCATGGTGCACACCACGAACTCGGCAAAAAAGTTTCGATTGACGAACGTAGATGCGGGGTTAGGGCCCTGGGGGAAATACGCAAAATCGAACAGGAATTGAAGAACGGCCCACAGGGACGCGACAACGGCCCCCCAATGGATGCCTTCCGCCAGATAGGGAATACGTTCGCGCGACAGGGTATTCATCCCCAGCCACAGGATCAGGCTGAAAATGAACCAGCGAATGGCTTCGACGCCTCCCAGATAGGTGTGTGACCAGACCATGCTGCCGAGCGCATAGAACATCAGGGCCAGCGGGAGCCACATCACCGCGTGCCAACGCAGACCTTCACGCCGGTTACGCTGTTGCCAGAAAAAAAGCAGCGCTGCAGACACGGCGGCAAATGAGGCCACGATCGACTTCAGGGTGTCCTGAAGCATTTCCTCGTTGGGCACACCGATGGCCGGAGTGATGAACATCATGAATGCCAGGATGGCTACGGTCCAGTCCTTGCGTTCTACTTCCGCAGGCAGGAAAGTAGAGATCATGTTTTTGGCAGCGGCGCGCGCCTTGCCAACCGGGGAGCTCGCAGGTATGGACACCTCTGGAGATACAGGCACGGCTATGGAAGCCTGGCTGCTCATTCCCTTGTCGGGATTTCCGGCCCTGCCAGGGTTGATACGTTTTTTCTTGGCCATGAAGGTAAGTCAGCTTTCGGACGCCGGGCAAGAACAGCCCGGTTGTTTGAACCCGCTATTGTCGCCGCTCGGCGGTTCGGTTTCGTCCCGAACGGAGAAAATCCGGTCCCGGTGTGACGCTTTAAAGGCGTTTGAACATCTCGATGTGTGGGATGCCTGCCTCTTCAAAAGGTTCGCCACGATCTGTAAAGCCCGCCCGCTCATAAAAATTGCGGGCAGAAAGCTGTGCGTGCAGCATCACCTCCTGGTCACCGCGTTCTTGCGAATGTGCGGTCAAAGCGTGCAATATTTCACACCCCAATTGCGACCCGCGCAACACCCGCTTCACGGCCATCCTGCCTATCCGACCGACACCGGGCGATGACGTGACCAGACGGCCCGTGCCCAGGGGGGTTCCCAGACCGTTGTACAAAACAGCGTGGATGGCGTCACCGTCCATCTCATCCCATTCCATGTCAACCGGAATCTTCTGCTCCTGCAGGAACACTTCAGAACGTACCTTTGCAGCGTCCGTCTCCAGCTCCGACCACGTCCCCAGTGCAAGGCGCGTCATGCCCTCCCCGCTCTCGAACCGGGTAAATATCGCCCGCAATGCTTCCGGCACGGGTTTGGAGGTCTGGGTCGCAGGATCGGCAAAAACGTAAATCAGTTCAGCCGTGATGAGCAGGTCGTTGCCCCGAAATATGGCGCCGGTGAACTGGATGGAGGAATTCCCGACCCGCGCGCAGCGCAGGGCCACATCCAGCCTGTCGTCAAATCGGGCTGAGCCGTGGTACTCGACGGAGGCCTTTTTGACGTAAAGATCCCCACCCAGGTCGTGCATGGCCTCTTCATAAGGCAAGGCCAGCGCACGCCAGTAGTCCGAGATGGCCGTGTCGAAGTACATCAGGTAATGCGCATTGAACACAATCTTCTGCATGTCCACTTCGACCCAGCGCACGCGAAGTGGGTGGAAAAAGCGGAAATCCTGTCTGTTCATGATTGAAGTCCCTGTGTGAAGGCAACCGTCAACGCCGTGGCTGCGTCGGCATGGGCCTGCCTTGCTTCCGGGATGACCCGACCCATCTTGATAAATTCATGGGTGACGCCCCTGTAGATTTCCAGATCAACGGAAACGCCGGCAGCGCGCAACTTGTCGGCGTAAAGCACCCCCTCGTCAACCAGCGGGTCACATTCAGCCAGCCCTATCCAGGCCGGTGCCACATGATCCACGTCGGCGGCGTTCAGTGGCGCAAACCGCCAGTCGTCGCGATCGGCCGGGCTTCTCACATACTGGTTGAAGAACCAGGTGATCTGGGCTTCACCAAGTACAAACCCCTCGGCAAACCGGCGGTGGGCATCGGTGTCCTGATGCGCCGCGCAGCCCGGGTAAAACAGCAGTTGCAGTGACAGCCGCAAGCCTGCATCCCGCGCCAGCACGGCACACATGGCAGCGAGTGTGCCTCCCGCGCTATCGCCCCCCACGGCGATGCGTGCGCCATCCAGTCCAAGGCCGCCCGCTTTCTCCACAAGCCACTGCAGGCTGTCCCAGGCATCGTTCGCAGCGACTGGAAACTTGTATGTGGGCGCCAGTCGATAGTCCACCGAGATCACGGCGCATTGGGCGAGCTCGCACAGCCGTCGGCAGAGGATGTCATGCGTCGCAATGCTGCCGACGGTGAACCCCCCGCCGTGAAAGTACAGCAGCACGGGCAGGCGTTCGCGGTTTGGCGCGTAAAGCCTGGCCGCGATGGCATGACCGTCACGCATGGGCAGCGCCAGGTCTTGCACCCTGTCGATTTCAGGTTTGGGAATCTCCAGCACGCCTGAACCGGCTTCGTAGGCTGCACGGGCCTGGTCCGGCGTCAGCGTTTCAAACGGCGGCCGTTTGGCCCGCTCCATGCGGACAATGACATCACGCATCGCAGCGGTCAGCAATGTTGAGGGATTTTTCGAAGCTTGCAACATGTCAGGGTTTGAGCCATTAAAGTAGGGGTTCCCGAGCCGGCTGCCGACGCTTTCGCGTCATGCGGGAACCCGGCACATCGTACAGCGTGCAACATCCACCACGATCCCAAACTCAGAACCACCATGTCCCTCATTTACTACGTCACCCAGATCCAGTTTGACTTCGGCGCCATCAAATTGCTCAAGCAGGAATGCGAGCGTGTTGGCATCACCCGCCCCCTGGTCGTCACCGATGCCGGCGTCAAGGCCGCCGGCGTCCTGCAAAAGGCTCTGGATGTCCTGGTCGGCATGCCTGTGACTGTGTTTGACCAGACGCCGTCCAACCCGACGGAAGCCGCGGTGATGGCTGCCGCAGCACTCTACAAGTCCAGCGGCTGCGATGGTTTGATCGCCGTGGGCGGCGGATCTGCCATCGACTGCGCCAAGGGCGTGGCCATCGCTGCCACCCATGAAGGCCCGCTGACCACCTACGCAACGATTGAGGGTGGCTCGCCCAAAATCACCGAAAATGCGGCACCCCTGATTGCCGTGCCCACCACGAGTGGTACCGGCAGCGAGGTCGCCCGTGGCGCCATCATCATTGTCAATGACCACCGCAAGCTCGGTTTCCATTCATGGCATCTCGTGCCCAAAGCGGCCATCTGCGATCCGGAGCTGACCTTGGGCCTGCCGTCAAAACTGACTGCCGCGACAGGCATGGACGCCATTGCGCACTGCATGGAAACATTCATGTCTTCTGCGTTCAACCCGCCCGCCGATGGCATCGCGCTGGACGGGCTTGAGCGGGGCTGGGCCCATATCGAGCGCGCGACAAGGGACGGCAGCGACCGTGATGCCCGCTTCAACCTCATGAGCGCGTCCATGCAGGGCGCGATGGCATTTCAGAAAGGCCTGGGCTGCGTGCATTCCCTCAGCCACAGTCTTGGCGGCGTGGATCCGCGCCTGCACCATGGCACGCTGAACGCCATGTTCCTTCCCGCTGTTGTCACCTTCAACGCAGGTGCAGAATCCGTCCAGAAAGACCGCCGTCTTGAACGGATGGCACGCGCGATGGGCCTGTCTTCGGCAGGAGATATCCGGGAGGCCATACGCGACATGAACGCCAGACTCGGGCTGCCCACCGGCCTGAAGGCCATGGGCGTGGAAACCCAAGCATTCGGCAAGATCATCGAGGGCGCACTGGCCGACCATTGCCACAAGACGAATCCGCGACTGGCGTCGGTGGCCGACTACGAATACATGCTCGAAAAATCAATGTGAGCATGGCCCGAAAAGTGCGTCAGCGCAAAGCCCAATCCTAAAATCTGCATTCAACAACTGGAACAACATGGCTTCAATCAATTTCATGGGCGGGGAAAAAGGCGGCGTCGGCAAGTCTGTGACGGCTCGCGTGCTGGCCCAGTACTTCATTGACAAGGGTGTTCCGTTCACCGGGTTTGACACCGACAGGTCGCACCACTCGTTCAACCGGTTTTACGCTGACTATGCGTCGCCCGTGGTGGTCGACAGCTATGAGGGCCTGGACCTCATCGTGGCGGCGTTTGAAGACAATCCGGACCAAAGCGTGATCGTCGATCTGGCGGCCCAGACCTCTGCGCCCCTGGCCCAGTGGATCAAGGACGCCAGCCTGTTCGAGGTGTTTGCCGAGATGGGCATCATCGTGAACCTCTGGCAAGTCATGGACGACGGCCGCGATGCCGTGGACCTGCTGGGCCGTCTGGTGGACACCTACGGCGCAGGGCCCAACTACGTGGTGGTGCAGAACCACGGACGCGGGACGAATTTTTCATTGCTGCAGAACTCGCATGCCCTGCAAAAGGCCGAAGCCGTCGGTGCACAGGTCATCGAACTGCCGCGCCTCAACGATGCGGCCATGCGCAAGATAGACCAGCACAACACCAGTTTCTGGAAAGCAGTGAATGACCGTGACAGCGACGATGCGCTCGGTTTGCTGGAGCGCCAGCGCGTCAAAACCTGGCTGAAGAACTGCTACGAGGTCTTCGACCAGGTTTTTGCACGGACACGTTAACGCCCCGGATTGGCGGCCTTGTGTAGCCGCCAATCATTCTTCTCTGAGCTACTGGGGCTGCAGGCCCAGATCCTTCACGGTTTTGGCCCACATCGCACGCTCGGAGGCCATGAAATCAGCTGCATCCTTGACGGACCCCGGTGTGGCGTAGACACCCAGGTCCGCAAGCCTGGCCACAACATCCGGCATCTTCAGCACCGTGTTGATATCGGCATTGGCCTTGTCGATGATGGCTTGCGGCGTACCCTTGACGGCCAGCAGGTTGAACCAGCCGACAGCCTGTATGCCCGGGTAGGTTTCGCTGACCGACGGCACCTGCTCATAGCCCGGCAGGCGCTGTTTCGATGTGACGGCAATCGCCCGCAACTTGCCTGCCTTGATGTGCGGCACCAGCGCCGGCAGGCCATCAACCAGCACCTGACTCTCGCCTGAGAGTGCAGACGTCACCGCGGCTGTCGAGCCGTTGTAAGGCACCACATGCAGCTTCATGCCTGCCGCATTGCTCACCATTTCACCAGCCAGATGCGGCGTGCTGTTCGGCAGTGGGATCGCAAAATTCAGTTTGCCGGGCTGGCTTTTGGCCAGCTTCACGAAATCCACAAAGTTGGTGACGCCGGTGGCAGGCGTGACGGCCATCATCATCGGTGAGGTGCCAATAGTGGCGACCGGCACCACATCGGTGTCCAGGTTGTACTGCGGGTTCTTGTACAGGTGCGGTGTCAGCGTGGCCACAGTGGCCACCACAAGGCCGAAGGTGTAGCCGTCTGAAGGCGAGCGAACCAGCGCACTCATCGCAGGGATGCCGCCGGCACCGGCGCGGTTTTCAACCACCACGCCCTGCCCCCAGATCGGGGTCAGTTTGTCGCCGATGATGCGGGCCACGATGTCAACGGCAGAGCCCGCAGGCAGCGGCACGATGAATTTCACCGGCTTGCCCGGCCAGGCCTGTGCGTGCGCCACACCGCCAAAAGTGCAGGCCGCCAGCACGGCGGCACCGGCCAGACGGGTCAAAGTACGGGATGTTTTTAAAGCTTTCATGTTGTCTCCTTGAAGTTCATTGGTCTTTTTGCAGGCAACACCTGTCACTGGCTCCTGGTGGAACCATTCGTGGCAGGCGTGCGGTTGTGTGGCGTTACCGGCTTGCGGTAACGCCGTCCCTGAGCGTTATGTTCTGTTTTAGTAGGCACCCTTGGGTTCGAGCCCAAGCATGTGCTGGCCGACCAGAATGCTGACTGCATCCCAGTTCAGCGTGATGTGCTGTGCAATCGCATTGCCGTCACGCCACATGCGCTGGATAGGCTGGTCAAGTGCCAGTCCTGTCGCACCCACGGTCGTGAAAATTTCCTGCAGCGCCGCATGCGAGCGTTTGGCGGCATAGGCATGGCCGCGGCGGTTGCGGATGCGCTTGTCCACGCTGATACCCTGCCCCGACACCGCCATGCGTTCGACCTCGGCCGTGTCGCGCTCCAGCACCAGTCGCGCTGCGTCCACGTCGGCAGCAGCTTCAGCGAGGCGGGACTGCACGTGTGCAAACTGGTTCAGGCGATTGCCACCACCACCGGCACCACCGCGTGTGACACGGGTGCTGCACAGCTCGACAAACAGCTCGACAGCACCCTGCGCGTTGCCCAGCAATGGTGACACGAGGCAAATCGGCATGACCGACAGGAACGGGATGCTGTAAATCGGGTTGGCGTTGACCTCGGCACCTGGTGGCTTGCCTGACGAGGCCTGCGGAAAGGTCAGCTTGCGATGCGCCGGTACAAAAACAGGCTTGTCGATCACGACGGCCTTGGAGCCCGTCCCCGCCTGCCCCGCGTTAAACCAGTCATCCTCAATCGTCCAGTCAGAACGAGGCACCAGCACGAAGCAACCCATGGGCGGCGCGCCTTTTTCTGCGGGCGGCAATTGCACGCCCAGGACAGCCCACTGGGAGTTGTCGACGTTCGATGCCCAGCGCCACTTGCCGTGAATCATGTAGCCGCCATCCACCGCCTCTGCCATCATGACCGGCGCATAGGAGCCGCACATGAGCGCATTGGGGTTCTGGCCCCAGACGTCTTCCTGCGCCTGCGCCGGAAACAGCGACAGCAGCCACTGGTGAATCACGCCCAGCGAGCAGGCCCAGGCCGATGAAGAGCAACCACGGCCCAGTTCGCTGATCAAATCGATCAGGGCCGTGAAGCCGTATTCATAGCCGCCATAACGGCCGGGTTGCAGCAGCTTGAAGAAACCGGCCTCGCGAAAGCGGTTGCACATCTCTTCCGAAAGGCGGCGGTTGGCTTCGGTTTGCTGGCCGAGCGCGCGCAACTCGGGCACCATGGCGGCCGCTGCGGCAACCAGGCTTTCGATGGTGGGTGCCCCGGCGACCGGGCTGATGCGACCGGGCGCGCTGACGGCGTTGGCGGCCTGGTTGGTGATGTTGAAACTCATATCTTGTCTCCTTGTGTTCGTTGTGGCCTGAATCAGGCGTAGACCGGGGCAATGTCGAAATAAATGCGTAGCGAGCTCACCAGGTCTCCCTGGCGTTCCAGCATCGTCACGACGGGAATCGTCACCTGCTTGCCATCCTTGCGCTGGTAGTCGACCTTCGCTTCGAGGCAGGTCATGCCCTTGGCTTCCACCACATTCACGAAGTTGTGCTTGATGCCGTTGATGGTCGAGAAGAGATAGCCGATACCGCCCTTGGCAGCGTCACGGCCCTTCATCGGTGGGTTGTTGCCGACCTGCAATTCAACATCCGGCGTGAGGCCGGCCACGAATGCGTCGAGCCGCATGGCGTCGACATTGGCATACAAATCCGAGAACCAGTGTTTCATGATGTCGTTTCCTGTTGTGGTGGTGCTTCAGGCAGGCTGGGTAGCTGCCGTCATCTTGCGGATGGCGTCGAGGGTTGCGCCCACGGCCTTGAGGTAATCTTTTTCCATGCTCTCGCGAAACTCTCGCTCTTTCGTACTGTCGGACGCCGCATCGACGAGCTGCAGTGCAAAACTGAAGCGCAGGCGCATGTCATCGCCCTCGCCCAGGACTTCATTGACGATGAAGCCATCGGCATTGCCGGACTCGCGCACGAACACAACTTTCTCCTTGGGGAAAAAGGTGATGCGCTCGCGTGCATCTTCACCGCGGAAAACGATGTCGCGCACCAGCCCGTTGGCCGTGCGCTGCACCACTTCGCATTTCGACATGCTGGGCACGAATGGGAGTGCGTTCTCGGCTTTCATGAGAAGGCCTTTCCACACATCGCTCTTGCTGAGTTTTGGCAAAGCCGGGTCGAGGTTGACTGCGACCTCGCTTGATACATAAATCATTTCTTCTCCTGTTGATGGTGTTGAACGCCTTCCCTTGCGCCCTGCCGAGGACCGGACATGGCGGACCTTTTTCTGCTGCGCCCGCTGTAGGAATTGAAGTTGCCGACACACCAGAATGGGCTGAATAATATTTGTGGGCCTGTGCGTCGTACAGGCAGGTTTATGAATGTTGCGCATTGACGGACTTGATTGGTTTGCGCTCTTCATCGAGTGGTCAGAGGCGCGGCGCGGGTTTACCCAGGACCTCCATGCGCTTCGCAAATGTGGCCTATTCACGAGCCGCGTGAGCACGAATAAAAAAGCCTGCAAGACCTCTTGAGGGCCTTGCAGGCTTGCCTTCCACGCGCTGCCGAATGCAGCGCGTCAGGTGTCAATCACGTCTCCGCTTCGATGTCGCCCGCTGTCATGTAGGCCCAAAGCCGTTCGGCAATCCGGCCGTCCCAGGTGGCGCGATTCGCTGCTGATGCTGCATCGGCAAAGGTCACGTGGTCTGCGCCTCCAGCTGCTCGCACGGCAAGCTCAACGCGGGCCGAGTCTTCCAGCAGCCAGGCAAGCGATACGGCCTTCTGCATGCTGTCAGCTGCCGTCACGGCGCCATTCACGCCGACGATCACTGCGCACGCATCGCCCATGATGTCCGCTACACCGCTGGCGGCGGCGTCATTGCGGACCAGCGCCGGATCCATCCACATCGGCACCCGCGGATAGAAGTACGACGAGAAGCCGTGACGTGCAGACGGGCTGTGCCCCATGGCTGCAAGCGCCATGATCTGTGGCGAGAGGAAACGGCATATCGCCTTGATCTCCTTGCGCCGGCGATAGATCTGTTGATGCATGCGAACCTCGCCCAGCACGCCCTCAGGCAGCGGGCCATCGACATTCACCACGGTGCCCGGTTCACCGGCCTTGATGAGGCCCATGGGTTGCGGCGCGCACACCAGAAATTCATCGTCAGACAAACGCAGGCTGCAATGGCCGAAGGCCGTGACTAGACCCGCTTTTGCAAGCGCCCTGGCAGCGATCCTGACGAGGCGCTGCTGTTCTTCGGTGGCGACTGTCACGCGGCTTTTTTCGCAGTAGCAGCGCCAGCCCGCTGGGCCAGCAAATCAAGCGCCACATCCACAATCATGTCCTCCTGCCCCCCCACCATGCGCCTGCGGCCCAGCTCCACCAGGATGTCCACCGTCGGGATGCCGTACTTCTTCGACGCCACCTCGGAGTGGCGAAGAAAGCTCGAGTACACCCCCGCATAGCCCAGCGCAAGCGTTTCCCGGTCCACGCGCACCGGCCTGTCCTGCAAAGGCCGAACGATGTCGTCCGCCGCATCCATCAGGCGGTACAGATCGCAGCCGTGCTCCCAACCCATGCGTTCGGCCGCAGCGATAAAGACTTCCAGCGGCGCATTGCCCGCCCCCGCGCCCATGCCCGCCAGGCTGGCGTCCACACGGTCACAGCCCTCTTCCACCGCCACAATGCTGTTGGCCACCCCCAGGCTCAGGTTGTGGTGGGCGTGCATGCCGGTTTCGGTTTCGGGTTTGAGAATGTCCTTGAAGGCGCGGAAACGGTCGCGCACATCGTTCATGCTCAGCGCACCGCCTGAATCGACCACGTAGCAGCAGGTCGCGCCATAGCTTTCCATGAGCCTGGCCTGCTCCGCCAGGCCCTTGGGGGTCTGCATGTGGCTCATCATCAGGAAGCCGACGGCTTCCATGCCCAGGTGGCGGGCGTATTCGATGTGCTGGCGCGAAACATCGGCTTCCGTGCAATGGGTGGCCACACGCACCACACGGGCGCCGGCGTTGTAAGCCGCCTTGAGGTCATGCACGGTGCCAATGCCCGGCAGCAGCAAGGTGGTGATCTTGGCGCGCTTGACGACGCTGGCCACGGCTGCGATCCATTCGAGGTCGGTGTGGGCACCAAAGCCGTAGTTGAAGCTGCCGCCTTGCAGGCCATCACCGTGGGCGACTTCAATGGAATCGACACCGGCCGCATCGAGCTCGGCCGCGATCTGGGCGGCCTGGGCGGTGGTGTACTGGTGGCGGATGGCATGGCTGCCGTCGCGCAGGGTGACGTCGGAGATGTAGATCTTTTTAGAAGGTTTCATGGTCTTGTCTTTGATGTCAGGCATCAGGCGGCCACAGCAGATGCTTTGGCGGGGCTGGCCTTGAGAATCTCTTCGGCGATGCGCTCGGCCGCAGCCATGGCGGCCGAGGTCATGATGTCGAGGTTGCCGGCATAGGACGGCAGGTAGTGGGCGGCGCCTTCTACTTCCAGGAAGATGGAGGTCTTGAGGCCCGAGAACTTGCCGAGACCGGCGATGTGCAGAGGTTTGTCTGCCGGAATCTTCTCGAACTGCACTTTTTGTTTGAGGCGGTAGCCGGGCACGTAGCTGTGCACAGCTTTGACCATGGCCTCGACGGAAGCTTCAATCTCGGCTTCGCTGGCGTCTTCGGACAGGCAATACACGGTGTCGCGCATCATCAGTGGTGGTTCTGCGGGGTTGAGCACGATGATGGCCTTGCCTTTACCGGCGCCGCCTATGACTTCAATGGCTTTGGAGGTGGTTTCGGTGAACTCGTCGATGTTGGCGCGGGTGCCGGGGCCTGCGGACTTGCTGGCAATGGAGGCGACGATCTCGGCGTAGTGCACTTTGGCGACGCGGGACACCGCTGCGACCATGGGGATGGTGGCCTGGCCGCCGCAGGTGACCATGTTGAGGTTGGGTGCGGCCAGGTGCTCGTCGAGGTTGACGACGGGGATGCAGTAAGGGCCGATGGCGGCGGGTGTCAGGTCGATGAGCCGGATACCGGGCTTGATGCCGCGCAGCAGCGCGTCGTTGGCGATGTGGGCGGAGGCGCTGGTGGCGTCGAACACCAGGTCGATGTCGGCGAACCCGGGCATGCGGGTCAGGCCTTGCACGCCTTCGTGGGTCGTGGCAACTCCCAGGCGCTGCGCACGGGCCAGGCCATCCGATGAGGCGTCTATGCCGACCATGGCGCCCATCTCGATGTGCTTGCCGTGGCGCATGACCTTGATCATCAGGTCGGTGCCGATGTTGCCGCTGCCGATGATGGCTGCCTTGAGTTTCCTGCTCATAAAGTCTTTCGTTTCCTG
Source organism: Pseudomonadota bacterium (assembly GCA_040387435.1). GTDB lineage: Bacteria > Pseudomonadota > Gammaproteobacteria > Burkholderiales > Burkholderiaceae_C > Polaromonas. The sequence continues at coordinate 27,806 of JAZKDR010000032.1, forward strand.
CTGTGTTTTCCGTGATTTCAAGAACTGCGCTGTGCGCACATGGCGCTTATGACGCTCAGGCAGTGATGGTGAACTCGAACTCGCCGATGTTTTCTATCCATTGCCTGACAACGTCGCCGGGCTGCAGGAATTTCTTGCGTGCCATGCCGACGCCCGCTGGCGTGCCTGTCAGGATGATGTCGCCCGGCTGCAGCGTGATGCACGATGACAGATGCTCGATCTGCTCCGCGATGTTGAAGATCATCTGCCCGGTGTTGGAGTCCTGCATCAACTCGCCATTGACCCAGAGCTTCATCTTCAGGTTCATGGGGTCGCCGATAAAACGTGTCGGTGTGATGGCCGGGCCCATCGGGCAGGCGCCATCAAACGATTTCTGGCCTATCCAGTCCCACTTGAAGGGCGACTCCGTCGGGACACCGTCGCGGCCGACGTGGTCACGTGCCGACAGGTCATTGGCCACCGTGTAGCCCGCCACCACATCCGCAAAGTCCTTTGCGGCGACATTCTTCGCGACCTTGCCGATGACGACGGCAAGCTCCAGCTCCCAGTCCAGCATCTTTGTGCCGCGTGGCAGGGCCACTTTGGCATCCGGACCGACCACCGTGGGGCCGGTTGCTTTCAGGCTGAACCAGGGTTTGAGGCCTTTGGACTTCGGGTCGGCATCCAGCGGCATTCCCAGCGTGGCCTTCATTTCAGCGACGTGGTCCCGGTAATTGGCACCTGCGAAGTAGATGTTGCGCGGGTTGGGCAGCGGCGCGAGGAAAGTCGGCGAGGCCACCGCCTCTCGCTGGGCCAGCTTGTCGGCCAGGCCATCGAGTTTCGAGTCGGCATCGGCCCAGTCGGCCAGCACGTCCATGGTGTGCGTAAACCGGCCCGAGGGGTAAGCCTTGTTGTTGGTGAGCAGGCCGGTCTTGCTGCCTTCGGGCGTTTCAAATGTGACGAGCTGGAGCATCATGCGAGTTCCGTTCGCACTTCGATTTCGTCCAGGCTGTCGTGGGTGCGCCCGTCCTTCATGGCAAAACGCTCGCCGTAGTCGAACAGGTCGTCATGCTGGAAACCACTTTCGTAATACTGGATCTCCCACCAGTTGTGGTCCAGGTCAATCATGTAGAAGGAGTACACGCCATGCATGTCTTGCGGCGGCATCACCTTGCGGATCTTGAATTCGTCCTGGTACTTGATGGCGTTTTCGTAAGCCTGGTCGACCTCTTCACGCGTCTGCACGTCCACGCCCCAGTGATTGAGCAGGTGCACCGGCTTGAGCTGGTCGCCCACCTCTACGCAGACGATGTGAAAGCGCATCGCCAGGCGAATGGCCATGGCGGGCTTGCCGTGACGCACACATTCCAGGCCCAGAAACTCTTCGTAAAAGCGGCGCGACTCGACCAGGTTGTAGCACTCCAGCGTGCCGTGGCTCAGGCAGAAAGGCTTGACGATGGATTTGGTCTTGGGCAAATCAACGCGGCAATTGGGGGGCAGTGTCAGCATGGTGTTCTCCTTGATGGCATCAAAAAATCTCAGGCGGCCTTGTCGGCCGTGGTCAGGAAGGCATCTGCATAAAACGCGGCTTCAGGCAGCTGGCATTCGGCGGCAAAGTCGCGACGCGCGGAATCGATCACGACCGGCGATCCACAAGCGTAGACCTCCAGGCCGCTCATGTCCGGAAAGTCCTGCATCACGGCCTGGTGGACAAAACCTGTGCGTCCCGTCCAGTTGTCGGACGCCGCAGGTTCGCTAAGTACCGGGATAAAGGTGATGTGCGGATGGGTTTTGGCCCAGCCTTCGGCCAGCTCGTGCATGTAGATGTCTTCCTTGCGGCGCCCACCCCAATAAAGCGTGATGGGCCGTGTAAAACCCTTGCGCAGGCTGTACTCGATGATGGACTTGATGGGCGCAAAACCTGTGCCCGACGCCAACATGACGATGGGCTTGTCGCTTTTCTCGCGGAGGAAGAAAGACCCCAGCGGGATCTCGATGCGGTGGATGTCCCGCACTGCCATCTGGTTGAACACATAGTCTGTGAACTGGCCACCCGGCGTCAGGCGCACGTGCAGCTCGAGCTGGCGGACGCCGTTGTTGGTCGGCGGGTTGGCGATCGAATAGCTGCGGCGGCTGCCGTCCTTGCGGATGAATTCCACATACTGCCCGGCGCGGAACACCAGTGGCTCGTTCACTGGCATGCCGACCCTTACCAGCATGACGTCGGGCGCGGCCTTCTCTGCTTTCAGGATGCGGGCAGGCATGTACTTCGATTTGATGGCATCGCCGGCATCGATCTCCTTGACTTCGATGGTGAGGTCTTCAAGCGGCGTGGCGCAGCACAGCAGTGCATAACCTTTGGCCTTGTCTTCATCCGAAAGGTATTTGGGGTGCACCGGGCCGAAATCGACGGAGCCCTTGACGACCTTGCCGCGGCAGGTGTTGCAGACGCCGGAGCGGCAGCTGTAGGGCATGAACAGGCCGGCATCAAGGCCGGTTTTCAGGATGGGTGCGCCGGGCGGGCATTCGTAGCTGTGCCCGGAGGGCTGTAGGGTGATCGTAGGCAATTTGTCTCCTGCTGTGACTATGTTCTGAATTCCGGAATGTCTGGCCGCGAACCCCACATGCAAAAAGAACTGGGCTCAAACGGGAACTGGCGCGGCTGGTAGTCGGGGTCCGTGATGGAGCATACGCCGCTCGAATATTCATAGACAACCCCGTCCGGACCCTCGAAGTACAGAAACATCGCCCCGGATGTCGGGTGTTTGCCGGGTCCGAAAACAACCTTGATGCCCTCGGACTGCAGCAAATACCAGGACCGCATGATGTCGTCGATGGACTCTACCTGGTGGTTGATGTGCTGCACGCCGGGATGGGCCGACGGGAACAGCGCGATTTTGTGGTGCACGTCATCGATACGCAGCAGCGGTGCCTGGCCGATCCGGTCGCTCACCCTGGCGCCCAGTATTTCGGTCCAGAAGCGTTCGTCGCGAACGGCGTCGGTGGTGCGCATGCCCACATGCGAAAAGCCCTGGTTGCCCGAATCACGCGTGGGGAAGAATCGCTCTCCGCTGTGGTGCGGCCCGGCCACCAGGTCTATGGAATTGCCACTCGGGTCCTTGAAGTTGATGAACGCCCTGACCCGGCGCTCGTCGCATTCATCGGCCGTTCCGCGGTGCACCGCGTGGCCGGCGTTTTCGAGTTCACTGGCGGCCGCCTCCATGACCTTTTCGTCCAGCACTTCAAAGCCGGTCGTATGGTCTTGCGGGTCACCCTGGAAATACACCAGCGTGTGGTCCCGGTCGTCGCTGCGAAAGTAAACCTGTTCTGACGTCTTGGGATTGCCGCGCCTGGCGCCTTCACGCAGGCCGAGTATCTTTTCGGCGTAGCGCGTCGTTCCGGTCAGGTCGGCCGTGCCCAGGCGGACGTACCGGATATCAAGCAAATGGATCACGTTGCTCCTTGGCAATGGAGGGTCAAATTTAGTGCCGCAACCTTATCAGCGCACTCGCCCACTCACCAGCCATAAAGCCGAATTCACGCTATTGAGGAATTGAATATTTGTGCCAGAACAGGGTGCCGCGCCCTGCCCTCGCCCTTCAGATCAGCCTTGGAAATTGGCCTGAAACTGCGACCGCAGCCACTGGATGGCCGGGTCTTGATGAAAGCGGGCGTGCCAGTACTGGTTGATGTCGATGCGCGGCACATCGAGCGGGAGGTCGAAGAGCTGCACGTCCACCAGGCCGGAAAACGCCTGGCCCAGACGCGACGGAATGGTCAGGATGAGGTCGGTGCCGGCGACGATGCTCGACAGGCCCATCGAGTGCGCCACGCGAAGCCCTACCCGTCTTTTGACATTGTGCTTTGCAAATTCCTGATCCAGCATGGCTTCCAGCGTGTGATGGCTGGCGGCCGCCGGCAGGTAGACGATATGCGAGGCATCCAGGTAGGCCTCAAGCGTCAGGCTGCCGCTGCTGGTGGCCGCATGGCCGCGACGCAGCATCACCACATAGTTCTCCTGGAAGATGCGCTGCGCATAAAAGTTCGGGCCGAAGTCGGCAAAGTAGCCGATGGCCAGATCGATTTCACCAGTGCCCAGCGCCACCTGCGTGTGATCCGGAAACATGTCGACCGTCGACAGCTGCACGCCGGGTGCGGTGGTCTGGAAACTGCTCATCAGCTGGGGCAGGAAGACCCGCTGGGCCACCTCGGTCATGCAGACCTTGAAACAGCGCGTCGAGGTCGCAGCATCGAAATGCCGCTTGTCTTCCAGCGCCTGGCGCAACTGCAGCAAGGCCTCCTGGACAGGTGCGCCGAGACGCAGCGCCAGCGGCGTGGGTTGCATCGAGCCCTGGGTGCGCACGAACAGCTGGTCGTTGAAATACTCCCTCAAACGTGTAAGGGCATTGCTCATGGCGGGCTGCGAGAGACCCACATCATCGGCGGCGCGCGTGACGCTTTCAGTTCTGAGGATGGCGTCAAACACCAGCAGCAGGTTGAGGTCGAGGGAGTTGAGTTTCATAGGTGAGTCACCGGGCCGCCATCTTGCCACCAGAACGCTGTGAAAAGCTGCGGCAACACATTCAGTTGGCGAATAGTCGCCATTTCCTCCAGGCAATGGACAAGGCCTGGGCAGGCAAGGACACTATCTTCCGATGGCACAGGGCGGCCAGTCAATTAGCGACTACCCGAAGCAAAAGTCACGACAAACGCGGGGTGGGCGACGCACAAGACAAGACCAGACCGAAAACAAGTACATGACATCCAAAGCAAAGCAGACGCAGCAATTCATCGACGGAAAGTTCGTTCCGGGCACGTCCGGCAAGACCTTTCCCAATGTCAATCCCATCAACGGCCAGCTGAACAGCGAGATCTGCGAAGCCTCCAAAGCGGACGTGCACGCGGCGGTATCCGCTGCCAAGGCTGCGCTGACCGGCCCCTGGGGCAAGATGCCGGTGGAGGCCCGAACCAACATGCTGCATGGTGTGGCCGCAGAAATCTCGCGCCGTTTCGATGACTTCCTGCAGGCCGAAATTGCCGACACCGGCAAACCCACCAGCATCGCCTCGCACATCGACATCCCGCGCGGTGCTGCCAACTTCAAGGTCTTTGCCGACGTGGTGAAGAACGTGCCGACCGAAAGTTTTCACCTTGACACCCCGGATGGCCGCGGCGCATTGAACTACGGCGTGCGTGTGCCCAAGGGTGTGATCGGGGTCATCAGCCCATGGAACCTGCCGCTGCTGCTCATGACATGGAAGGTCGGCCCGGCGCTGGCCTGTGGCAATACCGTGGTGGTCAAACCTTCGGAAGAAACGCCCTCCACGGCCACCCTGCTCGGCGAAGTCATGAACACGGTCGGCGTGCCACCCGGCGTGTACAACGTCATCCACGGCTTCGGCCCCGATTCGGCCGGCGAGTGGCTGACGCAGCACCCCGATGTCAACGCCATCACCTTCACCGGCGAAACACGTACCGGCGAGGCCATCATGAAGGCCGCTGCCAACGGCGTGCGCGCCGTGTCGTTCGAGCTCGGCGGCAAGAATGCAGGCATCGTGTTCGCCGATGCAGACTTTGAAGCGGCCGTCGACGGCATTTCGCGCGCGGCCTTTGCCAACTGCGGTCAGGTCTGCCTGGGCACCGAGCGGGTCTTCGTCGAGCGCAGCATCTTCGACAAATTTGCGCAGGCACTGAAGAAAAAGGCCGAAGCCTTTGTCTTCGGCGACCCGATGAACCCGGCCACCACCATGGGCCCGCTCATCAGCAAGGAGCATCGCGACAAGGTGCTGGGCTATTACGCAGCCGCCAAGGCACAGGGCGCCACCATCATCTCTGGCGGCGGCATTCCCAAAGTCGCTGCTGAATACGAAGGCGGTCACTGGGTGCAGCCCACCATCTGGACCGGCTTGCCGCAGGACTCCAGCGTCATCCGCGAAGAAATCTTCGGCCCCTGCGTGCACCTGGAGCCCTTCGACACTGAAGAGCAGGCGCTCAACATGGCCAACGACACGCCTTACGGTCTGGCCACCACCATCTGGACGACAAACCTGACGCGCGCGCACCGCGTGGCGGGCAAAATCAATGTCGGCATCACCTGGATCAACTGCTGGTTCCTGCGCGATTTGCGCACCTCCTTCGGCGGCCAGGGCCTGTCCGGCATCGGGCGCGAAGGCGGCGTGCACTCGCTCGAGTTCTACACCGAACTTCGCAACGTCTGCGTCAAACTCTAAAAGCGAAACAAAAGATCGGCACAAGGACAACATGGCACTGAACGACAAACTCTGCGACGAGCTCGGTGACGAGCTTTACGACGCCTGGAAAGGCAACCGCATGCTCGCGCCGCTGATCGAGCGTGTACCCGGCATCACGGTGGACGACGCCTACCGCATCCAGCTGCGTACCATCGCGCGCCGCATCGAGGCGGGTGAACGCCACGTCGGCAAAAAGGTCGGCCTCACGGCGGGTGTGGTGCAGCGCATCTTTGGCGTGAGCCAGCCCGACTTCGGCCACCTGCTGTCGGGCATGAGCTATTCCGACGGCGCCACTATCGACAGCAAAAAGTTCATCCAGCCCAAGGGCGAAGGCGAGCTCGGCTTCATCCTCAAGCGTGACCTCATGGGCCCCGGCATCACCAATGCCGATGTGATTGCCGCCACAGAATGTGTGGTGCCCTGCTTCGAGATCGTCGACTCGCGCATCCAGGACTGGAAGATCAAGGTGCAGGACACCGTGGCCGACAACGGCTCGTCGGCCGCCTTTGTGGTCGGTGACAACGCGGTGTCGCCCACCAAACTCGACCTGACCACGCTGGGCATGGTGCTTGAGAAGAACGGCGAAATCATCGGTACAGGTGCGGGTGCTGCGACGCTGGGCAACCCGGCCAACGCCGTGTCATGGCTGGCCAATGCGCTGGGCGCCTATGGCATCGGCCTGAAGGCCGGCGAGCTGGTGCTGTCCGGTTCGCTCTCCATCATGTTCCCCATTGCCGCCGGCGACCACCTGCGCATGACCATCGGCAAGCTGGGCTCGGCCTCCTGCCGGTTCTCCTAGGATTTCCAAGATGCCTCTCGATCAAAAAACAATTCTTGCACTGGCCGAGCTTCTCGAGAACGCCGAGCTGCAACGCAGCGACGTGGTGAAGATCACTGACGAACACCCGGACATGAGCTGGGACGATGCTTACGCCATCCAGTACGCCATCCGCAAACGCAAGCTGGACCGCGGTAGCAAGCTGGTCGGACTGAAGATGGGCCTGACCTCTTTCGCCAAGATCAAGCAGATGGGTGTGGAAGAGCCCATCTTCGGTTTCCTCGTCAGCGACTATGTACGCCAGGACGGCGGCGCCATCGAGTTCGACCAGTTGATTCACCCCAAGGTCGAGGCCGAAATTGCCTTTGTGCTGAAGTCGGCGCTCTCAGGCCCGGGCTGCCATGTCGGCGACGTGCTGGCCGCCACCGACTTCATCGTGCCGGCGGTCGAGGTCATCGACTCGCGTTACCGCGACTTCAAGTTCGACCTGAAAAGCGTGGTGGCCGACAACTGCTCGTCTGCGCGCTTTGTGACCGGCGGCCACGCCCGCAAACCGCAGGACCTGGATCTGCGCAACATGGGCATCGTGCTGGAGAAAAACGGCGAGGTCATTGCCACGGCTGCCGGTGCGGCGGTGCTGGGCCACCCCGCGGCCAGCGTCGCCATGCTGGCCAACATGCTGGGCAAGCGCGGCGAATACATTCCCGCCGGCACCTTCGTGATGACCGGCGGCGTGACCGAGGCTTACGCGGTGGAGCGTGGTGATTCGATCACCGCCCGTTTCCAGGACATCGGTTCAGTGTCCATGCGTTTCACCTGAGGAGGCAACCATGCCCTTCCTGCTCGTCAAAATCATGGAGGGCCGCCCTCCCGAGAAGATCGAGGCGCTGATTGAAGCGCTGACAGAGACCGCTGCCAAGACGCTGGACGCTCCCAAAGAGACGGTCCGCGTTCTGGTCGAGGAAGTCCCGAAGACGCACTGGGGCATTGGCGGCAAGAGCGCCAAGGCGCTTGGGCGTTAGCCGCAAGACAGGCAAAGGCCACGCGGGTCTTGCGGCCACATATCCCGGTCAAACCCGGCCGGGATTATTGCCATAACTACAACCTGCGGGCAATGAACCCGCAGCACCCGGAACCCGGGTGACATCAGGAGACAAAACATGAGAACAAAGATTGCCCACATGGTGGCGTGCGGAGCGCTGCTCGCCTCTTCCTTCATTGCCACGGCGCAAAGCCTGGCGCAGGACTTGGTCGTCGGCCAGATCGGCTCGCTGCTTGAAAAGCCCGTGCCCGAGGTGGTACAGCTCGGCGAAGGCATGAAAGCCTATTTCTCGGCCATCAACGCGCAAGGCGGTATCAACGGCAAACGAGTTGATTTTTTCCAGCTCGACGACGCCCTCAACCCCGACCGCTTTGTGGCCCAGTTTGCCGAGGCCATGAAACGCAAGCCCATCGCCCTGCTCTCGCCCTACGGTTCACCGGCTGTGCAACGCATGCTGGCCGACAAGCTGCTCGACAGCGCCGATGTGGTGGTACTTAATGCCGTGCCGGGCGCAGAGTCCTTCCGAAAACCGGGTCACCCCAAACTGTTCCACGTCCGCGCCGGGGACGGCCAGCAAATCCAGCGGATCACACAGCACATCAAGACACTGGGCATCGCCAGGTTGGGTGTGCTGTATGTCGATGCGCCCGGCGGCTCGTCAGGGTATTCGGCAGTGGTGGAGTCGGCCGGCCAGTTAAGCGGCTTGCAGGTCACGGGTGCCAAAGCGCCGCTGACGCCGGAAGGCATTGACGCTGCGGCGAAGTCGCTGCTGCAGGCCGGTGTGCAAAGCACGCTGGTCATAGGCCCGCCCAAGTTCATGGCGACCGGCGTTGCGGCGATGCGCAAGGCGGGCGGGACGCAGGCGATCTTTGCCATGTCTTACCTGTCACCGGCCGAACTCATCGCGCTCGCCGGCGGCAGCGGGGCCAAGGGCGTGGGTGTGGCGCAGGCCTTCCCCAACCCCATGGGCGTGACCATGCCGCTGCAGCGCGAGTTCCAGGCGGCCATGCGCAAGGCCTTTCCAGACCAGCAGGCCTACTCGGCGTTTCACCTGGAGGGCTACATCACCGCCCGCCTGTTTGCCGAGGTCGCCAAAAAGATGAAGCGCCCTTCCCCCGCAGAGTTCGCCAAAACGCTGACCGGCATGGGTGAGGTCAACCTTGGCGGCTTCAGAGTCGATTTCTCGGGCGGCCAGGTCGGCAGCCGTTTTGTCGACATTGCCGTGATGAGCGAGGACGGGCGCCTGCGCTACTGAGCGGTTCAACCCCCACCAACTACCAAAGCGAAGCACCATGTACTCCTGGACAGACATCACCGGCGATGAGCCGCAGACCCTCGACGCCGCACGCCTGCGCAGGACGCTGGGTGCTTTCCCCACCGGTGTCTGTCTGGTCACCACGCTGGCCGACGGCAAACGCGAAGGCATGACCATCAATTCGTTTGCGTCGGTCTCGCTGTCGCCACCGCTGGTGCTGTGGAGCATCCGGGACGACGCACGCAGCGCCGACGCTTTCATCACCGCGCCCAACTTCATCATCACGGTGCTGACGGACAAACAGCAGGCGCTGGCCATGCACTTCGCCAAACCCGCCGCGGACAAGTTCGAGAAATACGAAGACGAGTTTGCCAACGGCCTGGGCGGCTGCCCGCGCCTGATCGACAGCGTGGCGAGCTTCGAATGCACGACCTATTCGCGCTACCAGGAAGGCGACCACACCATCCTGGTCGGCCGTGTGCAGGATTTTTCAGGTAGCGATGCGAACCCGCTGATGTTTCACGCCGGGCAGGTCGGATCGGTGCAGGAAGTGGCCGAGAAGATCGCCAAACAGGCTTGAGAGGCCTTGCCCAAGGCGTTGTGACGGGTGTACAGCGGCTAATTTGCTATATTTTTTATAGCTGCTCACGCTCGTATCTATTGGTCTGGAGGCCGATTTAATGCCTGAAAATGGCCTTTTTTGAACGTTTTGGCGGCTTTTTTGAGGTCAAAACCTTCACAAAAGCCAAAATGTTAATACCCAACTTAACATTGTTAATATGGGTATTAACATTTGGCCTGTTTAGCCCTCTTTCGGGCTGAGAGCTCCCGGCTAGCCGTCAAACAGTCCGGCGTGCTTTCCAAACCGCGCTTTTTCGATTTCCAGCATCTTCAGCTTGGTCGACACACCACCGCCGGCTGAAAAACCGCCACCACCGTTGGCCGCCGCCAGAATCCGGTGGCAAGGCACGATGGGCGCAAACGGGTTGTGGCCCAGCGCCTGCCCCACCGCACGCGACGCACCGGGTTCGCCCAGGCTCGCAGCCATCTCGCCGTACGTCACCGTGCGGCCGGGCGCAATGGCCCGCGCGGCCGCATACACCCGCTGGTTGAAGGGCGGCACATCGCGCATGTCGAGCGCGATGTCGGCCAGGTCATCGTGGTGGCCTTCGAGTGTGGCGACTACACGCTGGATGACGTGTTGTACAGCTGGCGGAGGCTCGGACTCGGTCACGCCGGGGAACCGCTGCACCATGTGCGCCCGTGTCTGGTCGATGTTGTCCCAAGGCAGCAGCACGCCCGCCAAGCCTGCCTCACCTTCATTCCAGGCGATGCCGCAATGCCCGATGGGCGTGTCGAACAGCGCAAAACCGGCGGCGGGCATACAGCTTCAGTCGGCGCGCAATGCGGCTTTCAGTTGCTGTCCGATCTCGGGCTTGTCGGCAAACGGGTCGGTCGGGTTACGCGCCTGCAGCACGTCTTCAAGCCGGGTCTGCACCGACTTGATGGCCTTGGGGTGGCTGTAGATGTAGAACTGGTTCTTCGCCACGGCATCGAACACCAGCTGCGCCACGTTGGCGGCGCTGACCTTGCCCGAATCAACCGCCTTGCCCGTCATGGCCTGCTGGATCTTCTGGCTTTTGGTGGCCTTCTCTGCGCCCAGTTCGGCTGGGCGGTTGCGGTGGCTCATGCCTATGCCGGTGGCGACAAAAAACGGGCACAACACCGAAGCACCAACCTGGTCGGTCACCAGCGACAAATCCTGGTACAGGGTTTCACTGAGGGACACCACTGCGTGTTTGCTGACGTTGTAGACGCCCATGTTCGGCGGGTTCAACAGGCCGGCCATGCTGGCGGTGTTGATGATGTGGCCCTGCCAGGCCGGGTCTTTCTTGGCAGCTTCAAGCATCATCGGTGTGAAGATGCGCACGCCGTGCACCACGCCCATCACGTTGACACCCATCACCCATTCCCAGTCTTTCAGGGAGTTCTCCCAGATCAGGCCGCCCGAACCCACGCCGGCATTGTTGAAGACCAGATGCGGCGCGCCGAAACGCTTGAACACCGCATCGCCCATGGCCTGCATCTGCTCTGCACTCGACACGTCGAGCCTGAATGACAGCACCTGGGCACCGGCGGCTTCCATCTCTTTGGTGGCGGCATCCAGTGCGTCCTGCTGCACATCGACCAGCACCAGGTTCATGCCCAGCTTCGCACCTATGCGGGCGCACTCCAGCCCAAAACCCGAGCCTGCGCCCGTCAACACCGCTGTCTTGCCCTTGAAATCCGTGATCATGAAGTCTCCTGTAATTCTTTAAGCCGCGCTCAGGCCGCAGCGCGCAACTGGTAACCGATGCGCGGCAGGTGCACATGCACCAGGCCCGCACGCTCGTCGGTGCGGCGCAGGGTGTAGTGCATGCGGGTGGCGGCAATCAGCTCGCCGGTGGTTGGTTCAGGGCCAAAGCTCTCGCCGGTGATCGTGACCTGGCTGCCCAGCGGAATGCCGTGGTCGTCCTGGAACACATCGTCGCGAAGGGGCAGCGGCGTGGCGGCGGCTGCGGCGGCAATCGCATCGGCGGCCGTGGCCTTCTCAAAATTGCCGTGGCCGATGGCCGACATGCGGTCCATCCACTCCAGCACCGCGGGCGTGTTGTCGAACACCGATGCCAGCACCGAGGTGCGATGACGCGTGAACCACAGCGGGTGATAGACCGCAAAGTCGGCAATCGACGGTGCCTCGCCCAGCAGGAAGGGCCAGTCGTCCAGCATGTCAGAGATGCGGCGCAGGTAAGACTTGTAGGCCGCTGCGGCATCGGCAGGCCGCAGCCGCACGCCCATGTTCATGGCCTTGCGGTCTTCGCTGAAAGCCTTGCCCGCTTCGGGCGGCAGCTTGCCGAACATCTGCTCGAAGCCTTTGGGCTGCATGTTGAACGCCATGGAGGTCCAGAACAGCGTGCTGTCGGCCCAGTTGGCCAGCGTGCGGCCCATGCCCTTGCTGGGCTCGGGATAGATGCTGGGTTCGGGCTGCAGGTGTTCCAGCACATCGGCAATGAGCGCAGTGTCGCAATAGATGTCGGCACCTATCTGCAGCACCGGCGTCTTGCGGTAGCCGCCGGTCAGCGCCGCCAGCTCGGGCTTGGGGCTGATCATGGGAATCATCACGGACTTCCAGTCCAGCTTTTTGTAACCCAGGATCAGGCGCGTCTTTTCTGCAAAGGGCGATGTGGGGTAGTGGTGAAGAAAAATCTCGCTCATGGCTGTCTCCTTGTAGTCGTCGTCAATTCAATTCGGCATGGCTCTTTTGATGATGCTATCGAAGTCTGTGTCCGAGCCCAGTGTGCCGAAGCTCTGGCCCCAGTTGCCGGCGATGCGTGAGTTACAGAACGCCGCAAAGATGGCAGATGGCGCGGTCTGGTAAAGCAGCGCGGCTTGCACGGCCAACGCGACATCCTGCGCCAGGCGGCGCGCCTCCATCTCGGTGGCCATCTCCTCGACCCGCAGGGGCAAGGCCGCAGCGAGTTTGTCGAGCGCCGCGTGTGCGCCTTTCGCCGGGGCCAGCTCCTGCGCCAGCGCCGACACCGCATCGGCCTTGCGCAACGCGCGCAGCAAATCCAGCGCCATGATGTTGCCCGCGCCCTCCCAGATGGAGTTGAGCGGCATCTCGCGGTAGATGCGGGCCATCACGCCTTCGCCGCCCTCTTCCACATAACCGTTGCCACCCAGGCATTCCATCGCTTCCTGCGCAAAGTGGCTGCCGCGTTTGCAGATCCAGAACTTGGCGACCGGCGTCAGCAGGCGTGCCATCGCTGCTTCATGCGCGTCGCCGGGATGGTCGAAGGCGCGTGCCAGGCGCAAGGCCAGCGCAGTGGCGGCTTCAGATTCCAGCGCCAGGTCGGCCAGCACATTGCGCATCAGCGGCTGGTCTATCAGCAGCTTGCCGAAAGCCATGCGCTGCGAGGTGTGGTTGAGCGCCAGGCTGAGCGCCTGCCGCATCAGGCCGCTGGTGCCCAGGGCGCAGTCCAGCCGCGTCATGGTGCCCATCTCCAGGATTTGCGGAATGCCACGGCCTTCATCGCCGACCAGCCAGACCTGCGCACTGTCAAACTCGACTTCGGAGCTGGCGTTGGCCCTGTTGCCGAGCTTGTCTTTCAGGCGCTGGATGCGAATGGCGTTGAGGCCGCCATCAGGCAGCACACGCGGCAGGAAGAGGCAGCTCAGGCCGCTGGCGGTTTGTGCCAAGACGAGGAAGGCGTCGCACATGGGCGCCGAGAAAAACCATTTGTGGCCGGTGATGGCATAACGCTCACCCCAGTTGTCACGACCAATAGGCTGGGCTCGGGTGGTGTTGGCCCGCACGTCCGAGCCGCCCTGCTTCTCGGTCATGCCCATACCCATGGTCAGGCCCGGCTTGTCTCGCCACAGTTTCAGTTCCGGGTCATAGGTCCGGCTCATCAGGCCGGGGCCGATGTCGGCGTAGATGGCCGCGTTGCTGCGCAGCGCCGGCGTGGCGGCGTAGGTCATCGATATGGGGCAAAGAATGGAAGGCTCCAGCTCCGTGAAGAGCATGAAGCCTGCCGCGCGTTGCACGTGGGCCGAGGATTGTCCGGCCTGCCACGGTGAGCCGTGAAGGCCGTTCTCCACCGCCAGCGTCATCAGCGCGTGGTAGCTCGGATGAAACTCCACCTGGTCCGTACGCCTGCCAAACCGGTCATGCGTGTGCAGCTCTGGTGAATGGGCGTTCGCCAGCCGTGCATGGGTTTGCATGGCGGGAGTCCCCAGCGTTGCCCCCAGCGCGGCGAGCGAGGTGGTGTCGAGGTCCGGCGCGTTGAACTTCAGCGCATCCTGCAGCGGCCGGTTGGTCTCGAACATGTTGTAGCCCGCCAGAGGCAAAGGCTGGTTGAAGACTTCATGGCTTGTTTCCACGCTGGCCTCCTGTTCGCTGCTTTGGCTCAGATCAGCTTGACCAGCTGCTTGCCGAAGTTTTTGCCCTTGAGCAAACCGAGGAAAGCCTCGGGTGCGGCTTCCAGGCCCTGTGCGACCGACTCGCGCGGCCTGAGTTTGCCGGTGCCGACCAGGGTGCCGAGTTCTTTCAGCGCCTCGGGCCAAACTTCCATGTGCTCGCTGACGATAAAACCCTGCACCTTGAGCCGGCTGATAAGGATGGCGGCCGGATTGGCCAGCGGTACCGGCTTGCCGTCGTAGCCGGCGATCATGCCGCAGACCGCGATGCGGCCGAAGTCGTTCATGCGAGGCAACACGGCATCGAGCACCATGCCGCCCACATTCTCGAAGTAGCCATCAACACCGCTGGGGCAGGCTTCCTTCAGCGCAGCCGACAGCGATGCGGCCGAGGTGTGCTGCTTGTAGTCGATGCAGGCGTCAAAGCCCAGCTCATCAACCGCGTATTTGCATTTGTCCGCACCGCCTGCAATGCCAACGGCCCTGGCACCGCGGGCCTTGGCGAGTGCACCAACGGTACTGCCAACGGCGCCTGTCGCTGCGCTCACCACCACAGTCTGCCCGGCCTGCGGTTCGATGATCTTGATGAGGCCATACCAGGCCGTGACGCCCGGCATGCCGACGGCGCCCAGGTAATGCGACAGCGGCACATGCGTGGTGTCGACCTTGCGCAGCGCGCCGGGCTGGTTCACGTTGAACACACCGTATTGCTGCCAGCCACCCATGCCCACGACCATGTCGCCCACGGCGAACTTCGGCGAACGGCTTTCAAGCACCTCGCCCGCCGTACCGCCCCCCATGACCTGGCCCAGCGCCTGCGGCACCGCATAGCTTTTGCTGTCGTTCATGCGGCCGCGCATGTAGGGGTCCAGGCTCAGGAAATGGTGTTTCACCAGGACCTGGCCCTCCTGCAAGGCGGGCGTGTCGCTGCTGGTCAGCTTGAAATTGGCAGTAGTCGCCTCGCCCGTGGGGCGGTTATCGAGAAGGATTTGTTTGTTGGCTGGCATATTTGTGTCTTCGCTCTGTTGGGCTTCAATCTGTTGAAATCACACCGAGGCCATCGGCACTCGTGGGGTTCATGTCGTTCACGCTCTTGGGCCCGACCGGCAGTCGCTTGACGTACTTGAAGGTGCCGGTTGAATGCGCACAGGCCTTGCCTTCCGCGTCATAAATCGTCCCTTCGACAAAAGCCATGGTCGCTGTGCGGTGCATGATGCGGCCCTTGCCCGTTAGTGCAGCGCCACCGGGCGCAGGCCTCATGAAACTGGTCTTCATCTCGATGGTGACCGCGCCCATGTCCTTCTGCACGCTGCGTGCCGCCAGGGCCATGGTCACGTCCAGCAGCGTCATGCAGGCGCCTCCGTGCGTCACGCCGAAGGTGTTGAGGTGTTCTGGTTGGGGGGTGAAGGTGATGGCAGATTCGCCGCCGTCAAACAGCTCCAGCTCGAAGCCGAGGTGCGTGACAAAGGGGATGTCGACGCCGAATCCGACGGCCCCCTTCTTGTTAAAACTGCTGGTGGTCATGTTGAACCAAGAGTCTGTGACATAGCGGGGTTTTCGCAAGCAGGAGCCGCGGAACCGGCTTCGCCGGGCCGCAGGCGCAGCGCCCCCTCGGGGGGCAGCGCAGTACACGAAGTGACAAGCGTGGGGGCCATATGTCTAGCCGCCAGTGACAGCCGATACGCCGCCATCGACTGCGATCCATTGCGACGTGATGTGCTTGCCGGCATCGGACGCGAGCAATACACAAACACCCTTGAGGTCTTCGTCATCACCCAGGCGACCCAGCGGCGCGTGCGAGGCGAGCTTTTCTTCGCCCAGCGCCTTCAGCGTGCCCACAGTCATCTTGCTCGGGAAAAAGCCCGGGCAGATAGCGTTCACGGTGATGTTGTACTTGCCCCATTCGCAGCCGAGTGCGCGTGTGAAATTGATGACCGCACCCTTGGAGGTGTTGTAGGCAATGGTGGTCATGCCACTGGGGTTGCCGCCCAGCCCGGCGATGGAGGCCAGGTTGATGATGCGGCCGGACTTGCGCGGGATCATGCTGTGTTTGGCAATGTGCTGCGACAGGATGAAATAGCCGCGGATGTTGAGGTTCATGACCTTGTCCCAGGCATCTACCGGGTGGTCTTCAGCGGGGGATCCCCAGGCCGCACCAGCGTTGTTGAGCAGGATGTCGACATGGCCGAGGCGCTTGATGGCTTCGTCGGCCAAAGCGCGAATGTCTTCTTCCTTCGAGCAGTCGGCGGCAATCCAGTCGACCTCGATGCCGGCGGCCTTGAGTTCTGCAGCCGACTCTTTCAGATCCTCGGCCTTGCGCGAGCTCAGGATGACTTTGGCGCCGGCTTCGCCAAGCGCCTGCGCCATCTGGAGGCCCAGGCCGCGCGAGCCGCCGGTGACCAGTGCGGTCTTGCCCTTGAGGTCAAACAATTGCTGGATGGTACGGGTCATTTTTGCTATCTCCTGTTGTCTGGATGGATGTGATGGTTTGCCGGTGTCGCATGGCGAATGTCCGCACTATGGACAAGTAAAACACAAGCTGGCGGCCGCTTGCCGCCGCTGTGTCCTGAGGGTGACTCAAGGGCCGGGGTTGATCTTCGAGCGCACGTAGATGAGCACGAAGCCCACCGCTGCCACGACGCCACCAAAAACCACCATGGACCAGCCTATCGGGTCATGTGTGCGCTGCACCGACAGGCCCAGCACCAGCATCAGCAGGCCACCGTAAATCAGTATCCAGATCAGGGCCTGCAGCCTTGCAATGGATTTACTGGACACGGTGTCCGCTGACGGTTTGAAAAATCCCATTAAAACGCCTCCTCCGGCAGTTCTGCGCAAGTCTGGTCGCGCGTTTCAACGACCCTGAGCCAGGCACCAATCTTTGGCAATTCATACCGGTAGAAGTATTGCGCAGCGCCCAGGCGGCCCAAGGTGGCTACCCCGGATTTTGCGCCATCTGCCGCGATGGCCGCCAACGCCACGTCCAGCCAGATCCAGGCGAGCACGGTATGGCCGAAAGCCTGCATGTAGGGCACGGCATTCGCCAGCGCATCGCCGGGCTTGCCGGTGGCCCACGCGGCCTTGGTGGCGCTGCCCACATGCTGCAGCGCTGTACCCAGATCGTTGGCGTACTGGGCCAGTTCAGGCACCTGTATGGCACGCTCTATGGTGGCATTGATGCGCCCGGCCAGCAGCGCCAGGCCCCTGCCCCCTTCCATCAGCACCTTGCGACCCAGCAGGTCCATGCCCTGTATGCCGTGCGTGCCCTCGTGAATCATGTTGAGGCGGTTGTCGCGCCAGTACTGCTCGACGGGGAAGTCGCGCGTGTAGCCGTAACCGCCATGCACCTGAATGGCGAGCGAATTCGCCTCCAGGCACCATTCACTGGGCCAGCTTTTGGCAATCGGCGTCAGCACCTCCAGCAGCATGCGCGCATCGTCAGCGGCTTCAGGGGCGCCGGTGTGCTGTTCGTCGACCAGGCGTGCGCAATAAAGCTCAAGCGCCAGCGCACCTTCGCAATAAGCTTTTTGCGCGAGCAGCATGCGCTTGACGTCGGCATGTTCGATGATGCGCACCTGCGGCTGGGCCGCATCCTTGCCACCTACCCCCATAGGCCGGCCTTGCGGCCGGTTTTTGGCGTAGTCCAGGCTGGCCTCATAACCCGCCATGCCCAGCATGGTGGCGGCCATGCCGACGCCGATGCGGGCTTCGTTCATCATGTGGAACATGCAGCGCAGGCCTTCATGCGGCTTGCCGACGAGATAGCCGACGGCACCCGCAGCACCATTGACCGGGTACTTGCCCTCGCCAAAATTGAGCAACGTGTTGGTCGTGCCGCGCCAGCCCAGTTTGTGGTTCAGCCCGGCCAGCGCCACATCGTTGCGCACGCCGGTGAGCTCGGCATTCTCGTTGACGAGTTTCTTGGGCACGATGAACAGCGAAATGCCGCGCGTGCCGGGAATCAGCTTGCCATCGGAACCGGGAATCTTGGCCAGCACCAGGTGAATGATGTTGTCGGTCAGCTCATGCTCGCCCGATGAGATCCACATCTTGTTGCCTTTGAGCCGGTAGCGCGGGCCCAAAGGGTCGTTTTCAAAATCTGCACCATCTGGCGTGGCCTTGGTGACCACGTCACTCAGCGACGAGCCGGCCTGCGGTTCGGACAGGCACATCGTGCCGGAGAAGCGGCCCGAGAACTCGTGCTTGGCAAACACCTCCTGCTGCAGGGCCGTGCCGTGTTTCATCAGCAGGTTGGCGTTGCCGGTGGTCAGCATGCCTGAGCCGATGCTCACCGAGGCCATCGCAAAGAAGGCATTGGCCGCCGCCTCGACCGTGTAGGGCAACTGCATGCCGCCAATGTCGTAGTCCTGTGCGGCGCTCAACATGCCGGATGCGGCATAGGCCTTCTGCGCGTCATGCGTGGCTTGCGGCAGGATGACCTTTTCGCCGTCGAAATGCGGTTCCTGCGTATCCACCGTGTGGTTGAACGGTGCGTACTTTTCGCGTGCGATGCGTTCGCAGGTGTCGAACACGGCATCGAAAGTTTCACGAGAGTGGTCGGCAAAACGCTCGCGCTGGCTCAGGGATTCGGCCTCCAGCCACTGGTACAACAGGAAATCGAGGGTGGTGCGCAAGGTCATGGGATGCAGTCGTTCAAAAGTTGAAAAGGCCGGGCTGCGGTGTTTGTCGCAGGTCCGGCCTTCTGGGGGGCAGGCTGTGGGCCTGGCGCGTTTACAGGACTTCGAAGACGCCTGCAGCGCCCATGCCGCCACCGATACACATGGTCACGCAGACACGCTTGGCGCCGCGACGCTTGCCTTCGATGAGCGCGTGGCCCGTCAGGCGCTGGCCGGTCACGCCATAAGGGTGGCCGACGGCAATCGCGCCGCCGTTGACATTGAGCTTGTCCATGGGGATGCCCAGCTTGTCGGCGCAGTACAGCACCTGCACGGCAAAGGCTTCGTTCAGCTCCCAAAGGTCGATGTCGTCGATCTTCAGGCCCAGCTTGGCCAGTACCTTGGGGATGGCGAACACCGGGCCAATGCCCATTTCGTCTGGCTCGCAACCGGCTACCGCAAAGCCGAGGAAACGGCCGAGAGGCTTCAGGCCCTTCTTGCCTGCGACCGATTCATTCATGATGACAACGGCACCGCCGCCATCGGAGAACTGGCTGGCATTGCCGGCTGCAATCACACCGCCCGGAATGGCCGGCTTGATGCCGCTGATGCCTTCCTTGGTCGTGCCGGCACGAATGCCTTCGTCGTTGCTGACGGTGACCTGTTTGGTGGTCAGGCCCATGACCTTGTCCACGACACCGGCCGTGACGGTAATAGGCGCAATTTCGGCTTCATAAAGGCCTGCGGCCAGCGCTGCCGTGGCTTTTTGCTGGCTCATGGCACCGTACTCGTCCATGCGGTCACGCGAGATGCTGTAACGCTTGGCGACCTGCTCTGCGGTCTGCAGCATGTTCCAGTAGATCTCGGGCTTGTTTTTTTGCAGCCATTCGTCACGCATCATGTGGGTGTTCATTTCCTGCTGCACGCAGGAGATGCTTTCAACACCGCCAGCCACGTAGATGTCGGCTTCGCCGGCAATGATGCGCTGGGCTGCGGTGGCAATCGTCTGCAGGCCGGACGAGCAGAAACGGTTGATGGTCATGCCAGACACTGTCACAGGGCAACCGGCACGCAGGGCCACCTGGCGGGCGATGTTGGCACCGGTCGCGCCTTCCGGTGTGGCGCAGCCCATGATGACGTCGTCAACCTCGGCAGCTTCGATGCCGGCGCGCTTGATGGCGTGCTCGACAGCGTGGCCGCCCAGCGTGGCACCGTGCGTCATGTTGAAAGAACCCTTCCAGCTCTTGGCAAGCGGGGTGCGGGCGGTGGAAACGATTACAGCTGAGGTCATTTTTAAAAAACTCCTGATGGATTTGAGGACTTGTCAGAACCTGGCAACGGATGCCCACAACACCAGCAACGTGATGGCGGCGGGGATTGCCTGAATGAAAAGAATTTTTTTCGTCGCCGTCGCAGCACCGTACAGACCGGCTACCAATATGCACAGCAAAAAGAAGACCTTGAAAGAAAGCCCTGCATCGCCCAGCCACAGGCCCACGAAGAGACCGGCCGCCAGAAACCCGTTGTACAGGCCCTGATTGGCAGCGAGCGACTTGCTGGCTGCAGCGAATTCCGGCTTGGTGCCAAATGCTTTCATGCCGCGCGGTTTGTCCCAGAAAAACATCTCCAGCACCAGAATGTAGACATGCAGTACGGCCATGACGCCGATCAGGATATCTGCGGCGAGTTTCATGGCCTATCCCTCACAATAATTAAAAACATGCCGTTCAGTTGAAGGTCTTGCCTTCAGCCGCCAGCTTGGCCAGCAGCGGTGCCGGCTTCCAGAAATTGGCGTCATCCAGCGGATTTTTGGCAAAGCGGTTCATGCTCTGGACCACGTTGAAGAGGCCGACTTCGTCTGCATAGTTCATGGGGCCGCCGCGGTAAATCGGGAAGCCGTAACCCATGAGGTAGACCATGTCGATGTCGCTGGCCTTGGAGGCAATGCCCTCTTCCAGGATGTGCGCGGCCTCATTGACCAGCGAATACACCAGGCGCTGCACGATCTCTTCGTCCGACACCTTGCGCGGCGTGATGCCCAGGCTCTTGCGGTGGTCTTCGATCATCTTGACGACTTCCGCATTCGGGATGGCGTCGCGCTTGCCTGCCACGTAGTCGTACCAGCCGGCACCGGTCTTCTGGCCGAAGCGGCCTTTCTCGCAGAGCAGGTCAGCGGTCTTGCTGTACTTCATGTCCGGCTTTTCGGTGTAGCGGCGCTTGCGGATGGCCCAGCCGATGTCGTTGCCGGCCAGGTCGCCCATGCGGAAGGGGCCCATGGCAAAACCGAATTTCTCGATGGCCTTGTCGACCTGCTCGGGCGTACAGCCCTCGTCCAGCAGGAAACCGCCCTGGCGGCCGTACTGCTCGATCATGCGGTTGCCGATGAAACCGTCGCACACGCCGGACACCACGGCCGTCTTGCGGATCTTCTTGCCGATGGCCATGACGGTGGCCAGCACATCCTTGGCGGTTTTTTCGCCGCGAATGACTTCCAGCAGCTTCATCACGTTGGCCGGGCTGAAGAAATGCATGCCGACCACGTCCTGCGGACGCTTGGTGAAGTGGGCAATCTGGTTGACGTCCAGCGTCGAGGTGTTGGAGGCCAGGATGGCGCCGGGTTTCATGACGCGGTCGAGTTCCTTGAAGACCTTTTCCTTGACGCCCATCTCTTCGAACACGGCTTCGATCACCATATCGGCGTCTTTCAGGTCGTCGTAGCTCAGCGTGGTGCTCAGCAGCGCCATGCGCTCGTCGTATTTTTCCTGCTTGAGCTTACCCTTCTTGACCTGGGCCTCGTAGTTCTTGCGAATGGTGGCCACGCCGCGGTCCAGCGCTTCCTGCTTCATCTCCAGCATCTTCACGGGGATGCCGGCATTGAGGAAGTTCATGGCAATGCCGCCGCCCATGGTGCCGGCGCCGATGACGGCGATGGACTTGATGTCGCGCTTGGGTGTGTCGGACGGCACATCCGGAATCTTGGACGCTGCACGCTCGGCCATAAAGATGTGGCGCAGCGCGCGGCCTTCAGGGCTCCAGATCAGGTTGATGAAGAGCTCGCGCTCGAAGGCCATGCCGTCTTCAAACTTGCGTTTGGTCGCGGCTTCAACCGCTTCGATGCACTTGAGCGGCGCAGGAAAGCCTTTGGACATGCCCTTGACCATGTTGCGTGTGAACTGGAAGTAGGCGTCGCCATTGCGGTGTTTGCAAGGCAGGTCGCGCACCAGCGGCAAGGGGCGTGTATCGGAAATCGACTGCGCGAAGGCCAGGGCTTCTTCGGCGAGCGACTCGGCGGATGGAGCCATCTTGTCGAACAGCTTCTGGCCGGGGATTTGCGCCAGCATTTCGCTCTTCACCGGTTCGCCGCTGACGATCATGTTCAGGGCGGCTTCGACGCCGAGCGCACGCGGCAGGCGCTGCGTGCCGCCAGCGCCAGGCACAAGGCCCAGCTTGACTTCGGGCAGGGCCACGCTGCAGCCGGGTGCGGCGATGCGGTAATGGCAACCCAGAGCCAACTCAAGGCCACCGCCCATGCAGACGGAATGAATGGCCGCCACGACGGGCTTGCCGGAGTTCTCGACCGTGCGGATCACGCTGAGCAGGTTGGGTTCGGCCAGCGCCTTGGGCGTACCGAACTCCTTGATGTCTGCACCGCCCGAAAACGCCTTGCCGGCACCGGTGATGACGATGGCCTTGACGGCGGCATCGGCATTGGCCTTCTGCAGGTTGTCGGTGATGCTCAAGCGCGTTGCGTGGCCCAGCCCGTTGACGGGCGGGTTGTTCAGGGTGATGACGGCCACGCTGCCGTGGACTTCATAGAGTGTTGTCATGTGCGCTTGTTTCCTTGGGTAGAGATTTCAGGGATCGCGGGGACAGGCCACGGCCCGTCAGCCGGCCGTTCAGTATGCAGGCCCATGACGGGACTGCCGGAGAATAGTACGACCGTTCTTTTCCCATTGTAGGGCGGCCACATGACACCGCAAGCGTCAAGACGCCCGTTTTGTCCCAGTCGTGACAAGCAAGGTGCTTTTTACACCTCAAGCCACTCTTTGCGGGTGTAGGTGTCTGCACGCAGGCTGTCTGGCGTGCCCTGGAACACGATGCTGCCATGGCCCATCACCAAAGCGCGGTCAGAAATCGCCATGGCAATGGTGAGTTTTTGCTCGATCAGCAGCACCGAAATGCCTTTGGCCTTGAGCGTCTGCAGGTACTGGCCGACCAGTTCGACGATTTTCGGCGCCAGGCCTTCGGTCGGCTCGTCGATGATGATGAGGTCAGGGTCGCCCATCAGCGTGCGGCACAGCGTCAGCATCTGCTGCTCACCGCCCGAGAGGACACCGGCTTCCGTGTGCTGGCGTTCGCGCAGGCGCGGGAACATGGTGTACATGTCTTCGAACGTCCAGCGCGAGCCCTTGCCCGAGCCTTTCTGGCCCAGAAGCAGATTCTGGTGCACGGTGAGCTTGGGGAAGATATCGCGGTTTTCAGGCACGTAGCCGATGCCCAGGTGTGCGATCTGGTAGGCCTTCTTGCCGACGATTTCGCCGTCTTTCCAGGTGATGGAGCCCTGGCAATCAACCAGGCCCATGATGGCTTTGGCCGTGGTGGACCGGCCTGAGCCGTTGCGGCCCAGCAAGGCAACGATTTCGCCGGGCTGAACATCGAACGAGACGCCGTGCAGCACGTGGCTTTTGCCGTAGAAGGCGTGGAGGTTTTTGACGGTGAGCATGTTCAGTGGCCTCCTGCCTGCTGGTCTGCAACCGAAGAGCCTAAATAGGCCTCCTGCACACGCTGATCGGCACGGACGGCCTCGGGTTTGTCATAGGCGATGACTTCACCGTACACCACAACGGCAATCTTGTCGGCCAGGCCAAACACAACGCCCATGTCGTGCTCCACGGTCAGCAGGGTTTTTCCGACGGTGACTTCCTTGATCAGGCTGATGAAGCGGGTGGTCTCCGAGCGGCTCATGCCGGCGGTCGGTTCATCGAGCAGGATCACGCTGGCGCCCCCGGCAATCGTGATGCCGATCTCAAGTGCGCGTTGTTCGGCGTAGGTCAGGTTGGCGGCCAGGACGTCTTTCTTTTTATCGAGCTTGATCATGGTCATCAGCTCTTCAGCGCGGTCGTTGGCGTCTTCCAGGTCGGCCAGAAACCTGAAGAAGGTGTATTTGTAGCCCAGGCTCCAGAGCACCCCGCAGCGCAGGTTTTCAAACACGCTGAGCTTGGGGAAAATGTTGGTGATCTGGAAGCTGCGCGACAGGCCCATCCGGTTGATCTCGAACGGTTTTTTGCCGTTGATGCGCTGGCCATTGAGCAGCACATCGCCGCTGCTGGGCTCAAAACGCCCGCTGATGAGGTTGAACAGCGTCGACTTGCCGGCGCCATTGGGCCCGATGATGGCCACGCGCTCGCCGGCATTGACCTTGAGGTTGGCGCCCCGAATGATCTCGGTCTTGCCGAAGCTTTTCCGCAAATCCTTCAACTCAAGCGAATACACGCCGCTTCCGGTGTTATCGCTCATAGGGCCTCCCTGCGCTTGATTTCCTTCTCGATGTCATTTTGTATTTCACCCCATTGCACCAGGAATTGACGCCGCACGAGTTCAAACGTCCCCAGTCCCGTCAGCATCACAAAGCCCGCGCCAAACCAGCTGTTCAGACCCACCGCGTTCAGCCGCACACCCATGAACCCCAGTTCAGGGCCCAGCGCGGCATTGAGCTGCAGGTGGTAAAGCATCTCCACCATGGCCGCGGCCCCCACCAGTGCGACCAGTGCCGTCACCGCCAGGCCCAGGTAGGACACCCACAATTCCTTGAGCCTGCCGAAGCTGGCCACCCGCAGGTTCATCATGATCAGGCTGGCGATGCCGCCCGGTGCGTACATCACCATGAAAAGGAAGATCAGGCCCACATACAACAGCCAGGCGATGGTCAGTTCCGACAGCAGGATGAGCGCCAGCACCAGCAACCCTGCGCCGATGATGGGGCCGAAGAA
The DNA here is from genome assembly GCA_040387435.1 of Pseudomonadota bacterium. Lineage (GTDB taxonomy): Bacteria > Pseudomonadota > Gammaproteobacteria > Burkholderiales > Burkholderiaceae_C > Polaromonas. The sequence goes on from JAZKDR010000032.1 coordinate 52,676, forward strand.
GAAGGTCGCGCCGCCGAGGAAGGTGAACAGCAGCAGGCTGCCTGAACGCACGCCGCTGACGACTTCAGAGGTCACGATCTCGGCGTTGATCGCCGCCAGCCCGCCACCGATGCCGGCGAAAAAGCCCGCGATGATGAAAGAGTAGTAACGAACCTTCTGGGTGTTGTAGCCGATGAACTCCACGCGCTCCGGGTTGTCGCGCACGGCGTTCAGGATGCGACCCAGGGGCGTGCGGGTAAAGGCAAACATGGCCGCCGTACAGATGAAGCAGTACACCGCGATCAGGTAGTACACCTGAATCTGCGGCCCGAAAGTGATGCCCAAGACAGGCTTGCCATAGGCGCGGTTGGTGGTGATGCCGCCTTCCCCACCAAAGAACTCGGGGAACATCAGCGACATCGCAAACACCAGTTCACCCACGCCCAGTGTGATCATGGCGAAGGTGGTGCCGGCTTTCTTGGTCGTCACATAACCGAGCAGCGCCGCGAAAAACAGGCCCGACAGGCCACCCACCAGCGGTATCAGCGGCAAGGGAATGTAGAACGTACCCTTGGCGGCCATGTTCATCGCATGCACGGCGAGGAAAGAGCCGAGGCCGGCGTACACCGCATGACCGAAGCTGAGCATGCCGCCCTGCCCCAGCAGGATGTTGTAGCTCAGGCAGATGATGACCAAATAGCCTGCCTGCGACAGCATGGTGAGCGCCAGGCTGCTTTTGAACATCATGGGCGCAGCGATCAGCAACAAGGCGTAGAGCGACCAGAGGATCCAGCGGCCCACATTGAGGGGTTTGAATTCGTGATATTTCGCGGACATGTGCTTAACCCTCGCGCGTTCCAAGAAGGCCCTTGGGGCGGAAGATCAATATCAGCACCAAAAACACAAAAGGCAGGATGGGTGCCGTCTGTGAAATGGTGAGCTTGAGGAGGGGGTAGCCAAACGTCTCAGGCGTGACTGCGACTTTGAACTGCGCCAACAAGGTGATCAGCGACTGGTCCATGGCCACGGCGAAGGTCTGCAGCAAACCGATCAGCAGCGACGCGAGGAAAGCGCCCGAGAGGGAGCCCATACCGCCCACCACCACCACCACAAAGATGATGGCGCCGACAGAGCCGGCCATGGCGGGCTCTGTCACAAAAGTGTTGCCGCCTATGACGCCGGCCAGCCCGGCCAGTGCCGCACCACCGCCAAACACCAGCATGAAAACGCGTGGCACGTTGTGGCCGAGTGCTTCGACCGTTTCAGGGTGCGTGAGTGCCGCCTGAATCACCATACCGATACGCGTGCGCGTCAGCAGCAACCAGATGCTCAGCAGCATGAACAGCGACAGCACCATGATGAAGGCGCGTGACTTCGGGAAGTTGGTGCCGAAAATCGTGAACAGCGGGCCCTGCAGGCCCACCGGCAACTCGTAGTTCACCGCTGCACGACCCCAGATCAGCTGTACCAGCTCGAGCAGCAGATAAGACAGGCCAAAGGTGATGAGCAGTTCCGGCACGTGGCCGTACTGGTGCACCCGGCGCAGGCAGTAGCGTTCAAACAGCGCGCCGATCACAAACACCGCCGCAGGCGCCACCAGCAATGCCCACCAGAAACCGATGACGTGCGACAGGCTGTAGGCGATATAGGCGCCGACCATGTAAAACGAGGTGTGCGCAAAGTTCAGCACACCCATCATGCTGAAAATCAGCGTCAGCCCCGAGCTGAGCATGAACAGCAACAGGCCGTAGCTGAGCCCGTTGAGCAGCGAGATGGTGAAAAACTCAAGATTCATGGAAGACAGCCTGAATGGGTAAAGAAAAAGGCCCGGGTAGGGCCTTTGCTCCATTGAAGATAAGCGTGATTTAACCTGCTTATGACGGCCGCTTCATCTGGCACGACGTTGGCGTGCTGGCGACGTAGGGCTCGTAGTACTTGAGCGGCACAAAGGTGTAGCCGGTGTTCTCGGCGTCTACTGGATACTTGCCACCCGCCTTCTCCCAGCGCTCGATGAACAGGCCCTGCTGCAGCTGGTGGTCGGTCTTGCGCATCTCGACTTCACCGTTGAAGCTCTTGAAGCGCATGCCTTCCATGGCCTTGGCCACGGTCGCCGCGTCGGTGCTCTTGGTCTTGACCATGGCTTCGGTCAGGATGCTGAAGGCGTGGTAAATCGCGCCGGTGTAGAAGTCATCGTTGAACTTCTTCTTGTAGTCGTTTTGCAGCGCCTGGATGTCACCGCCCATGTTCGGGTGGAAGTAGGACACCATGTAGACGCGACCAGCCGACGCTGCGCCGCCCATGGCGGTTGGCGTGCCCGTCACACCGCCGTAGTAGGTGTAGAACTTGACGTTGCTCAGACCAGCCTCGTTGGCGGCCTTGATCATCAGTGACAGATCGGAGCCCCAGTTGCCGGTGATGACGGTGTCTGCGCCGGATTGCTTGATCTTGGCGATATACGGTGCGAAGTCGCGCACCTGGGCCAGTGGGTGCAGGTCTTCACCGACGATCTGGATGTCAGGACGCTTGCTGCTCAGGTTGGCCTTGGCGAACTTGGCGACCTGCTGGCCGTGTGAATAGTTCTGGTTGAGCAGGTAGACCTTCTTGATCTCGGGCTGGTCTTTCATGTAGGCGGTCAGCGCTTCCATCTTCATGGAGGTGTCTGCATCCAGGCGGAAGTGCCAGTAGTCGCACTTGCTGTTGGTCAGGTCAGGGTCCACTGCGGCGTAGTTCAGGAAGACGACTTCCTTGCCGGGGTTGCGTTCGTTGTACTTGGACAGTGCGTCCATGATGGCCAGCGCAGGGCCGGAACCGTTGCCCTGGACAATGTAACGGGCGCCCTGGTCGATGGCGGACTTCAGCGCGTTGGTGGTTTCCTGCGGGCTCAGCTTGTTGTCGATGCCGATGATCTCGAACTTGACGCCGGCCTTGTTCTTCTTGCTGAACTGCTCAGCCAGGAACTGGAAGCCCTTGAGCTGGTTGGCACCCACCGCAGCCATCAGGCCGGACAGTGGGTCGAGCCATGCAATCTTGACGGTCTGGTTCAGGTTGACGGCACCTGCAGGCAATGCTGCCGCCGAATTGGTGGCCGGTGCTGCGGCCTTGGCAGGCGCGGCAGCTGGCTTGGCCGGTGCCTGGGCAAATGCCACGCTGCCGTAAAGCATGGCAGACGCGGCCACAGCGATGCCGAAATACCGGCGTACAAAAAAGGTCTGGGTTGTCATGCTTTGTCTCCTGGAAATTTAAAAAATCACTCTTGCAAATTCAACATTACACGGGGCAGAGGTTAGGGCAAAAACGCACGCAAAGTGTCAGGGAATGCCCTAGCCGTTGTCGCTGGTGCGACTGAAATTGTGCAGGGCTCAAGCGGTTGGCAATTTGTAGTCCTTGAGCATCTCGCGCAAGCGGGTTTTGAGGATCTTGCCGGTCGCGCCCAGGGGGATGGCATCGACAAAGACCACATCGTCGGGAATCTGCCATTTGGCGGTTTTCCCTTCGTAAAATTTGAGCAGCTCTTCGCGGCTGACGTCCATGCCCGGCTTCTTCGTCACGGCAACGATGGGGCGCTCATCCCACTTGGGGTGCGCAACACCGATACAGGCGGCCATGGCCACGGCCGGATGGGCGACTGCGATGTTTTCAACGTCGATCGAGCTGATCCATTCACCGCCGGACTTGATGACGTCCTTGCTGCGGTCGGTGATCTGCAAATAGCCGTCGGCATCAATGGTGCCGACGTCGCCGGTCGGGAACCAGCCATCGACCAGAGGGTCACCGCCCTCGCCCTTGAAATACTCGCGGACTATCCACGGGCCTTTGACGTAGAGGTCGCCGAAGGTCGTGCCATCCCAGGGCAGTTCCTTGTTGTCGGCATCGACAATTTTCAGGTCTACGCCGTAAATCGCACGCCCCTGCTTGAGGCGGATCTTCATTTTCTCGGCTTCGGGCAGCGCATCGTGCTTGTTCTTGAGCGTGCAAAGCGTGCCCAATGGGCTCATCTCGGTCATGCCCCAGGCGTGGAGGACTTCGACGTTGTAGTCGTTCTGGAAGGCCGCAATCATGGCCGGCGGGCAGGCAGAGCCGCCAATCACCGTGCGGTTGAGCTTCGAAAAGCGCAGGTTGGCCGGTTTCATGTGGCCCAGCATCATCTGCCAGACGGTGGGCACGCCCGCAGCGAAAGTCACGCCTTCAGACTCGATCAATTCATAAACCGATTTGCCGTCCAGTGCCGGGCCGGGAAACACCAGCTTGCAGCCGGTCAGTGCTGCCGAGTAAGGAATGCCCCAGGCATTGACGTGGAACATCGGCACCACCGGCAGCACGGAATCACGCGCCGACAGGTTCATCACATCGGGCAGCGCGGCGGCATAGGCGTGAAGCGTGCTGGAGCGGTGGCTGTAGAGCGCAGCCTTGGGGTTGCCGGTCGTGCCGCTGGTGTAGCACATGCTCGATGCGGTGTTCTCATCAAAGCTGGGCCAGGTGTAGTCGGCCGATTGCGCGCCGATCAGTTTTTCGTAGCTGATGAGGTTGGGGACGCCCGAATCTTTCGGCAACTTGTCTTCATCGCACAGGGCGACATAAGTCTTGATCGTGCCGCATCGGGCATGCACCGCCTGCACCAGCGGCAGAAAGCTCAGGTCAAAAAACAGCACCTGGTCTTCGGCATGGTTGGCAATCCAGGCGATCTGGTCGGGGTGCAGCCGCGGGTTGATGGTGTGCAGGACACGGCCCGAGCCGCTGACGCCGTAATAGAGCTCAAAGTGGCGATAACCGTTCCAGGCCAGCGTGGCCACGCGGTCGCTGAAACCCAGTTTCAGGCTGTCGAGCGCGTTGGCCACCTGGCGCGAACGTTTGGCGGCCTCGCGGTAGGTGTAGCGGTGGACGTCACCCTCGACGCGGCGTGAGACGATCTCGGCGTCGCCGTTGTGGCGCTCGGCGAATTCAATCAGGCCCGAGATCAGCAGCGGCTGACTTTGCATTAATCCCAGCATGGGAACTCCTTGGAAAACTTCGGTTTCAGACCGCTTGATCGTACTGGTTCAAAGGCCTCGTACAACATCAAAACGCGGCCGATTTGCGTGTGCAAGTGTCATGCGGCCCTGTGAAAAATGCAAAACCTGTCGTTATCCAGACATCTGCTTCGCGTTTACCCTGACTCAAGCAGTTGCCAACAACACCTTCGGCCGGTAGTCCCAAAAGTAAGTAAAAACGCAGAAATGCTGCGCCGCAAAACAGGCGGAAAATACGCCCATGTCATTTGATGCCGCGTTCACGTCCGCCAGCCAGTTTCTCAAGGCCCAACCCTGGTTTCGGCATCTGTCGCCCGAACAGCAGGCGCAGATATCCGCCAGCGTTTTCACCCGGCAGGGCAAAAAGGGCGAGGTGCTGCTGCGCTCGGGTGACGAGGTCGAAGGCTGGTACGCCGTGCTGTCTGGCCTGGTCAAGCTGCAGAGCAGTTCTGCACGCGGACGGGTGTCGGCATTTATCGGGGTGCCCGATGGGGAATGGTTTGGCGAGGGGTCGGCCATGAAGGCCGAGCCGCGTCGCTACGACGTGATCGCCCTGCGAGACACAGAGCTCTTTTGTCTGCCACGCACCAGTTTTAACGAGCTGCTGGCCAGTTGCCTGCCCTTTAACCACTATCTGGTCGCACACCTGAACAAGCGTCTCGGCCAGGCCATGACCATCATCGAGGCCGGCCGCCTGCGCTCGCCCGAGCAGCGCGTTGCGCTTTACCTCAGCCGTGTGTTCTGGCAAGGTCGGCGCCGTCTGGTCCTGTCTCAGGAAGAGCTTGGCCACCTGGTCGGCCTGTCGCGGCAAACCGTCAACCGAGCCCTCAAGTCCATGGAGCAACAGGGGCTGGTGTCCCTTGCCCTCGGCCGCGTGACCATGCTGGACGAGCAGGCGCTGACGGCGCATGCCGATTGCAAGGAAGAGCCTGCGCCGAGAACGCCGGGCCTGAAGCTGGCTTAACCCCACGGGTGCAGGGCGACCTGCCGCACAGGACAATCAGCCCATGACCCCAGCCACCGCCCCGCTCCCCCACCCTGCTGTTGAAGTCCCTTCCGGCCTGTCGTGGAACAACCGGTTTGCCCACCTCGGTACGGACTTTTTTACCGAACTGCAACCGTCTTCATTGCGTGCGCCGTATTGGGTCAGCCGCAACCTGGCGATGGCGCGCGACTTGGGGCTGGACCAGGCCTGGTTCGAATCCAGTGACGCCCTCGACATGCTCACAGGCAATCGGGTCAATGCCGGCTCGCGTCCGCTGGCCAGTGTCTACAGCGGCCACCAGTTTGGCCAGTGGGCCGGTCAACTGGGCGACGGCCGCGCCATTCTTCTGGGCGGCTGGGATACCCCACTCGGGAATCTGGAAGTCCAGCTCAAGGGCGCCGGTCTCACGCCCTACTCCCGCATGGGCGACGGGCGCGCCGTGCTGCGCTCTTCGATTCGCGAATACCTGTGCTCCGAAGCCATGCAGGGTCTGGGCATACCGACGACACGCGCCCTGTGTGTGACGGGTTCCGACGACCGGGTACGGCGCGAAGAAATCGAAACAGCCGCCGTCGTCACGCGCACCGCGCCCAGCTTCATCCGCTTTGGGCATTTTGAGCACTTCAGCTACAGCGAGCAGCATGAACAACTGAAGAAGCTGGCCGATTACGTCATCGACAACTTCTACCCCGCCTGCCGCGATGCCGCACAGCCCTATGCGGCGCTGCTGGAAGCTGTCAGCGAGCGCACGGCCCACCTGATGGCGGCCTGGCAGGCGGTGGGCTTTTGCCATGGGGTGATGAACACCGACAACATGAGCATCCTGGGCCTGACGATCGACTATGGCCCCTTCCAGTTTCTCGATGCGTTTGACCCCGGTCATATCTGCAATCACTCGGACACCCAGGGCCGCTATGCCTACAACAAGCAGCCCAACATCGCTTACTGGAACCTCTTTTGCCTCGGCCAGGCGCTGTTGCCACTGATGGACAACCAGGAACAGGCCTTGGCGGCGCTGGAGCCCTACAAGGCAATCTTCCCGGCCGCGCTGGAAGCCAAAATGCGCGCCAAACTCGGCCTGACGGACGTTCAGGAAGACGACAAGGGCCTGATCGACAGCGCTTTCAAGCTGCTGGCCAGCAACAAGGTCGACTACACCATCTTCTGGCGCCGCCTGTGCAGCTTCACGGCGCAAAGCGGTCATGAACCGGTGCGCGACCTGTTTTTTGACCGCGAATCCTTCAACGTCTGGGCGCAGCAGTATTCAGAGCGCATTGCGCCGCTGGACGCTGACGAACGGGCCGGATTAATGCTGAAGACCAACCCGAAATTCGTGCTTCGCAACCATCTGGGTGAAGAAGCCATACGGGCAGCGAAACTAAAGGACTTTTCGGAAGTCGATACCTTGTTGAAGCTGCTGCAATCCCCATTTGACGAGCATGCCGACCACGAGAGCAAGGCCGGATTCCCCCCCGACTGGGCTTCTTCCATCGAAATCAGCTGCAGTTCCTGAACTGTTTAAGGACACACCATGACCGAAAAAATCCAGAAAACCGATGCCGAGTGGAAGGCCTTGCTGGCCGAAAAAGGCGCTGAACCTGCCGCCTTCGAGGTCACCCGTCATGCGGCGACGGAACGCGCCTTCACGGGCAAGTACGAAGCTGTCTGGGCCGATGGCAGCTACCACTGCATCTGCTGCGGTGCCAAGCTCTTCAACTCCGACACCAAATTCGATGCGGGCTGCGGCTGGCCGAGCTTTTCCCTGGCCGTTCCAGGTGCGATCGAAGAGCACGTCGACCGCAAGTACGGCATGACCCGCACGGAAACCGTGTGCGCCAGCTGTGGCGCCCACCTGGGCCACGTATTTCCCGATGGCCCGACGGACACCGGTCTTCGCTACTGCATGAACTCTGCGTCGCTCGACTTCACGCCCAAGTGACGGTAACGCTGCCGCGATAATCCCGTCATGAAGATTCTTTTCGACTTTTTGCCTATCGCCCTTTTCTTCGGCATGTTCAAGTACGCCGAGGGCCATAAGGAATGGGCCGCAACCACGGCCACGCAGTGGCTGGGTTTTATGGTCTCCGGCGGCGTGGTCGGCCCTGCTGAAGCGCCGGTTTTGCTGGCTACAGTGGTTGTCATCGTGGCCACGCTGGCGCAAATTCTCTGGCTCAAGGCCATGCGCAAGAAGGTCGACACCATGCTGTGGGTTAGTCTGGCGCTGGTCACGGTGCTGGGCGGCGCGACCATCTACTTCCACAGCGAGGCGTTCATCAAATGGAAGCCCACCGTGCTGTACTGGGTGATGGGCGCTGCGCTGCTGATCGGTCAGGTCGTCTTCAACAAAAACGGCATCAAGTCGCTGATGGGCGCGCAGATGAACCTGCCCGACGGCGTCTGGCGCAATGTCAATTTCAGCTGGGTGGCCTTTTTTACCGTCATGGGCATCATCAACCTCTGGGTGGCTTTCAACTTCACCACGGCCACCTGGGTCAACTTCAAGCTGTTTGGCGGGATCGGTCTGATGGTGGTGTTTGTGCTGCTGCAGGCCGTGTACCTGAACAAGCATATCCAGCCCGAATCGGCCGTCAAACCGGACGCCACACCGTGAGCGAAGTGCTGCCCATCCACGCCAATGGGCTCGAAGCCCAGTTGATCGCCCGGCTGCGGCCCACGACCCTGCAGGTCATCGACGAAAGCGCGGCACATGCCGGCCATGCCGGTGCCAATGCAGAGGGTTTTGGCACCCATTTTCGCGTCCGTATCGCCAGCCCGCTTTTCGCCGGAAAGACCCGCGTGGCGCGGCATCGGCTTGTGTATGATGCACTGCAAAATTTCATTGATGAAGGCCTGCACGCGCTGGCCATAGAGATCATCGAAACCCCCGTTTAACCATACCAACATCCACAGAGACCACAGGACATTTATGAAGAAGCAGTTTTTACTGGCATCCGTCGCGGCAGGTTTGCTCGCTCTTGCCGCCCAGGGCGCGCTGGCGCAGAACGTCGCCATCGTCAACGGCAAAGCCGTCCCCAAGGCCCGCATGGATGCGCTGGCCCAGCAAATCGCCAAGTCCGGCCGCCCGATCACGCCGGAAGTCCAGGCCCAGCTGCGCGAGGAAGTGATTGCCCGTGAAGTCTTCATCCAGGAAGCCGAAAAACAGGGCCTGACGACCAGCGACGACTACAAGATGCAGATGGAACTGGCCCGCCAGACCATCCTGATCCGCGCGCTGTTTGCCAACTGGCAGGCCAAAAACCCCGTGACCGACGCCGAACTGAAAGCCGAGTACGACAAGTTCGCCGCAGCCAATGGCGGCAAGGAATACAAGGCACGCCACATCCTGGTTGAAAAGGAAGCCGACGCCAAGGCCATCATCGCCACCCTGAAAAAAGGCGGCAAGTTTGAAGACATCGCCAAGAAGCAGTCGAAAGACCCCGGCTCAGGTGCCAACGGCGGTGACCTTGACTGGGCCAACCCCACCAGCTACGTACCCGAATTCTCCGAAGCCCTGCTCAAGCTGAACAAGGGCCAGATGACGGAAACCCCGGTCAAGACCCAGTTCGGGTACCACATCATCCGCGTGGACGACATCCGCAACGCCCAGCTGCCACCGTTTGAAGAACTCAAGCCACAGATCGCCCAGCAACTGGAGCAACAGCGTCTGGCCGGTTTCCAGCAGGAACTGCGCGACAAGGCCAAGATTGAGTAATCTGCGTCAGCAGCGCCTTGCGCCATGAAAAACGCGGCCATGGGCCGCGTTTTTGCTTTCAGGCCCACTTATGCCGACTTGTTGCCGGTTCAGCCTGACTCGAGTTGCTATTTATTTAGTAGCTGTTACAGAGCATATCTATTGGCTTGAGGCCGTATTTCATGCCTCAAATCGGCATTTTCAGGCTCAAATGTTAAGTTGCAAGTTAACATTTGAGAGCCGGCCACTCAAACCGCCCAAAAAGTTAACCTGTATATTAACTTTTGAGGCGATTTGGGGTGCCAAATATGGCTTCAGACCAATAACGACGGGCGTGAGCAGCTATTAAATAAATAGCACCTCACCTCAGGCCTCCTGAATGCTCAACCTACCCAGCGCCGTGCGTTGTGCCAGAGCTGCATCCATGGGCTGTGCGCGCTGGCGTCCAGCGGCGTCCAGCTCATCTGGATGTTGCGAAACACGCGCTCAGGGTGCGGCATCATGGCCGTGAAGCGGCCGTCGGCCGTGGTCACGGCCGTCAGGCCGCCCGGGCTGCCGTTGGGGTTGGCCGGATAGCTTTCTGCCGGTTTGCCGTGGTTGTCGGTGAAACGCATGGCCGCAATGGCCTTGGCCGGGTCGCCGCGGCCGCCCTGCTGCTTCTCGAAGTTCGCAAAACCCTCGCCGTGCGACACAACGATGGGCAGTCGGCTGCCGGCCATGCCATCGAGGAACAGGCTGGGTGACTTCAGAACCTCGACCTGGCTGAGGCGGGCCTCGAAACGCTCGCTGCGGTTGGTGGTGAAGCGCGGCCAGGCATCGGCACCGGGAATGATGAGCGCCAGTTCGGCAAACATCTGGCAGCCGTTACAGACGCCGAGGCCGAAGGTGTCCTCGCGGCCGAAGAAGGTCTTGAACTGCGTCGACAGCGCCTCGTTGAAGAGGATGGAGCGCGCCCAGCCGATGCCGGCACCCAGGGTGTCGCCGTAACTGAAGCCGCCGCAAGCGACCACGCCCTTGAAGTCGGCGAGTTGCGCCCTGCCGGTTTGCAGGTCGGTCATGTGCACGTCAATCGCCTCGAAGCCGGCGGCGTTGAAGGCGTAGGCCATCTCGACATGCGAGTTGACGCCTTGCTCGCGCAGCACGGCCACGCGGGGTCGCGACAGATTGAGCGCAGGCGCCTGAGGGGCCTTGGCGAGCTCAAACGTCAGGTGCACATTGAGACCCGGATTGGCCGGGTCGCCGACGGCAGCGTGCTCTGTATCGGCACCCTGCGGGTTGTCGCGCTGCTGGCAGACCTTCCAGCTGACCGAGTCCCAGACCTGGTGCAGGTCCTGCAGTGATGCCTTGAAAACGGCTTTGGTGTCGCGCCAGACCTGCACTTCGCCCTTGCCGACTTCCAGCGAGGCGTGTTGCGGCCGGGTCTTGCCGACGAAGTGGCTGTACTTCGACAGACCGTGCTCGCGCAGCACTTGCATGACCTCGTTGCGGATATCCGTGCGCACCTGGATGACGGCACCCAGCTCTTCATTGAACAGCGCCTTGAGCGCGAGCTCTTCACGGCGGGCACCGACCTGCGTTGCCCAGTTCTTGCTGTCGCCGCTGTCCATGCGGCTGTCGCTGATGCCGTCGCCTTCGACGAGCAGCATGTCGATGTTGAGCGATACGCCCACGTTGCCGGCAAAGGCCATCTCGCAGGCGGTGGCCAGCAGGCCGCCGTCGCTGCGGTCGTGGTAGGCCAGGATGTGGCCTTTGGCGCGCAGCGCATTGATGGCATTGACAAGGTTGACCAGGTCCTTGGGATCGTCGAGGTCGGGCACGTCGCCATCTTCATTGGCCAGTGTCTGCGCCAGCACCGAGCCGCCCATGCGGTTCTGGCCTTTGCCCAGGTCGATCAGCACCAGCGTGGTGTCGGCTTCTTCGGCGTTCAGTTGTGGCGTCAGCGTGCCGCGTACATCGGCCAGCGTGGCAAACGCGGTGACGATCAGCGAGACCGGTGAGGTCACCTTCTTTGCGCCGTCATCGTCCTTCCAGACGGTGCGCATCGAGAGGGAATCCTTGCCGACCGGAATCGACACGCCCAGCGCCGGGCACAGCTCCATGCCGACGGCCTTGACGGTTTCATACAGCGCGGCGTCCTGGCCAGGCTCGCCACAGGCGGCCATCCAGTTGGCCGACAGCTTGACGCGCGGCAACTCAATCGGCGCTGCCAGCAGGTTGGTGATGGCCTCGGCGACCGCCATGCGGCCCGAAGCGGCCGCGTTGACGACGGCCAGCGGCGTGCGTTCGCCCATGCTCATGGCTTCGCCCGCAAACCCCTTGAAGTCCGCCAATGTCACCGCGCAATCGGCCACCGGCACCTGCCAGGGGCCGACCATCTGGTCACGGTGCGTCAGGCCACCCACGGCGCGGTCGCCGATGGTGATGAGGAAGCGCTTGGACGCCACCGTCGGGTGGCTGAGCACGTCGATGACGCTTTTCTGCAGGTCGACACCGGTCAAATCGATGGGTTTGATGGTGTGCGCAACGGTTTTGACATCACGGTGCATCTTGGGCGGCTTGCCCAAAAGCACGTTCATGGGCATGTCGACCGGTGCTGCGGCCTCCTTGTCCGACAGCACGAGCTGCTTTTCTTCGGTGGCTGTGCCGATGACGGCAAACGGGCAGCGCTCGCGCTCGCAGAAGGCCTGGAACTGCGCCAGCGACTCTGGCGCAATCGCCATGACGTAACGCTCCTGGCTTTCATTGCTCCAGATTTCCTTGGGGCTCAGGCCGCTTTCTTCGAGCTGCACGGCGCGCAGTTCAAAGCGGGCCCCACGGCCTGCGTCGTTGACCAGTTCAGGAAAGGCGTTGGACAGGCCACCAGCGCCCACATCGTGGATCGCCAGAATGGGGTTGGCCGCGCCCAGTTGCGCACAACGGTTGATAACCTCCTGCGCACGGCGTTCGATCTCAGGGTTGCCGCGCTGCACCGAGTCGAAGTCCAGGCTGGCCGCATTGGTGCCGGACGCCATGGAACTGGCGGCACTGCCGCCCATGCCGATGCGCATGCCGGGGCCGCCCAGCTGAATCAGCAACGTGCCGGCCGGGAAGAGAATCTTCTTCGTGAGCGACGCGTCAATCGTGCCGACACCGCCGGCGATCATGATGGGCTTGTGGTAACCCCAGCGCTGGCCTGCGACGGTCTGTTCGTACTCGCGGAAATAGCCTGCCAGGTTGGGCCGGCCAAATTCGTTGTTGAACGCGGCACCACCGAGCGGGCCTTCGGTCATGATTTGCAGCGGGCTGGCGATGTGTTCGGGCTTGCCGTAATCTCCCTCAAACAGTTTCGAGACCGTGAAGCCCGTCAGGCCGGCCTTGGGTTTTGAGCCGCGGCCGGTGGCACCTTCGTCGCGAATCTCGCCGCCGGCACCGGTTGAAGCGCCGGGGAAAGGTGAAATCGCCGTCGGGTGGTTGTGCGTTTCGACCTTCATCAGCACATGCATGAGCGTGTCGTCGGTCGCGCCGTAGGCCTGCAAACCATCTTTTTCAGCCGCGTGGAAGTACTCGACCCTGCTGCCTTCCATGATGGACGCGTTGTCCGAATAGGCAACCACGGTGTGCTGCGGGTGCAGTTTTTCGGTGTTGCGGATCATGCCGAACAGGCTGATGCCCTGGGCCACGCCGTCGATCGTGAAGTCGGCGTTGAAAATCTTGTGGCGGCAGTGTTCGCTGTTGGCCTGCGCGAACATCATCAACTCGACATCGGTCGGGTTGCGTTTGAGCTGGGTGAAGGCGTTGACGAGGTAGTCGATTTCATCGACCGCCAAGGCCAGGCCGAATTCGGTGTTGGCGGCTTCCAGTGCGGCCTTGCCGCCCGTCAGCACATCAATGCTCTGCAGAGGTGCAGCCTGAAGCTCGGTGAACAGCCCTGCGGCTTCAGCGCGGTTGGTCATGACGCTTTCCGTCATGCGGTCGTGCAGCAATGCGGCGATCTGTTGGCGTTGGTCGTCGGTCAGCGCGGGTTTGCCGAGTAATTGCGACTTGAACTGCAGGTGGAACTCGGTGATGCGCTCGATGCGGCGCACGGCCAGGCCGCAGTTGCGGGCAATGTCCGTGGCCTTGGATGCCCAGGGCGAGACGGTGCCAAAACGGGGTGTAACGACAAAAACGGACCCGACAACCGCGCTGGTCGCGGGAATGGGGGCCGGTTCGCCGTAGTTCAGCAAGGCGGCCAAACGGGTTTTTTCAGCCTCGGTGGGCACCACATCTGTCGACACCAGATGGACAAAACGGGCCTGAATGCCCGTGATCTTGTCGTGGATGGCTTGCAGACGCGGAAGAAGTTGCTGGACGCGGAAATCGCTCAGGGCATTGATGCCCGCGGGCACGCCCTCAAAAGTCGTCAGGTGCAGGGTCACGGTAGCGGTGGCCTTGATGAAAGTGGCGGACAGCAGGACTGCCCCGGGGTTTTGCGCCCGCATTCCCGGTCAGGAAGGGTGCGCGTTAACCCTAGATTTTAACGCGGTGGACCAAACAGGTTCTATGACCGGATCCACGGCGGCCAAGGCCTCGCCGGCTGCACCGTTTTGGGTCGATTTGCCGTAAATCCGCAATCGCTTTATGGACGGTCTGGAGTGGGATAATCAGGTCATGAGCATTACGTACAAAAACGCCGAAGAAATCGAAGGCATGCGGGTCGCCTGCAGGCTGGCTTCAGAGGTTCTGGATTACCTGACACCTTTCGTCAAAGCCGGCGTGACGACCCGTGAAATCGACAAACTCGCCAACGACTACATGGTCAACGTGCAGGGCACGGTTTCGGCCACGCTCGGCTACCAGCCACCGGGCTATCCACCCTACCCTGCGTCGCTGTGCACGTCGCTGAACCACGTGGTATGCCACGGCATTCCCAACGACAAGCCGCTTAAAAAAGGCGACATCATGAACATCGATGTCACCGTCATCACCAAGGAAGGCTGGTTCGGCGACAACAGCCGCATGTACATGATCGGCGATGTCTCGATTGCTGCCAAACGCCTGTGCCGCGTGACATTTGAGGCGATGTGGCAGGGCATCATGCGCGTCAAGCCCGGTGTGCGGCTGGGCGACATCGGTTTTGCCATCCAGACTTTTGCCGAAAGCCAGGGCTTCACGGTGGTACGCGAGTTCTGCGGCCACGGCATCGGCAAGAAATTCCATGAAGAGCCGCAGGTGTTGCACTACGGTCGTCCCGGTACGCTGGAAGAACTCAAGCCCGGCATGACCTTCACCATCGAGCCCATGATCAACGCCGGCAAGCGTGACATCAAGGACGGTGCAGAAAAAGACGGCTGGACCATCGTCACACGTGACCATTCGCTGTCCGCCCAGTGGGAACACACGGTGCTCGTCACGGAGACCGGCTACGAGGTACTCACCATGTCGGCAGGCAGCCCTGAAACCCCGTCTTTCGTGCCGCAGCAGCAGGTGGCGCAAGCCGTCGGCGCCTGATGCCTCCGGCAGGCAGCCCACAACCACCCATGACCGATCTGGCCAAGGTGCGCGAGGACTACCGCGCCGGAAAAACCGCGCTGTTTGAATCGCTCGCCGCCAGCGGTTCATCGACGCGCGGTATCCACAGCCTGCTGCAAAAGCTGGCCAAACACACCGATGCCACCTTGCAGTTGCTCTGGCAGGTTGCCGATTTCCCCGCCGCAGCCTGCCTGGTGGCGGCTGGCGGTTTTGGGCGTGGCGAACTGTTCCCGCACTCCGATGTGGATGTGTTGCTCTTGCTGCCGGACGATGCCAACGCCGAAACCGACCCCGTCCTGAAAGCCAAGATCGAGAGCTTCATCAGCAACTGCTGGGACAGCGGTCTGGAAATCGGCTCCAGCGTGCGCACGGTGGGCGATTGCGTGGAGGAGGCCGTCAAGGATGTCACCGTCCAGACCTCGCTGCTCGAAGCGCGCCTGGTTGCCGGGCCGAAAAAGAACTTCACGCGCCTCTGCAAAAAGCTCGATGCGTTGCTGGACCCCAAGGCCTTTTTTGTGGCCAAGACGCTGGAAATGCGCCAGCGTCACAACAAGTTCGAAAACACGCCCTATTCGCTGGAGCCGAACTGCAAGGAATCGCCAGGTGGCCTGCGCGACCTGCAGGTGGTGCTGTGGGTGGCGCGCGCCGCCGGCCTGGGCAAATCCTGGGACGAACTGGCGCGCAGTGGCCTGGCGACGGCCTTCGAAGTGCGCCAGATTAAAAGCAACGAGGCCCTGCTCAGCCTGATACGCGCCCGTTTGCACGTGATTTCCGGCCGCCGCGAGGACCGGCTGGTGTTCGACTTGCAGACCGCCGTGGCGGAATCGTTCGGGTATTCGGCCGAAGCCGACGACGGCAGCAAGGTGCCACGCCGCGCCAGTGAGGCGCTGATGAAGCGCTATTACTGGGCTGCCAAGGCGGTGACGCAGCTCAACCAGATCCTGCTGCTCAACATCGAGGAACGGCTCAACCCCAGCAACTACCCGCCTCGCGTCATCAACGAGCGCTTTTCAGACAAGGCCGGCATGCTGGAGGTCGCCAGTGACGACCTGTATGTGCGCGAGCCGCATGCCATTCTCGAGACCTTTTTGCTGTTTGAAACCGATGTCAGCATCAAGGGCCTGTCTGCCCGTACACTGCGCGCGCTGTACAACGCCCGTGGTGTGATGAACGCGAAGTTCCGCAGCGACCCGGTCAACCGCGACACCTTCCGCCAGATCCTGCAGCAGCCCGAAGGCATCACCCATGCCATGCGTTTGATGAACCAGACCTCGGTGCTGGGCCGCTACCTCTGGATATTCCGCAAGATCGTCGG
The DNA here is from genome assembly GCA_040387435.1 of Pseudomonadota bacterium. Lineage (GTDB taxonomy): Bacteria > Pseudomonadota > Gammaproteobacteria > Burkholderiales > Burkholderiaceae_C > Polaromonas. The sequence continues at coordinate 69,142 of JAZKDR010000032.1, forward strand.
GCAGATGCAGCATGACCTGTTCCACGTCTATACCGTGGACCAGCACATCCTCATGGTGCTGCGCAATGTGCGGCGCTTTTTCATGGCCGAGCATTCGCATGAATACCCCATGTGCTCGCAGCTGGCCGCTGGCTGGGACAAGCCCTGGATTCTCTACATCGCCGCACTCTTTCATGACATTGCCAAGGGCCGCGGTGGCGACCACTCCGAACTCGGCTGCAAGGACGTGCGGACCTTCTGCCGCCAGCACGGCATAGACACGGAAGATGCCAAACTGGCCGAGTTCCTGGTCGGCGAACACCTGAGCATGAGCAGGATCGCCCAGAAGGAAGACCTGAGCGATCCCGAAGTCATTGCCGCGTTTGCCAAACGCGTGGGCAACGAGCGTTACCTGACGGCGCTTTACCTGCTGACCGTGGCCGACATTCGTGGCACCAGCCCGAAAGTATGGAACGCCTGGAAGGGCAAGCTGCTCGAAGACCTTTACCGCTACACGCTGCGCGTCCTCGGTGGGCGTGCGCCGGATGCCGACGCCGAGGTGGAGTCCCGCAAACGCGAGGCCCTGACCACGCTGGCCCTGCATGCCGAGCCGTTCGAGGCCCACAAGGCACTGTGGGACACGCTGGACGTGAGCTACTTCATGCGCCACGACGCCTCCGACATCGCGTGGCATGCGCGCCAGCTGTCACGCCATGTGGGCAAGGCCAAGGCCATCGTCCGCGCGCGACGTTCATCTGCAGGCGAAGGCATGCAGGTGCTGGTGTACACACCCGATGCGCCCGACCTGTTCGCACGCATCTGCGGCTACTTCGACCAGGCCGGCTTCAGCATTCTGGATGCCAAGGTACACACTGCGAAAAACGGCTATGCGCTGGACACCTTCCAGGTCGTCAGTCCTGACCTGGGAGACCATTACCGCGAGCTGGCCGCCATGGTCGAAGCCGACCTCGACAGGACCATAGAAACACCCGGGCCGCTGCCCGCACCGGGCAAGGGGCGGATCTCACGCCGGGTGAAGAGCTTTCCGATTGCGCCGCGTGTCGATCTGCGTCCCGATGAAAAAGCCCAGCGCTGGCTGCTCAGCGTATCGGCCAGCGACCGTGTTGGCCTGCTCTACGTCATTGCACGCGTGCTGGCCAGGCACCAGATCAACCTGCAACTGGCCAAGGTCACCACGCTGGGCGAGCGCGTGGAAGACACCTTTTTGATCGACGGCCCCCAGCTGCAGCACAACAAGGCGCAAATCGCGATTGAGACCGAACTGCTTCAGGCCCTGAACGCCTGATCGTCGCCCCCGGTTGCAGCGGGCTGGTGCGGCTTCATGTAGCGCAACACCCTGCCCTTGTAAGCGCCGCCGTCCGGCAGCATGGAAATGCGCGTTTCCGTGTGCGAGTAACCCAGCACCTGCATCCTGCGGTTAAAGCTAGCCCTGTTCCCCCGGTCCGGGTCGACGATGAGCACTTCTGCCCCGGGGTTGGTGTGCAGGCTGATGAACTGCGACAGCGTTTCGGGCTGGTCCCGATCGTAAAGAACATCGCTGCCGATGATGAGGTCGAAGCGTGTCAGCAAGGGATTGGCGCGGGACCAGTTGCCGGTCTGGTATTTCATCGCCGGCAAATGGTTGAGCTTGAGGTTTTCCTGAAGGAAGGTCGCTGTCAAGGGATGGCAGTCACTGGCGGTGATGTTGCCGCCGCGCCGGTGTATCACCAGGCTCGCCAGCGCCAGACCGCAGCCCAGTTCAAGAATGCGTTTGCCTTCAAGTTCGAAGGTCTGCATGACATTGGCCAACACATGGCCTGAAGGCCAGAGCATGCCGAAAATGGGCCAGGCGGCAGAAGAGATTCCCTCGGCTTCTGCGGCCCCGTCGGGATCATGGAACTGCTGGCGGTCCAGCAGCGAGCGTATTTGCAGGTCGGCACCGCTGCCGCGCACAGTCTCAATCTTGAGCTTGTAAGGCAACACCTCTGCCTCTGGCACCTGAACGGGTGACATCCGGAAAACCTCCAGCGCATCTCACGCCAAACCCCACAAGGCAAAAGAGCCACGGACAGTGTACGCCCGCAGCTCTTGTAAATATCCTGGCCGCCCGCAGCGGCCTTGAGGTTTATCCGCCCATCAAAGCTGCAATTTTGTCGATGCCTGCCTGCGCACAAGCTGCGTCTTTTTCACCGCCGGGTGCACCGGAAATACCGACCGCACCGACCAGCTCCTTGTTGGCCGCAAAAATCGGCAAGCCGCCTTCAATGGTGGTGATTTTTTCCAGCTGCATGAACCCTGCAAGATTGGGCTGGACGCGCTTGGCCATGTCGGCGCTGGGGCTGCGTGTTGTAAACGCTGTGTAGGCCTTGCGCAGGCTGTTTTCCACCGTGTGGGGATTGACGCCGTCGTCACTGAGTACGACCGCTGTGCGTGCATGGCGATTGAGGACCGTGATCGTGACCTTGTAGCCATCGGCGCGGCAACGCTCCAGGGCTGTGCTGGCCAGTGTCATGGCTGAACTGAGTGAAATACTGCGTTCACTGACCAGGCCGGGTGCGCTCTGGGCGATGGCCGCACTGCCACCAAGGCACATGGCCACGATCACAAAATTCTTCATGCTGCGCATGGTTGTCTCCGTTGTTGAAATGGTTATGGAGAGCGCAGTGTATGGCCGGGTCGGCCCGGCGTCCATCACGCCGGCAGGAAATGCCCCGGCGACAAGGCGCCGGCAGCTGCTTCTGATGGCGGCAATGCTGTGTTCCACAGGCGCGCGATGTAACGGCCACCGGTCTTGCCGTTGGAGGCGTCCGAGCACAGCCAGCCAATACCGCGCCGCATGATGTCGGCCGGCAGCAGGTTGCCGTCGGCGCCGCGCTTGTTTTCGCTGGGGGGCAGCAGATCGGTATCCGCCGCACCACCCGGCAAATAGACATTGACGTCCACGCCTTTGCCCTCCAGGTCCTGGGCCCAGACCTTCGACATGGCTTCCAGCGCGGCCTTGGACGGACCATAGGGTGAGTAGCCCTTGCGCACCATGGTCGGGTCACTGGTCGAGATGTTGATGATCTTGCCAAACCCCTGTGCCAGGAGATGTGGCGTGCAGGCCCGGCTCATGTTGAAGACGCCGTTGACGTTGGTGCCGATGATGCTGCGCCAGTGCTGAGGGTCGATGTCCCAGAACTGCACAGGTTTGGTGTTGAAGGTCTCGCTGATGAGGCGCATGCCCTGCCCAGCGTTGTTGACCAGCACGTGCAAAGCCCCGAAATTTTCCAGCGTGAACGCCAGCACGCGTTCACAGGCCGCGAAGTCGCTGACATCCGCCGCAATACCCAGGACACGGCCTGCGCCTGCACGCGCCGTGATCATGGCGATGGTCTCCCGCATGGCGTCCGACTCAGATGCGCCTGTCACCACAACCCTTGCGCCCTGGTTTGAAAGTTCCAGCGCCATCTCGCGGCCCAGACCGCGGACACCACCCGTCACGATAACGACCCGATCCTGCAGGGACGCGTCTTTGCTTTCAGCCATGTGTTGCTTTCCGTTTCAGTGGTGAAGGATCGGCCGCGCGCATGGGCGGCCTCCCGCATTGAGATGAAGATGACTCAGTATTTGCAGACGACGTTCAGCAAGGCCTGACGCTTTTCCTTTGTGACGGCGTGTATCGCCCTGGCGATGGCCGCCGGCAGTTGCGCCGGGTCGTCAACGCGCTCGCCATAAGCACCGCTGGCTTCGGCAATCTTCTCGAAAGCCGGTGAAGGACTCAGGTCGGCCAGCAAGGTGCAATCGTTGTTGCCGGATACGCCGTCCTTGTACATCGCCGATGTCGAATTGCGGACCGCGCCATACAACTGGTTGTTGTAGATGACGGTCAGCACCGGTATCTTCTGCGCGGCAGACACCCAGTGGCAGGCACTGGGGTTGTCGAACACGTAGGCGCCGTCCCCCAGCGTTGCAATGACCAGGCGCTCAGGCGCACTCAGCTTGACACCAATGGCGGCGCCCAGGCCCCAGCCCAGACCACCGGCAGGGCTTTGCCCGAGGAAACCGCCCGCGGTCTCGCGGTCCACATGCTCAAGTCGCAAGGGATATTCATTAACAAAAATAGCGTCTGGGCCGGCCGCATCAGACAGGCAGCGGCTGATGTACTCGGGGGCAATGTGTGGCGCCTTGGCGGCCTTGTCTCCGGCGACTTTCCAGCCCGCGCGCAGCGATTTTCGGCGGTCTGCAATGAGGCTGCGGCGCGCAGCGATGGCGGGCGCTTCGGGTTGGGTGGGTGGCAAGAGCTTGCCAAGTTCGGCTTCGAGCGCACGCAAGGCCACCGAGGGCTCCGCGCGAATCGACAGGTCGACAGGGAATCCGCGCGTCGGATAACGCGAAAACGCAGGGTCTTCGCCCACATGAACAATCTTGCAATCTGCAGGCGGGTTTTCAAGCGACGGTATCCAGGGCACGTCGCACTCGAGCGCAATCACCAGGTCAGCATCGTCCAGGAAAGGTTTGGTCTGGAAGCCGAGGTGCATGTCGTGGCTGGTCGGCAGGCAGACGTAACGGCCATACAGCGTGATCACACCGACCGCATATTTCTGCGTCAGCGAGCACAGCGCGTCGAACCCGGCCTGCGTACGGCCGGAAGTCGACGTGATGATGAGTGGCCTTTTGGCCTTGGCGATCAAGGCAGCAAGTTCACGGATGTCCGCCGGGTTGGGCCAAGGCGCGCCCGACACGGCACGTTTGCGCCCCGCGTCCCTGACCGGGATGCGCATGCTGATCAGCTCACGCGGCAGCGAGAGATAAGCAGGCCCGCGTGGCGAGGTCATCATGAGTTCCATGGCGCGGTCAACGGCAAGTTCGGTTTCCGACGCCATCCTCAGCTCGTAATCCCACTTGACGAATTCGCGCAGCATGCCGGCCTGGTCAAACATTTCCTGCGCCCAGTGAATGTTGCGGCTGCGCGAACCGTGCAGCCCGGTCTCGGTGATGGGTGTGCGCCCGGCCATCAAGAGGATGGGTGCCTGGTCGCGATCGGCATTGGCTGCGCCATTGACTGTATTGGCCGTGCCCACATTCACGTGAACCATGACGGCCTGCGGTTTTCCCGTCATCAGGTAAACGCCATGGGCCATGGCCACCGCAGCGTTTTCATGCGGCACCACAATCGGTCTGGGCACGGCTTTGGCGATCTCAGGGTCGGCTTCCGCCATGGAAAACGCTTCGACGATGGCCGGAAAGTCAGTGCCCGGGTTGCAGAAAAAATAGTCCACGCCATGCGCCTTCAGGCGGCGCAACATCACCAGTGCGGCAAGCTCTTCGCGTACTTCTCCGGCCTGTGAGGCTGGTTTTCCGTTCATGGCCAAAGTCGACATGTCACCCATAAATTGCAATCCAGAAAAAGCCGTGCGGCAGGCCGCTGCCTGCCGGGGCGGTGTTACTTGATGGATGCGCCCGAGAGGCGAATCACCTCCGTCAGTCGCTCCGTGTCCCTTTTGATGTGGGCATCAAACTGCGCTGTGGTTCCGCCCACCACATCGCCACCGGCAATCCGTATGGTCTCAATGACGGCCGGGTCCTTGAGTGCGCGGCTTGTTTCCTCCTGAAGGCGGGCCACGATCTCGCGCGGGGTACGCGCTGGCACCAGCAGGCCAAACCAGCCGGTGAGTTCGTAGTCGGGTATGCCGAGGGCTTCGGCAACCGTCGGTACATCGGGAAGCAACGGTGACCGTTTGGACGACGTGACGGCCAGCGCCTTCAGCTTGCCGGCCTTGACGAACTGCAGTGCCACCGGCAGGTTCACAAAGCCGACCTGCAGCGTCCCGCCGATGTGATCGGTCGTCGCCTGTGCGTTGCCCTGGTAGGCCACGTGGGTGAACTTGGCACCGGTCTTGACGCCCAGCAGTTCTGCCGCAAGATGGCTTGAGCTGCCGGCACCCGGGCTGCCGTAATTGAGCTTGCCCGGCTCCTTCTTTGCGAGCTGAACCAGTTCAGCCATGGACTTCACCGGAATGGACGGATGCACCGTCACCACATTCAGCAACTCGGCAACCTCGATGACGGGCGTCAGGTCCTTTGACGGACTGAACGGCATGTTGGCATAGAGCGCCGGGTTCGCCGCGAGCGGCAAGCCATTGATGAGGATGGTGTAACCGTCCGGCGCCGACTTCGACACGAAATCCCCGGCAATGTTTGTTCCTGCGCCCGGCTTGTATTCGACGATGACCGGCTGGCCCAGCGACTCCTGAAGTTTGGTCGCTATGGCACGGGCAAAAATATCCCCGGTACCGCCGGGCGTGGCGGCAACGATGATCTTCACCGGCCTGGTGGGGTATTGCTGCGCCATCGACAGGCCGGGCACTGCTGATGCAAGCACGGCCGAAGCGGCGGATAGGAGAAAGTGACGACGCATGTGTGTTTCCTGCTGCGGCTTGATGGCAATGGATGCGGTCTTACTTGACCGAACCCGCGCCGCCGGCAGCCTTGATCACCTCGGTCAGGCGATCCGTGTCTTTCTTGATGCGTGCATCGAACTGGGCAGCGGTGCCGCCCACCACATCACCACCGGCCACCTTGATGATTTCGATCAGTGCGGGGTCTTTCAGTGCCTTGCTGGTTTCTTCCTGCAGGCGCGCAATGATCTCAGGCGGCGTTTTGGCGGGCGCCATCAGGCCAAACCAGCCATTGAGTTCGTAGTCTGGAATGCCCAGCGCTTCGGCAACCGTCGGCACATCAGGCAACAAGGGTGAGCGTTTGGACGAGGTTACCGCCAGCGCCTTGAGCTTGCCGGCCTTGACGAACTGCAGGGCGACGGGAAGGTTCACAAAGCCGACTTGCAGCGTGCCGCCAATGTGGTCGGTCGTCGCCTGCGCGTTGCCCTGGTAAGCCACATGCGTCACCTTGGCACCGGTCTTCATGGCCAGCAATTCTGCCGACAGATAGCCCGAGCTGCCGACACCGGGCGTGCCGTAGTTCATCTTGCCTGGCTCTTTTTTCATCAGCGCCACAAGGTCCTTGAGGTTGTTGACCGGGATGCTGGGGTGCACGGTGACCACATTCATAAGCGAGGCCACTTCCGTGATCGCGGTCAGGTCCTTGGTGGGGCTGAACGGCAGGCTGGCATAAAGTACGGGGTTCACCGACAGGGTGATGCCGTTGATCAGCAGTGTGTAGCCGTCAGGTGCGGACTTCGCAACGTAGTCGGTACCGATGTTGGTCGACGCGCCGGGCTTGTATTCCACCAGCACAGGCTTGCCCAATGCGTCCTGCAGTTTGAGCGCGATAGCGCGGGCAAAGATGTCGGAGGTGCCGCCCGGCGTGGCCGGCACGATGATGCGAATGGGCTTGGTCGGGTAGGCCTGGGCCAGCGCGGCCTGCGGTAGCAAAGTGGCACCCATCAATGAAGCGAGTGCAAGCAAGAAATGACGACGCATAAGTACTCCTGTAAAACAAAAATGATGTCCAAGGCAAATAGCACTTAACGTGCCCGCCCGGTCGCCAGGGTGTTTCCGATGCACTGACATCGGGGCACGTACAGAGGAGAACAATGGCATGCGCCAGCGCTGCTTTTCAGTCCCCGTCCTTAGCGATTGTGCGTGTCAATGGTATTTCTTTAAAATGATATTATTTTCTTATTCCATAATATTCAGGACATAGCAAAATGGAGTGGACACAACGCCTGCGCATGCGCCAGCTTTACCTGCTGGTCGCGCTGTACGAGACCCGCAATGTCAGCCACACGGCGACGCAGATGGGGGTCACGCAGCCGGGCCTTTCCAAGTGGCTAAGCGAGCTGGAGGAGGACCTGAACGTCAAGCTGTTCAAGCGCAATTCCCGCGGCCTGACGCCCACCGAGTTCTGCACGGCACTGGTCTCCCATGCGCGCGCCATCATTGGCGAGCTGGACCGTACCCAGGCCACCATACGCCTGATGTCCATTGGTGCATCCGGCAATCTCGTGGTCGGCACCACCCCGACCGTGGCCACAGGCCTCGTGCCCAAGGCGGCGGGCTATTTCCGGAAGCGCTTTCCAGATGCCTACCTCAACATCATTGAAAACCGCCTCGACGCCCTGCTTCCCCAACTGGAGGAAGGCCGCGTCGATCTGGTCATCACCCGAACCGACCAGGCCCGTCTGGACGCCGGCGTGCGCTGCGACATCCTGCATCCTGAGCAGATCCGCGTGGTCGTCGGTGCCAACCACCCCCTGGCCAAGAAACGCAAGGTCGACTGGCCCGATGTGCTGCGTTACCCCTGGATCATCCCGCCCAAGGTCAGCCCGCTGCGCCGCGAGCTGGAGCATGAACTGGCACTCGCCGGCCAGCCGTCGCCCCGCTACCGCGTCGAGACTGGCTCGACCCTGGTGATCGTCACCATGCTGCAGGACGGCGACCTGGTCGCCCCCATGTCTGCGCGCCTCATGCATTATTTCCAGGGCCTGAAACAGGTCGTGCCCCTCCCATTGCCTTACCTGCGCGAGGGCAGCGTGGGCGTCATCCGCCGGCGTGAAAGCACCGAATCGCCCATGCTCAAGGCCTTCATGGACGGTTTGCGCCTGCACGCCAGCAGCTAGGCGCTGGGGTCCCGCAACGGCCGGTACAGGTCAAATCAGCCCATTTCATGGGTGATACCAATACGCACCATTGATGCCCCTTGATACGGGTTGGCGCGTCGAAGTGCACTTTGCCTGTGCCGATCAGGGCTGCCCAAGGCTGAAACGAGCGGTAAGCCCGCCTTTGATGCACCAATGTGAAAAGCTTGGTCGCGCTCAAAAAAGCCGGCGGTCAAAATTCGAGCCTCAGCCATTACCCTCAGGTTATGGCTGAATAGTTTTTGAGTATGACGGTGTTTTTTACGGGCTTGTGTAAAACCCTGTATTTGGCAATGATCCGGGACTCATTCACCTGGAAAAGACCCATGACGTCTCCTCATGTATTGATCGCTGGCGCGGGCCCTGTAGGCCTCGTCAGCGCCCTGACCCTGGCCACCGCAGGCATCGCTGTCACGGTGTTCGAACGGAACACCACGGCACCTGAAGATCTGCGCGCCTCCACCTTTCATCCGCCTACGCTGGACATGCTGGCCCGCTTCGGCATTACCGAAGACCTGGTGTCTCAAGGCCTCATCGCGCGCTACACCCAGCAGCGGGATCGCCAGGACGGCCTGATTGCCGAATTCGACATGTCATTGCTGGAGGGTGAAACCAAACACCCCTTCCGCCTTCAGTGCGAGCAGTGGAAACTCAACAAGCTGCTCATCGACAAACTGGCCGAACTGCCACACGCCAGAATTCTTTTGGGCACCGAAGTGCAATCGGTATCGCAGGACGACAGCCACGTCGAGGTCAAGGTCAAGACCGCGCAGGGCGTGGAGACTTTCAGCGGCGACTACCTGATCGGTGCTGACGGCGCCTGGAGTTCGGTGCGCCAGTCACTCGGCATCGAGTTTGAAGGCTTCACTTACCCAGAGCGCTTCCTGGTGGTCTCCACCGATTTCGAATTCGCCGACCATTTCCCCAACCTGTCCTACGTGAACTATGTGTCTGACCCAAAGGAGTGGTGTGTGCTGCTGCGCGTGCCGTCCCTCTGGCGCGTGTTGTTCCCGACGCGTCCGGAAGAGTCTGACGAAGAGTGCATGACGGATGAATCGATCCAGACGCGCCTGCAAAACCTGCTGCCCAAGGACACGCCCTACCCCACCATGCACCGCACGCTTTACAAGGTGCACCAGCGCGTGGCGAAAGAGTTCCGGCGCGGCCGCGTGATTCTGGCTGGCGACGCCGCCCACATCAACAACCCATTGGGCGGCATGGGCATGAACGGCGGCGTGCAAGACGCCTTCAACCTTTCCGACAAGCTGGTCGACATCCTGAACAACGGTGCATCACAGGACCTGCTGGCCCGTTACGAGAGACAGCGCCGTGCCGTTGCCATTGAATACATCAACGCCAACACCGCACGCAACAAAAAAACCATTGAGGAGCGCGACCCCGAAGCGCGCCGCAAGACCCAGGAAGAACTGCGCGCGATTGCCGCCAGCCCTGTCGCCGCGAAGGACTACCTTCGCAAAACATCCATGATTGATGCGCTGGAGCGCGCGGAGTCGATAGCATGAACAAGGGTCTCACCACCAAAACCGGCACGCAAAAGCGTGCTGAACTCAAGGCACGTTTCACCAAAGGCAACCTGGTCGTCGCACCCGGCGTCTTTGAAATGGTGTCGGCCAAGATCGCCGACGCCATGGGCTTCGAAGCGTTGTACATGACCGGCTACGGCACCGTGGCGTCCTACATGGGCCTGCCGGACGCAGGGCTGGCCAGCTACACCGACATGGTCAACCGCGTGACCCAGTACTGCAGCATCACCGACACGCCCATGATTTGCGACGGCGACACCGGTTATGGTGGCCTGCTGAACGTCATGCACACCGTGCGCGGTTACGAGACCGCCGGTGCCTGCGCCATCCAGCTCGAGGACCAGGAATTCCCCAAGAAGTGCGGCCACATGCTGGGCCGCCGTGTGGTGCCTGCGGAAGACATGGTTGCCAAGATCAGGGTCGCTGCAGAAACACGTACCGACAAGAACTTCCAGATCATTGCCCGCACCGATGCCCGCACCGTGCACGGCCTGGACGAAGCACTGCGCCGCATGGAGAAATATGCAAAGGCCGGTGCCGACATCCTCTTCATCGAGAGCCCTGAATCCATTGAGGAAATGGAAACCATCGGCAAGGCCTTCGACCTGCCGCTGGTGGCCAACATGGTGGAAACCGGCCGTACGCCTGTGCTCACAAAAGAAGAACTTCAGCGCATCGGCTTCGGCCTGGTGATCTTCCCGTCTGCAGCCTTCCTGTCGGCGGGCGCTGCTTTCAAGAATGTCTACAGCCACATCAAGGCAACCGGCTCCAGCGCCAACACGAAGCAGGAGTTGCACGACTTCCAGGATTTCTCAAAACTCATGGGCTTTGACTGGGTCGCAAACTTCGACGCTGCCCATGCAGACGACAAGGTGAAATCTTGAACAAGGAGGACATCTACCGCAAGCAGAACATGGGCAATGCCTCGGGCATTGGCGCGCGCTGCGGGCTCATCCTGGTCGACTTCGTCAACGGTTTTGTCGATGAAGCCTTGTTTGGCGGCCCCCACATCGAAGCCGCTGCCAACGCCACCGTGCCCCTGCTGGCCGCCTTTCGCAAGGCCGGCCTGCCTGTCGTGCACACCCGCGTGGTGTTTGCCGACGACGGCTCCAACAAAAACGTCTTCTGCATGAAGGTACCGCCGCTGTTGACGCTGACCGAAACCGCGCCAGCCTCCCAGATCGTTCCCCAGCTCACCCCGATTGACGGCGAGTGGGTGCTGCGCAAGGTGTCGGCATCGGCCTTCTTCTCCACCGGCTTGTCGGAATGGCTGCACCTGCGCGGCGTGGACACCGCTGTCATCGTCGGCTGCACCACAAGCGGCTGCGTGCGGGCGTCGGTGATCGATTCCATGCAATTCAACTTCCGCACCGTTGTCATCGAGGACTGCGTGGGTGACAGGGCCATCGAGCCGCACGACGCCAACCTCTTCGACATGCGCCAGAAATACGCCGACGTGATGACACGTGACGCCTTCCTTCAACTCCTTTCGAAAGCCTGAACCATGGATCACCTCGGTTACCGCATGAAGTTCGGGGCCATCGGCCCCTCGACCAACACCATCGTGCAGCCCGACTTCGACGACATGCGGCCCGTCGGCGTGACCAACCATTACAGCCGCATCGAAATTCCCAACGACCCGGTCAATACCGATGCCGACTTCCTGCAACTGGTGCAGAACATCCAGGGCAACACCCTGCATGCCGTCGATGTGCTCAAAAGCTGCGAGATGCAGTACCTGGTGATGGGCATGTCGGCTGCCACCTTCTGGGACGGCCGCAAGGGCGCGGAAGCCTACCTGCAAATGATGCGCGACCGCGCAGGCGTGGGTGTCTCCTGCGGCTCATTCGCCACTGAAGCGGCCCTCAACATGTACAAGGCCAAACGCATTGCCTTTGTGTCGCCCTACTTCCCTGTGGCCAATGACCAGGTGCGCCGCTTCTACCAGGATTGCGGTTTCACCGTCGTGCGCGACATCTGCCTGCGGCGCCCCAGCCCGGTACAAATTGCCCACACCACGGACGAGATGTGCCGCGACGCTCTCAAGCAGCTCGATGGCGACGATGTCGATGCCATCGTGCAGGTCGGCACCAATCTCTCGATGGTCCGTTTTGCAGCCGCTGCCGAATGGGTGCTCGGCAAACCGGTGATTGCCATCAACACGGCGACTTACTGGCATGCCCTGCGGGCCTGCGGCATCAACGACAAGCTGCAGGGCTTCGGCAAGCTGCTGTCGCACTTCTGACAATCGAAAGAGCTGCGCGCTGATGATTGCCGGTCAAATAATCAACGGGCTCATGACTGGCGGGCTTTACGCCCTGGTCGCCGTCGGCTTCACGCTGATCGTCGGGGTGCTGCACCGCATCAACTTCGCACACACCGAGGTGTTCATGGTCGGCGGGTTTGCCGGGCTTGTGGTTGCACAGCTGGTCCCGTCCATCCCGCTGGCGATGGTGGGTGCCTTCCTGGCTGGCGGCATCCTCGGCATCGTGGTGGAGCGCATCAGTTTTCGCAACCTCAACTCCGAAGAAGCGTCCATCACGGCGGCCCTCTCATCGATGGCTGTTGGCCTGTTGATGCTGGATCTGGTTCACCACGTCTGGGGGTCCGAGCCGCTGTCGTTTCCGTTGGTGAATGCACTCGGCTCCGGTAGTTTTGAATTGTTCGGCGTACGTTTTGTACCCGTGCAGGGCCTGGTTCTTGCATTGACGCTGGTACTCGTGCTCGTTCTTTACTTCATCATCGAGAAAACAAAAACCGGCCGCAATATCCGTGCGGTTTCGGACAATGCCACCAATGCCGCATTGCTGGGCATACCCGTTAAGTTTGTGGGCCAACAGGTGTTCTTCATTTCATCGGCACTCGCGGCATTGACCGGCCTGCTGTTCGCACTACGCGTTGGCACCGTCAACTCCGACATTGGCATGTCGTTTGCGCTCAAGGCACTGGCCGTGACGGCCATTGGCGGCATGGGCAACCTCTGGGGCGCTGTCGTCGGCGGCCTGCTGGTCGGCCTGCTTGAAGCGATGGCCGTGCAGTTCGGTTTTGGCCCGCTGGCTGACCTGCTGGTGTGGGGCTTCATGATCATCGTTCTGCTGGTTCGGCCGCAAGGCCTGTTTGGCAGCGTGTTTCATGGTGCTGGAGCGCGTGCATGACTTCAGATCTGTTGTTTTTCACAGCTATCAATGTCTTGATGGCGTGGAGCGTCTACATCGCGCTGTCCGCCGGCGCCCTCACCTTCGGCGCCAGCGCCTTCATGGCCATAGGGTGCTACGTCGCCGGCGTGTTGACGGTGAAAGCCGGATGGCCGCTGTTGCCCGCCTGCCTGTCCGGCGCGGTGGTTTCCGGCGTCCTGGGATTCGGGTTCGGCTTCCCTGCGCTGAGGGTGCGAGGCATTTACCTCATCCTGACGACGCTGGGCATCGCCATGTCCATGGTGGTCATTCTTGAAAACATCGACTTCGTCGGCGGCACCGTCGGCCTGGGCGGCATGGCCGGCTCGACCATCTGGCATGGCGTGGGCGCTGTACTGGTGGTGGGTGCGGCGCTCTGGTGGGTATCACGCTCGCCCCTGCAGCGTGTACTGGACGCCGTTCGCGAAGACGATGAGGTCGCCGCATCGCTGGGCATGAATGTGGTCTTCGTCAAGCTCACTGCGTTTGCCATCGGCTCGGCGGTGGCGGGTTTTGCAGGCGGCCTCTACGGCCACTACATCACCTTTGTGCGGCCAGACACCTTCAACGTGCTGATTTCCATCTACGCCGTCATGTTCGTCATTCTGGGCGGCACCAATAACTTCTGGGGTGCGGCCTTGGGCGCCATCATCATGACCATACTGCCCGAGCAGGTGACCTTCATGCGTGAGTGGCGGCCCAGTGTCTTTGCACTGACCATCATCGTGCTGCTGCTCTTCAGGCCCCAGGGCCTCATCACACGGCGCTTTACGACGATCAGCCTCGGAAAGACCAGAACATCATGAGCGCGCCCCTGCTGGTCGCCAACGGCCTGTCCAAATCATTCGGTGGCCTCAAAGCCCTCTCCGATGTGTCCATCACCGTGGAGCACGGCGAAATTCTCGGCATCGTCGGGCCCAACGGCGCAGGCAAATCGGTGCTCATCAATCTGGTCACCAGGTTTTATGCACCTACGGCAGGCACCCTGCAATTCGGCGGCCAGGATGTCACGGGACATTCCCGCCTTCAGATGGCCCGCAGCGGGGTTGCGCGCACCTTCCAGAACATTCGGCTTTTCAAGCGCATGACCGTTCTTGAAAACGTCCTCGTCGCCGACCCCGAGACCACGTCCTCACCCTTTCGCAGTGCAGTGCTGCGAAAGAGCCGACTGGAACGTGCGGTTGCCCTGCTCGACCTGATGCGCCTGACGGACCTGTCCGGCCAGGTCGCCGGCAGCCTGCCCTACGGCGCGGCACGCCGGCTTGAGATTGCCCGTGCGCTGGCCACAGGCCCTCGCCTGCTGCTGCTGGATGAACCAGCGGCCGGCATGAATGAGGAAGAAACCGCCGCATTGGTCGAAGACATCGGCAAGGCCCGCGAACGCGTCGAAGGCATCCTGCTTGTCGAGCACGACATGTCACTGATTCGCGCGCTGTCCAGCCGGCTGGTGGCGCTGATTGCGGGCACCAAGGTTGCCGAAGGCAGTGTTGAATCGGTGTTGTCCAACCCGCAGGTGATTGAAGCCTATCTGGGCCCTGACGAGGACACCGCCGAGGCAGAAAGGATGGCCGCATGAGCGCGCTGCTTTCCGTCCAGAACCTCGAGGTCAATTACGGCGCCATCAAGGCCTTGCGAGGTGTCACGCTCAAGGTTGAGCCGGGTGAAACCGTCGCCGTGATTGGTGCCAACGGCGCAGGCAAGTCGACGCTGATGCGTACCCTCTCGGGTCTGCTGCGCCCAGCCGCAGGCACCGCTGCATTCGGCGACATGAACCTGGCCAAGGCGGCGCCGCACGCCATTGCCGGTGGCGGTTTGCTGCACATCCCGGAAGGCCGCGGCACGCTGGGCCGATTGAGCGTGGCCGAAAACCTGCGCATCGCCTATGACCGCGACCCGGAAGCGACCAAAGGTGAATCCTTCGAGGACGCCTGTGAGCGTGTGTTCGTCCGTTTCCCGCGGCTGAAAGAGCGACTCAAGCAGGCGGCGGGCAGCATGTCGGGCGGCGAACAGCAGCAACTGGCCATGGCGCGCCCCATCCTGGCCAAACCGAAACTTCTGATGCTGGATGAGCCGTCGCTGGGCCTCTCGCCGGTCATGGTGTCCACCGTTTTTTCCGTGCTGCGCGAGTTGCGCGATGCAGGCATGACCATCCTCATCGTCGAGCAGAACGCCCGCGCCGCACTGAAGCTCTCGCACCGTGCCTACGTCCTGAAGCAGGGGCGCATGGTGCACGAAGGCCCCTCCGCCGGCCTTCTGTCTGACGATTCCATCCTTTCCCATTACCTCGGCGCCTGAACCTTAAACAACCCTAACCCAGGAGTTTTCCATGTCCCAGAAGTTTTCACGTCGTCTGGCTGTATCAGCCATCAGCCTGGCAGTCGCCGGTGCCGCGTTTGCGCAGGCCAAGCCGCCTATCAAGCTGGTGCACACGGCGCCGCTGACCGGCCAGCTGGGTTCCGTCGGCAAGCTGCAAGCCATTGCCATCGACATTGCCGTGGAAGACATCAACAACTCCGGCGGTATCAACGGCAGCAAGATAGAGATCGTGCGCTATGACGACCAGCTTCGCCCCGATCAGGGCGTG
The DNA here is from genome assembly GCA_040387435.1 of Pseudomonadota bacterium. Lineage (GTDB taxonomy): Bacteria > Pseudomonadota > Gammaproteobacteria > Burkholderiales > Burkholderiaceae_C > Polaromonas. The sequence continues at coordinate 85,000 of JAZKDR010000032.1, forward strand.
CTGCGCATACGCGAGGCCCAGCAGGCAGGCGCACTGGCGGTGCTTGGCCCGATGTCCTCCACCCAGTGGGAAACCGCGGCAGCGACCATCAACCAGTTGAAGATGCCGTCTGTCAACATGAACTCCAACAAGCCCGGCCTGCTGGCCCGGCCGTACGGCACGCGCCTGAACACGCCTGACGATGTCTCGCTGCCCACCGGTTTTACGGAGTTCCTCAAGCTCTTCCCGAACGCCAAGCGCGTGGCGGTGATGGCCGACGTGCGCGAAGCAGCAGGCAAGGCCGCAGCCGAAGAGTGGACCAAGCTGGCCAAATCGAAAGGCCTGGAAGTGGTGGGTTCGCTGGAATTCACCTCCGGCCAGACAGATTTCTCGCCCGTGGCCATCAAGCTGAAAGAAATCAAGCCGGACATCGTGCTGGCGGCCATCTTGTCGGGTGATGCCGGCAAACTGGCGCGCGACCTGCAAATCCAGGGCGTGACCTCCCCCATCCTCTGCAACAACCTGATTTACCCGGGCGTCTTCCCGCAAATCGTGAGCAAAAGTGTGGGTGACCATGCCAAGCAGTGGTTCACCGTTGGCGCCGCCAGCAATGACTACTCCACCGGTGACCAGGTGAAGTACAAGTCGTTTGTACAGCGCTACATCCAGGCCGTCTCAAAAGACAGCACGCTGAACCAGTTCCAGCCGCCCAATCTGGCCAACACCAGCCTCGGTTACGACGCGGTACTGCTGGTCGCTGAAGCTGCCAAAAAGCAAGGCATCGACGGCAACACGCCCATCGTGGCGGCCCGCGACAAACTGCGCGATGGCATCAACGGCTACAAGACCTTCCGCGGCGTCAATGAACTGGCATTCACGGCCACCGGCGACGGCGTGAGCCCTATCGGCGTCCTGCAGATCGACCCTGCCGCCGCCACCTGGAAGTTCGTCAAAAAATAGGCGACGGCCATCAGTGACTCGCGAATCACCGCGCCGCAAATGCGGCTGGTGATTCGCCATCAGCAACCCTTTGAAGCAATACCACCATGTCGGACCATGCCATTCAACGCTCGCTTGAGCTGCAAAAAATTCTGCAACGCGAGCAGGCTAGTTTCATCGGCGGGCGCTTCGTAGCTGCAGGCCAACAACACCGCGTGCCGGTGTACGACCCCGCCACAGACGAACGCCTGGGCGACCTGCTGGAAGCCGATGCATCCGAGGTCGATACGGCTGCGCGCACCGCACGCGAGGCCTTCGAAGATGGTCGCTGGTCAAACCTGACCGTCGAGCAGCGCCAGAACGCACTGATGAAAATTCACGATGCGGTCATTGCGGGCCAGTCCGAACTGTCGGAAATTGAAAGCGCCACCACGGGCATTCCACTCGCGCAGATGAAGGGGTTTTACATTCCCCGTGCTGCTTACAACTTCAAGTTTTTTGCAGAGTTCATAGGCCAGGTCGGCGGTGAGCTCTACACCCAGGAACCGGGCTATGTGACCAGCGTCTTCCGCGAGCCCGTGGGCGTGGCAGGCCTGCTGGGCCCCTGGAATGCACCTGTCACCCTGTGCTCGATGAAAATCGCCGCTGCAATTGCCTTTGGCAATACCTGCGTGGTCAAGCCTTCTGAAATTGCCGCGGCCGGCATGCAGCGTTTCATGGAAATCATCAACAGCACCGGCCTTCCGCCCGGCGTGGTCAACCTCGTCAACGGTCGTGGCCCCGTCACCGGCACGGCGCTGGTCGAGCATCCCGACATCAACGTGGTGTCGTTCACGGGTGGCACCACTACTGGCCGCGCCATCCTGTCTTCAGCAGCCAAAGGCCTGAAAGCGTGCACCATGGAGCTGGGCGGCAAGTCGGCCAGCATCATCTGCGTCGATTCCGACTTTGAACGCGCCCTCGACGCCGCCCTGCTCGGCATCTACGGCGGCAATGGCCAGCAATGCCTGGCTGGTTCGCGCATCCTGGTTGAGCGTTCGATTGCCGACAAATTCATTGCCGCCTTCGTCGCGCGTGTGAAGAACCTCAAGATCGGCCACCCGTCTGTCATGGGCACCGAAATGGGACCGCTGGCCTCCAAAGCCCATATGGAGCGCGTGCTGTCCTATGCCGATATAGCCAAAGCTGACGGCGCAGAAATCCTCACCGGCGGCAAGCGCGTCGAGTCCATGGGCAAAGGTTATTACATCGAACCGACGGTGGTGCGGGCGCCCAGCAACGCTGCGCGCGTCTGCCAGGAAGAGATCTTCGGGCCCTTCGCCACCTTTGTGACCTTCGACACCTTTGAAGAGGCCCTCAACATCGCCAACGACAGCACCTTCGGCCTCGTCGCGTATGTGTGGACCTCGAACCTGGACAAGGCCAACCTCGCCATGCGCAAGCTGCGCACCGGCACGGTCTGGGTCAACACCCCCGTGGTGCGCGACCTGCGCTCGGCCTTCGGCGGCTACAGAGAATCCGGTATCGGCCGTGAAGGCGGCAAGGGTTGCATGGCGCTTTACACCGAAGAAAAAACCACCATGGTCGCCATCGACAAGATGCCGATTCGCCGTCTCGGGGCCTCCGCATGACACTCGACTTATCGCGCCTGCCACCACCCTCAGGCATGCGACTGGCTGTTGTCGGTGGCTGCGGCGGCATAGGCACGCGCCTGGTGGAGGCCTCACTGGCGGCAGGCATGAAGGTCGTCAACCTCGACCTCGCCGTTTCCATGCTCAAGCGCCCGGCCTTGCCCGGTGAATGGCAGATTGCCTGCGATGCATCCAAAGCGGCAGACATAAAGAACGGGTTTGACGAGATTGCCGAAAAATGGGGCGCGCTGGATGGCATGGTGCATCTGGCAGGTTTCACGCCGCCCCCTTCTGCCTTGCGCGACACCAGCGAGCAGAGCTGGGACGAGGTGATGAACGTCAACACGCGCGGTGCCTTCCTGAGCGCGCGTGCGGCCCTGCCTTTGCTCGACAAGGGCACTGATGCCGCCATCGTGTTCACGTCGTCCGGCCTGTCCGTGACGGCAGACAAGGGCGTCGGTGCCTATGCAGCGGCCAAGGCGGCCATCAACGCGATGACACGCAACCTCGCCAAGGAAAACGCACCGGGCATCCGGGTCAATGCCGTGGCCCCAGGCCCCATCGAAACGGCCTTTCTGTCCGGCGGCACCGGCCGCGGCGGCGATGTGAACAACAAGGACGGCTGGTTCGCCTCTGGCCGTCAGGCCATCGAAGCGACGATTCCGCAAGGCCGGGTCGGCCAGCCTGATGAAGTGGTCGGGCCCATCCTCTTTCTGCTTGGGCAGGCTTCACGCTACATGACGGGCCAGATCCTGTACATCAACGGCGGGCGTTTGATGTTCTAGGGTCGGCCGACCACATTCACCGGTGCACCCATGAAAACGCAAAAGATAGGGAAGTTCCAGGTCGACCTCGTGCTGGAAAGCGAAGGGGCTTTTTCGCCCCTTGATTTTGTGGTTCCCAACATCACGCCCGAGCAGATCGCCACCCACGCCCACTGGCTGAAGCCGACCTTTGTGACCGCGGATAACCGCGTGAACATGAGCTTTCACAGCTACCTCTTGAAGACGCCGACACACACCATCCTCGTCGATGCGTGTTCCGGCAACGACAAGGAGCGCCCGCAACGGCCGCCCTGGCACCGCCAGAAGTTCGCCTATCTCGAGAACATGGCGCGGCTCGGCGTCACGCCGGACGACATCGACTTCGTCTGCTGCACCCACATGCACGCCGACCACGTCGGCTGGAACACCCGCCTGCACAACGGCCAATGGGTGCCGACCTTCCGCAAGGCGCGTTATGTGTTTGCCAACGCAGAGTACAGCCACTGGGAAAAAGAACATCGCCACGCGCTGGCCCATGGGCTTGACGCGCCCAACCACGGCTCTTTTGCCGACAGCGTGCTGCCGGTGGTCGATGCCGGGCAAGCCATGATGGTCGACTCGGGCTTCGAGTTCGAAGCCGGCCTGCAACTGCACGCGGCCCACGGCCACACCGCCGGCAATTGCATGCTGGATGCCCACAGCCAGGGAGATCGCGCGGTGTTTGCCGGTGACATCCTGCACACACCGGCGCAGCTGATCGATCTGTCGCTGTCATCGCGCTTTTGCCACGACGCAGCACAGGCTGCGCGCACACGCGAAGCACTGGTACACAACCTCGCCGACACCTCGACCGTCCTGTTCAGCGGCCACTTCCCCTCACCGACCGCCGGGCGCATCGTCAGCAAGGCCGATCATTTCCGGTTTGAGAACAACTAGCGCCGCCAACTACGGGCGTCGCCCCCACAGAAAGAGACAACCGTGACCACGCTTTTTGACAAGATCTGGCAGGCCCACAAGGTCGCCAGCAACGATGCCGGCGAAGACCTGGTCTATGTTGACCGCCACCTGGTGCACGAGGTGTCCAGCCCGCAGGCGTTTGCCAGCATGGCCGCCAACGGCCGCGTGGTGCGTTCGCCTGAGCGGCACATGGCCATCCAGGACCACAACGTGCCGACCACGGCAGACCGCGCCACCAACATCCCTAACCCCGAAAGCGCGGCCCAGATCGCCACGCTGCGCCGCAATGCCCGCGCCACCGGCATGCGGCTGCTCGACCTCGACGACCCGCACCAGGGCATCGTCCATGTGGTCGCGCCCGAGCAGGGCTACGTGCTGCCCGGCAGCACGGTGCTCTGCAGCGATTCACACACCGCCACGCTAGGCGCATTGGGTGCGCTGGCCTGGGGCATAGGCACGTCCGAGGCTGAACACGTGATGAGCACGCAAACCCTGTGGATGCGCAAGGTGCGCACATTGGGCCTGCAGGTCGAGGGGCAACTCGCGCCAGGCACCTATTCAAAAGACCTCGCGCTGGCCATCATTGCCCAGATTGGCACGGGCGGCGGTGTGGGTTCTGCGATCGAATATTTCGGTTCGACCATCAATGCCCTGTCGATTGAGGCACGCCTCACGCTGTGCAACATGACCATTGAAGCCGGCTCGCGCTTCGGCCTGGTGGCGCCCGACGCCAAAACCATTGACTACCTGCGCACGCGCGTCAGCGGCCAGGCCAAAGATTTGTTCGAGCAGGCCGTGGCGCACTGGGCCACGCTGAAGACCGATGACGTGCGCGACTTCGACCGACTGGAACAAATCGACGCCAGCCGCGTCAAGCCGCTGGTCACCTGGGGCACCACGCCAGCCGACAGCGCCGGGTTTGGCGATGAAGTGCCATCTTCTTTCGGCCCGGGCCATGAGGCCGAAACCGCGCGCTTTGAAGCCGCCCTGCACTACATGGGCCTGCGCGTCGGCCAGCCGATTGCCAGTGTGCCCATCGACATCGCCTTCATCGGCTCGTGCACCAACTCACGCATTGAAGACCTGCGCGCGGCAGCCAGCGTGCTCAAGGGCAGGCGCATCGCCCCCACGGTGCGTGGGCTTGTTGTGCCCGGCTCGACCGTCGTCAAACATGCAGCCGAGGCTGAAGGCCTGGCCAAGGTCTTTCTCGATGCTGGTTTTGAATGGCGGGAGTCCGGCTGCTCGATGTGCGTCGGCATGAACGGCGATGCCCTCATGCCCGGCCAGCGCAGCGCCTCCACCTCCAACCGCAATTTTGAAAACCGCCAGGGCCAGGGCGGCCGCACCCACCTGATGAGTCCGGCAGCAGTCGCGGCATCCGCGCTGCGCGGCGCGCTCACCGACCCACGGGAGTTTTTGGCATGAGGCAACCCATCATCACCGTCAAGGGCCCGGTCGCCGTGCTGCGCCGCGACGACATCGACACCGACGCCCTCTTCCCTGCCCAGTTTTTGAAGAAGACCGTACGCGAAGGCATGGGCCTGCACCTGTTCGCCGACTGGATAGCCTCCGGCCAGCCCGAAGCCGCTTTTGTCACCGCGCCCACGAAGACGCGCATCCTGCTGTCTGGCCGCAACTTCGGCTGCGGTTCGTCGCGTGAGCACGCCGTCTGGGCGCTGGCCGACTACGGTATCGAAGCCGTTGTGGCCCTGTCGTTTGGCGATATCTTCCGCAACAACTGCGTCAAGAATGGCCTTGTTGCTGCGGCGGTGACGCCGGAAGATCACGAGGCCTTGATGGCTTCAACCAAAGATGGTGACCAGCTCGAACTGAGCTTGAAGGATTGCAGGCTGACTGCGCCTGATGGCAAGAAGTTCGGGTTCACGCTTTCAAGCGGTCACCAGGCGCAGTTGTTGTCTGGGGAGGATGACATCACACGGACGCTACGTTATGCGGAGGCTATCGCTGCGCATGAGGCGAAGGTGGTAGCTGAGACGCCTTGGTTGCAGAGGATGGGGTGACCTTTGGCGTGACGTGGTACGTCTGTCGACCACGGCAAGTCAGCGCGGCCCCCTCTGTCTGAGCCAATTTGCAAACGCTAGTCCCAACAAGGCGACGCCGCACGCTATGTTGATATAAAAGGCTCCTCTTGGGCCTAGTGCAGAAAACGCGATTGAATAAAACCATGCCGTGCGCCCGGAAAAAGGCGGTAGAGAAGGCGTAATCCATTTGGACCAGGCACCGTAAAAGAACAAGCAGGCAACGGCCACCAGACCAATCAATAGATGGCGCGGAGCCATTGGATAAGGTGTCCCGTCGTCTGACCGCAGCGGCGAATATTTCATGATGAATAGCGTGAGGTAGTTTGGAAAATCTGCGGCCTAATCTGGCGCGCTAGAGATTACGGTGATAACTCTTTAACCTCAGCGTTGCTGTTGACTTCCAAAAGCTTCGGATTCTCCTGAGTCGAGGCATCCGTTGCAGGCACAAACTCAAGGCCAATAGCTGCCGCTAAGCCGCGGAATCACAGCTCACACGACCGCAGCTCTTTCGAACTTCTGCGCGCTTCACTTTTCCCGCAGCGTCAATCCACACCGCCAGGATCGTCGTATGGTTCTCGACTTTCAAAGCCTGGGCCGCAGCCTGTTGACTGGACACGAGCAGAGCAATGAGGAGGCAAATAGAGCGACTCATAATTTCTGAAGCTTTCCCTCAATCATCCTCACCAGCATCCAAACCAGGAAACAACACCTCGGTAAAACCAAACTTCGTGAAGTCCCGCACCCGCATCGGATAGAGCTTGCCGATCAGGTGGTCGCACTCATGCTGCACCACACGCGCATGAAAACCGTCTACCGTGCGATCAATCGGGTCGCCGTACTGATCGAAGCCGGTGTAACGGATGTGCGCGAAACGCGGCACCACGCCGCGCAGGCCTGGCACTGAGAGACAGCCTTCCCAGCCGTCTTCTTCCTCGTTGTTGATTGGCGTGATGACGGGGTTGAGCAGCACGGTGCGGGGCACGACGGGCGCGTCGGGGTAGCGCGGGTTGACCTCGTTGGTGCCGAAGATCACCAGTTGCAGGTCGACGCCAATTTGCGGCGCGGCCAGCCCGGCGCCGTTGACGGCGCGCATGGTGTCGAACATGTCGGAGATGAGCAGGTGCAGCGCGTCGGTGTCGAACTCTGTCACGGGCTGGGCGATGCGCAGCAGGCGCGGGTCGCCCATTTTGAGAATGTCGCGAATGGTCATGGGTCGTATTGTCGGAGTCGGTGTGCAATCGGTACGGATGGTAGAAAATGTCTGCAATGCACCTACATTCTCGCTCGCTGCTGCATTTTGATGTGATTCGCCGCTGCGGCTCGATACGGGAAGCGGCCCGCCAGTTGCATCTTTCTTCCTCTGCGCTGAACCGGCAGTTGCTGGAACTGGAGGGCGAACTCGGCACGCCGCTGTTCGAACGTCTCCCGGCCGGATTGAAACTCACACCGGTCGGAGAAGTTCTGTCCCGCCACGTCATCACTGTCTTGCAGGATGCCCAGCGCATGGGCACCGAACTGGACGCCTTGAAAGGCATCCGGCGCGGCACGATAGACGTGTTGACCGTCGAGGCACTCACGCCCTCATTCATGCCGGCCGTGATTGAGACCATGTCGCTGCGCTATCCAGGCGTACGAATGAATGTGCGCATCGGCGGTTCGCGGGAAGCGGCAGAGGGTGTGATGGAAGCGCAGGCGGACGTCGCTATCTGTTTTATGCGTCAGCGCACCGAAAACCTGCGGCAAGTGGCAGTCGGCAAATTTCATCTCGGTGCAATCATGCCTGTTGACCATGTTTTGGCCCGGCAAGGCCAGGTGAGCTTTGCCGACTGTGCCAAATACCCCCTCATACTGCCCACCCCTGAAATAGCGATTCATGAAGAGATCAAACCCTTGCTGCTCGCCTGCAAGGAGCCACACAATGTTGTGCTTGAAACCGGGTCGTTCGAGCTGATGAAACGCATGGCCATGAAAGGCCTGGGCATCGCGTTTGTCAACCGGTTCGGCATCGAACGGGAACTCGATGAGATGACCTTGCGCCACGTGCCACTGAAAGACCCTGTTCTTTTCTACCTCGGTATCTACGTGCGGGCCGAGCGGGTCCTGACACCTGCTATTGATGCTTTTATACGCATCGCCTCCGAGGAAATCCAGCAAAGGGCAGCACAAGAGGCTTGAGCTGCGCTGCTGCGCCGCTTGCACTGCCCCGAGCGAAACTTTGAGCTATGGCAGCGGCGTCGCCTTGCTTAAG
>JAZKDR010000033.1:0-5347 GCA_040387435.1 Pseudomonadota bacterium
CTGACCCGCCTGCGCAGCCTGCGTGAGCGCATGGTCGAGCTGGGCCGCAGCTGCGTGCATGAAGACCATCGCCACGGCGGTGTGATCCTGGCCCTCTGGGGTGCGCTCGCCGAGTTCATGGCGCGCAACCAGCTCGACACCATGATCGGTTGTGCCAGCATCCCCATGCAGCACTACGGTCATCCCGAATCCGGCAGCGGTCACGCCGCAGCCAGCATCTGGAAACAGGTTAAGCAGACGCATCTGGCACCGATCGAATACCGCGTGACGCCGCGCCTGGCCTTGCCGGTCGAGCAACTGGATGATTCATTGATCGTCGAGCCGCCTGCGCTCATCAAGGGTTATCTGCGCCTGGGCGCCAAGGTGCTGGGTGCGCCGGCCTGGGACCCGGACTTCAACTCCGCCGACCTGCCCATGATGATGCGCATTGCTGATTTGCCCGCGCGTTACCAGAAGCACTTCAACAAAGCTGCGGTGGCCTGATGCGCAACATGTTCGACGCCATGGGCGCTTTGGGCAACTCAGGCCATTCGGGCGACGATGGCCATGACAACGATGACGATTCGCTGCGCAAGCGTTACCGCACGATTTTTATCTCTGACCTGCATCTGGGCACACCCGGCTGCCAGGCGATGGCGCTGCTCGACTTCCTGAAGACGCACCCCAGCGACAACCTCTATCTGGTCGGCGACATCGTCGACGGCTGGCAACTGCGCCGCAAGTGGTACTGGCCGCAGTCGCACAACGATGTGGTGCAAAAACTGCTCAAGCGCGCCCGCAAGGGTTGCCGGGTCATTTATGTGCCGGGCAACCATGATGAGTTTGCGCGTGAATTTATAGGCAACCAGTTTGGCGGCGTCGAGGTCGTTGAAGAGGCGGTGCACACCACCGCCGACGGCCGCCAGCTCTGGATCATCCACGGCGACTACTTCGATGCCGTGGTCCAGTGCGCGAAGTGGCTGGCCTATGTGGGTGACAACCTGTATGAATTCACGCTCAAGCTCAACCGCTACCTCAACAGCCTTCGCGCCCGCATGGGCCTGCCTTACTGGTCGCTGTCGGCCTACCTGAAGCAGAAGGTCAAAAGTGCACTGAACTACGTGACAGACTTTGAAGAAGCTGTCGCGAACGAGGCGCGCCGCCGTGGTCACCAGGGTGTCGTGTGCGGGCACATCCACCGCGCCGAGATACGCGAGATCAACGGTGTGCTGTATTGCAACGACGGCGACTGGGTGGAAAGCCGCAGCGCGCTGGTGGAGAACTACGACGGTTCGCTGGAACTGGTGTACTGGGCACCGGCGCATGAGACACAGGGCCGGGGCCACCACGCCGCCACGGTCGGGGCAACCGTTACTGCAAAGGTGGGCGCATGAAAGTTGCACTGATCACGGACGCGTGGCAACCCCAGGTCAATGGCGTGGTGACCACGCTGGTCGAACTGGTGCGTGAGCTTGAACTGCTGGGCCACCAGGTCGAGGTGATTCACCCCGGCTTGTTCAAAACCCGGCCTTGCCCAGGTTATGCGGGCATCGATCTGGCCGTGTCGCCCAAAAAAGTGCTGACCGAAAAGCTGGATGTCTTCCAGCCGGAGGCGATACATATCGCCACCGAAGGCCCACTGGGTTGGGCAGGGCGCAGCTACTGCCTGAAGCGTGGGCTGGGTTTCACCACGGCCTTCCATACCAAGTTCCCTGAAATTCTCAAAGCCGCGCTGAAGGTGCCGCTGTCCTGGGGCTACGCGCTGTTCCGTCACTTTCACAAGCACTCTTCGGGTGTGATGGTGCCCACGAACGGCGTGCTTAGCATGCTGGAGAAGCGCGGCTTTCGCAACCTGCGCAGCTGGACGCATGGCGTGGACACCAGCCTGTTCAGCTACCAGCCGGTTGCAAGGCTGTACCCGTCCATGGGCGAGTTGAGCCGTCCGGTGTCGCTGTTCGTGGGGCGTGTCTCTTACGAAAAAAATATCGACGCCTTCCTGAAACTGGACATTCCGGGTACCAAGGTGGTGTGTGGTGTCGGGCCGCTGGAAGCGTCGCTGAAAGAGCGCTACCCGCAGGTGCGCTGGATGGGCGTGATGCCGCGTGATGAACTGGCCAAAGTGTATGCAGCGGCTGATGTATTTGTGTTTCCGAGCCGGTCGGAGACCTTTGGCCTCGTCATGCTGGAGGCCATGGCCAGCGGCACGCCCGTTGCCGCCTACCCGGTAGATGGGCCGCTGGAGGTGCTGGGCAAGGCCGATGGCAGTTGTCACGGTGGTGTCATGCATGAGGATTTGCTGCTGGCCTGTGAGGGCGCACTGGCTGTACCGCGCCAGGAAGCACGCCTGAGGGCGCTGGATTTCAGCTGGGTACAGGCGGCGCAGCTCTTCGAATCCTACCTCGTACCAGCCGGGAAAAGCACCGATTGCAAAGCCCTGGCCGGCACCGCAATATCAGGGGCTGTCACACAGTTGTCATCAAACCGGTAAACACTGGGGCCATCCCCGGTTTACGTTTTGATGCAAAGTTACAGCTTGTTAATGCCCCATTCCCATCCTTTGCCGGTTTTGAGCGCTTCGGCGCACACACCTGTGCCCGTCTTGCAGTTCCTGGACCGCGACCACAGCATCCTGGCCTTCAATGAGCGCGTGCTGGACTGGGCGAAGCGTCCGGATGTGCCCCTGCTGGAGCGCCTGCGTTACCTGTGCATCGTGTCGTCCAACCTCGACGAGTTTTTTGAAGTGCGGGCGGCACCGCACTTGACCGCCGCGCAGGGGCAGGACCCCAAGGGTGAATACACACCGCAAAGCTTCAAGGCGCTCTCGGATGCAGCCCATGACATGGTGGACCGCCAGTACGCGCTGTACAACGACGAACTGCTGCCGGCGTTCGGCAAGCAGGGCATACGCATCGTGTCGCATGGCGAGCGCAATGCGGCGCAGCGCAAATGGGTCAAAGAGTATTTCGACAGGGAAGTACGTCCGCTGTTGATCCCGGTCGGGCTGGACCCTTCGCACCCGTTTCCGCAGGTGGCCAACAAATCGCTCAATTTCATCGTGCGGCTCAGCGGGCATGACGCCTTTGGCCGCGAGAACGAGATTGCCATCGTCAAGGTGCCGCGCGTTTTGCCGCGCTTTATCCATATGCCGGCACGTGGCACCAACAAGGGCACGCTGTTTGTCTCGCTGTCGAGCATCATTCGAGCACACCTGACAGAGCTTTTCCCGGGCCGTACCGTTGGCCAGTTCTCGCAGTTCCGCGTCACGCGTCACTCTGATCTGGCGGTGGATGAAGATGACGTCAAGAATTTGCGCACGGCATTGCGTCAGGGCCTGGAGCAACGCCACTACGGTCAGGCCGTGCGGCTGGAAGTGTCGGCCGGTTGTTCCGAGTACCTCGCGAGCTTCCTGCTGACGCAGTTCAACCTGCCGGAACTGGCGCTGTACCGCGTGCATGGCCCCGTCAACCTGGTGCGGCTGACGCAGCTGGTCGACCTGGTGAACGATCCCAAGCTGCTGTTCCCGCCCTACAGTGCGCGCTACCCGACACAACTCCTGCCGGGGCAGTCGTTTTTTGAACGACTCAAGCAGGGTGATGTGTCCATCCATCAGCCCTTTGAAAGTTTCGACGGCGTGCTGGCTTTCCTGCGCGAGGCCGTCAATGACCCGCAGGTGCTGGCCATCAAGCAGACGATTTACCGCACCGGGACGGATTCCGAGCTGATGGTGCTGTTGCGCGAAGCAGTGCGCCGCGGCAAGGAAGTCACCGTCGTGGTGGAGCTCAAGGCCCGCTTTGACGAAGAAGCCAACATCAATTGGGCAGAAATGCTGGAGTCCATAGGCGCGCAGGTCGTTTACGGCGTGGTGGGCCTGAAGACCCATGCCAAGATGTTGCTGGTCACGCGCCGCGAGGGCCGGCACCTGGTGCGCTACGGCCACCTGTCGACGGGCAACTACAACCCCAAGACGGCGCGCCTGTACACCGACGTGAGTTACCTGACAGCATCGCCTGAGCTGACAGCCGATATCGACAACGTGTTTGTGCATTTGGCCAGCCAGAGCAAGCTGCCCAAACTGCATCACCTGCTCATGGCACCTTTCCAGCTGCAGAAAAAGCTGATCGAAAAGATCGATGCGCTTGGTGAAGCCGCAGGCCATGGCAAGGACACGCGCATCGTCGCCAAGATGAATGCGCTGACCGACGAGGACCTCATGCTGGCATTGGTCAGGGCAGGGCAGCGCGGCGTGAAAATCGACCTGATCGTGCGCGGTGCATGCATGTTGCCAGCCCAGGTGCCGGGCGTGACGGACAACATCCGCGTGCGCTCCGTCATCGGGCGTTTTCTCGAGCATTCGCGGGTGTTTTATTTCCGCGGTGACGGTGCCGAAGAGCTTTATCTTTCAAGCGCTGACTGGATGAACCGCAACATGCTGCGCCGGGTTGAACTGGCCTGGCCCGTGATTGACGGCGTGATTCGGCAGCGCATCATCGACGAATGCCTGGTGGCCTACCTGCACGACGGACGCGATGCGTGGGACCTGCAGCCAGATGGCAAATATATGCGCGTCGGCAAACCCGATGACAACGGACACGGTGCTCAGGCCGCCCTGATGGCCCGTTACACCGGACCGGGACAAAGGCAGAAATAGCGATGGACCTGATCCTGTGGCGTCACGCGGAGGCTGAAGAAAGGCCTGAAAGCGGTTTGACTGCAGAACAGGATCTGGAGCGTTCCCTCACCACACGCGGCGAAAAGCAGGCCATCCGCATGGCCGGCTGGCTGGACCGCCAGCTGCCCGAAGGTGCCCGCATTCTTGTCAGCCCGGCCAGACGCTGTGAACAGACGGTGCTGACCCTGGGGCGCAAATACAAGATTCGTACCGAGATCGGGCCTGACGCAACAACCGAGCAGCTGCTGGAACTCGTGCAGTGGCCCACTGCCAAAGGACCTGTGTTGGTCGTTGGCCATCAACCGATGCTGGGGCAGACGATTGCGCGCCTGCTGGGGTTGCAGGAAAGCGAATGTCCGGTGAAGAAGGGCGCTGTCTGGTGGCTGCGTAATCGTGACCGGGATGGGGTGAGTCAGACTGTTGTGGTGACTGTGCAGTCGCCTGAGGTTCTGTGACGCGAATGGTGGAGTGCCCTCCACTGGCAAGCCGGGGGTAGCCCGGCGGCTAGTCACTTTCTTTTGCTTCGCCAAAAGAAAAGTAACCAAAGAAAAGGCGACCCGACGTCTGGGACCTTTCGCTGCGCTACAGGCAACCTGCGGTGCTCGATTCCGCCGGCGGGAAAAACAACTCGCTGCGCTCAAACAAGTTTTTCCCCTTTATGCCGTCTCCATCTGCGCTCCTCGGCCCAGCCTCCACGGG
>JAZKDR010000034.1:0-15506 GCA_040387435.1 Pseudomonadota bacterium
GAGGAGCCGAGAAGCGCAGACGGAGGCGGAAGGTCAGGCCAAACTTGTTTGAGCCAAAGGCGAGTTGTTTGGACTGCCGCCGTAGTCGAGCATCGCAGGGTGCCCGCAGCGAAGCGTAGGGACGACGAACAGGGTCGCCTTTCTTTTGGTTAGGTTTGGCGTTCACGTAACTTTGCTTTGCAAAGTGAGTGAACTCCGCGCGCACAGCGCGCCTTTGGCGAACAAAGAAAACCTGCTTCGCAGGTTTCATCAAAAGTGACTTGCTGCCGGGCAACCCCCGGCTTCCTCATGCAGCGCAACTCCAAAAATCAAACCACAACAGGCTCATGCTCAAGAAGAATCCCAAACCGCTCATAAACACTGGTCTGTATAGCCTTGGCCAAAGTCATCACTTCACCACCCGTGACCGGGTGCTCCCGCCCACCACGATTCACCAGCACCAGCGCATGGCGATCATGGACCCCGGCGTTGCCAATTGATTTGCCCTTCCACCCACAGGCATCTATCAGCCAGCCGGCGGCCAGCTTGATGGAGCCGTCGTCCATCGGGTAGTGCACGATTTTTGGTTCGCGCTGGATGATGTCGGCGCACTGATCGGTCGACACCGTGGGGTTTTTGAAAAAACTGCCGGCATTGCCAATCACCTGCGGGTCGGGCAGCTTGGTGCGGCGGATCTCGGTGATCCAGTTGAAGATTTGCTGTGCGTCTGGCGTCACGCCTTCGGGCAGGGGTGACTGGGCCATTTTTTTCTCGATGTCGGCATACCCGAGCACCGGTTTCCAGTTTTTCGGGAGGGCAAACCGCACTTTGGTGATTAGCGCCTTGTCGGCCAGGCCGAAACCGGGGTGGCCGGCGCTGGCCGCTGCATCGCTGGCCGAGCTTTTGTGTTTGAACACCGAGTCCCGGTAGCCAAACGCGCATTGCGCGGCATTGAGGGTGAAGGCTTGCCCCGTCGTGAGGTCAATGCCGTCGAGTTCGTGAAACCTGTCCTGCAGCTCGACGCCATATGCGCCGATATTCTGCACCGGCGATGCGCCCACGGTGCCGGGGATGAGTGCCAGGTTTTCGAGCCCGGGATAGCCGTTTTCAAGCGTCCAGGCGACCAGTTCATGCCAGTTTTCACCGGCACCGGCCTCCACAATCCAGGCTTTGGCGGTTTCGCTGTGCAGGCGCTTGCCCATGATCTCGATTTTTAGCACCAGCGCTTTGACGTCGCCCGTCAGGACGATATTGCTGCCGCCGCCAAGGACAAATTTGGGTGCGCTTTTGAGCGCCGGGTCGGCCAGGATGGCGGCGATATCGCCATCAGAGGCGATGCGCACCAGCGACAGGGCTTTGGCCATGATGCCAAAGGTGTTGGAAAACTGGAGCGGGACATTTTTCTCGACTAACATCCTTGGATTGTCTCATTCACCCACCCCCTGAAAAGCCCCTCACACCATGCCTTCTTTTGACACTGTGCTTGAAGCCGACCTGGTCAAGGTCAAGAACGCCGTCGAGAACACCGCCAAGGAAATCGGCACGCGTTTTGACTTCAAGGGAACCTCCGCCTCCATCGAGCTGAAGGACAAGGAGATCATCCTCATCGGCGACAGCGATTTCCAGCTGGAGCAGATCACCGATGTGCTGCGCAACAAGCTGACCAAAGCGGCGGTGGATGTGCGTTTTCTCGATATCGGCAAGGTCGAGAAGATTGGCGGCGACAAGGTCAAGCAGGTGGCCAAGGTGCGCAACGGCATCGAGTCCGAGCTGGCCAAAAAAATCCAGCAGCTCATCAAGGGCAGCAAGATCAAGGTGCAGGCCGCCATCCAGGAAGAAAAAGTCCGCGTCACCGGCGCCAAGCGCGACGACCTGCAGTCAGCCATGGCGCTGATCCGGGGCGAGAACAATGACTTCCCGCTGAGTTTCAACAAC
The DNA here is from genome assembly GCA_040387435.1 of Pseudomonadota bacterium. Taxonomy (GTDB): domain Bacteria; phylum Pseudomonadota; class Gammaproteobacteria; order Burkholderiales; family Burkholderiaceae_C; genus Polaromonas. The sequence goes on from JAZKDR010000034.1 coordinate 1,915, forward strand.
TTTCGCGACTAGAAATATGGCCCCCACGCTTGCCACTGCGTGTGCTGCGCTGCCCCCCGAGGGGGCTGGCCTTGCTTGGGGCGGCCCGGCGCGGCGGCCTTCCGTCGCGATCAAAATCCTTGTCGCAGCCCTGCTCGTGATGTGTGGAACGGCACAAGCCCAATCCATCGCGCTGGCGGGCATGCTCGGCAACCGGGCACTGCTGGTGGTCGATGGCACGCCACCCAAGTCGGTGTCTGCTGGCGACACGCACCAGGGCGTGAAAGTGATTTCAACCACCGGTGACCAAGCCATCATCGAGCAGGGCGGCAAACGCATCACCCTGCGGGTGGGCGAAGCGCCGGTCAGCCTGGGCGGCAGCGCCAGCGGCGGCAAGGGCAACCGCATCGTGATGCATGCGGACCGTGGCGGGCATTTTTACGCAGCGGGCAGCATCAATGGCAAAGCAGCGCAGTTCATGGTCGATACCGGTGCCACGTCTGTCGCCATGAGCAGTGCCGATGCCGAGCGCGCAGGCATCAAATACCAGAACGGCCAGCCGGTGCGGATTGGCACCGCCAATGGGGATGTCCAGGGTTACCGGGTCAAGCTGGATTCGGTACGCATCGGCGATGTGGAAATCTTCGGGGTCGACGCTGTGGTCACCCCGCAAAGCATGCCCTACATGCTGCTGGGCAACAGCTTTTTGACGCGCTTCCAGATGATGCGCGAAAACGAGCAGATGACGTTGATCAGGCGCTACTGAGCAGCGCCTCTCCCCCGCTTATTTGGCACTCTTGCGGCCAAAGCCCAATTTGGATTCCGTGCCCTGCATGAGCTTGGTGACGTTGGCCCTGTGCTTGACCACCAGCACCATGGCCATCACAAAAATTGACAGCAGCACGCTGCGCTCCACGTACCACGGGCCGCGGTCGCCCAACAGGTAAAGCAGCGGCGCCGAGCAGGCCGCGGCCATCGAAGCCAGCGACGAATAACGCCAGAACCAGGCGACAACCACCCACACCAGCAGCACGCCCAGGCCCAGCAGCCAGTCAATGCCCAGCAGCGCACCGGCGGCCGTGGCCACGCCCTTGCCGCCCTTGAAGCCAAAAAACACGGGGTAAAGGTGGCCGATAAAGGCGGCAAACGCTACGGCGGCCACGGTGCCATCGGCCAGGCCGTAGTCCTTGCCGAACCATTTCACCAGCACCACCGGCAGCCAGCCCTTAAGGGCATCCAGCAACAGGGTGGCGACGGCCGCCTGCTTGCTGCCCGAGCGCAGCACATTGGTGGCACCGGGGTTTTTGCTGCCGTAGCTGCGCGGGTCCTTGAGACCCATGACACGGCTGACGATGACGGCAAACGACAGCGAGCCCAGCAGGTAAGCCAGCACCACCGCCATGCCCGAGTACAGATATTCCAAAACCACTCTCCTCTTTTTATCGACCGGCGGGCCGGGTTTATTCCACCAGCGCGCACTGCACCGATTTTGCACCCAGCAGCGTGACACATGCCTGGGGGTCCAGCCCGACCAGGTAACCGCGCCTGCCGCCGTTGATGCAAATTTTAGGCAAGGCCAGGATGCTCTCCTCGATGTAGACCGGCATCTCCCTGCGCGTGCCGAAAGGCGATGTTCCGCCAACCAGGTAACCGCTGTGGCGGTTGGCCACCTCAGGCTTGCAGGGCTCGACCGACTTCGCGCCAATTTGCCGGGCCAGGTTTTTGGTCGACACCTTGCGGTTGCCGTGCATCAGCACCAGCAGCGGTTTGGCGTCCTGGTCCTGCATCACCAGCGTCTTGACGACGGTGAAGGGGTCGAAACCCAGCACCTCCGCACTGTGCTGCGCACCGCCGTGCTCCAGGTATTCATAGGGGTGCTCGGTGAACACCACCTTGTTGGCCCGGAGTAGCTGCGTCGCGGGCGTCTCTGAGACGTGTTTAGCCCCCACGGTTGCTCACTGCGTGTAGCGCCCTGCCCCCTCAAGGGGCCGCCCGCCTGTGGCCCGGCGAAGCCGGTTCCACGGCTTGAACTTGCAATTCGGGGAATACATGCTCATTTGCGCCACCTCAGATTGCCGGGTCCTTCATTTCCCAGCGGATCTTGTCGATCTCGGCCAGCACTTCGGGCGACAGCGTGGTGCCCCAGGCGTCGAGGTCTTCATCGAGCTGCGCCACAGTGGTCACGCCGATGATGGTGCTGGCGACCTGCCACTTGGTGTAGCAGAAGGCCAGGGCCATTTTGGTCGGTGTCATGCCGTTGTCCTGCGCCAGCTTGTTGTAGCGGCGTGCAGCGGCCAGTGCCTCGGCGCGGCCCCAGCGCTGTTTGCGCACCGATTCGAACTTGCCCAGGCGCCCGTCCTTGGGTGCATCCGGGCCTTCCGTGCCGGACTTGTCGTATTTGCCCGTCAGCAGGCCGAAGCCCAGCGGCGAGTAAGCCAGCAACGAGACACCGAGGCGGTACATGCTTTCATCCAGGCCGTTCTCGTAGGCGCGATTCACGAGGCAGTACGGGTTTTGCACCGTGGCCACACGCGGCAGGCCGTGCAGTTCGGCAAGGCGCACAAACTCATGCACGCCGTAAGGCGATTCGTTGGACAGGCCGATGGCGCGCACCTTGCCGGCCTTGACCAGCTTGCCCAGCGCTTCCAGCTGGGCGTGGATGGGCGTGACGTCCTTGTTGTCCTTGGCAGGGTCAAAGTACACCGCGCCGAAAGACGGCACATGGCGCACCGGCCAGTGGATCTGGTAAAGGTCGATGACATCGGTCTTCAGGCGTTTGAGGCTGTCATTGCAAGCGGCCTCGAAGTCGGCGGGCGTGACGTTGGCGCTGCCGTTGCGTACCCAGTTCATGCCGCGCGACGGGCCGGCGATCTTGGTGGCCAGCACGATCTTGCTGCGTGCCGACGGATTTTTGGCAAACCAGTTGCCGATGATGGCCTCGGTGGCGCCAAAGGTTTCCGCGCGCGTGGGCACGGAGTACATCTCGGCCGTGTCCATGAAGTTCACACCGCGCTCGAGCGAGCGGTCCAGTATGGCGTGCGCCGTCTGTTCGTTGACCTGCTCACCGAAGGTCATGGTGCCGAGACAGATGGGCGTGACCTGCAGGTCGCTTTGACCGAGTTGGACTTTGTTCATGGATGTCATGGGTGAAGGTGTTCTTTACGGGTTGCTGCGGGGTAGGGGTCGTGAGATGACTGGCGGCCACGTGGTGGCAGGCCAGCAAGTTTATAGCTTGCACGGCAAGCCTGCAGCGCTGCAGGCGTTCAGGGAAATAAGCCATTGCCTTACAGACACGTTTTGCGGCCACCCGTAAGCTGGCGAAGCTCGATAACAAGAGCGGCTGGCGGGCATGCATCGGCACACGCAGATCAACCCGCAGCTGCAAAAACCCTCAAAAACCCAAGGAGTACCTATGAAAACAATCACCACCACCCTGACCTGCGTTGCACTGTCCGTCGGCATTTTGTCCGGCTGCGCCAACATGAGCGAAACCGAACGCGGAACGGCCCAGGGCGCCGGCATTGGCGCTGTTGCAGGCACGCTGCTGGGCGCAGCTGTCGGCGGCCGTAACGGCGCCGCTACCGGTGCGGTACTGGGCGGCGTGGCCGGCGCAGTCGGCGGCAATGTGTGGTCGACGCGCATGCAAAACCAGAAGGCAGCGATGGAGCAGGCTACGGCCGGCACCGGCGTCGCCGTGACGCAAACGAGCGACAACCGCCTCAAGCTGGACATCCCCAGCGACATCTCGTTTGACAGCGGCCGCTCGGGCATCAAGCCCAACTTCGCGCCCATCCTGAACCAGTTCGCCACCAGCCTGAACCAGAACCCCGCATCGACGGTGAGCATCATTGGTCACACCGACAACACCGGCTCCGACGCCATCAACAACCCGCTGTCGGTCGAACGTGCCAACGCCACGCGCGACTACCTGATCAGCCGCGGTGTGGCTGGCCAGCGTATCGGCACCGACGGCCGCGGCTCACGCGAGCCGATCGCCGACAACAACACCCAGGCTGGCCGCGACAAGAACCGTCGCGTGGAGATTTACGTCGCCGAGCAGGTCGCAGCACGCTGATCCCGTTTTCAGGCACAAGCTGAACTACCCATCCCCGCTAAGGCGGGGATTTTTAATGTATACGGCAATATTTTGCCGTATACATTAAAAATTACCCAAATGTTAATACTCAACTTAACATTTGGGTGCTGCGAACGACAAACGCCAGCTTTTTAGTCTAAAAATGGCTCGAAAAGGCCATTTTCAGGCATCAAATAGGCCTCCAGCCCTTTAAATACGCGCTGCAGCAGCTACTGAATAAATAGCAAAAAATCTGCCGGGTCGCCCACCTGATTCTTCAGGACGCCTTGAACCGCGCTTCTTCCTGCAGCCGCAGCACGCGCCGCTGTACCTTGCCTGTCGTCGTCATCGGCAAGGCATCGATGAATTCGATTTCCTTGGGGTATTCGTAGGGCGCCAGCATGGTCTTGACGTGGATTTGCAGGCGGTCGATCAGGTCGCGGTCGAACTGCTCGCGTGGGCCCATCCAGCGCTCGCGGGCAGCCAGCAGGTCGGGGGCCAGCACCACATAGGCCTTGACCACCGCACCGCGCTCGCGGTCAGGCTTGGGCACCACGGCGGCGTTGGCCACGGCCTCGTGCTTGACCAGGCAGTTCTCGATCTCGCCCGGGCCTATGCGGTAGCCCGCCGCCTTGAAGACGTCGTCAGCCCGGCCTTCGTACCAGAGGTAGCCTTGGGCATCGCGTTTGGCGAGGTCGCCGGTGCGGCACCAGTCACCGGTGAACTTGCCGTCGGTAGCGGCGAGGTTCTTCCAGTAGCCCAAAAAGAAAATCGGGTCGGCATCACCGTGCACATCAAAGCGGTTCACCGCCACATCGCCGGGCACGCCCACCGCGCATTCACGGCCTTCGTCATCGATCACCGCCACACGGTGACCGGGGTAGCCCTTGCCCATGCTGCCGGGCCGCGCGGGCCACAGGGCGGCGCAGTTGCCGACGACGTAATTGATTTCGGTCTGGCCGAACATCTCGTTGACCGTCACGCCCAGCTGTTTGCGGCAATAGTCGAACACCGCATCGCCCACCGCCTCACCGGCGCTCATGATGCCCTGCAGCTTCAGTTTGAAATGTTTGCCCGGCTGCGGGTAGGCTTTCATCATGGCCTTGAGCGCCGTGGGGAACAAAAAGGTGTGTGTCACGCCGTGCTGCTGCATCAGGCTGAAGGCCAGCTCCGGGCTGAAGCGGCCGTTGAAGGCGATGATGGGCCGGCCAAAGTACAGCGTGGGCAACAGCGCATCCATCAGCCCGCCCGTCCACGCCCAGTCTGCGGGGCTCCAGAACACTGACGTGTTCTCCAGCCCCTCCCTGGGCCTTGCCCTTTTTGTGCTCGCCCCCTCCCCGGCCCTCCCCCGCGCGGGGGAGGGAGCGGAAGCGGGATAAGGGTCGAAGCCGAACCAGTTCTGGCTGCAGACAAACCCCGGCAGGTTGCCGATCAGGGCGCGGTGCGGGATCAGCGCGCCCTTGGGCGGGCCGGTGGTGCCGCTGGTGTAGATCAGCACGGCCGCCTCTTCGGCTTTGGTTTTCACGGCGGTGAATGCGCCCGACTGCGCCGCCGCGGCGCTGTCGTAGTCGAGGTCGCCCTGCCCCCAGGCTGAACCTGTCGCCACCACGCGCCGCAACATCGGGCATTCGGAGCGCACGGCCTTGATGCTGGCCATGCTGCTTTCATCACAAATCGCCACCACGGCCGCGCTGTCGTGCAGGCGGAACTGCAATGCCTCGGGCCCGAACAACATGGACAGCGGCATCGCCACAGCCCCCATCTGCAGCACCGCCATGTAGGCGACGGCGGTTTCAAAACGCTGCGGCATGACGATGGCGACGCGGTCACCGCGCTGCACACCCAACCCCTGCAGCATGTGGCTGAGCGCATCTGCCGCCTGCTGGAGCTGGCCGTAGGTGTAGCTGACGGGCGCTGCGCCGGCCTGGTGCGTGTGGATGGCGATGCGGCGGTTGCCGTCGTCACCGCGTGACCAGCGCTTGCAGCAAACCTCGGCGATGTTGAAGTCTTCGTCGACCTGCCAGCGGAAGCCCGCGTGGATGGCGGCGTAGTGATCAGCCTGTGGTTTGTCGCTGCGTTGACTGCGCGGGTTGGCTTGTCTCTTTATCATGGGAGCAATGTACAAAGAAAAACGCATCGCCCGCAGCGAGTTTGTCCCTATACGCCGCCTCTCGTACCACGTTCGTATCTGGGAAGGCCCGGACGCCGGGGCGATGGACCTGCCGCCTCTTGTTTTGGCCCACGGCTGGATGGATGTCGGCGCGTCTTACCAGTTCATGGTCGATGCCCTCTCGGATGCATTTGCCAATGGCCGCACCATCATTGCCCACGACTGGCGCGGCTTCGGCCTGACCCTGGGCGCGAAGGAAGGCGCACAGCCCGACAACTACTGGTTCCCCGACTACCTGGCCGACCTCGATGCGCTGCTGGACCACTTCTCGCCCGGCAAACCGGTGGACCTGGTGGGCCACAGCATGGGTGCCAACGCCGTCATGACCTACGCAGGCGCGCGACCCGACCGCATCCGCAAACTGGTCAACCTCGAAGGCTTCGGCCAGCCGCCCGCCCGGCCTGCCGAAGCGCCCGGGCGCTACGCCAAATGGATGGACGAGCTCAAGGCCATGGAACGTGGCGAGATCGCCCTCAAGACCTACGACGGCGTCGAGGGTGTGGCCCAGCGCCTGATGAAAACCAACCCGCGCCTGTCATCGGACAAGGCGCACTGGCTGGCCAACCACTGGGCGAAACCCGACGCCGCCAGCAACGGCCAATGGGCCATCCTCGGCGATCCGGCGCACAAGATAGTGAGCGCAAACATTTACAGGGTTGAAGAGACCCTGGCCCTCTACAGCCGCATCACCGCACCGCTGCTGGCTATCGAGGCCTCCGACGATTCGCTGGGCAAATGGTTCAAGGGCAAATACACCCTGGCCGAATACCACGAGCGCCTGAAGTCGGTGCCGGACGCCACGATCGGCCTGGTGCAGGACGCGGGCCACATGCTGCATCACGACCAGCCTGAACAGCTGGCGCGGCTCATCGAGGGTTTCCTGCAATCCTGAACGTCGTGCCACGGGGTGTTTGCCTACACACCGAAGGGAAGGTTTCGGGCAAACTTGATGGTTTTTGCAGTTTCAAACGTGCGGAGACCACATGACCGGGCCAGCATCGATAGATCAGGACAACTTCAAGAAGATTCTGAGCCGCAATGTCAGTTTGCCCCTGGGCATTGGCGCGCTCAGCGCCGCACTGTTTGTCGGCCTCATCCTTTACCTGCTGTCGACGCTCAACTGGGTAGACCACTCCCAGCGCGTGATCAGCAACGCCAATGAGGTTGCCAAACTGACATCGGACATGGAAACCGGCATGCGCGGTTTCCTCATCACCGGCGACGACGCCTTTCTCCAGCCCTACGACATTGCCAAGTCGCGCATCCAGCGCGAGATCGCCGCGCTGGGCGAACAGGTTGAGGACAACCAGCCGCAGGCAGACCGCATGAAGCGCATCGCGGGGTTGCAGATCCAGTGGATGGAATTCGCGCAGGAAGTCATCCAGCAGCGCCGCACCAAGCAGGCGTTTGAAGAGTCGATACGCAATGGCCGCGGCAAATCCATCACCGACGAAATCCGCCGCGAGACCACGGCCTTTATCGCCGTCGAACAGCGGCTGCTGAACGAACGCACGACGGACGCCCGCAGCACCACGCTGTGGACCGTCGTGGCTTACCTCGTCTTCACCCTCGGCGTGAGCGGACTGCTGGCTTTCTTCGGGCGGCGCGAACTGCTGCGCCTGTCGAACACCTACGGCGAAGTTCTGCAGAAACAGGCCAACGACGCGATGGTTCTGGAAGAGCTGGCCTGGCTGCGCACCGGCCAGACAAAACTGGCCGAACACATGATCGGCCAGCAGGTGCTGGGTTCACTTGGGCGCAGCGTGCTGGGCTTCCTGGCGCAATACCTCAAGGTCGATGTGGCCGCAGCCTATGTGCGCGAAGACAACGGCGTCCTCAAACGCGTCGCGACCTATGGCTTTAGCAAGGAGCTTAAGAACGCCAGCCAGTCCTTTGACAGCTCCGAAAGCCTGGTCGGCCAGGCCGCGCAAGACAACCGCATCATCCAGCTCGACCAGTTGCCCGCTGGTTACCTCACCGTCAATTCCGGCCTGGGCCAGGCGGCACCGCGCCACGTGGTCATCGTGCCGGTCACGCACGAGGGCCAGGTCAACGGCGTGGTCGAGATGGGTTTTCTGAACGACCTGGGCAAACGCGATGCCGAGTTCGTGAAGCTGGTGGCCGGCAGCGTGGGCACGGCCATCCACAGCGCGCTGTACCGCCAGCGCCTGCAGGATTTGCTGGCCGAGACGCAGCAGCTCAACGAAGAACTTCAGGTGCAGCAGGAAGAGCTTCGCACCGCCAACGAAGAACTCGAAGAACAATCGCGCGTGCTCAAGGAGTCGCAGGCCAACCTTGAAAACCAGCAGGCCGAGCTGGAGCAGACCAATGTGCAGCTGGGCGAACAGGCCCTGTCGCTGGACCAGAAAAATGCCGCCCTCAGCCAGGTCCAAACCCAGCTGGAGCAACGCGCCGAAGAACTCACGCGCGCCAGCCGCTACAAGTCGGAGTTCCTCGCCAACATGTCGCATGAGTTGCGCACGCCACTCAACAGCTCGCTCATCCTCGCCAAGCTGCTGTCGGACAACAGCAAAGGCAACCTCAATGAAGAGCAGGTCAAGTTTGCCCAATCTATTTATTCGGCCGGCAACGATTTGCTCAACCTCATCAACGACATCCTCGACATCTCCAAGGTGGAGGCCGGCAAGCTGGAGCTTTCGCCGGAAAACATCACCGTCGGCAAGCTCGTCGAATCACTGAAAAGCACCTTTGAACCACTGGCCGGTCAGAAGCACCTGGGCTTCGAGGTGCATGTCGAGCCGGGCACGCCGGCGTCCATCTTCACGGACCGCCAGCGCGTCGAGCAGATCCTCAAGAACCTGCTGTCCAACGCCGTCAAGTTCACGGAGTCCGGCAAGGTCAGCCTCACGGTCGCCGAGCACACCGGCGGTTATGTGTCGTTCAAGGTGAAAGACTCCGGCATCGGCATACGCGAAGACCAGCAGAAAATTATTTTTGACGCCTTCCAGCAGGCCGACGGCACGACGAGCCGGCGTTACGGCGGCACCGGCCTGGGCCTGTCCATCTCGCGCGACCTGACGACGCTGCTGGGCGGCTCGATCACGGTCGACAGCGCCGAAGGCAAGGGCAGCACCTTCACGCTTCTGCTGCCCTACAACTGGAGCAAGCCGCAGATCACGAGCACCACAGGCACGCCCGTGCTGGCTGCACCGTCGCCTGCGATGGCAGCACCGATGGCTGCGCCGGTCCCCGCGCCTGCCAAAGCCGCTTCGCCTGCCCTGCCCGCCTTCCCGGACGACCGCCACCTGCCCCTCAAGCGCCGCCTCGTGCTGGTGATTGAAGACGACAGCTCGTTTGCACAAATCCTTTATGACCTTTCGCACGAGCTGCAGTTCAGCTGCCTGGTGGCGCATACGGCAGAAGACGGCTTTGCACTGGCCAGCCAGTTCGTGCCGCAGGCCATCCTGCTCGACATGGGCCTGCCCGACCAGTCCGGCCTGCAGGTGCTGCAGCGCCTGAAGGAAAACGCCCAGACGCGCCACATCCCCGTGCACGTGATTTCAGGGCAGGACAGAAGCGCCGCGGCCTTGCAGATGGGCGCCATCGGGTATGCCACCAAACCCACCACGCGCGAGCAGCTCAAGGAGGTCTTCAAAAAGCTGGAAGACAAGCTCACCCAGAAGGTCAAGAAGGTCCTGCTGGTCGAGGACGATGCCCTGCAACGCCAGAGCGTGACACACCTGATCGCAGACAACGACGTCGAGATCACGGCCGTCGCCACCGGTACCGAGGCACTCGCCCTGCTGGCCAACACCATCTTCGACTGCATGATCATCGACCTGAAGCTGCCCGATATCCAGGGCAGCGAGTTGCTCAGGCGCATGTCGACCGAAGACATCTGCTCTTTCCCGCCCGTCATCGTCTACACCGGCCGCAACCTTACCCGTGACGAAGAAGCCGAACTGCTCAAGTACTCGCGCTCCATCATCATCAAGGGCGCCCGTTCGCCCGAGCGCCTGCTCGATGAAGTCACGCTCTTCCTGCACAAGGTCGAGGCCGAACTGTCAGCCGAGCGCCAGACCATGCTCAAAACCGCCCGCAGCCGCGACCGCGTGTTTGAAGGCCGCAAGATCCTGCTGGTCGATGACGACGTGCGCAACATCTTTGCGCTGACCAGCGCACTGGAAGCCAAGGGCGTGCAGGTCGAGATCGGCCGCAATGGCTTTGAAGCCATCAGCAAGCTCGATGAAGTCAGCGACATCGACCTGGTGCTCATGGACGTGATGATGCCCGGCATGGACGGCCTGGAAGCCACGCGCCGCATACGCCAGGACCCACGTTTCCAGAAGTTGCCCATCATCGCGGTCACGGCCAAGGCCATGAAGGACGACCAGGAGCAGTGCCTGAAAGCCGGTACCAACGACTACCTGGCCAAACCGATTGACCTGGACCGCCTGTTCTCGCTGCTGCGGGTCTGGATGCCCAGCCTCGAACGCCTTTAATCGCCCCCATCAACTTCAAGCATGCACAAGGAAACTCCCCACCCGGTGCCCACGCACGCGGGTGACGCACAGGCCTCCAGCGTGGCGATTGAGCTTCGCCTGCTGATGGAGGCGATTTACCTGCGCTACAGCTACGACTTCCGCGATTACGCCGGGGCCTCGCAAAAGCGCCGGGTGCTGCATGCGCTGTCGCAGTTCGACTGCCCGACGATCTCCGAGCTGCAGTCACGCGTGCTGCACGACCCGGCGATGTTCACGCAGTTGCTGCAATTCCTCACCATCCCGGTCAGCGAGATGTTTCGCGACCCGACCTTCTTCCTGGCGCTGCGCGAGCAGGTGGTCCCCCGGCTGGCGACCTACCCCTCCATCAAGATCTGGATCGCCGGCTGCAGCACGGGCGAAGAGGTGTATTCGCTGGCCATCCTGCTCAGGGAAGAAGGCCTGCTGGACCGTTCGCTGATCTACGCCACCGACATCAACCCCACCTCGCTCGACAAGGCGCGCCAGGGCATCTTCCCGCTGGCCAGCATCAAGGACCACACGCTCAATTACCAGAAGGCGGGCGGCAAAAAGGCGTTCTCCGATTACTACACCGCCGCCTACAACGCCGCCGTGTTCGACAAGACGCTGCGCGAGAACATCACCTTTGCCGACCACAGCCTGGCCACCGACAGCGTGTTCTCCGAAACGCAGCTGGTGCTGTGCCGCAACGTGCTGATCTACTTCAACAAGGCCCTTCAGGACCGCGCACTCGGCCTGTTCCACGAGTCACTCAGCCACCGCGGCTTTCTGGGTCTGGGCAGCAAGGAGAGCATCGACTTCTCCTCGTTTGCCACGCGCTTTGATGCGCTGGACAAACCCGAACGGCTGTTTCGCAAGCGATAAATGGACGCCACAACCGCCACCGACGCCATCATGCAGGCCCTTGCCGACCGCCGATTCGAGGCGGTCGTCATTGGCGCGTCTGCCGGCGGCGTGAACGCGCTGCTGGGGTTGCTGTCGGCCTTGCCCAAAGAATTCCGCCTGCCCATCGTGGCCCTGCTGCACCTGCCGGACGACCGCGAAAGCCGCCTGGCCGAGATCTTCCAGCACCGCTCGCCGATTGCCGTGCGCGAAGCCCGTGACAAGGCCCCCATCGAAGCCGCAACCCTGTATTTCGCGGGCGCGGGCTACCATCTGTCCATCGAGGAAGACCACAGCTTTTCGCTCAGCTGTGAAGCGCCGGTGCATTTCTCGCGTCCGTCGATTGACGTCCTGATGGCGTCGGCGGCCGATGCCTATGGGCCTTCGCTGGCCGGCATCCTGCTGACCGGCGCCAACTATGACGGTGCCGACGGGCTGGCCCGCATCCGCCAGAAAGGCGGCCTGACGGTGGTGCAGGACCCCAGAGAAGCCCAGGTGGCCACCATGCCCGAAGCCGCCATCAGGAAGCTGCAACCCGACCTTATCCTCAGGATGGATGCCATCCGTGAACTGATTCTCCACATGGACAAGACCTCATGCTGAACGACAGGAAAAACGACAGCGCCAACATCCTCATCGTGGATGACCTCCCCGAGAACCTGCTCGCCCTCGACGCGCTGATCAGGCAGGAAGACCGCACCATCCACCAGGCGTCCTGCGGCGAAGACGCGCTGACGCTGATGCTCGACAACGAGTTCGCCCTCGCCATCCTCGACGTGCAGATGCCCGGCATGAACGGCTTTGAACTGGCAGAACTGATGCGCGGCACGGACAAGACGCGCAACATTCCCATCGTGTTTGTGAGTGCTGCGGGCAAGGAACTCAATTACGCCTTCAAGGGCTATGAAACCGGCGCGGTGGACTTTCTCTACAAGCCGCTGGACATCGACGCGGTCAAAAGCAAGGTCAATGTATTTGTCGAGCTGTACAAGCAGCGCATCGAAACCCGGCGGCAGGTGGAAGCGCTTGAAAAGAGCCGGCAGGCGCAGGAGGCCCTGGTGCAGCAATTGCAGGCCACCCAGCGCGACCTGCAAAACGCCGTGCGCATGCGCGACGACTTCATGTCCATGGTGGCGCACGAGCTTCGTACGCCGCTGAACACGCTCTACCTTGAGGCCCAGCTTCGCAAGATGCAGTTGGACCGCGGGAACAGCGCCGTGTTTGACGCGGCCTACCTTCAGAAGATGGTGGCCCGGGACCAGCGCCAGATCCAGAGCATGGTGCGGCTCATCGACGACATGCTGGATGTGTCGCGCATCCAGAGCAACCGCCTGTCCATACGCCCCAGCGAGGTCGATTTGCAGGCCCTGCTGTCGCGGGTGGTCGGCAACCTCTCGAACCAGGCCACGGCGGCGGGCAGCAGCATCACCTTGTTGCCCGGCACGCCGATCACAGGCGTGTGGGATGAGTTCCGCATCGAGCAGGTCGTCATCAACCTGCTGACCAATGCCTTGCGTTACGGCAAGGGCAAACCGGTGCGCGTCAGCACGGCTGAGACTGCGGACGGAGTGGCGATTGTGGTCGAAGACGAGGGCATGGGCATCTCGGCGGAAGACCAGAAACGTATCTTCGAGCAGTTCGAACGGGCCTCGGGCAACGACGGTACCGGCGGCCTGGGCCTGGGCCTGTTCATCACCCGGCAACTGGTGGAAGCCCATGGCGGGCGCATCGGCGTCACCAGCCAGCAGGGCAAAGGCGCCACCTTTACCGTCAACCTGCCATCGCAATCGGCCTCACCGGCGGCTTGAGCGGGGGCTTAGGGACAGGTTCTACCCCTGCGGCAGAAGTGACTTCCAGACGTGAGAAAATGGCGGGTTGACCCCCAGAACTCACAGGACACCCTTCTCATGGACGCAGAACACATCAACACCATCGGTAACCAGCTCACGGACCTGAGCAACCGCGTCCATGAACTTCGGGGGTATCTTTGACTACCCTGCCA
>JAZKDR010000035.1:0-11422 GCA_040387435.1 Pseudomonadota bacterium
ATTCCTGCAGCGCTGGGGCTGATTGCCGTGGGCCTGCAACTGGCCCTGGGCATTGCACTCATCGTGGCCGTCACGGTCGAGATCGTCATCAACCCGCGGGGCCTTGGTTTTGCCATGATGTCGGCCCAGCAGGCCCTGCGTTTTGACCAGATGTATGCACAACTTTTGTGGATAGGTGTGATCGGCTGGGGCATCAGCAAGCTTTCGCAGCGGCTGGTTCAGCAATGGCCGGGCATGGCGGCGCAAGGAGCTGCAGCATGAGGGCCTCACACCGCTGGATGGACCGTGTGGGTGCCGTCACCTTCGCGTTGTTTCTGCTGCTGATCTGGCAATTGCTGTCGGCGACCAACATCATTTCACCGCTGTTCTTTCCGTCGCCACTGCGCACGCTGACCGCGCTCTGGCATCAGATTGCCGAAGGCCGGCTGTGGGAACCGCTGGGCTCAACCGTCTCGCGCATGGCCTGGGGCTGGCTTGCCGCGTCGGTGGCCGGCATCGTTCTGGGCGCGATGATTGCCGGCTCACCCATCGCGCGGGCCATGCTGGAGCCCATACTCGACTTCATGCGGCCCCTGCCGGCCTCGGCCATCATCCCGGTGGCCATTCTGGCCTTCGGGCTGTCGGGCACCATGTCTACAGCCGTGATTGCATTCGGATCAATCTGGCCAGTTCTGCTGGCCAGCATCCAGGGCTTCGGCGCGGTCAGCGACAGGCTGGCCGAGGTTTCGGCTGCCTTGGAGATGAGCCGGCGCGACCGCTTCTTCAAGATCAGCCTGCCCAGTGCGCTGCCCGACATCCTGGCCGGTGCAAAAGTGGGCCTGGCCATTGCGCTGATTCTTGCTGTGGTCACCGAGATGCAGGCCTCACTGCCCGGGCTGGGACAGAACATCCTGATGGCGCAACGTTCCTTCAAGACACCCGACCTGTATGCCGGCGTGCTGATGCTCGGCCTGATTGGTTTTGCAACGTCCATGGCACTGCAGGCGCTGGAGCGCAGGCTGCTGAAGTGGCGGTTTACCGGGCAGGGCTGATCGGCCCATGCCGGCGTTTAAAAGCAAAGAGGAGACATCATGAAATACTTTCGCCGCCTGGTTCTGGCTGGCCTCTGCAGTGCACCCTTTGTTGCGGCCCTTGCGCAGGAAGGGTCTTACCCCAACAAGGCCGTGAAGTTCATCACCGCATCGGTCGGCAGCCCGCAGGACGTGATTGGCCGCCTGATAGGGCAGAAGCTCAGCGTGCTCTGGGGCAAGCCGGTGATTGTCGAAAACCGGCCTGGTGCCGGCAGCCTGCTGTCGATCACCACCGCAGCACGTGCGGCACCCGACGGTTATTCCGTGTTGCTCAGCTCCAGTGGCTTCACGGTCAGCCCCAGCATCATGGCCAACCCCGGCTATGACGCAGAAAAAGATTTCATTCCTGTCGTGATGATGGCCTCGTCGCCCAACCTCATCGTCGCTGGCACGCAGCTACCAGCCACCAACCTGAAGGCGCTGGTGGAGCTGGCGAAAACAAAACCGATGAACTACGGCTCGCCCGGGCTGGGTACCACGCCGCAGCTCTCGGCCGAGTACCTCTTCAAATCGCTGGCCAAAGTGCCTGTCACGCACGTGCCGTACAACGGGGCTTCACCTGCAGTTGCAGCTGTCGTGGGTGGCCAGGTCGAGATGGCCAGCGTGGCGATGCCTGCGGCCGTGCAGCTCGTCAAAGCCGGCAAGGTGCGCGCGATTGCCGTGACCAGCAACAAGCGGACACGCGTGCTGCCGGACGTACCGACAATTGCCGAGGCGGGTTTTCCGGGCTTTGAGGATTCAACCTGGGTGGGCCTGTGGGTGCAAAAGGGCACACCGCCCGACATCGCTGCGAAAATTTCTGCTGACGTCATGACGGTTTTGGCGCAGGCTGAAACCCGCGACCAACTGGCGACCCTTGGTTTTGAAGTGTCCGACGTCGCACCCGGCCAGTTCGCCGCCTACCAGCGGCAGGAACTGGCCAAGTGGGCGAGGGTGGTGAAGGAAACCGGTGCGAAGCAGGATTAAGGCTGGCAGCTTTCACGGTTTATGCTGTTTGTTTTTCATAGCCTGAAGAGATCATGCGCATTGCCCTGATACACGCGCTTCGCCATTCACCGCCGCCCGTTGAGGAAGCCTTCAAACGCCTGTGGCCCGAGCCTTTGCTGATGAACCTGCTGGACGACAGCCTTTCAGCAGACCTGGCGGCGGCAGGGCGTATCACCGATGACATCACGCGGCGATTTCTGGAACTGAGTGCCTATGCGGTGTCGACAGGCGCCGATGCAATCCTGTTCACCTGCTCGGCCTTCGGGCCTTGCATCGAGGCCTGTGCGGCGAAGTACCCGCACATGCCTGTGCTCAAACCCAACGAAGCCATGATTGAGGAGGCTGCGGGTCTGGCGCGGCGCGTGGGCCTTCTGGCTACATTTGCCCCCACATTGGCCTCCATGCCCCCCGAGTTTCCTCAGGGGATGACGGTGGTGCCCAGACTTGCAGAGGGTGCGCTTGCCGCGCTGGACAGGGGTGACGTGCAGGCGCACGACCGGCTGGCTGCCGTCGCTGCCGAGGACCTGCGCGGCTGTGACGTGATTGCACTGGCGCAATTCAGCCTGGCGCGTGCGGCTGATTCGGTGGCCCGTGCAACGGGCCTCAAGGTGCTGACGACGCCCGATTGCGCGGTGCTCAAACTCAGGCGGCTGTTGTCTGCCTAGACGCCGGAGTCAGGTTTACATCAACTCAAAAGTGCCTGCGCAAATTCGCGTGCGCTGAAGGTTTCCAGGTCTTCGAGTTTTTCACCGACACCGATGAAATAAACCGGCACTGGCCGAAGCGTGGGTGATGCGTTTTGCCGCTCCTGCGCCCAGAGCGCAATCGCTGCCAGCATGCCGCCCTTGGCCGTGCCGTCGAGCTTGGTGACGATGAGGCCGGTGAGTTGTAGGGCCTCATCAAAGGCCTTGACCTGCGACAGCGCGTTCTGGCCGGTGTTGCCGTCAATCACCAGAAGAATCTCATGTGGTGCCGTGCCGTCTGCCTTCTGCACGACACGCTTGATCTTTTTCAGCTCTTCCATCAAATGAAGCTGTGTCGGCAAACGCCCGGCCGTGTCGACCAGCACCACGTCCTTGCCGCGCGCCTTGCCAGCGCTGACGGCATCAAAAGCCACGGCGGCGGGGTCGCCGCCTTCCTGGCTGATGATCTCGACGGTGTTGCGGTCGGCCCAGACGCTGAGCTGCTCGCGCGCGGCGGCGCGGAAGGTGTCGGCGGCCGCCAGCAGCACCGAGGCGCCTTCGGTGGCCAGGTGTTTGGTGAGTTTGCCGATGGAGGTCGTCTTGCCCGCGCCGTTCACGCCCGCGACCATGATGACGGTGGGCTGCTGCTGGCCTATGACCAGCGGCTGCTCCAGCGGCTTGAGGAGCTTGGCCAGCGATTCAAGCAGGATGTTGCGCACGGCGACGGGGTGCGTCACGCCGCTGTCTTTCACGCGCTTTTTCACATCGTCGAGCAAAAAGGTGGTCGCCTTGACGCCGGTGTCGGCCATCAGCAGCGCGGTTTCCAGGTCTTCGTACAGGGCGTCGTTAATTTGCGTGCCTGTAAAGACGCCGGAAATGCTGGAGCCGGTCTTGCGCAAACCCGAGGTAAGCTTGGCCAGCCAGCGCTCGCGCTCGGGTGCCAAGGCAATCGCAGCGACATCAATCGGGGCCGCCAGCGCGCTGCCGATGAGGCTGCCGGTGGCCGGTGCTGCCGGTGGCGTTACAGGCTGTTGCGCCGCTGGTGGAGCGGGGGTGGCGGCCGCTTCTTGCGCCGGGGGAGGGGATTTTTTCTTGAAGAAACTGAACATTGGGCCTGCTTTGGAGTCGCACCATTCTATGAAACACATGATTCGCCGTTTTCCCCGACTGAATTCAGCCCTTTATTCGACGCTTTCTGCATCCTTCGTGTTTGCCGGGCTGGCATTGACTTCTGGCCCCGCAGCGGCGCAAAGCGCGCCAAAGGTCGAGCAGTTCACGCTGCCCAACGGCCTGACGCTCATCATCAAGCCCGACCACCGCGCGCCGACAGCGGCACACATGCTCTGGGTGCGTGTGGGTTCGATGGACGAAGTAGACGGCACGTCAGGGGTGGCACACGCGCTGGAGCACATGATGTTCAAGGGCACGGCGACCGTGAAGGTCGGCGAGTTCTCGCGCCTGGTGGCGGCGCTGGGTGGCCGCGAGAACGCCTTCACCTCGCGCGACAACACCGGCTACCACCAGCAGATTCCCGCCAACAGGCTGGAAGACGTGATTCGCCTGGAGGCGGACCGCTTTGCCAACAACCAGTGGGCCGATGACGAGTTCAAGCGCGAGATCGAGGTGGTCAAGGAAGAGCGCCGCTTGCGCACCGAGGATTCCCCGCGTGCGCTGATGTATGAAGCGGCCGCTGCCGTGACCTACACGGCCTCGCCCTATCGCCGCCCGGTCGTCGGCTGGATGAGCGACCTCGATGCCATGACCCCGGCCGATGTGCGCGACTTTTACCGCCGCTGGTATGTGCCCGCCAATGCGGCGGTGGTGGTCAGCGGTGATGTGCAGGTGGCCGAGGTGCGGCGCCTGGTTGAAAAATACTACGGCGGCATTCCCGCGCGGCCTGTGCCTGATCGCAAGCCCCGCTTGGAGCCCGTGCAGACCGGCCTGAAAAAGCTTGATTTCAAGGCGACGGCCAGCCAGGCTTATGTGGCGCTGGCCTTCAAGGTGCCCAAGCTCGAAGCCGCCGACCTGATGGACAACGCCTCGGCGCCTGGCAGTGGCACGACCGGCCGTGACGCCCTCGCGCTGACGGTGCTTTCGGCCGTGCTGGACGGCTACACCGGCGCACGGCTGTCCCGCGCGCTGGAGCAGGGCGAGGGCGCCAGCCGCATCGCCGACAGCGCCGGCGCGTCGAACGGCCTGTATGGCCGTGGCCCGCAGCTCTTCATGCTGGATGGCGTACCCGCCGCCGGCAAGACCACCGAGCAGGTGGTGGCCGCACTGCGCGAGCAGGTCGCGCTGATTGCGCGTGAAGGCGTGCGCGAGGCTGAACTCAACCGCGTCAAAACGCAGTGGGCCGCCAGCGAAACCTACAAACTCGACGGCGTGTTCAGCCAGGCACGCGAGCTGGGCAGCAACTGGATCAACGGCATGCCGCTGGATGCGAGCGCCCGCCTGATTGCGAAACTCCGCACCGTCACCAGCGCTGAAGTGCAGTCCGTCGCCGCGCGTTATTTCGGCGACGACCAGCTCACCATGGCGACCCTGATTCCGCAGCCGCCTGACCCGAACCGCAAGCCGCGCACGCCTGGCCCTGCGGTCCCCAGCCACTGAAGCGCTTGCAAAGACCTATGACACTCCTTTCACATTTCAAACACACCGTCGTCCGCAGCGCACTGCTGGCAGGTGCTTTCAGTTTTATCGGCTTTGTTGGCAATACCGCCCATGCGGCCATCCCCATTCAGCAATGGACCCTGGCCAACGGGGCGCGCGTCTACCTCGTCGAAAGCCCGGCGATCCCGATGCTCGACGTGCAGATCGACTTTGACGCCGGCGGCCGGCGCGACCCGGCCGGCAAGGCGGGGCTGGCCAGCGCAACGGCCAACATGCTGGAAAAAGGCGTGGCTGCGCGTGACGGACAACCCGCGCTGGGCGAGAACGCACTGGGCGAAGCCTGGGCCGATCTGGGCGCGAGTTTCGACAGCAGTGCGGGCGCCGACCGCATGAGCTTTTCGCTGCGCACGCTGACCGACCCCGCGCTGCTGGACAAGTCTGTCGCGCTGGCGGCGAGGCAGATGGGCGAGCCGGCCTTTCCCGAGAACATCTGGCAGCGCGGCCGCCTGAAGATCATCGCCAGCCTGAAGGAGTCGTACACGCGCCCGGGCGTGGTGGCCAGTCGCGCCTACGGCAAGGCGGTGTACGGCACACATCCTTACGGCAACGAAACGACCGAAGAAAGCGTCAACCGCATCAGCGTGGCGGACATGCGTTCTTTCTACGATGCCGGTGTCGTCGCCTGCCGTGCGCGCATCAGCCTGGTCGGTGCGGTCACCCGCGCGCAGGCCGATGCGATTGCGCAGCGCCTGCTGTCGCGGCTGCCGCAGGTGCCGTGTGCCAGCCTGCCGGCACTGGCGGTGGTGCCTGAAGTGGCGGAATTGACGCAGGCTGAAGAAAAGGTGATTCCGTTTGACTCTGCACAGGCGCAGGTCATGCTGGGCCAGCCCGGCTACAAACGCTCGGACCCGCAGTTCTTTTCATTGCTGGTGGGCAACTACATCCTGGGCGGTGGCGGTTTTGTGTCGCGCCTGGCGAACGAGGTGCGTGAAAAACGTGGCCTGACCTACGGCGTCTACAGCGGTTTCTCGCCCGGCCTGCACGCGGGTGCCTTCACCATCAGCCTGCAGACACGGCCGGACCAGACCAAACAGGCGCTGGAGGTGACGCGCAAGGTGCTTCGTGACTTTGTGGCCGACGGCCCGACCGAGCTTGAGCTGAAAGCCGCCAAGGACAACCTGATTGGCGGCTTTGCCCTGCTGATCGACAGCAACCGCAAGCTGCTGGGCAACATCTCCAACATCGCCTGGAACGACCTGCCGCTGACCTACCTCGACACCTGGACCGACCGCGTCAACAGCGTGACCGCCGCCGACGTGAAAGCCGCGTTCGGGCAGAAGCTGCAACCTGAGAAAATGGTGACCGTCGTCCTCGGAGCCAAACCTTGAAGTACACCGCTGCAGCCACTGAACCCAAAGAAACCAAAGCCGCCAGAAAACCTGCCCGCTCAGGCAAGGTCGTCGCACGCAAGACCGTGCCGCCGGGCGAAATCCGCATCATCGGCGGGCTCTACAAGCGCAGCAAGGTGTCGGTGGCCGACAGGCCCGGCCTGCGGCCCACGCCCGACCGCGTGCGCGAGACGCTGTTCAACTGGCTGGGCCAGGATTTGACCGGCTGGCGCTGTGCTGATGTGTTCGCGGGCACGGCGGTGCTCGGTTTCGAAGCAGCGTCGCGCGGCGCTGCCGAAGTGCTGGTGTGCGAGCAGGACCCGGTGCTGCTTGAAAAGATCAAGACGCTGCAGGCCAAACTCAAGGCCGATGTGATCAGGCTTGAACGCGGCGATGGCGTGAGCCTGCTGCGCCGCCTGAGCGCCGGCAGCATGCAACTGCTGTTTCTGGACCCGCCTTATGAATCGGCGCTGTTCGAGCCGGCGCTGAAAGCCGCGGCGCAGGCGGTGCACGCCACTGGTTTTGTGTACCTGGAAGCCCCCAAGGCCTGGACGGACGAGGAACTGGCCCCGCTGGGCCTGAAGGTGCACCGCTTCGGCAAGGCGGGCGCCGTGCACTTCCATTTGCTCACCAAAACTACGGTCGAGGCTGTGGTCAACGCTGCAGGGGCATAATTTCGCCATGGCAGCCAGCGCACCTACCCCCACTTCAACGACCTCACGCACAGCGGTTTATTCGGGCACGTTTGACCCGGTGACGCTCGGTCACGTTGATGTGGTGCGCCGCGCCGCCGGGCTGTTTGACCACCTGGTGATCGCCGTGGCCATCGCCCACCACAAAAAAACACTGTTCACGCTGGCGCAGCGCGTGGCGTTGGTCGAGGCGGCCTGCCACGACATGCCCAACGTCAGCGTGCTGCCGTTTGACGGCCTCATCATGGATTTTTGTGCCGCGCAAAAGGCCACGGCTGTCGTGCGCGGCATCCGCAACCTGACCGACTTCGACTACGAAGCCCAGATGGCGGCGATGAACCGCAAGCTGCGGCCCGAGGTCGAAACCGTCTTTTTGCTGCCCGACGCGCCGCTGGCCTGCATCAGCAGCACACTGGTGCGCGAGATCAGCAAGCTGGGCGGCACCGTCGCCGCAATGGTCAGCCCGGGCGTTGCCGCGGCCCTGAAAACCGCACACGATGCGGCATCAAAAGGCGCCTGAACATGGCCCTGATGATCACCGACGAGTGCATCAACTGCGATGTGTGCGAGCCCGAGTGCCCCAACCAGGCCATCTACATGGGCGAGAACATTTACGAGATCGACCACAGCAAGTGCACCGAGTGCGTCGGGCATTTTGCAGAGCCGCAGTGCGTGCAGGTCTGCCCGGTCGCCTGCATTCCGGTGAACCCGCAGCATGTCGAGGCGAAAGAAACGCTCTGGCAGAAATACTACCGGCTGACCGGTACCGCGCCATCGCCGTCCGTGCCTGTGGTCAGCGCGCCCTGACCCTGGTCGTGCGCCGCTCCGTCAATTTGCTTCGGAATTGATAGCTGCTCACGCTCGTAACTAAAGGGCTGGAGCCCCAAAAGGCACTTCAAAATGGGCTGCCGAAGCCGTTTTCAGGTCTTTTTCGGCCTTGGCAGAAACTCCAATCGAGCGGTTTTAAGATAATGTCTCACATATCGATCCTTAAGTAATTAAGGACTGATTTGTGAGACTTTAAATGGATTGACGGTGCGCATCAGCCACTGAATGCGTCAAAAAAGCGCTGGAAAACCTCAAAAAAGACCATTTTGGATGCCGAAATTGGCATTCAGGCCAATGGATACGTGCACAAGCAGCTATTGATTTAATAGCGTTTTGGCCTCCGCAGCGAGGTCTACAGACCGGAAACCGTGCGCTCAGGCCGCAGGCGGCGCTGCTTCAGGCTCCGGCGGCTTGCGCGGGGGCTTGGGGCGGGGTGGGGTGCTGGTGTGGATCTGCATGGTGGCTTTTTCCATGTCGCCCGACAGCAGGGCCGGCACGGCCTTCAGCGACCGGGCAATGCAGTCTTCAATTGCGGTGCGGTGCTCTGGGGAAGGCTTTTTCAGCACCCAGTTGATGACCTCGGACTTGATGCCCGGGTGGCCCACGCCTATGCGCAGGCGCCAGTAGTCGCCGGTGCCCAGCTGGGCGTGGATGTCGCGCAGGCCGTTGTGGCCGGCGTGGCTGCCGCCGAACTTGAGCTTGACCTGGCCGGGCACGATGTCGAGCTCGTCATGGGCCACCAGGATTTCCTCGGGCTGGATCTTGAAAAAGCGCGCCAGTGCGCCCACCGACTTGCCCGACAGGTTCATGAAGGTCTGCGGCTCCAGCAGCCAGACGGTCTGGCCGGCAGCCGTGGTGCGCGCGACCAGGCCCGAATAACTCTTGTCGAAGTTCAGGGGCGCTTTCAGCTCGCGCGCGAGTTCATCGACCCACCAGAAACCGGCGTTGTGGCGTGTGGCTTCATATTCGGCGCCTGGATTGCCGAGGCCCACGAAGAGCTTGATCATTGCAAAACTTTCATCCGCCCGATTTTAGAGGGCGCCCAATAAAAACGGCCCATACCGGTGAAGGTATGGGCCGCGGCAGTCAAGCCTTGAGCAGGAAGCGGTCCGGGTGGATTACTTCTTGGCTGCAGGTTTGGCGGCGTCTTT
The DNA here is from genome assembly GCA_040387435.1 of Pseudomonadota bacterium. Classification (GTDB taxonomy): domain Bacteria; phylum Pseudomonadota; class Gammaproteobacteria; order Burkholderiales; family Burkholderiaceae_C; genus Polaromonas. The sequence continues at coordinate 9,410 of JAZKDR010000035.1, forward strand.
GGCGGCGTTGGCCTTGGCATCCTTGGCAGCGGCTGCCTTGGCTGCTTTCGGGTCAACCGGCACTGCGGCTGCAGCGGCTGCTGCAGCGTCGGCCTCGGCTTCTTCCGATGCGGAAGACACAGACACCAGAACCGGGTTTTCCTGGCCCTTGACGACGAACTTCACGCCCTTTGGCAGGGTGATGTCCTTGACGTGCAGGGACTTGCCCTTGGTCAGGCCGGAGAGGTCAACAGCGATGAACTCGGGGATGTCTGCAGGGAAGCAGGAGATGGTCAGCTCGGTCAGGACGTGGTTGGCGATGCAGGCATCGGCCTTGACGGCTGGGGAGTTTTCCTCGCCGCTGTAGTGCAGCGGCACCTTTACGGTCATGCGGGTCTTGGCTTCGACGCGCTGGAAGTCGATGTGCAGGATCTGCTGCTTGTACGGGTGCATTTGCAGGTCGCGCAGCAGAACTTTTTGTTCTTTGCCGCCCAGTTCCATCTCGAGGATGGAGGCGTGGAAAGCTTCTTTCTTGATGGCGTGGAACAACGCGTTGTGATCGATTTCGATCAGCGTGGGTTCACCGGTGCCACCGTAAACAATACCGGGCGTACGACCGGTGATGCGGAGACGGCGGCTCGCACCCGTGCCCTGCTTGGCGCGCTCAAAAGCGACGAATTTCATAACTTACTCCTTGATAGGGTGAACCGCGACCAGTCACACCCCGCGCAAATTTCTTTAACCCGCTGGCGGGTCAACTACTCTTTGCAAAAAACCGCACAGCCCGAATTGGCCGTGCAGCACCTTTTGCTTCAGATCAGGGCCGGCTGGTCCTGGTCCGAAAACAAACTCATCACAGACTCACCCTTGGCGATGCGCTGAATCGTTTCTGCGATCAGCGGCGCCACGGAGAGCTGCCGAATCTTCTTGCATCCCATGGCGTTGGCGCTGAGCGGAATGGTGTTGGTGATCACCACTTCGTCGAGCGCCGCACCCTGCGCGATGCGGTCTATTGCAGGGCCCGAAAAAATCGGGTGCGTGCAATACGCGTAAACCTTTTTGGCGCCGCGGTCCTTCAGGACTTCGGCCGCCTTGACCAGCGTGCCGGCCGTGTCGATCATGTCGTCCATGATCACGCAGTTGCGGCCTTCGATGTCGCCGATGACGTGCATCACTTCAGACACGTTCGCCTTGGGGCGGCGCTTGTCGATGATGGCCATGTCGCAGCCGAGCTGCTTGGCCAATGCACGTGCACGCACCACACCGCCGACGTCAGGTGACACCACCATCAGGTCGGAATAATTTTTCTGCCGCAGGTCGCCCAGCAGCACCGGCGACGCATAAATGTTGTCGACCGGAATGTCAAAAAAGCCCTGGATCTGGTCAGCATGCAGATCCATCGTCAACACGCGCGACACGCCCACGGCCTGCAGCATGTTGGCCACCACCTTGGCGCTGATCGGCACGCGGGCCGAACGCGGGCGGCGGTCCTGGCGCGCATAACCGAAGTAGGGAATCACGGCGGCAATGCTCTGTGCCGATGAACGCTTGAGCGCATCGACCATGATGAGCAGTTCCATCAGGTTCTCGTTCGTCGGCGCGCAGGTGGACTGCACCACAAACACATCGCGTGCACGCACGTTCTGCTGGATTTCCACCGTCACTTCACCGTCGGAGAAGCGGCCCACATGGGCTGCACCCAGTGAAATACCCAGGTTCTGGGCAATTTCGGCGGCCATGCTGGGGTTGGCATTGCCAGTGAACAGCATGAACTCGGGGTGGTGCGTTTGCATGTAAGGCCCAGCTTGTGTCGATGTTGGAGTCGTGGCTGTCATTCTAAAAGGCCAATGCCTGAACAATCGTCGCTTTATGTCGCTGAAAACACACAGACCCGCGAGCTGCGGGTCTGATGTGCTCTGGAATCGCCTTTTCGGCAATTCCTGAAAAATTTGGCAGGGGTGGAAGGAGTCGAACCTGCGAATGCCGGAATCAAAATCCGGTGCCTTAACCAACTTGGCGACACCCCTACACAGG
>JAZKDR010000036.1:0-21476 GCA_040387435.1 Pseudomonadota bacterium
GACTAGCTGATTAATGGTTGGCATTGAAAACGTCCCAAACGTTTGAAACTAACAGTAAAGCGTGAATTAACCGTTGACCCTTCGCTGCTTTTCGATCGCGGAAGATGAAAACGGAGATCTCTCTGGAAATCCAGAAAAGCCTTCGAGTGTAGCAGTTTGGGCCATGGGCCGCAAATCTGGCGCGGTTTGCGGGCTGGTTTTGACCCCAAACCCGCGCCAGACCGGTGGATTTGGCTGTCCCGCCGATGTTTTGGCGCGACGGCCGGGCCAGGCCCGCCTTATTAAGTCCGCCTTATTTCACCCACAGACGGACGGCGTCCCAGGCCCGGCCCAGAATACCGGCCTCTTCGACCGCTTCCAGCGCCACCAGGGGGACTTCAGCGACCACCGCAGGGTTGTCACCCGCCGTGACCTTGAGACTGCCGATGCGCTGTCCGCGCGTGAAAGGTGCGACCAGCGGCTCAGGCCTGGCGACCTGGGTCTTGAGTTTGGCGCCCGCCCCGGCTGGCACGGCCACCACCACAGACTGGAACTGGCCCAGCTTGACCACATTGGCCTTGCCCTTCCAGACACTGGGCGACACCACAGCCTGGTTGGCATCAAACAGCTTGACGGCTTCAAACGCCGTGTAACCCCAGTTCAGCAGCTTCTGGGATTCATTGGCGCGCGCAGCGTCACTGGTGGTACCCAGCACAATCGCGAGCAACCGGCGGCCACCCGGCGCGCCACCAGCACCCAGATTGGGGAAATCGCGCCTCGCGGTGGCGATGATGCAATAGCCCGCCGCCTCGGTGTGGCCTGTCTTCAGGCCATCGACGCTGGGGTCACGAAACAGCAAGGTGTTGCGATTCGTGTCATTGGCTGCCGGCGTGCCGGGATAGCGGTACTTCTTGATGGCCGAATAACCCACGTAGTCCGGGAAATCCGTCATCAGGCGGGTGGCCAGAATGCTCAGGTCGCGGGCTGTCGTGGTGTGGCCGGCTTCCGTCAGGCCTTCCGGGTTCTTGTAGCCGGTGGACTTCATGCCCAGCGCCTTGGCCTGCTCATTCATGAGCTGCACAAAGTGCTCGGCGCTGCCGCCCACGCCTTCGGCCAGCGCCATGGTGGCGTCATTGCCCGACTGCACCACCATGCCCTTGATCAGGTCTTCGACCGGCACCTGCATCTTGGGGTCGATAAACATGCGCGAACCCGGCATCTTCCAGGCGCGCTCGCTGACGGGGAGCGTCTGTTTCAGGTCGATTTTTTTGGCCTTGAGCGCATCGAACACCAGGTACTCGGTCATCAGCTTGGTAAGTGAGGCGGGCTCCACCGGCGAGTCGATGTCCTTGGCGGCCAGGATCTGGTTGGCCGTGACATCCAGCAGCAAATACGAGCGTGCGGCGATTTCAGGCGGTTGCGGCGCCTGGGCCTGGGCGAAGGACGACGCAAGAACGGCCGTGGCGAACAGCAGGCCTGAAACGGCCTTGTCAGCCTTGAGAAAACAGAACATGTATGGAGAAATCCGGTGGTTCGGGAATAAAAAGAGGGGGATTTGCAGCGTCAGGCCACAGTGGAGGACAGGTGGCGAACCACGAGGTTTTTCAGCAGCGGCAATTGTCCATGAAAGAAATGGCCGCCACCGGGGATAACCGTAACAGGAAGTGCCTGCGGCCTGGCCCAATCCATCACTGCCGACAGGGCCACGGTATCGTCCGCCTCGCCGTGGACGACCAGGGTTTTCAAGTGTGCGGCGGCATCCACCGGCGCAGCGACGCTGCGGCTCACACTCGTGCCAACCAGCACCAGCTTCTCAATCGCACGCGCGGCGTTCAACTTTTCGAAAGCATGTGTGGTGACAAAAGCCCCGAATGAAAATCCGGCCAGGCACAAAGGCCCTTGCGGCGCCACGCCAGCCACCACGGCCAGCAGGTCATCGAGCTCGCCCCGGCCTTCGTCGTGGGTACCCTCAGTGCCGCCCACGCCCCGGAAATTAAAGCGCACGGCGGTCCAGCCGCACTGGGTGAATGCACGCGCCAGGGTCTGCACCACCTTGTTGTCCATGGTGCCGCCAAACAGCGGGTGCGGGTGCGCAATCACGGCCATGCCCTTGTTTTGCGCATCGCCCGAAGGCGCGTCGATGGCCACTTCAATCGCGCCGGCAGCGCCTTGAACAACGGTTTTCCGGGTCTGGGAATTCATGCGGTGCCCGCCGGTCTCAACGGCCCACGCCGGGCGGCGTCAACAGGCGCTCCACGACCTTGCCGTTTTTCAGGTGCGACTCGACGATTTCGTCAATGTCGTGCTCGTCCACATAGGTGTACCAGACGGCTTCCGGGTAAACGACCGCCACCGGCCCGCCAGCGCAGCGGTCAAGGCAGCCGGCCTTGTTGACCCTCACCTGGCCCGGCCCCGAGAGCCCGGCTTTCTTGACAGCGGATTTGCAGCGGTCAAAACCCTCCTGGGCGCGGTGGTCGGCGCAGCATTCTTCGCCGGGCTTGCGCTGGTTGAGGCAGAAAAAAATATGCCGTTCGTAATAGGACGTTGGTGCGGGCGCTGGAGAAGTGGCTGGGTTCATGCACCGATTTTACGTACCGGGCGTTGCAGCCTGCTCGCGGCCCGACAGCCGCATCAGCAGATAAAGAAGCGCGGCGTACGGCCAGAACCAGCCCAGCCACTGCGCAATGCCGTGAAAGCGGATGAAACGCCCCTGCTCCCAGGTTTGCAGCGTCTGTGCAAAGTAGGCACTGGCCGGTGCCTGGTTCAGCAGCGCCAGGTGCGTGGCCAGCGCCAGCAGTGCAAACGCTGCAGCGCCACGCCGCCCCAGGGGCAGCAACACAATGGCCAGCACCACGGCCAGCCACAGCCCGGCCTGCACGGGCAGGTCCAGCCAGGCCCAGGCATGGTCCGGGCCATAACTCAGGGCGGCAGACAGGGCCGACGCGCCTATGCCCATCGACAGGATGACCAGCGAGAAAACCGCCCGCTGCCAGATTGCCCGTATGACCGAATAGCCCAGCAGGCAGGGGATCAGCGCGCCCAGGGCCACACACATCAGCTCGCTCCCCGGCACCAGGGGCTGCAGTTCGATCTCGCGCACCGGCAGCCACGCCAGGAAAGGCGTGTCGGCCAGCGCTTCTGCGAGCGCGATTTCCAGCCGCTCCAGCACCTGGCCCAGCCCCATGGGCACCGAAGCAGGAAACAGCAGCGCGATCGGCCAGAGCATCAAAAGCACCAGCGCACCGCGCGCGTCCCGCGCCAGCCAGCGCGCCCGAAACCGGCTCCAGCGGTCCACGATGCCGAGCGCTTCAAGCGCCCATGCAATGCAGGCGCCGGTCCAGGCACCGGCGATGTTCAGCACGAGGTCGACGTTGGAGGGAATGCGGCGCGGCAGGTAACTTTGCAGGGATTCCATGCCCAGCGACAACAGGCCCGACGCCAGCACAGCGACCGTCACCGCCCATTTGATGCGGCCACTGCGCAAGGCCGACAGCGCCAGCAAAAAACCCAGCGGCATGTACCCGCCGAGGTTGGCCGCGACATCAAAACCGGTCCAGTATTTGGGCAGCGGCGCCGTCAGGAAAACGAAGGGCGAGATGCCCTGATCCCGCCATTCGGCAAAGGGATAAAGGCTGGCGTACACGACCAGGCAAATCATCGCCAGCGCCAGCGGCCAGGCGGAGGTTTTCACCGTATTTGGTTCACCCCTATCGCCCCTCACTGCGCTGCGCTCCGTGTAGGTTCTTTTCCCCTTGCAGGGGACGACGCTTGACGCCCGGCAAAGCCGGTTCGTCGGCGTCTGCTGGCGAAATCGGGGAGGTCATGCGGCTTCCCTTGACGTTTAAAAGGGTTTGACGACAACCAGAATGACGGCAACAAGCAGCAGCAACACCGGCACTTCATTAAAGAAACGGTACCAGCGGTGGCTGCGCGTATTGCGCCCGGCGATGAATTTCTTGAGCAGCATCCAGCAGGCATGGTGATAGCCCAAAGCGAGCACCACGACCAACAGCTTGGCATGCATCCAGCCCGCTCCCTTGCCGATGCCGTAACCCAGAAAAAGCCACAGCCCAAACACCAGAGCTGGAACAGCCAGAAAAGTCGTGAACCGCAACAGCTTGCGCCCCATCAAAAGCAAGCGCTCACGTTCAGCCAAACTTTCAGCCGGCACCATGGCCAGGTTCACAAAAATGCGCGGCAGGTAAAACAGCCCGGCAAACCAGCTGGCCACAAAAACAATATGAAGCGATTTGACCCAGAGCATGGACGCTAGTTTATTCCCGGCCATTAAACGATCGCGACGGTGTGCCCAGAAATTCGTTTGAGGGGATGAAGTGCAAGGCGCGAGGCGCGCAGCAACCGGAATGTACTTGTGTACATGAGGATTGCGAGCACCTCGCAACGCCGCAATTCGCCGCTCAAACGGATTTATGGGCGCGCCGGGCAAAAAAATGCCCGGGTGGCATGGAGCCAACCGGGCGCTCAAGCCTCGTTGTTTTGACACGCGAAGGCCCCGCTCAGGGAGGAAAAGCGGGATGCGGTCATCAAGTTGATCACCACACAGGCGAATTTAAACATTCGCGCCCGCGGCCCGCAAGTTATTCTGAGGCGACTAAGTAAATAATTGGGCATAAAACAACACTCTCCATCCGCCCCGGTATGGCCCGGCTGGCCGGCACCGTACCAAATACCTGGGGCCGGATGGAAAGCTTTGGCACAATTTGCCCATGACCCTGCACGCCTCCAACTTCGCGCCCTTCCCGGCAGGCCGGCCGCGCCGCCTCCGGCGCGATGCCTTCACCCGCAACCTGGTGCGCGAAAACGCCCTCACCGCGCACGACCTGATTTACCCGGTGTTTGTGCTCGACGGCCAGCAGCGCCGCGAAGCTGTGGCCTCCATGCCCGGCGTGGAACGCCTCAGCCTGGATCTTTTGCTGCCGGTGGCCGAAGAGTGCGTGAAGCTCGGCATTCCCGTGATGGCGCTGTTCCCGGTCATCGATGGGTCACTCAAGACCTGGGACGGCAAGGAAGCCACCAACCCCGACGGCCTGGTGCCGCGTGTGGTGCGCGAGCTCAAAAAACGTTTCCCTGAACTGGGGGTGATGACCGATGTGGCGCTGGACCCCTTCACCACGCACGGCCAGGACGGCCTGCCCGACGACAAGGGCTACATCATGAATGACGAAACGGTCGAGGTGCTGGTGCAGCAGGCGCTGTGCCAGGCCGAGGCCGGAGTCGACATCGTCGCGCCCAGCGACATGATGGACGGCCGCATTGGCGCGATCCGTGCCGCGCTTGAAGCGAAAAAACTGATCCACACCCGCATCATGGCCTACAGCGCCAAGTATGCGAGCGCGTTCTACGGCCCGTTCCGCGATGCTGTGGGCTCCAGCGGCAACCTCGGCAAGGCTGACAAAAAGGTCTACCAGATGGACCCCGGCAACACCGACGAGGCCCTGCGCGAAGTCGCGATGGACATCGCCGAAGGCGCCGACATGGTGATGGTCAAGCCCGGCATGCCCTACCTCGACGTGGTGCGCCGCGTGAAGGATGAGTTCAGGGTGCCGACCTTCGCCTATCAGGTCAGCGGGGAATACGCGATGCTCAAGGCGGCCGCACAAAACGGCTGGCTGGACCACGACGCCGTGATGATGGAAAGCCTGCTGGCCTTCAAGCGCGCAGGCGCCGATGGCGTGCTGACCTACTTCTCGCTGGAAGCTGCACGCCTGCTGCAAAAGCAGTAATAACACCGGCGACCGGCAATCCACTCACCAACCCGTCAGGCCTTCACGTGCAGATCATCGAATTCACCTCCGACAGCCTGCGTTTTGTGGATGCCGTTCCGGCCCAGCCGCCGGTCGACGGGTTTGTCTGGATGCTGCTGGACCGCGAAGAGTTCGAAAGTGCGCGGCCACAACTGCAGGAGGCCGCCCAGCGCCTGGGCGGTTCACCGCTGCTCGACCTGCATTGCCAGGATCTGGCCAGCGCCGTGCACCCGTCGCACTACGACTCGACCTCCATTTACGACCTGATCATCTTCAGGCGGCTGGCAACGCAATTCGAATCCCAGAGCGAAGCCGAGCACGAAGCGGCCATCGAGAGTTATCACGGCCAGGGCGGCCAGGCGCGCATCAAGCCGCGCGGCGGCATGCCGGCCTTCAACCGCATCAGCTCGAAAGCCGTGGGCTTCGCGGTGTTCGACCGTTTCCTGATCAGCGTGCATCCGCATGGTTGCTACGCTGCAAAAAGTTTTATCCAGCGCTTTCTGGCCGATGCCAAATTCAGCGTCGAGACCAGCCGCCAGGACCCCATCCTCTCGCGCAACCGGCTACCCGTGAGCCCGGCCGACCTGGTACTGCGCATGGTCAATGCCATGGTCGACAGCTACCTGGACCTGCGCAAGGAACTCACCAAGCAGCTCGAGCACTGGCAGGCCGAACTGCTCAAGCCGAGCACACGCTTCAGCAACTGGGGCGCGCTGATGACGGCGCGTGGCCAGCTGCACGTGCTGGAAGATCTGTGCGACGGGCAGCACGACGCCATGCAGGAGTGGCTGGACACACTGCGTGAGCAGCCCCTGTCGTCATTCATGAAAAACATCTCCGTGCAGTTGCCCAGCGCGACCGAAGCCACCCTCGCGGCCCAGGCCCAACGCGACCAGCTGGTGGCCCGCGCACGCGATGTGATCGAGCACATCGACCGCGTGGTGCACCATGCACGCCGGCTGGAGCAATCAGCTGAAACCGTGGTGCAGATCCACTTCAGCGCGCAAAGCAACCGCACCAACGACATCATGCGCACGCTGACCGCGCTGACCGCGATCTTTCTGCCGCTCAACCTCATCACCGGTTTTTTCGGCATGAACTTCGAGTTCATGCCGCTGATTCACCATATCTCCGGCTTCTGGTGGACGGTTGGCCTGATGATGCTCATCGTCGTCGTCGTCGGCACGGTGTTCTGGCGCAAGCAGTACATCGCACGCACGCGAAACTGAGCCGCTTTTCCCATCCTGCGGCCGCCCACCCACACCCACGTACACCCACGCATGACGTTTTTTTCAGGCCGCACCCTGCTGGTGTTTTTACTTGCAACGCTGCTGGCCGCGCTGGCCGGGTGCGAAGCCATGACCCCGGCTGAATGCGCGACCGCCGACTGGGGCCGGCGCGGCCTGCAGGATGGGAGCCAGGGCCTGGTGGACCGCAGTGCCGACTATTACGAATCCTGCAGCAAGGTCGGCCAGCATGTGGACCTGGCCATCTACCGCGCGGGCCGCGATCAGGGATTGCAGAGTTATTGCAGGCTGGACAACGCCATGAACCAGGGCTTGGCCGGGCGCAGTTACGCGGGCGTGTGCCCACCGCAGATAGACCAGAACTTCCGGCTATTTCATCAGGCGGCTTATGCCGTGTACAACAACCGCGCCGCCGTGGCGAGGCTGCAGCGCGAACAGCGCGCCATGGACACCGAACTGCGTGACGGCAAGACGTCCGATGCCCGCAGGGCCGAGTTGCGCGAACAGCTCTCGCGCTCGGACCGCCGGATTGCCGATGCGCGCGATGCGGCGCTGGCCGCCGAGCGCAGGCTCGACCGCCTGCGCGCAGACCTGCGGTAAACAAGGCCGGCAACCTACACCGCCGCAAAGGCGGCAGCGGCATCATGAATCATGCCGCCGCACACCAACTCCGAACACATTCGTCTGGGCTGCGCCGGCTGGAGCCTGCCGCGCCAGTCGTGGCCCGATTTCCCCGCCGGTGGCAGCCACCTCGAACGCTACGCCGCACGGCTGAACGCCGTTGAAATCAACTCATCGTTTTACCGCCCTCACCAGCGCACAAGCTATCAGCGCTGGGCAGACAGCGTACCTGCGGCGTTCCGTTTTTCGGTCAAGTTGCCCAAAAGCATCACCCACGACAAGCGCCTGGCAGCCTGCAACACGGAGCTTGTCGACTTCCTGGCGCAGGCGGGCGGCCTGGGCGGCAAACTCGGCTGCCTGCTGATACAGCTCCCGCCCAGCCTGGCGCTGAATGCGGCGCAGACGGGCCGCTTCCTTAAAACGTTTCGCACCCTGCATGACGGCCCTGCCGCGCTGGAGGCGCGACACAAAAGCTGGTTCACGGACAGTGCAGACGCCCTGCTGGCGCAGCACCGCGTGGCGCGTGTGCTGGCGGACCCGGTGCTGTTCGAGCCCGGGCGCCAGCCGGGCGGTTATGGCGGGCTGGTGTATGTCAGGCTGCACGGCTCACCGCGCGTTTACTACTCAGCCTATCCGCGCGATGTACTCGATGCGCTTGCCGTCCGGCTGCAGTTCGCGGCAGCGTCCGACGCCGCTGTCTGGTGCATTTTCGACAATACAGCCAGCGGCGCGGCCACCACAGATGCGCTGTACACCCGGCGCCAGATTGGCACCTGACGCCACCCGGCTCGCAACCTGCGGTCGCACAAAAAACAAACATATCAGGAGTTCTGCCATGAGTGCATTGCCCGGACAACACCTGCACCAGTCGGCCAATTTTTGCGCCGACGACCTCACACGCGAAAACGTACAGTCCATGCGCCGCGTCGAACAGGCTGCACTGGCCAATCGCAGCCGCGCCGACCGCATGGCAGCCTTCATCGCGGGCTTTTGTGGCTCGATGTCTTTTGTCTGGATACACGTCGTGGCGTTCGCCACCTGGCTCGCCTTCAACACCCTGCCCGGCGTCCACCATTTCGACCCCTATCCCTTCACGTTTTTGACGCTGGTCGTGTCGCTGGAGGCGATTTTCCTGTCGTCCTTTATCCTGATCAGCCAGAACTACGAACTCCGCATCAGCGACAGGCGCAACCAGCTCGACCTGCAGATCAACCTGCTGACCGAACAGGAGAACACCAAAATGCTGCAGTTGCTGGAGCGCATCGCGCGCAAGGTCGGTGTGGACGACCCGGCCGACACCGACCTGCGTGTCCTCAAGGAAGACACAGACCCCGAAAAACTCATCAACCAGATTGAGCAGGCCCAGCGCGCAACAGGGGGCAACCCGGCGGCCAGCGTCCCCTGAACCCGTACCATCGCCCGAATTTTAACGTGTACGTTAAATTTTTGCCGTATACGTTAAAAATTGCCTTAAAAGCGTTTGAGATGCCCTCAAACCTACCTAAAAGCTTCAAAAAAGGCCGTTTTCGGGGGTCAAATCTGGCTCCAGCCCTTTAAACATGAGCGTGAGCAGCTATTAATTAGTGAGCAACCAGCTGCCAGCGCCGGCAGCTGCTCTAGACCCAGGGCTGCGCCAGGCCCTCGGCCGCAAACACCCGCTGCACTGCCGGACGCGCCAGCACCCGCTGCAGGTAAGGCCCGACGTGGGGCCGCCCACGCGCAGGCGTGGTGGACGCAAAATTGCGCGTCCAGCGGCAGAGCATGAGCGCATACACATCCACCGCCGAAAATTCGCCGCCCACCAGCCAGGGCGAAGCGCCAACCACTTCGAGCCGCGCCAATTCCGCATCCAGTTGCGCCAGCAGGCCATCGACCTTGAGCTCGGCCTGCGCTTTCAGCTCGGCCGCGCGCGAGGCGTCACCGTCCTTCACCCATCTTTCCGGGTAAAAATAAACAATCAGCGTCGCCTGCAGCGTGTTGGTCAGCCACATCAGCCACTTGTAGAAATGGGCGCGCGCCACAGTGCCGACGGCAGGTGCCAGCCCCGCCTGCGGATGCGTGTCACACAGGTGCAGGCAGATTGCCGCACTTTCATAAAGCACCAGGTCGCCATCGACCAGCACCGGCACGAGGCCGTTGGGGTTCAGTCTTTTATAGACGTCCGAACGGTGCGCGCCCTGGGCCGTGTCGACATTGATTTTTTCAAATGGCACGCCCATTTCCTCCAGCAAAATATAAGGCGCCATGGCGGCGCTGCTGGGGGAGTGGTGAAGCTGGATCACTTCACGCCGAACAGGTTGGCTGCGTTGTCCCAGGCAATCTTTCGCGCCGCATCGGGTGGCAAATCGCCCAGCCAGGTGCGGTAACCCTTCATCAGCTCGTCGTACTGCGTCCAGCGCTGGTTGACCCAGGTGTCCGAGCCAATCATGAAGCGGCCGGGGTACTTCAGCAGCAGAGTGCGCCACTCTGCACAGAGCTTCCCACCCTCGCAGATCAGGCCCGGGCGATACGACAGTTCACCGATCAGCTGCGGGTACTTCGCGAACAGCGCGTCGACCCGCGACACCGGCGCGCCGCCTATGCCGGTGTGCGCCCAGATCAGCCTGGCATCAGGTGCGTTGGGAATGTGCGCCATCAAAAGGTCGATGGCCACATCGTCCACATGCGCGAGCACGGCGAGCTTGTTCTTTGCGGCAAACTGCATCAGCTTTTTCGCCACCGGGCCGTTGGCGTTGGCGCTGTCGTAGAGGTGGAACTCGCCTATGCCCTTGTACGCGCCGGCCTGGTCGCCGCTGACGCCGCGTGCAAACTCGGTTTCGACCATGGTGTAGATGGTCTCATCGCGGAACCAGTTGTCGTAGTCGGCGCGGTTGCGGTACAGGCGAATGAAGGGCACGACGGTGACACCCGCCTTGCGCGTCGCATCGGAAGCGGCCAGCGCCTTGGTGCCGTCATTGGGCCGCGAGTTGGACACCACCGCCCTGACGCCGTTGCGCTGCATGCGCGCAAGAACATCGGCAATCGGGTGCGGGCCGTTCGCCGCCTCGACGTTGTAATGCATGTGTGCATCAAACAGCGGGCCGCTGTAGTCGGCTGCGTGCGCGGCGGTGGAAAAGGCCCCCGCTGCGACCAGCGTGGCCATGGCAAGGCGCAGCGCACGCATGGCGCTCAGTCGAGGTGTTTGGCGAAGAACGCCAGCGTCAGCCCGCGTGCCTTCGTAGCGGCCTCTTCGTTGTACGCGCCGCGCTGGTCGCAGTTGAAGCCGTGGTCGGCGTTGTAGACGTGCACTTCGACTTCCGGGTGCGCCTTGATGAGGGCGTTCACGCCTTCCATGGGTGCAGAGTGGTCGTGGTCGCTGAGATGGGCCATCACCGGGCACTTGGGCTTGCGCGCGATTTCTTCTGGCGCCACCATGCCGCCGCCGTAATAAGGCACGGCTGCACTCAGGCCGCTGAGCATGTCGGCCGAGCGCCAGGCCATCAGGCCACCGAAACAGAAACCGATGATGCCGACCTTGCCGCCGCTGGCTTTGGCGGCGTAGTCGATGGATGCCTGGATGTCCTTCATGAGCGCGTCGCCCGGCAATGCCAGCACGGCGGCCTTCAGCGCAATGCCGGCCTTCATCGTGGCCTCGTTGTAGCCGGTGTCCACGCCTTTTTCTACGCGCTCGAACATCTGCGGTGCGACGGCGAGGTAACCCTGGGCCGCGAAGCGGTCGGTGACCTGCTGGATGTGTGAGTTCACACCGAAGATTTCCTGCAGCACGACGACAGCTGCCTTGGGCTTGCCTGACGGTTCAGCCACGTAAGCCGGGAAAGTGAAACCGTCTGCGGCCTTGAGGTCGATGAATTTACCCATGGTGTGTTTGCTCCTGATGTAAAAAATGTGAATGCCGGCCCAGGCAATAAAGTAGAGTAGCTGGCGCAACCGCTGTTTGTACATCGGATTGCCACTTTTTGCAGGAGTTCGGTTTTGTCCAAAACAGTCTTGATCACAGGCGGCTCGCGCGGCATCGGTGCTGCCACCGCGCTGCTGGCGGCACGCGAAGGCTACGCGGTGGCCGTCAACTACACCAGCAACTCGCTGGCCGCCGATGAAGTGGTGCGACAGATCCGCGCCGGTGGCGGCCAGGCCATCACCGTGCAGGCCGACGTGTCGGACGAAAAGCAGGTCACGGCCATGTTCGAAAAAGTCGACGCCAAATTCGGCCGCCTGACCGCACTCGTCAACAACGCCGGTGTGGTCGATGTGAACACGCGGGTCGACGGCATCACGCTGGCGCGGCTCAAACGCATGTTCGCGATCAACGTCTTCGGCTCCTTTCTCTGCGCGCGCGAAGCCGTCAAACGCATGAGCACACTTTACGGCGGCGAGGGCGGTGCCATCGTCAATGTCTCCAGCGCTGCCGCGCGGATGGGCGCGCCCGGCAGCTACGTCGACTACGCGGCCGCCAAAGGCGCGATTGACACCTTCACGCTGGGCCTGTCCAAAGAGGTCGCAGCTGAAGGCATACGCGTCAATGCTGTGCGTCCCGGCATCATCGAAACCGAGATTCATGCCTCAGGCGGCCGACCGGACCGCGCCGCAGACATGGCGCCCCAGTTGCCGATGCAGCGCGCTGGCAAGGCAAGCGAAGTGGCCGAATCCATCGTCTGGCTGCTGTCCGAAAAATCCAGCTACACCACCGGCGCGCTGCTCGATATTTCCGGAGCACGCTAGATGGACTTCAAGCCGCTGATCACCCTGCTCGCGATCGTGAACCCCTTGGCCATCGTGCCATTTTTTATTCACTACACGCAGGGGTTTTCCAGTGCGCAACGCAAACGCACCATCCTGATTTCATCGTTCAGCGCATTCCTGGTGATTGCCATCAGCGCCCTGCTGGGCCTGAAGATCCTGGATTTCTTCAGCATCTCGCTGGCGAGCTTTCAGGTCGGCGGCGGCATGCTGCTGCTCATCAGCTCCATGAACATGCTGAACGCCCAGCCCGCCGAAGCCAAACCACTGACCAACGACATGGAAGACGGCGCCGAAAAAGCCGCCATGGGTGCCAGCATCGCCGTGGTGCCGCTGACGATTCCCCTGCTCACCGGCCCGGCCACCATGTCCACCGTCGTCATCTACGCGCAGAAGGCGCAAACGGTGATGCAACTCGGCACCCTGGTGGTCTATGGCGTGGTGATAGGTCTGGCTACCGCGGTGTGTTTTGCACTGGCAGAGCCGATTGCCCGCGTGCTCGGCAAAACCGGCATCAATGTGATGACACGTTTGATGGGCCTGATCCTCGCCGCCCTCGCAGTAGAGGTAATGGCCGATGGTTTAGGCAAGCTGTTTCCGCTGCTGCGCGGCTGATATGGCCCCCACGCTTGTCACTTCGTGTACTGCGCTGCCCTCCGAGGGGGCGCATTTTCCCTTGGGGCGGCCCGGCGGGAAAACAGGTCTCCCCGGAAACGCCTCGCGTTGCCGCAAATGACAGGCGCGCGCGTGCTGCTGGTAGAAGACGACCCCGCAATTGCGCGGTCCATCATCTTTGCGCTGGAGCGCGATGGCCTGACTGTTACGCACTGCCTGCTGCTCAGCGATGCACGCCAGCAACTCAAGGCGCAGGCACCTGATGTTTTGGTGCTCGATGTCGGCTTGCCCGATGGCAGCGGGCTGGACCTGTGCCGCGAGCTGCGTTCGGGTGCGCTGACCAGCGAGGGCAGCCTTCCGGTGCTGATGCTGAGCGCCCACGGCGAAGAAATCGACCGCGTGCTCGGGCTGGAGCTGGGCGCCGACGATTACGTGACCAAGCCCTTCAGCCCACGCGAGTTGTTGGCACGGGTTCGCGGCATGCTCAGGCGCACACGTATGGCCGCACCGAGCTCCAGAGCCAGGCCTGCCACCCCGTTCGACATGGACATCGAAGGCCAGCGTGTCAGTCTGCACGGCAAGGCCCTGAACCTCACGCGCCGGGAATTCGGTCTGCTGGCCGACCTGCTCACGCACCGCGGACGCATCCGCTCGCGTGACGACCTGCTCGGCTCCGTCTGGGGTGCCGACTCCGACAGCACCGACCGGACGGTAGACACCCATATCAAGACCCTGCGCGCCAAGCTCCTGGCCGCCAGCCCAGGTCACGACTACATCGTGACCCACCGCGGCATGGGCTACGCGATGGAAACCTGATGCGGCTCGGCATACGGCTGCTGTTCGGCTTCTTCCTCGTCACGGGGCTGGCAGCCTTTTTCACGCTGCGTGTGTTCATGGTCGAAGTACGTCCCAGTGTGCGCGAAGTGATGGAAGACATGATGGTGGACACCGCCAACATTCTGGCGGAACTGGCCAGCGACGACCTGTCTGCCGGCAACATCGCAGCGGGCCGTTTCGCCACTCGCGTGCGCAGTTACGCACAGCGGCCTATCGATGTGCAGATATGGGGCATGGCCAAGCAGTCGCTGGACTTTCGTGTCTACGTGACCGATGCCGCCGGCAAGGTGGTGTTCGATTCCGAAAACGTGGCGACCGGGCTGGACTATTCGCGCTGGCGAGATGTGGCGCGCACGTTACGCGGCGAATACGGCGCGCGTGCCACACGCGAGGTGCAGCAGGACGACCGCACCTCGGTGATGTATGTCGCCGCGCCGGTGATGCATGAAGGCAAGACCATAGGTGTGCTGACAGTGGCCAAGCCGATGTCCACCATACAAGCCTTCATTGACCGGGCTGAACGCAAGATCCTGCTAAGCGGCCTGCTGTTGCTGGCGCTGTCGCTGGCCATCGGTGTGGCCGTGACGCTTTGGGTGGTCTGGAGCATACGCAAGCTGCGCAGCTATGCCAACGCCGTGGGCCAGGGCGACAAGCCGGCGGTGCCGCAGATACCGGGCGAGCTCGGCGAGCTGGCGATGGCAGTGGACGCCATGCGCCTGAAGCTCGAAGGCCACGAGTACATAGAACACTATGTGCGCGCACTGACACATGAACTCAAGAGCCCGCTGGCCGCCATCCGCGGCGCAGGCGAGCTGCTTCAGGATGACCTTCCCGAGAGCGCGCGCCGCGAGTTCGCGGGGCAGGTGCTGGAACAGTCCGGCCGATTGCAGTCGCTGGTGGACCGCATGCTCGAACTGACGAAGCTTGAGCAGCGCCATGCACAGGTAGAGCGCGAGCACCTTGCCTGGGCCGGCTTTCTCCAGCCGCTTGAGGCTGTTGCGCACGCTGGCCGCGCACAGCAGGCCATCAAAGTCGTAGTGACGCCGGAACATGCCGGGGTGAACGCCGAACCCGGCCTGCTGGCACTGGCGGTCAGCAACCTGCTGGAAAATGCGCGCTCGTTTTCGCCTGAGGGCTCCACGGTCACCATCGAGGCCGGTGAAAACTGGGTCGCGGTAGCTGATACCGGCCCCGGTGTGGCCGACTACGCATTGCCCAAACTGGGCGAGCGTTTTTTCTCCACTGTAAGGCCGGACGGCCACACCAAGGGCTCGGGCCTCGGGCTGGCCATCGTGCGGCAAATCATGCTGCTGCACGGCGGGCAGCTGGTGGTTCGCAACACGCAGCCCGGCTTGCGGGTCGAGCTGCAGTTCTGAAACGGCGAGGTCATGCGTGACGCGCATCACGCTGTGACCTCAGACATGTCGTTTTTGGAATTTGGAGGTGCACCTTTTTCTGCTGCCTGGAAGCGGGCATACCAGTCCACACGCCTTGTCAGCATCATGATGATCGAAAGTATGGCAAACAGGGCAACCGCACCCAGCAACAAGGCGGTCTGTTCCATGCGCAGCAATACAAACAACATGCCATAAAGCAACGCGACACCGGCACCAAACGGAATGCCGCGTGACCAGCGTCCCAGCATGTGACTGGCGTAATAGGTCAGCAGGGACACGCACGCAGCGGACGCAACAACGTATGCGCGCTCGAAAGGCATGTGTTCCGACAGACTGACCAGCAACAGAAAAAACATGCTCATAGCGGCGCCGACCAGCAGGTATTGGATGGGGTGCACACGCAGGGACTTCATGAACTCAAACAGGCCCACGGCAAGAAAGGTGAGGCCTATAAACAGCAATCCGTATTTCGTGGCGCGATCACTGAGTGCATAAGTGTTGGCGGGATCGATAAAACTCACACCAAACGCTTCGGTGCAGGCACTGCTGGAAGCCGCGCCCGCTTCGGCTTGCGGGGTACAGATACCCCTTCCCCCCGTAACCGCCAGCTGGGCGCTACTTGCCAACGCACTGACGCGCCAGTTGGCGCTAAAACCGTTGGTACTCACCTGACGATCAGCGGGAAGGAATTGCCCATTAAAGCTGGGATGTGCCCAGTTGGACTCCAGCTTCACGGCCGTGTCTGCGCCTACGGGAACAATTGAGAGGCGCTCGGTACCCACCAGCTCAAGGTCAATGATGACTTCCAGAGGCGACTGCCTGGACGCGCCGCCCGCCAGAGGCGTGTGGACGCCGCGTGGGTAGGCACTCCACAGGGTCCCGGACTTGAACGCGACCGGCTGACCGTCCATGGTGGCCTTCACCTGCCGGACTCCGCGCGCGTCTGACACCGCGAGCACCAGAAAAGGTTGCCCACAATTGACCCGGGCATTGGGATTTTCTGCAACCGGCACAAGTGCCCTGAAATCAGGCCACTGCGCAGTGATTCTGCTTTTGAGGTTAAAGACCTGCACGGCGTGCAGCCCACGCGCACGCTCTTCGAGCTTCGCATTGCCCACAACATTCAAACTGGCTGGTGCAGCCACCACCGTGAATTCGCGGTGTCCGCTCTTGGCCTTGTCGTCCTCCTTGTAAGTCCAGTCTTCCGTACACGCCATTCGCACCAGCGGGCCCGTCAGCGTTTGCGCGCCTGCCAGACTTCGGGCCACCCCGTCCACGGCCACCTGCCGATAAGTCTGACGGTCTTGCACGATTCCGCTGATGTAGAACAAGCCCACCAGCAACAATAGAAAAACTCCCCCGAGTGAGACCAGCTTGTGTTTCATTCCCATTCCTTTCATGTTGAAGAAAGGAAGTGTGCAAACCGGCTGTGAAGCCGTTATGAGGTTCTCAGAAGGCTTGTGAAGCGAATGTGAAGTCCGGAGGCCGGACGCGAACTAGTTTTTCCGCAGCAACTTCACCAGCTGGTTGCTGGTGTTGCGCAGGCGTTGCGCCATGAACTGCGTGATTTTGACCAGCAGCTTGGCGCCGACGCCGGGGTGGTCGCGGATCAGCAGGGCGATTTCCTTGCGGCCTATCACTGCGGCTTCGACTTCTTCGATGGCGGTGCAGCTGGCGTAGCGCGGCTCGTTGTCGAGCATGGACATCTCGCCCACGGCCGCGCCGCGTTTGATGACGGCCACACGCGAGCTGTCGGCCTGCGTTTTGTCATCGGCGGCGTCTCCGGTTTTGGCCTCTATCCGCTTGCTGACATCCACGGTGCCCTTGAGCAGAAGCATCATCCAGTCACCCGCATCACCCTCGCCGATCAGCACCTGGCCGGGCGCGGCGCGCACCAGCAGCATGACCTCGCCGAGGATGTCGGCCTCGGCAACCGTCATGTCCTGCAGCAGCGGCGAGCTGAGCAGCAGGTCTTCGCCATAGGCCGACAGCGGGCCGCAGGGGCCAACCACCGGCAGGCCGGCATCCTGAAGCTGGTCCTGAAGTGCGCGCGCGGGCTTTTTCTGGCCGGCCGCAGGTTCACCTGCACCCTGCTGCAGCACCTCGCCCGCAGAGCGGCCGCCTAGCGTGCCGGAACCTGTTGCAGCCACTGGTCAATCTCTTCAATCGCGGCATCGGTGGCGGCTGTCAGCGCGCGCACACCACCGGGGGCATCGGCAGTCGGGGCCGGCCGCTGCACGACCACGGTGCGCTGGGCCAGCAGCTTTTCACCTGCGGGCGTCACGTCGATCAGCGTGGCGCGCAGGCGGATCAGGCCCACGCTGTCGGTCGGTGAAGAAAACAGCTGGCTGAACTCCTGCAGTTCCATCTTGAGCACCCGCGGCAGCACGGCGTTCTGGGTACGATTCAGCGCCGCACCCTCGCCCGCGCTGAACACGGCGCGGCGCTGACTCAGCTGTTCGCGCAGTCGCTGGCGCACAAGCTGCGCCGGTGGCATGCTCCAGCGTGACTGGGAGTAGGGCCGCAGCTGTTGCTCGTCCGAATAGGCGAGGCGGTACAGCACGGACATGTTTTCAATCGCACCGCCGTAGGTCGTGATGTCGTCAATGGCCAGCGGCGGCAGCGGGGCCTGGCGCGTGGACGGCGCCGTCACCAGCGGGCCGGGGCCGAAGTCGTACATCAGGGCACGGGTCGGCTTGTCGGGCAGGGCGGAGCAGGCGGCGAGCGCGGCCACCACAAGAAGTGCAGCGATGGGCCGCAACGCCATGAAGGGAAAGCGGACAGTTTTCATTTTTTCACTCCTTCGCCGGTGGCAGAAAAGCCGGGTTCACCCGGGCCGGGCAGGCGCGGGCCGTTGCCAAAAATCAGGGACTGCGGGTTGTCGTCCACACCATTGACGGTGCGGCGCAGCTGCCGCATGGTGCGGGCAGTTTCTTCTGCCACCTCGCCAAGCTTGGGCAGGGTCGCGGCGCTGAAGGTTTCGACGCCGGCGGCGAGGGCGGCGCCGCCTTCCGCGAGCTTGTCGAGCGGCCCACCTTTTTCATTCAGGCGTTTGGCGGTCACGCCAATTTCATCGCTGGTGGTCTGCACGGATTTCATCGTGCTGCCTGCGTCGCGCACCAACCCGGGCAGGGCAGCGACGGTGGGTTCCAGCCCCTTGGCCACCTTGTTGATGCTGCCTGAGGCCTCGCCAAACTGTGTCAGCGCGGTGCTGAAGGCCTTCTGGTTTTCGTCGGACAACATCTTGTTGAGCCGTGTACTGGCCTGCTCGATCTGCTCCATGATGACTTCGCCGCGCTTGAGCAGCTTGTCGATGCCGCCCGGTTGCAGGGGGATGCGCGGCGGGTTGCTGTCGTTGGGCACCAGGCGCTCGTTCGAGGTGCCGTTGTCGTCGAGCTGGATAAAGCCGAGGCCGGTGACGCCCTGCGAGGCCACGGTGGCAAACACCGACTTGGTGATGGGTGCGCTGCTGTCGATCGACACGCGCACCAGTACATTGCCCTTGACCTTGTCGTCGAATCCGATGAAGTCGACCTTGCCGACGGGCACGCCGCGAAAACGCACGGCCGCCTGCGGCTGCAGGCCGGAGATGGTTTCGCGGGTGCTCATTTCATAAATGTCGCGCTCGGTGTTGTCGCGCATCAGCCAGACGGCCAGAAGCGCAAGCAGGGCGGTGACCACCAGCACAAACGCGCCGGCGACCATGGCATGGGCTTTGTTTTCCATAGTTGAAAACCTCTCTTTGACTAAACCGCAAACGGGTACTCGCGCAACAGCTCCATTGCGCGCTGGCCCCGCTCGCCCAGAAAAAATTCATGAATAAAGGGATGGGGAAACGCCACCACCTCTTTCGGCGCATCGTTGATGATGACTTTCTGCTCGGCCAGCACGGCGATGCGTGTGCTCAACTCGAACAGGGTGTCGAGGTCGTGCGTGACCATCACCACCGTCAGGCCCATCTCGCGGTGCAGGGCACGCAGCAAGAGGCAAAAACTGTCTGAACTTTCAGGGTCCAGGCCGGCAGTGGGCTCGTCGAGCAGCAGCAGCGGCGGGTCCATGATGAGGGCACGCGCCAGTGCCACACGCTTTATCATGCCGCCCGACAAATCACTGGGCATCTTGTCGGCGACCTCGGGGCCCAGGCCGACCATTTGCAGCTTGACCATGGCGGCTTCGCGTATCAGGTCTGGCGGCAGCACCTTGAGCTCACGCAGCGGAAAGGCGATGTTCTCCAGCACCGTGAACGCCGAGAACAACGCGCCCTGCTGGAACAGCATGCCGACGCGCGTCGCCGCGCCGCGTTTGCCCAACTCTTCTGCGGGCCGGCCCAGCACGGTGATCTCGCCTTTGGCGGGTTTTTCGAGCCCGAGGATCTGGCGCAGCAACACCGTCTTGCCGGTGCCCGAACCGCCCACCAGCGACAGCACCTCGCCGCGCTCGACGGTCATGTCGAGGTCCTTGTGGACGACCGACTCCTTGTCGCCGTTGGTGAACACGGTCCAGAGTTTTTTGATCTCGACGACAGGCTCAGTCATTTTTAAGACCGGTCAAAAAAGAACAATTTCCCGACGGGCCGCCCCTGGGGGAATTAGCCCCTTCGGGGGGCAGCGAAACACACGAAGTGGCGAGCGTGGGGGTCATGCTATACACCAATGTTCTTGAAAAGGACAGCAAACAGCGCATCGACCAGGATGACCACGGTGATGGACGTCACCACCGAGGCCGTCGTACCCTGGCCCAGGCTTTCCGTGTTGGGTTTGACGCGCAGGCCGAAGTGGCAGCCGATGAGGGCGATCAGCAGGCCGAACACCACCGACTTGCAGGTGGCCAGCACAAGGTTGGACAGCTGCACGGCGGCGGGCAGGGCGTTGATGAAAAACGAGGGCGTGACATCCATGGCCACATCAGCCGCGAGCATGCCGCCGACCAGCGCGGCAATCGTCGTCCAGACGCTGATGAGCGGCATGGCAATCGCCAGCGCCAGTGCGCGCGGCATGACCAGTCGAAAGCCCTTGGCGATGCCCATGACACGCATGGCGTCCAGCTCTTCCGTCACACGCATCACGCCGATCTGTGCCGTGATGGCCGAGCCCGAACGACCGGCAATCAGGATGGCGGCCAGCACCGGACCCAGCTCGCGGATCAGCGAGATGCCAAGGATGTTGACGATGAAGGCGTCGGCACCGAACTGCCGCAGCTGCTGCGACATCAGGTAAGCCAGCACCACCCCGATCAGGAAACCCACCAGCGCCGTGATGGGCATGGCGGTGGCGCCTATGTGGTACAGGTGGCCCGAGAAGTCCCGCAGCGGCGCTTCCTGCGGATGGCGTATGAGGCGGCCGATGTCGAGCATCAACTGGCCGACCAGGCGTATCAGCGACTTGAGGTGATCGGTGAACGACAGCAGGCGTGCACCCAGCGCCATCACCGGGGCCTTCCAGTCGGTGTGGTGGGTCTTCACCTCGGCGGGCGGGAATTTCGCCACCGTCTCCAGCACTGCGCGCTGGCTGTCGTCGATGTCGATGTTGGCCGGCCACTGGCGTCCCCAGTGGGCCCACAGCAACTGGGCACCGAGATAATCCAGCTTCTCAAGGCCGGTCAGGTTCCAGGCCGACGCCTTGTCGGCATCCGCAGTTTTGAGTTGCGCTGCCAGCGCCTCCCACACGGCCTTGCCGCTGGTGAGGTCCGCGGCCGTCCACGCGCCCTGCACCATCAGGGTCCGGCCCTGGGGCGTATCCTGCAGTTCTATTCGGGGCGTGGAAGGAGCCATAAACCTTATATGGAGAGGCAGGGCGCACAGGACTCATACGTGCACGCGGGCCCTCGCCTTGTGAGCCTGGCAGGGGCAAAAAGCCATGGTAACTGTTGTAAGCAACAATCCGGCCTGCTTTATCGCGGTCTGGCCTGCGTCCTACAAAGGGAAAAGCCCGGCAAAACACAACACGGGGCAGCGGTCAGTCCCGCGTTAGGGAGCACGGGCAAAATGCAGGTGCAGACCGGCCAGGCCGGAATGCGCCCCGAGACATCGCGCCACAAAATACAAGAGACAACGCCCATGCAACAGAGCACCCCGGACAGCGACCACGTCTTCGACTACATCATCATCGGCGCCGGCACGGCCGGCTGCCTGCTGGCCAACCGCCTGAGCGCAGACGCCTCCAAGAAGGTCCTGCTGATTGAAGCCGGCCGCAAGGACGACTACCACTGGATCCACATCCCTGTCGGCTACCTGTACTGCATCGGCAACCCGCGCACCGACTGGCTCTACAACACCGAGC
>JAZKDR010000037.1:0-53324 GCA_040387435.1 Pseudomonadota bacterium
AGGCGACGCGATGCCCTTTTCCTTCAGCACCTCACGTTGGAAGAACAGCCAGTTCTCGTCGACGACCAGCCAGCGTCGGCCGTTCGAAAGCGGCCCGAACGCCGCGCTTAGCGCCTCCTCGCAGGTCTTCAGCAAGGGCAGCGGGTCTGGCTTTTTGCGCTCGAATGAATCGCCGCCAAACACCACGCTGAAAAACCCGTCCAGCCCCTTGAGCTTGAGCAATTCAAGTGCAAAGGCCAAAGGCTTGTTCGTCAGGCATGCGAGCTTAAGGCCAGCTTGCTGCAAGCCCCGCAACCCTTCGACCACACCAGGGTAGACCGCAGAATGCTGGCCGTTGATGGCGTCGTAATGTATTTGATAGCTGGCAAACGCCGCGTCAAACAATGACGGTGCACGCGCGTCGATTGGGCTGATTTGGTCCAGCACCGACCTGATCAGATGCTCGGAACCCTTGCCCACCATGCGCTCTACAAGCGGCAGGTCAACCTGCGGATTTCCGTCAAGAGGCAAGTCTGCCAGCATCAGGTTCAGGGCAACAACAAAGTCACCCATGGTGTCGACCATGGTGCCGTCGAGGTCGACGATGGCGGCGTCTGGATCAGGCAGCTTCAGGGCCGCAGCGCGCCCCAGGTTCACACTCACTTCGCCAGCTCAACCCGCATGGCGTCAATCACTGATGTGTAGTCAGGCTTGCCAAAGATGGCGCTACCGGCCACAAAGGTGTCTGCGCCTGCTGCGGCGACGCGCGCGATGTTGTCAGTCTTGATGCCGCCGTCGACTTCAAGGCGTATGTCCTTGCCTGATGCGTCAATGCGTTTGCGTGCGTCTTCGATCTTGCGCAGGGCAGAGTCGATGAAACCCTGGCCACCAAAGCCCGGGTTGACGCTCATGATGAGGATGAGGTCGATGTCGTCAATCACCCAGTCCAGCACATCCATGGGCGCAGCGGGGTTGAACACCAGCCCGGCCTTGCAGCCTTTTGCCTTGATGGCCTGGATGCTGCGGTGTACGTGGCCCGATGCATCCGGGTGAAAGCTGATGAGGTCGGCACCGGCATCGGCAAAGGCGGCGGCCAGTGCATCGACCGGCTGGATCATCAGGTGCACGTCAATCGGCACTGCGGTGCCGTCGGCCTTTTTGGAGTGCGGCTTCAGCGCCTGGCAGATCATGGGGCCGAAGGTCAGGTTGGGCACGTAATGGTTGTCCATCACGTCGAAGTGGATCCAGTCGGCACCGGCCGCAATCACGGCCTTGAGTTCATCGCCCAGGCGGGCAAAGTCGGCAGACAAAATCGAGGGGGCGATCCGGTAGGCGGGTTTGTTTTGGCTCATGCCGGGATTGTCGCAGCAAGCTGCGGCCAATGCCCGCCTGCCCATGACCCACGCTGACACGTTTTAATGTGGGGCGGTTAATATGCACGGCTGGCTACCCAGGCGCTTTTTGTGCGCCACCGCCCCATTTCCCAGGTCACGTTCACGCCATGCCCAAGTACCAGTTTTCCTGCGACGCCGTCCCGCACCATGTCCCTGAGCAGTCCTCGCCCGAGGATTCGGTTTATGGTTTCGCCTACACCATCACCATCACCAACACCGGTGATGTGACGGCGCAGCTGATTTCGCGCCACTGGACCATCGTGGACGCCAACGGCATGGCCGAAGAGGTCAAGGGCCTGGGCGTGGTCGGGCACCAGCCGCTGCTCAAGCCCGGCGAGTCATTCCAGTACAGCAGCGGCGCACGCCTGCGCACACCCACGGGCACCATGCACGGCAGTTATTTTTTTGTGGCCGAGGACGGCGAGCGTTTTGAGTCGGAAATCCCGATGTTTGTGCTGGAAGCCGGCCCCGGCAGCCACACGCCGGTGCGCACGCTGCACTAAACCCTGTAACTTTCTGTAGACATGAGAGATTTACGCACGCTGCTCAATGCGCTGGACCCCCATGCCGGGCTGGCCCAGCGCCACATCTGGCTGATCAGTGTCTTTGAATGGATACGCGGCGATGAAAGCTCGGTGCCTGCCTGCATCTCGCGGCTGCAAACCTTCATCACCACCGTGCAGGCCCAGCCGGACGTAGAAGCAAAACTGAAGGCCTGGTGGCACAAGCTGCTGGAAGAAGTCGACGTCACCACCTTGCTGGGTGATTTTGGTTTTGCGCCCCGCACGGCCTTCATGAGCGAGCTGGCCGAGCGCATGCGCCGCAAAATGTTGCCGGGCACGCCCGAAACCCGTGATGCATCAGAGCTCTTTCCGCTGGTAGCACCTACGCGTTTTGATGCGCAGTGGCTGGGCGCGCTTGAAGAGGTCCAGGTCAACCAGCTTGTGGCACTGCTCTCGGCAGAACCCGAAGCCGATGCCCTGCACTGGCAGCACAGCCTGATGGATGCGCTGACTTACTGCACGGCGCAAATTCGTGCGACGGGTTTTTCACCCGAACTGCGCTTGCGCATGGACAAGGCGGCTGGCGACGTGCGGGCGTTTCACGCCCTGCCGGCCGACGTTGAAGAGCTGCGCAGGGCGCTCTTCAACAAGCACGGCGATGAAGAAACGCTGCGCCTGATGATCCAGCAGTACCGCGACCGGCTCGATGCCAGCCGCCTCGCGGTCAACAGCGTCTACACCCCTCTTGAAGAAAACGGCATTTCCATCGGCATGGTGTTCCGTTTGCGACAGTTGCGGGCGCGCATCATGCGCGTACGCGAGCTCCTTGATGCGTTGCTCTCACCCACACCGGCCATGACAGCCGTGCGCCTGCTGATACGGCGCGTCATCATCGGCCAGGAGAGCAAAAGCATTGGCGCGTTGATCAGTGCGAACTCCACCTTGCTGTCGGCCAAGATGGCCGAGCGCAGCGCCGAGACCGGTGAACACTACATCACACGCGACCGCGCGGCGTACAAGGAGATGCTGGGCAAAGCCATGGGGGGCGGTGCGGTGACGGCACTGACCACGCTGCTCAAATTCATGGTGGTCGCCGTCGGCCTGTCCGCCTTCTGGAGCGGCTTCTGGGCCGGCGTGGCGTATTCGGCCAGCTTCATCATGATCCAGCTGCTGCACCTGACGCTGGCGACCAAACAGCCCGCGATGACGGCGCCCGCGATGGCCGCCAAACTCAAGGACATCAACTCTGCAGACGCCGTGAGCGAGTTTGTCGACGAGGTGACCCACCTTGTGCGCTCGCAGGTGGCTGCCGTGTTTGGCAATGTCTTTATGGTGGTGCCTGCCGTGCTGCTGGTGAACGTGATTGTGCAGCTGCTGATGGGCCGTCCGATGATCAGCCACAGGGAGGCGGAGCATGTACTGCACACGCTGACCCTGCTGGGCCCGACGCTGCTGTGGGCGGCGTTCACCGGCATGATCCTGTTTGCCGCCAGCATGATTGCCGGCTGGGCCGAGAACTGGTTTGTGCTGCACCACCTCGACTCGGCCATTCGCCACAACCCGCGCTTCACCGCGGTGCTGGGTGCCGAACGCGCCGCGCGCTGGGCAGCCTTCACGCGTGAAAACATCTCGGGTTTTGCGTCCAACATTTCGCTGGGTTTCATGCTCGGGCTGATACCGCCCTTCACCGGCTTTTTCGGCTTTGAGCTTGAAGCGCGTCACGTCACGCTGTCCACCGGCCAGCTCGCTGCTGCTGCATCGTCGATAGGGCTTGAGGTGCTGAAGATGCCGATCTTCTGGTGGTCTGTGGCTGCCATTCCATTGATTGGTGCGCTGAATCTCGGTGTGAGTTTTTACTGCGCCTTCCGCCTCGCACTGCAGGCGCACAACGTCAGCGGTGTGGACCGTGCGCGCATTCGCGCCGAAATCTGGCAGCGCTGGCGCAGCCACCCGCGCAGCTTTTTTATGCCCGAATAAGTCCTTGTGACGCGCAGGGGTACCCTGCACCAAAAAGGTCATTTCCGGCCTTGTCCTACACCCCCCCATACCCTGCGCCGCTAAATTAAAGCTTCGTCGCGCACGAAGCAATTTCGTGCTGTTTTTTCACCTGATTACGACATTGCTCTTTGCGGCCTCGCATCATGCGGGATGCACAACAGGCCTTCCATCTTTCATTCACGTTCAATTACGCGATGAAGAGTGGTGACAACATGACAGGAGACCCGCCCGCATGAATGAACTTCTGGCCATCTGGGCCGAGTGGATCAAGCCCTCTGCAGGGTTGCCTACCGTGCAGTGGTCCATCCTTCTAGCCGTGGCCGCTGTCTCTGGCCACCTGGTTCACCGCTACACCGGCCTGCCCAAGGTCATTGGTTATTCACTCATAGGTGCATTCGCGGGCCTCGCCGGGTTCACAGGCGCCGTGTGGCCACTGCAGGGCATCAGCCTCTTCCTTCTGGAGCTCGGTGTCGCCGTCGTGCTGTTTGAAGCCGGCAGCCGCATCTCCCTGCGCTGGTTCCGCCACAACCCCATGGTGCTGGTACAGAGCCTGCTCGAATCAGGGCTGACCTACGTCATCGTTTACTGGGCCATGGGCCAGATGGGCGTGCGTGATGCCGTCGCCCAACCGCTGGCCTTGCTTGCCATGGCCGCATCACCTGCGGTGCTGGCACGCGTGCTGATGGACACGCGCGCCTCGGGCCCGGTGAGTGAGCGCGCCATGGTGCTGAGCACGCTGAGCACGCTCTACGCGCTGACGCTGTGTAGCGCCAGTGCAGGCCTGCTGGGCCGCGGCCGCAAGGTGCCCGTCGAGATGGGCCTGACCGAAACTTTTTACCCGGTGCTGGTGGTGCTGGGCCTGTCGGTCGTGGTGGGTGCGCTGCTGGCGCTGACATTGCGCATTGCCTTCCGTGTCATGAGCCCGACCAGCGAGAACACGGCGATTTTGCTGCTCACGCTGATTGCAGCGGGTGCCGCGCTGGCGGCCAACTTTGGGGGCTCTGCGCCACTGGCCGCGCTGCTGGGCGGCATGCTGCTCAAGCAGGTCAACCCGCGCCCGTGGTCGTGGCCGCGGCAGATGGGCACGGCTTCATCAATGCTGACCATGCTGATGTTTGTGCTGGTGTCGGTCGTCGCTGCGCAGGCCGACTGGGGTGGGCCGGTGGCAGGCATCGTGCTGGCGCTCATCGTCGCTCGGGCGCTGGCAAAAATCCTGGGTGTCGCCCTCGGCAATGTTGGCAGCGGCGCCAGCTGGAAACAGGCGCTTTGGGTCGGCTGCGCGATGTCGCCCATGTCGTCTATCGTGCTGCTGATGGTGTCGCAATATGTCAACGCTGCGCCTACGCTGGGTCGGCAAATCGCAGGCATCGCCCTGCCGGTGATTTTGTTGATGGAGGTACTGGGTGCTGTGCTGGCCACCGTCGCCATCTACCGCGCACGCGAAAGCGCCAAGCCCTGGTCGCTTGCCGCACGCAACACCCCAAGAGAGAGCGTCAATGAGTCTTGAACCCTTCCAGAAATCAGGCGCGCTGTCGCTCGGCGTGGAGCTGGAGCTGCAACTCGTCAACACGCACGACTACGACCTGGCGCCCTATGCTGAAGACATGCTGCGCCTGATGAGCAAGGTGCCGCTGCCGGGCACAGTGGTGCCCGAGATGACATCCAGCATGATCGAAATCTCGACCGGTATCTGCCAGTCGCCATCCGAGGTGCTGGGCCAGTTGACGCAGATACGCGATGCGCTGGTCAAAAGCGCCGACAAGCTCAACATTGCCGTGGTCGGCGGCGGCACCCACCCCTTCCAGAAGTGGCATGAGCAGCGCATTTACGACAAGCCGCGCTTTCGCGAACTCACCGAGCTCTACGGCTACCTGACCAAGCAGTTCACCATCTTCGGCCAGCACGTGCATGTGGGCTGCCCCAGCGCAGACATCGCGCTGCTGACGCTGCACCGCATGTCGCGCTACATCCCGCACTTCATTGCGCTGTCGGCCTCGTCGCCCTATGTGCAGGGGCAAGACACCGCGTTTGACTCGGCGCGGCTCAACTCGGTGTTCGCCTTCCCGCTGTCGGGCCGGGCACCTTTCGCGCTCACCTGGGCCGAGTTCTCCGAGTACTTCAACAAGATGACGGCCACCGGCGTGGTCAAGAGCATGAAGGATTTCTACTGGGACATACGCCCCAAGCCGGAGTTCGGCACGATTGAAATCCGCGTGTTCGACACGCCGCTTACGGTTGAAAAGGCGGCGGCCCTCTCGGCTTTTGTGCAGGGGCTGGCAGCCTGGTTCATGGAAGACCAGCCCTTCATGCCAACCGAAGACGACTACCTTGTGTACACCTACAACCGCTTCCAGGCCTGCCGCTTCGGTATGGACGCGGTTTATGTGGACCCGGGCACAGGCCAGCACATGCCGCTGCGTGAACACATCCAGCTGACGCTGCGGCAGATCGAGAAGCACGCCGCCGGCTTCAACTCTGGTGCTTTTCTTCACATGCTTCAAAGCAGCGTCGAGCGGTCTGAAAACGACGCGCGCTGGCTGCGCGAGAAGCAGGCGCGTGAAGAACTGCTGCCCGAGGTCATTCGCCAGGCGGCCATGCGCTTTCGCGGGACGCTGGCGCATAGCCAGCAGTAGCGCAACCCGTTGCAGGAGCCTTTCAAAGCCATTTTTTAACGTGTACGTTAAAAAATGGTCGAAAGTTAATATGGGTATTAACATTTTGAGGGCTCAGGCGGATTGAAGCCCTGCGACGCCCCAAAAATGGCTTAAAAACACCTGAAAAGGCCTGTTTTAGAGCATCAAATCGGCTGCGAGCCAATAGATACGTGCGTGAGCAGCTATCAAAACAATAGTGTTTACAGCCAAGCGCAGATTCTGAAAGCCGCGCTGGCCACCTGTATCCTCAGCGCATGGGTGAATTTGACCTGATCGAACGTTATTTCAAGCGCCCCGCGCGGCGCGCGGTGCTGGGCGTGGGCGACGACTGCGCGCTGCTGCAGCCGGCGGCCGGCATGCAGCTGGCGATTTCCAGCGACATGCTGGTCGAGGGCCGGCATTTCTTCCCGGACGTGGATCCGGCTGCGCTTGGCCACAAAGCGCTGGCCGTCAACCTCAGCGACCTGGCCGCCTGCGGCGCGACACCGCTGGCCTTCACGCTGGCGCTGGCGCTGCCGCGTGTGGATGAAGCCTGGCTGGCGGGGTTTTCAGCCGGTCTTTTGGCGCTGGCTGACGCCCATGGCTGCGAACTGGTGGGCGGCGACACCACCCAAGGCCCGCTCAATATATGTATTACGGTGTTTGGCGAGGTGCCTCGCGGCCAGGCGCTGCTGCGCTCGGGTGCGCATGTCGGCGACGATATTTATGTCAGCGGCACACTGGGCGATGCCCGGCTGGCGCTCGAAGTGTTGCATGGCAAGCTGCATCTGCCGCCGGACGAGATGGCGCGCGCCAGAACCCGGCTGGAACGCCCGGAACCCCGCGTCGCCCTCGGGCAGGCGCTGCGCGGCATCGCGAGTTCGGCCATAGATATCAGCGATGGTCTGGCCGGTGATCTGGGGCACATCCTCAAGGCGTCCGGAGTGGGTGCCGCCTTGAATACCGATGCAGCGCTGGGCCTGATGGCTTCGGGCAACCGGCAACTTGAATATGTGCTGTCAGGCGGCGATGACTATGAACTGTCGTTTACCGCCGCGCTGAGTGCCCGTCAGGCGGTTGAAGCCGCCGCAGCGCAGGCGGGCACGCCGGTCACCCGCATTGGCAGGATCGAGCAGCAGCCGGGCCTGCGCCTGGCAGATACGCAAGGCAGGCCTGTCGCGGGCACCTTCCGCTCTTTTGACCATTTCGCCTGACTTCTACCATCCCCGCCTGTCATTGCGGACCCGATCCGCAATCCATCCCCGCATCACCAAACCCCCGAATAAGCTTATGCAAAACAGGGGTGGCACCGGAAGCTAAGATAACCGCCTCAGATCAAGCCAGCCTGCCGCCAGCCCACAGCCACCAGGGTTCGGTGCCTCGCGCGGCAAGCCCGCAACGCCGCCGGCACTGGTTTATCCGCAAAACTTTCCTTCTTTTTACCCGCCAACAGACCATGAGTGCTTTCAACGAAGAACGCGTGCTGAGCGTCCACCACTGGACCGACAAGCTGTTCACCTTCACCACCACGCGCGACCCTGCGCTGCGGTTTTCAAACGGCCACTTCACCATGATCGGCCTGAAGGTCAACGACAAGCCGCTCTTGAGGGCCTACAGCATCGTCAGCGCCAACTATGAAGAGCACCTCGAGTTTTTGAGCATCAAGGTCGCAGACGGCCCGCTCACCTCGCGCCTGCAGCACATCAAGGTCGGCGACAGCATCATCGTCGGCAAAAAGCCCACCGGCACGCTGCTGATTGACTATCTGTTGCCGGGCAAGCGCCTGTATTTGCTGTCGACCGGCACCGGCCTCGCGCCCTTCATGAGCGTGATCCGCGACCCGGCCACTTACGAAGCTTTCGAGCAGGTGATCCTGGTTCACGGCGTGCGGCAGGCCGACGAGCTGGCCTACCACGACCTGGTGCTCGACCACCTGCCCAAACATGAGTTCCTGGGCGAGATGATCCAGAAGCAACTGCTGTATTACCCGACAGTGACGCGCGAGTCGTACCGCAACATGGGCCGGGTCACCGACCTGATGGAGTCCGGCAAGATGTTTGAAGACCTCAAGCTTCCCAACCTTGATGTCGGCAACGACCGCGTGATGATCTGCGGCAGCCCGCACATGCTGAAAGACTTGAAGCACATGCTGGAGACGCGTGGGTTCACGGAAGGCACGACTTCAAAGCCAGGCGACTTTGTGGTCGAGCGCGCCTTTGCTGAAAAATAAGCATAGGCGCTCAAAACATCAGCCCATTCACCGCGAGGTGCATGGGCTTTTTCTTTGGCGGCGCATCACAAACTGCGCCGTGCTGGTGCAAAACCGTACCCGCATATCGACCCAATTGGTGCACCGCAGCAGAATATGCACCGAACCAAATGTTCTATTGACAGGACATTAAAAGCACGCCTAGGATGCATCGCATGGCCCAGGTTGCATCCGCATTACCGCTTCCCAAATACCACCGCATCTACCTGGTGCTGCGTGAGCAATTGGGTGAGGGCCGGTTTTCAGCCGGCTTGCCGGGCGAGATGGCGCTGGTGCAGCAGTTCGGCGTGGCACGGGTCACGATTCGCCGCGCGCTGGAGCAGCTGTCATCAGAAGGGCTGATCTCGCGCGAACCCGGGCGTGGCACACGGCCCATCGATATCGCCACCAAGGCATCGCCACCTGAAGGCCGACGCGCGCAACTCACAGGCCTGCTCGAAAACCTGGTCAGCATGGGCCTGAAGACGTCCGTGAAGGTGCTTGAGGTCAAGGGCATCTCGGCGTCCGAATCCATTGCCGAAGCCCTGCAGATACCGCTGGGCTCTGAAGTGCAGAAGGCCGTGCGCGTGCGCAGCACCCGCGAAGGCGCTTTCTCGCACATCACCACCTATGTGCCGCAGGCACTGGCCCAATCCTTCGGGCGGCGCGAGCTCTCGCGCAAGCCGATCCTGGTGTTGCTTGAAGAGTCCGGCGTGAAGGTCGGCCGCGCGCACCAGACGATTTCTGCCCGGCTGGCCGATGCCGCCGTGGCTGAACACCTGGATGTCTCGGTCGGCACCGCACTGCTTGCCGTGCGCCGGCTGATTTATGACGAGAACGACAGGCCCGTGCAGTGGCTGCACGGCCTTTACAGGCCTGATCGTTATGAGTACCAGATGGAGCTTTCCCGCGTTGGCAGCATAGATGCCAAGGTCTGGGTCAGCAAGGATTTGTCAGCCCGTTTTACCTGAGTCAGACCGTTTCACCTAAACAGAAGGAGTTTTTATGTCAGCAGCTCACAATTCACGCCGGCAATTTATTGCCCAGTCTGCAGCGACCGCTTCGGCGCTGGCATTTCCCCTGGTCGCGGGCGCGCAGCCCAAGCCCGTCAAGATCGGGGTGCTGCACCCCGTGACCGGCGCGCTCGCCTATTCAGGCCAGCAGTGCCGCGAAGGCGCGCTGATGGCGATTGAAGACATCAACAAGGCCGGTGGCATCAAGTCGCTGGGCGGCGCAAAGATCGAAGCGCTGCTGGGCGACGCGCAATCGTCACCCCAGGCCGGTACCGCCGAAATCGAGAAGATGAACGAAGCCGGCGTTTGCGCCGTGGTTGGTGCGTTTGCATCGGCCATCTGCCTGGCGACCACACAGGCCGCCGCCAAATACAACCTGCCCCACGTGGTGGATGTGGGCGTGGCCGACCAGATCGTCGAGCGCGGCCTGAAGAATACCTTCCGCTTTGGCCCTGGCTACCGCAAGAGTGCAGAAGTGGCTGTGTCCAACCTGCATGTGCTGAACACCGCCGCCGGCAAACCCGCAAAAACCGTGATGATCATTCATGAAGAGTCGCTCTTCGGCACCGGCACTGCCAACCTGCTGGCGCGCGAGTTGCCCGGCTACGGTTACGAGGTCAAGGAAATCATCAAGCACGCCAATCCGACGCGCGACTTCAACAACATCGTGCTGCGCATGAAGGCCGTGAACCCGGACATCGTGATCCCGGCCAACTACTACAACGAGTACGCGCTTCTGGTGCGCACCATGCAGCAGCAGAAGGTCACGCCCAAGGCCATCTTCTCGGTGCTGGGCGGCGCGGCATCAAGCTACAAGTTCGTCAAGGAGTTTCCGGACGCAGCCAACGGCATCATCGACTGCAACCACTGGTTCAACCCGAAAGACCCGCGTGCCCAGGCACTGAAAAAACGCGTCGAAGCCAAGGGCCTGTTCTTCAGCTACGAAATCTTCATGACCTACACCTCGATGCGCCTGCTGGCTGACGCGATTGACCGCGCCAAGTCAGTCGACCGCGCCGCCATCATCGATGCACTGGGCAAGAGCACCTTCTCTGACCACATCATGCCGTATGGCCCGACGAAATTCGTCAACGGCCAGAACATGGGCGCACAGCCGCTGATGACGCAGGTCTACAAAAATGACATCAAGGTCATCATCCCGCGCGACTACCGCGAGATTGATCCGATCTTCCCCTTGAAAGCCTGAACACGATGGGGAGGAGCTGCAGCGGCGGCCCTTCCATTTCTCTTTTCCGTATGAACAATGCTTGACCCATCCATTCTTTTCTCATCGGTGCTGAACGGCCTGACGACGGGCGCGGTGTATGCGCTGATCGCGCTGGGCCTGACGCTGATTTACGGTGTGCTGCACATCATCAACTTTGCCCACGGGGCATCGTTGATGCTGGCGCTCTACGCCGTCTACATGCTCAAGGAGCGTCTGGGCATTGACCCCTACCTCGCCCTGCCCATCGTGGTGCCGGCCATGTTTGTGCTGGGGTATGCGCTGCAGCGCATCGTCATCAACCGCGCCAGCCACGGCAAGGACGAAAACATCCTGCTGGTCACGCTGGGCCTGTCCATCGTGATGGAAAACCTGGCGCTGCTGTTTTTCAAATCCGACACGCGCACCATAGACACCGCCTACACGCTGACCACCGTCCCCATCGGCCCGGCCATGATTGCCCTGCCCAAACTGGTGGCGTTTGCGGGCGCACTGGTGGTCTCGGGCATCCTGCTGTGGGTCGTCGGTAAAACCGACCTCGGCCGCGCGATACGCGCCGTGGCCAAAGAAAAGCATGGCGCCAAGCTCATGGGCATCGACGTCGACCACGTCTACGCCATGAGCTTTGGCATCGGCCTGGCCTGCCTCGGCGCAGCCGCCTGCTTTTTGCTGCCGGCCTATTACGTCAACCCGCAGGTGGGCAGCGGATTTGTGCTGGTCGCCTTCACCGTGGTGGTGCTGGGCGGCATGGGCAGTTTTGGCGGCGCGCTGGTCGGCGGGCTGCTGGTAGGTGTCGTCGAATCACTCGGCGGTTTATACCTCGGTGAATCGCTCGGGCAGATCGGCATCTTTGTGATCTTTATTGCCGTGCTGCTGTTCCGCCCGCAGGGCCTGTTCGGGGCGAAAGCATGAGCGTGAAAACCCCCGGCCTGTCCGGCCTGAAAGAACTGGCCGGCATTGCACTCTTCGTGGTGGTGGCAGCCGCGATCCCCCTGGTCAGCACCTCGGGCGTGACCCTGAACTTCCTGATGATGGTGCTGTACGCAGCGCTGCTGGCGCAGGCCTGGAATATCCTGGGCGGCTTCGGCGGCCAGTTCTCCTTTGGCCACGCGCTGTTCTTCGGCACGGGTGCCTACATTCAGGCGATGTGCCAGCTCAACAGCGGGCTCAATGCGTGGGTCTCACTGCTTATTGCCGTGCTGGGCGCAGCGGGCGTCGGTGTATTTGTGGGTGCGCTGTCGTTTCGCTACGGTCTCAAGGGCTCTTACTTCGCGCTCGTCACGCTGGCCTTTGCAGAGGTCTTTCGCATTCTTGCGCTGTCGGTGCCTTTCACCGGCGGCGGTGTCGGCCTGATGATCCCGCTGCGCGAATCATTTGCCAACATGCAGTTCGGCTCGCGCCGTGGTTATGTCTACCTGGTACTGGGCTTCGTCGCGGCTGCCCTGCTCATCACCTGGTGGCTAAAGAACTCCCGCTTCGGCGCCTACCTGCAAGCCGTGCGCGACAACGAAGACGCGGCCCGCGCCATCGGCGTGAACCCGTTTCGCATCAAGCTCGGCGCGATCGCCATCTCGGGCGGTCTGATGGGCGCAGGTGGTGCGTTTTATGTACAGGTCTTCCAGTACATAGACCCTGGCATCGCGTTCGGGCCCGCCACGTCGGTAGAAGCGCTGGTCGCGGCCATCGTCGGCGGCATCGGCACGCTGTGGGGGCCCATCCTGGGTGCGCTCGTGCTGCACACGCTGGCCGACATCACACGCAACCTGTTTGGTGAATTACCCGGCATCAACCTCGTGATTTACGGCGTGGTGCTGGTGCTGATCGTCATGTTCATGCCGCGCGGCATAGGCGGGCTGGCCGCCACCGCGCGATCGGTATGGCAACAGATGAAAAACAAACAGGCAGGCCGGCATGACTGATCGCCAGTCCCCACCCCTGCTGGCCATCAAGGACCTGTCACGCGCTTTCGGTGGGCTGAAGGCAGTGCAGCATGTCAGCATGAATGTGCCGCAAGGCAGCCTCACCGCGCTGATCGGCCCCAACGGCGCGGGCAAGACCACGCTGTTCGCGCTGATGTCCGGATTTTTATTGCCCGACAGTGGTCAGGTGGTGTTCGACGGCCAGGACATCACCGGCCGCGCGCCCCACCTCAATGCACTGCAGGGCATGACACGCACCTTCCAGATCGTGCAGCCCTTTGCCATGCAGACGGTGCGCGAGAACATCGCCGTCGGCATTCACCTGCACACGCGCAGCCGGCGCGACGCGCTGGGCCAGGCGGAGCTGGTGGCACAGCAGGTGGGACTGGCCGCGCAGCTCGACAAACCGGCATCAGACCTGACCGTGGCAGGACGCAAACGCCTGGAACTGGCACGCGCCCTCGCCACCAAACCACGTTTGCTGTTGCTCGACGAAGTGCTCGCAGGACTGAACCCGCAGGAGATTGCAGAAATGATTCCCGTGGTGCGCGGCATCGCCAACAGCGGTATCACGGTGCTGATGATTGAACATGTGATGCAGGCCGTGATGAACCTGGCCCAGCATGTCTGGGTGCTGGCGCAGGGCCAGCTCATTGCCCAGGGCTCGCCCGCAGAAGTCACGGCCGACCCCAAAGTCGTCGAGGCCTACCTCGGCCACGGCACGGCGGCGCGCCTCAAGCAGGCCGAACTCGCCAGGAGCGCAACATGAGCGCGCTGCTGGAAATCAAGGGCCTGCGCGGCGGTTACGGACAGGTCGAAGTCCTGCGCGGTGTCGACCTGACGGTCAATGCCGGCGAAACCGTCGCGCTGCTCGGCAGCAATGGCGCCGGCAAATCCACATTGAACAACGTGGTCTGCGGCATCTACAAGGCGTGGTCGGGCTCCGTGCAGTTCGACGGCCATGACCTGAGCGGCGCGCACTACCGCGACGTGGTGAAAGCCGGCCTGATCCAGGTGCCGGAAGGCCGCAAGGTGTTTCCCAACCTCAGCGTGCTGGAGAACCTCGAACTCGGCTCCTTCACCCGCGCCCGCGAACGGCGCGCAGACAACCTCGACAAGGTGTTCGGCATTTTCCCGCGCCTGAAGGAACGTTTGCAGCAGCGCGCCGGTACCATGAGTGGCGGTGAGCAGCAGATGCTGGCCATAGGCCGTGGCCTGATGGCCGAACCCCGCCTGCTGATCCTCGACGAGCCTTCCCTGGGCCTGTCGCCGCTGCTGGTCGAAGAGATGTTCGGCCTCATCAGCAAGCTGCGCGAGGGCGGCCTCGCGGTGCTGCTGGTCGAACAAAACGTCGGCCAGTCACTGGAGATTGCCGACCGCGCCTACGTGCTGGAAAACGGCGGCGTGCGTTTCACAGGGCTGCCCGCCGACCTGTTGGGCAGCGACGAGTTGCGCAAGGCCTACCTGGGCCTCTGACCTGCTGCACAAGCCGAACACCATGAGCCAGAGCCTCGCGCAAAAACTCATTGCCAAAGCGGCCGGCCGTGCATCGGTCACGACCGGTGAGATCGTGACCTGCAAGGTCGACATGGCGATGTTCCATGACTCGTCCGGCCCACGCCGGCTCAAGCCCATGCTGGAAGAGCTGGGCGCGCAGATCTGGGACAAGTCGCGCGTGGTGCTGGTCATGGACCACTACGTGCCCGAGCGCGATGATGCTTCACGAAAGATCGTCCGCATTGCACGCGAATGGGCGCGGGACCAGCAGTTGCCTCACGTCTACGACAGCCAGGGCATCTGCCACGTGGTGGTGCCGCAGCACGGGCACATCCGGCCCGGCATGTTTTGTGTGGGGGGCGACTCCCACTCGCCAACCGGCGGTGCGTTTGGTGCCTATATGTTCGGCATCGGCAGCACCGAAATGCTGGGCGTGGTGGTGACCGGCGAAATCTGGCTGCGAGTCCCCCAAACGATCGCCATGAACTGGTCGGGCCGCTTAAGCCCGGGCGTCTGCGCCAAGGACATGATGCTGTCCATGATTGCGCGCTTCGGCATGAACGGCGCGAACTACGAAGCGGTTGAATTCACCGGCAACGCGGTGCGTGCGCTGTCGATGCAGGAGCGCATGACGCTGTGCAACATGAGTGCCGAGTTGGGCGCGCAAACCGGGCTGATCGCGCCCGACGAGGTGACGCGACAGTGGCTGGCATCGACCGGCACGCTGCACACGACTTACGGCGATGACACGTCGTGGCAATCCGACCCCGGCTCTGCCGATGTGCGGCACGACTTCGACGCTGCAGCACTCAGCCCACAACTGGCCGCGCCGCACAGCCCGGCGCATGGTGTCGACATTGCCGAGCATGCCGAAACCAAAATAGATGTCGCCTACATCGGCGCCTGCACCGGCGCCAAGCTGGACGACCTGCGGTTTGCGGCGCAGGTACTCAAAGGCAAAAAAGTCGCGAGTGGTGTGCAGCTGATGGTGGCACCGGCCAGCGTGAAAGACCTGGCGCAGGCACGCGACGAAGGCATCATGCAGACGCTGGAAGCGGCGGGCGCGACGCTGCTGCCCAGCGCCTGCGGCGCCTGCGCGGGTTACGGCGACAGTTTTGCCGATGGCCAGACGGTGATCTCCAGCACGGCCCGCAACTTCAAGGGCCGCATGGGCCCGGCCAGCACGCAGGTTTACCTGGGCTCGGCCTACACCGTGGCAGCGTCGGCCTTGCGCGGCCGCATCACCGACCCCCGCGAGGTGATGGCATGACGACGCCCCACACCTGGCACAAGGTCTGGCACCTGGGCAACGACGTCGACACCGATGCACTAGCACCCGGCGCCTACATGCAACACGGCATCGACATCATTGCGGCACATTGCCTTGAAAACATCGAGCCCTCCTTTGCATCGGCGGTCAGACCGGGTGATGTGATCGTCGCCGGCAAGAATTTCGGTATCGGTTCTTCGCGCGAGCAGGCTGCTGCGGCTCTTGTTCATCTCGGCGTGCGTGCGGTGATTGCCGAGAGTTATGGCGGGCTGTTCTTTCGCAACGCCTACAACCTCGGGCTGACACTGCTGACCTGCCCTGCGAATGCATCGCTGCGCGAGACCGCCACACTGGCCATCGTCATCCCGGGTATCTTCATCACACTGCCGAACGGCGAAACCATCGCCTGCGAGCCTGTGCCCGGCTTCCTCTTGCAGATGGCGCAGGCGGGCGGGCTGATTCCCAGCCTGCGGCAGCGCATGGCCAACGCCCCGGATGATGTGCATGGCTGACCTGGCACACTCACCCGAGTATGGCCCTGTGATGGGTGTGTTGGTACCGCAGGCCAACACCACGGTAGAGCCTGAGATGCAGGCGCTGCTGGGTGCAGGCCACACGCTCCTGACCGGGCGCATGACCAGTCCCTCGCCTGACTCGAAGCAGCGCCTCATCGATTATTTTGACGACCTCGGGCGGCACATCACGCAGTTTGATGTGGCCCCATTGCAGGTCGCCGGTTTCGCCTGTACGGGTTCCAGCTATCTTGTCGGGCCTGATGAAGAAGCGGCACGCCTCAAGGCGCTAACGGCTGCCTGCGGTTATCCTGTGCTGTCGGCCGCGCATTCGATACGCCTGGCGCTTGCCGTTCTGGGTGCACGGCGCATCGCGCTGGTGTCACCCTATCCGGCCTGGCTGTCGGATGCGGGCAAGGCCTATTGGCGCAGCTGCGGCCTGGACCTGACCGCATCGACGGGCCTGCCCGCCGAGCTGATGGACACGCGCAACATCTACAAGCTGCGCACCGAAGCGGTGGCCGGTATTGTCAAGGCGCTGGACACCAGCGGCTGCGATGCGGTGCTGCTCAGCGGCACGGGCATGCCCTCACTCGGGCTCATGCTGCAGCACGATCTTCCGCTGCCCATGCTGTCCTCGA
The DNA here is from genome assembly GCA_040387435.1 of Pseudomonadota bacterium. GTDB lineage: Bacteria > Pseudomonadota > Gammaproteobacteria > Burkholderiales > Burkholderiaceae_C > Polaromonas. Next base: position 16,833 of record JAZKDR010000037.1, read on the forward strand.
ACTTCTGCCTGGCCTGGGCCATGCGTTGCGCTATCGAGCCGGGCAAATCTGCCCTGGCGCTCATGAAAGAGATGCTGGCACCGGCTGCAGGCTGGCGCCAGCTAATGGCGGGACACAGGCCATGACGGACCTACAGCACTGCTTCGGACTGCCGCAGGCCTTCGATCATGGAGGTACGCACCAGGTGTTCACGCAGGGCCGCCGGGTCTGCCGCAATCGCTTGCAGGCGCTGCAGCGCAGCCTGCCTGGCGCCGGGGTCACGCTCACGCATGCGGGCGCGGTTGGCATCGGCCTGCTTGATGATCTGCTCGAGCGCCACGGGCCGGCGCTGTCGCTCGTAGCGTTGCAACAACTCCGCAGGCGCACCTTCCTGCAACACGTCACCGAGTTTGGCGGAGAGGTTGATCGCATCATGGATGCCGCCGTTCATGCCCATGCCGCCCGACGGGCTGTTGATGTGCGCGGCATCACCGGCAAGCCAGATGCGCCCCGCGCCATACGACGATGCAATGCGCTGGTGCACGCGGTAAGGTCTGACCTCGAACACCTTGTACGCTTCCGGCCTGGGCACGATGGCCTGCAGCGCAGCTTCTATGGCTTCGGGTGTCAACGCGTCTTCGACAGCCATTTTTTCATCGGGGTAGATGGACACACGCCAGCGGCCAGGCACCTTGAGCAGGCTGAAATTGCCCGCACCCGCCTGCCAGCAGTAGCTGACGTTGGACAGCCCGGCCAGATGCTCTTCAAAAGGGAAATCCGTGGTCGCCAGAATGGTGGTCTCGGGGTAACTCTCGCCCTCGAAAGTGACGCCCAGCGACTTGCGCACCACACTGCGCGCGCCGTCCGCACCGATCAGCCACTGGCTGCGAAGCACGCGCCGGCCATCGGCAAAAACCACCTCGGCCTGCACACCACCGGCGTCCTGCGTCACCGCCTCAACGCTGGCGTCGAACACCACGCTGGCATGCGGGTAAGCCGCGAGCCGCGCCAGCAGCGCACGCGAGAGTTTGTACTGCTCACATTGAAGCCGGTAGGGGTGAGCCGTCAGATCGGCCAGCACCGAGAGGTCAAACCTTGCGAAGTCGCCGCCGGGATGCATGCGCACCTGCCAGTGCGGGCACACCAGCCCCTGCGCCACCAGCACGGGTGTGATGCCGTACGCATCGAGCATGTCCAGCGTGGGCGGATGAAACGTGGAGGCGCGCAGGTCTTCGGTGATGCCGCTGCCGGCCTCCAGCACCTGCACGGACACACCCTTGTCGGCCAGCGCCAGTGCGGCGCTCAGGCCCACCGGGCCGGCGCCCGCAATCAATACCTGGGGAGAAGCAGTCATGGCAAATGAGTCTACACGCAGGGCCTTGTTGCGCGCCGTGGCCGCTGGCGGCGCGGCGAGTCTTTTCTCACCGCACCACGCATTTGCACAGGCCTGGCCGGCGCGCAGCGTCAGGATGGTCGTGCCCTTCCCGCCGGGCGGCTCGACCGATGTCGTGGCGCGGCTGGTCGCGCAACGCCTCGGTGATGCGCTGAAACAGCCGGTGGTGGTCGAGAACAAGCCCGGGTCGGGCTCCGTCCTCGGTGCCGATCTCGTGGCCAAGGCTGCGCCGGATGGGTACACGCTGGTCATGGCGGCCAACTCGTGCATTGCCCCGGGGCCGCTGATGCGCAGCAACATGCCCTATGACCCTATCGCTGATTTTGTGCACGTGGCCATGATCGGCAGCTTCCCCAACGGTTTCATGGTGCGCGCCGACCACCCGGCCAAAACCATGCAGGAGTTTTTGGCTATCGCAAGGAGCAAACCCGGCAGCATCAACTACGCTTCCGCAGGCATTGGCACCTCGGGTTTCCTCAGCGGCGAGCTGCTCAAGCAGACCGCCAAACTCAACATGGTTCACATCCCCTACAAGGGCTCCGGGCCCGCCATCATCGAACTGCTGGGTGGCCAGCTCGATGCCCTGTTCGAAGGCCTGGTGACCGCCACGGGATATGTGAAGAACGGAAAGCTCAGGCTGCTGGCGGTGACCAGCGAACGCCGCGTCAGGAACTTCCCCGATGTACCCACGCTCAGCGAGATCGTGCCCGGCGTTTCGGGCGCGGCCTGGTTCGGCATTTCTGCGCCGGCCAAAACGCCTGCCGCCATCACCGACAAACTGCAGGCCGAAGTGCAGGCCATCGTGCAGTCTGCCGACATGCAGGCCCGGCTGAGCGATCTGGGCATGACGCCCATGGCCTACGGCAGCGCGGAGTACCTCGCCTTCATCAACAGTGAAAACCGCAAGTGGGCGCCCGTCATCAAGGCGTCCAACGTCAGGGTGGAATAAATTTTTTAAACAGGAGTGATTGTGAAAAAACCCGAATTTGATTTGCTGATCAAGAACGTGCGCGTCGTGCGGCCGCATGGCAACGTGGTGTTTGAGGCCGACATCGCCGTCAAGGACGGCAAGATCGCACTGGTCGCGCCCGGCATCGATGTCACGCGCGCCAAAGACCTTTACGACGGCAAAAACAAGCTGGCCTTCCCCGGCGTCGTCGATGCGCACATGCACAGCGGCATCTATTCACCGCTTGAAGAAGACGCGGTCAGCGAAAGCCGGGCCGCGGCCATGGGCGGCGTCACGTCCAGCCTGAACTACTTCCGCACCGGCCAGTACTACATGAACAAGGGCGGCCCGTACAAGAAGTTTTATCCCGAAGTGCTGAAGACCGCGAAGAACCGTTTCCATGTGGACTACGGTTTTCACCTCGCACCCATGGACAGCACACACATCAAGGAGATCCCGGAGCTCATCGAGAAGTTCGGCGTGCCCAGCTTCAAGATTTTCATGTTCTACGGCTCGCACGGCCTGCACGGTGCATCTGATGCGCAGCGCGACTTCCTGATGATCGGCAAAGGCGAGAAGTACGACTACGCGCACTTCGAGTTCATCATGCGCGGCATTCAGGCTGCGCGCGAGCAGATGCCCAAGCTGGCCAACCAGATATCGCTGTCGCTGCACTGCGAGACGGCGGAAATCATGACGGCCTACACCAAAATTGTCGAAAAAGACAAATCACTCTCAGGCCTGGCCGCCTACAGCGCCTCGCGGCCGCAGCACTCGGAGGGCCTGGCGGTGTTTATCGCCAGTTACCTCGCCCACGAAACCGCGCTGCCCAACATCAACCTGCTGCACCTGTCGTCACGCAAGGCCGTGCAGGCCGCAATGATGATGGCCGAGACCTTCCCGCACATCAACTTCAGGCGCGAGGTCACCATCGGCCACCTCATGCTGGACATCACCAGCAAGGCAGCTGAACTCGCCAAGGTCAATCCACCTATCCGTCCGCGTGAGGACGTCGAATTTTTGTGGGATGCACTGCTCGCAGGCGAGCTCGACTGGGTGGTATCCGACCACGCCTGCTGCCGCCATGAAATGAAAATCCCCAAGCGTTACTTCGGCAACATCTGGATGGCCAAGAGCGGCTTCGGCGGCAGCGAATACCTGCTGCCCGCGCTGGTCAGCGAAGGCACACGCCGCGGCATGGGCTACAACCACATGGCCCGCGTCCTGAGCTGGAACCCCGCAGAGCGCTACGGCCTGAACAGCAAGGGCGACATTGCACCAGGCTTCGACGCCGACATCGCGCTGGTCGATCCCTCGCACACCTGGACCATCAACGCCAAGGACTCTCCATCGACCCAGGGCTACACGCCTTTCGAGGGCATGGAACTGTCAGCCAGCGTGGATGCGACCTTCCTGCGCGGGAACCTGATTTTCGAGAACGGCGAAGTCATCGGCAAGCCCCGCGGCCAGTACCTGTTCCGCCCCACCGCCTGAGCCCATGAGACACGCATGAACCCATCCATCCGGTACGGCCGGCCTCCGCCAGACGCACCGCATGTGCCCGTCGCCATCGTCGGTGCGGGCGCCTGCGGTCTCGTGGCCGCGATTGCCCTGCGTGATGCGGGCATCGATGCCGTGGTGCTGGAGCGCGATGCGTCACCCAGCGGCTCGTCGGCGCTGTCGTCGGGTTTTATCCCTGCGCCCTGCACGGCGGTGCAAAAGGCGCTCGGCATAGAAGACAGCGTCGCGCTGTTTTCAAAAGACATCCTCGACAAGACCCAGGGTACGGCCGCACAGCACCTGGTGCAGGCCTACGCCAGTGCCGTCGGGCCGGCACTGGACCAGCTTCAGCAACGACACGGCATCGTGTTCGAGGTGCTGGACGGGTTTCTTTACCCAGGCCACAGCGTTCGCCGCATGCACGCGGTGCGCGAGAAAACCGGCCAGGCGCTGATGGCGCAACTTGAAAACGCAGCCAACGTGGCCGGCGCCACACTGGTCACAGAAGCACTGGTGCGCGAGCTGTGGATGGACGATACCGGCACCGTCACGGGCGTGGGCTACCTGCGGCCCGACGGCAGCATGGAACACCTGGCCTGCGACCATGTGCTGCTGTCGTGCAACGGGTTCGGTGGCAACAGCGCCATGGTGACCGAGTTGCTGCCCGAGATGCGCGATGCCACCTTTGCAGGCCACGCCGGCAATGACGGCTCTGCGATTGCCTGGGGGCGTGAACTCGGCGCACGACTGGCCGACCTTGGCGGCTACCAGGGGCACGGCTCATGGGCGGTGCCGCAGGGCGCACTGGTGAGCTGGGCCGTCATCATGGACGGCGGCGTGCAGATCAATACCCGCGGCGAACGTTTTCACGACGAGAGCCACGGTTACTCGGAAGCCTCGGTGCAGGTGCTGGCGCAGCCCGGCGGCATCGCGTGGAATGTGTTCGACCAGCACACGCTTGATCTCGCGCGCGGGTTCCCCGATTTTTGCGATGCCGAAAATGCCGGTGCGCTCAAGTCCTGCACCGACCTGGCGGCGCTGGCAAAACTGCTCACCTGCGATGCGGACGTTTTGCAGGCCACACTTGCCAACGTCAGCCCACAGCGGGTCGATATCTATGGCCGTGTCTTTGCGCGGGAACTCATCGCGCCTTTCTTCGCCGTCAAGGTGACCGGCGCACTTTTTCACACCCAGGGCGGACTCGACATCGACGCGCACTGCCATGTGTTGCGTGAGAACGGCCAGCCCTTTCCCACACTGCTGGCGGCAGGCGGCGCAGCGCGCGGTGTGTCGGGCAATGCCGTCTGGGGTTACCTTTCAGGCAACGGCCTGCTGAGCGCCGTTGCCGGCGGCGCGATTGCCGCCGCCACCATCACGCAGGCCCTGATGCTGTCAAACAAGAAAACGGAAACCGCATGAGCCAACACGACCTGAAAACACGGCTGGCCCAGCCCTCGCCCCTGCTGGCGCCCGGCGTCTACGACGCGCTGAGTGCGCTGGTGGCGCAGCAGGCCGGCTTTGAAGCGCTGTACCTGTCGGGCGCCTCCATCGCCTACACCTCGCTGGGCCGCTCCGATATCGGCCTGACCACCTACCCGGAAGTCGAGCGGGTGCTGGCCAACATCACCGAGCGGGTAGAACTGCCGGTCATCGTCGATGCCGACACCGGTTTCGGCAACGCGCTCAACGTGATGCGCACGGTCAAAGGTTTCGAGCGCGCCGGCGCCGCCATGATCCAGCTGGAAGACCAGACCTTTCCCAAACGCTGCGGCCACCTCGACGGCAAGTCGGTGGTCAGCACGCAGGAGATGACCGGCAAACTGAAGGCCGCACTCGATGCCCGTCAGTCGGCATCGACGCTGATACTGGCCCGCACCGATGCGGTCGCGACCGAGGGCCTGGACAAGGCGCTGGAGCGCGCCGAACGTTACCTCGAATGCGGTGTCGATGCACTCTTCATTGAAGCGCTGCGCACACCCGAGCAGATGGACGCCGCTTGCAAACAGCTGGCATCACGCATTCCCCTGCTGGCCAACATGGTCGAAGGTGGCAAGACACCGGTGCAAAGCGCCACCGAACTCGGCCAGCGTGGCTTCAAAATCGTGATCTTTCCCGGCGGCACCGTGCGCGCCCTCACGCACACGTTGCAGGGCTACTACGGCAGCCTGAAGCAACACCAGACCACCGCCCCCTGGCAGTCCGCCATGCTGGACTTCGACGGACTCAACGAGGTCATCGGCACGCCGCAGTTGCTGGAGGCGGGGAAGAAATACGAATAGGCAGCGGTGCGGCGTGACGGGAAGTCGGCCGTCTCTTAGAACATGCCGTTGTTATGGGCCGAACTCTCAGGAATGACCTGGAGCACGTCCCAGTGCTCAATAATTTTCCCGGAAGCATCCAGCCGGAAAATATCGATGCCCGCGTAGTCCTTGTCTCCCGGCCAAATCTGGTGGCAATGCAGCACGACCAGATCACCCTCTGCAATGGTTCGCTTGAAGTCGACATGCTTTCCCGGATATTCACGGGCCATTCGCTCGAAGTAGTCAATAAACGCAGTTTTCCCGTCAGCAACGTGGGGGTTGTGTTGGGTATAGCTGTCCCCCACGTAGCGTGACATGGCCTCATCCGGCCGGCATTGATTGAACATCAGGTCGTAAAAGGCGAGCACATTCGCCTTGTTCTGTTCCAGCCGGGAGGTCATCGCAGTTCTCCTTGGGTGTCAGTTCGCGCGTGCCTGGAAACCGAATTTGCCGTTCGCGTTTTTCCATTCAGCACGTACGGGGATGGTTTCAATGGTGTCCCAATGCTCGGCAATCTTGCCGCCCTGGATCCGAAACAGATCGTAGAACGAACTGGGCTTACCCGCAAAGTTTCCTTCACTAACCACCAGCACAAAGTTGCCCTCGCCCAGAACCTTGTGGATCTGGCTGTACTTCATCGTGATGCCTGCCTTGGCCATGGCACCCAATGCCTTGCCGAGACCCGAGAGGCCGTCGCCAATATTCGGATTGTGCTGAATGTAGTTGTCGCCATCGAAGTAACCGGCCAGCTTTTCCATCCTGCCATTGACCAGGATGTCGTCCACAAACGCACGGACCAGTGCCTTGTTGGCCTCCGTCTTGTCGAGGTCGGTCACGGCGGTGGCGCCATCCAGCATGGTGTGGCCGCTTGGATTTGCTACCGCCTTCTCCTGGAGATTGTCCCAGTGCTCCACAATTTTTCCGTCTTCGAAACGGAAGATGTCAAAGCCGACCTTCGGGCCGAAAAAGTTGTAATCGGTGTGGGCAACCACAAACGGACCATCCTGCAAAACCCGAACGGTATTTGCCTTTGCAGAACCTTTGGGCAGGGCCTGCATGACAGCGCCGAATCCTGCCAGGCCATCGCCTACCGCGAGGTTGTGCTGAATGTATTTTCCGGGGTTGATATAGGCAACAGGCCGGGCGTCTCCGGTCTCAATGCTCTTGAGAAGTTCGGCGACTTGAGGTTTGTAGTTTGCAGACATTTTGCTTTCTCCCGTGTTGGTTGTTTCATTGGATGCGCAGCCGGCCAGCGCCATCGAAATGGCGGCGACCAAGAGCAGCAGGGTGGTTTTCAGTTTCAATTTCATAGGGAAAGACTTTCTTCGTTGATTTGGAGTGAGAGCGAAGCAAGTATCTTTTTTAATACCTGCATTGACGAGGTAAATACCTGACTCATAGTTATCCAAATCGGACATACTCCCGGAATGAAGAACGACGACAGGATTCCCCGCCTCGGGTTTCGCCCTCCGGACGGCTATGCCTTTGACATCGAAATTTTTCCCGCCAACGACTGGTTGAAACGCGTTCCGGCGGATCATTTCAGGTATCCGTCACGCCTTGACTTTCATCAGCTCATACTGGTCACTCAAGGAAGATTCAGACATACCGTGGACTTCCAGCTGGCGTCCATCCGCACAGGCGCACTTTTGGCCATGCGGCCGGGACAGGTTCAGCACTTTGAAGTCAACAAGCCATGGGACGGATGGGTTGTCATTTTTCAGCCGGAGTCGTTCCAGTCAGTGCACGGTGTCGGTGGCAGGCCATCCGGGCTTTCTGTGGACGACATACCGGTACAGCTCCCGCTAGGAAGGACCAGCTTCGACGCCGTTCGCAAAGGCATGGCCCAGATGCATCACGATGCATTGCTTGGCGGCCACATGCAGCTTGTGGGTGCCCTGGAGCGGTTCCAGCTCCAGGCACTGCTGATCAGGTTGCTGCTCGCCAGCGAGCAACAGCATGCCCTGCCGGCCACCGACTCCTCACTGGCCAGACACTTCAGAAAATTTCGGGATGCAGCGGAGAAAAGATTCCACGAATGTCATCAGGTCTCGACCTATGCCAGTGCCGTGGGGATTTCCGAAAAGACGCTTGGCCGTGCAACACAGGAGATGGCCGGCCTGTCGGCTAAGGCCTATCTTTCACAACGCATTGCTCTTGAAGCCAAGCGGATGCTGGCCTACACCGACTGGCCTGTTGCAAGCGTGGCCGACAAGTTGGGGTTTGACGAAGCGACCAACTTCATCAAGTTTTTCCGCCGCGAAGCAGGCTACGCGCCTGGCGAGTTCAGAAAGCAGCACCGGGACCCGGAATCCCGGCTGTAGTTCCAGGACTCGACCAGAGCCAACACAATATGCCAAGGGGCACTTCGCTCAACGGGCCAGGCAAATCCCCGGTGCTTTTACCAGCCGGGGTCTTCGTCACTTGCGGCTTCGCCGAGCTTGGCGATCACTTCATCCAGCGTGCTGTAGAGCTGCTTGATGAAATCGGCACCGATCTGAAACTCCAGTTCCCGATAGGTAGCCTCAATCTGGGGAATGAGCCTGGTCGCCATGGCGCGGCCCTTGGCGGCGACAGAAACGCGCACCCGCCGTTGGTCATGGTCAAGCCGCTCACGCACCACGAGACCGAGATCATCCATGCGCGCCAGCATGCCGGCCAGACTGGGGCTCGACAGTCGGCATATCTCACCGATCTGCCGTGGCTCAAGCGGCCCGTGGTCCAGCAAAGCCCTCATGACACGCCATTGCTGCTCCGTCAGACCAGCCGCATTGAGCAAAGGACGAAAACGGGCAAAGACACTTTCGCGGGCCTGCAGGAACAGAAGCGGGAGATTGCGGCGGACAAAGTCAGTTGAATTCGATTTCATGATGCAAATCATCTCCAGAGCGGCTCATCCCAGCATTTGCCCCGTGTAAACCCGGAGGAAAAATCTGGAACAACAGTTGATTACTCGCATGTTAGCAAATAGAATACTCACATATTAGCAAATATTGTTTTATGACCCCACATTCTTTTCTTCCGGAATTTGATGTTGCGCCTTACAGGTTGTCCGGCGTTGTCTACGGAACGCTGCTCAACCACGAGCCCGCTTTGACGGCCTTGGGCGAGACAGTCCATGCGGCGCCCTACAAAGCTCCTCCGGTGGCACCCGTGATGTACGTCAAGCCGCGCAATACGCTGACGGGCAATGGAGCCTTCATCACCGTGCCCACCGATCACGCCGAACTGGAGATTGGCGCTTCACTGGGCATCGTCATCGGCCGTACCGCCTGCCGGTTGACTCCTGAAGAAGCGCTGGACCACGTTGCCGGCTACACCGTCGTCGGTGACATCAGCCTCCCGCATGACATTTTCTACAGGCCCTCGATCCGGCTCAAGGCGCGGGACGGCTTTTGCCCTGTCGCCTCGAGTGTGGTGCCGCGCAGTGCGATTGCCAACCCGGATGCGCTGACCGTTCGCGTGTACGTGGACGGCATGCTGGCGCAGGACACCAACACGGCAGAGCGGCGGCGGTCCGTCGCCCGCCTCCTGGCCGATGTCACTGACTTCATGACGCTGTCACCGGGTGACGTGCTCATGCTGGGTGTCTCGGCAGGTGCCCCACGGGTGCGCGCCGGCCAACAGGTCCGTATCGAGATTGAAGGTGTGGGCCACCTCGAAAACCAGTTTATTTCCGAAGGAGCAGCGCAATGAAAAGGGCACGCGTCGCGTATGCAGGCGCCATCCATGAAGCAACCCCACATGGCGCAAAGATCCGCCTCGCCGATGGCCGCGTACTGGCGGAAGATGCCGTCGTCTGGCTGCCGCCCTTCGAAGTGGGGAGCATCATTGCGCTCGGCCTGAACTACGCAGATCACCTGAAAGAGCTTTCCGCGGAACTCACCGTCACGAGCAAGGACGAACCGCTGGTGTTCCTCAAGGGGCCGGGCGCCCTCATCGGTCATAACGGCCAGACCCGGCGCCCGGCTGATGCGAGCTTCATGCACTACGAATGTGAACTCGCCGTAGTTATCGGGAAAACCGCCCACAAGGTGACAAAGGCCACGGCCATGCAGCATGTGGCGGGCTACACCGTCTGTAACGACTACGCCATTCGCGACTACCTCGAGAACTGGTACCGACCCAACCTGCGCGTCAAGAACCGCGATACCTGCACCGTGCTGGGCCCCTGGTTTGTCGATGCCGACGATGTGCCCGATCCGCATGACCTGAACCTGCGGACCCTGGTCAACGGCAAGCTCACGCAGCGGGGCCACACCGGCAACATGATCAACGACATCCCGGCACTGATCGAGTACCTGAGCAGCTTTATGACGCTGCGCTCGGGTGACGTGATCCTGACGGGTACGCCTGACGGCGTGATCAACGTGAACGTGGGAGACGAAGTGGTGACAGAGATCGATGGCATCGGCCGACTCGTCAATCACATCGCCAGCGACGCGGTATTTGGCCGCTGAATATCAATTTTTCCGGAAACTATCACCATGCGCATTCAACACCTGATCAATGGAAAAGCAGTTGCTGGCAGCAGCTACTTTGAAACCATCAATCCCGCCACACAGGAAGTCCTGGCAGAAGTCGCCGCCGGTGGCGAAGCCGAGGTCAACGCAGCTGTCGCCGCAGCAAAAGAGGCGTTCCCCAAGTGGGCTGCCCTGCCGGCGCCACAACGCGCCAGGCTTGTGCGCAAGCTTGGCGACCTGATCGCCGCGCACGTGCCCGAAATCGCGCAAATTGAAACCAAGGATTGCGGCCAGGTCATTTCCCAGACGGGCAAACAGCTGATTCCGCGTGCCGCCGACAACTTCTATTACTTCGCCGAGATGTGCACCCGCGTCGATGGCCACACCTACCCGACTGAAACCCACCTCAACTACACGCTGTTTCACCCGGTCGGCGTTTGCGCCCTGATCAGCCCATGGAACGTGCCCTTCATGACCGCGACCTGGAAGGTCGCACCATGCCTGGCCTTCGGCAACACCGCCATCTTGAAGATGAGCGAGCTCTCGCCCATGACAGCAGCGCGCCTGGGCGAGCTGGCGCTCGAGGCAGGCATTCCGCCAGGCGTGTTAAATATCGTGCACGGCTACGGCAAGGATGCTGGTGAACCGCTGGTGAAGCACCCGGACGTTCGGGCGATCTCGTTTACAGGATCCACCGTCACCGGCAACCGGATCGTGCAGCAGGCCGGCCTGAAAAAATTCAGCATGGAGCTGGGCGGCAAGAGCCCGTTCGTGATCTTCGAGGATGCTGATCTGGACCGTGCACTCGATGCCGCCATCTTCATGATCTTCAGCAACAACGGCGAGCGCTGCACTGCGGGCAGCCGCATCCTTGTGCAGCAATCGATCTATGCCAGCTTTGCACAAAACTTTGCGGAGCGGGCCAGGCGCATCACGGTAGGTGACCCCCTTGATGAAAAGACCATCGTTGGCCCCATGATTTCGCAAGGCCACCTGGCCAAAGTACGCAGCTACATTGAACTGGGCACCAAAGAAGGCGCGACGCTGCTGTGCGGCGGGCTCGACGCGCCGTTGCTCCCAGACCATGTCAAAAATGGCAACTATGTGCTTCCCACTGTGTTTGCCGACGTGGACAACCGCATGCGCATCGCCCAGGAAGAAATTTTCGGGCCGGTCGCCTGCCTGATTCCTTTCACGGATGAGGCTGATGCGATTGCCAAGGCCAATGACATTGAATACGGCCTCTCCAGCTACGTCTGGACCGAGAACATAGGCAAGGCCCACCGTGTGGCTGCAGCCGTGGAAGCCGGCATGTGTTTTGTGAACAGCCAGAACGTGCGTGACCTGCGGCAGCCTTTCGGCGGCACCAAGGCCTCGGGTACAGGGCGTGAAGGTGGCATCTGGAGTTACGAGGTTTTTTGCGAACCGAAGAATGTGGCCGTCTCGCTGGGGCATCACCACATTCCACATTGGGGGATTTGATCGTGGGAAAACTGGCACTCGCAGCGAAAATTACCCATGTTCCGTCGATGTATCTGTCGGAATTCCCCGGGCCGAATTTCGGATGTCGCGATGCGGCCATTAACGGCCACAAGGAAATCGACCGACGCTGTCGTGCGTTGGGTGTAGACACCATCGTGGTTTTTGATGTCCATTGGCAGGTCAACAGCGAGTACCACATCAACTGCGCACCGGATTTCAAGGCGGTTTTTACCAGCAACGAACTCCCACACTTCATCAAGAACATGCCCTATGCCTATCCGGGCAACGCGACGCTCGGCCACATGATGGCGGACATGGCCAATGCCATGGGGGTGAAAAGTCGCGCCCATTCAGAAACCACGCTGGAGCTGGGCTACGGCACGCTGGTACCCATGCGCTATATGAACAGCGACCAGCATTACAAGGTCGTCAGTGTCAGCGGCTGGTGCGACTGGCACGACCTTCGGGAGTCCGGCCGTTTCGGCCTGGCTGTACGCAAGGCCATCGAGGAGAAATACGAGGGCACGGTGGCGGTGTTTGCCAGCGGTTCGCTGTCACACCACTTTGCGGACAACGGCCGTGCGCCCGAATTCATGCACAAGGTCTACAACCCCTTCCTGGAGCAGGTAGACAGGCGTGTGGTGGAACTCTGGGAACGCGGCGACTGGAAAACATTTCTCGGCATGCTGCCGATGTATGCCGAAAAGTGCTGGGGTGAGGGCGACATGCACGACACGGCCATGCTGCTGGGCATGCTGGGATGGGACCAGTACTCCGCACCGGTTGAAGTCATCACGCCCTACTTCGGAAGCTCGGGAACCGGGCAGATCAACGCGATCTTCCCGGTAACCCCATTGGAAAGCTGATATGCCGCATCTCGTCATTCTCTACACCCACAACCTCGAAGCCGAAACCGACATGAAGGCCCTGTGCCGTACTCTGGCCGACACCATGCTGACCGTGAAGGATGAAGCCGGCAAACAGGTCTTCCCCACAGGCGGTACACGTGTGCTGGCCTATCCTGCGGCCCACTTCGCCGTGGCCGACGGCAAGGATGACTATGCCTTTGTGTACCTGAACCTGCGAATGGGGCGTGGCCGCACTGCGGAGACCCATCAGAAGGCCGGCGAGGAGCTGATTGCCGCCACCCGAAAGCACTTTGCGCCGGTGTTCGACGCGCGCCATGTCGGCATCACGCTGCAGATCGACGAAGGCCCCGAAGTCTTCGACGCCAAGCACAGCAATTTGCATCCTCTTTTCAGCAAGCTTTGAATCCATGCTCTCGCAAGAACTCATATCCCAGCTCGCGGCTGAACTGCACGAGTCGGAAAAGACCCGGGTGCAGGTCGCACATTTTTCGAAACGCTATCCAGGCATGAGTGTCGGCGACGGTTACGCCATCTCGCGCGCCTGGGTGGCCATGAAGGTCGCCGGAGGCCGTCATGTACGCGGCCACAAGATTGGCCTGACCTCTCGTGCCATGCAGCAAGCCAGCCAGATTGAAGAGCCGGACTACGGCACGCTTCTGGATGACATGTTTTTTGAGCCCGGCGACATTCCCGCCTCACGGTTTATCGCACCGCGTGTGGAGGTCGAGCTGGCCTTCATTCTTAAAAGGAAGCTGGCCGGCAAACACATCACCGCAGACGACGTCCTCGATGCAACTGAGTACGTACAACCCGCGATCGAGATCATCGATGCGCGCATCGAACAATTCGACCGCGAGACCAAAGCCCCCCGCAAGGTCTACGACACCATCTCCGACAACGCGGCCAACGCCGGCATCGTCCTTGGCGGTCACAAGGTGGCCCCGCGCGATGTCCATCTGCCATGGGTAGGTGCCATCTTGCGGCAAAACGGCGTGGTCGAGGAAACCGGTCTTGCCGCAGGCGTTCAGGGTGACCCCGCTATCGGCGTGGCGTGGCTAGCCATGAAGCTCACGCCCTGGGGCGAGTGCCTGGAGGCAGGCGATGTCGTCCTGTCCGGTTCATTCACCCGCCCCGTGGCAGCACGACGGGGCGATGTGTTCGACGCCGACTACGGCCCATTGGGCCGCTTTGAGTTCCGTTTCTCCTAGTCAGCATTTGAAAGGATGAATCACCCAAAACGCCAACTGCCCCAGGCAGTCAATCAGTAAGCAGCCAGTAATCAGCAATGCCCCGTTAACCACATCAGGAGACAAAAATGACTTTTTCCATTCAGAAACTCGCCCGCAAGCTCTCGACGCCGCTTGCGGCGGCCGTAGCCCTGTCCTTCGGCAGCGCAGCCTTGTCCCAGGCCCAAGCGCAGGACTTCCCCAATAAACCCCTGCGCTGGCTGGTCGGCTTCCCGGCAGGCGGCGGCACGGACTTCCTGGCACGCACAGTTGGCCAGCAGATGTCCGTACAGCTTGGACAGCCCGTGCTGATCGACAACAAACCTGGCGCTGCATCCAGCATCGCTGCAGAGCTGACCGCCAAATCGCCGGCAGATGGCTACACACTGCTGACTGCAGACAACGCTGTGCTTATCTTTAACCCGGTGCTCTACAAAAAGCTGGGCTATGAGCCGGAACGTGACTTTGCACCGCTGGGCCTGATGGCGCGTTTCCCCCTGATCCTCGCGGTACACCCGGGCAGCGGCATCACCACGGTGCAACAGTGGATCGAAACCCTGAAAAAATCACCGGGCAAGTACAGCTATGCCTCTCCCGGTGTCGGCACACCACACCACCTGGCCATGGAACTGATCAAACAGCGACTGGGCCTGTTCGCGGTCCACGTACCTTACCGCGGCGCAGCACCCGCAGTGCAGGACGTAGCGGGCGGTCAGGTGCCGATGATGATTGTCGAAAGCGGTGGTGGGCTGCCCATGATCAAGGCCGGCAAACTGCGGCCTCTGGCGGTGGTATCTGCCAAGCGGATGCCGGTGCTGCCAGATGTCCCGACCTTCGCTGAACTCGGATACAAGGACCTTGAGGTTTACGCCTGGCAAGGTGTCGTGGTGCCCAAGGCCACGCCAAAACCTGTGGTGGACAAGCTGTCGGCAGAGCTGCAAAAGGCAGTGGCCACCCCGGACGTGCGGCGCAAGCTGATGGAGTTGGGCATGGAAGTCAATCCGAGCGACGCCAACATGATGGCGGCCTACACGGCGGCTGAAACGAAGTTGTGGCAGCCCATCATCCGGCAGCGCGGCATCCAGGCCGACTGATCATCGCGTAAACGTCGTTTTAGCAGAATTGATCCATGCAAACACCCGTCAATACCTTCAAGCAGGCCTTGGCCAACAAGCAAGCCAGAATCGGCCTGTGGGTCAGCCTGGCCAACGCCTCCAGTACCGAAATTTGCGCTGGCGCCGAGTTTGACTGGTTGCTGATTGACGGTGAGCATGCGCCCAACGACATCAACAGCATCCTCGCGCAGTTGCAGGTTATTGCAGGCTATCCGGGGACACATCCGGTGGCCCGCGTGCCGATGGGTCATGGCGTTGCGGGCGAGGCCCTGATCAAGCAATACCTGGACATTGGGGTGCAAACCCTGCTGGTACCGATGGTGGATACCGCCGAACAGGCAGCCGCGCTGGTGCAAGCCACCCGCTACCCGCAGGACGATGGCAAGGGCGGCATCCGCGGCATGGGTGGCGCGCGCGCCTCGCGATGGGGGCGCTACCCGCGTTATGCACACGAAGCCAATGCCCATGTATGCCTGCTCGTGCAAGCCGAAACGCGCCTGGCGCTCGACAACCTTGACGCCATCGTCGCCACTGATGGCGTGGACGGTGTCTTCATCGGCCCGGCCGACCTTTCGGCCTCACTGGGTCATGTGGCCAACCCTGGTCACCCAGAAGTGCAAAACGCGATCGAAGATGCCATTCAGCGCATCGTCAAAGCAGGCAAAGCTGCCGGCATCCTGACCCCTGACGAAAAACTTGCGCGCCGTTACCTCGCCCTGGGTGCGACCTTTGTCGCAGTGGGCCTGGACACACAGTTGCTGATGCGTGGCACCAGCCAGTTGGCCGCAAGCTTCAAGCCCGGCGCAATGACGGCACCCGTCAGCAAGACCTATTGAACAGGAACAGCATGAACCTTAACGCCCTCAAGGACCCCGGGCTTCTCAAAGACCGATGCTTCATCGACGGCCAGTGGGTGGAGGCCGACAACGGCGCGACGTGGGCAGTCCACAACCCCGCGACCGGCGCTCTGGTGGGAACTGTGCCGAACGCCGGAACCGCCCAGACAAAAACAGCAATTGCTGCTGCCGAGCGGGCTTTCTCAGCCTGGAAAGAGCGACCAGCGCAGGAGCGGGCAACCATTTTGCGCCGCTGGTTCGACCTCATGATGCACCACCAGGATGACCTCGCCCTGATCATGACCAGCGAGCAGGGCAAGCCCTTGACTGAGGCCCGGGGAGAAATTGCGTATGCCGCGTCTTACATAGAGTGGTTTGCCGAAGAAGCACGGCGCATATACGGCGAGGTCATTCCTTCGCCCTGGCAGGACAAGCGCATCATCGTGACGCGCGAGCCGGTCGGTGTGTGCGCGGCGATCACGCCCTGGAATTTCCCTGCCGCGATGATCACACGCAAAGTCGCGCCAGCACTGGCAGCAGGCTGCACCATCATTGTGAAGCCCGCCATGCAAACGCCGTTGTCCGCGCTGGCCATGGCCGAACTTGCTTTACGCGCCGGTGTACCTGCGGGTGTGTTCAGTGTGGTCACAGGCGATGCGCATGCCATCGGGGGTGAACTGACCGCCAACCCCGCAGTCCGCAAGCTGACATTCACCGGCTCCACCGAAGTTGGACGTGTACTGGCAGCACAGTGCGCACCCACGCTCAAAAGAATGTCGCTGGAGCTCGGTGGCAACGCACCTTTCATCGTGTTCGACGATGCGGACTTGGACGAAGCCGTGATCGGTGCCATGGCATCCAAATACCGCAACACCGGCCAGACCTGCGTTTGTGCCAACCGCCTGCTGGTCCAGGACGGGGTTTACGATGCCTTCGCCGAAAAATTCGGCGCAGCCGTGGCAGCACTAAAGGTCGGCGATGGCCTCGAAGCTGGTGTGGACCAGGGCCCGTTGATTGATGCAGCGTCGTTGGCGAAGGTGGAGGCGCTGGTCGCCGATGCCACCTCGACAGGCGCCCGCGTGATCACCGGTGGCAAGCCCCATGCATTGGGCCGTACGTTCTACGAGCCGACCATCCTGGCCGATGTCACAACTGCCATGCGGATTGCGAGGGAAGAGATTTTCGGCCCGGTTGCGCCTTTGTTCCGCTTCCATACTGAGGCGGAAGCGATTCACATGGCCAATGACACCGAGTTCGGGCTCGCCGCCTATTTTTACGCACGCGACATGGGGCGCGTCTGGCGGGTGAGCAGTGCGTTGCAATACGGCATGGTCGGGATTAACTCCGGCATCATCTCAACGGCTGTCGCGCCTTTCGGTGGGACCAAGCAATCGGGGATGGGTCGCGAAGGGTCGATGCACGGTATCGACGAATACGTGGACACCAAGTATCTCTGCATGGCAGGCGCCTAGTTCACCTTGATCGTGCTACGCGTTCGGGACGGCTCAGCCAGTTACCGGCTGGCCGCGGGCTATGGCGAGTGCCTCGCGCAATACATCCATAGACCCGATGTGGTTGGCCAGCACCAGGATCAACCGGGCGTTCAGCGCATGACTTTCTTCCAGCGTCAGTGACCGGTGCGACTGGATCAAGGCTTCATAGAAGTCGTCCGGGTTGGTAAAGCCAGGCGAGGTGTTGAGGCTCATGCGGCGTCTTTCAGTTCTGGGCCGTTGCGCGCTGCAGCGCAGCGCGCAACGAGGCCGATGTGGGCGTCCGCCAGCGGGCGCACAGGTGTTGGTCAGGGCGCAGCAGTATCGCGCCGCCGGGCTGCATGTCATACCGATGCGCCAGAAGCCCGTCAGCGTCGACAAGATCAACGTGCTGATTGCTGGCTTTTCCAATCACCAGTACGGTCATGGACACGACACCTTCAGCAGCACCCGAAAGTTCGGACGCAAGCGTGGCGGTGTCGGGTCCGTCCGCCAGCAGCAGCGTGAATTGACTGCCCAGTTCACGCAACAACCAGCCAGGTCGCCCATCACGCAGGATGACAGGCGCATCGGCGGCCGGTGCGCCTGCCAGCATCCGCCCCCGAACCGGCCCTGAAGCCGGTGTATTGAGAGTGGAGTGGTGAAGGGTGGCAGGAACGGAGAGGCGGCCGCTGTTGACAAGGACGCGCGCGAAGGGCTGTGTCTTTGACAGATCCAGAACTGCATCGCGGAAAAGACGGCTGATCTCGCTCTTGGGTGTGATGAAGTCGGTGGCGCGCGTAGAGTTCAAAATATTCTCGTCAGCCGCATATTCCCGCTCTGAAGCGTAGGTGTCCAGCAGGGCATCAGGTGCACCGGATTGCACAACTGCAGCCAGCTTCCACGCCAGATTCTCTGCATCCTGCACACCGGAGTTCGCTCCCCTGGCGCCGAATGGGGAAACGCCGTGAGCCGCATCGCCGGCGAACAGCACGCGTCCGTGGCGGAACTTCGCCATGCGAACGCACGAAAAGGTGTAGACACTCGCCCACTCCAGCTCGAACTCAGCATCTTTCAACGACGAATGCGCCAGCATCTCCTTCACGCGGGGAATGATGTTTTCAGGTCGCTTCTCCCTTTCCGGGTCAGCGTCCCACCCCAACTGAAAGTCGATGCGCCACACGCCGTCAGGCTGCATGTGCAACAGCACGCTCTGGTTGCGGTGAAAAGGGGGGTCGAACCAGAACCAGCGCTCGGCCGGTTGTTCCAGCTTCATCCTCACATCGGCGATCAGGAATCGATCACGGAACGTCTGACCTTTGCTTTCTTCGCCCAGCAACTGGCGCACGTTGGACCGCGCCCCGTCGCAGGCAGCGACATAGTCGGCGCGAAGCGTATAGGCACCGTCCGGGGTTTCTATGGAAACCAGTGCGCCGTCCGCCAGCTGTTCGACACCGGTGACCTTGTTGCACCAGCGGATCTCGATCAGCGGCAGCTCTGCCGCACGCTCGGCGAGAAAGCCTTCGACATAATACTGCTGCAGATTGATGAAGGCCGGGCGTTGGTGACCCTCTTCGGGCAACAGGTTGAACGCGTATACCTCTTCTTCCCGAAAGAAGACGCGCCCCAGACTCCAGGAAACACCTTTGTCGACCATGCGGGTGCCGCAACCCAGGCGATCAAAGATCTCGAGCGTGCGCTTGGCAAAGCAGATTGCTCGCGACCCTGTCGACAGCGTTCGATCATTGTCCAGCAGCACCACGCGCACGCCGCGCTGCGCCAGGTCGACGGCCAAGCTGAGCCCGACGGGTCCGGCACCGACGATGACGACGGGATGCCGCACCGGCGTGACTGCGTCCTGATCACTGCAGCGCTGGTAGTCGAACTCCAGCGACTGATAGTCGACCGGCTTGTCTGCGCGGGCAATCAGGTCTGCCAGCTTCACGCTCAGCCCTCCAGCGTCTTCCACATCTGCACGTCGCGCTCGGCGGTCCAGATACGCGGGTCCGCGAAAGCCGTCACCTCGTCGAAGCAGCGCGTCACATCGAAAGGCATGCAGTGGTCGAAGATGACCCAATGGCCGTATTTCGGTTTGAGCTTAGCGAAGGTGTCCCGATAGACCGCGTTGAGGTCCTTGCCGGATGCGACGCCGGCGTGGACAGACTCATAAATATCGCTGACAAAGGCTCGCGTTCCTGCCAGGCCCTGACGAACCTGATCCGGTGTCGTGAGTGCAGCGCCGCGCCCCGGCACCAGCGCCACCGGCTCCAGGGCGGCAATATTGTCCAGCGTCCGCGGCCAGTCCTTGAAATAGGCGTCACCCGCATACGGCGTGGCATCGAACTCCACAAGATCGCCCGAAAACAGAATTTTTTGGTCCGGCAGCCAGGCGACCGTGTCCCCCTTGGTATGACCACGACCCAGTTGCATCAACTGGACTTCCAGCTTGCCTAACCAGATCGACATGCGGCCGGTGAACGTGATCGTAGGCCATGTGAGGCCGGGCGGCACCGACTCCACGGCCTGGAACAGGCGCGGAAAACGTCCAATTTCGCTGGCCTTGTCCTGTTCGCCGCGCTCCACGATCAGGTCATAGGTGTCACGACTGGCAATGATGTGTTCGGGCTGGTAGCCTGACGCACCGAGTACGCGGACCGCGTGGTAATGACTGAGCAACACGTATTTGATCGGCTTGTCACTCACCTCGCGAATGCGACGGATGACATCATGCGCCATGACGGGCGTGGCCTGCGTGTCAATCACCATCACCGCATCGTCGCCGATGATGACTCCCGTGTTGGGGTCCCCCTCGGCCGTGTACGCATAGGCGTTGTCAGACAGCTTTGTGAAGCTGACCTTCTTTTCTTCCAAGTCGGCTTGCGAAGCGAAAGTTTTGTTCATAACAAATATATTAGTTAATGTCTAAAACACCAATCTTAAGCGAAATTTTTATAATGTCTAATGCGTTTTGATAGGTAAAAACACGAATGCCCGCTACGAACAACATCGACAACCCGCCGGTACGAGAATCGCGCGGCATCCAGAGCATTGAGGTCGGCGGCCTGCTGCTGCTGGCGCTTGCACACCTCGGGCGCCCTTCAGCACTGAAAGACCTGGCCAGCGAAGCCGGCATGCATCCCTCCAAGGCACACCCTTATCTGGTGAGCTTCGGGAAACTCGGGCTGATCCAGCAGGATCCGGCAACCGGCTTCTACGGGCTGGGTCCATTGGCCCTGCAACTTGGTCTTATCAGTCTGCAACAGGTTGATCCAATCCGGCTGGCCAGCGCAGAACTGCCGCGACTGGCACGCACCATGGGCCAGACCGTAGGCATCGCCATCTGGGGCAATCGGGGGCCGACTTTTGTGCGCCTGGAGGATGGGCCAACCGCCGTGCATGTCACCATGAAACACGGCACGGTCGTTTCGGTGCGGGATACGGCCAGCGGGCGATTGTTTGCCGCCTACATGCCGCTACAGGACGTGCTCGATGCCCTGGCGCTGGAGGGAGGGACACCCAAAGCCCGGCTGGATCCCCGTTTCGAAGCGGACCTGCGACGTATCCGAGAGCAGCGGCTTTCCTGTCTGGTTGACGGCACCGTGAAAGGGGTCACGGCCATCTCTGCCCCCGTCTTTGACGGCTTCGGGAAAATGGTTCTCGCACTGACGGTTATCGGGCCTGGCGCTGTCATGAACGGCGAGGCGAACAGCAAACAGGCGAAAGAACTATCGCAGCACGCCGACATGATCTCTGCGCAACTGGGCGCTCGCCCATCGGCTCTCTGAGGACGCGGACCTACTGCGCGACTACAGCACCGGTCGCCAGTAGCGCCTCGATCTGAGCACTATCCATTCCGGCCCATTCAGCGAGCACTTCCCGAGTGTGTTCTGCGAGCATGGGAGGTGCCTTGTACCCGACCTCGTAGTTGGACATGTTTAAGGCGCTGCGCAGAATCGGCAGCTTGTTCCCCCCGCTTTGGTAGACATCGACAACCAGGCGGCGATGCTTGACCTGAGGATCCTCAAAAACCTTTTCCATGTCGTTGATCCCCGTACAGGGCACCCCGACGGCCTTGAGGGCATTCTGCCAATACTCGCTGGGCCTGGAGAGAACCACAGGCTCCAGGATACGCGTGAGGCGCTCGCGGTTGGTGACTCGAGATGCATTGCTGGAGAACTCATCTCGTTCCCTCAACGGACCCAGTGCCATTGCCGTGCACAGGCTGTCGAACTGCCGATCATTCCCCGCCGCGATGACCAACCACCCATCCGCAGACTGGAATACACCTGAAGGTGCGGCAATGGGATTGTTGTTCCCCTGGCGCCCGGGAACTCCGAAGCCCATCAGGTAGCCCTGCGCCAGATGAACGTTGAAACACACGCTCGCGTCGAGCATTGCCGCGTCGATAAATTGGCCCTTGCCGGTGACGCCCCTCTGGAGCAATGCACCCAGCACCGCGATGCACCCTTGATAGCCGGTGACCAGGTCAGTCGTCGGGATTGCGGTGCGTACGGGAGATGCGCCTGGCATCCCATCAGCAAGACCGCACGTGCTCATCATCCCCGTCATTGCCTGCATGATGAAGTCGTACGCAGGTTGGGAGGCATACGGGCCATCCTGGCCGAACCCCGTTACTGAACAGTGGATCAGGCGAGGATTGATTGCCGACAATGCGTCCCAGCCCAGTCCAAGCCGATCCATGCCGCCTGCCTTGAAGTTCTCGACCAGGACGTCGCAATCGCGCACCAACTGTCGCACGACCGACTTGCCCTCCTCGTGAGCCAGATCCACGGCAATGGAGCGCTTGTTTCGGTTGCATGCCAGATAGAAGGTGGAATTGCGTCCAGACCTGGCATCTGCACTGCTGTCCAAAGACGCAACGCCGAGTTGGCGCGCGTCATCCCCTGTGCCGGGCGCCTCGATTTTCACCACGTCTGCACCGAGGTCACCCAGTAGCTGCGCAATCCATGGTCCCGCCAGCACGCGGCTCATGTCCAGAACCTTGACCCCCTTCAAGGGCGCGGGAGCGCGATCGGTAGGCGATCGCGCCTGGCCCGCATCGGCGGTATCTCCAGTTTTCATTGTGTTCTCCTGCATTGCGATATGGCGGGTTCGTTATCTCTGGTCCGCCACATCGGCCAGCCGGCTCAGCCCGTAGTAACGCAGCACCGAAGAGTCGCGCCCGATCCCGGGTTCAAACAGCTCCCATAGCACGCCGTCAGGTGCTTCAAGCATCACGTAACGACTCCCGTCGGCCTCGCGGATGGGGTTGCGGAAGACGACGCCCTCGGCCTTCATCCGGGCGTAGAGCTCCTCGAGACCAACCACCTGCATTCCGAGGTGATGCACCGCATTTCGCCCCTGATCGCGCGGCGGCTGGGCGTAGAAGTGCAGCGCCCCGATCCCGATGCGCATGAAAACATTTCGTGCCCCGCCGTAGCTCCCGTCCCACATCACCACGCCATCGAACCACCTCTGGTAGAACGCGAGCGTCGACTCAATGTCGGACGAGAACAGGTGCGCGTGGTGCATGTGGAACCGTGCGCCCGACCCGTACGGATAGCGTTCGACCGCAAAGTCACTTTGCGGAACCGCGCCGTTGCCCGCTTCGCCGGTCATCGGCCGGTGAAGACGGCAGCCCGTCTCTCGACGAACGACTTGATGCCTTCCTTGAAGTCTTCCGACTCGAGAACCGTACGGCGGATCTCCGTGATGGCCTCGATGGCGGCCTTTTCCGCCGCCGCCAGGTATTTCATGGACGCGATCTTGGTGGCCCTGAGACCCAGCGGGGCGCACGTGCAGATTTGACGCGCCAACTCCAGCGCCCGCTCACGGTGCTTGCCGAACGAATGCACTTCTTGCACAAAGCCGAGCTCCAAGGCGCGCTGCGCCGAGAACTCTTCGCACAAGAACAGGTGATACATCGCATTGCCCCACCCGGTCCGCGTGAGGTAGCGGAAGTGCGCGCCGCCGAATGGTGCGATCCCTCGTTTGGCCTCCACCTGTGCGAATCGCGCCGTGTCCGCGGCGATCACGATATCGCAGGCGAGCATCATCTCGATACCCGCCGTGTAGGTGATGCCGTGGGCCACGAAGATCATCGGCTTGGTACAGCGCCGCTTGAGCCCGAAAGGATCGACCTGGCCCTCGGGAATCGGCTTCGCGGTGGCGGTCGGCCCAAAGAACTTCGGCATGTCGAGACCCGCCGTCGTGTGCTCGCCTGCGGGATCGATGACCACAACCCAGAGGTCATCGTCCGACTCGAATTCGGTCAGCAGCGACGAGTACTGCTGCATCATTTCCGGCGTCAGGGCATTCTTCTTGCCTGCGTTGTCGATGGTGATGACCGCGACGTGACCCTCCCGGCTCATCCGCACGCCGGGCGTATTTGCTTCACTCATTGCTGCTTCCTTTGGTTGTGATTCGCCACACTAGTCTTCGATCTTCGCGCCCGATGCCTCGAACATGCGCTTCCAGATCGGATACTCGCGTTCATAAGCCTCCTTGAACTGCTTGGGACCGTTTCCCAACGCAATCAGCCCGAGGTCGCCGACACGTTCCTTGAAGGCCGGTGACTGCACCACGAGCGCGGTTTCCCGGGCCAGCCTGTCGATCACGTTCGCTGGTGTCTTTGCGGGCGCCGCGAGGGCCACCCAGCCGCCAACCCGGTAGGCCTCGTCCGTCATTCCCTGCTCGATCAGGGTAGGCACGTCGGCAAGTGCGGGCATGCGCTGAGGTCCTGCAATTCCCACGACGCGGATCTTTCCAGCCTTCGCCTGGGGAACAGTCACCACGCCGCTCGCAACGCCGATGTCGACCTCCGCGGCGAGCAGCGCTGCCATGACGGCAGCTTCTCCGCGATAGTGCACGCCGACCATATCGGCGCCCAGTGATTTGTTCATGTGCTCCAGGACCAGGTGGGAATAGGACCCGTTGCCATACGTTCCATAGGAAACCTTGCCTCGTCGTTCCGCCAGGTACTGCTTCAGTTCCTTCATGTTCCTGGCCGGCACCCTTTCACCCACGCAGATTGCCATCGGCGCGATGGCAATCTGCGACAGCAGGATCAGATCATTGCGCGGGTTGTACGGCAAGGTCTTGTATTGAAACTGGTTGACCAGCAGCGATGACGTCAGCCCCACCGTCAGTGTCAGCCCGTCTGGCAGTGCTTTGGCGACCGCAGCTGTACCAATGGATCCACCCGCGCCCGTCCGGTTGTCGATGATGAATGATTGGCCGACACGTTTTTGCAGGCCATCACCAAGCAGTCGGGCCACCACGTCCGTGGCACCGCCAGGACTGAAAGGCACGACAATCTTTACGGGTGCGCTGGGCCAAGCGCCTTGCGCGGATACCGCGGTCCACGACCCGAGCCCCACGCCCATCGTGGCACCCGCATGCAGGAAGTTTCGGCGAGAGATGGATTCAGTCATTTTGGTAACTCCTTCGACGGACGCTAACAGTGGGATTGAAGGTCGCCGCGCAGGCGTCCGAGCCGCGCGCCCTTCAGGTTGATGCATGAGGCTTCTCCGTGCCTAGTCCTTGCCTAGGGCGATGAAGCGCTGCAGGTGATAGGCTGCGTCGCCGTACTGGTGGTCGATCATGACCAGGCGCTTGGCATAGTGCGAAAGGGGCAGCTCGGCGGTCATGCCGATTCCTCCGTGCATTTGAATGCACTCCTCGGCGATGAGAACGCCGATCCTGCCGATCAGGAACTTCGCGGTGGAAAGCGCCTTCTCGCGCGCGATGCGATCAGGGCTGTCGATGGCCGCGCTTGCGTAGACCATTGCCGACCGCGCCTGCTCGATTTCTATGAGCATCGTGGCCATCCGGTGTTGCAGTGCCTGAAAGCTGCCGATCGGCACGCCGAACTGCTTGCGTGTCTTGAGGTACTCCAGGGTGCTGTCACGGGCGACGTCCATGACACCTACCGCCTCGGCGCACAACGCAAGCACGCCCCGGCCGATCGCGCGCTCGATCGCCTCCACGGCAAATGCGTCGCCCCCCAGAAGAGCGCTCTCTGGCAGATGTACGTTGTCCAGCACGACGTCAACGATCTGGCCGCCATCGATAGCGTGGTGCCGCAGCAAACGAAGTCCCTGGGAACTTGCCGGAACCGCGAACAGCGCCAGTCCCGCTGCATCACCCTTGTTCCCGCTGACTCGTGCGCTCACGATGAAGGTCCCGGCAGCCTGGCCCTGACCGATATTGACCTTGCAGCCATTGAGTACCCAGCCCCCGTCACTGCGGCTTGCCGAGGTGGTCACATATGTTTGGCTGTAGCCACTGTCGGGCTCTCCATGGGCAAAGGCCGCGATGGCGACGCCACTCATCAGATCTCGCCCCAACGCTTCATGACCTTTTGCAGGAGCGTCCAGCACGATGATGGTTGACACGACCGCACTCTCCAGCAGGGGCTCGACGACCAGTCCGCGGCCCAGGCTCTCGAACACGACAGCGATGTCAAACCCGCTGCCGCCGAACCCGCCTTGGGCCTCGGTGAACAACGCGCCGATGACGCCCAGCTCGGTCAGCTCGTTCCACTTCGCCTTGCTGCATCCCTCTGCTGAGGCCGAGATTTGCCTCCGGGTATCGAAGTCGTATTCGCGGCTGACGTATCGGTTCAGCGCGTCCGCGAGCATTCGGCGGTCCTCTGTGTGCTGAAAGTTCATTTGAGTTTCCTTGATGTCGCTTAGAGGCCCAGCATTGCTTTGGCAATGATGTTTCGCTGAACTTCGTTCGAGCCGCCATAAATCGACAGCTTGCGTTGATTGAGGTAGTTGAGTGACCCGGTCCGGACGTTGGCCGGGCCGCCGCAGTACGAAGGCTCGAGCACGTCGGCCTCTGAGTCAGGCAGCGCCCGTGCGTACGGACCCTGAATGGCCCGTAGTAGCGCCGTGAGTTCCTGGCGAATCTCTGTGCCCTTCACCTTCAGCATCGAGCTCTCGGCACCCGGCACACCCCCGCCGTCGACAGAAGCGACGACGCGCAGATTGGTGATTTTCATGGCCTCGAGTTCCATCTCGACCTTGGCCAGGCGCTCGGCAAATCCCGTGGCGTCGATCAAGCGAACGCCTGCCTCCACGCGATTGCGCGCCGCCTGCTTGACCCGTTCCAAAAGCGCGCAAGCGTTCCCGATGCCTGCCACGCCTGTTCGCTCATACGTGAGCAAGTACTTGGCACAGCTCCATCCCTGATCTTCCTCTCCCACCATGTTCTCCAGCGGTACGCGCACGTCCGTGAAGAACACTTCATTGACCTCATGTTCTCCGTCAAGGGTGATGATGGGACGCATCTCAACTCCCGGCGCGCTCAGATCGACCAGGAGGAACCCGATGCCTTGCTGCTTTTTGGCCGCCGGATTGGTGCGCACCAGGCAGAAGATCATGTTGGCAAAGTGCCCCTGGGTGGTCCAGGTCTTCTGGCCATTCACGATGTAGTGATCGTCATTGCGCACTGCCGTTGTGCGGACGCTGGCCAAGTCGGAACCCGCCCCAGGCTCTGAGTAGCCTTGGCACCACCAGTCGGATCCATCGAGCATCCTCGGCAGCCAGTGCGCTTTCTGCGCCGTACTGCCATATCGAATGAGCACGGGTGCCAGCATGCTCAATCCGAAGGGGATGATTCGCGGCGCATTGGCCAGTGCACATTCATGCTCGAAGATGAAGCGCTGAATGGCGCTCCATCCTGTGCCGCCATATTCAACCGGCCAATGACTGGCCAGCCATCCCTGCCGATTGACGATGGCGTGCCACTCTTCGTGCTCCGCTTTGTTCATGTGACTGCCGGCGGCGACTTTCCGGGATAGCGGTTCCGGCAGCTTCTCGGCCAGGAATGTTCGCACCTGCTCCAGAAATAGCTGCTGCTCGGGGGTGTAGTTCAGGTTCATGCTTGCAATCCTTGACGTTCAGAAGACTTCGAACAAGCCGGCCGCGCCCATTCCGCCGCCCATGCACATCGTCACGACGGCGTACTTGACCTTGCGCCGCCGGCCCTCCAGCAGCACATGCCCCACCAGGCGCGAACCCGTCACGCCGAAGGGGTGCCCAACCGCGATGGAACCGCCGTTCACATTCAGCAACTCCATCGGGATGCCCAGTCGCTGCTGGCAGTACAACGCCTGCGACGCAAAGGCCTCGTTGAGTTCCCAAAGCCCGATGTCCTCGACCGTCAGTCCGTGCCGCTTGAGCAACTTCGGCACTGCATAAACCGGCCCGATCCCCATCTCGTCAGCCTCGCAGCCGGCTACCGCGAAACCCCGGAATGCTCCCAGCGCCTCCAGTCCGAGGCGTTCAACCTCTTTGGCTTCGACCATGACGCAGGCCGATGCGCCATCGGACCGTTGCGAGGCATTCCCCGCTGTGACGAACTCATCAGCCCCCCTCACCGGAACCAGCTTCGCCAATGCCTGCATGGTGGTATCGGGGCGGTTGCAGCTGTCTGCGTCAACGGAGACATCTGTGTGCTCGATCACATTGCCCTGCTTGTCGAGCACCGCCATGGAGGTGCGGCAAGGAGTGATTTCGTTCTGGAATCTGCCCGCCTGCTGCGCTGCCGCGGTACGTCGCTGGCTTTCCAGCGAGAACGCGTCCTGGGCTTCCCTGCTGATGCCGTAGCGCCTTGCAACGATGTCTGCCGTTTCGATCATCGGCATGTACATCGTCGGCCGATGCTGAACAATCCAGCCATCATCTGAATCAGGATCAGTCGCAGCCTTCGATGCACGCGGCTTGATCAGGGAAACACTTTCCACACCTCCGGCGATCACGGCGGGAGCTCCATCCGTGACGATGCGCCCGGCGCCCATGGCCACCGCCTGAAGTCCGGAAGCGCAGAACCTGTTGACCGTCGCGCCGGCGACCGTGACGGGGAGTTCCGCGCGCACCGCGGCCATATGAGCGATGTTTCGGCCAGTCGTCCCCTCGGGATAGGCGCACCCGAGAATGCAGTCCTCCAGAAGTCCGGGGTCCAGCCGGGAACGCTCGACGGCAGCGCGCAATGCGTAGGCGGCCAATGTCGGACCCGGGGTGAGATTGAATGCGCCGCGCGCCGCTTTGGTCAGCGGCGTGCGGGCGGTAGAAACGATCAGGGCTTCACGCATGGATGGCTTGTTGAATGTGGGAGGGGAAGTCGGTCGCCTGGTTTCAGGCGGATGCGGTGTTCAGTGACGCGAAGTCGCGCTGTTCGGCGACCAGGTGGCGCAGGAGGGGCGAAGGTTTCCAGAAGTGCGGATCCTCGCTGGCAAAGTGCTCGATGTCGTGCAGGATGCGTTCCAGTCCGATCCTGTCGGCATGGAACATCGGACCGCCCTTGAAGCGAGGAAATCCGAAGCCGTGCACGAATACGACATCGACGTCGAGCGGCCTCAGCGCTATTCCTTCGTGAATGACGTTGGCCCCTTCGTTGATCATGGCGGCGAAGTAACGGCGCGCGATCTCGTCGCTGGAGAAGGCCCGCGGCAAGATGCCGGCAGCCGTTCGCTCCTTCTGGACGATCGCCATGACCTCGGGATCCGGCTGGCGGCTTCGGGGGCCCTGCGGATAGAGATACCAGCCCCGCCCGGTCTTTTGCCCGAACCAGCCTTTCTCGGCGAGTCGGTCTGCTACCTGCACGTAGCGCTGCCTGGGATCGCGGGTCTTGGCCTGGCGCTTCCGGTTTGCCCAGCCGATATCGCCGCCCGAGAGATCAGAAACCTGAAACGGTCCCATGGGGTACCCAAACTCCCGAACAGCGTCGTCGATCTCGTACGGCGAAGCGCCGTCTTCGATCATGTAGTCTGCTGCACGGCGGTAGACGGACAGTATCCGATTGGCGATGAAGCCGTCACACACGCCCGCACGCACCGCCACCTTCTTCAGTCGGCGGGCGAACGCGAACGCCGTGGCAATGGCGTCCGCGCAGGCGTGCTTCGGCACGACAACCTCCAGCAGTCGCATAAGATGAGCCGGCGCAAAAAAGTGGAGCCCGACAACGTCTTGAGGCCGGGAGGTATTCGCGGCGATTTCATCGATGTCGAGATAGGAGGTGTTGGTTGCCAGGATGGCTCCTGACTTGCAGACTCGATCCAGTTCGGCGAACACGGCGTGTTTCACCGTCATGTCCTCGAAAGCAGCTTCGATGACCAGGTCGGCAGAACTCAGGGCGGCATAGTCGACACTTCCTGAGAGGCGAGACAACACCTCGTCCTTGTCGCTGCGCGTCATTCGGCCTTTGGAGACAAGGTCGGCATACACCTTTTCGGCGTTGCTCAGGCCGCGTGCGAGCGAGGCTTCGTCGCGCTCGACGAGGGTGATTCGCAAGCCGGCGTTCAGGGCCGCAACTGCAATGCCGGCGCCCATCGTGCCGCCACCGACCAGCCCAACCTCCTGCACCGGCCGCGATTCGCCCCGAGCGGCTTCCGGTACCTTCGTCGCCTGCCGCTCCGCGAAGAAAGCGTGGATCAACGCGGCTCGTTGCGGGCTGTCGATGCATTGCTGAAACAGGCGCTGCTCTATCGCCATGGCTTCATCGAAGGAATTGTTCAACCCGGCTTCGACCGCATCGACGATCAAATGAGGAGACAGGAGTTGCGGATTTCGTTCGCGCTGGGCGTCTCGCGCCGAGGCAATGGCCGCATGATCCTGAGCATCGAACCGCATGGCGGCGGCATCGCGGCTACGCCGCGGCGTCGCATTGGAGCGTACGAGCTCCTCCACGTAGGCGAGGCCCGCAGACACCGGGTCTGGATCTTCGCTGTGGCGATCTGCCAAACCCAGATTGACCGCTTCTGCTGCCCCGACGTGCCGGCCGCTGAGCATCAGATCGAGTGCCGGCTGGACGCCAATGAGCCGTGGCATCCGCTGCGTGCCCCCCGAACCCGGGAGCAGTCCCAGGAGAACTTCAGGCAGGCCGAGTCGCGCGCCGTCGAGCACCAATCGATAGTGCGCACTGAGCGCCACTTCCATGCCCCCGCCCAAAGCGGCACCCTGGATCGCCGCGACAATGATCTTGGGCGAGCTCTCTAGCCGTTGGCAGATGTCACGCACGAACGGCGGCTGGCGACGCTGCCCAAATTCCCGAATATCGGCCCCGCCAATGAAATTTCCACCGGTGCCGACGATCAGCATGGCCGCGATGTCGGGGTCGCCTTCCAGTTCGTCAAGGGCTGCAGCCAAGCCGTTGCGCACGCCAACGGCGAGTGCATTGACCGGCGGATAGTCGATCGAGACGACCAGCACACACCCGTTCATCACCTGGGTGCGTACCGGATTTTCAGCATCGGATGGGGCTGCCTGCGTCATGTCTTACTCGAACTTGGTGGTTGGAAAGACGCAATTATTCATGTCTCATAAAATTTGACAATTCCCAAAATTACTGGACACATTCGCAAATATAATTTGCGGATCTGAAAGACCCAATGGACAGCACTGCCCTACTCCATCTCGTGGAAATCGTTGATGCAGGCAACATCAGCGCGGCCGCTCGCAAGTTGAAAATGACGCGTGCGAACGTGAGCTATCACCTGAACCAGCTCGAGCGCAGCGTCGGCGCCCAACTGCTGCGCCGCACCACGCGCAGCCTTGAGCTCACCGAGATCGGCCATCGGCTCTATCAGCAAGGCTGCGTCATCAAGAATGCGTTGGCTGCGGCTGGGGACGCGGCATCCACGCTGGGGCAGACTCTCCACGGGCATATCCGCCTGTCGGTACCCAATGGCTATGGACAGCTTGTCATGGCGCCTTGGCTGTTGGAATTCAAACACCTGCACCCGGGAATCAGCCTGGACGTGATCTTCGAGAACCGGATCCAGGACCTGATTCGCGACGAGGTGGACATTGCGGTGCGAGTTCTGTCGGTGCCTCCGCAAAACCTGGAGGCACGCGATCTGGGCCCCGTTCGCATCGTCGCCTGCGTCTCGGCAACACTGGGTGCCACGGGCAGCCTGCCTCGAACTCTTGAGGACTTGCGCAACTGGCCGCTCATCACGGCGACTGTGATGGGCAAACAACTTCGCGTCGCGGCCACTCTTCGCGGCGTGAGGCATGAACTGGTCGCGAAACCATCACTTGCCTCCGACAATTTCCTCTTTTTGCGCGATGCGGTGTTGGACGGTCTGGGTATCGGCCTGGTCGCCGACTATCTGGTTCGCGACCATCTCGCTTCAGGCCGACTGGTTTCAGTCCTCGATGATTGGCAGATCTCGATGTTTGGCGACCGGATGCACATGCTGTTCATGCAAGATCAGTATCGGACCCGCACCACCTCTTCACTCATCGACTTTATCGTGCAGAAAGCCCAAGGGAACCTGGCGGGCGTGTAGCACCAACAGTGCGGGCAGGGTAGCGAAGCGCGCCCCCCGAGGTGAGAGGTAGCCCCAGATTGCCTTCACTCCTTTCCTTGGGGCCATGGCCTGTTGAATGCCGTTGAAATCTGACCCGTTAAGAGTACTTATTTCCATCCAGACCTGCTCCACGTAGGCCCTACCCTGCCAGTTTTCAAAAGCGGGGGAATACAGGGGTGATAGACGTGGCGACATTGAATGTCATCAAGCGCCGGGCACTGCGCGAGCAGATGTCCAACCGTGAGATCGCAAGGCGGACAGGCCTTGCACGTGACACGGTAAAGAAGTACCTCAGGTCAGATGAGAGCGAACCAAAGTACGTCAGGCGTGCCAGCTCAAGCAAGCTCGATCCCTATGCCGAAAAGCTCGCCGGATGGCTGGTAATGGAGGCAACAAAATCGCGAAACAGCAGCGCACTTTGAGGCAAATCCACACATTCATGACAATTTGTGCAAAGCAGTACCTGCAAGCGCAAGCATTTTTACCCGCCTAATACCAGATATTCGCAACTAATTGCGGCACGCAAGACACGTCTCGCGCACCCGCATCTGATCTGGGTGATAAGGTTGACGACGCGACAATTTGGCACAATTTTTGCTTGACGATTACAAACCGGGGTATTTGTAAGCCCGTAGCACTCATCGTGGTGCAACCGCCTGTTAGAAAATGTGTTTTCCTCGATGTAATTTGCCAAAACGTTTCAAAATGTGTAGCATCAAGGTAAGTATGGCTATCGTGCCGCAAAAGGGAGTATTCAATGACAAAGCCTAAAGCAATAGTAAAAGCTGTAAAGAAAAAAGTTAAAGCAACTGCAGGCCCAGCCGACAAGGCTGTCGCGCTTGCTGCTCTTGCTGCTGTAGGGCTGACGTTGGGTAAAGATGCGGTTGCATCGACTGAGCAACCACTCCCGCGAGGCAGCGAAGCCGCTGAATTGGCCGACGCGAAGTCAAGCCAGGTCGAGCAAGCTTCGGTTGAATCTGCTGAGCGTGAGCCTTCAGAAGCTGGCGAAGTAACTGCGGATAGCGCTGAAAGTGGCGAGAACACCGTCGCTTTGTCTGGGGAGCGGCCTATTCTTCTGGCGGATGCCAGCAGTGCTTTGGGCGTTTATTCGGATATGCCTTTGCAATTGGCGCAAGCTTCACCCGCATCTTCGGTGAATGCGGCGGGTGCCGGAGGCACTGCTGCCCCGGGGGCTGCTGCTGGCGCGGGCGCGGGCGCAGGTGCTGGCGGGGCAGGTGCTGCCGCCGAAGGTGCGGCTGCAGCCGCCGGTTCTGTGGGCGGGCTGTCGGCTGGATTCGGAGCCATTGGGGTAGCGGCAGTTGCCGGTGGACTTGGCGGTGCTGGGGGTGCAGCGCTGGCAGCAACAACCGTGGCAACGGCAGCAACGGTGACACCAGCCGCTGCGGTAGGTGGTCTTGCTGCCAAGGGATTGTTGTCGGGTGCAACAGTCTTCTATGACTTCAACGGCAATGGCGTATTTAATGCGGGTGTGGATCCCTCCGCCACGACTGACGCCCTTGGAAAGTATTCGATTAATTTGACTGCCGCTCAGAAAGCCAAGGTCGAGACAGGCCTGAACGACCTGGGTAAAGAGCTTAAGCTGGTAGTCACCGGTGGTACAGATACGGTGAGCGGCCTGGCCTTTACCGGTTCCTTGTCTTCTGCGGCGTCCAAAGATACAGCCGTCGAAGTCAAGATCAACGCTTTCACGACGATGAAAGCAGCTGGCATGAGCGACGCAGTATTAAAAGAAATGCTGGGTGGAAGAGACCTGGACAGTCTTACCAGCGGCGATTTTGATAGTGCTGACGGAGTTGAAGCGATTGCAATGAAATTGTGGGCGCTGGTTTCGGACAAGGTTGGCGGCGATGCCGATGCAGCTGAGGCGGCAATGGCGGCGGTGAGCTCTGTGCTCGAAAAGCTCAATGCTGCGGGCGGAGATTTGAATGCCCTCCTGGGTGATGGGGGCAGTCTGGATGCCACAGAGCTGGAGAACCTTTTTGGTAGCGCCATCGACAAGGCCGTGGCGCTTTATGACGACTCCGTGTTAAACGGCACAGAACTGACGGACGAGCAGTTGGCCGCGGTGATGGACGATTACGCAGATAAGCTCGGCAGCGCTTTGGATGGATTTGTTGACGGTAATGTTTCTGCCCAGGACCTGGCCGATTTCAATGCGCTTAAAGCAGCAGCTGATACTGCTGCGGATGCCACGGCAACCAATCTGGCCAACACCGACAGCGATATCCTGGCTATTGCCGAGAAGTACCACGCACAAATCGGCTACGACTCCAACGGTGACGCAGTCAGTTTCATTCTTGATGAGGCAGATGCGCAGCTGCTGTTGGACCAGGGTGTTGTTGATCCGTTTGCCGCCTTTGGCAGTCTCGACCTCATTCTTCAGGTCGATGGCACACTGCTGGGCACTGAGGATAATCCGTTAACGATTGCAGGTTTGCAGGCGCTGGGTGTCGATGGACTTAGCGATGGAACTGACAGTTTCGCGCCATATTTGCACCTCACTGAAGGAAACTTCACAAACGTCGCTTCAGATATTGCCTTCCTCTCCAGTATCGACGTGGGTGCTGGCGATCTGGCCTCGGGTAATCTGCCAGTCTACGTTGACGGAACCATCTACCACGACGATATGGCCGCCTTTGACAATTTGGGTGTCATCGGCATCGACTCCAGTAATCACGCTGACGTCTTCGATCTGCTGGATGGCTATTCTCTCCACTCCTGAGATCGCTGTTGACAAGACATGGACGCTTACCCTGGCGTCCGTTGTCTTTTAAAATCTGAGATCCCATTACACTTCCGACCGCAGCACCTGACTTTGCGTTGGTCTGAGTTAAGAGGCGTAGGAGGCGTAGCAAATCGGCCTCGCGTTCCTTTCGCTCCGATCTGGTTATTTTCTGTCGGCCACGCTAGCGTTTTTGGGGTATTAGTTTGATTCCAGACAAATCAAAACAGGACGATGATCTTGCCGATCCGCGTTCGGCTGCGCCTCCAGAGCCCCTATTGGCTCTGACCGGTCCCTTGGGGGAGTTGTTGCGTCAGTGTCGCCGGTCGTTTTACTTCGTGATGATTCTCACGGTGGTGATCGAAGCGTTATCGCTGGCGCCCATCATATTCATGCTGCAGTTATTCGACCGGGTGATGACCAGTCGGTCTGAGATCACGCTGGTTTCCCTTTTGTTGTTGATCGCTGGCGTCTATGTGCTGTGGTCAGCATTGGACTGGATTCGCAAGCGCATGATGGTGCGCATTTCCATGCGAATTGACTGGGAGCTGGCCGCCTCGGTGTTTGACGCCTCGTTTCGCCGCTATGTGGGGCGCAAGAAAGTCAACGTTAACCAGGCCTTGGGCGACTTGCTGCAGGTCCGCCAGTTCGTCACTGGTGGCCCCATCCTGGCGCTGATGAGTGCACCATTCGGGATCATCTTCGCGATTGTGGCGGCGATGTTCCATATTTACCTGGCCATTTTTATGGTCTGCGCGATGATTTTTTTGTTGGTCTTGGCGTACCTCTCCAGGCGCCTTTCCTCACCCTTGCTCAAGGCTGCCAGCGGTGCGTCAGCCGATGCCAGCCGGCTTGCCAGCCAAAGTCTGCGCAATTCAGAAGTTGCATTTGCGCTGGGCATGCATCACAACATTCGCCGCCATTGGCACGAGCAACACCAGAAATTCATGGCCTTGCACGTTGATTCGTCTGAGGCTTCCGGGGTTATCGGCGGTATGACCACCTTTTTCACCAAGATGCTCCCTTCGGCGCAGATGGCCCTGGGAGTCTGGCTTGCTATCTCCGGACACATTACCGGCGGTATGGTGATTGCTTCCACCATGTTGATCAACAAGGCCCTGGGGCCTATCCGCACAGTCCTCGGCGAATGGAAAGCCATTTCCGATACGCGCACCGCGTACGACCGACTCAACCTGCTGCTCCAGGAAGAGCAGTGGCATGGCGCCCGTATGAAATTGCCGCCGCCGGTCGGATATCTGCGCGTGCAGGGGCTAACGATGAAGCCGCCGGGTGCGAAAAACCCGGTGCTTAAGGATGTCGGGTTTGAGGTGAATCCCGGCGAAATTCTTGCAATCATCGGGCCCAGCGCCGCCGGCAAAACTTCGCTGGTAAAGTCTTTGGTGGGCATGTGGCAGCCCGAATCCGGGATGGTACGGCTCGATGGGGTCCATGTGGGCGAATGGATTCGCGACGACCTCGGTCAATACATTGGATACATGCCGCAAGAAATAGAGTTTTTTGACGGCACTGTGGCCGAAAACATCGCGCGCATGGGCGCCGTTGATGCAGACAAGGTCGTGGAAGCCACTCGCCGGGTTCGTCTGCACCACATGATTCTTAGTTTTCCCCGTGGCTACGAAACACGCCTTGGAGAAAACGGCCACCCGCTAACCGGTGGGCAAAAGCAACGCCTTGCCTTGGCTCGCGCAATTTACGGCAACCCCCGGTATGTGGTGATGGACGAGCCCAATTCCAGCCTTGATGACAGCGGTCAGGAAGCGCTGTTGAAGGCTATGCTGGAGATAAAGGCCAGCGGCGCAACCGTCGTATTTACCACCCACCGGCAAC
>JAZKDR010000038.1:0-4958 GCA_040387435.1 Pseudomonadota bacterium
ATCAACAACTTACAGCCCGTGGCGGTTGTCCGTGGCCCCCATGATGGACTGGACTGACCGTCATTGCCGCTACTTTCACCGGCTGCTCAGCAAGCGTGCCCTGCTGTACACGGAAATGGTGACCACCGGCGCACTCATCCATGGCGATGTCGCGAGACACCTGCGTTTTAACGGTGAAGAGCATCCTGTGGCCTTGCAGCTGGGGGGCAGCGAGCCCGCGGACCTGGCGCATTGCGCAAAACTCGGCGAGCAATGGGGCTACGACGAAATCAACCTCAACTGCGGCTGCCCGAGCGAGCGGGTTCAGCGTGGTGCCTTTGGTGCCTGCCTGATGGCCGAGCCGCAACTGGTCGCAGATTGCGTGAAGGCCATGGTGGACGTCGCCGACATACCGGTGACGGTGAAGCACCGTATAGGCATAGACAAGACCGAGAGCTACGCCTTTGTGCGTGATTTTGTAGGTGCTGTCAGTGAGGCGGGTTGCAATGTTTTCACAGTGCACGCCCGCAACGCCTGGCTCAAGGGTCTGAGCCCGAAAGAAAACCGCGAGGTGCCGCCGCTGCGTTATGAGATGGTGCACCAGCTGAAAAATGACTTTCCGCATCTCACCATTGCCATCAATGGCGGCATTGCCAACGAAGGGCAGGTTTCCAGCCAGTTGATGGCGCTGGACGGCGTGATGATCGGGCGTGAGGCTTATCACAACCCCTGGTGGCTGGCTTCATGGGACGAAGCATTTTTTGGAAAGCCCGCCAACGGGCTGACCCGCGAAATTGTCGAAGCGCAGATGTGCGACTACATGGTGCGTGAGTTCGAAGCCCACGGCACACCCTGGAGCAATATTGCCCGCCACATGCTGGGCCTGCGTCACGGCCTGGCGGGCAGCCGCCGCTGGCGCCAGGTATGGAGCGACCACAAGCTCAAGGCCCTGCGCCCGCATGAGGTGATGGCATTGGCGCACAGTCCTGCTGAACAACACCCCGCTGCAGCAGAAACCGCCTGTGCCTGAAGCGACGCCGCGCCAGATCAGGCTGGCCCTCGCCGTTATCTGGTTCATCCCCATCCTCTGGACGGCCAACTATGTGGTGGCGCGCACCGCGCCGGGCGTTATAGGCCCATACGCATTGGCGCTCGGCCGATGGACGCTGGCCGCCGTGGTGCTGCTTGCGTTGTCGGGTGGCGAGCTCTGGCAAAAACGCGCTGAGCTGGCGCAAACCTGGTGGCAGTACGTGGTGTTGGGTTTCCTGGGCATGCTGGTTTGCGGCGCTTGGGTGTACCTTGGTGCGCGCTCAACCGGCGCTGTCAACATTGCCCTGATTTATTCTGCATCGCCGGTGTTGATAGGGTTGGGTGCTGCCTTGTGGCTGGGGGAGAGCTTCACCAGGTTACAGGCTACCGGGGTCGTTATCGCCATGGCCGGCGTGCTGCACGTCGTTCTTAAAGGCCAGTGGTCTGCCCTGGGTGGTGTGCAGTTTGTGCCGGGGGACGCCTGGATTGTGGGTGCCACGTTCGCTTGGGCGGCGTATGCCTTGCTTCAGAAGAAGTGGCCCAGCACCTTAAGCGCCACCGCGCGGCTTGCGGCCAGCTGCTGCGGTGGCGTGCTGCTGCTGTTGCCGTGTGCCCTGTGGGAGTCCACACAGCCCGGGCTGACACAATGGGGCGTCAAAGCCTGGACCCTCATTGCTGTGGCGGGTGTGATCCCCGGTCTGGGTGCCTACTGGATTTACGGCTGGTCCCAGAAGATTCTGGGTGCGAGCCGCGTGGCTGTAGCCCTTTATCTTGGCCCGCTGTACACGGCATTTGTGGCGTGGGCCCTGCTTGGCGAGTCGCCGGGCTGGCACCACGTCGTCGGCGCGGCGTTGATCCTGCCGGGGGTTTTTCTGGTGTCCGGTGCAGGGCAGGCGAAAGCCTCCCGAATTCCTCCTGAAACGGGCGCCGCCTGAGACCGTTGACCGCATCTGGCGGAGCGATAATCCGGTCATGCGCCAAATCGTTCTGGATACTGAAACAACGGGTCTTTCCGCTGAAAACGGCGACCGCATCATCGAAATCGGCTGCGTGGAACTGGTGGCCCGCAAGCTCACCGGCAACAACAAGCACTTCTACCTGAACCCCGAGCGTGACAGCCACGAGGACGCCCTCAAGGTTCATGGCATCAGCAACGAGTTCCTGAAAGACAAGCCGAAATTCGGCGTCATTGCTGACGAGCTGCTCGAATACTTGGGCGGTGCGGAAATCATCATCCACAACGCGCCGTTCGATATCAGTTTCCTGAACAAGGAACTGGAGCTCATTGGCAGGCAGCCCGTCAGGCACTGGATTGGCAAGGTCACTGACAGCCTGGTGATGGCCAAGGAAATGTTCCCGGGCAAGCGCAATTCGCTGGATGCCTTGTGCGACCGGCTGGAAGTCGACAACTCCGGTCGTACGCTGCACGGCGCCTTGCTCGACGCCGAACTGCTGGCCGATGTGTACATCAACCTCACGCGCGGCCAGAACAGCCTCATGATGGACGTTGGCAGCGCGGTGCAAATCGACCTGGCCATGCCCTCGGTGGATCTCAGCGGGTTTGAATTGCCGCTGATCGTGGCCAATGACGCCGAAATGGCCGAACACGAAAAATTGCTGGCAGACATCGACAAGGCCAGCAAGGGCAAGACCGTCTGGCGCACCAATGCGCCGGATGCCGCAGTGCAGGCCTGAAACAGCATATAATCTGAGGCTGTCTCGTTCAGCCGCCTGGCTGTACGAGTTCAGGGCGATTAGCTCAGGGGTAGAGCACTGCATTCACACTGCAGGGGTCGCAAGTTCGAAACTTGCATCGCCCACCAGAATTCCGGACGCACATTAAAAAAGCCAGATCTTTCGATCTGGCTTTTTGCTTTCCGGGGGGGCTTTCCGGGGCTTGCTGTCCGCTGCCTTAGAGCACTTCGCTGGCGAAATCGGCCAGCCGTGAGCGTTCACCACGCGCGAGGGTAATGTGCCCGCCATGCGGCCAGCCCTTGAAGCGGTCCACAGCGTAGGTCATGCCTGACGAGCCCTCTGTCAGGTAAGGCGTGTCAATCTGTGCAAGGTTGCCCATGCAGATGATCTTGGTGCCCGGGCCCGCGCGGGTGATGAG
The DNA here is from genome assembly GCA_040387435.1 of Pseudomonadota bacterium. Lineage (GTDB taxonomy): Bacteria > Pseudomonadota > Gammaproteobacteria > Burkholderiales > Burkholderiaceae_C > Polaromonas. The sequence continues at coordinate 3,122 of JAZKDR010000038.1, forward strand.
CGTCTTCATCTGTTTCGGCGTCAGATTCTGGGCCTCATCGATGATCACGTACTTGTTCAGGAAGGTGCGGCCGCGCATGAAGTTCATGCTTTTCACCTTGATGCGTGAGCGGATCAGTTCATTGGTGGCCGCGCGACCCCATTCACCGGACCCGCTGTCGGTTTTGCCGAGGACTTCCAGGTTGTCGTCGAGTGCGCCCATCCAGGGGCCCATCTTTTCTTCCTCCGTGCCCGGCAGGAAACCGATGTCCTCACCGACCGACACCGTGGCGCGCGTCATGATGATTTCCGTGTAGCGGCGGTCATCCAGCACCTGGGTCAGCCCGCTGGCCAGGGCCATCAGCGTTTTGCCGGTACCAGCGGTGCCTGCCAGCGTGACGAAGTCGACTTCCGGATCCATCAGCAGGTTCATGGCGAAGTTCTGCTCGCGATTGCGGGTGGTCACGCCCCACACCGCATTCTTGAGGTGGTTGTAATCCTTCAGGGTTTTCAGGACGGCTGTTTTGGCGCGGATTTCTGTCACACGGGCATACAGCGGGGGTTCACCCGGTGCTTCGAAGAACACGAACTGGTTGATCAGCAGGCTGCCGACGATGGGGCCGGTGATCCTGTAGAAAGTATGGCTGCCCTGTTGCCAGCTTTCGATGGTCTTGCTCTGCCGGGTCCAGAAATCTGCAGGCAGGGGGAGGGCGCCGGAGTAAAGAAGGTCACCGTCTTCCAGCACCTTGTCGTTCTGGTAGTCCTCTGCGGCCAGGCCGAGGGCTCTGGCCTTGACGCGCATGTTGATGTCCTTGGACACCAGGACCACCTCGCGTGGCGAGTATTCCTTGCGCAGGGCCTCGACCACGCCCAGGATCTGGTTGTCGGCCTTGCCCTGCGGCAGGCTCATGGGCAGGGTGTAGTCCAGCGGCTTGGTCTGGAAGAACAGGCAGCCGCCGGCCTCACCGTGGCCCGTGGTGCTGAGCTTCAGGCCTTTGGCGATGTCTGCATCCTTGGCACCGGCCAAGGCGTCCAGCGAACGGCTGGTCTGGCGGGCATTGCGGGCGACTTCGGTCATGCCCTTTTTATTGCTGTCGAGCTCTTCAAGCACGATCATGGGCAGGAAGATGTCGTGTTCCTCAAAGCGGAACATGCACATCGGGTCGTGCATCAGCACGTTGGTGTCGAGCACAAACAGTTTCGTCGGGCCCGTGTGTTTGGCCTTTTTTGGCTTTGCAGCCTGGGGTGCCGGTGGAGCCTCTTTTTTGTAAGCGGCGGTCGTTGCCCTGGCAGGGGTGTCCTTTCCCTTGAACGCGGCCGGGTGGTCACCGCCGCCAGCCGCGGCGCGGTTGTCAAACAGGTCAAGGACGGGCGGCCGTTGGGAAGATTCGGAGTTTTCGGCGTTGCGGGCAGTTTTTGACGGGGACCGGGCTGGTGCGTCCAGCGCGTCGGTGGAGAGCAGGGCGGCACGTTTCGTCGGGGCGGGAGGCAGGGGCATAGTGCTTGGGACTCTCTAAAAGTGGTTTCCAGAAGTGAAAAAGCCGCCTTGAGGCCAAGGCGGCTTTTTCGGTGAACGCGGTCGTGAAACTCAACTGCATGGCCTCATTATGCACATCTGCGGTGACAGGGCAATTCAATCCTGCCTGCCACTGTTGCGCGATGGCCTCAGGGGCTTCAGGCTGCCTTTTTCAGTGCTTTCACGGCTTTCAGGACGTCATCCACGTGGCCGGGAACTTTCAGGCCGCGCCATTCTTCTTTCAGGGTACCGTCGGCGCCGATCAGGAAGGTGCTGCGTTCAATGCCTTTGACCTTTTTGCCGTACATGATCTTGTTCTTGACCACGCCGAACATGTGGCACA
>JAZKDR010000039.1:0-35007 GCA_040387435.1 Pseudomonadota bacterium
TTTCGCTGGCTTGGCTGTTTCATCAGCAGAGCCATCGACTATAGCACTGTTTTTTGGGGTCACGCAACTCTTTTGAAAATAATCGTCACACTGCCTTTAACCCACCTGCCCTAACGGCTACGCATGGATATGGAACAGCGGCCAGCAACACAGTGGCGGCCCTGCACGCGGCCTGTAGCGCCCCCCCCCCCCTGCAGGCATCGCCCAAGGGTAAGCCTGTACAGGTAAGCCCTTACGCAAACGCATACGCACACATATGGCGCCCGGCATCGACACAAAAGCAGGTGCCAACTGCGCAAAAGCAGCGCCCTCAGCCCGCACCCGGATAATCCCTCCCATATATGGCACTCATTACCCTTCTGGACGCCCAACTCGCTTTTGGGCACGTCGCACTGCTGGACCACGCAGATTTTTCACTTGAAACCAACCAGCGTATTGGCCTGATCGGCCGCAACGGCACAGGCAAATCCTCCCTGCTCAAAATCTTGGCCGGGCTGGAGAAGCCCGACGACGGCACGCTGCAGCTGCAGCAGAACCTGCGCATCGCTTACGTGCCGCAGGAACCCAGCCTGGACCCGCATGCCACTGTCTTCGTGGCCGCCAGCGCCGGCCTTGCCCGTACCCGCCATGTCGTCGAGATGTACCTGGCCGCTGACGAGAACACCGATCTCGACGCCCTGCAGTCGGAGATCGAGGCACTCGACGGCTGGACCTGGGAGCAGCGCGTGGAGGAAACCCTGCACCGCCTGCATCTGGACAAGGACGCCATCGTCGGCTCACTCTCCGGCGGTACCAAAAAGCGCGTCGCCCTGGCGCAGGCGCTGGTCGCCAAGCCTGATGTGCTGCTGCTCGACGAGCCCACCAACCACCTGGACCTCGACTCCATCGCCTGGCTGGAAGAGCTGCTGATCAACTTCAACGGCAGCATCATCACCATCACCCATGACCGCGCCTTCCTCGACCAGGTGGCGACGGTCATCGTGGAGCTGGACCGCGGCAAGCTCAACAGCTACCCCGGCAACTTCGCGCAGTATCTTGTGCAAAAGGAAGAACAGATGGCGCAGGAAGCCGTCATCAACGCAAAAGCCGACAAGTTGCTGGCACAAGAGGAAATCTGGATCCGCAAGGGCGTGGAAGCACGCCGTACCCGCAGCGTGGCCCGTATTGGCCGGCTGGAAGTGCTGCGCGACAACCGCGCCGCGCGGCGTGATGCCGTGGGCCGCGTCAACCTGGATGTGTCCAGCGGCGAGAAGAGCGGCAAGATCGTTGCCGAGCTCACCGACGTGAGCAAAAGCTTCGGCCATCCGGGCAGCGAGAAGATCATCGTCAACAAATTCACCGGCACGCTGCTGCGCGGCGACAAGATCGGCCTGCTCGGCCCCAACGGCGCGGGCAAAACCACGCTGCTCAAGCTCATTCTGGGTGAACTACAGCCGGATGTGACCAACCCACCAGGCAAGATCCGCCAGGGTGCGAACCTGCAGGTGGCCTATTTCGACCAGATGCGTGACAGCCTGGACCTCGACGCCACGCTGGAAGACTTCATCAGCCCGGGCAGCGAATGGGTGGAGATCAACGGCGCGAAAAAGCACGTCAAGAGCTACCTCGCCGACTTCCTGTTCTCGCCGGCACGCGCCAACTCCCCCGTGCGCACGCTCTCGGGCGGCGAACGCAACCGCCTGCTGCTGGCACGCCTCTTTGCCCGCCCCGCCAACGTGCTGGTGCTGGACGAGCCGACCAACGACCTCGACATCGACACACTGGAACTGCTGGAAGACCTGCTGCAGAACTATGAAGGCACGGTGTTTCTCGTCAGCCACGACCGGCGTTTCCTCGACAACGTGGTGACCAGCACGATTGCCTATGAGGGCACACCCGAGAAGCCCGGCTTCTGGCGCGAGTACGAAGGCGGCGTGACGGACTGGATCACCCAGTCCAAACGCGCAGCGCAAATCACCGGCTCGGCCAAACCCTCACCGACAGCAGCGGCCAGCAGCAAAAACACCGGCAAGAGCAAGCCCGAAGCGGCCAAAGAAGAAGCCGCCGCCTCGCAAGCGCCGAAAAAGAAACTCAGCTACAAGGAGCAGCGCGAGCTCGATGGCCTGCCGGCCCTGATCCAGCAGCTTGAATCCCAGCAAAAGGCGATCGAGCAGGAGCTGTTCGACGGCAACATCTACACCACCAACGCCAAACGCGCGGCAGAGCTCAATGCCCGCAACGGCAAGATCGAGGAAGAGCTGATGGCGGCGCTGCAGCGCTGGGAAGTACTGGGCGGCTGAGCCCGCGCTGCGGGGTTAACGGCCGCCGTCTCCGACCAGCGCGTACGGCGCCCAGAAGGCCGGGTGTGAGTAACCCGGCCGCGCCATCACCGCCAGCATGGCCTGACGCAGGCTCTCCGCCTTGGGGGCCTGCGGGTTTTGTGTGTAGTGTGCAAACGTCGCCGTGGTGAGTTGCCTGGCGCTTTCGCTTTCGACGGCCCAATGCGTGACCAGCAGGCTTCTGGTACCCGCATAAAAGAAACCGCGCGCCAGACCACTCAAGGCCTCTTCAGCCTTGCCGTCGGCTGCCGCCGTGTTGCATGCAGACAGAACCACCCAGTCGGCGTTGAGTTTGAGGCCCAGGACGTCGGCCAGCGTCAGCAGCGGTGCCAACGGGTCCGGCCCATCTGCACTGCTGGTGGCCAATGCCAGCGCCGGCTGGTTCAGGTTGGGCAAATCGCCAGCCATCAGGCCGTGCGTCGCAAAGACCAGCACCTTTTTTTTCTGCAATTCGCCGCTCTGGTTACTTTGCAGCACGCTGGCCCGGGTGGCCTGCCCGCCCAGGCGCAGGTCCCGCGACGCGTCCGCATTGAGGCTTGAGGCGATCGCCAACAGTTCGTCCCGGGTCTCGGGCAGCGCCGGAATGTCGCTGTAACGAAGCGCGCCTGGCACCGCCGGCCTGTCACCTTCCGGGTCCGGCAGCGCCGAAGCACGCGTCAGCATCACTTGGCGTGTTGCCCCGCCAGCGGCCGGGACGGGCGTGGCACCCGCGACAAACTGCGGATCACCCCAGCCCATCAGCAACTCTGGCGCAGCTTTGGCCATGGCCAGCTGTTTGCCCGCCAGCCAGGCGCTGACACTGGGTGTCTGCGTAATCGCGGCCTGCCTGATGAGCCAGGGAGCGCCGGCATAGTCTGCAGGTAGAGAGAGTTTTGCCGGCCGGGTCAGAAGGACGCCAAAGGGCAGCTGACTCAGGACACCCCCGGCGGCGACCACGATGCGCTTTTTACCCTCAAAGGCCGCTTGCACCGGCTGCAAGAGGCGCTGGTACAACTCGCTGGACGCATCCGCATCGAAAGGCCGCACACCACGGCTCATCTCCGCAAAATCCAGCGTGCTTCTGGCGCGGCGCACCAGTTGCCCGAGTTCGACCTGTTGCAACGCCACGCGCGCAAATGCAGGGGCCTGACCGGCCGTCACGGCCCACACGTAGACCGCGTTTTCCGTCGGCAACAGCATCAGCAATGCCTCGTCAGGGCTGAGAGCCCTGGCAATCTCCGCGCCCGATGGCGGCATCGGCCGCACCAGACGGTCGTAATTGACAAACTGGCGGCGAAGCTGGGCTTGCAGGCCCTGGCGGGCAGTTTCGAGCTCGGTGATGCGCGCACGGATACCGGCGGCAATCTCGGGGAGGGGACTGGCCGTGGCGCCCGTTTCACTGGCAAGGTAGTTGCGCAGTCCGGTCATTTCGTTTTTGGCGTCCTGCTCACGGCGCACCAGGGCGGCCAGGGCCGGCTCGGTCGCGGCGGACCTGACGGCCGCATCGGCCAGCGCCTGCTGGACCACACCACCGCGTGCCCAGTCGGCCGGGCCCAGTGCCTGCGCCATGTCTTCGCCGGGGCTGGCATTGAGGGCTTCCAGGTAGGTCGCAAAGACCAGCTCGCGCACCTCCTTGCGATAGCCGATGTCCTCCAGAAAGTCGGCATTGGCGGGCGCGACGTAACCGCTGATCGCCAGCTTCAACAGCCCCACGGCCCTGGCTTTTGCGTCGGGCGTGCCCGAGCGCCACAGGGCGACCCCTTGAAGCCCGGTGGACTGCGTGACGAAAAAATGCCGGTCGCCGTAAATTTGCTGGTTGAAGAGGACCAGGTTTGCATAGAGCTGTGCGGCCTGGGCCGTCCTGCCCGTCCACAAATAGGTCAAGGCGCGCTCAGGCTGGAAAAGCACACGTTTGCGCAAGCCCTCATCGGTTCCGGCCAGCGCGTCCAGCCGTTCAAACTCAGCCAGCGAATCGGCCCAGCGCTTTTGCCCCTGCAGGGCAATGATGAGAATTCGGGCACGCCCGGTGCGTCCTGCGCTCAGGCCTTCATAGCCCAGTGTTTCCAGCACCTTGTCGGACCTGCGCGCATAGGTTTCCGACTGCACAAACTCGCGCTGCGAAAACCGCAGGCTGGCCGCCGTGGCATAAATACCGGAGAGGAAAGCAGGCGGGAGCTCGACCTCGCGCGACAGGCGCAAATACGCCTGAAGGGCCACTTCCGCCTCGCCCAGCCGGCCCGCAGAACGCAAGGCATAGGTCTTGCGCGACAAGGCTTCGCCGATATCGCTCGCCATGAAATAGCCCTCGCGCTGCGTGGCGGGCGTGGGCGGCAGGTCCTGCATCAGCTTCATGGCCTGCCGCGCCGAGGCCTCCCCGTCCACAGCCGCCTTTACCGCGGCATCCCAGCGGCCCGCGCGGTCATGCAGCAGCGACTGTGCGCGGTAGGCCACCGACCTGGCGCGGTTGAGCGAACCCTGCTGCATTCGGTTCCAGGTCTTTGAGGCTGCCACCGTCGCGATGTTTTGCACCGCCTGGTCCAGGATCTTCTGCGCCTCTGCGTGGCGGCCAGCGTAAAAATGATCAAGCACGAACAAGACGCGGTAAAACGCGCCGGTCGGGGGGGAGTTCACCAGGTCTATGGCCAGCCGCCGTTGCTCTATGGCCTCGTCGAAGCGCCCTTGCCCCCGCAAAATCGCGGCGAGGTTGACTCTTGGCGCCGGGTCATCGGGAACGGCCGCACTCCACTCGCGAAGCAAGGCTTCGTACCCGGGCCCCCTTCCCATCCGCCGCGCAGCCAGGTCTTTTTCACGGAAATGCGCGCGTAACACTGCGGGTGTGCCGTTCCCGGGCACCGGTTGCGCCAGCACGGCCTGGGCCTCCTGCACCTGCTGCGGTGTGATGCGCCTGAAACCGATGGCGGTCTCGTCATCTTCCTGGGCATGCGCATTCGACGCGAGCAGCAGGGCGGGCCCAAGAATCAGCCAGCAAATAAAGCGCATGTTGTCCCTCTGAAATATTTTTTATGGAAGGCCGCTGTCGGCCTGGATCTGGGGGCCGCACTCAAGCTGGAAGACTACAGGAAAAGCCGCCATTCGTCACCGCGCGGCAACACCGAAACGCAATGCCCTGCGCTAAAGTCAACCGCACCATGCAGGCCACCCACCCACACGACTTTTCGGCAGCCCCGGCAGCCACCGGCCCAAAGCGCCGCGCCTGGCTTTCCATGCTGCTGGCCACAGCCTCGCTGGTATCTGCACTCACGCTGTCAGGTTGCGCGTCCCTTCCCGACCAGGTTGACCGGCCGATCTCGACGGCGCTGGCCAACCCCACGGAAACACGCCTCGGCAGCCTGGTCGCGGCCCGCGCGGCCAAAGCCGGCACGCGCAACGATTCCGGTTTTGCACTGGTCGGCAGCGCCGACCTGGCCTTCACCAGCCGCATGACGCTGATCAAGGCGGCGCAAAAGACGCTGGACATCCAGTACTACGCGATCTTCCAGGACGACACCACCGAGCGCATGTTCGACGCCATGCGCGAGGCCGCCAATCGCGGTGTGCGCATCCGCATCCTGCTGGACGACTTCAACACCTCGGGCAAGAACGCGCAGGTGCTCAAGCTGGCCTTCGAGAAAAACTTCGAGCTGCGCCTGTTCAACCCGCTGCCAGGTGGCCGCCAGTCACTGTTCTTTCGCATCATCACCAACCTGAAGGACGTTGAAGGCATGCAGCGGCGCATGCACAACAAGATGTTTGTCGCCGACAACGCGGTGGCCATCACCGGCGGGCGCAATCTGGGCGAAACCTATTTCGGCCAGAGCAAGGGCACCAACTTTGTCGACATCGACATCCTTGCCGCCGGACGCATCGCCCGCGATTTGTCGCGCAGTTTTGACCAGTACTGGAACAACCCGCTGGCCTACCCGGTGCAGGCGCTGATGACCGAAAAGGAAATCGCCGCCATCAAGGCACCGCCCGAAGCGAAAGGCGACGCTCAAACCGGCGCCAAACTCCCGGCCAGCCCCGAGGTGTCCACGCCGGCGGCCACCACCACGTCGGCCAACACCGTGACCTTGCCCGAGCTGGCAGATTCGACAGACCTGCGGCTGCTGACCTGGACATGGGCGCCTTCGGTGCTGCTGGTCGACAAGCCTTCGAAAATCGCCGCCGATGCCGACGCCACCGGGGAGGCCGGCGACACCACGGTCGACGGCCTGCTGCAGCTGATGTCGCAGTCGAAGAACGATGTACTCGTCGTCTCGCCGTACTTTGTGCCCGGCGAACGCATGATGAAAGAGTTTGCGGCGCTGCGCCAGCGCAATGTGCGGGTGCGGGTGCTGACAAATTCCCTGGCCTCCAACGATGCGCCGGCCGCGCATGTCGGCTACTCGCGTTACCGCAAGGATTTGCTGGCCATGGGCGTCGAGATTTACGAGATGCGCGCCGAGCAGGAGGGGTCGTTCTCCAGTTTCGGCAGCTTCGGTTCGGGCTCCGGGGCTGGCGCGTCCGACAGTTCGGGCACGGGCTCGACCGGCAACTCGCGCGCCAGCCTGCATTCCAAGGTGGTGGTGATGGACGAGCGCCTGCTGGTCGTCGGCTCCATGAACCTCGACTTGCGATCGCAGCTGCAAAACAGCGAGGTCGCCATCGTCATCCGCAACCGGGCGATTTCAGGCGAAGCGACGCGGCTGATCGAACCGACCCTGAAAACCGGCGCCTACAAGGTCGAGCTGGTGGATGGGCAACTGATGTGGAAAGCCCCGGCGGGCGCAGCCTTCAAGGATGCCAGCTCGGAGCCGGACGCGGGAGCCGGACTGAAGCTGCTGGTCCACCTGATCGCCCCGTTTGCGCCGGATGAAATGCTTTAGGCCCCATTTTTAACGTACACGTTAAATTTTTGCCGTGTACGTTAAATTGCAAGCCATTTGCCCGCCAAGGGCACCCAAAATGGGTTGAAAAGCATCAAAATGAGCGGTTTTCAGGCATCAAATTGGCCTCCAGGCCAATAAAGACGAGCGTGAGCAGCTACTGATTCAATAGCAAAAAGAAGGCAGCCGGCTCTTCTCTCTCATGGCCCGTCGGCACAAATACGGCCCTCAATGGTCATCCAGGCCGAGCGCGTCCCGCCGCTTGGCCATCTCCCGCGCAAAGTCCTCAAACGCCCAATCGACGAATGCCCGCGTGCGCGCGGGAATCAGCTTGCGCGTGGGAAAAGCGACATACACCGTGTAGCGGCCAAAAATCCACTGCGGGAGCAGGTGCACCAACTCGCCGGTTGCAAAAAAGTTGCGCGCCGGAAACCTCGGCAGCGCTGCAATGCCCGCGCCCTGGATGGCGGCAGAAAACAGGGTTTCGTAACTCTCGGCCTGCAGCACCACCTGCATGGGCACCTCGGTGTCCTCCTGCGTGCCATCGAGGCGCAACAGGCGCATGCCCCGGGCAGTATGGCCCGACGACGCCTGCCACGGGAAACGCAAATACTGGTGGCCCAGCAGGTCCTGCGGCTTGAGCGGTGTGCCGCGGCGTTTGAGGTAATCGGGGCTGGCGCACACCACGTATTCGGTCGTCGCCATGGGCCGTGCGACAACATTCGCGTCAAAGCCTTCGTCGACCAGCATGAAGGTGACGTCGAACTCCTCAACACGGTTTTGCGGGAAGGGGTCGACATGCAGGTGGATGGCGACCTTGGGGTAGCGCGCCAGCCAGTCGGTGATGCGGGTGGCGAGAAAGTAGTTGGCAAACAGGGAAGGCGCGACAACGTGCACCACGCCCTGCAGCTCACTGGAGTTCTGGCCCGCCTCGGCGTCGGCATCGTCCACCTCGTTGAGGATGCTGCGCACCCGGATCAGGTAAGCCTGGCCGGCATCCGTGAGCGACAGCTTGCGTGTGGTGCGCTGGATAAGGCGTGTGCCCAGGTGCTGTTCGAGGTCGGTCACCAGGCGCGTCACCCCGGCCGGGGACATGTCCAGCCCCCGTGCGGCGGCCGCAAAACCGCCTTCATCGATGACCTTCTGAAACACCCGCATCGAGAGAAGCCTGTCCATACACACCCTTTTTAACAATCGCTGCGATAGCTTTACGCAATTATTACGTTATCTGCAACGATGTATTGTCCGCCCGGGGGTTTTTCATTTGCCGGGTAAACCCTAAAGTTCAGTCATCGATGAGCCGAAACCAAACAAGCGACTCACCGAGGCCAGTTGGACAGCCAGGGGCACAAACCCCCAGCGACGATAACTGGATAGGTAAAAAAGTTGTTTAACTTCCAAAGGAAAAATTCATCATGAACTCGAAACTGATCGCTTCTACCGTTATCGCCCTTTCCGCCCTGACCGGCGCCAGCGCATTTGCCCAGTCCGGCCTGTCCGGCGAAGCAGCCCTGGCCATCCGCCCTGACCTCTCGGCCAGCACCGTGACACGTGCGCAAGTTGCAGCCGACTACCTGGCAGCCCGCCAGTCCGGCGCGGTGGCCGTCAGCCAGGAAGGCGCTTTTGCTGTTGCACCCGCAGCTGCAAGCACCGTGACCCGCGCTGAAGTCCGCAACCAGGCCGTCATGTCGGCCCACGCCGTCCAGCTCGGCAACAGCACGATCTGATCCGGCTGATATTTACCAATAACCAACAAACCCAAACATCATTCAAAGGAAACTCATCATGAACACGAAATTTGTCGCCTCCGCCGTCTTCGCCCTCTCCGCCCTGACCGGCGCCAGCGCATTTGCCCAATCCGGCCTGTCCGGCGAAGCCGCCCTGGCCATCCGCCCTGACCTCTCGGCCAGCACCGTGACCCGTGCGCAAGTTGCAGCCGACTACCTGGCAGCCCGCCAGTCCGGCGCTGTGGCCGTCAGCCAGGAAGGCGCTTTTGCTGCTGCACCAGCAGTTGCAAGCACCGTGGCCCGTGCTGATGTGCGCGAAGAGGCACGTCACTATGTGATCCTGGACGGCAGCAATCGCAAGATCTACCGTTAAGCGCCCCCCGGCAAACAAAAAGGCCTGCGATTGCAGGCCTTTTTTTATGCGGCCGGCAGGCCGGTCATGCTCAGTCCTAGTCAGCGCTGAACCCGGAGGCCTTGACCACAGGCCCCCACATCGCGAGGTCATCGGCAATGCGTTTCTCGAGCACCGCGGCCGGGGCGTAATCGGCCTCCGTGCCCATCTTCTGCAGTGCCTCGCGCACTTCGCGAATCCCGACGACCTTCGCAGTCGCAGCCTGCAGCTGGTCAACAATCGCCTGCGGCGTGCCGGCAGGCACAAAAAAACCGGTCCATTCCAGGTCGTCAAACTGCGGATAGCCCAGTTCCTTGAGCGTCGGGACGTTGGGCAACTGGTCGGCGCGTCGGGTGCCATTGACGGCCAGAATTTTTACGCGTGTGCCGTTGTACTGAACCATATCGGCGATCGGCAGAACACCGGCTGCCAACTGGCCCCCCACCAGGTCCTGCGCCAGCGGCGCGGTACCACGGTAGGGCACCGGCAACAAAGTCGTTTTGGTGACCGCGCCCAGTTGGTACCCGATAAATTGCGGCAGGCTGCCCGGTGCGGGCACGCCATAGCTGGCGAATTTGGCGTCCTTGCGTGCGGCATCCAGCCACTGGGGAACGGTGTTTGCAGGTGAGGCGATGGGCACTGCAACAGATTCATAGAAACTGGCAATGCGTGAAACCGGCTTGAAGTCGCGGGCGGCCTGGTAACGCACGGATTTGATCGTCAGCGGCGCCATGACCATCATGTGCGACGTGCCAAGCAACACGGTCAAACCGTCGCCGGGCTGGTTTTTAACGTAATCGGCTGCTATCTGGCCGCCGGCGCCTGCCCGGTTGTCGACCACGACCGGCACGCCGAGCTCGTCCTTGAGCTTGTCGGCCATGATGCGGGCCAGCACATCAGCCGAGCCCCCGGCCGGAAAACCCACCACCAGCTTGACGGCGCCACGGCCGGTGGGAACCTGGGCCTGCGACATGCCGGCAAGGGCCAACACTGCAGGAAGGAGGGCAAGGGAGAAAAATTGACGCAATTGCATGATTGGCCTTTGATGTTGGGTGACAGGGAACAAGTAAAAAAATAAGCAGGGTCGCAGTCTTAAAGCGGCGCCGTACGGTCAAACCACGGGCGCGCCACTTCCAGTTGCGCCGCAAGCTGTAACAGCGTGGCGTCTTCAGCGAAACGCCCGACAAGTTGCACGCCGATAGGCAGCCCCTCGCCGCTCCAGTGCATGGGCAGGCTCATTGCCGGCTGGCCGGTGGCATTGAAGGCGCCGGTAAACGGGCAGAAAGCGGCCATGGCCTGCTGGAACTGCGAAAGCGAAAGCGCCTGGGTCGACAGCTCGCCTATCCTGACTGGCGGTGTCGCCAGCGCCGGCGTGACCAGCACATCGGCTGTCTCAAAGAAACGCCCGATACGCCTGACTTCGCGGTTGATGGTGGCGAACTGCGAGGCGTACTGCACGCCACTGACCTGGCGGCCCAGGGCGATCGCTTCATGGGTGACGCTTTCAAGCTCGTCTGCTTGCAGAGAGCGCCCCAGTTGTGATTCCCGGACCGCAACAATGGCAGCCAGCCCGGTGACGAGCACCATACCGCAGGCTCCACCAAGCGCAGCCGCATCGAACTCGGGGCGGCCTTCAACAACGTCATGGCCCAGGTTGCGCAACAGGCGCACCGTGCTTTCAACCGCCTCCCGGCATTCGGCATGCACCGGCCTTCCGTCGAATGTGGTCGTGGTGAAAGCGATACGCAATTGCCCGCTGGGGCGGTCCAGCGCCTGAAGATAAGTTGTTGCTGGCCTTGCGGTGAAATACGGCGCGCCGGCGTCGGGCCCTGCCGTGGCATCGAGGATTGCGGCGCAATCCCGGACCGAGCGCGTGATCGCGTGTTCATGGCTCAGGCCGTGCGATGCCTCGCCGCGATGCGGTCCTGTCGGTATCAAACCGCGCGTGGGCTTCAGGCCGACCAGCCCGTTGCAGGCGGCCGGAATCCGGATGGAACCGCCGCTGTCCGTCGCGTGGGCGGCAGGCAGCATGCCGCTGGCCACAGCCGCGCCGGCGCCGCCGCTGGAGCCGCCTGCGATGTGCGCAAGGCTCCAGGGGTTGCGCGTCGGGCCGGTCAGCGCCGGTTCTGTCGAGGCGCTCATTCCGAACTCCGGCGATGCCGTGCGCCCGAGAATGACGAACCCCGCACGCCGCAGCCGTGCCACGGTCTCACTGTCAAAGTCGTGCACATCACCTGCGAACAGGCGGCTGCCATGTGTCAGCGGCATGCCGGCCACCGGGGCATGCAGGTCCTTGATCAGGTAAGGCACACCGGCAAACGGGGCATCCGCATCACCGGCAGCTTCGCCGGCGGCAGCTTCATGGAGGTAGGTCACCGCATTGACCTGCGGGTTGGCTTTCGCGATGCGGTCCAGGGCTGCCTCCAGCACTTCCTCCCGGGACACATCACCATTGCGGATGGCCCCGGCCAGCCCCATCGCGTCAAAATTGCGGTAATCGGCAAATGACAAGCTCATGCGCTTGTCCCGGTGTCGGCAATCACATCGATTTCCAGCCGTCCGCCCAGCGCCAGTCCGCTGGCGCCGAATGCGCTGCGTGCGGGGTACGGGGCGCTGAAAAATTCGCGGTACACCTCGTTAAAGGCAGCCCAGTCCGCCATGTCGGCCAGCATGACCGTGCATTTCACAACGTGCTGCAGACCGTACCCATGCGCTGCAAGGGCAGCCTGCACGTTGCGCAATGCCTGGCGCGCCTCGGCAACCACGCCGCCCTCCACGAGTGAGAGCGTGCCCGGAATGGTGCCCATCTGGCCCGAGAGATACAGGGTCTGGCCCGCGCGGACAATTTCCGAAAACGGCAGGCCTGTCCGCGCAAAAGCGGGTGAATTGAGGTGCTCGACCCCCGCAGGTGAAGCGGAGGAGGTGTGGGAAGCAGGCGCTGCAAGGGTCATGGGGCTGTGTCCGTGTACGTTTGTGCAATGTAGTCAGGGCCAGGTATTCACGCCAATACAATTTCAGGCCATAAGTCATACAATTTTTTGATGCATATCGACGGACGCCGCCTCCACTACTTCATCACCGTCGCCGACCAGGGCAGCCTGGGCCGCGCTGCGGAGGTGCTGCACATCGCGCAACCCGCACTCTCCCGGCAGATCCGCCTGCTTGAGGAAACTGTCGGCACCCCGCTGATGGACCGCACCACACGCGGCATGGTGCTGACTGCGGCGGGCGAAGCCTATTACCGCAGCGCGCGCCGGCTGATAGACGATGCAGCAGCGGCCGCCATGCAGGCAGTGGGCGCGGCGCGGGGCGACAAGGGGCACCTGCGGCTGGGTTTCTCCGAGATCTACGCCTGGCATCCCGAGGTTCTGCAGGCCCTGCACACCTACCGCACAGAAAGCCCTGAGGTGACGTTCACGGTCGAGGCCATGCTGTCCGGCGTGGTGACAGAACGCGTGCTTGATGGCAACCTGGACCTTGCGCTTGCCTACACCGGCGGACTTTCAGACGACAGCCCGCTGCAGTCCAGGTACTGGATGACGGACACCTACCTGCTTGCCGTGCATGAGTCCTCGGCACTCGCAGACAAGCCCCCGAAACGCCTTGCAGACCTCAACGGCGAAGACTTCATTTTGTTCAGGCGTGACCAGTCGCCCCGCCTGCACGACCTGATGATTCACCATTTCCACGAACGCGGGTTTTCGCCGCATATCACGCAGGAAGGCACCAGCCACAACACCGTACTGGGGCTGACCGCCGCCGGGCTGGGCTGCACCGTCATTCCGGCCAGCGCCGCGCAACAGCGCTTGCCGAAGGGCGTGCGCCTGTTGCGCGTGCCGGATTTCGACGTGCGCATGCCGGTCGATCTTGTCTGGCGGCGCGACCAGCACACGCCCGTCATCCAGCGCTTTGCGGACCTGCTCTGCGGTGGCAGCGGCACAGGCCACATCGCCAGCGCAACACGCGCCCGACGACAGCGTGACAGCAGCGGCCCCGCCTAACGCACGCTGTGACGCAGGCGCGCGAAAACCTTCCAGAACCCAGCCTCCTGCGTCGTCGCAAAGTTAATCCGCATCAACGTCCCCGCAGTCCGCTGCGCATGAAACAGCGACCCCGGCGCAATCAGGTAACCCTCATCCAGCATGCGCTGCGCCAGCGCGTCGGTGTCGACGCCGGTATCGACCCAGCCGAACAGCCCTGCAGGTTCGGCTTCGAAGCGGCAGCCGTTGGCGAGTGCCAGCTTGACGCTGCGGCCCCTGGCCTGTGCCAGCCTTGCGCGTATGCGTTCCGAATGGCGGCGCAGCTGGCCCTGCTCCATGCACCAGGCCAAGGCTTTTTCAAGTAACGCCGGCGTCGTTAGTGTGGCCAGCAGTTTGGTGTCGAGCAGGCGTTCAACGAGGTCGGCCGGTGCGGCCATGAAACCGATACGCCAGCCGGGCGCGAGGATTTTGGCGAAGCCGCTGACGTAAATCGTGCGCTGCAGGCCATCGAGCGCGCACAGCCGCGTGGCGTGTTCCGGTGCGAGATGGCTATAGGTGTCGTCTTCGACGATGTGGAAGTTGTGCTCGTTGGCCAGTTGCAGCACGCGGTGGGCGCTGCCGGGGGACAGGCACAGGCCGGTGGGGTTGTGGAACACGCTGACGCTGACAAACAGTTTGGGCTGGTGGGCCTTGCAGTACTGGGCCATGACCTCGAGATCGGGACCGTCGGCGCGGCGCGGCACCGGCAGGATGCGCATGCCCAGGGCATCGAGCCGGGCAAACTCGACGGCCCAGCCGGGCTCTTCAACCATCACACAGTCGCCGGCACGCAGCAGGGTGCGGCTGACGATGTCGAGTGCATGTGTCGCACCGACCGTGGTGATGATCTGCTCCGGCGCCGCATGCACATTGAACGAGGTGAGTTTCTGCGACAGAGCGCGGCGCAGGCTGCTGTCGCCCTTGGGCTCGCCGTATTGCAGCGACGAACTGCGCAGCGCCTGCGTGCTGGTGAACTTGCGTACGGCGGCCGGCATGAAAGCGTTGTCCAGCCAGTCGGACGGAAAGACGCCCATGCCCGGCTGCGGCTTTTTGCTGACGGTGTGAAACATGCCGCGTATCAGCGCGGTCGCATCGACAGGCGCATGGCGCGTGACCATCCAGGCGGCAGCGCTGCGTGCGCCCAACGACTCGCCAGCGGCTTCCCGGCCTACCAGGGGATTGGCGATGTTTTTGGTGCCGGCATGCGCGATGTCGACAGCCCCACCAGGCTGGGCACTGAAAGCGATGTCGCGTACAAAAAAGCCGCTGTTCTTGCGCGCCACCACCAGCCCCTGCGCCTGCAGCTGGTCATAGGCGGCGACCACCGTCGACACGCTCACGCCCTGCTGCTGCGCGCACAAGCGCACGGAAGGCAGGCGTGCGCCGGGCGCCAGCAGGCGGTCGCGGATGCGCTCGGCAAAGCGGGCATACAGCTGCTCGGTGAGCGACTGGGCGGCGGTTTTCATCAGCATGGCATGCGTTTCGTCTTCCGGTGTGCTGGTTTGGCGACCAGTACAGTTTGCCATTTTGTGGCCTCAACTGTATTGTTCGTGTACTCCTTTGAACTATAAAGTGGGACGCATGAACTGGCAAGAATTCACTGCACTGCTGGTGCTGGCCACCGCCATGAGCTTCACGCCCGGGCCCAACACCACGCTGTCCACCGCGATCGCGGCCAACCACGGCCTGCGGCGGGCGCTGCCTTTCGCCTGCGCGGTCGCCGCAGGCTGGGGTGTGCTGCTGACGCTGTGCGCCATTGGCCTGGGTGCATTGGTGCTGGCCGTGCCGCTGCTCAGCCTGGCGGTGAAGGTCGTCGGCGTGGCCTACCTGCTGTCACTGGCATGGAAGATTGCCAGTGCCACGGGCCTGAGCGAAGCCGACGCGAGGCGGCTCAACATCGGCTTCTGGCAGGGCGCGGCGCTGCAGTTCGTCAACATCAAGGCCTGGATGCTGGCGCTGGCCATCGTCAGCGGCTGGATTGCCGGCCACGTGGACTGGGGCATGCGCCTGGCCATCGTGTTGCCGCTCATGATGTTTTACGCCTTCAGCAGCAACCTGACTTATGCGGCGGTGGGCTCACTGCTGCGCAGCTGGCTTGCCGGTCCTGAAGGCACGGGCCGCCGGCTGCGGGTCTTCAACCGCGTCATGGCCGCCGTGCTGGTGGCGACGGCGGTGTGGATGCTCTTCATATAAGAAGTCGGCATGCCATGAACACACAGACCCTCAGCACGCAGACCCAGGCCACCATCAACAAGGGCCTCTGGCTGGGCCTGCTCGGCATTGTGATTTTTTCGCTCACGCTGCCCATGACGCGGCTGGCCGTCGGCACGCCTGAGGCGCCGCAGATGTCGGGCGTCTTCCTGGCGCTGGGCCGCGCGGTGGTGGCTGCAGCGCTGTCGGCGGTGTTTTTGCTGGTCGTGCGCGCCCCCTGGCCCCGGCGTGAAGACTGGTGGCCGCTGGCCGTCACGGCCGGTGGCGTGGTGTTCGGCTTTCCGCTGCTGACCTCGATCGCCATGCGCCATGTCGAGGCGGTGCATGCCAGTGTCATCGTCGGTGTGTTGCCGCTGGCCACCGCTGCCGTGGGCGCGCTGCTGCATCGCCAGCGGCCGTCCACAGCTTTCTGGGTGTGCGCCGCACTGGGCAGCGCACTGGTCGTTGCGTTTGCCATGCTGCGTTCGGGCGGCGGCGGGCTGGCCGTCAGCATGGCCGATTTGCTGTTGCTCGGCGCAATGATGTGCGCCGCCATCGGTTACGGCTACGGCGCGAAGCTGTCGCAGCGCATGCAGGCTGAACATGTGATCTGCTGGGCGCTGCTGATGTCATTACCCGTCACGTTGCCGCTGACCGTCCACAGTTGGCCCACCGCGCCGGTCAGCATGTCCGCGTGGATGGGGTTCGCTTACGCCGCAGTGTTTTCGATGTGGCTGGGCTTTTTTGCCTGGTACCGCGGCCTGGCGCTGGGCGGCACCGTGCGTGTGAGCCAGGTGCAGCTTGTGCAGCCTTTTTTATCGATGCTGTTCGCCGTGCCCCTGCTCGGCGAGCGGCTGGACATCGTCACCGTCGGCTTCGGGCTGGCGGTGATTGCCACGGTGTTCATCGGCAAGAAGATGCCGGTACACCAGCCGCCCACCCGTCCGGCAAACCACAGCATCGCCTGAGCAAAGATGCGAAACTCTTTGGTCGCACCGACAAGCCCACAAAAACCATGGAAAAGACAAACATGAACTGGACCCAGGCCGCACGCGCCGAGAAGATGAACCCGTCCTTCATCCGCGAAATCCTGAAAGTGACCGAAAAGCCCGGCATCATCAGTTTTGCCGGCGGCCTGCCATCGCCAAAAACATTCCCCGTCGATGCGTTTGCCAAAGCCTGCGCCACCGTGCTGTCCAGCGACGGCCAGGGCGCGCTGCAGTACGCCGCCAGCGAAGGCTATGCGCCCCTGCGCGAATGGGTGGCGGCGTCATTGCCCTGGGATGTGGACCCGGCGCAGGTGCTGATTACCACCGGCAGCCAGCAGGCGCTGGACCTGATCGCCAAAATCCTGATCGACAAGGGCTCGCGTGTGCTGGTCGAAACCCCGACCTATCTTGGCGCGTTGCAGGCCTTCACGCCGATGGAGCCTGAGTTCGTCAGCGTCGCCGGCCATCCAGACGGCATCGATGTCGATGACCTCGCAGCCAAAGCCAAAGGCGCACGCTTCATGTACGTGCTGCCCAACTTCCAGAACCCGACCGGCAATTCCATCAACGAAGCCGGCCGCGTGGCCCTGAGTGCAGTCGCCGCCAAAGCCGGCCTGCCCCTGATTGAAGACAACCCTTACGGCGACCTGTGGTTTGAAGCGCCGCCCCCGCTGCCGCTGACGGCGCGCAACCCGGACGGCTGCATTTACATGGGCAGCTTCAGCAAGACGCTGGCACCCGGGCTGCGCCTGGGTTTTCTCGTTGCGCCCAAAGAGCTGTACCCCAAGCTGTTGCAGGCCAAGCAGGCGGCCGACCTGCATACCCCCAGCTTCAACCAGCGCATGGTGGTCGAAGTGCTCAAGGGCGGTTTTCTCGATCGCCATGTGCCGACGATTCGTGAGCTCTACAAATCACAGCGCGATGCCATGCTGGCCGCCCTCGACAAAAACCTGGCCGGCACTGGCGTGACCTGGAACAAGCCCGCAGGCGGCATGTTCCTCTGGCTGCAACTGCCCAAGGGCATGGATGCCGTCAAGCTGCTGCCGCTGGCCGTTGAACGCAATGTGGCCTATGTGCCGGGCGCGCCGTTTTATAGTGGCGAGCCCGAGCACGGCAACCTGCGCCTGTCGTTTGTCACGGCATCAGTCGAGCAGATCAACACCGGCATCGCGGCGCTGGCCGAGGTCTTCAAGGCGAACATGCCATGAGCAACAGCGCTGCACGCGCTTTCAGGCAGGTCGACGTCTTCACGGCGACGCCCTACTTCGGCAACCCGCTGGCCGTGGTGCAGGACGCGACCGGCCTGGACGATGCGGCGATGCGGCGTTTTGCCAACTGGACCAACCTGTCCGAAACCACCTTCCTGCTGCCACCCAAAGACGCGACCGCCGACTACGCGGTGCGCATCTTCACGCCCGGCGGCGAGCTGCCCTTTGCGGGCCACCCCACGCTGGGCAGCTGCCACGCCTGGCTGCAGTCCGGCGGTAAGGCCAAACGCCCGGATGTCATCGTGCAGGAATGCGCCGTGGGCCTGGTGCAAATACGCCAGGAGAAAACCAGCAGCCGCCTGGCCTTTGCCGCGCCACCACTCAAGCGCAGCGCGCCCAGCCCGGTGCTGCTCGCGCAGGTCGCCGCAGCGCTCGGCTTGAAGGCCGCACAAATCACCGCGGCACAAATGCTGGACAACGGCCCGGTCTGGATGGGCCTGCTGCTGGACAGCCCCGAGACCGTGCTGCAGCTCGCGCCCAACAACCTCGAGCTGGGCAAACTCAATGTGAAGGTCGGCATCGCTGGCCTCTACGAAAAAAACGAGCCCGCACCCCTGATTGGCCGTGCCAACCGTGAAGCAAAGGCTTTCGCGCAAAACAGCGCAGCGCCTGCCGTCACGCCTGACATCGAAGTCCGCGCCTTCGCTCCCGGCATAGGCATCAATGAAGACCCGGTCACCGGCAGCTTCAACGCCGGCCTGGCGCAGTGGCTGATGGCCGACGGTTATGCGCCTGCCACTTATGTTGCGTCACAAGGCGTGTGCCTGGACCGCGCTGGCCTTGTGTACCTGGAGCGCGATGCCGCAGGCCAGGTCTGGGTCGGTGGTGAATCCGTCACCTGTATTGATGGCAGCGTGACGCTTTAAGCGACCTCCCATGAAACCCGCACCCGCCCCACCGAGCGCCCGCGTCGACCACCTCGTGGTGGCTGCGGCCAGCCTGGCGCAGGGCGTGCAGTGGTGCGAGGCGACGCTGGGCATCACGCCCGGGCCGGGCGGTGAACACCCCTTGATGGGCACGCACAACCGGCTGTTCAATGTCGCATCGCCAGGCTTTCCCGATGCCTATTTTGAAATCATCGCCATCCAGCCGGGTGCCAGCACCACCCGGCCGCCTGGCGCCAGGCGCTGGTTTGACCTGGACGACCACCTGCTGCATGCACGCCTGCTGTCGCATGGCCCGCAACTGGTTCACTTTGTGGCCAGCACGCCGCAGGCGCAGGCCGGCATCAAGTCGCTTGCAAGGCTCGGACTGGATCGCGGTGAATTGCTGCAGGCCTCACGCCCGACACCACACGGCCTTCTGAGCTGGAAGATCACCGTGCGCCACGATGGCCAGCGCCTGTTTTACGGGGCTTTGCCGACGCTGATTGAATGGGGCTCTGTCCACCCCACGGCCAGCATGCCGGCATCCGGCGTCACGCTGCAATCGCTGCATGCCAGCCACGCACGGCCCGACGCCCTTAAAGCCGCACACGACGCCATCGGCCTGGTCAATGTCGATGTTGTTCAGGGCCGACCCAACCTGGTCGCCGTGCTGCAGACGCCGCGCGGGCTTGTGACGCTTGAGTCCGGAGGGCACTGATGTTCAGTTCGCAAGAGGTTCTTCTTTTCACACTCGTCTCACTGGCGCTGGTGCTGACACCCGGCCCCAACATGATTTATTGCATCTCGCGCACGCTTTGCCAGGGCCGGGCTGCCGGGCTGGTGTCGCTGTCGGGTGTGGGGCTGGGTTTTGTGGCGCACCTGCTGGCAGCCGCGTTTGGCCTCACCGCTGTGTTGCTGGCCGTGCCGCTGGCCTTCACGGCCATCAAGGTGGTGGGTGCGGCCTACATGTTGTGGCTGGCCTGGCAGGCGGTCAAACCCGGCGGCCTCTCGCCATTCGAGACACGCGATCTGCCGCACGACCCGCCGCGCACGCTCTTCCTCATGGGGCTGACGACCAACCTGCTCAACCCCAAGGTGGCGATGTTTTATTTGTCCTTCTTCCCGCAGTTCCTGCACCCCGAGCGCGGGCAGGTGCTGCTGCAAAGCCTGACGCTGGGCGCGATACAGATCACGGTCAGCATGGCCGTCAACGCGCTGCTGATTTTTTCAGCAGCCGGCCTGTCGCTGTTTTTGAAACGCAACATCGGCTGGATGCGCGTGCAGCGTTATGTGATGGGCTCGGTGCTGGCCCTGCTCGCCGTGCGCCTGCTGACTGAAAAACGGGTTGCTGCATGAACGCGCCACTGCCCTCTGTCGCATTGTCACCCGTGTTGCCCGACCTGCAGGAGATTGAAGCGGCGGCCCGCGTGGTTTACCGCGAGTTCGCGGCCACGCCCCAATACCGCTGGGGCCTGTCCAGCCAGCGCCTGGGCACCGACTGCTGGATCAAGCACGAAAATCACACCCCCGTCGGTGCCTTCAAGATCCGCGGTGGCCTGACCTATTTTGAAAGCTTGAAAGTGCGCGGCGCCTTGCCGGCAGAAGTCATGAGTGCCACGCGAGGTAACCACGGCCAAAGCATCGGCTGGGCCGCACGCGCCAACGGCGTGCCCTGCACCATCGTGGTCCCACACGGCAATTCGCTGGAGAAAAATGCAGCCATGCGGGCGCTGGGCGTCACGCTCATCGAGCATGGCAATGACTTCCAAGAGGCGCGCGAGTTCGCCGTCGCTATGGCGGCCGGACGGGGTGCCCACATGGTGCCCAGCTTTCACCCCGACCTGGTGCTGGGTGTGGCGACTTACTGGCTGGAGTTTTTCAGGGCGGTGCCTCAGATGGATGTGGCGTATGTGCCCATCGGCATGGGCTCGGGTGCGGCAGCGGCCATTGCGGCGCGCGAAGCACTGGGCCACAAGGTCAGGATCGTCGGCGTCGTCAGCGCCCATGCCACCACCTATGCCGACTCGCTGGCGGCCGGGCGCGTCGTGGCTGCCCCGGTCACGGCCGTGCTGGCCGACGGCATGGCCTGCCGCATCGCCGAACAGACGGCGCTGGACATCCTCGCGCCGCACATCGACCACATCGTGAAAGTCACGGACGAGGAGGTGGCGCAGGCCATGCGAGACCTGTATGCCGACACCCACAACGTGGCAGAAGGCGCGGGCGCGGCCAGTTTTGCAGCAGCCATGCAGGAGCGCGAACAACTTCAGGGCCTGATGGTCGGCACCAGCATGAGTGGCGGCAACGTCGACAGCGCGACTGTCGCCAAGGTGCTAGCAGGCGCCTGAGCCGTCACGCGCGGGACTGGACAGCCCCGCCGCGCTGCCACAATTTGGCCCATGGGAACTCTCTACCTTGTGCGCCACGGCCAGGCCTCGTTTGGTGCCGAAGACTACGACGTGCTCAGCGACATGGGCTACCGCCAGGCGGTGCGCCTCGGCGAATGGTTCAAGTACAAGGGCATCACGTTTGATGGCGCATTCACCGGCACGCTGCGCCGTCAGAAGCAGACCTTTGCAGGCATCAACGAAGGCATGGGCGCTGGCATGAAGGCCGTCGAATGGGTTGGCCTGAATGAATACGACAGCGACGCGGTGATCAGCGCCATCCACCCGCACAAGCTGGAGAAAGCCACCACACCCGAGATGTACCGCAGCCACTTCCGCCTGTTGAAAGACGGCCTGAAACAGTGGATGGACGGTGTCGTCAGCCCCAAAGGCATGCCGGAGTACACAGACTTTGTCGCCGGCGTCACCGGCCTTCTCGACCATGTGCGCAGCAACTTTGAAGGCAGCGTGCTGGTGGTGTCCAGCGGCGGGCCGATCTCGACCGCCGTCGGCCATGTGCTGGGCACCAGCCCCGAAACCACAATTGAACTCAACCTGCGCATACGCAATGCATCGGTCACCGAGTTCGCCTTCACGCCCAAACGCCACATGCTGGTGACCTACAACACGCTGCCGCATCTAGACGCGCCCGAGCACGCGGAGTGGATCACCTACTCCTGACGCACCCGCGGAAAAGGCTCAGCCCGGCAGCAGCGGCAAATCGGCCTTCTTGAGCGTACGCAGCACAAAGCTCGACTTGCTGTGGCGTATGCCCTTGATCTTGTAGAGCCGCTCGCGCAGCAGGCGCTCGTAGTCCTTGGTGTCATGCACCGCGATGCGCAGCAGGTAGTCGTATTCGCCCGAGACCAGATAGGCCTCGATCACCTCGGGAATCGCCGCCAGCGTTTCGCCGAATTTCTCCAGCGTGTTGTCGGAGTGGCTGTCCAGCGTGACCTGCACCATCACCGTGTCGCCCAGGCCCAGTGCCTGCGCATTGAGCCGCACGGTGTAGCCCTCGATGACACCGGCTTCTTCCATCTTTTTGATGCGGCCCCAGCAGGGTGACGGGCTCAGGCCGACAGCGTTACCGATGTCCTGCAGGCTGCTGCGTGCATCAGCCTGCAAAACCTGAAGGATTTTCCGGTCTAGTGTGTCCATAAAGACAATTTAACCGGATTTTTAAAATTTGCAGATTATTTTTCTGCATTTTCGAAAAATATCAGCAAACACGGCAAACCTTTCGGCGTTGCACAGGCGATACTTGTTGCACACTGCAGCCGCGTTTACCAGCAAGGCCGGCAGTACAAGCCCCCAGACTGGTTACCGCCGGTCTGGGGTTTTGTTTTTTGGGGCCTAGGTGTTACTCAGTTTTATGGCGCAGCGTGTCCGCTGGCAGG
This sequence comes from Pseudomonadota bacterium, assembly GCA_040387435.1. GTDB lineage: Bacteria > Pseudomonadota > Gammaproteobacteria > Burkholderiales > Burkholderiaceae_C > Polaromonas. Next base: position 22,397 of record JAZKDR010000039.1, read on the forward strand.
CTGTCGATTTCCAGCAGCAGTTGCGCCAGGCTTTTGCCGGCGGCGTTGAGCACCGCATGGCCCTTGTCCGCCGTGGCCGCTGCCGCATTGCCAGCCGCGCCCTGCGGGTTGTAGTCCTGCATTTGCCAGGCGAGTTTGGCGCTTTTGCCGTCACCGAGGATGCTGAATTTTTGCGCGCGGTCCTTGGAGGTGGAATGAAAGTCCTGCGCCTTGTCCATGTCGACCTGGCCGGGCTTCAGCGCCAGCATCATCGAGGTTTCGATGTCGCCGCCGTGAATGCCGAAGCGGTGCTCTTCGGCGCTGAAGCGTTCGTTGACCCGTTCATCGTTGTCACCCACCAGCGGCAGGTTGAACCAGTTCACGCTGTAGACCAGCATGCCCAGGCGCGCACGCAGGTCGCGGGCGACGATGTCGAGCAGGCCGACCTGGCCGCCGTGTGCATTGAGCAGCACCAGTTTTTTGACGCCGGTCGCTGCAACCGATTCTGCAATGTCCGTCCACAGGCGAATAACCGTTTCGGACTTGAGGGTCAGCGTGCCGGCGAAGGCCGCGTGTTCGGGGCTGAAGCCGATGGCCTGGGTCGGCAAAAAAAGTACCGGCAGGCCGGGCTGCAGGTGCGGCAGCGTGGCCTGCACCACACCGTCGGCCAGCGTCGCATCGACATTGAGTGGCAGGTGGGGACCGTGTTGCTCGACGGCGCCCACGGGCAGGACGGCGATGCAGCGCTTGAGGTCAAGCTGCGCGAAGTCCGGGCTTTTGAGGTCGGCCCAGAAATGTGTGGCGAGGCCTGTCGGCGTGCTGGCGGTCATTTGCGTATTTTGACGGCATTGAGGGCCGCGGCATGGCTTTGCCCGGTCTGCCGGGTGCTGGTGTAGGCGGCGTACAACTTTGCGCAGCTGTCTGCATCGACGGCGCTGGCGTCGAGCAGGCCCGGCGTGGCCTCCAGCAGCTCGACCATGACCACGGTTTTGCCTTCACCCACCAGCACCTTGCGCGCCTTGGCGATCATCTCTGCCACCTGAAGCTCCGTCACCTTGCAGGCCTGTGCGGTGGCGGCCAGCGCCTGGCGTGCGCGCACGGACTCGGGCGCGTCCTCGCCCTTGGCGGCACCGGCATCAATCGAGGCGATGCGTGCAGGCAGCGAGGTGGCGACGGGCGTGGGCTTTTGCTCGCAGGCGGTCAGCAACGCAACGCTTGCAAGCAGGGCGGGCAGATAAAAAGCGGTTCGTTGACGCATGGGTTTCCGGTGTTGATGATGTTGATCAGGCCGCGGCTGCGGCCTTCTGGATGTCGGCGCGGTGTGCGGCGCCCTGCTGGCTGTCATGCTGGCTGAGGTGACGCTCCTGGCGGGCAGTGCGCGGCTTGCTGCCGCCCTCGTCGTTCATGGGACGAAGCTGCGTGAGCAGCTCGGCCAGGCACTGCGGACGCCCGCGTGCGCCGCTGGCGCGGTAGTCGGCCAGCAGCGCCGCACGCACGTCGTCGGCGTTCAAACCGCGGGCTTCTGTCAGGTGGGCAAAAAGCAGGTCATGGAGTTTTTCAAGCGCGAACTCGTGCGTCTTGCCGGTGGCGGCCCAGAGCCAGTCGCTGAAGGCGAGGAAATTGCCGAAGGCCGAGCCGGGCTGCAGCAACAGGGCCAGCCCTTTTGAAAAGCGGCCCGAGTTGGCGACCATTTCCCAGTAGCGCGCAAACCGCTTGATGCGCTGCATGGCGGCGAAATCGACCGTCGAGTTTTGCAGGATGGTGTACGGCGTTTGCGGGTCGTAGGTCATCGCAAAGTCCACCGTGTGGCGAGTGATGGGTGTGCCGCGCAGGCGCTTCAAAATGCCGAACTGGATCTCATGCGGAGCGAGGGCATGCAGGCGGTCAAAGCCCTCGGCAAAACTTTCCAGCGTTTCGCCGGGCAGGCCGAAGATGAGGTCTGCGTGCACATGCGCGTGGCTCTGGCTGACCAGCCAGCGCAGGTTGTCGGCGGTTTTGGTGTTGTCCTGTTTGCGCGAGATGCGCTGCTGCACTTCGGGGTTGAAGCTCTGGATGCCGACTTCAAATTGCAGTGCGCCGGGCGGGAACTGGCGAATCAGATCCTTGAGCCGGTCAGGCAGGCTGTCGGGCACGACTTCAAAATGCACAAACAGGTCAGGCGCCATCCTGTCGAGAAAGAACTGCAATATGCGCACCGAAAAATCGACCTTCAGGTTGAAAGTGCGGTCCACAAACTTGAAGTTGCGCGCGCCTCGCTGGTAGAGCGTGGCCATCTCTGCCATGAAGCGGTCCAGCTCGAAAGCCCAAGCGGTCTTGTCGAGGGCGCTGAGGCAGAACTCGCATTTGAAGGGGCAGCCGCGCGAGGCTTCGACATACAGCAGGCGTTTGCTCAAATCTTCGCTGGTGTATTCGCCATAGGGCAGGGCCAGCGCTTCGAGCGCGGGTTGTTCGCCGGCAATCACCTTCATCAGCGGCTGCGGGCCGTCCAGCAAGGCACGGCAGAGTTTGGGAAAACTCACATCGCCCCAGCCCGTGACGATGTGGTCGGCCAGCCGGCAGATCTCCTGCTCGGTCGTTTCAAAACTGACCTCCGGCCCGCCCAGCACGATGGTGATGTCCGGCCTCAGCGTTTTCAGCAGCTGCACGACCTGGGTGGTCTCGACCACGTTCCAGATATAGATGCCGAAACCGATGATGCGCGGCTGGAGCGCCAGCAGCTCTTCGACGATCTGCAGCGGCTTTTGCTGGATGACGAACTCGCGCAGCTGGGTTTGCGCGCGCAGGCCGTCGCCGCCATGCCTGTCCATATTGGCCAGCAGGTAACGCAGGCCCAGCGACGCATGGATGTATTTGGCGTTCAGCGTCGCCAGCACGATGGCGGGCCGTGGGGCGGCGCCGGGTGACGAGGTGAGCGGGAAAGCCATGGCCTCATTATCAAACCTGCATGCCCGCAGGACGTTCGCGACGGCCGGTGGATTGTCAATTTGCTATGTTTTTCGTAGCTGCCCACGTGCGTATTTAAAGGGCTACAGGCCAATTTGATGTCTAAAAATGGCCTTTTTTCGGTCGAAAACCGTCCTTTAAAAACCTCAAGGGGTCAAAACAGGCTGAAAGTTAATACGCAACTTAACTTTTGCCCGAAATGTTAATATACAACTTAACTTTCGCCATTTTTAAACCCACAGGACTTCTCATGAGCAACAAGACCCTGGCCGCCCTGCACGACAGGCTGGCAGCCGCCGCAGCCGGCACGCCCGAACACGCCGCCGTCAGTTTTCTGGTCGAGATCAACACCCGCATGCTGGCCCTGGGCCTGACGCATGTCGAGCTGGCGCAGCGCATGGGCACCTCGCGCAGCTACATCACGCAGCTGTTCGGCGGCAAGGCGAATTTGTCGATGCAGACCATGGCCCGACTGGCGGACGCGGTAGGCTGCACACTGCAAGTGGGACTGCAGGACACAAAGCCCGCCCTGTAGATAGTTGTAATGAAAGCGGGTGCCCGCTGACCAACAGTCCATGGAAACCTGCGGGGATCGCGGCCAACGGCCGCCGCCCCGCTCGGCAAATACCCGGAACTAAAGCCCCTGCCCCCGCCTCACACCCTTCACGCATGAACGTCCTCCCCAGCATCTTCCGGCCGCTCATGGCCCTGGCCCTCACGGCCGCCTGCACCGTGTCTCCCATCGTTCACGCGCAGCAAGGCAGCGTGCTCTCCATCGGCAGCCGTGCCGGCGCCAAACCTGTGGTCACCACCGACCAGGTACGCGCCGAACTGCTGGCCTGGGCACCCGATGGCGTTGCGCCGGGAAAGCAGGTCTGGATTGGCCTGCAGCTGGACCACCAACCCGAGTGGCACACCTACTGGAAGAATTCCGGCGACTCCGGCCTGCCGACGGTGCTGGAGTGGAAGTTGCCACCCGGCCTGGACGCCGGCGAGATTGCCTGGCCGACGCCGAAAAAAATCCCCATCGGCACCCTCGCCAATTACGGCTATGAGAAAACCGTGCTGCTGCCGGTGCCGGTCACCGTCGCGCCTTCTTTCAACGGCTCGCAGCTCGAGGTGAAGCTCAAGGCGAGCTGGCTGGTCTGCCGCAAGGAATGCATTCCGCAGGACGGCGAGTTCTCGCTGACGATTCCGGCGAAAAGCTCGCTGGGCACCAGTGGCAAGATTTTCCAGGACACCTTCGCGGCCACGCCCAAACCTTTGGCGGCAGGTGGCAGCCAGATTGCAGTCGATGGCCAGTCCATCAAGGTCTCGCTGGCCGGGCTGCCGGCGGCGCTGCAGGGCAAGACGCTGGCCTTCTTTCCGGAAACCGGCGGCGTGATCGAGCCTGCCGGAAAGTGGCAACAGGGCTGGCAGGGCACGACGTGGACGGCGCAGGTGCCCCTCTCGGGCCAGCGCACCGAAAGCCCCACGGCCATGCCGGTCGTCGTCGCTTTCAACGAGGCGGCCTACCGCATCGAGGCGCCGGTGAAAGGCGACTGGCCCAAGGTGGCTGCAGCGGCCACCTTGCCGCCCGCACTGGAAGCCGCGCTCAAGGCCAATGCCTCTGCCGGCGCTGCGCCCATACAGAACAACGCCTCGCCTATCGGCCTGGTCGCCGCATTGATAGGCGCGTTGCTGGGCGGGCTGATCCTCAACCTCATGCCCTGCGTCTTCCCGGTGCTGGCCATCAAGGTGGTCGGGTTTGTACATGTGAAGGACCGCGCCGAACGCGTGCGCACCGGTATCGCCTACACCGCCGGTGTGGTCGTCTCCTTCCTCGCGCTGGGGGCATTGCTGCTGGCCCTGCGCGCGGCGGGCGAACAGCTCGGCTGGGGCTTCCAATTGCAAAGCCCGGCCGTGGTGGCCGCGCTGGCTGCGCTCTTCACGCTGATGGCCTTGAACATGGCAGGCCTGTTCGAGTTCGGCAGCATCCTGCCGCAGCGTGTGGCCAACGCGCAGGCCAAAAATCCGACCATCAACGCCTTCCTGTCCGGCGTGCTGGCCACCGCGATTGCGTCCCCCTGCACCGCGCCCTTCATGGGTGCCTCGCTGGGTTACGCCATCGGTTTGCCGGCGGTTGAAGCACTCGCCGTTTTTGCCGCCATCGGCATCGGCATGGCGCTGCCCTACCTGGCCGCCAGCGTCATCCCCGCCGTCGCCAATGTGTTGCCGCGGCCCGGCGCGTGGATGGTGACCTTCAGGCAGCTGATGGCCTTCCCCCTGTTTGCGACGGTGGCCTGGCTGGTCTGGGTGATCGGCCAGCAAAGCGGCATTGACGGCGCGGGTGCGCTGCTGGGCCTGCTGGTGTTGATGGCGCTGGCCATCTGGGCCTTCACACAAAGCGGCCGCGCACGCGTGGCGCTGGCCACGGTGAGCGTGGCACTGCTGGCGGTGGCGCTGTGGTCGGTTGGCCCGAACGTGGTGAAGCTGATGGACGCGCCGTCATCAACGCAAGCCACTGCAGGTGGCTGGCAGGGCTGGGAGCCCGGCCGCGTCGACCAGCTCACGGCCCAGGGCCAGAGCGTGTTTGTGGACTTCACCGCCGCCTGGTGCGTGACCTGCCAGTACAACAAGAAGACCACCCTGGCCAATGCCGACGTGCTGGCCGACATCGCGACCAAGAAAGTGGCGCTGCTGCGCGCCGACTGGACGCGCCGCGACCCGGCCGTCACTGCTGCGCTGACGCAACTCGGCCGCAACGGCGTGCCGGTGTATGTGATTTACAAACCCGGGCGTGCGCCTGTCGTGCTGTCGGAAATCCTTTCTGTCAGTGAGGTCAGGGCCGAGCTGGCTAAACTGTAATTTCCCTTTTTTTGAAGGAGCGTGAGCATGTTGAATCGCCGTGTTTTTTCTGCCTCGCTGGCAGCCGCACCTTTCACCGCGCCTTTTTTGGGCAGCGCCCACGCTGCGGCCACCGTCGGCCAGGCGGCCCCTGATTTTTCAGCCGTCGACACGGCCGGCAAGACGCACAAGCTGAGCGACTTCAAGGGCAAGCTGGTGGTGCTGGAGTGGACCAACCCTGGCTGCCCCTTCGTGCGCAAACATTACAGCGGCAACCAGAACGGCAACATGCAGTCGCTGCAAAAGGAATTCACCGCCAGGGGCGTGGTGTGGCTGGCCGTCAACTCCACCGAGACCGACAGCTACGACTACCTCGCACCCGCCAAACTCGCCGGCTGGGTGAACGAGAAGCAGGCCAGACCGACGGCCGTGCTGATGGACGAGTCCGGCAGGATAGGCCAGCTTTACGGCGCGAAAACCACGCCGCATATGTACATCGTCAACCCGCAGGGCCAGCTGGTCTACGCCGGCGGCATCGACAGCATTGCGTCGTCGCGCGTCGACGACATCAAGACCGCGACCAACTTTGTACGCCAGGGGCTGGAAGAGTCGCTGGCCGGCAAACCCGTCAGCGTGGCGGTCAGCCGGGCTTATGGCTGCTCTGTGAAATACAAGACCTGAACTATCTCTGAAGCAAACGACGGATCACGAGACATGCCCCCCATCGCACCCGCAGACCGCATCCCGCACATCCTGAAAAACTACCGCACGATTGCGGTGGTCGGCCTGTCGCCCAAGCCGCACCGCGCCAGCTTCGATGTCTCGCGCTATATGCAGGGCCACGGCTACCGCATCATCCCCATCAACCCGAACGAGGTCGAGGTGCTGGGCGAAAAAGCCTATGCCTCGCTGACGGCGGCTGCGCAGCATGAAAAGATCGACCTGGTGAACTGCTTTCGCAACAGCGAAGACATTCCGCCCATCGTCGACGAGGCCATTGCGATTGGCGCGAAGGCCGTGTGGATGCAGCTCGGCATCAGCAACCCCGCAGCGGCTGCAAAGGCCGAAGAAGCCGGCCTGCTCACCGTGCAGGACCACTGCCTGAAGATTGACCACCGCGTGTTGCTCAGCAGCGGTGCGCTTTAGCCTGGAAACCGGCCCGCATCGCAGTTAAAGTACGGGCATGCCTGTTGCCCGCCCACGCTGCCGTCGCAATCGCTGTCGCTGATGGACGCAGAACTTTTTCTGTTCCTGCAGCACCTGCACCTTGAGCACCCGCTGCCGCGAGACCCCAATGACCTGGCCGCCTATGCCAGGCGTTATGAAGCTGTCTCTGCAGTGTTGCCTGAACCGCCCGAGCCGCTCCATGTGCTGTCGGGGCCGTTTCACCTGAACGTTCTGGCATCCGGCGAAAAGACGCGGCTTGAAGCGCGGCTCTACATGCCTGAGGGCGTCGAGAAACCGGTGCTGATGGTGTATTTCCATGGCGGCGGGTGGATTGCCGGCAACCTCGACACGCATGAAATGTTGTGCCGCCAGATCTGCAGCGACCTGAACATAGCCGTGGCCAGCGTGCACATTCCGCAAGAGCCGGGGCGCGGCTTTTTGCAGCCCTCTGAGCAGGCTTTGCAGGCCCTGCTGACACTCGGCAAGGCGCGCGACAAACTCTCCGTCAACACCGAACGCCTGCTGGTGGGTGGTGACGGCAGCGGTGCACACCTCGGCCTGCAGGCCGCGTGGCGCATGGCACGCCAGTCGCCCGGCACGGTCGATGCAGTGCTGGCCATCACGCCCATGGTCAAGCCGGATTTCAACACTGCCAGCTATATCCGCTGCGCGAGTTCCCTGACCTTCTCACGCGACGATGCGGTGCGCAGCTGGAACGTCCTGCTGGGTGGCCGCTGGCAGATCTGGGACGAGCGCGCCGTGTTGCTGCATGGCAACCAGCCGGTACAGCGCCCGCCGGTGGTGGTCATCGTCGCGGCCGAGCAGGACTGCGTGCATGACGACGGTGCGGCGCTGTACGACTGGCTGCGCGAAGCCGGCGCACGCTGCGAGTTTTACGGCGCGCCCGGCATGCCGCATGATTTTGTCCGGCTGCAGCATGCCAGCAAGGCGGCGCGCCACCTGGTCAAGCAGGCCCTGAACGCCTTTGCCACACAGGCGGGATTGCAGACCCATGTTTCACAGTCGGCGCCGCTGCACTGAAGCCGCCATGAAAGCCCTGCGCACGTCCATCGGGCTGTCAGTTGTTCTTCTTGCCGCCTGTGCCAGCCCACCTCCGGCACCCACCCCACGCGGCGAGGCACAGGGCGCGCCCATGACCTCGTCCGAACTCGCGCAGTCCGATGTCAACCGCATGGCCACGCTGGGCATGCGTGACAACATCGACAGCCTGATGCGCCTGGCCGACAAGCTCTACAGGCGCAACCCGGCCGAGTGGCGCAAGGCCGGCAGCAGCCGCGAGGCGGTGCTTGAAAAGCTGCGCGCCACCATTGCCGCCCAAACGCCGTGGCCCGAACTGCAGGGCAGGCGCGATGTCGCGGCACTGTCCGTTGCACTCGGTCCCGAGTTCAGGGGCGACCGCGTCGCGGCCTTTATTTACGCCAGTGCCGACATGCTTATCACCGCGCATGGCGGCAAGACCAGCTTCTACCTGACCGACCAACTGGACGCGCAATACATCTACAACGCTGCCCGCAACATCGAGATTGCCGTGTGGATGCTCTCCAACCGCCGCAACGCAGCCGGCCAGCCGCTGCTGCTGGCCGACGAGATCACCGATCGTGAACGCAACCTGAGTTTTGAGCGCGAGTTCGGCAAGATCATCGGCCGCCTCGACCTGCTGGCCGTGGTGCTGACCGAAAAATACCGCCGCGCTGTCATCACCTATGTCCAGAACCTGCTGGGCGGCACGTTTCTACAGTTCCTGCCCGTTAGATGAGCCCCGAGCAGGCGCTGCGCCTGCGGTCTGCCGAAGCCCGTCCCGCGGCTCCTGCTTTTGAAGGCCTCTCTTCGCTGTAAATCGTGCGGCTGCACTCTGAGACAATCGGGGTCTATGTTTGCACCTCTCGAAAACGACACTTTTTTGCGCGCCTGCATGCGTCAGGCGACGACCCACACCCCCGTCTGGCTGATGCGCCAGGCCGGCCGCTATTTGCCTGAGTACCGTGCCACGCGTGCGCAGGCCGGCAGCTTCATGGGCCTGGCCACCAACACCGACTACGCCACCGAAGTGACCCTGCAGCCGCTGGAGCGTTATCCGCTGGACGCGGCCATCCTGTTCAGCGACATCCTGACCATTCCCGACGCCATGGGCCTTGGTTTGTCCTTTGCGTTGGGCGAAGGCCCGAAGTTTGCACATTCCGTGCGTGACGAAGCCGCTGTCGCCAGACTGCAGGTGCCCGACATGAACAAGCTGCGTTATGTGTTCGACGCGGTGACGTCGATTCGCAAAGCGCTCAAGGGCCGGGTGCCGCTGATCGGGTTTTCGGGCAGCCCGTGGACGCTGGCCTGCTACATGGTCGAGGGCGCGGGGTCTGACGACTACCGCCTCGTCAAGACCATGCTCTACCAGCGCCCTGACCTGATGCACAAGATGCTGGCCATCAACGCCGACTCGGTGGCCGCTTACCTCAACGCCCAGATAGAAGCCGGCGCGCAGGCCGTGATGATTTTTGACAGCTGGGGCGGGGTACTGGCCGACGCGGCCTTCCATGAATTCAGCCTGGCCTACACAAAACGTGTGCTCGCACAGCTCAAGCGCGAACACGATGGCGCGGTCATTCCGCGCCTGGTGTTCACCAAGGGCGGCGGTTTGTGGCTCAAGGCCATGGGCGAGCTGGACTGTGAAGTGCTGGGGCTGGACTGGACCGTCAACCTCGCCCAGGCCCGTGCGCTGGTGGGTGAGACCGGTCCACAGGCGAAAGCCCTGCAGGGCAACCTGGACCCCAATGTGTTGTTTGCCAACCCGGCGCAGGTTGAGGCTGAAGTGGTGAAAGTGCTGGACAGCTTCGGAAAACCACACACGGACGCTTCAAAGCCCGGACCGACCCATATTTTCAACCTCGGCCATGGCATCAGCCAGCACACGCCGCCTGAGAGCGTTGAAGTGCTGGTAAACGCAGTGCACACTCACTCTCGCAAAATGCGCAGCCTGGCAGGCTGAGAGGGCGCCCGTGCCCCCATTTCGCGGAATTTTGAGGCCTTTTTAATCATGGCTAGCACAAAACCGGGCGCGGGCATCAAGACTTATGCACAAAATTTGTGTTGCGGTGCGGCAAGAACTCCGCTGCACCGCATACTTCGCTATCAAAGGAATAGCGCTTGTAAGTCGTTGATTTATATGGATTCTTTAAAATGCTTTTTTTCCGGGCATTCTGGCAAAGCCCTTGATTTACAAGGCTTTGGCCGCCTCGGCGCGCATCTATCAACAAAGTTATCCACAGAAAAGTTGAAGATCTGTAAAGCGCCATCAAATCAAGCACTTAGCGCGCTTTTCGCAAGTGCTTTTGCAGCTGTCACTACAACTGCTTACGCTTCATGAGCCACTGGCTGGACATTGTGGTGGCGGCCCCCGCGCACAGCGCCATCGCCGGGCCACTGACCTACCAGAGTGATTCACCACTCACCCCCGGTGCGCTGGTGCGCGTGCCGTTGGGCCGGCGCGAGGTGCTGGGTGTGGTGTGGCAAAACCGCGAGGGCAGTGGCGAGCTGCTGGAGATGCAGACAAAAAGCATCGCTGGCGTGCTGGAGGGGTTGGACCCGTTGCCCGCGACCTGGCGCAAGCTGGTGACTTTCACGGCGGGCTACTACCAGCGCTCGCTCGGCGAGGTCGCCCTGGCCGCGCTGCCGCCGCAGCTGCGCGATATGACCGCCGTGCAGCTGGCGCGCAGGCTCAAACGCCCGCAGGCCGACTCCAGCCACGACGAACAGGCCAGCGGCGTGGCCCTCAGTGCCCAGCAATGCGAAGCGCTCGCCGCTTTTGAGGCCGACGCCCGGCCGGCCCTGCTGTTTGGCGCCACGGGCAGCGGCAAGACCGAGGTCTATCTGCACGCGGCGGCAAAGGTGCTGGCCGACGACCCGGACGCCCAAGTGCTGGTCATGGTGCCCGAGATCAACCTCACGCCGCAGTTGCAGGCACGCTTCCAGGAACGGTTTGCACACCTCGGCAAGGAGCGCGTGGTGTCGCTGCACAGCGGCCTGACCCCGGCGCAGCGCCTGAAAAGCTGGCTATCGGCCCACGCCGGCCATGCCCGCCTCATCCTCGGCACACGCATGGCCGTGCTGGCCTCCATGCCCCGCCTGCGCCTGATCGTGGTCGACGAAGAACACGACCCCAGCTACAAACAGCAGGAAGGCGCGCGTTATTCGGCACGCGACCTCGCGGTGTACCGCGCCAAGCTGGAGACCGATGAATCGGTGGATGGCAAACCCTGCAGGGTCATGCTGGGATCTGCAACGCCCTCGCTTGAAAGCTGGCAGGCCACGATCACCGGGCGCTACCAGCGTTTGACGATGAGTGAACGCGTGGGGGCATCCACGATATCGAGCGAAGATGTCGGCCGCAGCGACGGGCCGCCCCAAGCAAGGCCAGCCCCCTCGGGGGGCAGAGAGCTACACGCAGTGAGGGAACGTGGGGGCCTACCATCAATCCGCGGCGTGGACATGAACCACCAGCCGAAACACAGCGTGATTGCGCCCCCGCTGCTGGATGCCATTGCGCAGCGCGTCGCACGCGGCGAACAGTCGCTGATTTTTTTGAACCGCCGCGGTTACGCGCCCGTGCTGGCCTGCCATGACTGCGGCTGGAAAAGCGAATGCCCGCACTGCAGCGCCTACCGCGTCTTCCACAAAATAGACCGCACGCTGCGCTGCCACCACTGCGGGTTTACCGAACGTGTGCCGCGCGCCTGCCCGAGCTGCGGCAACGTCGACATCGCACCCGTGGGCCGCGGCACCGAGCGCCTTGAAGAACATCTCGCCGAGTTGCTGGCGGGCGTGAAGCGACCCGATGGCGGCCCGGTACGCATCGCCCGCATCGATGCCGACACCACACGCCTGAAAGGCGCTCTCGAATCGCAACTGGCCAGCGTGCATGCCGGCGAGGTCGATGTGCTGGTCGGCACACAGATGATCGCCAAGGGCCACGACTTCCGCCACATCACGCTGGTGGCCGCCATCAACCCCGACGGCGCACTGTTCTCCAGCGACTTCCGCGCCCCCGAACGCCTCTTCAGCCTGCTCATGCAGGCCGCAGGCCGCGCCGGTCGCGATGCGAGGCACAGCGATGCCAGCGAGATGTGGGTACAGACTTTTCACCCCACGCATCCGCTGTTCTCCGCGCTCAAGCAGCACGACTACCCGAAGTTCGCTGCGCAGCAACTTGAAGAACGCGAGGCGGCAGGCATGTCGCCCTTCGGTTATTCGGCCCTGGTGCGTGCCGAAGCGAAAGAGCAGTCGGTGGCACAGGCCTTTCTGAATGCCGCTGCTGCTGCCGTATCTTTTGAAAACGACCACCCTCAGGTCATGGCCTATCCGGCCGTGCCCATGATGATTCAGCGGGTGGCGAATGTGGAGCGTGCACAGATGCTGGTGGAGAGTGCCTCGCGTGCTGCCCTGCAGAGGTTTTTAATGGCGTGGCAGCCTGTGCTGTTTGAGACGCGGCGCGAGGCGGCGTTCAAGAGTCTTGTGCGGTGGGCAGTGGATGTGGATCCGATTGCGATTTAGCTCGCTGCGACTCCCGCCGAGCTGGAACCAGTGCCCCTCACTGCATGGGCTGTGTTGGGTTGATGTTTTGCCCTTCACAACCAGGCCGGGTCTCGCCCCGGCGGGCGAGTTACTTTTCTTTGCTTCGCCAAAGA
>JAZKDR010000040.1:0-20358 GCA_040387435.1 Pseudomonadota bacterium
CGTTGACGTGCGGCTTGGTCCGCTCAAATTTGCCTTTTGCCATTTAAAACTCCAGAAATTTATGAAGAGTTACAAAAACCAGTTAACACTACGGCCAGCTGCCGCAACCTGCGGCGCCAGCCTGAATTGGTGCCCATTCCGGGAATCGGACCCGGGACCTCTCCCTTACCAAGGGAGTGCTCTGCCACTGAGCCAAATGGGCTGAATCAAAAACCATTCGAATTCAGTGCAACACGATTGATGGCGACTCATGGAGCGGGAGACGGGAATCGAACCCGCGTCATTAGCTTGGAAGGCTAGGGTTCTACCATTGAACTACTCCCGCGCAGCTCGACCAAAAATCAAATCGTCACAAAACTCTCAAAAACCAACCGCTTGGGGTTCCAGAAAATCAAAAATCTGGTGGATGAGGCTGGATTCGAACCAGCGTACGCGTTAGCGAACAGATTTACAGTCTGCCTCCTTTAGCCACTCGGACACCCATCCTTCAAGCGAACCTCGGATTATGCCATGGTTTTATGGCAGTTGGCAGCTCCGAGAACTGCAAAAACCTTCAAAAGTTGCAGGGCAGGTCCCGCCCACTGCCGGCCCGGGTTTTATGTGCCCGTTTTTTTGGTGTTTTTCAGGGCGCCTTTCCGGGATTTTGTGCCTTGCGGCATGATGATTGCCTCACCTGCAGTTCAACCGTCGCCCAGGCACGGCTCACCCAATACCACCTAAAAATCACTGATGTCACAAAGCCTTACGACAACGCCCGCCGCCAGACCTGCCCAACCAACCAAACCGCGCCAGGTCAACCTTGCGTTGCAGGGCGGTGGTTCGCACGGTGCCTTCACCTGGGGGGTGCTGGACGGCCTGCTGCAGGATGACCGCATCCATATTGAAGGCATCAGCGGCGCGAGTGCCGGTGCCGTCAACGCCGTCGCCCTCGCCCACGGGCTGGCCACCGCTGCCAAAAATGGCCACACGGCCGCTGACTCAGCAGAGGCGAGGGAGGCCGCACGCACCTCGCTGCGCAACATCTGGCAAGGCGTCGAAGCCATGGGCAACCTCGGTTCGATGGCGGAAAACATCAGCAAGATGATGCTCGGTGGCTGGTCAAACTCGAGAGTGGGCGCAAACTTTTTTACCAACGCCATGAACCAGTGGATGTCGCCTTACCAGTCCAACCCGCTGGACATCAACCCGCTGCGCAAGCTGCTGGAAAGGGAAATCGACTTCGAGGCGATTACCCGGCAAACGACACCGCGGGTCTTTGTGTCGGCCACCCACGTGACGACCGGGCAGGTTGAAATCTTCGCGGGCAAGCGCCTGACACTGCAGGCCGTGATGGCGTCCACCTGCCTGCCGACGGTTTTCAAGGCGGTTGAAGTCGACAACAAACCTTATTGGGACGGCGGGTTCTCAAGCAACCCGGCACTGCTGCCGCTCATCAACCAGTGCAGCAGCAGCGACATCATCGTCGTGCAGATCAACCCCCTCAAGCGGGAACACGCGCCGCAGACGCCACAGGACATCATGGACCGGGTCAACGAATTGACCTTTAACGCCAGCCTGCTGTCGCAGATGCGCACCATCGACTTCATCAACCGCCTGCTGGCCGATGGCCGCCTCAAAGAAGGCGACAGCTACCGCAGCCTGTTTTTGCACCGCATCGACGGCGGCGAGGCGCTGGAGGATTTGCCCGCATCCACCAAGATGTCGGCGAGCACAGCCATGATCGAGCAGTTGTTTGAGATGGGCCAGGGTGCCGCCAAACGCTGGCTGCGCCGGCATTTTGAGGCGCTGGGCCAGCAAAGCACGGTGAACATTCGCCGCGACTACGTGGGCAGCCAGCCGCAGGAGTTTTAGGCCTCGAATCAGGCCAAAACGCCCAAATGTTAAGTTGCAACTTAACATTTGGGCCTTGCCGGTACAACAACGCCAGATTTGAGCCTCAAAACTCACCAGAAATGGTCAAAAACACCTGTTTTCAGGTGCCAAATCGGCCACCAGACCAATAAACATGCGCGTGAGCAGCTACTAAAAGAGTAGCAATTCTGCCGGGCCACACGGACGTCAAGCCTGCGCGTTCGCCTCACGCCAGGCTTTCGCTTCTGAAAAATGCTCACAGCCGATGAAAGGCAACGGCGGCCGCAGGGCCGACAGGGGCGACGGGTGGTTGGCCACCAGCACCTTGTGCCTGGCCGTGTCGATGAGGGCACGCTTGCCTTGCGCGTGCGCGCCCCACAGCATGAACAGCACCGGGTGGTCGCCGTCGGACACCTTGCGGATGATGGCATCGGTCAGCACTTCCCAGCCTTTGCCCGCGTGGCTGGCCGGCTGGCCTTCCTCCACCGTCAGGCAGGTGTTGAGCAGCAGCGTTCCATCCCTGGCCCAGCTCACCAGGCTGCCGCCGGGCGAGGGAAAGGGCGGCGTCGGCGTGCCGAGGTCGCGCTGCAACTCCTTGAAGATATTACGAAGCGAGGGCGGCAGCCGCACACCCGGCGCGACTGAAAACGCCAGCCCCTCGGCCTGGCCGCGGCCGTGGTACGGGTCCTGCCCCAGGATGACGACACGCACTGCTTCCGGCGGCGTGAGTTCCAGTGCGCGCAGCGGCTCCGGCGGAAAGATGACCGCCCCATCGTCCAGCCGCCGCGCCAGAAAATCCAGCAGCGTCACACCAGCCGGTCCGGCGAAAAATCCATCGACCAGCGCCTGCCAGCCCGGCGCAACCGCCCACGCATCGGGCTGGGCGACCGTCAACTGGTCAGGGGGGCTGGCAAACAGGCTCAAGTGGGGATCAGGCCAGGGTCAACAGCGGTCACGCGCCGAACAGCTCGGCCAGCGCCTCGCCCGGTTCGTCGGCGCGCATGAAGGCTTCGCCGACCAGGAAGGCATTGATTTTTGCGTCGCGCATCAGCTTCACATCTGCTTTGGTGGCAATGCCCGACTCGGTCACGACGATGCGGTCGGCGGGCACCCTGCCCGACAGCTTGATGGTCGCGTCCAGCGACACCTCAAAAGTCTTGAGGTTGCGGTTGTTGATGCCGACCAGCGGCGTCTTCAGCTTGAGGGCTCGTTCCAGTTCGGTCTCGTCGTGCACCTCGACCAGCACCGACATGTCGAGCGTGCGGGCCAGGGCCTCCATGTCCTTCATCTGCTGGTCGTCAAGAATGGCGGCGATCAGCAAAATGCAATCGGCACCCATGACACGTGCTTCATAGATTTGATAGGCGTCGACCATGAAGTCCTTGCGCAGCACCGGCAAGCTGCAGGACGCGCGCGCCTGCTTCAGGTAATCGACGCTGCCCTGGAAGAACTGCCTGTCCGTCAGCACCGACAGGCAGGCCGCGCCGAACTCGGCATAACTCTGCGCAATGTCGGCGGGGATGAAGTCGGCGCGCAGCACGCCTTTCGACGGGCTGGCTTTTTTGACTTCCGCAATCACTGCCGCCTTGCCGGTTGCGATCTTGTTACGTATCGCGGCCACAAAGTCGCGGGTCAGCACGCGCGACTCCGCGTCTTCACGCATCACAGCCAGGGGTTTGCGTTTGATGGCGTCGGCGATTTCTTCGCGCTTGACGGCCACGATCTTGTCGAGTATGTCGGACATGGTTCAGGCCGCCAGTTTTTGTGAGGTTGCAATGAGCTGCGTCAGGCGTGCTTTTGCGGCGCCCGATTCAATCGCCGAGCGGGCCAGGGTGATGCCGTCCTTCATGGACTTCGCAACATTGGCCGCGTAAAGCGCCGCACCGGCATTGAGGATGACGATGTCGCGCGCAGGGCCGGCCTCGTTGTCGAGCACGCCCATCAGCATGGCCTTTGACTCTTCGGCTGTCTCAACCCTCAACGTGCGGTTGCTGGACATGCCCATGCCGAAGTCTTCGGGGTGAATTTCATATTCGGTGATCTCGCCGTCTTTCAACTCGCCTACGACGGTGGCCGCGCCCAGGCTGACCTCGTCCATGCCGTCCTTGCCGTACACCACCAGGGCGTGTTCGGCGCCCAGGCGCTGCAGTGCACGTATCTGTATGCCGACCAGGTCGGAATGGAACACGCCCATCAGGATGTTGGGGGCGCTGGCGGGGTTGGTCAGCGGGCCGAGGATGTTGAAGATGGTGCGTACGCCCAGCTCCTTGCGGATGGGCGCGACGTTTTTCATGGCCGGGTGGTGGTTGGGCGCAAACATGAAACCGACGCCCACTTCATCGATGCACTGTGCAATCGCTTCAGGCTTGAGGTTGATGTTGATGCCCAGGGCCTCCATCACGTCGGCACTGCCAGACTTGCTGCTGACGCTGCGACCGCCGTGCTTGCTGACCTTGGCACCCGCCGCTGCCGCAACAAACATCGAGCAGGTCGAGATGTTGAAGGTGTGCGAGCCATCACCGCCCGTGCCGACGATGTCGACGAGGTGGGTTTTGTTGGCCACGTTGACCTTGGTCGAGAACTCGCGCATGACCTGCGCGGCAGCGGTGATCTCGCCAATGGTTTCCTTTTTCACCCGCAGGCCGGTGATGAGGGCAGACATCATCACGGGCGACATCTCGCCGCTCATGATGAGGCGCATCAGGTGCAGCATCTCGTCGTGAAAGATTTCGCGATGTTCGATGGTGCGCTGCAGGGCTTCCTGCGGTGTGATCTTGTGTGCGTTGGACATGTTTTTTCTTCTTAATGAACCGGATTATCCGAAAAAGCCAGTTTCAGGCCAAAGCCGATGAACATCAGGCCCGCGGCGCGCTCCAGCCACTGGATGCCACGCTGCACCGCCGTCATGCGGCCGGCCAGCCACGCGGCCGCCAGCGCCCAGCCAGCATTGACCCACAGTGCGTTGAAGTTGAAGAGCAGCCCCAGCAGCAAAAACGCCAGCGGTTTGTTGTCCACACCCGGCGCAATGAACTGCGGCACAAAGGCTAGAAAGAACAGGGCCACTTTGGGGTTGAGCGTGTTGGTCCAGAAACCGTTGAGGAAAATCGTTTTCAGCGACGATGCCGGATAAACGCCCTCAACATTCCCTTGCGTACCCAGGCCAGGGCCTCCCGGTTTGCGTGCGAGCAGCATGCGCAGGCCCACATACACAAGGTAAGCCGCACCGGCCCACTTCAGCACGCTGAAGGCGGTGGCCGATGCCGCCATCAAGGCGCTCACGCCCACCGCTGCGGCGACGATGTGGACAAAACACCCGGCCGAAATCCCCAGCGCCGCCACCATGCCGGCGCGCGCGCCCGAACGCAAGGCGTTGGTCACGATGTAGAGCACGTCCGGGCCGGGCGTGAGGTTCAGCAACACGCCCGCCACGATGAAGAGGCCGATGTGCTCGATGCCCATCAGCGCTGCTCCATGAAGTTTTTCAGCATGGCGTGGCCGTGCTCGGTGAGTATCGATTCGGGGTGAAACTGCACCCCCTGTATCGGCAATTCCCTGTGCCGCACACCCATGATTTCACCGTCGTCCGTCCACGCGGTGACGGCGAGCACCTCGGGGCAGGACGATTTTTCAATCGCCAGCGAGTGGTAACGGTTGACGGTGAACTGCTCCGGCAAATCGGCAAACACGCCTTCGCGCGTGGTGGTGATGACACTGGTCTTGCCGTGCATCAGCTGCTGCGCGCGGATGATGTTGCCACCGAAGGCAGCGCCAATGCTCTGATGGCCCAGGCAGACACCCAGGATGGGCAGCTTGCCCGCAAAGTGCCGGATGGCCGCGACCGAAATACCCGCCTCTGCCGGCGAGCACGGGCCGGGCGACACCACCAGACGGTCGGGCTTGTGCGCGGCGATTTCCTCGATGGTGATCTCGTCGTTGCGAAAGGTCTGCACCTCGGCACCTAGCTCACCGAAGTACTGCACGATGTTGTAGGTGAAGCTGTCGTAGTTGTCGATCATCAGTATTTTCATGACAGCTCCTTATTCCAGGCCTTCTTCGACCAACTCCGAGGCGCGCAGCAGCGCACGCGCCTTGGCCTCGGTTTCTTTCCATTCGAGCTCGGGCACGGAGTCGGCCACCACCCCCGCCGCCGCCTGCACGTAAAGCATCTGGTCCTTGATGATGCCGGTGCGTATGGTGATGGCCACATCCATGTCGCCCGAATAACTGAGGTAACCGCAGGCCCCGCCGTAGAGGCCGCGTTTGGTCGGCTCCAGCTGGTCGATGATTTCCATCGCGTGCACCTTGGGCGCACCGCTCAGGGTGCCCGCCGGGAAGGTGGCTTTGAGGACATCCATGCCCGACATGCCGTCGAGCAAAGCACCTTCGACATTGCTGACGATGTGCATCACGTGGCTGTAGCGCTCGACCGCAAACGCCTCGGTGACTTTCACAGAGCCGGTTTTGGCGATGCGGCCGATGTCGTTGCGCGCGAGGTCAATCAGCATGACGTGCTCGGCGCGCTCTTTAGGGTCGTTGACCAGCTCTTGCTCGACCGCCTTGTCGACCTCAGGCGATGAAGCCCGGGGGCGCGTCCCAGCCAGCGGACGAATCGTCACCTTCTGGCCACCGCCGAGAGATTCCTCCACCTGCTCCTGGCGCACCAGGATCTCCGGCGATGCGCCCACCACATGGAAATCACCAAAGTGGTAGTAATACATGTAGGGGCTGGGGTTGAGCGAGCGCAGTGCGCGGTACAGGCTGAGCGGGGATTCGGTGTAACGCTTCTTGATGCGCTGGCCGACCTGCACCTGCATGAAGTCGCCACCTTCGATCAGCTTCTTGGCGCGTTCAACGGCGGCAATGTAATCGGCTTTCGCAAAGTCGCGTTCCGCCGGGTAACCCTGGGAAGCCTTGACCACCGGTGCGCTGACCGAATACTTGAGCTGCTCCTTCAGGCCGCGCAGGCGTTTTTTGGCATTCGAATACGCCTCCGGCTGCGCCGGATCGGCATACACAATCATGTAGAGCTTGCCGGAGAGGTTGTCGATCACCGCCAGTTCCTCGCACTGCAGCAGCAGGATGTCGGGGCAGCCCATCGTGTCGGGTGGGCAGCTCGCCTCCAGCTTCTTCTCGATGTAGCGCACCGCGTCATACCCGAAGTAGCCTGCCAGGCCGCCGCAAAAACGCGGCAGGCCAGGCCGCAAAGCCACCTTGAAGCGCTTCTGGTAGTCGCTGATGAAGTCGAGCGGGTTTTGTTTTGAGGTTTCCACCACCTTGCCGTCGGTGACAACTTCGGTCACGGCATCTGCGCCGAAACCCGAAGCGCGCACCAGCGTGCGGGCGGGCAGGCCGATGAAGCTGTAGCGACCAAAACGTTCGCCGCCGACCACGGACTCCAGCAGGAAGCTGTACTTGCCGCCGTCTTTGGAAAACGCCAGTTTGAGGTACAGCGAGAGCGGGGTTTCAAGATCGGCAAACGCTTCCACCATCAGCGGAATGCGGTTGTAGCCCTGGCCGGCCAGGCTTTTGAATTCGAGTTCGGTGATCACGGGTAGTCCTTCGCAAGTGGCCGATGCCTTTCAGGGGCGCCGCAGCCACGGTTCATTCAATTTTCCCGGGAGTCGGGACAGATGCGGCTGGCAGGGCCAGGGGCATCAAAACGGGGGGAAGGGATGTCGCGGCGACCGGAACGGCGCGCAGGTCAGCGGGTGACCGGGAAACGCTCAGGTGCGCGAGGAAGAGCAGGTACGCCAGGGCCAGGCTCCCCGGTCGCCTTGACCTGTCTGAATGATGCGATGAATAAACATACAGGGCGAAGTGTAGCAAACACATTTAAATGGCAGCCCCGTTGCCCCGGTGCGCGCCAGAATCGCTGCCCTGCGACAGCCCGGACACCGTCCGGCCATCTCGCAAACCCTATTGCCGAGGCCACAAAGGCCGCTGAAAATAAGGAAATAAAAAGAACGCTCGTTCGTTTTTAGAACCCAACCGGAGATTTTCATGATTTTCAGTAAACACCTCGCTGCAGCACTGGCAGGTTTGGCACTGTCATTCGGCGTCATGGCAGCCCCGATGGAGGTTTCCGGCGTCAAGCTGGACGACCCGATCGACCTGGCAGGCGCCAAATTGCAGCTCAACGGCGCCGGCATCCGTTACAAGGCGGTGTTCAAGGTCTATGTGGCGGGGCTGTATCTCGGCAAAAAGGCCTCTACGCCAGAAGAGATTTATGCCATGCCTGGCCCCAAGCGCATGAGCATCACGCTGGTGCGCGAAATCGACTCCAACGAGCTTGGCAAGAGTTTCACCACGGCCTTCACCGACAACGCCTCCAAGGCCGAGATGTCCAAGCTGATTCCGGGCCTGATCAAGATGGGCCAGATTTTTGCGGACCAGAAAAAACTGCTGGCGGGCGAATCCTTCACCATTGACTGGATTCCCGGCACGGGCACGGTCATCACGGTCAAAGGCAAGGTCCAGGGCGAGCCCTTCAAGGAGATCGAGTTTTTCAATGCCTTGATGCGCATCTGGTTCGGCCCCAACCCGGCCGATTTCAGGTTGAAAGACCAGTTGCTGGGCAAGCCGGCCTGAGCGGGTCCACACGACCAGAAACAACGGGGCCTGCGGGCCCTGTTTTTATGTGTGCAGTGAAAGCCTGATGTCTGCCAGCGAGTCCACAAACGCATCCGCATCGACGGCGCGCACCGGCTCGCCGTGGTTGTAGCCATAGGTCACCAGCACCACCGGGGAGCCTGCCGCACGCGCAGCCTGCGCATCGTTGCTGGAATCCCCCACCATCAGCGTGCGTTCGGGTGACGTGCCCAGCGCTTCACAGGTTTTTAAAAGCGGCAGCGGGTCGGGCTTTTTGCGCTCGAAGGAATCACCGCCAAACACCACGCTGAAAAACCCGTCCAGGCCCTTGAGCCTGAGCAATTCAAGCGCGAAGGCCAGCGGCTTGTTGGTCAGGCAGGCAAGCGTCAAGCCGGCCTGCTGCAACGCCTGCAAACCCTCAGGTACACCGGGGTACACCGCGGCATGGTGGCCGTTGATGGCGTCGTAGTGTGTCTGGTAGCTGGCAAATGCAGCATCGAACAACAGGGCGATGCGCGCATCGGCAGGAGCGATGTGTTCGAGCACGGAGCGGATCAAATGCTCCGAGCCCTTGCCCACCATGCGCTCGACCACCGGCAGGTCCACCTGCGGTTGGCCCGGCAGGTCCAGCTCCGACAGCATCAGGTTCAGCGCGACCACAAAGTCGCCCATGGTGTCGACCATGGTGCCGTCGAGGTCAACGATGGCGGCGTCGACAGGCTTTAAAGTGGGGAATCGTTCTTTCACGGAATTCATTTCATGCACAAGGTTTCCATTCGTCCCCATATTGTTGAACGGGTCATGGCGCGCAGGGGAAAACTTCACTGGTTCGATGCCCTTGACCCCAAGCGCACCGCGCTGATTGTCATCGACATGCAAAGCACATTTTGCGAGCCGGGCTCGCCGGCAGAGGTGGCGGCTTCGCGCGACATCGTGCCGCCCATCAACCAGTTGACGCGGGAACTGCGGAAAAAGAAAGTGCCGGTGTTCTGGGTATTGCATGCCAATACCCACCTCGGCGAACGCAGCGACTGGGAGCTGTTTTTCAACCATGTCGTGCACAGCGATGTGCGCACCCGCACCATGGAAAGCCTGACGCCCGGCAGGCAGACCGTCTGGAAAGACCTCGACACCGAACATCAGGATGTCATCGTTGTCAAAAACAGGTACAGCGCGATGATTGCGGGCTCGTCGACGCTGGAGCCCATGCTGCGCAACTATGGCATAGACACGCTGCTGATTGCCGGTACCAAAACCAACATCTGTTGCGAATCCACCGGGCGGGACGCCATGATGCTGGGCTTCAAGGTGGTCATGGCCTCTGACTGCTGCGCCGCCCTGTCGGACGACGAACATCAGGCCACGCTGGAAACGTTTATCCAGCAGTTCGGCGATGTCATGACGTCAGGCGAAATCCTGGAACGGCTGGACAAGACCAGCGCCCCGGCGGCCTGAAAGGCGTACCGGCTTATTTCGCCAGCTCGACCCGCATGGCGTCAATCACGCTTTTGTAATCGGGTTTGCCGAAGATGGCGCTGCCGGCCACGAAGGTGTCGGCGCCTGCTGCGGCCACGCGCGCGATGTTGTCGGTCTTGATGCCGCCGTCGACTTCCAGGCGAATGTCCTTGCCTGACGCGTCAATGCGTTTGCGCGCGATCTCGATCTTGCGCAGCGCCGAGTCGATGAAACTCTGGCCGCCGAATCCCGGGTTGACGCTCATGATGAGGATGAGGTCGATGTCGTCGATGACCCAGTCCAGCACATCCATGGATGCTGCGGGGTTGAATACCAGCCCCGCCTTGCAACCCTTGGCCTTGATGGCCTGCACGCTGCGGTGCACATGGCCTGAGGCATCCGGGTGAAAGCTGATCAGGTCAGCGCCCGCATCTGCAAAGGCCGCGGCCAACGCATCGACCGGCTGGATCATCAGGTGCACGTCGATGGGCACGGCCGTGCCGTCGGCTTTTTTGGCGTGCGGCTTCAGGGCCTGGCAAATCATGGGGCCGAAGGTCAGGTTGGGCACGTAATGGTTGTCCATCACGTCGAAATGAATCCAGTCCGCACCGGCCGCAATCACGGCCTTGAGTTCATCGCCCAGGCGGGCGAAGTCGGCAGACAAAATCGAGGGGGCGATCCGGTAGGCGGGTTTGTTTTGGCTCATGCACGGATTGTCGCAGCATGCTGCAGGGCCAGTCAGCAGGGTGCACAGGGTTTCACACGAGGCGGTTAACATGCACAGCTGGCCTTGCCGACGCTTTTCTGGCACCGCGGCCAGATTTTTCGGGTCACGTCCAAGTCATGCCTAAGTACCAGTTTTCCTGCGAAGCCGTTCCCAGCCACGTTCCAGAGCAGTCCTCGCCCGAGGATTCGGTCTACGGCTTCGCTTACACCATCACGATCACCAACACGGGTGAGGTCACGGCCCAGCTGATCTCGCGCCACTGGACCATCGTCGACGCCAACGGCATGGCCGAAGAGGTCAAGGGGCTTGGGGTGGTTGGCCACCAGCCGCTGCTCAAGCCCGGCGAGTCATTCCAGTACAGCAGCGGCGCACGACTGCGCACGCCCAGCGGCACCATGCATGGCAGCTACTTTTTTGTTGCCGAAGACGGCGAACGTTTTGAGTCGGAGATCCCGATGTTCGTGCTGGAAGCCGGCCCCGGCAGCAACACACCGGCACGCACGCTCCATTAGGCCGGGCTGACATGAGAGACCTCCGCACGCTGCTCAATGCGCTGGACCCCCATGCGGGGCTGGCCGAACGCCACATCTGGCTGATCAGCGTTTTTGAATGGCTGCGCGGCGATGAAAGCTCGGTGCCGTCCAGCATCTCGCGGCTTCAAACCTTCATCACCACGGTGCAGGCGCAGCCCGAGGTCGAAGCCCGGCTCAAGGCCTGGTGGCACAACCTGATCCAGGAAGTCGACGTCACGACGCTGCTCGGCGACTTTGGTTTTGCGCCGCGCACCGCCTTCATGAGCGAGCTGGCCGAGCGCCTGCGCCGCAAGCTGCTGCCCGGCACGCCAGAGACGACCGACGCGTCAGAGCTTTTCCCGCTGGTGGCCAGCACGCGTTTTGATGCGCAGTGGATGGGCGCGATTGAAGAGGCCCACATCGACCAGCTGGTGCAGCTGCTGTCGTCCGAACCCGCGGCCGATGCCCTGCACTGGCAGCACAGCCTGATGGATGCATTGACCTATTGCACGGCGCAGATCCGGGCCACCGGCTTTGCGCCCGAGCTGCGCCTGCGCATGGACAAGGCTGCCGGCGATGTGCGTGCCTTCCACGCGCTGCCGGCCGACGTGGAAGAGCTGCGCAGCGCGCTGTTCAACCAGCAGCGCGACGAAGAAAAACTGCGCGCCATGATCCAGCAGTACCGCGACCGGCTCGACGCCTGCCGCCTGGCGGTCAACAGCGTCTATACCCACCTCGAGGAAAACGGCATTTCCATCGGCATGGTGTTCCGCCTGCGGCAGCTGCGCGCGCGCATCATGCGCGTGCGCGAGCTGCTCGATGCCCTGCTCTCGCCGACACCGGCCGCCACGGCGGTGAGGCTGCTGGTGCGCCGCGTCATCATCGGCCAGGAGAGCAAAAGCATAGGCGCACTCATCAGCGCCAACTCGACATTGCTGTCTGCCAAGATGGCCGAGCGCAGCGCCGAGACCGGCGAGCACTACATCACCCGTGACCGCGCCGAATACAAGGAAATGCTCGGCAAGGCCATGGGCGGCGGCGCCGTCACGGCGCTGACCACACTGCTCAAGTTCATGGTGGTGGCGATTGGCCTGTCGGCTTTCTGGAGCGGCTTCTGGGCCAGCGTGGCTTACTCGGCCACCTTCATCATGATCCAGCTGCTGCATCTGACGCTGGCGACCAAACAGCCAGCAATGACGGCGCCCGCGATGGCCGCCAAGCTCAAGGACATCAACTCGGCCGAGGCGGTCGGCGAATTTGTCGATGAGGTCACCCACCTGGTGCGCTCGCAGGTCGCCGCGGTGTTCGGCAATGTGTTCATGGTCATCCCGGCCGTCCTGCTGGTCAACGTGATCGTCGTGCTGCTGCTGGGCCGGCCCATGATTGGGCGCGAAGAAGCCATGCACACGCTGCACACCCTGACCCTGCTCGGCCCCACGCTGCTCTGGGCGGGTTTTACCGGCATGATTCTGTTTGCGGCCAGCATGGTCGCCGGCTGGGCCGAGAACTGGTTTGTGCTGCACCACCTCGACTCCGCCATACGCCACAACCCGCGCTTTACCGCCGTGCTGGGCTCTGAACGCGCCGCCCGCTGGTCGGTGTTCATGCGTGAAAACATTTCGGGTTTTGCGTCGAACATTTCCCTCGGCTTCATGCTCGGGCTGATCCCGCCCATCACCGGCTTTTTTGGTTTCGAGTTGCAGGCGCGCCATGTCACGCTGTCGACCGGGCAACTGTCTGCCGCCGCATCGTCACTCGGCCTTGAAGTGCTGAAGATGCCCATCTTCTGGTGGTCGGTGGCGGCCATTCCTTTGATAGGCGCGCTGAATCTGGGCATCAGCTTTTATTGCGCCTTCCGCCTCGCGCTGCAGGCGCACAACGTGAGCGGTGTCGACCGCGCGCGCATTCGTGCCGAAATCTGGAAACGCTGGCGCAGCCATCCGCGCAGCTTTTTTGTACCGCAGTAAAAACTGCACACACTCGCCATGCAGATGGCCTGCGACGCCGCTCGAAAAACCCTTGCACCCTGCAGGGTGAAAAGGCATTTCCGGCCTTGTCCTACACCCCCGCCCACACTGCGCCGCTAAATTAAAAGCGTCGTCGC
The DNA here is from genome assembly GCA_040387435.1 of Pseudomonadota bacterium. Classification (GTDB taxonomy): domain Bacteria; phylum Pseudomonadota; class Gammaproteobacteria; order Burkholderiales; family Burkholderiaceae_C; genus Polaromonas. The sequence goes on from JAZKDR010000040.1 coordinate 13,238, forward strand.
ACGCCACACCCCGCAGGGTGCCGCGGTGGCGTGAACCAAATCGCTTTTTCAGGCCTCGCATCATGCGGGATGCACAACAGGCCATCCATCGACTTGACGAAGTGGTGGCCAATATAAAGATGGGGGACTGACCCGCATGAACGAACTCCTGGCCATCTGGGCCGACTGGATCAAGCCCTCTGCAGGCTTGCCGACGGTGCAGTGGTCCATCCTTCTGGCCGTGGCCGCCGTGTCCGGCCACCTTGTTCACCGCTACACGGGCCTGCCCAAGGTCATCGGTTATTCACTGATCGGCGCTTTTGCCGGTCTGGCCGGTTTCACGGGGGCTGTGTGGCCGCTGCAGGGCATCAGCCTTTTCCTGCTGGAACTCGGTGTGGCCGTGGTGCTGTTTGAGGCCGGTGGGCGCATCTCGCTGCGCTGGTTCCGCCACAACCCCATGGTGCTGGTGCAAAGCCTGCTCGAATCAGGGCTGACCTACGTCATCGTTTACTGGGCGCTGGGCCTGATGAGCGTGCGCGATGCGGTGGCACAGCCGCTCGCGCTGCTGGCCATGGCCGCTTCACCTGCGGTGCTGGCGCGGGTGATCATGGACACGCGGGCTTCTGGCCCCGTGAGCGAACGCGCCATGGTGCTGTCGACCCTGAGCACGCTGTATGCGCTGACCTTGTGCAGTGCGAGTGCCGGCCTTATCAGTCGCAACCGCAAGATGCCGGTGGAGATGGGCCTGACCGAAACGTTTTACCCCGTGCTCGTGGTGCTGGGCCTGTCGGTGGTGGTCGGTGCCTTGCTGGCGCTCACGCTGCGCCTGGCTTTTCGCGTGATGAGCCCCACCAGCGAGAACACCGCCATCCTGCTGCTCACGCTGATCGCGGCGGGTGCGGCGCTGGCCGCCAACTTCGGCGGCTCTGCGCCGCTGGCAGCGCTGCTGGGCGGCATGCTGCTCAAGCAGGTCAACCCGCGCCCGTGGTCCTGGCCGCGGCAAATGGGCACGGCCTCGTCGATGCTCACCATGCTGATGTTCGTGCTGGTCTCCGTCGTCGCCGCGCAGGCAGACTGGGGCGGACCCATCGTCGGCCTGGTGCTGGTGATGATCGTCGCCCGCGCGCTGGCCAAGATCATCGGCGTCGCCCTCGGCAATGTGGGCAGCGGCGCAAGCTGGACGCAGGCCTTGTGGGTCGGCTGCGCGATGTCGCCGATGTCCTCCATCGTGCTGCTGATGGTGTCCCAGTACGTGAGCGCGGCACCCACGCTGGGGCGGCAGATTGCCAGCATTGCACTGCCGGTGATTCTGGTGATGGAGGTGCTGGGCGCGGTGCTGACCACGATCGCCATCTACCGGGCCCGCGAGAGCGCCAAACCCTGGTCGCTGACCACACGCATTCCCCCGAAAGAGCCTGTCCATGAGTCTTGAAACTTTCCAGAAGTCGGGCGCGCTGTCCCTCGGGGTGGAGCTGGAGCTGCAGCTCGTCAACACGCACGACTACGACCTCACGCCGTATGCCGAGGACATGCTGCGGCTGATGGGCAAGATGGCGCTGCCCGGCAGCGTGGTGCCCGAGATGACCTCGAGCATGATCGAGATCTCCACGGGCATCTGCCAGTCGCCATCCGAGGTGCTGGGCCAGCTCACGCAGATTCGCGATGCGCTGGTGAAAAGCGCCGACAAGCTCAACATCGCGGTGGTCGGTGGCGGCACCCACCCCTTCCAGAAGTGGCACGAGCAACGCATCTACGACAAGCCGCGCTTTCGCGAGTTGTCCGAGCTCTATGGCTACCTGACCAAACAGTTCACCATCTTCGGCCAGCACGTGCATGTGGGCTGCCCCAGCGCCGACATCGCGCTGCTCACGCTGCACCGCATGTCGCGCTACATCCCGCACTTCATCGCGCTGTCGGCCTCGTCGCCCTATGTGCAGGGCCAGGACACGGCGTTCGACTCGGCCCGGCTCAACTCGGTGTTTGCATTCCCGCTGTCGGGCCGCGCGCCGTTTGCGCTGACCTGGGACGACTTCACGGCCTACTACAACAAGATGACGGCGACCGGCGTGGTCAAGAGCATGAAGGATTTCTACTGGGACATCCGTCCCAAGCCGGAATTCGGCACGATTGAAATCCGCGTCTTCGACACGCCGCTGACGGTCGAAAAAGCCGCCGCGCTCTCGGCTTTTGTGCAGTCGCTGGCGTCGTGGTTCATGGAAGACCAGCCCTTCATGCCGACCGAAGACGACTACCTCGTCTACACCTACAACCGTTTTCAGGCCTGCCGCTTCGGCATGGACGCCGTCTATGTGGACCCAGGCACCGGCCAGCACATGCCGCTGCGCGAGCACATCCAGCTCACCCTGCGGCAAATCGAGAAACACGCCACCCGCTTCAATGCGGGCGCTTTCCTGCACATGCTGGACAGCAGCGTCGAACGCTCTGAAAACGACGCGCGCTGGCTGCGCGAGCGGCAGGCCCGGGAAGAACTCCTGCCGGAAGTCATCCGCCAGGGCGCCATGCGCTTTCGCGGCGAACTGGCGCACAGCCAGGCTTAAAGCCTGGTCTCCGGCAAAAACTGGGCAAAAGAGGTCTTTTTTAACGTACACGTTAAAAATTCAGCAAAAGTTAATATGGGTATTAACTTTTCAGGGTTTGGTCCGGTTTTTCAGCGAAATCTGGCCCAAAAACGCGTCAAAAAGGCCATTTTCAGGCATCAAATCGGCCTCCAGCCCTTTAAACATGAGCGTGAGCAGCTATTAAAAAGATAGTACATCCCGGCTCGCGCCGCAACCGAACCCGGCCTGTGGCGGCCTGTATCCTCAGCGCATGGGCGAATTTGACCTGATTGAGCGTTATTTCAAGCGCCCGGCGCGCCGCGCCGTCTTGGGCGTGGGCGACGACTGTGCCCTGCTGCAGCCCAGCGCCGGCATGCAGCTGGCGATTTCCAGCGACATGCTGGTCAAGGGCCGCCATTTCTTTCCAGATGTCGACCCGGCCGCGCTGGGCCACAAGGCGCTGGCGGTCAACCTCAGCGACCTCGCCGCCTGCGGCGCCACACCTGTCGCCTTCACTCTGGCGCTGGCGCTGCCGCGCGCCGACGAGGCCTGGCTGAAGGGCTTTTCCACCGGGCTGCTGGCGCTGGCAGACGCCCACGGCTGCGAGCTGGTGGGCGGTGACACCACGCAGGGGCCCCTCAATATATGCATCACGGTGTTCGGCGAAGTGCCGGTCGGCCAGGCGCTGCTGCGTTCCGGCGCAAAAGTGGGCGACGACATTTATGTGAGCGGCTCGCTGGGCGACGCCCGGCTGGCGCTGGAGGCGCTGCGCGGCCAAGTCACGCTGCCCGCCGACGTGCTGGCGGCAGCGCGGCTGCGGCTGGAGCGCCCCGAACCCCGCCTCGCGCTCGGGCAGGCACTGCGCGGCATCGCCACCTCTGCCATCGACATCAGCGACGGGCTGATCGGCGACCTCGGCCACATCCTGAAGGCCTCGGGCGTAGGTGCCACGCTGGACACCGACGCCGCGCTGCCGCTGATGCGGGCGGCCGACAAACGCCTGGACTATGTGCTGTCGGGCGGCGACGACTACGAGCTGGCCTTCACGGCGCCGCCCTCCGCACGGCAGGCCGTCGAGGCCGCCGCCACGCGGGCCGGCACCGCCGTCACCCGCGCCGGGCGCATCGAGCAGCAGCCGGGCCTGCGTTTGGCCGATGCGCAGGGCCGACCAGTCGCGGGCGACTTCCGGTCTTTTGACCATTTCGCCTGAAGGCGCTGAATAAGCTTATTCAGAACAGGGGGGGCACCAAACGCTAAGATGACGGCCTCGGATCAAGCCCAGCCCGCCGTCAGCCCGCCCCGCGCCAGTCCGGGGGCAACGCCAGCACAGCCCGCAACGCCGCCGGCCCTGAAGATCCAAACGCTTTCTTTCCTCTTCCAAACCGCCAACCATCATGAGTGCTTTCAACGAAGAAACCGTGCTGAGCGTCCACCACTGGACCGACAAGCTGTTCACCTTCACCACCACGCGCGACACCTCGCTGCGTTTTTCCAACGGCCACTTCACCATGATCGGTCTGAAGGTCAACGACAAGCCGCTGCTGCGCGCCTACAGCATCGTCAGCGCCAACTACGAAGAGCACCTCGAGTTCCTGAGCATCAAGGTGCCCGAAGGCCCGCTCACCTCGCGCCTGCAGCACATCCAGGTCGGCGACAAAATCATCGTCGGCAAGAAGCCCACCGGCACCTTGCTCATCGACTACCTGCTGCCGGGCAAACGCCTGTACCTGCTGTCGACCGGCACCGGCCTAGCGCCCTTCATGAGCGTGATCCGCGACCCCGCCACGTATGAAGCCTTCGAGCAGGTCATCCTGGTCCACGGCGTTCGGCAGGCCGACGAGCTGGCCTACCACGACCTCGTGCTCGACCACCTTCCCAAGCACGAGTTCCTCGGCGAGATGATCCAGAAGCAGTTGCTGTATTACCCGACCGTCACGCGCGAGTCCTACCGCAACATGGGCCGCGTCACCGACCTCATGGAGTCGGGCAAGATGTTTGAAGACCTCAAACTGCCCAACCTCGATGTCGCCAACGACCGCGTCATGATTTGCGGCAGCCCGCACATGCTCAAGGACTTGAAGCACATGCTGGAAACGCGTGGCTTCAAGGAAGGCACGACGACAACGCCCGGCGATTTCGTCATCGAACGCGCCTTTGCTGAAAAGTAAGCAGCCCGCACATTAAAAAGAAGCCCACGCACCGCCAGGTGTGTGGGCTTCTTTCATGGGCGCGGCCTGAATCTGCGCAGCCATGGTGCAAACCTGCTGAAAATCGCGGCCCATTTGGTGCGCCGCAGCAATATATGCACCTGATTAAATGTTCTATTGACAGGACATTAAAAGCGCACCTAGCATGCGTTTCATGACCACGGTTGCATCCGCACTGCCGCTTCCCAAATACCACCGCATCTATCTCGTGCTGCGTGAGCAACTGGGCGAGGGCCGTTTTTCCGCGGGCCTGCCCGGCGAGATGGCGCTGATGAACCAGTTCGGCGTGGCGCGCGTCACCATACGCCGCGCGCTGGAGCAACTGTCGTCGGAAGGCCTGATCTCGCGCGAGCCTGGGCGTGGCACGCGGCCCATCGACATCGCTGCCAGCAAGGCCTCACAGCCCGAAGGCCGGCGTGCGCAGCTGACCGGGCTGCTTGAAAACCTCGTCAGCATGGGCCTCAAAACATCGGTCAAGGTGCTGGAAGTCAAGGGCATCTCGGCATCGGAATCGATTGCCGAGGCGCTGCAGGTGCCGCTGGGTTCCGAAGTGCAGAAAGCCGTGCGTGTGCGCAGCACGCGCGAAGGCGCTTTCTCGCACATCACCACCTATGTGCCGCAAGCGCTGGCCCAATCCTTCGGGCGGCGCGAGTTGTCGCGCAAGCCCATCCTGGTGTTGCTTGAAGAGTCCGGCGTCAAGGTCGGCCGCGCACACCAGACCATCTCCGCCCGGCTGGCCGATGCCGTCGTGGCCGAACACCTGGACGTCTCGGTGGGCACCGCCCTGCTGGCCGTGCGCCGCCTGATCCATGACGAGAACGACAGGCCCGTGCAATGGCTGCATGGCCTTTACCGGCCTGATCGTTACGAGTACCAGATGGAGCTTTCCCGCGTTGGCAGCATCGATGCCAAGGTCTGGGTCAGCAAGGATTTATCGGCCCGTTTCACCTAGCTTCACCTCAACAGAAGGAGTTTTTATGTCTTCATCGAACAATTCACGCCGGCAATTCATTGCCCAGTCTGCCGCCACGGCCTCGGCCATGGCCTTTCCGCTCATCGCGGGCGCGCAGGCCAAGCCCATCAAGATCGGGGTGCTGCACCCCGTGACCGGTGCGCTGGCGTATTCGGGCCAGCAATGCCGCGAAGGCGCGCTGATGGCCATTGAAGACATCAACAAGTCCGGCGGCATCAAGTCGCTGGGCGGCGCGAAGATCGAAGCCCTGCTCGGTGACGCACAGTCGTCACCACAGGCCGGTACCGCTGAAATCGAGAAGATGAACGAAGCCGGCGTCAGCGCCGTCGTCGGTGCCTTTGCCTCGGCCATCTGCCTGGCCACCACACAGGCTGCGGCCAAATACAACCTGCCCCACGTGGTCGATGTCGGCGTGGCCGACCAGATCGTCGAGCGCGGCCTGAAGAACACCTTCCGTTTCGGCCCCGGCTACAAGAAGTGCGCTGAAGTGGCCGTTGCCAACCTGCACGTGCTGAACAGCGCGGCGGGCAAGCCTGCCAAGACCGTGATGATCATCCACGAAGAGTCGCTCTTCGGCACCGGCACCGCCAACCTGCTGGCGCGCGAGCTGCCCGGCTACGGTTATGAGGTCAAGGAAATCATCAAGCACGCCAACCCGACGCGTGACTTCAACAACATCGTGCTGCGCATGAAGGCGGTGAACCCGGACATCGTCATCCCCGCCAACTACTACAACGAGTACGCCCTGCTGGTGCGCACCATGCAACAGCAGAAGGTCACGCCCAAGGCCATCTTCTCCGTGCTGGGCGGTGCGGCTTCGAGCTACAAGTTCGTGAAGGAATTTCCGGATGCAGCCAACGGCATCATCGACTGCAACCACTGGTTCAACCCGAAAGACCCACGTTCGCTGGCACTGAAAAAACGCGTCGAGGCCAAGGGCCTGTTCTTCAGCTACGAAATCTTCATGACCTACACATCGATGCGCCTGCTGGCCGATGCGATCGACAAGGCCAAATCGGTGGACCGCGCCGCCATCATCGACGCACTGGGCAAGAGCACCTTCTCCGATCACATCATGCCCTACGGTGCGACGAAGTTCGTTAACGGCCAGAACATGGGGGCACAGCCGCTGATGACACAGGTCTACAAAAACGACATCAAGGTCATCATCCCGCGTGACTACCGCGAGATCGACCCGATCTTCCCCTTGAAGGCTTAAGCACCCGTGAGGCGGCCGCGCAGCGGCTGCCGTTTCCCTCTTTTCCTGATCAATGCTCGACTTCTCAATCCTTTTCTCATCAGTGCTCAACGGCCTGACGACGGGTGCCGTGTACGCCCTCATCGCGCTCGGCCTGACGCTGATTTACGGTGTGCTGCACATCATCAACTTTGCCCACGGGGCAT
>JAZKDR010000041.1:0-16297 GCA_040387435.1 Pseudomonadota bacterium
GCCCCAACATCGGCGAATGTTTCGGCAAGGGCACCGCGACCTTCATGATCATGGGCGACAAGTGCACGCGCCGCTGCCCCTTCTGCGATGTGGGCCATGGCCGTCCCGACCCGCTCGACGTGGACGAGCCGCTGAACCTTGCCAAAACCATTGCCGCGCTCAAGCTCAAGTACGTGGTCATTACCAGCGTGGACCGCGACGACCTGCGCGACGGCGGCAGCGGGCATTTTGTCGAATGCATCCAGAAGATTCGCGAACTCTCACCCGACACGACGATTGAAATTCTGGTGCCCGACTTCCGCGGCCGCGACGACCGTGCGCTGGAAATTTTGAAAGCCGCGCCGCCAGACGTGATGAACCACAACCTGGAAACCGCGCCCCGCCTGTACAAGGAAGCGCGCCCCGGCAGCGACTACCAGTTCAGCCTGAACCTGCTGAAAAAATTCAAGGCCCTGCACCCCGACGTGCCGACCAAGAGCGGCATCATGGTCGGCCTGGGCGAGACGGACGAAGAAATCCTGCAGGTCATGCGCGACATGCGCGCGCACAACATCGACATGCTGACCATAGGCCAGTACCTCGCCCCGTCGATGTCACACCTGCCCGTGCGTCGCTATGTGCACCCCGACACCTTCAAGATGTTTGAAGCAGAGGCCTACAAGATGGGCTTCACGCACGCCGCCGTCGGCGCCATGGTGCGCTCAAGCTACCACGCCGACCAGCAGGCACACGCGGCCGGCGTTCCCAACACCTGAAACGGCTGACGCCGGAGCGTCAGCCCGGTGTTCAGTAACGGTAGGGGTTGGCCGGCCTGCGGTCGTAACGATTGGGTACGCCGTCACCGTCCCGGTCCCGGTAAGCGCCGGGGGGAGGTACCTGACGGTATTGGGGCCCGTTCTCGTAGCCCACGGGGTAAGCCACGCAGCCCGAGAGAGCGGCCACGCCGGCCAGGCTGATCAAAAGTACTGCAATTTTTCTCATCATGTTCTCCTTGATGTTGCGGTGATGTGCCGCAAAACCATTTCAGCGCGCTTGCGTGGCCGCAAGGTGTAGGCGATGTGCCCGAAACGTGAAGGTGGTTACCGGATGTAGGTCGCTGAAAACCAACATCCACTATGCTTGCGGCCCATGCCTGCCAATCTTTACGCACTGGGCGCGATTGCCCTCTGGGCCCTGCTGGCCTCGCTGGGCGTGTCGCTCAGGCACGTGCCACCGTTTCTACTCACCGGGGTGGCGCTGCTGACCGGCAGCCTGCTGGCCCTGCCTTTCGTGATGAAAGACAAATCGCAATGGCGCATCCCAGCCGCCACACTGGCCCTGGGTGTTTACGGCCTGTTCGGTTTTCACTTTTTGCTGTTCATCGCACTGCGGCTCGCACCGCCCGTGGAAGCCAATCTCGTCAACTACCTGTGGCCGCTGTTGATGGTGGTGCTGGCGCCGCTGCTCCTGAAAGGCGTCCGGCTGCGTGTGATGCATGTTGTCGCGGCGGTATTGGGCTTTGCCGGTGCCGCAGTGGCCATCCTGGGCGCGGGCAGCGGCAGCACATCGGCAGCCTGGTCCTGGGGCTATGTGCCGGCGCTAGGCTCGGCCTTTATCTGGGCCAGCTATTCGCTGCTGACGCAGCGCGTGCCGCCGTTTTCAACAGCCGCCGTGGGCCTGTTCGGGCTGGTGTCGGGCGTGCTGTCGCTGCTTTGCCATTGGGCACTGGAGCCGCAGGTCATGCTGTCATCGCACGACTGGCTGCTCATCGTGCTGATGGGCCTGGGGCCGCTGGGCGCCGCATTTTTTCTCTGGGACAGGGCCCTCAAACTGGGTGACGCGCGCCAGATCGGCATCCTGAGCTACATCACCCCGCTGGCATCGACAGCCTTGCTCATGCTGGTGAGCAACAGGCCGCTCAGCTGGAGCATCGCCATCGCGGCCGCGATGATCATTGGCGCTGCCGTGCTGGGTACGCGCCGCACCTGACGCCGTGTCGACGCAACCGGGGCAACGCGCCTATTCCACCTCGACGCGCAATTCCCGTTCGGCCATGCGCTGCTTTTCGTCCTGAACCTGCAGCGTCAGCCGGTGTTTGCCGACCGGTATCTGGGCGTTCTCCAGTGAAAAACCGGTGGTCGTGACCTTGACGAATTTGGTGATGCGGCCGGTGATGTCAAAGCGCAAGGCCCCATACAGCACCTTGAAGGTCGCCGGATCAATCGGCGCATCCGCCTGGGGCTTGAACAACACATTGATGGCGAAAGGTGCCTTGACCTTCAGGTCTGCTGCCGGCTCCGGTTTGAGAATATCGATCTGCGGCATGGCGGCCCTGGCGCGCAAGGCCGGGGGCTCGTTAAACCCGTCCTCGCCCTTGAACGCCTGCGCCTCCTGGGGCGACACCAGCCAGTCACCTTTTGCAGCATCCTTCGGATTGGCCGCGGGTTGGGAAAAAGAGACCAGCGGGCAAAACACCCAGGCTGCCAGGAACAAGCGCGTTGAATTTTTCATTTCACTTCCTCTACAGAAATCATGGTGGCGCCGAATGCATCGGAGCACAAGGGGTTGTTTTTGCGGCCCGCAGCGCTCTGGCAGCTTTGGCTGCCTGCAGGCCCGGATGCGGTCATCAACGCGCCCAGCTTCGCACGGCCGGACGCATCGTTGAGCGAGGTCACGAAAGGCCCGGCCTTGGCTTGCACCTGCGCGAGGTCGCGCGGCCCGTCGGCCACCATCACCAGCAGGTTGTTGGTGCCGGCCGGGCCGCTGGCCCTGACACGCCAGTTGGGCCGTGGAAGGCTCAGTTTGCGGCCGGCTTCAATCTTGTTGTTCTGGTCCAGGTCATTCGGGAACAACAGGTACATGGATTTGCTGTCGGAACCGATCATGGCCACGTAGACGTAGCCCGGGCGGTCTGACTGCACGGCAAGCTCCAGCGCGTCCTGCCCGATTTTCAACTGCCCTTTGGCCAGTGAGACCTGCACGCTGCGTTTGGCATCGCGCTGGTTGAACATCTGACGCAAGGCCTGCTCGCCCGTGAGTTCTGCCGGAGCAGGTGCCACGGCAACCGGCGTCGGGGCGACTGGCACCGCGACCGGAGGCAACGCAGCTGTCGGCACAGCAGGAACAGGGACAGGAAGGGCCGCCAGTACCGGTGTCTGGCTGGCCTGGGCAAACCACGCCGGTACAAAGCCGGTGTTGCCCGTCAGCGTGATGTTGTGCGGCTTGTAGTTGGCATCGTTTTGCATGCGCTTGTTGATTTTTTCCTGCGCGCATTGCCGGATTTCATTCATGTCCACCGCGCCGGAGCCATCCAGATCCTTGGCATCGCGCAGCATGCAGTCGCGCATGAACTGGGTGGCCAGCCCGCCCTTGAATTCATCGTCGAAGCTGATTTCGTTCTCGCGTGCTGCACTGACGTGAATGATGTCCTGCGGCAACGCACCGGCACTGACGCTTTCCACCGTGAGGTTGCGGGTTTTGACGTTGACGGGGCGGCTGCAGTCCTCGGAGAGCCCGGTCACCTTGGCGCGCAGCAGGCCGTCGTCGTTGCCATTGCCCAGCGGGTCGGTCCTGTTGCCCGCCATGCCAATGCCACGCGTGCGCACCGTCGATGCGTTGCTGACAATGCCGCCGGAGTGGCAAGCGTCGTACATCACAAAGAGTTTGTCAGTCTTGTTGGTGATCGGTTTGAGCAGACCGGCCACCTCGCGGTTGGTCAGCAAGGCGTTGTAGTTGCCCTCATAAGCCAGCAGCGCCTCGACGCAGCCGCCGGATTCCGCATCATTGGAACGCGTGCCATGCCCCGAGTAATGGATGAACACGCGGTCACCGTCCTGCACGCGGCTGTCCAGCGCTTTGAGGGCTGCCCGGATGTTGTCGCCGGTCGCCTGTTCATCGTGCAGGTAGGTGATGTTGCTGGCGGGGACTTGCATGGACTGGGCCATCTGCGTCGCACTCTCCTTGTCGACACGCACACCGGGCAGCGGCGAAATGCCGGGATCGCCGTAACGACCGATACCGATGATGAGTGCGTGGCGATTGCTGCGTGGCGGCAGGCTGCGCGTTCCCAGCGTCAGTGCGGTATTGCCGGCCGCCTGTCGGCCGCTGTCGACGCCCGACGCCACCGAGCTGCCCGACTGCAGGTTGAGGGCGTTGGCGCGTACCCAGCCGCGCACACCGGCCGACTCTACCCAGGCCCAGCCGCCTTCCAGCCCCAGCACCCTGAGTGCGGCACCCGCCGGCAGACTCGTCAACACGCCCGCCGAGCCGAGCTTGTCGGACCTCAGTTCGGTGGCGCGCACCGCGGTGGTGGACTGGCCCGCCGCGGGCAGACAGGTCGCCAGAACAGCCAGTGCAAAAGCAGAGGCAGGAAGTAAACGATGCATCATGAAGAGGCTCCTTGAGTCGCCAGGGAAGCTGGGGGGTTTACCGCTGCCGCGGCTGCTTTGGCCAGTACAGCCCAATCTGCCATGGCCTGCGCGCACAGCGCATCGCGTGAGGTGGGCTGCGGCATCACTGTCAGCGCAGTGCTTTGCACACGACCGAGTGATTCAATTTTCTGGATGGCCTGCTCAAGACCGTGACGCGCCGATTCAAGTGCGGCGAAGGGCCCCGTGATGGCCACGTAGCCCGCCAACTCAGGCCAGTGCAGGGTCGCAGGCCAGGTCGCATTGATGTCGGGCGCAATCACGCGGCAACTGGGCGCGTGGGTTTCAACCGCATCGATCAGGCGGTCCAGCGCGGCGTCCTGCCACGGCGCTTCGCTGTGCCATGCCCAGACACCCAGAGGTTCAACCGCCAGACCTTCCTGGCCGTCGCCAGAATGATCGGCAAGCAAAGTCCAGTGGTGCCTGCGCCAGCCATTCCAGACCCGCAGCGCAGCCAGAAAAATCAGCCCCAGGCCTGCGGCCAAACTCAGGTCGACAAATACCGGCAGGCCATTCAGGCTCAGGTAGCTGATGCCCAGCAGCGATATCGGCAACAGCACCAGGGCCGGGTCCAGCGACGCGACGCTGCGCGCCCTGACCCACAGCGCAATGCCCACACACAGCGCCGCAGCCAGCAAAGCCTGCAACCAGCGGGGCAACTCGGCCAGGTGGCGGTCATTGAGCGCGTTGTCAATCACGGTGGCCATGGAGTCAACGCCTGACTGCGCGGGGGACAGCGGCGTGGGGTGGACGTCGTGCAGGCTGGGGGCCGTGGCGCCCACAATGACCACCTTGCCTGCAAAGCTGGGCACCGGTTTGAGGGGCGCGCCACCATCGGCCTGCGCAAACACATCGGCAAAAGGCACCAGCGGATAGCTGTTGGCTGCTTTCCGCCAGGCCACCAGTTCGTCGACGGGCCTGAACGTGCTGGCAATGCCGCGCTGGCGGGCGTGCACAGCCCCCGGGTTGACGGCACCGGAAACACTCAGGGCAAGTGACCGGATGGCGCGACCATCGCCGAGCAACTCGGCATAACGATAGCGCCGCAAGACGCCATCGCTGTCGACATAACCGTTGTTGTAACCCATGCGCCCCGCCGCCACAGCTGGCAAAACCGGGGCAATCAGGGCGACCGTTGATGCGCTGGCAGCCCCGGCAGCTTGGGATAACCCGGCCGTGCCGCCCCCAGCGTCGGGCAACCACAGGCCGGGCAACTCCTGACGGGTGAGCCGGCTCAGGCTGTCGTTTTGAGGCGGCAGGCGAACGACTGAAAAGTGGCTGTGCTGGCTGCGGAGCGCAGCCGCATTAAAGGCGGCATCGCCACCCGGGCTCAGACGGTCTGCATCCGAAAAAACCACGTCCCACACAACGGCCGCCGGCTGCTGCTTTTCAATGTGGTCAAGCACGGTCGCCAGGGTGTCGCGCGGCCAGGGCCAGCGGCCGAACTCCTTGCTCATGCGCAGGAGTGACGCTTCATCGATATCCACAATCACAATGCGGGGGTCGGGCGCCGCGGCATACACCCTGGCCCGCACCATCGCATCGAAGCTCGATTGCGCCAGCCCGCCGGTGATCTTGAGCAGCAACACATCCACCAGCACCCACACCAGAAACAGCAGCACCAGCGCCCATGTCACGCGCCCGGCCGAGAGCGAGCCGGCACGCAATGTCAGCGCCTTCAGGAAACCGGGCTTTTGATGCCGGGGCCGTGCGCTTGGCATCAGTTGAGGTTGACGATACGGACGCGGCGGTTTTCTGCGGCGAGCGGGTCAGCCGCATTCGCGGGCTCGCTGGCACCCTTGCCGACGGCGGCCAGCCGGGCCATCGTGACGCCATGGCTGGCCAGTACCGCACTGACGGCATGGGCACGTTGTTCACTGAGTTTGAGGTTGTAGTCGGCCCGGCCCTTGGCGTCGGTATGGCCTTCAACGGCGAACTTCACATCCGCCAGCTCTCTGGACTGCATGGCCTGCGCCAGGTTAATCAGGGCCTGCTGGCTTTCGGGCAACACCCGCGCAGAATTGAAATCGAATTGAATCTGCAGCGACAGCGAGGGTTTGACGGGCTCGACAGCCTCCACACTGAGGTTGCGCAGGCTGCGCGTGCGGGGCGCCTGCGGCTTGACCTTGAGCTGCTCGACCATTTCTTCTGCACTGGGTGCAGCTTGTGGCTGGGCCAAAGCCAGACAAGGCGCCACCAGCAAACAGACGACCGACAGCAAGGTGACGAGATGTGCGCCCCGAAAGGCTGTGCGTGTGTATGTCATGACGAACTTATGAGCTGCGATCGGCTTTGAAGGCCACCAGCTCGCGTCGCTCACTGCGTACCAGCTGGCCATTTCTGCGCCCTATCTCTTCGCTTTTGACAGGGACGCCAAAACGGGGGTCCATCCACAACGTAATCGTCAATGTCAATGTTCGCGGGCCACCTGATATATGCATGGTCCTCATCACCTTGTAGGTTTGAAAGGTGCCCGCCGGCACCGTGACAGCTTCCCGGTCCACCACTTTGGTTTCGAACTGCACATCAAACTTGCTGCCGTCAGTGGCCGTTTGCACAGAGCGACCGACCAGCTTTTTACCCACCTGGAATTCCACAGGCATGGCACCCAGCGGCGGATCAAACGTGCCCCTGCCGTTTTTCGCCGTGGCGCTGAGTTGTGTGACCAGCACGTTGCCGTTGTTGACCTGCACGTTCTCGCCGTCAACACCGGTGACCCGCAACACGATTTTTTCGCCCGCGACATTGGTCAGCACATCGCTGACCTGAAGTTCAAAGCGGTCGCCCACCTTGAAGCGCTCACCGGTATAGCCCAGGCTCGCATCCTGGCCCTTGCCCACCGACGCGATGATTTTCGGTTTGGCCAGCTGGTCCAGCCGGTATTCGGCCATTTCAGTCAGCTCACCGGCATTGGGAAACTGCTGCAGAAATCCGTAGAAGTCCTCTGGCTTGTTGCTGGTCCTGATGGCGTCCCAGGCCTTTTTTGACTCCCGGAACGCCTGTTCCAGTTTTTGCTCTTTGTTTAACTTCTGCTCGTTGGCCCGGGCCAGTGCGGCGAGGCGGTCGAGCTCCTGAAGTTTGGCGAGTTGCTCTTTTTCAGCAGCCGCGTTCGACGCTTTGTTACTGCTGGCCGCCATACGCGCGAGGTCTTCGGGCTTGATGGTGTATTTCACGCCGTCGTTGAAGAAAAAATCATCTTCGAGTGAGGTCGATTCCCAGGGAATTTGCCGGCCCTGGCTTTGCTTGCGAACGTTCAGGCGCACACGCTTGAACACGTCTTCAATCTTGGCCGTGGGCCGCTTCAGTTCCTGCAACAAATACTGGGTGTACAAGCCATTGCCGCTTTTTTCATCACCGTCTTCGGCGACGTTGCCCGGTGCGGTGGCATAAGCCAAGAAGGTGCTGGGCGGTGCGTCCAGCTGTGCCAGCCCCTTGGCCGAACTGGTGTCGTTGCCAAAAGGGTTGTCGCGGCAGGCATCCAGCACCACGATGTTCATGCGGTTGCCGGCGGCCTTGAACATCTCCACCACGCTGCCCAATTCGACGGCCTGCCGGGGCACATCGGCGGCGGTTTTCATATTGGCGTCCACCGGGACCATGTAATTGCGCCAGTCAAGCTGCAGTCCATGGCCAGCGTAATACAGCATGCCGACGCCCTGCCTGCCTTTGAGGGTCTGGCTCATCTTGAGGATGGCTGCGGCCATCTGGGCCTTGTTGCCGTCGCGCAACTCAATGACTTCAAAGCCGAGCCGCCGCATCACATCGCTCATGGCCCCGGCATCGTTTGCAGGGTTGAGCAGCGGTGAGTTGGCATACGCCGAATTACCGATGATGAGCGCCACGCGCACGTCTATGGGGGCCTGTGCCGACACGGGCATGCCGGCCAGGAAAAGCGCAGCCGTGAATGGCGCGCAGATTTTCCCGGCGGATCGCCATCGCTTCAGGTTTGCAGAAGCCCTGGATGTTTTGCTGGACAGCAAATTCCCCCCGATTTGTAATTAGTTGTATTGCGCCAAAAGCATACACCCTGCGAGGGGTTTTCGAAAGCGCTGGAAGTGGCCGCAAACTACGCGACAGGGGTCAGGCAGGCTGGGCCACGCCGCCGGACAGGCTCAGGCCTGCAGAAGTGCGGCCGGGTCTTCGCTGTCGAGGATCTGGCGTGCCCAGGCTTGCAGCTTGCCGGCGTCGGCGCGCAGGATTTGCTGTTTCACGGCGAGGATTTGTGAGGGGTGCATCGAAAAACTGCGCAGCCCCATGCCCAGCAACAGGCGCGTCATGGTCACGTCGCCGGCCATCTCGCCGCAAACGCTGACGCCCTTGCCCTGTGCATTGCATTCGGCAATGGTGTCGGCAATCAGCCGCAGCACAGCGGGGTGGCAGGGATCGTAGAGGTGAGAGACGGACTCGTCGGCACGGTCAATGGCCAGCGTGTACTGGATCAGGTCGTTGGTGCCAATCGACAGGAAGTCGAAGTACTTCAAAAACAGCTTGAGGGTGAGCGCGGCCGCTGGAATTTCTATCATGGCGCCCAGGCGCACATAACCGTTGGCTATGCCCTTGTTGTCCAGCCCCGCACGTGCGTGGTCAATCAGCGACAGCGTCTGCCTGATTTCACTCGCATGCGCCAGCATGGGCACCAGCAGGTTGACGGGCCCATGCACCGCTGCGCGCAGGATGGCGCGCAATTGCGTCAGGAACATGGGCGGGTCGGCCAGGCTCCAGCGGATGGCGCGCAGGCCCAGCGCCGGGTTGAGGTGCGTCTCCTGCGCCTTGCCGCGCTCCAGCGGTTTGTCCGAGCCGATGTCAACGGTACGTATGGTCACCGGCAGGCCGTGCATGCCTTCGATGGCACGGCGGTAGGCCTGGTATTGCTCTTCCTCGCCGGGCAGCTTGTCCAGGCCCTTGGACTCGCGCCCCATGAACAGAAATTCGCTGCGGAACAGGCCCACACCGACCGCACCTGCATTAACGGCACCGACGGTGTCTTCCGGCATCTCGATATTGGCGAGCAGCTCCACGCGCTGGCCGTCAATCGTGAGGGCCGGTGTGTGTTTGAGGCGGTTCAGGCGCTCGCGCTCCAGTTCGCCCTGCCGCTGCTTGAAGCCGTACTCGGCGAGGATGATGGGGGACGGGTCGACGATGAGCACACCGACATCGCCATCGATGATGACCCAGTCATCCTGCTTGATGAGCTGGCTGGCGCTGCGAGCGCCGACCACCGCAGGAATGTCCATGCTGCGCGCCACGATGGCGGTGTGCGATGTCTTGCCGCCGACATCGGTGGCAAAACCCGCAAACAGGCTCTGCTTGAACTGCAGCATGTCGGCCGGCGAGATGTCATGGGCGATGAGCACCAGCGGCACATCGATGGTGTCGTCCAGCAGCAGGCCCTGGTTGGCGTCCTTGCGGCTGGCACCGGCCTGACGCGCCGGCGGCTGCAGGGGCGACGGCGCGCCTTTCATGCGCCGCAGGATGCGCTCGACCACCTGTTCGAGGTCGGCCTTGCGTTCGCGCAGGTACTCATCCTCCATCTCGTCGAACTGGCGCGCAATGGTTTCGTATTGCGTGGTCAGCGCCCACTCGGCGTTGTAGTGGCGCTCGGATATCCAGTGCTTGACGCCGCTGATGAGCTGTTCGTCCTGCAGCAGCATCAAATGCACATCCAGCAGCGCGGCCAGCTCATGGGGCGCGTCCTTGGGCAAATCCTGCTGCAGCCGCGTTATCTCGTCCACCACCGCATTGCGTGCCACGCGCACCCGCGTGATCTCTTCATCGGTCTTGTCGGCATCGACAAAATAATGCGCGACGTCAGCCCGGCTGGACGCCACCAGCACGGCACGCCCTATCGCGATACCACGCGATACAGCCAGGCCGTGAACGGAAAAGGTCATGCAGCCCCCACGGTCGCCCGCCGCCCGGCGAAGCCGGTTCCGCGGCTCCTGCTTGCAGAAAGCGCAGAAAGGCTCACTCGCCCTCTCCGAACTTGTCGGCAATGAGTGCCAGAAGCGCATCCATCGCTGCCTGCTCATCGGCGCCGTCGGTTTCAATCAGCACGGTACTACCCAGGCCGGCGGCCAGCATCATCACGCCCATGATGCTTTTGGCATTGACGCGGCGCTCGCCCTTGGTCATCCAGACCTCGCAGGCAAAACTGCCGGCGAGCTTGGTGAGTTTGGCGGACGCCCGGGCGTGAAGGCCGAGCTTATTGCTGATGTTCGTGCTGGTCTGGATCATGTTTTCTGCGGGCCTGATTTTGCGGTGCGGTGATGGCCACCTGCAGCACACCCTGGGTGGCGCCGGTGAGCGCGCGCGCCACCAGCGTGTCGAGCGCTTCGTGCCGATACGACACCACACGCAGCAGCATGGGCAGGTTGATGCCTGTGACAAGTTTTGAGTTGACGCCGTCGACCAGCTTTTGCGCCACATTGCAGGGTGTCGCACCGAACACGTCGGTGAGCACCAGCGCATGCGAGGTCTTCATCTGCTCGAACAGGATGCGCGCCTGTGCCAGGGTTTCTTCGGGTGGCATGTTGGGCTGGACATCCAGGGCGATCACGCCGGCCGGGTTGTCCGGAAACACATGCAGCACGCACTGCCGGAAGGCCGAAGCCAGGGGGGCGTGCGCGATGATGAAAATGCCGTTCATTGGACTGGATTATCGACTTTCACGCTGGCGAAGTAAGCATATGAGGCGATACAACAACATAAAAACACCCCCATCGCCCCCTGAAAGCTGGCCACGGTGCTCCACCCCAGGCCCGCAAAGGCGTCGATCAGCAGCCCTATGCCCCACTGCACCACAAACACACCGGCGAAAATGCCGAGGTTGTAGGCCGACAGGGCACGGCCCGCGACGGCAGGCCTGAAAGCCAGCCCGATGGACGACTGGGCCAGCCCCAGCACGCTGGACGCCATGCAAAACAGCGCCCAGCCCAGCCAGCCGGTGGCAGCACCCGACCAGATGTTGAAAGCCAGCACCAGCAGGCTGAGCGGCAGGCCCCAGCCAATCAGGCGGTCGGCGCTCCAGCCGTTGCGCGCCAGCCAGGGGTTGACCATGCCCCAGCTCCAGAAGGTCACCAGCATGGTGGCGTTGAGGTAGAAAAGCCCGGTCGCAGCCTCCAGCGGCGTGTAGCCTGCCACGCGGATCATCCATGGCGTGGCCCAGAGTGTCTGGGTGGCCACCATGCCGCCATAGTTGAAGATGGCCAGAGGCAGCAGTTTGCGGAAATAGCGGTTGCTCCAGACTTCCGCATAGCTGCGCGACGCCTTCGCCTCCGCCGGCGTTTCAGTTTTTGCCGGTGCTTCGGGCAACTGCCAGGCCGGTGCCAGCCAGGCAATGGCCGCCATCGACAACAAAATGAGGGCCGCCAGTATCCAGAACAATGGACGCCAACCCATCAGCGGCAGCAGCCACTGCACCGGCAATGTCGATGACAACATGCCCAGCGAGCCGGTCATGAGCATCCAGGAGTTGGCGCGCAACTGGGTGGGCGCATCAAACCAGCGGCGGTAGCCCGTCATGGGCGCCATCAGGCAGGCGCTGACCCCAACGCCCACCAGCACACGTGAAATCAACAGCCCCGTGAAACTGGTGGCAAAGGAGAAAGCCAGACAACCGGCCACGGCAACGGCCAGGAAACAGACGCTCACCCGTTTGGGCCCGTGACTGTCCAGCAACTTCCCCAAGGGCAGTTGCACCGCGGCGAACCCGAGGAAATAGCCGCCGGCCAACAAGCCGAGGTCGCGGGCATGCAGGGAGAACTCCTGCGTCAGCACCGGCGACAGCGTCGCGTTGATGGCCCGCACCAGCGCCGAACAAAAATAGGCTGCCGCAAATGCCAGGAACACAATCGCGCCGGTCCGGCGATCCAGCAGCCCGGGGTTGCGGGACAGGGGCATCACACCAGGTACTGCGCTCATCGTGTCACCTTGCAGGTCAATCTGTTCATCATGTCAGGTTCACACTCATTCAAACTTGAGGCTGGAAAAAAACGTCTCGCTGGATTCGGCGGACGGTTTGGCGGCATACATCACGGCCTGGAATACCTTGCTGCCCCTGGCGAAATAGGCCCCCTGCCCGGTGACGGGCTGGCCGTCGGCACGCTGGCCCTGGGCCTTCACCAGCACAGCCTGCGGCGCAGCAGCGGCGCCCACCACCTTGAGCGGCACGACCGGCGCGCCAGCGGTAGCCTTCATGTTGGCGAGCGTGAGCTTTTGCCATTGCGCGAGCACCTCGGCGGCCTTGCCCGCATCGCCAATATCGGCACTGGCAATGGCAAACGTGGCGCCGCCGGCGTCACAGCCCAGCATGGTCATCTCCGTCGGGGCACCCCCCAGCGGCACGGTCTTTTGCGCCTTGTCGGGTTTGCAGGGCAGCAGCAGAACCAGCCCGGTGTCGTCCGGCCGTACATCACGCCAGTTGAGGCCGGGGCTGCAGGCCTGCAGGGCCAAAAGCACGCTCCCTGCCAGCACAGCCAGGGTCAGGGGGGACAAATAACTCGGGCGTGGCATCAGGCGACTCTCGGCAAAGCTGAATATAGTAAGCAGGCATAGGACTTTAACCTTTCATGCGCCTGTGCGGTGCGCGCCCCGGGTTTGTGCACCAATTTGGGCGGCGCTGGTTTGCCGCTTCCCGCCTTCTTGCAATTTTTCCCATCCCGAAAGACCATCGAGGCCATGACCGCATCCCATGCCCTGCAGCCCGTGACCACGCATCTTCCCGCCCACGGGCAGGTGGTCTGGCGCGACCGCCTCTCGCAGTTGCTGGAGTCGACAGGCGAAGGCATTTTTGGCATCGACATGGCGGGCTGCTGCACCTTCATCAACCGCGCGGGGGCTGAACAACTGGGTTACGCACCCGAGCAGGTGCTGGGCAAAAACATGCACGAGCTGGCCCACCACACCCATGGCGAGGGCGCACATCAGGGCGAAAACTATCCCGAGCACCTCTGCCCCATCTTCAATGCCTTTCGCATGGCGCTGCCCTGCCGCATCGACACCGAGGCGTTCTGGCGCCGCGATGGCTCGTCCTTTGCGGTCGAGTACTCGTCCTATCCCATCGTCGAAAACGGCAAGGTGCAGGGCGCGGTGGTGACCTTTGTAGACATCTCCGCACGTCGCAGTGCCGAAGCTGCGCTACGGCACGCACACGCGGTACTCGAGCAACGCGTCAGTGAACGCACGCACGAACTGTCCGAAGCATTGCAGCAGCTGCGCGAACTCTCCGCCTACACCCACACCGTGCGCGAGGAAGAGCGCACCCGCATTGCGCGCGAGGTGCACGATGAACTCGGCAGCCTGCTGGTGGCGCTCAAGATAGATGTCGGCTGGCTGGACAAACGGCTGGGCGAACAGCAGCAGCGCGAGCCCGATGCCGCGCAGGCCATGCGCGACACCATGCGCGGCAAATGCCAGAACATGGGCCGGCAAATTGAAACCGCTGTTGAAAATGTCGGACGCATCATCACCGACCTGCGCCCCAGCATTCTTGACCACCAGGGCCTGTGGGCCGCACTCGACTGGCAGGCCCATGAGTTCGTGCAGTCCGCCGAACTGGCGCTGGACTGGCAGATGGACGTGGCACAGGCCGTGGCCCTGCCCGAGCAGGCGGCGATCGGCATTTTTCGCATCTTCCAGGAGATGCTGAGCAACGTCGGCCGCCATGCCGAGGCCAGCCATATCGCTGTCCACATCATCGCCACACCGGAGGCCATCGCCATCGACGTGACCGACAACGGCAAGGGCGCAGACGCCTCCGCCTTCGATGCGGCAGATGCCTATGGTGTGATGGGGATGCGCGAACGGGCGCTGCATTTGGGCGGCACCATCGTCATCACCAGCCAGCCCGGTGCCGGCGCCACCTTTCACCTGCATATACCTCTATGAGCACCGTCAAAATACTCATCGGGGACGACCACCGCATCGTCCGCGAAGGCCTCAAGCAGGTGCTGGCAGATGCGCCGGACATTGAAGTCGTGGCCGAGGCTGAAACCGGGCCCGACATCCTTGCCCGCGTTGACGCGCTGGGCGGCCACGCGGGGCTGCATGCCGTGCTGCTGGACATTGCCCTGCCCGACCGTGACGGCATGGATGTGCTGCAGGCCCTGAAAAAAAGCTGGCCGCTGCTGCCGGTGCTCATGCTCAGCACCTACCCGGAAAAACAATACGCGGTGCGCTGCATCAAGCTGGGTGCTGCCGGCTACCTCAACAAAAGCGCCAACCCCGACGACATGATTGCCGCCGTGCGCAAGGTGGCGGCGGGCGGTTTGTATGTGTCAGCCGTCACGGCCGAAGCATTGGCCAGCGCCGTGGGGGCCAGCCCCGGTCGCGGCGGCGCAGAGTCGCTGTCGCACCGCGAGCACCAGGTGTTTCGCCTGCTGACGGCCGGCAAATCGGTGGGCGAGATCGGCACACAGCTGGGACTGGCGTCCAACACCGTCAGCACCTACCGTCTTCGCATTCTTGAAAAAACCGGCACCCGTAACGATGTCGAACTGGCCTTGTACGCCGAACGCCACGGCCGGACATCCGCCAACCCCTGAACGGCAGTCACCGCGCCCTTGCTGCCCTCGCGGCCTTGTCCTACCGCAGCTTGGGCCGCCTGTGGCTGACCTGCATGCGCGACCAGCCTAAGCTGCCTTGTTGGCCGCGCCGCGGCCTCAGCACAAGGAGTATTTTTCAATGCCAACCGTCACCGACGTCATGACCCGCAACGTGCGGACCCTCGCCTCCTCCGCCACCATCGCCCAGGCCGCCAAGGCCATGGCCGAACTCAACGTCGGGGTGATCCCGGTATGTGATGGCGACAAACTGCTCGGCGTGGTGACTGACCGCGACATCGTCCTGCGCGCCGTCGCCAGAGGCCTGGACAGCAAGACCACGCTGGCTGACGTGATGAGCACTAAAGTGCGTACGGCCACCGAGACAGCCGACCTCGACGATGTGCTGCAGGAAATGTCGGCCAACCAGATTCGCCGCCTGCCCGTTGTCGACAGCGCCAGCAGGCTCGTCGGAATTATTTCGCTCGGGGACATCGCCATCAAGGGCAAGGACGAAAAGGACGTGGGCCAGTCGCTGGGCGAAATTTCTGCACCCACAAACCCGGCGCGCAAATAGCCGGTGCGCGATATTGGTGCAGCGTTGGCGGGCGTAAGCCTGCCCGGCTGTACTTTGCGCCACCAGCGCATGGCGTCAACTGACATCACCTGACGTCGGCAGCTGCGAATCCGGCGCCTTTATGCCGGTTTTGTAGTGGCAGCCCTACACGCAGTCATTCAAGACACCGCCAAATGTTGACCGTGAGCTGAAGCAGGCCCTGCGAGGCCCAAAGTGGCCCGCTGCTTGCAAGACAGCCGCATCTTCAACAAAAGAGGTGCGCGCCATGTCTGAATTCTTCTCGCCCTACGACGCCGACCAGCCGCTGATGCTCAAGTGCAGCTGCGGCAGGGACCACAGCCCCGCAGACCATCACGCAGAAGCGGCCGCCGATGCAGCCGCTGTCGAGTTGCGCAAGCGCAGCCTGACCAGCGAGTTTGAAGCCTACTCCAACGAATTCATCGAAGCGACGCTGGTCAAGGCCATCTTCCCGCAGGACGACGAGCGCCGCCGCTTCCTGCGCGCGGTGGGCAAGGGCACGGCCATGGCCGCCATCGCCAGCGTCTTGCCTGTCGCCAGCATGCAGGCCATGGCGCAGGAGAAAGGCAAGCTGGAGAAGACCAATCTCAAGATCGGTTTCATCCCCATCACCTGCGCCACGCCGCTCATCATGGCCCACCCCCTGGGCTTCTACAAACAGCAGGGCCTGGAAGTCGAAGTGACCAAGACGGCCGGCTGGGCGCTGATCCGCGACAAGATGATCAACAAGGAATACGACGCCACGCATTTCCTGTCGC
>JAZKDR010000042.1:0-8281 GCA_040387435.1 Pseudomonadota bacterium
AGTCGATGGACTTCAGGCCGGTCTGCAGGGGCTGGTCAACGGATTTACGGGCGATCACACCAGGTGCGACCTTTTCGATCACGTCGGTCATCTTGGCGTTGATCGGGCCCTTTCCGTCGATAGGCTGGCCGAGTGCATTGACCACGCGGCCAAGCAGTTCAGGGCCCACTGGCACTTCCAGAATACGACCCGTGCACTTGACGGTGTCGCCTTCGGCGATGTGCTCGTACTCGCCCAGAATCACGGAGCCGACGGAGTCGCGCTCGAGGTTCAGTGCCAGGCCGTACGTGGCGGTGCCATCAGCGGTTGCCGGGAATTCAAGCATTTCGCCCTGCATCACATCGGACAGGCCGTGGATACGCACGATACCGTCGGTCACGGAGACCACGGTACCCTGGTTACGGACATCGCTGCTGGCGGTCAGGCCTTCAATACGGCTCTTGATCAGTTCAGAAATTTCTGCGGGATTGAGTTGCATGACTCTTTCCTTCTTTCTTCGGTTTATTGGCTAAAAATCGTGTGTCGTGCGAAGCACAACATCACGAAACCAGCGCTGCTTTCATTTGCTCTAAACGGGCTTTGACCGAGGTGTCCAGCACCTCGTCGCCCACCACGACACGTACGCCGCCTATCAATTCAGGCTCCAGCTCGACTTTGACGTTGAGCTTGCGGCCGAAGCGTTTTTCCAGCGTTGCCGCCAGGTCGGCGAGTGCAGCACCTTCCAGCGCAAACGCGCTGTAGACGGTGGCATCGGCCGAGCCGCTTTTTGCGTTTTTCAGCGTGCGGAACTGGCTGGCGATTTCCGGCAGGACGCTGATGCGGCCGTTGTCGATCACGGCGCGCAGGAAGTTTTTGGCGGCTTCCGGGAGCGCCGTTTTGGCGACGCCGGAAATCACGTCAAACGTCTGTGCCGACGTCACGCTGGGGTTGCCGGCATATTGCTGCAACTGTGCGTTCGAGGCAATCGCTGCCAGTTCATCCAGCCAGGCGGCCGTGCCTGCAAGGTCGGACCCGGCAGTCTTGAACAGCGCTTCAGCGTAAGGACGGGCAATGGTGGCTAGTTCGGCCATGTGTATGCTCGCTTAGAGTTCGGTCTTGAGGCGGCCCAGCAAGTCAGCATGCACACCGGCATTGACTTCCTTGCGCAGGATCTGCTCAGCACCCTTGACGGCCAGTGCGGCAACCTGATCACGCAGGGTTTCGCGGGCCTTGACGGTCTGCTGTTCAGCCTCAACCTTGGCGGCGGCAATGATCTTGCTGCCCTCTTCGGTTGCTTTTGCCTTGGCTTCTTCAATCATGGCTTGCGCACGGCGCTCGGCTTCGGCCAGACGCGTGGCAGACTCGTTGCGCGACTTGGCCAGTTCTTCTTCCACGCGCTTGTTGGCGACGGAGAGTTCAGACTTGGCTTTGTCGGCAGCAGCGAGGCCGTCGGCGATCTTCCGGGCACGTTCGTCCAGGGCGGCTGCGATCGGGGGCCACACGAATTTCATCGTGAACAGCACCAGGATCGCAAACACAACGAGCTGCGCAAAGAATGTGGAGTTAATACTCACAACAGCACCTCTCTAGGTTGATGTCTTGAAAGGCGGGTGATTACTTGAGCACAAACGGGTTGGCGAATGCGAACAGCATGGCGATACCCACACCGATCAGGAAAGCCGCGTCGATCAGACCTGCGAGCAAGAACATCTTGGTTTGCAGTTCGTTCATCAGTTCTGGCTGGCGTGCAGCTGCTTCAAGGTATTTGCTACCCATGATGCCGATGCCGATACATGCGCCGACAGCGCCCAGGCCAATGATCAGGCCAGCGGCCAAAGCGACAAAACCGAGTACGTGTTCCATTTAATGCTCCTATGGATTTAACTAACTAACAAAAAAAAAGAAAACCGAAAACGAAAGAAACTGATTCAGCGAATCAATGGTGATCGTGGGCCTGGCCCACATACACCAGCGTCAACATCATGAAAATAAACGCTTGCAGCGCAACGATCAGGATGTGGAAGATGGCCCAGCCGGTGCCTGCCAGCACATGGCCGATGAACAGGAAAATGCCGGTCGCAGAGCCAAAGCCGACAGCACCCATCAGGGCGATCAGCATGAAGAGGAGTTCGCCGGCATACATGTTGCCGAAGAGTCGCAGACCGTGGGACACCGTCTTGGCGGCGAACTCGATCATCTGCATCAGGAAGTTGACGGGGTAGAGGAACCACTTGTCGCCGAACGGTGCCGAGAACAGCTCATGCACCCAGCCGCCCAGGCCCTTGATCTTGATGTTGTAGTACAGGCAGACCAGCAACACGCCGCAGGACATGCCCAGCGTGGCCGAGAGGTCGGCGGTCGGCACGACGCGGAAGTTGTGGATGCTGTGGTCCAGGCCGGTCACGGCGAAGATGCTGTGGAACAGGTCGACGGGCAAAAAGTCCATCGAGTTCATCAGGAAGATCCAGACGAACACAGTCAGGGCCAGCGGGCCGACCATCTTGCGCGACTCGGCGTTCTTGACGATGCCCTTGGCCTGGCTGTCGACCATTTCAAGCAGGATTTCAACAGCGGCCTGCATGCGGCCGGGTACACCGGCGTGCACATTTTTGGCGACCCGCCACATGACAAACAGGCCGATCACGCCGAGGGTGATGGACCAGAAAATGGTGTCTATGTTGAAGACGGAAAAATCAACGATGCCCTTTTGGGGGTGGTTCTGCAGATGGACCAAATGGTGGCCAATGTACTCACCAGCGGTCAAAGCGTTTCCAGAAGATTCGGCCATCTCTCAAGTCTCTTTAATTGATTACGCTTAACTTTTTCAGCCTCGGCTGGAGCAACAGCACCAGCCAGACCACCTTCATCGTCACCACCAGCCCGACCAGCATGGCCGGCCAGCTCAAATCTGCAACCATCCGGGGCGCGGCAAACAGCATGGCGATCACCATGCCGATCTTGACCATTTCCCAGAGGAAAAATCCGGCTACTGCAGCGCCCGCATTCATGGACGCCACTTTGCTCATCAGACCGCGGGCAAACAGGGCTCCCGGTATGACCACCGCCAGCGCGCCATACAAGGCGGACCAGCCGGTGCTTTGCTTTCCCGTCAGGCCCCAGGCAATCAGCGCCACAAGGACACCTGTTGCAAGTTGACCGGCCAACACCACCCAGGGTGATATCGAAGGGCTTTGCTCTCTCAGCTTCAAGGCCTCCTCGCGCGTCAGCGGCCTGAAAACCGCCTCACCTGAGTCCGCTCTTGCATCTGCTGAATCTGTTGCTGCCGGGTCTTCTATTTTGTTCATCACAAATTACAGGAAGGTTACAAGGCAGTTACAGACCGGCAGCGCCAGCCGTATTTAGCAAAGCCCCTGATTATACGTAGAAACCCCCGAACCCCCTTAAAAACCCTCCATCCTGCTTTTAAAAGCGCACGGCATGGTGTCCGGCATACGGCGGACACCCGCCTCGTACACAATGGGCACGCCTTCAAAAACCGACAAAGGATGCCATGTCCGCCCTGATGAAATTCCTGCACATCGCCGCCGCCATCACCTGGCTGGGCGGCGTCAGTTTTATGCTGTTTGCGCTGCGGCCTGCCGCCGGTCAACTGGCACCACCGCAGCGTTTGCCGCTGATTGCACAGGTGCTGCACAGGTTTTTTGCGCTGGTCTGGGCGGCGATTGTGATTCTTCTTGTGACCGGGCTTGCGATGCTGCTGCGCGTCGGCATGAAGAATGCGCCCATGGGCTGGCACCTGATGATGGGCATCGGCATCGTGATGTTCCTGCTGTTCGGCCACCTGTATTTCGGCCCGTTTCGCCGCCTGAAGCTGGCGGTGGCGGCGAGCGACTGGCCTGAAGGCGGTCGCCGCGTCGGCCAGATTGCAACGCTGGCCACTATCAACCTCGTACTCGGCGCGGTCGCGATCGCCGCCGTGATTTTTCTGGTTTGAGGCCTTGCCCCAACCCTGATATACCCCATGTTCACGATGCGATTGCCATTTGCCACACTTGTGCTCACCCTGCTGGGAGGCTGTACCGCCGTGAACCCCTATTACGACCCCGCCAAACCGCACCACACGTCCGAGGGGTTTAAAAACAACTACATCGGCTCGGTCAACAAGACCTTTGGCCAGCTGATCCGCTGGCAAATCGAGCGGCGGCAGCAAGACCTCCCCAAACCGCCCGAACAGCCCATTCCCACCCAGGCGGCAGACCTCGCCGCCATCCAGGCCTACGCCACGCCATCGGCCGTCGCGCCCAAACCACCCGCCATCACCTGGATCGGCCACGCCGCCATGCTGGTGCAGGCCGGCGGCCTCAATGTGCTGACCGACCCGGTGCTGTCCGAACGCGCCAGCCCTTTCCAGTTTCTCGGGCCCAAACGCGCCCAGCCGCCGGGCATCGCGCTGGCCGATCTGCCGCTGATCGACGTGGTGCTGATCTCGCACAACCACTACGACCACCTCGACAAGGCTTCGGTGCTCGACATCGCCGAACGCTCCAAAGCCGCCGGCAAACCCACGCTGTTTCTGGTGCCGCTCGGCATGAAGTCGTGGTTCACCGATCTGGGCATAGGCAACACCGTCGAGATGGACTGGTGGGACAGGCAGGTGCTCAAGGGCGTCGAGTTCAACTTCACGCCGGTGCAGCACTGGTCGGCCCGCAGTTTCGGCGACCGCAGCCAGACACTGTGGGGCGGCTATGCGGTGTTTGCGCCCGACCTTCACTGGTACTTCAGCGGCGACACCGGCTACTCCAAAGACTTCAGCGACACACGTGCCCGGTTTGCCGACAGGTTGTCGGCGGACAAGGGCGGCGGCTTTGACCTGGCGCTGATCGCTGTCGGTGCTTATGAGCCCCGCTGGTTTCTGGCCGAACAGCATGTCAACCCGGCCGAAGCCGTGCAGATCCACAAAGACCTGGGGGCCAAGCGCAGCGTGGGTGTGCACTGGGGCACGTTTGAGTTGACCGATGAACCGCTGGACCAGCCGCCCAAAGACCTCGCTGTTGCACGCACCGCACAAGGTTTGAAAGACACCGACTTCACCGTCATGGCCGTCGGCGAAACACGCGTGCTGCCAGCCCGGGCCCGGCCATGAAATCAGGCAAAGGCACGGCCGACAAACCGCACTGGACGCAGCGCTGGAAAGCCTCCCTCCCGAACCGTGAGGTGCTGGCCACCCACCCCTGGCTCAAGCCCATCGCCCACCGCGTGCTCGATCCGGCGCTCTGGCGTCTGCGCTGTGAGCCCGTGGCGCGCGGTGCGGCGATCGGCATGTTCTGGGCTTTTGCACTGCCTTTTGCACAAACGCTGGCGGCGGCCGCCCACAGCGTCTGGTGGCGTGCCAACATCCCGGTTGCTGCCGGCATCACCTTCATCACCAACCCGCTGACAGTCGGTTTCTGGCTCTGGCTGGCCTACCAGACCGGCGCCTTCGTCACGGGCGCACCGCCCGCGGACCCGCGCGCCGAAGGCGAAAGCATGATCGCCTGGCTGGCATCTTTCGGCGGCCCTGCCATACTGGGCATGGCGATTTTTGCAGTCGGCGGTGCCCTCATCGCCTACGCCGCCGTCAAGCTCGCCTGGCGCGTGCGCATCTGGTTCAAACGAAGGAATCGTTAGCCCCCACGCTCCGCCGCTACGCGGGTCGCTGCCCCCCGAGGGGGCTTGCCTTTGCTTGGGGCGGCCCTGCGCTGCGGCAGTCGTTACCCCCACCCTCCGCGGCTCCGCCAGGGCAGACGCTTCGTTTCGCACGGTGCCAAATACCGGGAAGCGCGACAATGAACGCTTCCAACGCCCCGTTCACAAATTCACATGACCCAACTGCCCGTCCAGCCGCAGCTGCCCGACACCCTGTGCTACCTCAACGGCGAGTACACCGCCCTCAAGGACGCCAAAATCAGCGTGCTGGACCGCGGCTTCATCTTCGGCGATGGCGTGTATGAAGTGGTGCCGACGTACGACGGCAAGCTGTTCCGGTTTGCGCACCACATGGCACGGCTGGACCGCAGCCTGGCCGAGCTGCGCATCACCAACCCGCTGACAAAAACCGAATGGCGTGACATCGCCACCAAGCTGATGGCCGACTACGCCAAAGGCGGCGCGCCGGGCAACCAGATCATCTACATCCAGGTCAGCCGCGGCGTTGCCATGCGCGACCACCCCATGCTGCCAGGGCTGACGCCGACGGTGTTTGTCATGACCAACGCCATGAAGCTGCCCGGCGAACAGCAGCGTAGCGAAGGCGTGGCCTGCGTCACGGCCGACGACTTCCGCTGGGAAAAAGCCCACATCAAAAGCACCAGCCTGCTGGGCGCCGTGTTCTCGCGGCAGATCAGCGTCGATGCCGGAGCGCTGGAGACCATCATGTTCCGCGGCGACTACCTGAGCGAGGCCGCAGCCAGCAACGTCTGGGTCGTCAAGGGCGGCAAGGTCATGGGCCCGCCCAAAGACAAGCTCGTGCTGGAAGGCATTCGCTACGGCCTGATGCAGGAGATGTGCGCTGCCAACGGCATTCCATTCGAGCTGCGCCGACTCACACGTGCCGAGGTGCTGGATGCCGACGAGCTGCTGTTGTCCTCGGCCACCAAGGAAGTGCTGCCCATCACCACGCTGGATGGTCAACCCGTCGGCAACCGCGCCGCCAATGGGGTGGAAAAAGGCAAACCCGGCCCTATCTACAAACGCTTGTACGACGCCTATCAACTCGAAAAGGCCAAGCCGGAGCCCCAGCCATGAACGCCACGCCAGACGACACCCCGAAAACCGACGCCGCAGCGCAGGCCGCAGCCGTACCACGCCAGGAATCGCTGATCGAGTACCCCTCGCAGTTCCCCATCAAGGTCATGGGGCAAAAGGTCGACGGCCTGGTCGCGGCCATCACGGCAGTGGCCCACCAGTTCGACCCGCACTTCGACGCCTCGACCATCGAACTGCGTGAAAGCAAGGGCGGCAAGTACCTGGGCGTGACAGTGACCGTCACGGCCACATCCCGCGAGCAACTGGATGAGCTTTACCGCACGCTGAGCACCCACCCGATGGTGAAGGTCGTGTTGTAAGCACGCGATTTGCTATTTATTTAGTAGCTGCTCACGCTCGTCTTTATTGGTCTGGAGGCCGATTTGATGCTTAAAAATGGCCTGTTTTCGGGTTTTGACGACGCTTTCAGCCCTCAAAGACGCTAAAACTGAAAAATGTTAAGTTGCAAGTTAACATTTGACTAAAAAGTTAACCTGCAACTTAACATTTCAAGGTTTGAGGCCTTTTTCTACTCCCGCGACCTGAACGTACCTTGCACATGTCTTCATCCGCCATTCAGACCGTTGCCAAAGGAATGGTCGACTACCTGCCGACGTTTCAGGCCATGCAGGCGTTCACGAAAGCAAGGGACGCCCACAGCCCGGATGAGCTCTGGGTTTGCGAGCACCCGCCGGTCTACACCCAGGGCCTGGCGGGTAAAAGTGACCACCTCCTCAACCCCGGCGACATCCCGGTGGTGCAGACCGACCGGGGCGGCCAGGTGACCTTTCACGGGCCCGGCCAGGTCGTGGCCTATCCGCTGATCGACCTAAAACGCGCCGGTTATTACGTCAAGGAGTACGTTTACCGCATCGAGGAGTCGGTCATCAGGACGCTGGCGCACTTTGGCGTCACAGGCCACCGCGTCACCGGCTCGCCCGGCATCTACGTGCGGCTGGACGACCCGTTTTCACACGCAGCCCTGAGCGGCCCACTCAACCCTCTGGACCCGTTCAGCGGCCTTGGCAAAATCGCCGCACTCGGCATCAAGGTCAGCCGCCACTGCACTTACCACGGCGTGGCGCTCAACGTGGCGATGGACCTCGAACCCTTCTCGCGCATCAACCCCTGCGGATATGCCGGACTGAAGACCACAGACCTTTCTACAATCGGGGTATCGGCAAGCTGGCAGGACGCCGCGAACGTGTTGGGCCAAAAGCTCGGCACCTACCTCGCGCCCTGACCACATCACCCAAAAGAAGCACACCATGAGTACCCAGGAAGTCGTCAGAGATATCCAGAGCACCGAAGACTACAACCCGCTGGCCAAGCAGAAGGCCGCGGCCAAGCTCTCGCGCATCCCGGTCAAGGTGGTGCAGGGCGAGGTGCTCAAGAAGCCTGAGTGGATTCGCGTCAAGGCCGGTAGCCCGACCACACGCTTCTACGAAATCAAGCAGATCCTGCGCGAGAACAAGCTCAACACCGTCTGCGAAGAAGCCAGTTGCCCCAACATCGGCGAATGTTTCGGCAAGGGCACCGCGACCTTCATGATCATGGG
>JAZKDR010000043.1:0-41912 GCA_040387435.1 Pseudomonadota bacterium
TCTCGATGCAGATCCAGACCATCCTGAACAGCGACATCGTCATGCAGTTCGACGAATGCACGCCTTACGACACCGCAGGCCACATCACGACGGAATCCGAAGCACGGACATCGATGGAGCTCAGCAAACGCTGGGCCAGCCGCTGCATGACGGAGTTTGCGCGGCTTGAAAACCCCAACGCGCTGTTCGGCATCGTGCAGGGCGGCATGTTTGAAAGCCTGCGTCAGGAATCGCTCGAGGCGCTGGTCGAGCTCGACCTGCCCGGCTACGCGATAGGCGGCGTCAGCGTTGGCGAGCCCAAGGAAGAAATGCAGCGCATCATGGCGCACACCCCGCACCGCCTGCCCACCGGCAAACCGCGTTACCTGATGGGCGTGGGCACACCGGAAGACCTGGTCGAGGGTGTGGCTGCAGGCGTCGACATGTTCGACTGCGTGATGCCAACGCGCAATGCGCGCAACGGCCACATGTTCACACGCTTTGGTGACCTGAAGATTCGCAATGCGCGTTACAAGGCCGAAGATGCGCCTGTCGACGCGACCTGCACCTGCTACACCTGCAAAAACTTCTCACGTGCCTACATGCATCACCTGGAGCGCTGCGGTGAAATGCTGGCGCCCATGCTGTCGAGCATTCACAACCTGCACTACTACCTGAACCTGATGCAGGAAGTGCGCGACGCACTCGACGCCAGTACTTTTGGCGCCTTCGTGTCGCAGTTCCACACTGACAGGGCGCGAGGCGTATGAACATAGCCGTTCAGCGCTGGGTAGACCGATGGGTCGGCATACCGCTGTGCGCTGCGGTGTCGCTGCTTGACGCGATCACCCGCCCTTTCAAACCAACGGGCCTGGCCGACAGCGCACCGCGCGCGATCGTGGTCATCCTGCTGTCGGAGATGGGCAGCCTGGTGCTGGCACACGACATGTTTGCGCGGCTGAAGCAGCGTTACCCCAACGCCCAGCTGCACGCCCTGCTGTTCGGCAAAAACCGCGAAATCCTCGACCTGATGCAGGTGATTCCGCATGCCAATGTGCACACGGTGGACGACAAGTCGCTGGGCGGCCTGCTCACCAGCCTTCTCAAGGCGATTCGCGAACTGCGTGCCGCGCACGTCGACGTGGCCATCGACTGCGAACTTTTTTCGCGCATCAGCAGCCTGCTGTCGTTTGCGTGCGGTGCCGCAGTGCGGGTCGGCTTTCACCGTCACACACAGGAAGGCCTGTACCGCGGCTCGCACATCAACCGGCCGGTGCCCTACAACCCTTACCAGCACATCAGCGCGCAGTTTTTGACACTGGCGCGCGCCATCGATTCGACGGCCGTGCCCAGATCAAAACAAGCCGTCACGCTGTCAGGCAAACCACCGCCGCATGTGCAGCTCGATGCATCGCTGGTGCCCGCCATACAGGAAAGGCTTCGCAGCGACTTCCCCGCCATCGCCGGCAAACCGCTGGTGCTGGTGTACCCGGGCGGCGGCATCCTGCCGATACGGGCCTGGCCGCTGGCCTCGTACACCACGCTCTGCGAAGGCCTGGTCGCCGATGGCTGCGCCGTGGCCGTCATCGGCCTGAAGGACGACCGCGAACTCGCCCGGCAACTCGTGGCCAACATCCAGGCCGCAGCACCGGGCAGCACGGCGATTGACTTGACGGGCTACACACGCTCGATTGCCGAATTGCTGGCGCTGTTTCACGTCGCCAAACTGCTGGTGACCAACGACGGCGGGCCGGGGCAGTTCGCTGCATTGACGCCCATCTGGACGCTGATGCTGTTCGGCCCGGAAACGCCCGGCCTCTACGCACCGCTGACGCCGCAGTGCCATTCTTTTTACAGTGGCTGGCCCTGCTCGCCCTGCCTGACGGCGTACAACCACCGCTCGTCATACTGCGATGGCGACAACCAGTGCCTGAAGGTGATCCAGCCTGACGTGGTGCTCGCCAAGTCCCGTGAATGCCTGCAGCAGACTGCGGTGACACAGTAAGCGGGAAGCCATGAGCGCACTCAGGGACATCGCCGAAAAGCTTATCAGTCTGCTGCCGCCCAAGCTGCAGCCCATGGCGCGCTGGCGCTTCATCAAGTTCGGCCTGGTGGGCGCAAGCGGCACGGTCATCAACCTCGCCGTGCTGGCGTTCTCGCAGGAATTTTTGTTCCGGCACATTGCCGATTCGCATGACCGGCTGAACTACTCGATTGCACTGGCGATCAGCATCGCCACCATCAGCAACTTTTACTGGAACCGCCGGATGACCTGGCGTGATCGCCGGAACGCCGTGCAGCAGTCGGCGTTGGTGCTCTTCGCCAAGTATGTGATGGCAGCGGCGCTGTCCATCACGATCCAGTTCCTGGTCACCAAGTGGCTTGCGATTTACCTGCACTACGCCGTGGCTAACATCCTGGCCATCGCGCTGGCCAGTGCCTTCAACTTCCTGGCCAACGACAAGCTGACCTTCCGCCGCCGCAACAACGAGCCCGCCGATCCATCGGACTCACCGCTGGGCAAACCGTGAGCACGCCGCCGTCACTGCACGGGCAAAAGCCCACGCCCCGCTGGTGGCTTGCACTGGCCGTCGTCGTGGCACTGGCTTACCTGTTCCAGTTGGGCGGCGACCACATTCCCCGCAACGGCGATGAGCTGGTGTATGCCCACATCGCCCGCCTGACGGCCGAGAGCGGCCACTGGCTGCCGCTGGTCAGCTCTTACGACTTCATGCGCAACACCAAGCCGCCCCTGCTCTTCTGGCAGGCGATGGTGGCAGGCGGCTGGGGCGACCACTGGAGCCTGCTGGCCCTGCGGCTGCCGAGCGTGGTTTACCTTTGGGCCACTGCGCTGATGGTGGGCGCGCTGTCATGGAAGATTTTCCGGCAAGACAAGGCCGCACCGCTTTCACCCACCCGAAGCGACACACCACCCGCAAATGCGCTCGCCATGGGCGCCATCGCAGCCATCACCTTCCTGAGTTTTTTCAGCACCTACCGCTACGGACGCCCCTACCTCACCAGTGCGCCCGAAACCTTCTGGCTGGGAAGTGTGTTTTTTGTCATCGCCTGGTCGCCCGCAAAGATGCTGGCCTCGCGCTGGAAGTTTCCGCTGCTGGCGGGCCTGGCCATCGGCATCGGCTGCCTCTACAAATCATTTGCGATGGTGGCACCGGTCGGCCTGGCGCTGGCACTGTGTTACCAGGTCGTTCATGCGAAGCACGCGCCGTGGCACATCGTTCGACCGGGGCTGTTGGGCGATGCGTGCAAAACAGCCGTCATCTGCGTGCTGGCAGTGGGCGTGTTCAGCCTGTGGTTTGTGCTGGACCCTTTGCCCGGTGAGGTCTGGCGCGAGTTCGTCGTTGGCGAGAATGCCGGCAAGTTCAAGTCTGGCCAGTCCTATTTGTCTCTGGCCTTCAGCGGTGCGGGCGGCATACCGGTCATCCTGACCGGTTATTTTGTGAATGCGGGTTTGCTGTTCCCCCTGTCGGTGGGTTGTGCCTGGACTGCATGGCGCAGCTACCGTGCACGTCGCAACACCGGTGAGACCATCAGCGATGCAGAAAAAGTCATGTGGCTCTGGTTGCTGGCATTGGCCCTGGTCTTCATGCTGCCCAGCCAGCGCTCGGCGCGTTACCTGATTCCCGCCATGCCCGCAGTCGCGGTTCTGATCGCACTGTACTGGTACCGCATAGCCCGCATCTGGTTCAGCCTGACACTGGTGTGCGCCATCCTTGGCGCGCTGGCCATGGCCTCGATTGGCTACGGCGCGGTGAAGGCTACGCAGGATGCAGGCGTTTATTCACCGCTGTTCTGGTTGCTGCTGGGGGTGATGGTCGTGTTCAGCCTGGTGGGCATCGTCAAAAAGTCGTGGACGCAAGCGCTCACGCTGCCTTGCAGTTTTGCCTTCCTGATTGCCATGGCCTGGGTCACCGCGCCTTTCAATGGGCCCATCGGCCATTTCAAGGACAGCACCGTGGCGCTCATGAAAGGACAATCCGTACGTGTGCCCAACAACTTCAACGGCCAGTTCGAGCGTTACCAGTTCCTGCTGACCGGCGCCAAAGTCGCCGCCTATGACGCGCCACAGCCGGTGGACTACAGCGACGCCGACATCGACACCCTGCTCAAGACCAGCCGCTACGTGCTGGTGCAACGCCGTCTGGGCCAGCCCGCCTGCGCCAACTGCCGCGTCATTGATGTGCGCTGGGACATCCGCTCACGGCAGGACCCGAAAGAAGGCACCTGGGCGGCATTGAAAACGCCGGACACCTTCTGGTATTCACGCGAATACCTGGTGGAACGCGCCCAGCCCTGATGCATCGCGACACCAAGGAATATTGCATGAAAAAATCCCGGCTGACACTGGGTTGCCTGCTTGCAGCTGCGACCCTGCTTGCGGGTTGCGCCACTGCCATCAAGCCGGGCCAGGACGGCGGCAACGCCAAGCTGGCTTTCCAGGACATGGCCTTGAAGCCCGGCAATGGCGGAGCCCTGATAGGCGCAGAGGTGCTTCAACCCGGCGACATCATCCTCACGGCAGAAAACGGCATGAACTCGGTCGGCATAAGGCTGATCACGCTGTCCCCGGTCAGCCACGCAGCGGTCTACCTGGGCAATGGCCAGATTTCAGAAGCCGTCGGCAGCGGCATTCGCAACCGCAGCGTGGACGCCATGGTTGCCGACGAAGCGACCATTGTGGCCTTCCGCCATCCCGACCTCACCCCTGAACAGGCCGACGGTATAAAGGCCTTCACCCAGAAACACGACGGTCAAAAATACAACTTTCTGGGTGTGATGTTGCAAGCACCGTTTGCAGTGGAACGCCGCATGTGCGAGTTGCCGCTGGTGCCGTCAGCCATCAGGGACCTGTGCCTGCGCGGCATTGCGGCGGTGCAGCTGGGCCTGGGACGCAATGACCAGTTCTTCTGCTCGCAGTACATCCTGGAGGCCTACCGCAGCGTCGGCCTGCCGCTGACCGATGCAGACCCCCGGCTGATCAACCCGGGTGACCTGCTGCACATGCGCGAAGGCGATGTGCCTTCGGTGATGATCCACAAACCGCTGCGTTATGTGGGTCACCTGAAAGCTGCGCCGGAGATTGTGGCTATCGAACAGCTGGGCCATTGAGGCCCAGCGGCGGACGAGCAGACGGCGACTGACGGCGACCAGTCGCCGTCAAAACATCAGCTACCCACGTGCATGGTGAACAGCGCACCGTTTGAATGCCTGCACTGGCCGGTACCCAAAGTTGCAGAGTTCATTTGGTAGCGGCAGCTGAGGTAGCTGCCCCGGCTTCCAGAACCGTTGGCCACACCTTCTCGTGCTGCGCTGCCCGCCACGCGGGTGGCCTCTCCGTTGAAACTTTCCCCACCGATATTGGTGGTGAAGGTGCCGCGCCCGTTCATGTCATTGGTGACGACCGCCCCGACCATGCCGTAGGCTGAGGCTGCATCATTGGCAGGGTACAGGCGCGCAGCAAAAGTCACAGGGGTTGGTGGCATCGGTGTCACGTACACGTTCGAAGCCACTGGCGCGTGGCCAGGTTGCACCGGAACGACATAACAGCCGGCCAGTGCGGCCGTACAGAGCACGAGACCGGCAAGAGTTGCACGACGCACAAGGCGTGACAGGGGGATCGACGAATTGGACTTCATAAAGTACCAGGTGGCCCAAGCAAATGCTTGTGCGGCAAGTATTTATCGCCTCACCCGGGAAAGTGCCAACATTCGATACAAGTTTATCTAAATTGAACTTGAAGTATTAAAAATCAATACTCTCAAGTCACCTCCAGATTGCGAAATTGTTGACGCCCGTCACAACGGCGAACGTGTTACAGCAACGGCAGAATTCAACCCGCCGTGCCCGCTGATGAAACAGGCGACGGGTAAGCTGCCGCCGCCTTTGCAGTAGCGGGCAACAAGGATCCGCGCTCCGCAGTACTGCCGCAGGCGTGGCAAAACTTGGCGAACGCACTTTTGCGCGTGCTGCAAACACCGCAGTGATCAAACAGGCCAATGCCGCAGTGCGGACAGAAATCGATGCCGGGGGCTTTCAGGTCCACCGCACGTTCGCAGCCCGGGCACACGCCTTTGGACAGGCGTGTCAGCGCCGTGTCGTAACTCAGTTCTTCACGGCGCTGCGCGTCCGGCAGCTGCTCGGTCAGCTTTTGTTTTTCAAGATATCGGTTCAGCGACACAATGGCCTGCCGCCCGACCATGATCGTCACGATGATGCCGACGATGTAGCGCACATAACCGCCGTAGCTCGGCAGGTAGGGCACCAGTTCCACAAAGAAGGCAAACAGCGCAAAGATGATGAAGCCCCAGACAAACGGCCAGTACGTTGTCTTGCGCTTCTTCGCGAAGAGCCAGCCGGCCACGACCAGCAGGGGCAAGGTCAACGCCAGACGGTAGAGAAACACGCGCAATTCCTGGCGGCGCTCTTCGGCATTGAGTTTTTGCCTGGCCACAGTCTCCATCTCGGCCAGCTTGCGGCGTTCCCGCGTCACCGCCTGCCGCGCATCCAGCGCCGCCTGCTGCTGTGCT
This sequence comes from Pseudomonadota bacterium, assembly GCA_040387435.1. GTDB lineage: Bacteria > Pseudomonadota > Gammaproteobacteria > Burkholderiales > Burkholderiaceae_C > Polaromonas. The sequence goes on from JAZKDR010000043.1 coordinate 6,528, forward strand.
TCAACCGCCACGCCGGCCGCACGCTCCTTGTCCTTGAGGGCGTCGAGCGCACGGGTACGCGCAATCAGCTCAGTGTCCTGGTCCGCCTGCTGGGTTGCACGCCGCGTGGCCAGCCAGTTGTCGAACGTCTCGCGGGCCGCGGCTGAATCCGCCTGTGCGGCCCGGCGTTTGAGCTGTGCCTGCGCGAGCGCGGCTTCAGCGTCCTGCTCGGCGCGCTCGGCGCTGCGAATGCTGTTTCTTGCGGGCGCCGTGACCGATGTGTCCATGTAGTCCTCAACGGACAGCTGCCGCTCAACCTTGGGCAGGTCATCGACCAGCGTGCCGCCCAGCCCGATGAGGAAACCCGCAAAGACAAGCGCCACCAGCCAGAGGCCGCGGTGAAACCATTTTTCGGAAAGTCGCAGGGATTTACTCATTTTCTTTTTCCTCAAGGACGGTGACTGCGGTGAAAACAAGAGTCTACGGTGATGGTGACCCGGCGATTGCAAAGGCGCTCCGATGCAGAACAAACAGTGCAGTGCAACCCTTTATTCGGTGCCATTGTTTGATGAGGGGAGCTCGGCGATACTACAAACTGATCAATTCCAAAGGGAGAAGGACAATGAGCAGGGAACCCATCATGCGAGCGCTGCAGCGCCCCACGGTAGCCTTTATCGGAGCGTCGTGGGCTGCGTTGCTCGTCGGCTCTCTCACGTATTTGAGCGGCTTGTGGAATTCGGGAATGCAACTCAACGAGAAGGGCTACTACTTCACCCTGCTCATGTACGGTCTTTTCTCTGCCGTCTCGCTGCAAAAGTCTGTGCGAGACCGGCTGGAGAGCATTCCAGTCAGCGGTATCTATTTCGGCCTGTGCTGGATTTCGCTCGGCGTGGCGGTGCTGCTGCTGGCCATCGGCTTGTGGAACTCGGCGCTCTCGCCCAGCGAAAAGGGCTTTTTCGCCATGTCTTTCCTGCTCAGCCTGTTTGCCGCTGTAACTGTGCAAAAGAACGTGCGCGACGTTGCCTTGTTCGACACTGCGCAACCCGATGCGCCGGAGACGGCGCCTGGCCAGCCCTGAACGCCGGGCCCCCGGCGGGAATGAGGCGAGCACATTAATCACAGCTTGACGATCGCGACGCGATTGCCATCCGTCATTCGGGCACGTTGCAGCCAGTCGAACACCGAGTCCACGGTCACGGTTTCGATACGGTCGGAAAACCGCTTCTCGGGCGGGTGGTCGTCAAAAGCCACATTGGAAGTACCTACCCGACCGCCCAAGCGAGCAACAGGGCCGATCGTCAGCGTGGCGGGCCGATAACCAGACGACTGCAGCCATGCCTGAGCGTCCCCGCGCGTTGCGACCCTCGCATCCATACTGGCGGCCAGCGTCTCGATGGCCCACTGATTGGACTGCTGGTATTTTTTGCCCCAGACGTAGCTCACGATGCTGTAGGGCTTGTGGTGAAGGCCCGTTGCACCACCAGATGTCTGCAGCATGGCCAACAACTTCTGCTGCACCTGCGGCGTGGGCGCCAGCCATGCCGCTTCAAAGCGCCAGAGGTCGTCGAGAAAAAACTCACCCAGGCCCTGGCGATAAATGCTGGCGCTGGCCGTACCGCACTCATTGAGCTTGTGCAGAACTTGCCAAGTGTGGCCGCCCTGCGCATCAGGCAGTTGGTAGGCAATACCAACATGGGAGTAGTACACGCCATATTTGCGCAGATCCTGGCCTGCGCGGGCGAGGAACACCACTTTCTGCCCGCTCTCGTTAAGTGATGCGAGCGTCTTCGCAGCCAGAGTCATCGCGCGGCCCGCAGTCTGTGGGGTGAGTTTCGCAGCGCCGCATGCTCTGCCTGCATGGGCAGCCGGAGCGATCAGCAGGGCTGCGGTGAGCGCCAGGCACGCCGCAACAGTGAACACAATTTTTTTCATCTTTTCTACCTGTTTTAGTAAGTCAGACGTTCGTTGTGCAGCAAAGCCCTGCCCAGCGCGTTGGGGATGAAGGCAATCGCCTCGCCTGCCACAGACAACACCGTGCCCGCTGCCACCACGCTCACCAGCACCGATGCACCAACCACAAGCGAGGCGCCTGCCCCCCCCCTGCCCGCCATTTCGATGCTGGCACGGGCGCCGTCCGATATACGCTCCAATAGGTAAAGGGTGCCGCGGGCAGTGCTTTCGACAGTTTTGACGACCAGCACGGCACCTGCGGTGGATAACACCACGGGCACGGCGACTAACGCACCGGCGGCCGCGCTGGCCCCCACGACCACCGAAGCCGCTGGCAGCGCAGACAAAGCACTGACAGCAGACAGTTCGGCCTGGGCCTGGGCATTGAAGGTGGTCGCCGTGCCCGTGATGAACAACGCGGCGATCAGTGCTGAAGCAATCCTGTCTTTCATGATGATCCTGTAATCCGGGTTGTGGGATTTCATTCAGTCTCGCCAGTCTGGCGTAAGGTCTGCGCCTGCCTGCGGGCCGCGAGCTGGGCTTCGTTCAGGTCAGCCTCGTGACGGTCCCGCAAGGTCTTGGCCAACGTGAAACTGCAGGTGATGAGGTACAACCAGCTCACGCCCAGAAAGGCCTTGTAGGTTTCGTTGATCTCCATGCGCCACAAGCCCCAACCCGTCAGGGACATCGCCAGGAAGAAACCACCCCACACCACCAGCTTGAACATGGGTGTGTCGATCATCTTGCCTTCCGTCCGGCTCTTTTCCTGGTCCCGCACATACTTGGCCAGCACAAATGCGGCGGACAGGCAGAAGAAGTAACCCATGATCATGAATGCGCGGTCAAGGTCCTTGCCAGGCAGCCACGCGAGCCCCACGGCACACAGAAAGACTGCGATCAGGAAAGAAACCCAGACCTGCAATTGCCAGGGTTTGGAGTCACGGTGTATCAGCATCTGCATAAAAACCTTTTGGTTGTTGAGGTGCATGTAATGTGCGCCTCAACGTCCAAAAAGCATTCAGATAACGATACAGTGACTCCCCCATGGCCTTAAAGTATCACCAAACAATACTTTATCGCTGCAGGAGGATTGCCACTTTGTCCTGCAGAACCTGCGGCTGCACCGCTTTCGCATTCACAGGTGAGCCGATATTCAGCCCGACGCTGCTCCATACGCCACGGCGAAAAGGTTTGACCATGGCCACGCCTTTCTCCGCACGGCTGAAAAAGGAGCCCCACAGATTGGTCAACGCCATGGGAATCACCGGGACATCCAGACCATCGCGCTCGGCGTTCTCGATGATTTTCATGATGCCACCCTTGAAGGCCTGCAACTCGCCATTTTTTGTAAGGCCGCCTTCGGGGAAGATGGCCAGCAAATCACCATCGCGCAGTATTTTGGCAGCAGCTTCGAAAGCGGCTTCATAGAGTGCGGGGTCCTCCGACTTGGGTGCGATCGGAATGGCTTTCGCCAGCTTGAAGAACCAGCCGAGCACAGGCGTTTTGAAGATGCGGTGGTCCATCACAAAATAAATGGGGCGCGGGCTGGCGGCCATCAGCAGAACGGGGTCGGCAAAACTCACGTGGTTGCAGGTCAGGACGGCTGCACCAGAAGTCGGAATGTGCTGATCACCGTTGACCTTGAAGCGATAAACCAGCCGAGACAGCAGGAAAGCGACAAAACGCAGCATGTACTCGGGCACCAGCATGAATATGTAGAAAGCCACGACCGCGTTGGCAATACCCACGAACAGGAAGATTTGCGGAATACTAAATTTGGCCCCCAGCAATGCGCCTGCGAGGATGGAACTCACGATCATGAACAGCGCGTTCAGGATGTTGTTGGCGGCAATGATGCGGGCCCGGTGCGTGGGCTGGCTTCGCAACTGGATCAGCGCATACATGGGCACGCTGTACAGGCCTGCAAACAGGCTGAGCAGCGCCAGGTCGACCATCACACGCCAGTGGTAGTGCTGCGACAGAAAGGCGGCCACACCCATCACTGACGAAGACGGCATGCCACGTGAAGCGAAATAGAGGTCTATCGCAAACACGCTCATGCCAATGGCGCCCAGCGGTACCAAACCAATTTCCACATGGCGTTTGCTGAGGACTTCGCAAAGCAGCGAGCCGGTCGCGATGCCTATGGAAAAAACAACCAGCAGCAACGACGCCACCTGTTCGTTGCCATGCATGACTTCCTTGGCAAAGCTGGGGAACTGGCTCAGAAAAACCGCACCGAAAAACCACATCCAGCTGATGCCCAGCATGGAGCGGAACACCACCACGTTGTCATTGGCCAGCTTGAGGTTGCGCCAGGTTTCGGTGACGGGGTTCCAGTTGATCTTCAGCTCCGGGTCGGTCGCCGGCGCCAGGGGTATGAACTGCGCCGTGAAGCGGCCTGCCAGGGCCAGCAGCACACAGCCCAGCGCAACATAGTGTGGACCGACGCCGGGGATGGCCACGATCAGTCCGCCCACGATATTGCCCAGCAGGATGGCCACAAAGGTACCCATCTCGACCATGCCGTTGCCGCCCGTCAGTTCGCGCTCGTTCAGCGCCTGCGGCAGGTAGGCAAATTTCACCGGACCAAAGAGTGTCGAATGCAGGCCCATCAAAAACGTACAGCCCAGCAGCACAGGCACCTGGTAGTTGATATTGCTGCTCAAAAAACCTGAGGCCGCCAGCAGCATGATGGCGATTTCGAGGTTTTTAACAAAACGGATGACGCGCGTTTTTTCGAACTTGTCGGTCAACTGCCCGCTGGTTGCAGAAAACAGCAAGAAGGGCAGGATGAACAGGGCACCGATCACCAGCCCGGCCATGGCGGGCTGCAACCAGCTCACGCTGAGCTGGTAAGTCACCATCACGGTGAAGGCAAACTTGAAGAGGTTGTCGTTGGCCGCGCCAGAGAACTGCGTCCAGAAGAAAGGGGCAAACCGGCGTTGTCCCAAAAGGGCAAACTGGTTGGGATGCGCATGTGGGTCCGGGTCGAGAGGCAGGTCTGCGGTCATCCGCGCCTGATTTACTGCGTCATCACTCATGAATGCTTGCTCCGATTTTTGAGATGTTATACGGCTGTGCACGGGCCATTTAGCGACCTGTGACCGTGCGATTCTGCCCTGCTTTGATGTCAGGAGACCCCAGCACACCGCAAGTGTTTACCCGCCTCTGGAGCAGGGCATTCATGACAGGCCACGCCGCCAGGCTGGCAACGACATGCTTGAGACTGTGGCCGGAAACAAGCTGGCCAGTCATGTCGTAGACGAGGTGATCGCCCAGCTCCAGGCACTTGGCAAGCACATAGACGGCGACCACCAGAAACCAGCGCACATGCAAGGCACCGTCGACGGGCGCAAGGCTGGCCAGCCACAAAATCACCAGCAGACCTCCAAGCTGCACCACCAGCCAGGGCGTGACATTGCCGGTGAGCGACCATGCGGCCACCGTCAGCGGACCCAGGGCCAGCACGAGCACAGTCAGCAACGCGCCGGCTCGCGGTCCGGCACGGCCGCCCGCTGCCAGCCCCAGCAGGCCGGCAAATGCCACCACCATGCCGTAGCGGTCAACAGCCAGCCCCGCGTCACTGGGATTGAGGTGGTACCACGCAGAGCAGCCCGCCGTCAGCACAAGCCCGCTAAAAAAGACGAGCGCCTGTGCCCCCTGCGCACGACTGGCGGCAAACACCCGCGCGGCCCGCGCTGCACATGGCCACGCCAGCCACAGGCCGACCAGCCCCCCAAGGGCGAAGGGCAGGTTGCTCAGCACATCCATCGTGAAGGGGATGCCGAGAAAAGCCCTGTGATCTGCAAACGCGTGGTATGCCGCGGGATGCCCTACAAAAGGACCGGCGCAGGCGAGCAGGACCAGCGCCAAGGTGATGAGTGTCAACTTCGCGGCGACTGTGCGCATGAACGCCAGCGGCGGCGGCGCGGTCATACGGTGAACTGGTTTGACGGTCAGTCGCATGGTCATCTCCTGCAAGTTGTGATGGCCGCAAGTGTGGATCGCCAGCCTTAAAAAGGAGGCTCTATTCGGTACGGGGTGACATTCATCTGCTGTTAGTATCAAAAATCGATACCCCTCAAAGGAACACCGTGAGCACGACCGCAGACCTCGTACAGGTCCTGAAACGCGAACTGAAGGCTGCGCAGATGACCTATGCCGACCTGGCCCGGGCGCTGGGCATGGCGGAGTCCAGCGTCAAGCGCATGCTGGCTCAGGGGGAGATGCCGCTGTCGCGCGTGGATGCCATATGCCGCGCACTCAAGCTGGATTTCGCCGACCTCGCGCGGCGCGTGGCAGATTCACAGCCGCTGCTGGCCGAGCTGACGCAGGCGCAGGAAAAGGCCGTGATCGCAGACAAGAAGCTGCTGCTCACAGCCATCTGCGTGTTGTCGCAATGGACGCTGGATCAGGTGACTGAACACTACCGCCTCACGCAGGCCGAGTGCATCAAGTACTTTGCGCAACTCGACCGCATCGGCATCATCGAGCTCAAGCCCATGAACCGTTACCGACTCAAACTCGCCAAGACTTTCCGCTGGCGGCCGCACGGCCCCGTGATGGACTACTTCCGCGAGAACGCGCTGCTGGATTATTTTTCAGGCGGTTTCGATGGGGCGGGAGAAGGCCTGCTGCTAGTTCATGGTTCCATCAGCCGCGGACTCGCGCCGTCGTTTCTGGAGCGCATGCAACGTGTGGCACAGGACTTTGCGCAGCAACATCAGGCCGACCAGAAGCTGAGCGCCAAAGACCGCGAGGGTTTCACCCTGCTGCTGGGCATGCGCAGCTGGGAGTTCGGCGCGTTTGCCGCATTGAGGCGTTGATATGCGCACCCCTGTTGCCGCTCACTGCGTGTAGCAGCCTCTCCCCTTGCAGGGGACGGCGCCTGCACACCGGCAAAGCCGGATCTGCGGCCCCTGCTTACAGCACCTTCCCTACGAAGATTACGGCAAGTCACTCACGCTCGGTAAACACGGTCAGCACGCCGGTATAGCCGTACAGGTGATGACGTGCAATTTCTCCGCCGGCAAAAAACCCGACGAGGGGCACATCACCGAGCGCGCGGCGCACGATCTGCATCTCCGCACTGGGCGCACCAAAGTGCGGGCCACCCCGACCCGAACAACTCACGTACACCGCACCCGCGATGCGCCGCGCCGCATGCGGGGCGGATTCGGCCTCAGGTGCACTCAGCGCGCTGGCCACTTCCAGCGTGACCTCTTCGGGCTCAAGTTCTTCACGAATCTCGGCGCACACACGGATCAGGTCGGCGCGGGCAGCTTCGCGATTGCGTTCGCAGAAAGCGAGCGTCATGCCCACGGAGGGGTTCTCCGCAATGGCGATACCCTTGCGTGCAGGGTCGAGGCCGATGATGTGCCGCACCACCACTTCGGCGCCAAACTGGCCGGCGTGCTGAATGCGCGCATCACTGAGCCGGTCGTCCGGGTGACTGAGCCCGACTAGAGTACCGCGTACCTTGGCCAGCGCCTCACGCGGCTGGTCGAGCGAGACACCGAGTTCAGCCAGCATCAAATCGAGCGCAGGCTGGCCGTCCAGCTCCGTCACGACATTGCCCTCGCAGGCAGTGATCTCGTGGTTGGCGGAGACCGGCTGGCAGCCCTGGGTGACCCGCGACATCAGGCCCATGCCGCCTGTGACATCACGTGCAAAAGCGACGCCGCTCAGGCCGCCGCTGAAAACACCGCTGGCAGCCCCCTGCCCTTTCACATTGCCATGCCCACTCAGGGCGAACTGCACGGTCTCTGAACGGCTGGAGGCCATGCCGCCAAACACATAACCGCTGTCGGTACGGGCGGCCATCTCTGCAATCAGTTCAGCCACATCGGGCGTCGAAGCATCGGCATGGACCAGCGCCGTGTGCGCCTTGAAACGGCTTACGGGCGGCAAGGGCGAAACACCCGAAAACACCCGGTACTGGTCATGCGGCAGCTCACACAACATCACCGCCAGGGCGGGTTCGTCGAAGTACTCGACGTTGTTGGAGGCAATGCCCACACCGACGGTGCCACTCCAGTCGGGCACCTCGGGCAACTCGGCGCTCACATGGTCGAGGATGTCCTGTGCGTGCGATGCATAGTGATCGGTGATGTAGAGCAGCCCCAGCGTGGGTGCGCTGGCATACCCGGGCAAGGCCATGTAGGCGCGAAGCTGCGCAAGTACCAGACCGGCCGCCATCTGCCATTGCGGATGGGTGGCGTGGCCGTAAGGGAAAAGTTTCATGATCTTGCGGGGTGTGAATTCAAAAGTCTCAACGGGCTTCTGCCCCGATTTTTGCAGAAGCCTTCACCCGCGTTTAACGCGAGGTCTTTCGCGCTGCCTTGCGGGGCGCGGGCTTTGCTTTGGGTTTGGCGCGCGATGCGGCGGGTGCCGGCGTTGATGCCAGCGGCGAAGGCCAGGCCTGGCTGCTGCGCAAGGCCGAATTCATCGCTGCACGTGCGCCACCGGCCACGGTCTTGCCTGCACTTTCCGCCACGCCGCGGGCCATGCCAGTGGCTGTCTTCATGGCATCTTTGGCCAGGCCTGTCGCCAGATTTTTGCCGGTGTTCAGCGCGGTCTTTTTGGCAGCGTCCTTCATCGCGTCTGCGGCGATGGTCTGGAACTGCTGCGTCAGCGCACCCCACCACTGCATCGGGTCCACAACGCCGCCCGGGGCAGGCGCAGCAGGTGCTTTGGGTTTGCTTGCCGGCGCTCTGGATGCCGCCGGTTTTTTAGTGGTGCCAAACGTGGATGTCGGAACCTCCAGCCCTGAAAAGCTCTTGGCTTTGTCCGCCACGCTCTGCACACCGCTGGCCACGCTGTCGGCGACCTTGAGCTTGAAAGCATTGGCGACGTCGCCCATGTTGAAGTTCATGCCCTTCAGCGTCGCGAGGGTCATCTTCTGAACTTCCAGCGCCTGTATCGTGGCCTTGAGCGCCATGGCGTTCTGGTCGAGCCAGAACTGCACGGCCTTGAGCTCTTCAATCCGCTTGTCGAGCTCCTCGACATTGAGGGTGGGTGCGACCCAGTTGCCCAGGTTGGGCAACTGCGGAATCTTTTGCGCTGCGCTGCCGGCAGCCTGCGTCGCCAGGTTCTGCAAAAAATCAAAGCCGGGCACAAATTTGCCAAAGCCGGCGAAAGATGGATTGTCTGCGTCACTCATGGTTGTCTCCTGGCGTGGTGTGCACTGTTGAAGTTGTCCGTGTCCGTGTTTCTCGGCGGGGTTGCGCCTTCATTGTGCAGTGCCCGCGCCAGCCGTCAACCGATTTCCGGCCTTCCTCTAGAAATCGCGTTCTTTCTGCCGCACCAGCGCGGTCAAACCTGCATTGACCGGGGCGGGCATGGCACATTTGGCCGCTTCGCGCGGCACGGCCCCGTTGATGACATCGATTTCACTGCGCCGGCGCGCATCGTGGTCCAGCAGGACCGACGGGCGCGCACCGCGCACGCGCTCGCCAAAGGCGCGCACAAACGCCTCGGGGTCACTCACATTGATGGCGACCTTGCGGGCGCGCGCGACCTGCCAGGCCTCCAGCGAGGCGGCCATGCCCAGCGGCCCGATGTCCGGGTCGTCCATCGCCTCCCCCACCGTCAGGCCGGTGAGCGCACAGGGCGCGCTGAACGCCACGTTGCAGATCAGTTTTTCCCACTGCATGGCGGCGACGTTGTCGGTGGCCTCCGCATTGAAACCCGCAGCGCGCCAGAGGGTCGCAATGTCCTCCAGGCGCGCTGCCGCAAGACCGGCATACGCGCCCATCTTCACGGCGTTCATGTTGTTGTGATGCGCATGACCAGGGCCGCGCATGGATGCGCCGAAAGCCGCCGCAATCCCCACCGCCAACCTGTCACGTCCCACCGCCTCGGCAACGATGTCGGCACTGCCCAGGCCGTTCTGGATGGTGAGCACCAGCGTGTCCGGGCCCAGCATACGGGCGGCCGTCTTCGCCGCGTCCGCCACCTGTACGGCTTTCGCGGCCACGATGACCAGATCAACCTGCTCGTCGGGCGCGGCCGTCCATGCGCGCAGTTTTAATGTGCGATCACCACTGGCACCTTCGATGCGCAATCCGTTCGCACAGATCGCGTCCACGTGCGCCTGCCAGCCGTCCACCACCAGCACTTCGTTGCCGGCATCCGCCAGCAGACCTGCATAGACAGAACCCATGGCGCCACAACCGACGATGGCTACTTTCATCTTTTGTTCTCCGTTCAATGTTGTGTGTTGTCAGGCGCACAGTTGCCGGATGAAGGGCAGCAGCTCCTGCTTTTCTTCCAGCCCGAAGCCCGGCGCGTCCGTTGGCTTGACCAGCCCGCCACCGACCGCGCAGCCCGGCGCGTAACCACCGAAGGGCTGGAACACACCCGGGTAGGCTTCGCAGCCGCCCAGGCCCAGTCCAACCGCAATGTGGAGGTTGATGAGGTGGCCCCCATGCGGGTGCGCGTCGGCGCGGCTGAAACCGCGCTCTTCCATGCGGGTGAGCATGCGGCCGTATTCGATCAGCCCGTAACTCAGCCCCGGGTCCATCTGGAACACATCACGACCGGGGCGCATGCCACCGAACAACAGCAGGTTGTTGACATCCGGCACCGAGAAAAGGTTTTCGCCCGTGGCCACCGTACCGCGGTAGGCCTCGATCACACGGCGGTTGAGGTCGTAGTCCAGCGGGTCACCAATCTCCTCGTACCAGCGCAGGTCCAGCGGCTCCATGGCTTTGGCGTAGGCCAGGGCCGTGGGCAGATCGAAGCGTCCATTAGCATCGACCGCCAGCCGCTGGCCCTCACCGGCAATTTCCAGCGCCGCCTCGATGCGCGCCATGTCGGCCGCCAGTGATGCACCACCGATCTTCATCTTGAAGGCGTCGAAACCTATGTCCTGGTAGCGGCGAAATTCATCGCGCAGTCGCTGCGTGCTGTCATCGGGATAGTAGTAGCCACCGGCAGCATACACATGCACGCCGGCTGCCTGCGCGTCGGTGTCAAAGTGCCGCGCAACCGTGCACCAGGCAGGCTCATCCGCGAGCTTGGCATTGATGTCCCAGAAGGCCAGTTCAAGCGCCCCCACGGCAGCGGCGCGGTCGCCGTGACCGCCGGGCTTTTCGTTTTTCAGCATCACCTGCAGCAGGCTGGCGATGTCGAACGCAACCCCGCCCGCATCCATCAGGCTTTCCGGCGCGTCACGTGCGGCGGCCATCACACGCGGGATGATGCGTTCGCGCAAAATCCCGCCTTGGGCATAACGCCCTATGGAGTCAAAGGCCAGGCCGACCACAGGTTTGCCGTTGCGAACGGCATCGGTAAAAACGGCCACCAAAGAGATGGTGTGTTCGGAAAAGTTGACCAGGGCATTGGCCACATTGCCCTGCAGTTGCACGGAAAGCTCGCGTATGTCGGTGATGCGCATGGTCCTGCCAGATTTTTGACTGTGTCACGGACTCCCTGCCGCCATTTTGGATGATTTTGCAGCGCGTTCAAGACGAAGGTTTGGCACAGCCCTGATAAGCTGGTGGCATGAAAAGCCTGTTTCACTTTGCCTTCAATGTGCGCGACCTCGACGCGGCCCGCCGCTTTTATGGCGGTGTGCTCGGTTGTGCTGAAGGACGCTCTACCGACACCTGGGTGGACTTCGATTTTTTCAACCACCAGATTTCGCTGCACCTGGGTGAGCCCTTCAAGACGGAGCGCACCGGCCATGTCGGCGACACGCTGGTGCCCATGCCGCATTTCGGCCTCGTGCTGGGGCTGGCGGACTGGCAGGCGATGGCAGAGCGGCTGAAAACGGCGGGGACTGAATTTGTGCTGGAACCGCAGGTGCGCTTTGAAGGCCAGCCCGGTGAGCAATGGACCATGTTTTTCCTGGACCCCTTCGGTAACCCCATGGAAATCAAGGGGTTCCGAAACATGGAGGCGATTTACGCCACATGAGTCGCGCCAGATGACCTACACCTTCGCATCCGCGACCATCCTTCTGCTGCTGATCACTGACCCGTTCGGGAACATTCCGATCTTTGTGAATGCCCTGCGCAGCGTGGCGCCCGAGCGGCGCATGCGCGTCATCCTGCGCGAAGTGCTGATCGCTTTCCTTTTGCTGCTGGCTTTCATGTTTGTCGGCGACGGGTTTTTGCGCGTCATGAACCTGAGCGACCTCTCGCTTCAGATCGCCGGTGCCGTCGTCATGTTCCTCATCGCGCTGCGCATGATCTTTCCGTCCTTCAAACATGAGCCGGAGCCGCTGCAGGGTGAGCCCCTGATCGTGCCGCTGGCCATACCGGCGCTCGCGGGCCCGTCTGCGCTGGCGACCGTCATGCTGCTCGTGTCACAGGCACCGGCCCGGCGCATGGAGTGGATCGCCGCGCTGTGCGTCACCATGGCCGTCTGCGCCGTGGTGCTGGTGTTGTCAGAGCGGATTCAGCGCGTGGCCGGTGACCGCGTGATGATGGCCTTCGAGCGGCTGATGGGCCTTATCCTTGTGGCCGTTGCGGTCGAGATGTTCCTCCGCGGGCTGAAGGTGTTTATCAGCCAGACCTGACTAGGCCGCGCCGGCCACAATTTTCTGCTCGATGGCGCCGAACATGGACTGGCCGTCCTTGCCTTTGGCTTCGATGCGTATGGTGTCGCCGAACTTCATGAACTCGGTCTTGGGTTTGCCGTCTTCAATGGTTTCGATAGCGCGCTTTTCGGCGACGCAGCTGTAGCCATGGCTCCAGTCCTTGTTGCTGACCGTGCCTGAGCCGACCACGCTGCCGGCGCGCACATTGCGGGTCTTGCAGATGTGGGCGATCAGCTGGCCGAAACTGAAGGTCATCTCGGGCCCCGCCTCGCACATGCCGACCTTGCGTCCGTTCCAGGTGCTCTGCAGGGTGAGGTGCAGGCGGCCATCTTTCCAGGTGTCGCCCAGTTCGTCCAGCGTGACAGCCACGGGGCTAAACGCGGTGGCGGGCTTGCTCTGGAAGAAGCCGAAGCCCTTGGCGAGCTCATCGGGGATCAGGTTGCGCAGCGACACATCATTGGCCAGCATCACCAGCCTGACGCTCTCCAGAGCCTGCTCTGGCGTGGCGCGCATGGGCACGTCGGCGGTGATGACGGCGACCTCGGCTTCAAAGTCGATGCCGAAGTCCTCGCTGGCCACCACCACGTCGTCGCACGGGCCGATGAAGTCGTCGCTGCCGCCCTGGTACATCAACGGGTCGGTGTAGAAAGAAGCCGGCACTTCCGAGTTGCGCGCCTTGCGCACCAGCTCGACGTGGTTGATAAAAGCAGAGCCGTCAGCCCACTGGTAGGCGCGCGGCAGGGGCGCCATGCACTGGCCCGGATCAAACGGAAATGCGTGCCGCGCCTTGCCGCTGTTGAGCGTCTGGTACAGGTCTTCCAGTTGCGGCGACATGAAGTTCCAGTCGTCAAGAACCTGCTGCAATTTGCCGGCAATGCCCGTCGCATAATGGGCGGTCGAAAGGTCGCGCGAGACCACGACCAGCTGGCCGTCACGTGAACCGTCTTTATAGGTGGCGAGTTTCATCAATGTCCTGTCGGGTGAATTTCAGCGTGCTTCACGCATATTTTGGGCGTCAGTCTATCAATAGGCACCCCGCAACGTGTTTGTGAAGTTACGATATGTGAAATTGATTTACCTAAATGTAATCGACAATTCTAATTCAACGGCATGAACCAGCGGGCAATTTCTCCAGAAACCGAGTCTGACAACGGCGAACCACAGCGCGCCGGCATCCAGTCGGTCGAGGTCGGCTTCAGCCTTCTGGACGTTCTGGCGGCCTCCAGGAGCCCGCTGATGCTGCGCGATCTGGCGGCTTCTGCGGGCATGAGCGCCGCCAAGGCGCACCGTTACCTCGTCAGTTTCCAGCGCCTGGGGCTGGTCGTGCAGGATGCCAATTCCCCCCGCTACGACCTCGGCCCCGCCGCCCTGAAGTTAGGGCTCGCCTCTCTGGCACGTCTTGACAGTGTGAAGCTGGCCCGCCAGCGCATAGGCCCGCTGATGGAAGACATCGGCCAGACGCTGGCCCTCGCCGTCTGGGGGAACCAGGGCCCGACCATGGTGCACTGGGAAGAGTCGCCCCAGGCCATCACCGTCAATTTACGGTTGGGCGATGTGATGCCGCTGCTGTCGTCAGCCACGGGTTTGTGCTTTCTGGCCTTCATGAGTGCGGCCGCCAAAAGCCCGGCCGACCGGCTGGCCGTACTGCTCAAGGACGAACTGGCCCGGACCCAGAAAGCCGGGCGCAGCGATGTTCCGGCCAGCATGGCCGAGGTGGGCCAGCAGTTGGAAGAAGTTCGCCGCCGCGGCATCGCCCGCGTGGTCAACACCCTGATGCCGGGCGTGGCCGGGTTTTGCGCCCCGGTGTTCGATGCCGATGGCCACATGGTGCTGGGCGTGGTGGCGCTCGGCTCACTGGCCAGCTTCGATTCGTCCTGGGATGGCCCGGTGTCCAAACCGCTGAAAGCCGCCGCCGACCAGCTCTCGGCTGACCTGGGATTCGCCGCAGCATGAAACGCATCAAAGGCCTGCCGACCTGGCGGCAGTTGGCGCTGCTGGGTATTGCGGTGACGGCCGTCCATCTGCTGGCGCTGAGGGCCGCGCCCGGCCACTTTGGCATGAAGCTGGACCCGGGCACGACGACAGCGGCTTTCGCCACCCGCACCATCGAGGCTGAAAAGCCGCCGGTGCCAGTCCTGCCGCCGCCGGTTCCGGTCGCCCGGCCCAAACCGCCACCACCCCCGCCAGCCCCCAAGCCAGAGGTCCAGCCCGCACCCGCGGCCGACGTGCCGCCCGTGATGGCGCCAACCGTGACGGAGGCCCAGGCATCGCCGACGGTGGCTGTGGTCACGCCGACGCTTCCGGACATCGCGACAGCAGCCGCCACGCCCACCGTGGCATCCAGCACCGCCACGCAGCTCGTGGGCCCGGCCACCACGCTCGTCAGCTCGGTCAAGCTGCCGCCGTCGGTGGTACTGCAATACAGGATGGAAGGCAGCGCCAAAAACATGTCCTATCGCGCCAACGCCGAACTGGGCTGGAAAAGAACGTTCGGGGAATACAACGCCTATATGACGGTGAGCGCCTTTTTGATTGGCGCCCGCACCATGACCAGCGTGGGCAGTGTGACGGTGGGCGGGCTGGCGCCGATGCGTTTTTCCGACAAGTTCAGGAGTGAGCAGGCTGCGCACTTTGAAACCGAGAAGAAAAAAATCACCTTCAGCGCCAACACCCCGGATGCGCCCTGGGCCGAGGGCGCGCAAGACCGTGTCAGCGTGTTCATGCAGCTGGCCGGCATGCTCGCAGCCAACCCGGCGAACTTCCCGACCGGCAGCGAAATCACGCTGTACACCGTCGGCCCGCGCGACGCCGACATCTGGACCTTCGTGGTCGAAGCCGAAGAAAAGCTGCAGTTGCCGGCTGGCGAGTTTGCCACCCTCAAACTGACGCGCAAACCACGCCGCGAGTTCGACCAGAAAGTCGAGATATGGTACGCGCCGTCCATCGATTACCTGCCAGTGCGCAACCGCATCACCCAGCAAAACGGTGACTTCATCGACCAGACCCTGTCGGAAATCATCAGACCACTCTGAACCTTTCGACAAGACCTGTCTTTAAGCCAAAGGTGTGCAGTATTTCCCCATCGCGCCATGTAAACCCCTGATTTACATGGCAACTCTTGAACTTGGCACCATCGTTGCTATCTGAAAACAAAGGAAGCCAAACCATGCAAATGCTCTACGACTCCGAATCTTTTGTGGTGGTGCAGATTCACGCCAACGCGCCTGAAGAGTCGGCGCCGGCACCCAAGGTGCCTGAACTCGAACGCCACGGCTTCGAGATTGTGGACAAGCGTTCGGGCAAAGAGGTTTACCTTGACGGTTCGTGGGCCGAGATGTTCCAGCAGCGCCTGAGCGCCTGGCAGCAAAACACGCCCACCCAGCAGGAAATCGAAGACACGCTGGAAGGCTACAGCGGCCTGGCCAACACGCCGATTTCGCTGCATTGAGCGTCGTCCGGTGCTTTTTGCTATTAAATCAGTAGCTGCTCACGCTTGTATTTAAAGGGCTAGAGCCCGATTTGAGGGGTAAAAACAGGCTTGTTGGGGCCTGTTTTTGTTTCCGCGTCAATTTCAAGAAGGTCCGGACGGCCAAAAGTTAACTTCCATATTAACTTTTTAGGCCTTTTCGCTGACGGGTAGCCCGGCAGCCTCGCAGATGCAGCGAGCGCTGGAAGGCTTAGTATTCCGGGATGCGCCCTCATCTCCCCATCGGCTTCGATGCATCCCCTGCCCGTATCCGTCGGCTCCTCGCGCCGCTGGCAGTTCTGGTGGCTTTGGCCATCGTCACCGCCTGCGCCAGCCAGCCGGAACCACCTGTGATCCGACCGCTGGATCCAGCGGTCGCCGCCGCCACCGCCGCGCGCATCGACCCGCTTTTGCCCGCCGACGTGCTCTTGATTGGCGAACAACACGATGCCCAAGCGCACCAGCAGATCGAACAGCAGGTCATCGCCCTGCTCGCACAGCGCAGCACGCTCGCCGCCGTGGCACTGGAGATGGCCGATACCGGCGTGAGTACCGCCACGCTACACCCCAGCTCGACCGAACAACAGGTCAAGAGCGCCCTCAAGTGGAATGACAAGGCCTGGCCGTGGGACGCCTATGGCCCCGCCGTGATGACGGCCGTGCGGGCTGGCGTGCCGGTGGTTGGCGCCAATTTGCCGCGTGGCCAGATGCAAGCGAGCATGGCCGACGCCAAACTCGACGGCCAGCTGCCCGGCCCGGCACTGAAAGCACAGCAGCAGGCGATACGCATCGGCCACTGCAACCTGCTCCCCGAGAGCCAGATCACACCCATGACCCGCATCCAGATCGCCAAAGACATCAGCATGGCCGGCACGATCGGCAACTCGGTGTTGCCCGGCAAGGTCGTGGTTCTGCTGTCCGGCAGCGGCCATGCCGACCGCAACCTCGGTGTGCCGCAACACCTGCGCGCGGACATCAAGAGCAAAACCCTGCGGCTGCGGGCCGGCACATCACCCGAGAGCGAGCGGGCCGAAATGTTTGATGCTGTGTGGCCGACGCCGGCGCTGCCCGACAAGGACTACTGCGAGGATTTCAAAAAGCAGATGGGCGGGAAGTGAATTCGTCATGACCGGCATGACCAGGCCAATGACAGTTTGAGCGATGAATTTCGCTTCGTCTCAACGGCGAGCGCAAGACGAAGCAGCGCGGCTATCACCGTCGAGACGACACGAAATTACCAGGCGCCGGCGAACGAGCCGCCATCCATCAAAAGATTTTGCCCATTGATGTAACCCGCATGCGCGCTGCATAAAAATGCGCAGGCCGCGCCAAACTCTTCGGGCCGACCGAAGCGGTGCGCGGGATGTTTGGCCAGGCGATTTTCCATCACCTCTTCAACACTCGCATTTTCACGTTTGGCCTGCGCGGCGAAATTTCCGGCCAGCCGTTTGGTGTCGAACGTGCCCGGCAGGATGTTGTTGATGGTGACGTTGCGGCCGACCGTGCTGCGCGCCAGGCCCGCCACAAACCCCGTCAGCCCGCTGCGCGCGCCCGTGCTCAGGCCAAGGCCGTCGACGGGTGATTTCACCGCGCTCGAGGTGATGTTGATGATGCGGCCAAAGCCGCGCGCCATCATGCCGTCGACCGTGTGCTTGATGATCTCGATGGGGCTCAGCATGTTGGCGTCCAGCGCCGCCAGCCACGCATCACGGTCCCAGTTGCGGAAGTCCCCCGGCGGCGGTCCGCCGGCATTGGTCACGACGATGTCGAAGTCGGGATGGGCGGAAAAAATCTTCTGCCGGCCCGCTTCGGTCGTGACGTCGGCCGCGACCCAGGACACCGGTGCTTTCGAGATCGCTGCGAGTTTTGCGGCGGCTTCCACCAGCGTGGCCTCCGTGCGCGCCGCAATCACCAGTTCGACGCCCTCTTTCGCCAGCGCTTCGGCGCAGGCCAACCCAAGGCCGGCACTGGCGCCACAGACCAGTGCCTTGCGGCCGGCAATGTCGAGGTCCATCTTTTATGTCGCCTTCACTTCGCCGTCAGCTGCTTCAAGGCCATGTTCTGCATGGTCTTGCGCAGGCGTGAGAGGCCGATGTCGTGCTCATACAGGTGCTCGCGCTGGTTGGCATCGGGCTCCATGGTTTCCAGCATGACGCGGTCCTGCTCCAGCACTACCCAGTGGCGTTGCTCGAGGCGGTTGCGGTACAAAAAGCGCCAGACATCACGCTGCCAGCCGCTGACCTTCCGGCAGCGCCAGAAGAACACGACGGACAGCTGTGGGCTGACCGGCGTATAGCTGCCGATGACGGTGAAGCTGCCGCCGGGGCCGCCGGTTTTTGGATAGGGAATCGCCAGGCGCATCCACTGTGTGCCGGTGTCGCCCCACTCGGTCCAGTCGAAGTTGACATCACGCTGGCCGTCTTTTTCAAACATGAAGCCGCTGTCGGTCTTGCGCAGCTTGAACTTGGCGCTGATGTCGCCTTCGCTCATCGAATGCGACTGTTTGTGCACAAAGCTGCCGTGCATGGGATCCATCACGTTGTCGGCCACGTAACGGTAGTCACCGCGCCATTCGACGTAACAAAGGAATGAACTCCACTCGGGGCTGCTGATTTCTTCAGGCAGGTTGAGCGGTGGCGGCGTCTCGACATACTCGCGGGCGTTGTAGATCCAGATCGACTCGGCCGCTTCAACCACGTGGAAAGAACGCGTCGCACGTGAACCTTCAAGCGTGCAGCCGGGACTGGCAGGCACCTTGGTCACGGTGCCGTCGCAGCGCACCTCGATGCCGTGGTACGGGCAGGCCAGGCGGTCGCCGAGGTTGACACCCATGGAAAGCGGCGCGCCGCGGTGCGGGCAGTGGTCTTCCAGTGCATGGACCTTGCCGTTGGCATCACGCCAGACGGCGATCTTGTAACCCAGGCGGCGCATGGAGACGGGACGCTCCTTGACGAAGTGCGACGGGCAGATCGGGTACCAGAGGTCGTACAAGCCGCGCTCGAGCAGCTTGTCGACATCGGCGGCGGTAGGGGTGGTGGCAGCAGGGCTTGCGGTTGCGGTGGTCATGTCACTCTCCCAGTGTTTTCATGATGGATTGGAAAGACTCAGCCGTCCAGGGCTCGCCGTTGGGGCCCAGCGGGCCACCGTGGTTGAGGTGGGCGACCAGCGCATCGAGCTCCCAGTGACCGGCGGCAAAACCGCGCTCAATGGAATCGCCCAGCAGGTCTTCAAACGTGGTGGGCGGGCGCTGGCGGGCCTGGTGCGGCTCAAGGAAACGGTCCTGCAGCGCGTGGATGGGAATGCTGTTCATGGTCATGGTGGGGTCTCCTGATACAGAAAAATTTACTCCGCAACGATGTTGCGGGTCTTGATGATTCGTGCCCATTGCGCGGTTTCATTGCGCATGTAGCTTGCAAACTCGGCGGGTTTCATGAGGGTCTCGGTCAGGCCTTGCGCCTTCAGCTGCTCGCGCACCGCAGGCTGGCCCAGTATCTCTGCCGCATCCCTGGCGAGGCGCTCCGCCGTCGCGGCCGGCATGCCGGCAGGTGCCAGCAAGCCGTACCAGGACGTGACCACCACACCGCTGATGCCCTGCTCGGCCAGCGTCGGTATTTCGGGTGCCGTGGCGCTGCGTGCAGATTCGGTCAGGCCGAGTGCCAGCAGCTTGCCGCTTTTGATGTGCGCGAGCGTGCCCGGCAGGTTGCCGAACATCAGCGGCACCTGGCCGCCCAGCACATCATTGAGTGCAGGCCCCGTGCCCTTGTAAGGCACATGCAGCAGATCGACATCGGCCTGCTGCTTGAAAAGCTCGCCCGCCAGATGCAGGCCGCTGCCGATGCCGGGCGAGGCATAGGCCAGCTTGGCCGGCCTGGCCTTGGCCATGGCGATCAGTTCCCTTGCGGTCTTCACGCCCAGCGCAGGATTGACGACCAGCACATTGGGGGCCTTGGCCAGCATGGTGATGGGCGAAAAATCACGTTCGATGTTGAACGGGAAGTTGGGCATCAGCGTCGGGTTGATGGTCAGGTTGCCGGCGGGCACCACCAGCAGCGTGTGGCCGTCCGGTTTGGCGCGCTTGACCTTCTCAATGCCGATGTTGCCCGCCGCACCAGCGAGGTTCTCGACCACGGCCGTCTGTTTGTAGCGCTCCGTCAGGCCGGCGGCAAGAATGCGCGACAGCGAATCGACCGGGCCGCCAGGCGGGAAAGGCGAAATGATGCGGAACGGCTCTGCAGCCAGCGCGGCTTCCACCGGGGCCTGGGCGTTTGCGCCTGCACCGGCAAACGCTGCAAGCAGGAAAAATCCCAGCCCGGCAATGCGTGGCGCCACAGCACGCTTGGCCCCGGCTTCATGCTCAAAGGCGCTGCCCGCCAACACCACGCCACGCTGAAAAAATGTGATCGCCATGTTTCAGTGGGGCTTCTTTTCGGTCAGGAAAGTGCCACCGGCGGCCACATTCGGCTGGCGCCGGGTGTTGCCATCCAGGCCGCCGTCGATGGCCCATTCGGCAAAGGCCGTCGGGCTGGGTTCGAACTCGCGCGCCGTCCACTGGTCGGTCAGGTGGTCTTCGTCGGCGTTGTATTCGATCAGGCCGCCGCAGGGGTTTTCAAAGTACCAGAAATAGGCCGACGACACGGGGTGACGGCCCGGGCCGAGCTGGGTCTTCCAGCCACAGCGGCTGATGTGCAGGCCGCCGCCAAACACTTCATGAATGTCGCGCACCGTGAAGGCCACATGGTTCAGGCCCATGGGTTTGTTCGGCAGCTTGAGCAGGAAGACGTCGTGGTGCCCGGCCTCCGGGGCGCAGCGCATGAAAACGCCGCGGCCGGGGTAACGATCAGAGGTCACAAAACCGATGGACTGGTAAAAAGCTTCAGCCTGCTCCAGCCTGTCGGTGAACAAAACAATATGGCCCACCTCGACGGGCTCGGCGCGTTCATAGACTGGCGATGCGGCGTCCACGCGGCGGATGTCGCCCCAGGGGTTGGTGGGCGAGCCCAGCACATCGATCTTTTTCTTCTGCGTCAGGCGGAACACGTTGGGCATGCCGTGCGGGTCGAGCGCGCGCACGGTACCGTTTGACGCACGGCCATCCACAAACCCGGGTGCCGACGCCAGTTGGGCGGCCAGCACATCCAGGTCGGCCGCCTGCGTCACGCCCCACACGACTTCGCGCAAGGTCGGGCCGGCTTCGATGGCGGGCGGGAAGGCCGTATCGTCAGGCCGGACCACACTCACACCGCAACCATTCAGGGTCACAAAGTCCAGCCGGGCCGGTGTGTCCGATGCCAGCTTCAGGCCCCAGTCGCCGAAGAACTTGCGTGCGTCGTCCCAGCGGTCGGTGGAGTAGGTAATGGCGTCTATGCCTTCAATCATTGGGTTGCCTCGTAAACCGTTTTTGTCTTGTCAATCAACCGCATCACATCGTGCTCCACGGCATGGGCGCTTCATTCGTGCCCCAGTAGTAGCTTTTCTGGGTCGTGTATTCGAGGATGCCGAGACGGCCTTTCTCGCGGCCGGTGCCGCTCATCTTCACGCCGCCAAAGGGCGTGCTGGTGGAAAAGACCTTGTAGGTGTTGACCCAGACCGTGCCGGTCTGCAGTGCGCGGCCCAGACGCCAGACGGTTTTGTAGTCTTTGGTCCAGATGCCGGAGGCCAGGCCGTAGACGTTGTCGTTGCACTGCGCGACCAGGTCGGCCTCATCGCTCCAGGGCAGCATGGCCAGCACGGGGCCGAAAATTTCTTCCTGGCACATGCGGGCGCTGTTGGGCAGGCCTTCCATCACGGTTGGCGTGTAGTAGCTGCCCTTGTCAAACGTGGCACCCTGCGGACGCGCGCCGCCGAACAGCAATTTGGCGCCTTCGTCGATGCCCAGCTGCACATATTTTTCAACTGACGCGCGGTGGCTCTGGCTGACCAGCGGGCCCATCTGCGTGCTCTCGCTGATGGGGTCGCCGACGCGCAGCGCCTTCACACCGGCCAGCAGGCGGGATTTGAATTCGTCATACACGCTGGCGTGGATGAAGGCGCGTGAACCCGCGATGCAGGACTCGCCCGAAGAACTGAAGATGCCGTACAAAACACCTGCGACCGCGTGGTCCAGGTCGGCATCGGCGCAGACAATGGTCGGCGACTTGCCGCCCAGCTCCAGCGAAGTGGGCATGAGTTTTTCTGCACCAATGCGGGCGATGCCCATGCCGACGTTGGTGCCGCCCGTGAAGGCAATGCGTTTGATGAGCGGGTGGCGCACCAGCGCCTCACCGACGATGGAGCCCTTGCCGGGCAGCACGCTGATGATGCCGTCCGGCACACCGGCTTTTTGTGCGATGTCGGCCAGCTCGATGGCCATGCGCGGCGTGATTTCTGCGGGCTTGAACACCACGGCGCAACCGGCTGCCAGGGCAGGTGCCAGTTTTTGCGCTTCACTGGCAATCGGCGAATTCCACGGCGTGATGGCACCGACCACACCCAGTGGCTCGTGCACGCTCATGGTCACGTAGTCGCCGCGCGCCGGGGTGATGGCGTCTTCATGCGTCTCGCAGGCGGCTGCAAAAAACTGGAAGGTACCCGCAGCGCTCGCTACGAGTGCGCGGGTTTCCTTGATGGGCTTGCCGTTGTCCAGCCGCTGCAATTGCGCCAGGTCTTCACCACGTTCGCGAATGCCTGCAGCAATGCGATGCAGCATGCTGGCGCGCTCATGCGGCTTCAGGTTGGCCCACTCGGGTTTCATGCGGGCTTTTTCAGCGGCTTGTACCGCTTCGTCGACATCGGCGGCTGTGGATGCATTCAGCGTCGCCACCACGCTGCCGTCGTGGGCGTAATCGGTGGTGTAGGACGGGCCGGACGCGTCACGCCACTGGCCGGCGATCAGGGACTTCAGGTGAGGGGTGGTCATGGTTTTATCTTTTTAGATCGTGATGGCCGAGGCACGGTTGTCGAGAAAGCGCAGTGCCGACAGCACGGTCAGCGCCGATGTTTTGGGGTTTTCAGCCAGTGGCTTGCCGCGCATGGTGACCTGCATCTCGCCGAACTCGCCGCTCGCCTTGATTTCATGCACGTTGTCGGTCACGGCCGGGTCGGCGATGAGGCGCACACGTGTGGCGTCAAGGCCGAGGCCTGCAAGTGATACCGTCGCGGCGACGTTCGCATTCTTCGGGTACAGGCTGGCGGCTTCGCGCGCCGTGCCTTCGAATATCGTTGCGGCTTCTTTGAGCGAAGCCAGGTCGACTACTTTTTCAGCGGCAGAGCCTTTCCAGCCCCCTGGTGGTTTGCGGCCCGTGTAGGTGACGTTGGTCAAGCCAGCCTGACGTGCAGCAGCGATGGCATCAATGCCGCCAATCGCGCCGGCCAGCAAGTGAACCTGCGTCTTGCCGTGGCTTGCGGCAGCAGTGAGTTTTTCAGGCAGGCCTGCTTCAGACAGCGCGCCCACCGACATCACGGCGCATTCAACACCCTTTTCAAGCGCGCCCACTACATGGGCAGCAAGGGCTTCGTGGCCCGCGCATTCCAGCGCAAGTTTGGTACCGGCCGGTACTTCAGACACAGCCTTGATGGTTGAGCCCAGTGCGGCCTGCACTTCTGCAAGACGCTGCGGCCTGACCACCACATGCGTGACATTCACCCGCGCGCTGCCCTGCAGCCGGCGGCAGATCGCCTGGCCTATGGCACCGTAGCCGATGAGCACGACATCCAGCACGTTCAGTCTTTCTTCAGGATGGGGCCGGCAAACTTGGCGGCAAAAGGGCCCCAGGTTTTCATGTCGACCTCGACGACGACCGGGCCAGTCGCTGCAAAAGCTTTTTCGAGCACGTCTTTGGTCTGCGCCGGTTCGCCCAGGCGGAAATGCGTGACCTTGAGGCTGGCGCAGAACTGTGCGAAATCCGGCGTGTGCAGGTCCACATAACAGTGGCGGCTGCCGTAGATGTCATCCTGGATGTTCTTGATAACGCCATAGCAGCTGTCGTTCATGACCAGCATCACGATGTTGGCCTTTTCCTGCACCGCGCAGGCCAGCTCGCCGACGTTGAGCATGAAGCCGCCATCGCCAATCAGGGCCACGGTCTTGCGTTTGAGCTGGTGTTCCTTGTCGGCAATCGAGGTGCCAATGGCCATCGCCAGGCCCTGGCCGATGCCGCCTCCCAGCGCGTGCACACCGGCGCGCGGGTTGTCGAGCATGGGCGCACGGTTGCCCCACATGCTGTTGGACAGCGTGATGTCACGCACCCACCAGAGGTCTTTGCCGGCCTGTGCGGCCACACCGTTCTTCAGCGCCACATAAGCGCCCAGCGTGCCATCGACCATGTTGCCGGCTTCAGCGCGCGCCTTCTTCACATCAAGCGCCAGTGCGGCATCGACCTTCATGCGGCCTTCGAGTTTGTCGGCCAGTGCGTTCAGCGTGGCGAGTGCGTCACCCTGAACAAAGTAATCGCTGCTGTAGCCGCGGTTGTGCGCCAGCGCATTCGCGTCGATGCGGTACAGCTTTGGCAGCTTGAGTTTGTAGCGCAGGGTTTCGTTGCTGCGCAGGCGCGAGCCGACGACCAGCATGGCATCGCAGCTCTGGTAGAGCTCTTCCGCAGGCTTTTGCAGGTTGTAGGAACCGAGGCTCGCCGGGTGGTCTTCAGGCAGGATGCCGCGGCCCTGCACCGAGGTGACCACACCCCAGCCCATCTTCACAAAACGCTCGACCGCGGCGCGCGCGCCGCGTGCACCGCCACCCAGCCAGAGCATGGGGCGTTTTGCGCCGGCGAGCCTGTCGGCCAGTGCGTCGATTTCGGCGGGCGAAGCCTGCACCGGGACCAAAGGCAGCGGCGACAGGTCGGCGGGCAAATCCAGCAGCGTGGCCTGGATGTCAATCGGGATCTCGATGCTCACCGGGCCGCAAGGCGCGGTGAAAGCCAGGCGATGCGCTTCGCGCAGGGTTGCCAGTGCGGTCTCGGGGTTGCGGATGCGGAAGGCCGCTTTGCCGACGGCCTGCAGCATGGCGAGTTGCGCAGGTGCTTCGTGGATGAAGCCGAGGTCGCGGTCCAGGAAGTCGGACTCGATCTGGCCCGTCAGGTGCAGCATCGGCGTGCCGGCGGTCAGGGCTTCGACCAGCGCGCCTGCGGCATTGCCCGCTCCGGTGCCGGTGCTGGTCACGCAGACGCCCATCACACCGGTCACGCGTGCATAGGCATCGGCCATGTTGCAGGCGCCGGCTTCGCCGCGGGCGGACACAAAACGGATTTTCTGGCGCGTGTTGAAGGCGTCAAGAATCGGCATGTTGTGGATGGAGATCACACCAAAGGCGGCCTTGACACCGCATTGCTCGAGGAAGCGGGCAGCGAGTTCACCAACGGTGACGCGCGTGGCGCCGGAAGATGTCTTTGTGGTTGTCATGCGGCGATCTTTTCCTGTGGAATCTGTTGTGTGGCCCGGGCCCCGCCCTGCTGTTGCGGCAAATGGCTCATGCGTTGTGTGAGTTGCGCGGCGGCCTCCATCACCTGGGGCACCAGCGTGTCTTTCTGGGTCTGATCCAGGTGTTGTGCAGGCACGGTGATGCTGACGGCGGCAACGACCTCATGCGAATCGTTGAACACCGGCGCGGCGATGGTGGAGATGCCGGTTTCATACCCGCCCTGGCTGACGCCATAGCCGTTGGCCTTGTCGGCATCGATCAGTTTCTTCAGCTCGGCCAGCGAGGTCGGTGTGCGGGGCGTGTAGGCCGGCAGCGGCGACTCGGGGTAGAGCTCCGAGAGGCCGGCCATGTTCAGGCCGGACAACAACATGCGGCCCAGCACGGTGGCATGGGCGGGCAGGCGCGAGCCCACCTGTATGGAATGGAACAGCGCGTTCCGGCCAATCGATTTGGCGACGAACACGACATCGCGGTTGTCGCGCACCACCAGGTGAGCGGAGTAGCCCGACAGGTCGCGCAGCGCATCAATCACCGGACGGCCATGCTCGGTCAGTTCCATTGAGGCGAGGTATTCAAAGCCCAGGCGCAGTACACCTATGCTGAGTTTGTAGCTGGTGCTGTCGCCCACACGTTCGACAAAACCGGCCTTCTCCAGCGTGTGCAGGATGCGGAAAACAGAGGCGCGCGGCAAATCCAGCTGGCGCGCCAGATCGGCACCCGTGAGTTCCGGCGTGTGGCGGCTGAACTGGCCCAGCAGCTCCAGCCCGCGCTGCAGCGCCGGGACCGTGTAGCGGTCGTCGCTGGCTGTGGCGGGTACCTTGTCTGTCATGCGGACACCTTTTCTTGTTGTTGTATGAGACCCAGCAGGTCGTTGACACCGGCAGCCGCGTCGACCGCGCAGGCATGGCCTGCGTCGCCAAGGTCTGTCCACGCCACACCTGCCGCTTCGGCCACCTTCTGGCAACCGGCCATGGGGGTGATGGTGTCGGCGCGGCCACTGGCCACAGACACCGGGCATGTCACCTGTGCGAGATCGGTCAGCAGATCGCCACCGACCAGAAGATGCGAGGCCTGCGTGTACCCGGCCGGATGCACCTGCGCCATGATGGACTTCACATAGGCCACGCGGTCTGCATCGGCATTTGGCGACAGCATGGCCGCGCCACGTTTGTCGGCCATGCCCTGCACACCCAGCGTGCTGAGGTTATTGAGCCTGTCACCAAGTTT
This sequence comes from Pseudomonadota bacterium, assembly GCA_040387435.1. Taxonomy (GTDB): domain Bacteria; phylum Pseudomonadota; class Gammaproteobacteria; order Burkholderiales; family Burkholderiaceae_C; genus Polaromonas. Next base: position 33,093 of record JAZKDR010000043.1, read on the forward strand.
TCGTGCGCGCTCTTCTGCACTGGCGCGGGCGTAGCCTTGCGCAGGCGAGAGCAGTACCAGCCGTTTGACCTGTTCAGGACGCTGCACGACTGCGCGGGTCGCCATCAACGCGCCCAAAGAATGGCCGACCAGCGTGACGGGCTCCGTGATGCCCAGTGTGTCGAGCAGGGCCCAGAGGCGGCTGGCGTAGTCACCGGCGTCGGGTACAGCCGGCAGCACAGCGCTGCTGTGGCCGTAACCGGGTGCTTCCCAGGCCAGCACGCGTGCGCCTTCGGTCAGGGCTGCGGCTTCCAGTTGCATGAGCCAGCTGCCCGAACCCGAACCAATGCCGTGCAGCAGCACATGTGTGAGGCCACGCGTGCCAAGCCCCGACTGGCGGAACTCGACTTCACCCTCAGGCGTGGTCACACGTGCAGGCGCGAAGCGCTGCAGGCGTTGCGCGAGGGAGGGCTGTGCGGTCTCGTTGGTCATGTGCAGGGCCGGGTTCAGGGCACGCTTATTTAGCTGCGGCGAGCATGTCGCGTTTGATTTTTGCAAGCGGGCTGTCAGGCGGGTAGGTCGGCGTGATGGGCTTGGGCGTGCCCAGCATGACGCACATCAATGCGTCTTCGTCGCCGATGTTGCTTTCTTCGCGGTACACACCAGGCGGCACGGAGATGAGGTCGCGCTCACCGAGCACCGACTCCCAGCGCTGGCCGTCTTTTTCGCAGACGATTTTCATCTTGCCGCGCATGACAAAAAACACTTCTTCCACGTCGTAGTGGATGTGCGAGGGGCCGACGTTGCCGGCCGGGATCACCATGGTCGAGAAAGTGAAGTGCCCTGAAGGCACGGTATTCGCATCTTTCGCGACGCCGGTGCCGCCGGTGCCGACGTAACGCATCTGCGCACGGCGGTAGGTCGGGTCATAGTCGGCCTGGAACTTCAGCGCGTCCCAGTCGTACTTGCGCGAACCGAATCGTGCGACACGGCCTTCCAGCCAGTCCGCAAAGCTCTGGCCGTCAGCGGGCATCATGCCGCGCTGGATTTCCGCTTCCGGCGGAATGTTAGCGTCCATCAGGCCGCGTTCGTTGAAGATGGGTTGGTTGGCTGCTGCGCTCATAGTTGATCTCCTTCAATTAGTTCATGACGAAGCCGCCGTTAACTGGCAGCACCTGGCCGGTGATGTAGCCGCTGCCGCGTGACAGCAGGAACATCACGGCGGCCGTGAGGTCTTCGGGCACCTGGGCGCGCTCGATGGCGCGGCCATTGCGGTAGTGGTCGTGCCGCGCCTGCGGCACGTATTCGGTGGCTTCGACCAGCGTGAGGCCGGGAGCGATCGCATTGACGGTGATGCCCTGCGCGCCGAGTTCACGCGCCATCGAATGCGTCATGGCAACCACGGCGCCCTTGCTGGCGACATAGGCCATCAGGTTGGTGGCGCCCCAGAGTGCGGTGTCGGACGCGAGGTTGACGACGCGGCCATAACCCGACACGGCGAGATACGGCTGCGCGGCCACGGTGGCGAGCCAGGTGCCACGCACATTGACAGACATCACGCGGTCCCAGGTGTCCAGCGCGATGTCGGCCATCAGCTTGCCGCCGGAGTTGGTGATGGCGCCGTTATTGATGAGGCCGTCGAGGCCGCCCATGTGTTTGGCAGCTGCATCGACGCCGGCCTTGATGGCGGCGGCATCGCTCAAATCCATTGGCACGTAAAACGCCTTGGTGCCGAGTTCGGCAGCCAGCGCCTCGCCGCGTTCATGCAGCACATCGCTGATGACCACGCTCGCGCCTGCTGAGACGAGGGCTCGCGCAAAAGCTTCGCCCAGACCGCGTGCGCCGCCGGTAACCAGCACCTTGCGGCCGGGAAGCATGATTTCTGGTGCGGAGGTGCTCATGGTGTTCTTGTAGGTTTTCAGGCTCAGGCCGAACGGCGCTCGGAGCTGGGCAGGTAATGCAGCACGCGTTTTTCAGCAATCACCACGGCGTAGTACGCGACGATGCCGATGACAGTCAGTGCGGCGATCACCACAAACACTGCAGCCGTGTTGCCCTGGCCTTCAAAAAAGACCAGCAGGTAGCCCAGGCCCATGTTGCCGCCGACCAGCTCGCCGACCACCACACCGATCACGGCCAGCGTGCTGGCGATGCGCAGCCCCGAGAACAATGCGGGCATGGTCGTGGGGTACTCGACGTTGCGAAAGACCTGCAGGCGCGTGGCCGAGAAAGAACGTGCCAGGTTGATCATGTCCACGTCCATGGTGCGCATGGCCGACAGCACATTGATGAGCACGGGGAAAAACACAATCAGCACCGCCACGAGGATCTTGGGATACATGGTGTAGCCCATCCACATGACAAACAGCGGCGCAAAAGCGACCTTGGGCGCAATCTGCAAGGCCAGCAGGTAGGGCGAGAGCACGGCCTCGACACGTGGCGACAGGCCGAGCGCGTAACCGATCAGCGCGCCCAGCACGGAGCCGAGCACAAAACCGATGACAACCTCGGCGGCGGTGATGCCGGCGTGCCAGAGCAACCTTTCGCTGCCCCAGATGCGCACGGCCTCCTCGCACACCTTGCTCAGGTGCGGCAATACAAAGTCAGGAACGCCGAGCAGGCCAGGACCCCACTGCCATGCCGCCAAAAAGACGACGAGGACGAGCAGGCTCCAGCTGGTGGTAACGAGGCGGGCGCGGTTGGCGGTCATGTGAGCTACTTTGCGGAAATGGCTTGCGAACTACTGGCGAGAAACGTCTGGGGCAGGTGCGAGACAGCTGCGGCTTACTTGCCAACGAACTGGTTGGTGTACAGGTCTTTCAGCACGGCCTCTTTGGGGACCACGCCGTTGGTGACGTAGAACTTCTGCAGTTCGCCGAGGCGGGCTTCGTCCATCTGGCCGGGCACTTTCTGGCCGGCATAGACATACTTGTTGTAGAGCTCGAAGTTGGCCTGGATGGTGGCTTCCTTGCCCTTGTACATGGGCACGTGCTTCACGTAGACGGCGGTCGCGGCCTTGGGGTCGGTCATGATGTCTTTCATGCCCTTGAGCGTGGCGCGCACCAGCTTCTGGATCAGCTGTGGGTTCTTCTGGATGGTTTCGTCGGACGCGAGAATGGCCTGCGCCATGCTCTTGAAGTAAACGTCGGCGGGCAGGATGTCGACCTTGGATCCGGCTTCCATTGCGCTCACGGTCCAGTCCGGAACCCCGGCCATGGCGGTGGCTTTTTTGCTGGCGAACTGTTGCCACACACCTGCGGGGCCGGCGGCCTGGATGTTGACGTCGTTCTTGGTCAGGCCGACCTTGCTCAGCATGCCGAGCAGTGCGTAGTAGGTGGTGTCGGTGTAGGAGATGACGGTGACCGTCTTGCCCTTGAGCTCACGCGGGCTTTCGATGCGTTCGTCCTTGTGGCTGACGAGCTGCGTCAGCGAGCCGCTGCCCAGCACGGCCACGGCCTTGACCGGGATGCCTTGTGCGCGCGCAATGATGGGCGTGTCGCCAATCGCGCCACCGATGACGGCATTGCCGGCACCCACCTGCTTCGCTACGTCCACGCCGCCGCGGCCGCTGACGAATTCGACTTCCAGGCCTTCAGCCGCGTAATAACCTTTGGCCTGCGCCAGCATCCAGGGGCCGAAAGCCGGCAGCGTGCCAGGTGCGGGCAGCAGGTAGGTGATCTTCTGCAGGTTCTGCGCCTGCGCGCCCACGGAGGCGAACAGCGCGGTCGATGCCAGGATGACCAGGCAGGTGCGACGCATCAGGGGAAGGCTTTTGAAGGACATAAGGTACTCCGGGGGTTGGGTGAGGTTGCAGGTTTGAAAACGAAATTGAAATGAAAGCGGTGATCAGTGCACTTCGGTGCTGGCGTCGAGCTTGAGCAGCTCCATCAGGCGCGCCACGTACGGGCCGACCTCTGCCAGCTTGCGGCGGGCCATCGGGTTGGGGCGGTCCGGCAGGTCGACGGTGATCTGCTCGACGATGGTGCCGGGGCGCTCGCTCATCACCAGGATGCGGTCAGACAGCGCCACAGCTTCGACGAGGTCGTGTGTGATGAAGAGCACGGTCTTCTTTTGTTCGTACACGGTGCGTGCCAGGTCCTGCTGCAGGATCATCTTGGTCTGCGCGTCGAGGGCCGAGAAGGGCTCGTCCATCAGCAGCACGAGCGGGTCGACGGCAAGGGTGCGGGCCAGGGCAGCGCGCTGGCGCATGCCGCCGGAGAGCTGGTGCGGGTAGTTGTTGCCGAAGCCGCCGAGGTGGCACTGGGCCAGCAGCTTGTCGGACACTTTCCGGCGCTCGGCGGCGGGCACGCCGCGCAGCTCCAGGCCGAACTCGATGTTCTGGGAAATCGTGCGCCAGGGCATGAGCAGGTCTTTTTGCAGCATGAAGGACACATGCGCGTTCGGGCCTTCGACTGTCTGGCCGGCAACCTTGACGATGCCCGCGCTGGGTTTGGCCAGGCCGGAGCCCATGTTCAGCAGCGTGCTCTTGCCGCAGCCCGAGGGGCCGATGATGGAGACGACTTCGCCGGGGGCAATCGCAAAGTTGACGTCGCGTGCGGCCAGCACTTCTTTTGAATCGCCGCGCGCGGGGAAGCGTTTTTCAACGCCGATGAATTCGATGGCGGGTGTGCCGGCGGCGATGATGCCTGTCGCGCTCATGCTGCCACCTTCACGATGGGGATCTGTATCTGGACTTTGCCTTCCAGCACACGCACCGGGAACTGGTGCAGGTCGCGCTCGCCGATGTCGACGAGGCACTTGCCGGTGGCGATGTCGAAGCGCGCGGCATGCAGCGGGCATTCGATGACACCATCTTCCTGGAAGCCCTGCGACAGCAGCGCGTAAGCGTGCGGGCAGATGTCTTCCAGCGCATGCACCTGGTCGTTCAAGAGAAACAGGCCCACCTTCTGGCCATTGACGTCCACGCCGACCGGAAAATCAGGGTCGAGCTGGTCGCGTGATGCAACCTCGTGCCAGGGAAGGTCTTGATCGCCAGTGGGAGTGCTCATGCTGTTCTCTTTTGCAAAGTGGGCTGCTGGACTTCTTTAGTTGTTTCACTAAAGAAACGTTGATTCACTAAAGATTCATTGTTTGCCTGTGACCCTTTGATGTCAATCAATAGCCTAGTGTTTTAGTGGGGATCTACGGTTCGACGCGTCGCACGCGGTGTCCCCACCTTGGAGTGGAGCCGGCCCGCCAGGCAAACCACGTTGCAACAGCTGATTTTTTGCTACTTATTTAGGAGCTGCTCACGCTCATATTTATTGGCCTGGAGGCCAATTTGGCACCTGAAAACGGCCGTTTTTGGCTGTTTTTGCCCGGTTTTCCGGCATTTTCAGGCTCGAAAACCGTTCAAAACCAAAAACTTGCCGCAAACATTAAAAATTTAACGTGTACGTTAAATTTTCTTCCGAATGCTGTCCAAAGCACCCCAAGCCTGTCAGGCATGGCGGCGGATGGCATTGGCGACAACGTTCAGCATCCGGTCGATGTGCTGTTGCTCCACGATGTAGGGCGGGCAGAGCACGATGTTCTCGCCCGCCGGCCGCACCAGCACGCCGTGGTGGAAACAGTCCATGAAGATGTCGTAGGCCCGTTTGCCCGGCGAACCCGCGATAGGCGCCAGCTCGACTGCCCCGGCCAGCCCCAGGCTGCGAATGCCCACGACGTTCGGCAAGCCCTTGAGCCCGCTGTGCATGGCGTCGCCCAGCACCTTGCCCATCTGACCGGCGCGCTCGAACAGCTTTTCAGCCTTCATCAGCTCCAGCGTGGCCATGGCCGCCGCGCAGGCGACCGGGTGACCCGAGTAGGTGTAGCCGTGGAAGAACTCTATGGCGTGCTCGGGTGCACCTTCGCTGGCGGCCATCATGCCGTCGTAAATGCGGTCGGCGCAAATCACCCCGCCCAGCGGAATCACGCCGTTGGTCACGCACTTGGCAAAGGTCAGCATGTCCGGCACCACGCCGTAGTAATCAGCGCCGAAGCCCGTGCCGAGCCGCCCGAAACCGGTGATGACCTCGTCAAAAATCAGCAGGATGCCGTGTTTGCTGCAGATCTCGCGCAGCCGCTTCAAATAGCCTTTGGGCGGCAGGTACCAGCCAGCGCTGCCAGCCACCGGCTCGACGATGACGGCCGCAATATTGCCGGCATCGTGCAGCGGCAGGATGCGGTTTTCAAGTTCCAGCAGCAGGTCTTCATCCCACTCGGGCTCCACGCCGTTGATATACGCATGTTTGACCGGGTCATGGATGAAACGCAGGTGGTCCACGCGGGGCAACAGCGCACCGCCGAAGACTTTGCGGTTGGCCGGGATGCCGCCCACGCTCATGCCGCCGAAACCCACACCGTGGTAGCCGCGCTCGCGGCCGATGAAGACAGTGCGGTGGCCCTCGCCGCGCGCCCGGTGGTAAGCCAGCGCCACCTTGAGCGCGGTGTCGGCAGCCTCGGAGCCCGAGTTGCAGAACAGCACCTTGTTGAGGTCGCCAGGCGCCATCTCCGCAATCATCTCTGCTGCCCTGAAGGCCTGGTCGTTGCCGGCCTGGAAGGCGGTAGCGTAGTCCAGCGTGTCGAGCTGCTTCTTGATGGCCTCGTTGATGGGCTTGCGGTTGTGCCCCGCGCCCACGCACCACAGGCTTGAGATGCCGTCCAGCACCTGCTTGCCGTCATGCGTGGTGAAGTGCATGCCCTCGGCGGCCACAAACACCCGCGGGTCGTTTTTGAAGGTGCGGTTCGGCGTGAAGGGGAGCCAGTGGTGCTCCATATTGAAGGTGGGGGTAGGCATGGCGGTCTCCTGCTTGTGCTGTGTCCGGACGATTTCTTCATTCTGGCACCGTCACGGGGCATGTCCACCGGCCCCGGCAAAGCCCCCGGCCACCTGCGACAATTGCCCACCTATGAAGCACGCCTACATCCTCACCCTGTCCTGCCCGGACCGCCTGGGCATCGTTCACGCCGTCTCCGGTTTCCTGCTCGACAACGGCGGCAACATTGAAGAAGCCGCCCAGTACAACGACCCCGACACGGGTCTGTTCTTCATGCGGGTGCAGTTCGCCTGCGACAAGCTGCCGTTTGAAGACATCAAGAGCAAACTGGCGACCTTCGCCGTCCCGTTCCAGATGGACTGGAAGCTGCACTCGACCGAGTCGGCCATGCGCACCGTCATCATGGTCAGCCGCGACGGCCATTGCCTGAACGATTTGCTGTTCCGCGCGAAGTCCGGCCTGTTGCCCGTCGATGTGCGCGCCATCATCAGCAACCACCGCGATTTCTACCAGCTGGCCGCCAGCTACAACGTGCCCTTCCACCACATCCCGGTGACGGCCGACACCAAGGCGCAGGCCGAAGCGAAACAGCTGGAGATCGTCGAATCCGAAGGCGCAGAACTCGTCGTGCTGGCCCGCTACATGCAGGTGTTGTCCAACGACCTGTGCAAAAAGCTGTCAGGCCGCGCCATCAACATCCACCACAGCATGCTGCCCAGCTTCAAGGGTGCCAAGCCTTACTACCAGGCGCATGACCGCGGCGTGAAAGTGATTGGCGCAACCGCCCACTACGTGACCGCCGACCTGGACGAAGGTCCCATCATCGAACAGGACGTGACCCGCGTGGACCACAAGGACACGGTCGAAAACCTGACCGCCCGCGGCAAGGACACCGAAAGCCGCGTGCTGGCCCGCGCCGTGAAGTGGCACAGCGAGCACCGCGTGCTGCTGAACGGCCACAAGACCGTGATATTCAAGTAGTCATGGAGACGAGCGCAGCGCCGGGCCGCCCCAAGCAAGCTGCGGCCCCCTCGGGGGGCAGCGCCTTACACGCAGTGACAAGCGTGGGGGCCCTATGAGTGGGCGGATTCCGCCGATTCAATGTCTGCTCACCTTTGAAGCCCTCGCACGGCTTCGCAGCGTGACGCAAGCGGCGGAAGAGTTGTGCGTCACGCCCAGCGCGGTGAGCCATCGCGTCAAGCAGCTTGAGCAGATCATCGGCACCAAGCTGTTTGGCCGCGCCGATTTTTCACTGACTACCGAGGGCAGCGAATACCTCGCCCATGTGCGTGAGGGCCTGACCACACTGCAAAAGTTTCCCGGTGCAGCAGGCACCAGCGGCACACCCGGCAAGCGCAAGCTGCGCCTGGCGGTGACACCGACGTTTGCGCGCTCCATGCTGATCCCGCGCCTGCGCCAGTTCACCGAAGCCTACCCCGAGATCGACGTGACGCTGGGTGTGTCAATCCCGTTGCTTGATGTGGTCGCCGAAGACGCCGACCTCATCGTGCGTTTCGGCACGGGCCGATACGCCGACCTGGAACACGTCTGCCTCACCAAGGACGTCGTCACGCCATTGGCTTCACCAGGTTTTCTGCGCGAACACGGCCCGTTCGACACGGCCGCAGACCTGGAAGGCGAAAGCCTGCTGCGCTCACCACTCGAGCCCTGGCGCACCTGGTTCGCCGCCAATCACCTCGATTGGTCCGAACCCGTCGACGGTTCGCAGTTCAACGACATCGGCCTGATGTGCGATGCAGCCGCTGCAGGCATGGGCATCGCACTCGTGCGCCTCAAGCTCGGCGCGCCATGGCTGGAGAACGGCTCGCTGGTTCGACTCGGGAACACCGAAGCTTTCACCCGGCCAGTTCCGAGTCCGCATGCGCATTACCTTTGCTGGCGGACCGGGACCATGGATCGGTGGGAGTGCGGGGCTTTTGCGGATTGGCTTCGGAAGAGTCTTGCCTGATCTCTTATTGGTTTGAAGGCGTTGCCCTTCACGACCAGGCCGGGGGTAGCCCGGCGGCTAGTCACTTTCTTTTGCTTCGCCAAAAGAAAAGTAACCAAAGAAAAGGCGACC
>JAZKDR010000044.1:0-10040 GCA_040387435.1 Pseudomonadota bacterium
GCAAGGACTACCGCTACATGGTGGTGCTGGACGCCGACAGCGTGATGAGCGGCGACTGCCTGGTCTCCATGGTCAAGCTGATGGAAGCCAACCCGACGGCCGGCATCATCCAGACCGCGACGCAGGCCATCGGCCACGTCACGCTGCACGCACGTGCACAGCAGTTTGCCTCCCGCGTCACCGGCCGCCTGTTCACGCTGGGCATGCAGTTCTGGCAGATGGGTGAGTCGCACTACTGGGGCCACAACGCCATCATCCGCATGGAACCTTTCATGCAGCACTGCGCACTCGCCCACATCGAGGGCAAGGGCGGCATGGCCGGCAGCATCATGTCGCATGACTTCGTTGAAGCCGCGCTGATGCGCCGCGCCGGTTTCCATGTCTGGCTGGTGGCTGACCTGGTCGGCAGCTACGAACAGCAACCGCCTGATTTGCTGGCCGAGCTGCAGCGCGACCGCCGCTGGTGCCAGGGCAACCTGCAGAACTCGCGCCTGATTGCCGAACCCGGCATTCACCCTGTTCACCGCTCCATGTTTGGCACGGGCGCGATGGCCTACCTCTCGGCACCGCTGTGGCTGTGTTTCATGACGCTCGGTACCGCGCTGTGGCTGTCGGGCTCGCCCATGATTGCCGATTGGGAACTGGTGCCCAGCGAGTTGATGGCACTCTGGGCCTGGACGCTGTGCATGCTGTTTTTGCCGCGCATTCTTGGCATCGTGGCGATTCTGCTCAACCGCCAGCAGCAGTCATACGGCGGCACGCTCAGCCTGCTGCGCAGCGCGATGCTGGAAACACTGATCGCCATGCTGCAGGCACCGGTGCGCATGCTGGCGCACTCGCTGTTTGTCGTGGTGGCCCTCACCGGCCTGAAGCTGGAATGGAAATCCCCCCCGCGCGAAGCCGCCGCCGTGCCCTGGCGTCACGCCCTGCGCCAGCTGGCGCCCATGAGCGGCCTCATCGTGCTGCTGGCCGTCGGTATTTTCTTCATCGATGCGCGTGCGCTGGTCTGGCTGCTGCCGGTCGGCCTGCCGCTGCTGCTGGCCATCCCGATGACGGTGATCACGAGCAAGGTCGGTGTCGGCACGCTGATGCGCGCACAAAGCTTCTTGCTGATCCCGGAAGAAACCCGCTCGCCAGCCGTGCTGCGTCGCGCCTGGCTGCACGCCAGCAAGCGCGCCAAGCCGCTGCTGGTGGCGGCTTGAAGGCTTAATGCCGTCTGAGGAGATTTGCGCGGCGAGATTTTGCTACATTTTTCGTAGCTGCTCACGCTCGTATCTAAAGGGCTGGAGGCCGATTTGATGCCTGAAAATGGCATCGTGGGAGCACTTTTTGGCCGTTTTAGCGTCTTTTAAACGCCCACCACGCCCGTAAACCTCAAAAAGTTAATATGGAAGTTAACTTTTCATTAATTTTTAACGTAAACATTAAATTTTTGCCGTGTACGTTAAAAGACGCGGCTAGAACTTCGGCATGCCCTTCATGCCGCCCATGCGCTTCATCATCTTCATCATGCCGCCGCCTTTGAGCTTTTTCATCATGCCCTGCATCTGCTCGAACTCGTTGAGCAGGCGGTTGACCTCCTGAACGTGCACGCCTGAACCGGCGGCGATGCGGCGCTTGCGGGTCGCCTTGATGAGCTCGGGTTTGCGGCGCTCCAGCGGCGTCATGCTCTGGATGATGCCTTCCTTGCGCTTCATGTCTTTTTCGGCCTTGTCCATGTCGACCTGGCCGGCCTTGGCAGCCATCTGCGAGGGCAGCTTGTCGAGCAGATTGGACAGCCCGCCCATGTTTTTCATCTGCTGCAGCTGGCTCAAAAAGTCATTGAGGTCAAAACCGTCACCCGATTTGAGTTTGGCTGCCAGCTTTTGCGCCGCCGCCACATCGACACCGGCCGTGACCTGCTCGACCAGCGCCACGATGTCGCCCATGCCGAGGATGCGGCCAGCATGGCGTTCGGCGTCGAACACTTCCAGGCCGTCAAGCTTTTCGCTGGTGCCCGAGAACTTGATGGGCGCACCGGTAATTTGCCGCACCGACAGCGCCGCGCCGCCGCGGGAGTCGCCATCGGTCTTGGTCAGGATGATGCCGGTCAGCGGCAGCGCGTCCTTGAAGGCCTTGGCGGTGTTGACCGCATCCTGGCCCTGCATGGCGTCGACGACAAACAGGGTCTCGACCGGGTTGAGCACCGCATGCAGCTGCTTGATTTCGGCCATCAGGGCTTCATCAATCGCCAGCCGGCCGGCGGTGTCGACCAGCAGCACGTCAAAGAAATGGCGTTTGGCGTAATCAATCGCGGCGCGGGCGATGTCGACCGGTTTCTGGTCCGGCGTGCTTGGGAACCATTCGGCGCCAGCCTGCGCCGTGACGGTCTTGAGCTGCTCGATGGCGGCCGGGCGATACACGTCGCCCGACACCGTCAGCACTTTTTTCTTGCGCTTGTCGATCAGGTGTTTGGCCAGCTTGGCGGTGGTCGTGGTTTTACCTGCGCCCTGCAAACCAGCCATCAGGATGACGGCGGGCGGTTGCGCGGCAAGGTTGATGTCGCTCACGCCTTCGCCCATGGTGGCGGCGAGCTCCTTGCTGACGATGCTGACCAGCACCTGGCCCGGGTTCAAGGAGCCCATGACTTCCTGGCCCAGGGCTTTTTCTTTCACCCTGGCCACAAAATCGCGCACGACGGGCAGGGCCACGTCGGCTTCGAGCAGGGCCATGCGCACCTCGCGCAGCATGTCTTGCACATTGGATTCGGTGATGCGGGCCTGGCCGCGCATTTCCTTGACGAGGCGTGAGAGTTTGTCGGTAAGGGCTGAGGCCATGGGAAGGCGCCACGAACGTGGTGCAGTTAGGTGGGACGATCAGGTGGAAAGGAAGGCTGCCGCAATGGCAGTAAAGGCTAAACTCTAGCAATGATTTTAGCTTTCGGCGCCTGGTGGGGTCTTGCGGCAGCGGCGGGCGCGGCCCTGAGCTACGCCATCCTTGCGCTGGCACCTGCACGGTTGAGCGCCGGCGCGCTGCGCGGCATGCTGTTCGCCGCCTGGCTGCTGCACGCACTGGCCCTGGCTGCCGGACTGCTGGGCAATCCGCCGCAGTTCGGTTTTGCACCGGCGCTGTCGATGACGGTCTGGCTGGTGCTCACCGTTTATGCCGTCGAAAGCCGGCTCTTCCCGCAACTGCAGGCGCACTGGGCGCTGGCCGGGCTGGGCAGTGCAGCAGTGGTGTTGTCCGTCATTTTTCCCGGCACGACCTACCATATGGTCGCCTCGCCCTGGCTGCCGCTGCACTGGGCCCTGGGCATCGCGTCTTACGGCCTGTTCGCCGCCGCCGTGGTGCATGGCTGGTTGATGACCCGCTCCGAGCGCGCCATGCGGCAGGCCTCACAAAACAACGCTGGCGTTCCGCTCATGACACTGGAGCGGCTGACCTTCCGTTTTGTCGAAGCGGGTTTTGTGCTGTTGTCCGCCACGCTGTTTGTCGGCTGGCTGTTTGCCGAGCAACTCTACGGCCCGGGCCTCGCCTGGAAGTGGAACCACAAAACGGTCTTCTCGGTGCTGGCTTGGCTGGTGTTTGCAGGCCTGCTGATTGGTCGTGCGCGCCTGGGCTGGCGGGGACGCAAGGCCGTGCGTGTGCTGTATCTGGGTTCGGGCCTGCTGCTCCTGGGCTACGCCGGCTCCCGGTTTGTGCTCGAAGTCGTGCTCAAGCGCGTCTGAACATGGCATGACCTCATGAAATACCTGCTCATCCTGGCCATTGCGCTCGGCGTGCTGTGGCTGCTTAAAAACAAGCGCCGCCTCGACGCCGACGACCGAGATACGCCGCCTGCGCCACCCACATCGCGCGGCGGCCCACGCATCGCGACCACTGAAGTCGTCGCTTGCGATGTCTGCGATGTGCACCTGCCGCGCAGCGAAGCGCTGGTCGGGCCCAAAGGCATTTACTGCAGCGCAGCCCACATGCAACAGGCCGGCGGATGACCGAAGCGACGTCCTCCTGGTTCGGCCCGGCAGACCATACGCCCGGCGTCTGGGAGGTCGAGCCGCAACAGGGCTCGTTCGGGCGCCTGTGGCGCGCCTTCATGCTGGCGCGCGTCACGATTGCCGCCATGCTGGTGATCCTGCAGGGCTCCATCTACGCACTCGGCAGCCTGCCCAGCCGCTGGGCTGTCGCCGTGTGCATCGGCTACCTGTGCGCAACGCTGGTGGTGTTTGTGCTGGTACGGCCCCGCCCGCCGAGCAGCAACTTCGACCTGCAATGGCTCTACACCATCGGTGTCGACGTGATGGCGTTCTCGGCACTCAGCTTTCTGCAATCCGGTGGCGTCAACTACACGCCGCTGTTCGCCTTGCCGGTGCTGCTGGCCTCCATACTCGGCCCCCTGCTGCTCGCGCTGGGCACGGCCGCCAGCGTGACGCTGTTCCTGCTGGGCCACGCCTGGTGGTTGTCGCTGCTGGCCATCGGCGAACTGCCATCGCGCTTCCTGCAAGCCGGCCTGAGCGGCTCGGGCTTTTTTGCCGTCGCCCTGCTGGCCAACCAGCTGGCCCTGCGACTGGCGCGGGAAGAGCAGCGTGCGGAGGCCAGCCAGTCCGTGGCGCGCATGCAAACCCAGGTCAACGAACTGGTGGTGGAAACGCTCAGCGATGGTGTGCTGGTGATCGACGCCAACGGCATCGCGCGTTCCGCCAACCCCGCCTCCATCCGCCTGCTGGCGACGCGCCAGGGAACGCGCGCGGCGCCTTTTGTCCTGGCCAATGAAGCCGCCTGGCAGCCCCTGGCCGCCATTACGAACAGGACCTTCACGCTCGGCACCCCCCAGGAAGCCGAAATCAACCTCGACGACCGCAGGCTGCACGTGCGCACCCGCCTGGCCACGTCACAAAACAGCCGGCATGAAAGCCTGTGCGTGATGTTTCTTGAAGACCTGCGTGAAATGGAAGCACGTGTGCGCACCGAAAAAATGGCTGCCATGGGCCGCATGTCGGCTGCTGTTGCACATGAAATCCGCAACCCGCTGGCAGCCATCTCGCAGGCCAATGCCCTGCTGGAAGAAGACCTTCAGGATCCGGCCCAGCGACAACTGACCGCCATGGTCAGGCAAAACGCCCAGCGGCTGGCCCGCATTGTGGATGACGTTCTGAACGTCTCGCGCGCCCAGGTCAGTGCACCGGACCAGGCCGTTGCAGCGCTGGAGCTGGACGACGCCGTGACGCGCATCAGCGCGGACTGGTCCGCGCAGGTCTCGGCGGGCCTGCAGCTCATGGTGGCCGCTGCCACCGCGCAGGCGCATGTGGTTTTTGACGCGGAGCACCTGCGCCGGGTGATGATCAACCTGCTGGACAACGCGCTGCGTTATGCCAGCAAGCGCCCGGGTGCCATAGAAGTTGCGACAGAGCTGCCGGCGCGCGGCCAGGTGCGGCTACTTGTGTGGAGCGACGGCGCGCCGATTGAAAAAACCGTCCAAACCCATTTGTTCGAGCCTTTTTTCTCGTCGGAGAGCCGCTCCACCGGGTTGGGTCTGTATATTTGCAGGGAACTCTGCGAACGCTACGGTGCGGTGATAGGCTACCAGCGGACCACTCGCCACGCCGTTGAAGGCAACGAGTTTTTTGTGCTCTTCAGGGCCGCTGCCGGCGAGCGCGTGCCGGCCCCGCATCCCTCCGACACCTTTGCCGCCTGAACACGATGTCCAACACCTCGCAGCCTTTCACATCACCGGCGCCGGCACGCATCCTGGTGATCGACGACGAACCCGACCTGCGCACACTCTACGAACTGACGTTGCTGCGTGAAGGCTACCGTGTGGAAGCTGCCGGCGACCTGGCGCAGGCACGCGCACAACTTGAGTCCACCCAGTTTGATGCCGTCATCACCGACATGCGGCTGCCTGATGGCCTGGGGCTGGAACTGCTGCGCGACCTGGTGGTCCGGCAGCGTCCCGAGCGCTGTGTGGTGATCACCGCGCACGGCTCTGCCGAAAATGCCGTGGAAGCCTTGAAGGCCGGCGCATTCGACTACCTCACCAAGCCGGTGGACCTCAAGCAGTTCCGCAACGTCGTGGCCTCGGCCGTCCAGGGGTCACGGTCTGCGGCCATGGTTACCGCTGCACCCGAACGTCCCAAGGCAAAAAGTGGCACCCCGACCCCGACCCCGGCGGCCGCAGGCGCGGACGCCGGCGAGCTGCAGCGCCTTGTGGGGCACTCTGCCGTCATGCAGGCGGTGAAGTCGCGCGTCTTCAAGGTGGCCAAAAGCATGGCCCCGGTGCTGATACAGGGTGAGTCCGGCACCGGCAAGGAACTGGTGGCCCGGGCAGTGCACGGCTGCAGCCACCGCGCCGGTGGCCCGTTCGTGGCGGTCAACTGCAGCGCCATCCCGGAGAACCTGCTGGAAGCGGAATTTTTTGGCGCGCGCAAGGGCGCCTACACCGGCTCTGCGCAGGACAGGCAAGGCTACTTCCAGGCCGCCAAGGGTGGCACGCTGTTCCTCGACGAAATCGGCGACCTGCCGATTGCCATGCAATCCAAGCTGCTGCGTGCCATTCAGGAGAGGGTGGTCAGGCCACTGGGTTCCGCGCAGGAAGACACGGTGGACGTGCGCATCGTGAGCGCCACCCACAAGGAACTGGGCGCAGAAGTCCAGGCCGGCCGCTTCCGCCAGGATCTGTATTACCGGCTCAACGTGATCGTGATTGGCGTGCCGCCGCTGCGCGAACGCCGCGAAGACCTGCCCGAACTGTGCAGCGCCCTGCTCGCACGCATCTGCCAGGAATCCGGCATGGCCACGCCGGAACTCACTGCACCGGTGCTGGAACAGCTCAAGAGTTACGCTTTCCCCGGCAATGTCCGCGAGCTGGAGAACGTGCTGCACCGGGCGGTCGCCCTTAGCGAGGGCGGTGAACTGCATCTCGACCCGCCCGCAGCCAGCCATACCGAAACGCCGCAGGCGGGAACATTGCCTGTGAAAGTGCCCGGCAACCTGCAGGATTACCTGGACACGCAGGAACGAGACATCCTCTGCAAGGTGTTGCAGGAGACCCGCTTCAACCGAACGGCAGCGGCAGCCAAACTAGGCCTGAGCCTGCGCCAGATACGTTACCGCATCGCCCGCCTGAACATTGCCATGCCCGACGGCGACAGCACCGCCGATGCCGTGGATGCCACCGACAGCGAGCCTGACCGTGACTGAACCCAGGCCCGAGGCGGCCGCAGGTCCACTCTGGGACAAAGGCTGGTACCGCTACGCGCATGCCGCGCCGTCACCCAATTTCGGTGCCCGCCCCGAAGGCGCACGCACCGACCTGCTGGTGATTCACTCCATCAGCCTGCCGCCGGGTGAGTTCGGCAATGGCCATGTGCAGCGCCTCTTCAGCAACCAGCTCGACTGGGATGCACACCCTTATTTCCAGGGCATACGCGGCCTGCAGGTGTCCTCGCATTTTTTTATCAGCCGCAGCGGTGAACTCTGGCAGTTTGTGAGCTGCGATGACCGCGCGTGGCATGCAGGTCAATCAAGCTACCGCGGCCGCGACAACTGCAACGATGACTCTATCGGCATCGAGCTTGAAGGTCTGGAGGGCCTGACCTTCGAAGCGCCGCAGTACGAAACACTGGCCGGCCTGTGCGCCGTCCTGATGGCGCAATACCCGATTGCGCACATTGCCGGCCACGAGCACATCGCCGCCGGCCGCAAGCAGGACCCCGGGCCGGGATTCGACTGGACTTTTTTCAGGCGCAGCCTCGCGGCACCTGATCAGTACTTTCCCTTGGTCAGCTGAACGGCTGCGCCAATCGCGCGCCATTTGCGCACGAAAGGCCCGCGCATGGTGCACTGCGCCATATTTTTTTGGCCCATGCCAGGCCAACCAACATCGGCCCTGGCGGCCCAAATGCTGCTGCAAACCGCACTGCTATTTGCAAGCGCCTGAAAGCGGTTGGCGGCACAAGCCTTCGCGCACCAACGCGCCGCAAATTGCCGAAAAAAAGTGCCCCGAAATGGACAAAACGTAAAAAAAAGTTACGGGCGCAAATACAATGGAAAACACTACCTGTAGTGCTTGAATTCACTACAGACCCTATGTATAGTGTGTAAGCCCAACAGGTTAGACGTGATTTTTGACATGATTGGTAACTGCAACCACTGCACAGGGTGAACCTTCAGACCCGGCAGCAGACCCACCTACAGAGGCAGGTTGCACATGGGGAAAAACAGCCGTCAGACAGCAGACCAGCCGCAGACACACAGCGGCACAGCGCCGATCAAGAACAACGCCACAAAGCGAAGAGGAAGATAAATGCAAACAGCACAGAGCACCGTACCCGCCACCAGCAGTGCAACGGCCTTTACACCACAAGGCAACGACAGCACCCCCCAAACCAACCCCTTCAGCAATTACCAGATCATCCGGCGCAATGGCGCCGTGGTTCCTTTTGAGCCGAACAAGATCGCCGTGGCGATGATGAAGGCTTTCCTGGCCGTGCACGGCACCCAGGGTGCGGCATCGGCCAGCGTGCGCGAGACGGTGGACGAATTGACCCAGGCCGTCATGCGCGCACTGATGCGCTCGCGCCCGGGCGGCGGCACCTTCCATATAGAAGACGTGCAGGACCAGGTCGAACTCGGCCTGATGCGCGGCGGCCACCATGAAATTGCCAGGGCCTATGTGCTTTACCGTGAAAAGCGCACGCAGGAACGTGCGCGCCAGCCGCAGGCGCAGGCACCCGCTGCCACGCTGATCCACGTGACGGACCGCGGCAACAAGGTCGCGCTCGATATCCGCAACCTGCAGGCGCTGATTGAAGCCTCGTGCGCCAACCTCGGTGCCGACGTCAAGCCGGACCCCATCGTCGCCGAGACCATGCGCAACCTGTATGACGGTGTGCCCATCGACGAGGTCTACAAGGCGTCCATCCTGGCAGCACGTACGCTGATCGAAAAAGACCCCGACTACACCTACGCCACGGCGCGCCTGCTGATGCACACCATCCGCCGCGAAATCCTGGGCGAGGAAGTAACGCAGGAACAGATGCAGACCCGTTATGCAGAGTACTTCCCCAAGTTCATCGCCAAGGGCATCCAGCACGAACTGCTGGACGAGAAGCTGCAGCAGTTCGACCTCGAGCGCCTGGGCGCTGCGCTCAAGCCCGAACGCGACCTGAAGTTCGACTACCTCGGCCTGCAGACCCTGTTTGACCGCTACTTCCTGCACGTGCGCAAGCAGCGCATCGAATTGCCACAGGCTTTCTTCATGCGCGTGGCCATGGGCCTGTCGCTCAACGAGATCAACCGCGAAGAGCGCGCCATCGAGTTCTACGAAATCCTGTCGTCCTTCGACTTCATGTCGAGCACGCCGACGCTGTTCAATGCCGGCACGCTGCGCTCGCAGCTCTCGTCCTGCTACCTGACCACCGTCGCCGACGACCTGGGCGGCATCTACGACGCCATCAAGGAAAACGCCCTGCTCTCCAAGTTTGCAGGCGGCCTGGGCAACGACTGGACACCGGTGCGCGCACTGGGTGCCCATATCAAGGGCACCAATGGCGAATCACAGGGTGTGGTTCCTTTCCTGAAGGTCGTCAACGACACGGCTGTTGCCGTCAACCAGGGCGGCAAGCGCAAGGGCGCCGTCTGCGCCTACCTGGAAACCTGGCACCTGGATATTGAAGAGTTCCTGGAACTGCGCAAGAACACCGGCGACGACCGCCGCCGTACGCACGACATGAACACCGCCAACTGGATTCCCGACCTGTTCATGCGCCGCGTCATGGAAAAAGGCAGCTGGACGCTGTTCTCGCCATCCGACACGCCAGACCTGCACGACAAGTTTGGCAAGGAATTCGAAGCCATTTACACCGCTTACGAAGCCAAAGCCGAGCGTGGCGAGATCAAGCCTTCCCGCAAGCTCCAGGCGACCGACATGTGGCGCAAGATGCTCTCCATGCTGTTTGAGACCGGCCATCCCTGGATCACCTACAAGGACGCCTGCAACATCCGCTCGCCGCAGCAGCACACCGGCGTCGTGCACTCGTCCAACCTGTGCACCGAGATCACGC
>JAZKDR010000045.1:0-138074 GCA_040387435.1 Pseudomonadota bacterium
CTTTTCTTTTGGCGAAGCAAAAGAAAGTGACTAGCCGCCGGGCTACCCCCGGCTTCTGCGTGAAGGGCAACACCCTCACCCCAACCGCAAGCATCTCCGAGCCAGTCCTACAAACCCAAATCCCCACAAACCCCAGAATGATTTTTTGACCAAAAGGAAACCAAAATGATAGAAAAATCCGCATCAGTCCACTGGGAAGGCGCAGGCAAAACCGGGCAGGGCCTGATCAGCACCGAAACCGGTGCGCTGAACAAACACCCCTATGGTTTTGGCAGCCGGTTTGGGGATGACCGCAAAGGCACCAACCCGGAAGAAATCGTCGGTGCCGCACATGCCGCCTGCTTCACCATGGCGTTTGCATTCGCCTGCGAAAAGGCCGGTATCAATACCGAGAAGATAGACACCAAAGCCGTGGTCAGGCTGGCCAAGGATGGGGACGGTTTCAAGATTGACCGAATCGCCCTCACGCTGGACGCCAAAGTGCCCGGCATTGACGAAGCGACTTTCCAGCAGATTGCGCAGGGTGCCAAGGCGGGATGCCCGCTGTCGAAAGCCCTTGCTGGCGTGCCCGAGATCACGCTGAAAGCCACCCTGCTTACCTAGGCCGCGGACAGGCGCGAGGCGCTGTTTATCATGTGTGCTCAATCGATAACAACAGGAGACACGCATGACCAGACTCAAGGCCGCCACAGCCGCACTGCTTCTCGCGGCAAGCGCCGTTGCCAGTGCAGCCTTCCCCGACAAGCCGATACGTGTGGTGATCGGTTTCCCGGCAGGCGGGCCGCTCGACCAGCATGCACGGTTGCTGACGGACCGTCTGCAGGCTGTGCTGGGCCAGCCCATCATCGTCGACTACAAATCCGGCGCGGGCGGCACCGTGGGTGCGCAGGATGTGATGAAGGCTGCGCCTGACGGCTACACGCTGATGCTGGCCAACACCGGCGTGATGGTCATTAACCCTGCCCTCTATACAAAGCTGCCCTACAACACGCTCAAGGACTTCACGCCGATCGCCCGTACCGCCATGCAGCCACTGGCGCTGCTGGTCAACCCCAAGTTGCCGGTGAAGAACCTCAAGGAATTCATCGACTACGCCAGGGCGCGGCCCGGCCAGGTCAACTACGGCTCGGCCGGCAACGGTGGCATCAGCCATCTCGTGCCGGAGATGTTCAAGAACGCGACCGGGCTTTTCCTTGTCCACATTCCTTACCGCGGCAGCGCACCGGCCTTCACCGACCTGATGGCCGGGCAGGTGCAGTTCATGGGCGAATCCATCCCGCAGGCCGCCAGCTATCACAAGCAGGGCAAGGTCCGCGCGTTGGCCGTGACGAGTAAAGAGCGCAATCCCGCACTTCCCGATGTGCCGACCGTCATCGAATCAGGCGTCAAGGGTTTTGAGGTGGTCGGGTTTTATGGCTTTCTGGCCCCTGCCGGCCTGCCCAAAGACGTGACGGCCAGACTCAGCGACGCCTTTAAACAGGTGATGGCCAACCCCGACATCCGTAACCGCATGGTGACCCAGGGGGCCGACCCGGCCTTCATGGGCAGCGAGGAGTTCGGCCAGTTCCTGACAGCCGAGACCCCGCGCTGGGCAGCGGCCGTCAAGGCCTCAGGCGCCCGGCTGGACTGAGCCCGGCTCCCAAACCTGGTGCACCGGGGCAAGGCGGGCCCCTGAAAAGCACCTGAAATACGCCAGACTGGTGCCCAAAACTTGTATACCAGTTTGAAAGGCGGCTGAAAAAGCTGGCACGCGAGTTGCACTGATGAAGGCATGGCCACCGCATCAGACATCAGCAACCGCATCATTGAAGCCGTCATGGCGCAGAAGCTCGCACCCGGCTCCCGGCTCGGCGAGCAGCAACTGGCCATGTTGTTCGACTGCAGCCGCACCATCGTGCGTGAGGCACTGAACCAGCTGGCCGCACGTGGCATCGTCACCGTGAGCAGCCGCCGGGGCTGGTATGTGATCGAGCCTTCACAGGAAGAAGCCCGCGAGGCCTTCGAGGCCCGCCGCGTCATCGAGATGGGCCTGATCCGATGCACCACGGACGTCAGCAAAGGCGCCATCAAGCAACTGAAAACGCACCTCAGCCGGGAGAAGGCCGCCATCAAGGGCAGCGACGTCGGCCTGCGCAGCTTTCTGCTGGGGGACTTTCATGTGTGCCTGGCCGAATGCCTGGGCAACAACCTGCTGGCCGATACCTTGCGCGACTTCACTGCCCGCACCACCCTCATTGCCATGCTTTACCAGTCGTCGCACGATGCGGCGCAGTCGTGTGAAGAACATGTGCAGATCGTGCAGGCGCTTGAAAAAGGCGACCTGGTGCTGGCCGAAAAACTCATGCAGGCGCATATCGGCAGCGTGCAGGCCACCCTCAAATTGCAGATTGCCAGCGGCGACCCGCTGGCGCAGTTGCGCAGCGCGCTCAGCCCGCTGTCGCCGGCCACCAAAACGGCACAAGACTTGCATACAAGTTCACTGAAAACCCGCCGGGGTGCGGCCAAACCCCTTGATGAACCTTCAACCTACCTGGGAGCACTGTTATGACATCGAGCAAACGACTTTTTTCCATCGGCCTGGCCGCAGCAGCACTGCTGGCGACCTTCGGCGCACAGGCGCAAACCGCGCTGGACGACGTTATGAAGGCGAAAAAAATCATCATCGCCATTCCCACCGACTTTCCGCCCTACGGCTTTGTCGGCACCGACCTGAAACCACAAGGTCTGGACATCGACATGGCCAACTACATCGCTGCCAAGATGGGCGTGGCGATTGAACTGGCCCCGGTGACGAGCGCCAACCGCATCGCCTACCTGTCTACCCGCAAGGCCGACCTCGTGATCTCCACGCTGGGCAAAAACCCCGAGCGCGAGAAAGTCATCGACTTCACATCGGCTTACTCGCCTTTCTTCCAGGCAGTGTTCGCGCCCAAGACTGTCAGCATCAAGAGCTTTGCAGACCTCGCGGGCAAAAGCGTGGGCGTAACCCGCGGCGCGATTGAAGACCAGGAACTGACCAAACTCGCACCAGCCGGCACAGACATCAAGCGTTTTGAAGACAACAACGCCACCGTCTCCTCCTTCGTCGCAGGCCAGGTGCAACTGATCGCCACCGGCGCATCGGTGGCCGGCAACATGATGGGCAAGAACCCGCAACTTGGCACCGAGTACAAGCTGCTGCTCAAGGATTCGCCGAACTTCATCGGCGTTGGCAAGGGCGAAGACAAGCTGCGCCTGAAGGTCAACGAGATCATTGCGGCCGCCAAGACGTCCGGCGACCTGGACAAGATGGCGGTGAAGTGGCTGGGTCGTCCTGCTGGCGATTTGCCGAAGTAGGTTGCACACCCCTGTTAGGGCTCACTGCGTGTAGCCCTCTCTCCCCTTGCAGGGGACGCTGTCTGCGGCCCGGCAGAGCCGGTTCCGCGACAGCACTTGCTAAAGACAGTCCTGCAATACTTTTTGAGGTGCCTCCAGATGCGTGTTGAACTTGATTTCATCGCCGTGCTGAGCCAATGGCCTTTGCTGGCCAAAGGCGTGGCGTGGACAGTGGGGCTCACCGTCGTCTCTGCTGTCATCGGCGTGGTGATCGGCGTGGCGTTTGCCTGGTCGCGGTCGCATGGCTCGCCTTGGCTGAAGGCGGTGGTAGGCACCTATGTGGAGCTCATCCGCAACACGCCCTTCATCGTGCAGCTGTTTTTTGTTTACTTCGGCTTGCCTGCGGCTGGCGTGAAGTTGTCGCCTGAGGTGGCGTCCATCATTGCGATGGTCATCAACCTCAGCGCTTACGCCACCGAGATTATTCGTGCCGGCATTGACGCAACACCCAAGGGGCAGATTGAAGCGGCCATGAGCCTGGCGCTCAACCGCATGCAGACCTTCATTCGTGTCGTGCTGCCGCCTGCGCTGCGCAAAGTCTGGCCCTCGCTGGTGAGCCAGATCATCATCGTGATGCTGGGCTCGGCGGTGTGCGGGCAAATCTCGACAGAGGAATTGAGCTACGCCGCCAACCTGATACAGAGCCGCAATTTCCGCGCGTTTGAGGCCTACATCGTGGCGACGGTGATTTATCTATCCCTCGCTGTAGCTGTTCGTCAGTTATTGAACTGGCTCGGCCCAAAATTCCTCTTTGGGAGATAAGCCATGGTTGACTTTACCGTCTGGGACATCTTCCGCAACCTGCTTCTGGCAGCGCGCTGGACCGTCATGCTGTCACTCATCGCCTTCATCGGCGGCGGACTGATGGCGTTGCTGCTGCTGATCGCCCGTCTATCCAAAGTCAAGGGTGTGGGCACGCTGGTGGGTGGCTATGTACAGGTCTTTCAGGGCACGCCCCTGCTGATGCAGCTCTTCCTCGCTTACTTCGGCCTGGCCCTCTTTGGTGTGCGCACCTCGGCCTGGGTGGCTGCCTCGATGGCGCTCATTCTCTACACCAGCGCCTACCTGACCGAAATCTGGCGCGGCTGCGTGGCCTCGATACCCAAAGGCCAGTGGGAAGCCGGCCAGAGCCTGGCCATGAGCTTTCGTGAACAGCTGCAGTACATCGTGCTGCCGCAAGCGGTCAAGATTGCCATCCCGCCCACCGTGGGTTTCCTGGTGCAGGTGGTCAAGGGCACGGCGCTGGCGTCGGTCATAGGCTTTATCGAGTTGACCAAGGCCGGCACCATGATCACCAACGCCACCTTCAAGCCTTTCGTCGTCTACAGCTGTGTCGCCCTCATGTACTTTGCGCTGTGTTTCCCCATCAGCCTGTACGCCAAGATCCTGGAAAGGAAAATCAATGCAAGCCGTCGCTGAAACCACCGCCGCAGCACCTGCGGACACCTCCCTGCGTTCCATCGTCCAGATCACCGCGCTGCGCAAGTCCTACGGTACGAATGAGGTGCTCAAGGGCATAGACCTGCAGGTCAAGCAGGGCGAGGTCATCGCCATCATCGGTAAAAGCGGATCGGGCAAAAGTACGCTTCTGCGCTGTATCAACGGGTTGGAGGTTTTCCAGGAAGGCTCGCTCACCGTTGACGGCAAGCCGCTGCTGCACGACAGCGCCATGGCCATGCGCGAGTTGCGTCAGCGTGTGGGCATGATTTTCCAGAGCTTCAACCTCTTTCCCCACCTGACCGTCGGCAAGAACATCATGCTCGCGCCATCACTGGTCAAAAAGACGGCTGGTGCCGCCGCCATCGAGCAGGCGCGCAAGCTGCTCGCGCGCGTGGGCCTGGCTGAAAAATTCGATGCCATGCCCGAGCAGCTGTCCGGCGGCCAGCAACAACGTGTCGCCATCGCGCGTGCACTGGCGATGGAGCCTGCCGTGCTGCTCTGCGATGAAATTACTTCGGCACTGGACCCCGAGCTGGTCGGCGAGGTGCTGCGTGTGGTCGAAAGCCTCGCCGACGAAGGCATGACGCTGCTGATGGTGACGCATGAAATGAGTTTTGCGCGCAAGGTGTCCGACCGCGTGATCTTCATGCACCAGGGCCGCGTGCACGAGATGGGCCCACCTGGGGAAGTCTTCGGCAACCCGCAGACGCCTGAGCTCAAACAGTTCCTCTCCTCACTTCACGACTGAAGGCGGTCACGCGGCTTTGAAGCGCACGCGGGCACAATAGGCGGGGTGAACAGACACCCTGCCCATTGGCTAATCGTGATTGCACTTTGCCTGCCTGCATGCAGCTTTGCGTTTGACCTGCAAGGCCACCGTGGTGCGCGCGGCCTGGCCCCTGAAAACACACTGGCGGCGTTTTCCACCGCACTCAGGACAGGTGTCACCACGCTGGAGCTGGATGTCGGTGTCACGGCCGATGGCGTGGTCGTCATCTCGCACGACCCCTACCTCAACCCCGCCTTCACACGCGATGCCAACGGCCAGTGGCTCACTGGCACACGCGGGCCGCTGATACGGTCGCTGACCTACGCGCAGCTGCAGGCCTATGACGTCGGCCGCATCAATCCCGCCTCAAGCTACGCGGGCCAGTTCGCCACCCAACAGTCTGTGGACGGACAACGCATTCCTGCGCTCGCCATGCTGTTTGACCTGGTCAAGTCTGCCGGTGCCGACAAGGTTGGCTTCAACATCGAAACCAAGCTCAACCCGACGGCGCCAGACGACACAGTCAGCCCCGAGGTCATGACCCGTGCGCTTCTGGCGGTCGTGCGCGCAGCAGGCATGACACAACGCGTGACCGTACAAAGCTTTGACTGGCGCTCGCTCAAACTGGTGCAGCAGCTTGAGCCCCAAATGTCCACCGCCTGCCTGAGCGTGCAGTCAGCTACCGGAGATACCTTGCGTGACGGGCAATGGACAGCAGGCCTCAAACTCGCCGACCACGGCAGTGTGCCGCAACTCGTCAAAACGGCGGGTTGCAGCATCTGGTCACCCAATGCGCCGGCACTGACCTCCGACCTGGTGAGACGGGCCCACGCGCTGGGCCTCACCGTCCTGCCGTGGACCGTCAATACTCCGGCCGACATGCAGCGCCTGATCGACTGGCAGGTCGACGGCCTCATCACCGACTACCCCGATCGCCTGCGCCGTGTCATGCAGCAAGGCGGCATGACACTTCCCGCCCAAGCACAACCATGACACCTGAATCAGACATCAACACCCTGCAGGCAGCCCTTTCGCAACTGCGCGCGGACACCTCCGGCGTCACCGCCTTTTCGAACCTGGCCAGAAGCCAGACTGCGCTTGCCGCGGCGTTGCCCGAACGCTATAGCGAGGTTCTGCTGAACCTGCTCGACAGGCTGGAGTCCAGCGCCCTGTTCACCGAAGAAAGCTGCTCATTCAGCCACAGCGACCTGCTCGACAGCCTGCAGATGTGGCTGGACAAAGCTCAGGCTCAGCTGCAGAAGAGCTGACAGCGTCAAACGTGCCGCTTGCGGCTGGCCGTTCTGGTTTTGCTCACGACCGGCATGGCATCAGCCCGTTCATGCAGGGCCTCGATGATGTGGCAGTGCGCGTCGGTGCCGTCGCAGCGGCTACGCAGGGCCTGCAGGTCTTTCTCCAGGGCCTTCAATTCAGCAAGCCGCGCACGCACGTGGTCAAGGTGCCCGTCAAGCGCACCGCGCGCCGCAGCGCAATCGGCCTTGATGTTCAGGTCCAGGCCCAGCAGCATGCGCACTTCGTCCAGCGACATGTCCAGTGCACGGCACAAACGGATAAACCGCAACTGGTGCACGTCGCCCTTGCTGTAGAAGCGGTAACTGTTGTCGCTGCGGCCACGCGGGGTGAGGAGCTTTTCCTTTTCGTAAAAGCGGATGTTGGCCGCGCTGACACCGCTCTGCCGTGCGGCATCGCCAATCAGATAACCCTGCATGGGTTGGGGACTTGAAGAAGGCATGGCTTGACCTTAAAGTGACTTCAGGGTTTCAAATCATGCCATGAACCGCAAAACCTGTGGTTTCAAGAAAGAAATACTCATGTCAGCCCATTGCCACAACCACGCAACAGACACCAGTGACTACAGCCCGCGCTACCGCAAGATTTTATGGATTGCACTGGTCGTCAACGCGGCCATGTTTGCGGTCGAAATAGGCGCGGGTTTCAGGTCGGGTTCGGTGTCACTGCTGGCCGACGCGATCGACTTCTTTGGTGATGCCGCGAACTACGCCGTGACACTGGCTGTGCTGTCCATGGCCGTGCAGTGGCGTTCGCGTGCAGCGCTGCTCAAGGGCATCAGCATGCTGGGTTTTGGCTTGTTCGTGCTTGGCAAGACCATCTGGGGCGCGATGCTCGGCGTCACGCCTGAAGCCGTCACCATGGGAACTGTTGGCCTGCTGGCGCTGATCGCCAACGTGGCGGTAGCCGCCCTGCTCTATTCCTATCGCGAAGGGGATGCCAACATGCGCAGCGTCTGGCTCTGCTCGCGCAATGACGCCATCGGCAACGTGGCCGTCATGATTGCCGCGCTGGGGGTGCTCGGCACCCGAACGGCCTGGCCCGATCTGGCCGTGGCGCTGGTCATGGCCCTTCTGGCCATCTCCGGCGGCTGGTCGGTATTGCGGCAGGCACGCACTGAACTCCGTGGAGTGGCCGCCGGCAAGCATTCGCACGAACACGATCACGCACACTGACCCTGAAGTCCTGAAGGAGAACGACATGACCACCCAAACATACGCCCTGCAAGGCCTGCACTGCAACGCCTGCATTGGCCGCGTCACCAAAAAACTGGAGCCACTGGCTGAGAGTGTCAGCGTCACGCTGGACCCCATGCAGGTGGTGCTGACCAACCCGGCGGCCGATGTCGCCGCCCTGCAGGAGGCCGTTGCACAAGCCGGCAAATACCAGTTGCTGGCGCCTGTGGCCGATGCAGTTGCGGCCACGCCGTCACCCGCCAATGACGGCTGGCAACTCGAAGAAGAACAGAAGGGATGGCTGGCAACCTACAGCCCGCTGCTGATGATTCTCGGCTACATCCTGGGTGCGGTGCTGCTCGTGCAGTGGGGCCATGGCGGATGGGCGGCGGTCACACTGGACGAGACCATGCGCTATTTCATGGCGGGCTTTTTCCTGGTGTTTTCTTTTTTCAAGTTGCTGGACATCAACGCCTTTGCCGACGCCTATACGGGCTATGACCTGCTGGCACGCCGCTGGCGTGGCTGGGCGCTCATCTACCCGTTTGTCGAACTGGGTCTGGGTATGGCCTATCTCGCCCACCTCGATGGCCCGCTGCTCAATGGCATCACAGTGCTCGTGATGGGCTTCTCGGCCATTGGTGTGATACAGGCCGTGACCAACAAAAGGCGCATTCAATGCGCCTGCCTGGGCGCCGTGTTCAAGCTGCCCATGAGCACAGTCACCATCGTCGAAGACCTTGGCATGGTCGCCATGGCCCTGTGGATGATGGCTATGGCCACCTGACGTGCCGGATTGAACTTTTTTTGCAGCTGGCTATCATTCACGCATGCGCCATTTGATGCTTGCCCTCATGATCGTCCTGCTGCCCCTGCGCGGCTGGACCGGTGATGCCATGGCAACACAAATGGCATCAGGCATGGCGGCAGCTGCCACGGCAAATACACCGTCCAGCCACCTGCACGCACCAGATGCAGAAGCGGCCGCCCACCATGACATGGCCATGGAGTCTCCGGAGACTATGCTGTCCATGCATGACTGCGCTGGGCATGCCGCCGTGGCCGAAGCCGTGCAGGACGATGCCACGCCTGCGAGCCCGTGCGGCTCGTGCGAAGCCTGCCAGGCGTGCCACACCATCGCACTCTTTCACGAGGGCAGCACAACGCCCCTCGTGCAGCGTGCACCCGGGACGTCCGTTTCAGCGGCAACCCGGTTCATCAGCGCCGACACGGCACTGAACCAAAAACCACCCATTTCCTGAGTTCCCTGCCCAAGGTGCGTCCGCTGTTCGCAGTGGATGCTTTTCAACAGGCAGGCCTGCGGCCGCCTGCTTACAGGAGAACTGATGAAAACGTATTTAAAAGCGCTGCCCGCTGCGGCAGCTGCGGCATGGCTGGCGGTTTTGATGGGGGGTATTCCATCTGCCCAGGCACAAACCACGCCTGCGCCCCCTACCACTGCCCAGCCGGAGAAGGTTCAGGGCGAAGTCATGGCGATTGACATGTCACGCAGCCGAATTACGCTGAAGCATGCACGTATCAAAAGCATCGGGATGGACGCCATGACCATGCCCTTCAAGGTCAGTGATGCAGCAATGCTTGGTCCGCTCAAACCCGGGGACAAGGTGCAATTTTCAGTCGCGATGCACAACGACGAATTGCTCATCACCCACGTGGGCATGATCAAGGGGGCGAAATGAAGATGCGCGCTCTGCTGACCACGGCACTGATGATGGCCGCGGCCACGGCGCAGGCGGGCCCCATGGGCTTCAAGGACAGCACCATGGCCATGGGCGACTTCGGGCCGAACTGGAAGGAAGCCTGGGTCAATCATGCGCTGAGCCCTCGGGATGCGGTGGGTGCAGGGGGCGTTCAGATGCGATCGGACGACGGGCGGCTGAACCGGACATTCACCGAGCTGACCTATACACGGCTGTTGCACCGCATCAACGGCGAGCACTCGCAGGCCAACTTCTGGTTCGTAGGTGGCGCGGGCCAGTTGCGGGGCAATGATTTCGCCGGCAGCAAGACCATGTATGCACCCGGCGTGTCGGCAGACTACGAGACTACGCGTTTGTATGCATCTGCATCACTGCGGCTATACCGTGCACCCGGTATCAACCACGACGCGGCATCCGTGCGCACGGGGTTTTCGTTTTACGAAGTGGATTACGACGAAACACAGCCCTGGCTGATCCTGGAAGCCAGACGCATGCGGGGTCTTTCAGACAGGACAGAGATCACGCCCATGCTGCGGCTGATTCACAACCGTTACTTTGTCGAGTTCGGCGTCAACAACATGAAGCAGGGCCGCTTCAACTTCATGTACATCTTTTGACACCAGCCCGTTCTCCAATATCAATCACCAACCAGCTACCAAACCTGAAGGATTTCCATCATGAATTCAAACCACAAACGTTTTTCGTCAACCGCTGTCGCAGCGTGTTTTGTCCTTGCCGCAACGCTGGGAAGCGCCTCCACGGCATTTGCCGCCGAGAGCATCAAGGCTTCGGTCAATGGCATGGTTTGCGCCTTCTGTGCGCAGGGCATTGAAAAACGTCTTTCAAAAATGCCGGCCACCAAATCGGTTTTTGTAGACCTGAAGAAAAAGGTCGTTGCAGTGGAAGCCAAAGAGGGCCAGACACTGGACGGGAAGGCCATCGCTGCTGAAATCACCGACGCCGGATACGACGTGGTCAAACTTGAGAAAGTGCAGCAGTCCGTCGCCGACATCCGGGCGGCTGTCAAGGCGCAGAAGTGAACCCGCCGGCACACGACACCACCCTGGATGACGGGCAGCGCCAGAGCGCGTGGTCATCCAGGAGTTCGTGGTTCTCACTGTTTGCCAGTTCGGGCACATTGCTGTGCTGCGCGCTGCCCGCCCTGCTGGTCGCCATCGGTGCGGGTGCGGCAGTGTCCAGCCTGGTCGCCATCGTTCCGGGCCTGGTGTGGGTCAGCGAGTACAAGGAAGTGGTCTTCGGGTTTGCCGGTGTCATGCTGGCCATCAGTGGGGTCATGCAATGGCATGCCCGTTTTGCACCTTGCCCCCTCGACCCTCAGCTCCGGGATGTTTGCCTGCGCACGCGCAAGCTGTCGTTCCGGATCTACCTGTCGAGCCTGCTGATTTATCTGGCGGGCGGCTGGGTGGCTTTCGTGCAACCACTGCTTTGAGCTGCTTTGAACTGCCTTGAAAGCTGGCCGCGGCGTGGCCATGCGCAACTGATCGTAAAAGGCGCACGGCAGGTTTTCTGAACTGCGCCCGCATGCTAAGGTTCAGCGCATGACCAAAACCATACGCTACACCCTCCTGTCGATACGCGACCTGGCCGTGTCAGCCGGCCCCTTCGTTTTTCTTGCCATCGCCTTGCTGGTGCTGGCCTACTGGTGGCTGGATCCCAATCCGCCCAAGCGGGTCACGCTGGCTACCGGCCCGGCGCAGAGCGCCTATGAAGAGTTCGGCAAGCGTTATGCCAAGGCCTTGGCTGTCGAGGGCATAGAAGTGGTTCAGGTCGCCTCTGAAGGGTCTGCCGCCAACCTGCAGCTGCTGCGCGAGGGCAAGGTGGACCTGGGCTTTGTTCAGGGCGGCACAAGCGACTACACGGACACCGATGAAGAAAATTTGACTTCGCTCGGCAGCCTGTTTGTGGAACCCGTGTGGCTTTTTTATCGGGAAGAGGCGGCACGCAAGGTGACCCCCACTGCAACGCTCTCGACGCTGGCGCAACTCCAGGGCCTGCGTGTCAATATCGGGGCCGCCGGCAGCGGGGTACCCGGCCTCATGAGCAAACTGCTGGAGAGCAACCGCATCGACCCCTCCACGCTCAAGGTGTCCACCCTGACGCAGACACCCGCCACCGTGGCGTTTCTCGGGGGCGAACTGGACGCGATTGTGTTTGCGTCGGCCCCCGAATCCCTGATGGTGCAGATGCTGTTGCAGACGCCCGGCGTCAAGCTGATGAACTTCGCGCAGAGCGAAGCCTACTCACGCCGTTTCGCCTTCCTGAGCCCGGTCAGGTTGCCGCGCGGCGTGGTCGACCTCGCAGGCAATGTCCCGCCTGACGACGTGAGGCTGGTCGCCTCCACCACCGCACTCATCACGCAGAAAAAAACCCACCCTGCCCTGCTACAGCTGTTTGCACAGGCCGGCAACCAGATACACGGCGGTGCGGGGTGGTTCAAACGGGCGCGTGAATACCCCACGATTGAAAACAACGAACTGCCGATTGCCAAGGAGGCGGAGCGTGCCATCAAGTCGGATACCCCGCTGATGCAACGCTATATGGCATTCTGGGTAGCCAACCTCATTGAGCGCATGTGGCTGGTCATGGGCATCATCATCGCGATCATGCTGCCGCTGTCGCGCATCGTGCCGCCGCTCTATGCGTTCAGGGTGAGATCGCGCATCTTCCGGTGGTACGGGCAATTGCGAAACATCGAGGTGCGCATACCCACCGAAGACAATGGTGTCTTGCTCAAGGAGCTTGACCAGCTGGAAACCCGCGCTGAAAAAGTCAGCGTGCCCTTGTCATACACCGATGAGTTGTACGCGCTGCGCAACAACATTCACCTCGTGCGCAAAAAGCTGCTGCGCAGTTGACTGAAACCTGGCGCAGCCAGCCTAGAGCGTGCTCTTGCCGTCGACGCTGTTGCGCATCGCTGTGCGTGCGACGGTGTCCAGCGCGCGGTCAACCACGCCCTGCTGGCTGACGACCTTGACGAGCTCCTGCAGCAGCAGATATTGCAACAGCGGCCCCGTCATCGAGTGTGTGCGTCCGCCTTCACTGGTGAACATGTAAAGCGTGTGGTACGGGCTGATCCAGGTCAGCCGCGCGCGCACCCAAGCGGTGTCCTGCAGCAGTTCAACCCAGTCGCCGAGCCGCAATTCGACACTGCCCGGGTTAAAGGCCGGACGGGGATCCCTGTCCTGTTCGTCAGGCTGACGGACTTGTGGCTGCGTAGCCTCAAAGCTCCGGGACCGGGTACTGGCATCAGCATCATCCATGAACCCGGAGTTCTGCGCCTCGGTCGGCGCCAGCCAGGGACGCATGGACTGCGAGGCATCACTTGCATCAAAGGCATCCTCCAGGTCGCGACGCATGCGGGCTTTCTCTGCTTTCTTGTCGACTGCGGCAGGCTCGGCTGTCAGCGCCACCTGGTGTACGCCCATCAGCTCATCAAAAAATGCTTTTGAATGCGCCAGCGGATAGTCGATGGACAGCAAGCCCGCGCGCAGTTTTTCCAGCATGCCGGGAATCATCCTGACCAGCCGCTTTCGGTGTTTGGGTGCCTGCTCGGGGTTGAGGCTCCACAACACCTCGCCCAGGGTCAGGCTGAACTCTGCTTTTCTAGCCCCTTCACCGCCATGCTCGCCACGCAGGCGCTCCTTGGCCAGGACCTGGGCCCATGGCCCCGTGAGAAATGCCGTGATGACCCGGCTACCGCCCACAAAATCAGGACGTGCACGGATTTCTGCAGCGATCTTTTCGGCCATCAGGTTGCGTTGTTCGGCTTGCAGCAGCGCCTGTACCGCACGCCCCTGCGATTCGCTGTCAACCGTGTTGCGCACGGCCTGGCTTTGCTCGAAGGTTTTCAGAAGCATGGCGAAGTGCTGCGCGTCGGTCGCGTGCTCTTCCGTGAGCCATGCGGAGACGTCCTGCAGGTCGTCCATGAAGCCGGAAAAACCAGGCGCGTTATCACTTGCGTAAGCAAGGCTCCTGGCGGTGATCGTTTCCAGCAATCGCCGCGCAGGGTGGTTTTTATCGCTGAAAAACCGCGGGTCATTGACACCCAGCCGCAGGTAGGCGGGTTCAGCATCGGCAATCATCTGACGGACAGGCTTGAGCAAGCGGGGGTCATGGGCCATCTGTTCAATCATGAGGCCAACCACCTCAATGGCCAGCGACTGACCCAGGCTCTTGGCCTCGTTTTTCAGCTGGGCGCGCATTTGCGCCAGCGGCTGTGGTGGAGGCGTGCGCGCTTTTCTGGCGCGGCTCGACGCAATGCCCTGCTCCTTCAGTTCGGCCAGTACCTCCATCGCAGCTGGCACCGTGTGTGAAAACTTCTGCTGTGCAGCTGGATCGAACCCCGAGGGCAGCATGCTGTCCTTGAAGGACTCGTCGAAGTCACCGACCAGCAGCCGGTGCAGGTGGTCCAGGGTCAGTACCCGTGCAGCGCCAGACGCCGCGGCAGGAGGGGGGGCAGCAGATCCGGCCGGGACACTGCCGGCAACGTTCGACGCGGGCAGTTGAACAGGCTCGGGCGATTCGGCTCCCGTCACCTTTGCACTTTTTTCTTCAGCGGAGATCACCCCATAGGCGGCCGGGCCTATCCCCTGCTGCGCCAGTTTTTCGTTGAGCAGGACATACAGGGCCTGCAACTCGTTGCCGAAAATGGCGGCGCCATGTGTCAGCCAGCGGGTACGGGCCTGGTCGTCTGCCGGCAGGTCCTGCAGCAACTTGAGCAGGGTTTCTGAAAACACCTCGGGCCGCAACGGGTTTCGGTCTGCCTTCACGACCTTGAAGCCCTGGGCCGTGCTCAATCGCGCCGAGAGTATGGCCAGACCGGCTTCACAAGCCATGGTCACCACCTGCAGAAGCCGCGCGCTGTCGACGGTTTCCTGAACCTGGTTGTCTCCCATCAATTCCAGATCATCAAAACTCAGGGACGACAACGATCGGACCGCTGCACTGGCCTTTCGGGTGCTTGTGGCACGGGTGTCCTCAACAATGGCATTTGTCATCGCCAGCGAAAAACCTTCGACGATGGCGACCTGATTTTTCTTCAGTGCCGAAATCGCATCCTGTAGCGCACGTTTTTCGAAATTCTCTGCGCTCTGCAGAGAGCGCTCGTACATTGCCTCCACCAGTTGGTCGACCCAACGCTGGATCAGGAGGGGGCATTGCCGGAAAGCGTCGTTGAGGCAGCCTTGGTAGGCTGCAGTCAGGGCTTGGGGGGAGGTGCTCATGCCCTAGTGTCCCCCAGTCAGCCCGGGCCTGTAAAGGATGGGCCCACCCCCAGGAAGGTCAGAGCCCCAGTGCCTTCCAGCCCGAATGCCCCAGCTTTTCAAGGGTGGCGATGTTCTGTTCAAAAATCGCATCGGCCTCGGGGAAGGCCTCCACCGCCTTGTCCACGCTCTCCTCGCGCAACAGGTGCAGGATGGCAAACGGTGCGCGGTTGGTGTAGTTGCCGATGTCGTCGGGCTCGGTGCCGTCAAACTGGAAGCGGGGATGAAAGCTGGCAAGCTGGATGACACCTTCCAGCCCGTGCTCATCGACCACACCCTCGGCGACTTCA
Source organism: Pseudomonadota bacterium (assembly GCA_040387435.1). GTDB lineage: Bacteria > Pseudomonadota > Gammaproteobacteria > Burkholderiales > Burkholderiaceae_C > Polaromonas. The sequence continues at coordinate 15,361 of JAZKDR010000045.1, forward strand.
AGAAAATCATTGAAGTCCAGAAAATCCTCGAACAGCGTGGGATGAATCAGCAGCGTGGTGTCGATTTCCTCGGCGGGTGTTGCCACCAGCAGGTCCAGCTCGCGGTCGAGTTCCTCCAGGAAGCCATCGGCATGGCGCGCCTTGCTCACCACCAGGCGAACCTGGTCCTTCACATAGACGGCCTTGGCGAAGGGGCACAGGTTCAACCCGATCACGGCTTTTTCAAGCCAGGCCCGCGTTTTTTCCAGTACCTGTTCTTCAGTCAGCATGGGTGCAAAAAGTCTATCGACAAACTCAGGAGGTGCAAAAGCGAAGCGGTGCCTTCGCAAGCAGGGGCCGCGGGACTGGCTTTGCCAGACCGCAGGCGCAGCGGCCCCCTCGTGGGGCAGCGTAGTACACGAAGTGACAAGCCTGGGGGCTCAGTGAAGCGCCTTGAAGCGAACGCGCTTTGGCTTCGCACCCTCTTCACCCAGACGCTTCTTCTTGTCGGCTTCGTACTCCTGGTAGTTGCCGTTGAAGAAGGTCCACTGGCTGTCGCCTTCAGCAGCCAGAATGTGCGTGGCGATACGGTCAAGGAACCAACGATCGTGGCTGATGACCATCACGGAGCCGGCAAACTCCAGCAGGGCATCTTCCAGCGCGCGCAGCGTTTCGACGTCAAGGTCATTCGACGGTTCATCAAGCAGCAGTACGTTGCCGCCGGCAATCAGCGTTTTGGCCAGGTGCAGGCGACCGCGCTCACCGCCGGACAGCATGCCCACACGCTTTTGCTGGTCTGCGCCATTGAAGTTGAAGCGGCCCGCGTAGGCGCGGCTCGCCATGGTGAACTTGCCGATGTTGAGCATGTCCAGTCCGCCGGAGATGTCTTCCCAGACGGTTTTTTCGTTGGCCAGGTCATCGCGGTTCTGGTCGACAAAGGCCATGTGCGCCGTCTTGCCGATCACGACCTCTCCGCTGTCCGGCTGCTCCTTGCCGGCAATCAGTTTAAACAGTGTGGATTTACCGGCACCGTTCGGGCCGATGATGCCGACGATGGCACCCGCAGGGATCTGGAAGCTCAGGTTGTCGATCAGCAGGCGGTCACCGAACGACTTGCTGACGTTCTTGAATTCAATGACTTCATTGCCCAAGCGCTCGGCCACGGGGATGAAGATTTCATTGGTCTCGGCACGTTTCTGGTATTCGAAATCTGACAACTCTTCAAAGCGGGCCAGACGCGACTTGCTCTTGGCCTGGCGCGCTTTCGGGTTCTGGCGCGACCATTCGAGTTCTTTCTTCAGGGCCTTGGCGCGGGCTTCTTCGCCCTTCTGCTCCTGCGCCAGGCGCTCGCCCTTCTGGTCCAGCCAGCTGCTGTAGTTGCCCTTCCATGGGATGCCATGGCCGCGGTCCAGTTCCAGAATCCACTCGGCAGCGTTGTCGAGGAAATAACGATCGTGGGTGATGGCAACGACCGTGCCGCCAAAACGCTGCAGGAACTGCTCCAGCCAGTCGACCGATTCAGCGTCAAGGTGATTGGTGGGTTCGTCGAGCAGCAGCATGTCCGGTTTGGACAACAACAGGCTGCACAGCGCAACACGGCGCTTTTCACCGCCCGACAGCAAACCGATCTTGGCATCCCACGGCGGCAGGCGCAGCGCGTCGGCGGCGATCTCGAGCTGGTGTTCGGAATCGGTGCCGGCCGTGGCGATGATGGCTTCCAGGCGGGCCTGTTCGGCCGCCAGTGCGTCGAAGTCGGCATCTTCTTCTGCGTAGGCGGCGTACACCGCTTCAAGTTGTTCCTTGGCGGCAAAGACAGCGCCCATGCCCGCTTCAACGCTTTCGCGCACGGTGTGCTCGGGGTTGAGCTTGGGCTCCTGCGGCAGGTAGCCGATGTTCAGGCCCGGCATCGGGGTGGCTTCGCCCTCGATTTCGGTGTCCAGGCCGGCCATGATTTTCAACAGCGTGGACTTGCCGGACCCGTTCGTACCCAGCACACCAATCTTGGCGCCCGGGAAAAAGCTCAGCGACACCTCCTTGAGGATGTGGCGTTTGGGCGGCACGATTTTGCCGACCTTGTTCATGGTAAATACGTACTGGGCCATCAGGAATGATCTCTAAAAAATGGAAAAACAGGCATGAACGGGAGAGGTGCAAGCGGGGCCGGTTGCACCCGCTATTTTCGCCGTCAAACCTCCATTATCGTTCCGTGAGACAATAAGGCTGTTGCTGGCTCCAGTTACCCGCAACATTTGGGCACATTGCCCCGGTCTGCCTCCGGCAGCAACCTGCAATGTTTCGGCCCGATCTTTTGACCCCATCTGCCTATCACTGGCGGGTTGCCCCCAAACCGGGCACCCAACAGGCCGATCCATAGCGTCCATTGACGCATCACCATGACCTTTGAAGAATTGAAGCTGGCCCCGGCCATACTTAAAGCCGTGCTCGAACAGGGCTATGACTCGCCTACGCCCATCCAGGCCCAGGCTATCCCCTCCGTGCTGGAAGGCAAGGACCTGCTGGGCGGCGCCCAGACCGGCACCGGCAAGACCGCAGCCTTCACCCTGCCGCTGCTGCAGCGCCTGTCTACCGAACCGCGCGTGAACAACCGCCGCGGCGTCAATGCCATCCGCGCGCTGATCATGACCCCTACCCGCGAACTCGCCGCGCAGGTCGAGGAAAGCGTTCGCGTTTATGGCAAATACCTTGACCTGAGCTCGATGGTCATGTTCGGCGGTGTCGGCATGGGCGCACAGATCGACAAACTCCGCCGCGGCGTCGACATCCTGGTTGCCACCCCCGGCCGCCTGCTGGACCACGCCCAACAGGGCACGCTGGACCTGAGCCAGGTGCAAATCCTGGTGCTCGACGAAGCCGACCGCATGCTCGACATGGGTTTTATCCATGACATCAAAAAGGTGCTGGCCCTGGTGCCCAAACAGAAGCAGTCGCTGCTGTTTTCTGCGACCTTCAGCGACGAGATCCGCGACCTGGCCAACGGCCTGCTGCGCGATCCGCTGCACATTCAGGTCACGCCGCGCAACACCACGGTGCAGCGCATCACGCAGACCATCCACCCCGTCGGCCGCGGTAAGAAAAAAGCCCTGCTCACGCACATCATCAATGAACACAACTGGAGCCAGGTGCTGGTATTCACGCGTACCAAGTTCGGCGCCAACAACGTGGCCGAGCACCTGACGAAAAACGGCATCGAGGCGATGGCCCTGCACGGCAACAAGAGCCAGACCGCTCGCACGCAGGCGCTGCAGGGCTTCAAGGACGGCACCATCCGCGCACTGGTGGCGACGGACATTGCCGCCCGCGGCATCGACATCGACGAACTGCCACACGTCGTGAACTACGAAATCCCGAACGTGAGCGAAGACTACGTGCATCGCATCGGCCGCACGGGCCGCGCGGGCAACAGCGGCGAGGCCGTCAGCCTGGTTTGCCTGGATGAAGAAGGCTTCATGCAGGACATCGAGCGCTTCACCAAACAGAACATCGAAAAAGTCATCGTCCCCGGCTTTGAAGCCGAAGCCGGTGAGCGCGCCGAGCCGCTGGCCATGGGCCGCCAGACCATCTGGGGCGGCCTGGGCAAACCGCCAAGCCGCGAAGTCATGCAGGCTGCCGCCAAGGCTGCCCGCAGCGAAATGATGCAGCGCATCCGCGACACCAAGGGCGCAGCACCTGCACGCGGTGCAGGCGGCGGCAATGGCGGCGGCCGTGGTCGTGGCCCCGCAGGCGGCAGCAATGGTGGTAACGGCGCAGGCAATGGCGGTGGCGGCAACGGTTTCGGCCGTGGCCCACGCACCCCCAACCCCGGCCAGCCGCGCCAGAACTCCGGCTACGGCCAGCAGCCCGCGCAGGCACGCCCACCGCGTCAACGCGGTGACGAGCAGCCACGCGCACCGCGCAATGAAGCATTCGGCGAGCCACACAATGCCTTTGACGACCGCCAGCCCACCAGCCACGTGTCGTCGGGCTTTCCCTCATCGGGCCAGCCTGCCGGGGGCAACCGTGGTGGCTTCAGGGGCGGTCGCTCTGGCGGCGGCGGTGGAGGTGGTGGTGGCGGCGGTGGAAACCGCGGCGGCAATGGCGGACCGCGCCGTTCGGGCGGCGGCGGCTCATACCGCTAAGCGTCAATCCACACACACAAAAGGCCCGTCAGCGGGCCTTTTTAATTCTGCAAGCTTCAGATTCAGGCGCGCACAAATACGGTGATCAAAGGGTCAGGCCCGACCTGTCGGCTCCAGTGGCCATGCACAGCCTCATCGAACACGGCACCCTCGGGCAGGTGGTCTGCCGAATAGAAATGCTCGCCCGGCTTGAAGACGCGCGACGCCCCGCCCTGCAAGCCGATCTCCATCTGCCCACCCAGAATAAACACCCACTGGGGCGCACCCGTGCAATGAAAGCTGCTGCGAAACCCCACCGGGCTGTGGCGCAGCTGGCAGCCGCCTGAAGGCATCAAGGCCGACAACATGGACTGGGGGTTGCCTTCGGTCAGCAAAACCTCTTCTTCGCGAAAACGTGCACGACCATCGGTGTCGGTGAAAAGAACCACTTTGGTAAAGGTGGCGGGGCTGGCTGCAGTCATGGTGTCTCCGGAAATATCAGGGCGTTGTCGAGACGCAAGTTTATAGTTCCGCATGGCCTCTCCCACACCCCTCCCGTCAGGTCTTTTTGCAGATAACCACAAAACCGTGCGTTGCGCCTGGTGCCAGGCCAGTGATGTCTATCGCCACTACCACGACAGCGAATGGGGCTTTCCGGTCGATGACGAACGCAGGCTGTTCGAGAAAATCTGCCTCGAAGGTTTCCAGGCCGGCCTGAGCTGGCTGACCATCCTGAACAAGCGCGAGAACTTTCGCAAGGCATTCGCCAACTTCGAAGCCGAAGAGGTCGCAGCTTTCGGCGCACGCGATGTCAAGCGTCTGCTGGCGGATGTGGGCATCGTTCGCCACGCGGGCAAGATTGCCTCGACCATCAACAATGCAAACCGTGTCATCGAGTTGCGCAAGGAGTTCGGTTCGCTGGGTGCCTACGTCTGGCGGCTGGAGCCTCTGGCCACAGACCGGCCCGGCAGCATCACGCATGAAGCCGTCAAGGCCATGCCCTCGTCAAGCGCATCGACGGCGCTGTCGAAAGACCTGAAAAAACGCGGCTGGACTTTTGTCGGTCCAACCACCATGTACGCCTTCATGCAGGCCATGGGTCTGGTCAACGACCACATCGAAGGTTGTACCAGCCGCAAGAAGGCGCTGACAGCGCGCAAGGCCTTCACACCGCCGTCAGTCGGCTGAATCAGGAAAATGTAAAGTCAACTTTACATTTTGAAGGCATTGCGGCCTGGTTACTGCCCAAATGCCGCTTTTGGGGTCACTGGAAGGCCAAAAAATCCCGTTTTTGAAGGCCAAATCGGCCTCCAGACCAATGGATACGAGCGTGACCAGCTATTAAAAACGTAGCGAATCCATTTGCCCTTCAAATTCGCCGGAGGTCACACGCAGCTCGCAGCGTCAGGCCTTGCGCTGCACCACCACATTGACCGTGAAGATCTGCAGCACATCACCCTTCTGGTTGCGCGTTTCACAACGCATCAGCGCCATGCCCCGGTCAGGTTTGGACTTTGACGGCGTCACGCTGACGACCTCGCTATCCACATGCATCACGTCGCCGGGCCGTGTCGGCTTGGGCCAGGCGAGTTCACCGCTGGCGCCTATGATGCCGCCGGCCAGCGGCAGGCCGCTGGTCACTAGCAGCCGCATGGTGATGGCTGCGGTATGCCAGCCGCTGGCAGCCAGGCCGCCAAACAGGGTTGCCTTCGCCGCTTCGTGATCGAGGTGAAAGGGCTGCGGGTCGAACTGCGTGGCGAAGGCCTTGATCTGCGCTTCATCCATCACATGTTCTGCGCTGGTGAAGCGCAGGCCGGGCTGCAGGTCGTCGAGATAGAGCGGCGTCATGTTGCTCATGGTGAACCCTTCAAGCGTGCGCCGGCGCAGCGGGGCGTGCAAAGGGCTCGCCCAGATAAGCGCCATGCGGCAGTGACAGGCCGGCCTTGAGCTGGCGCGTCACGCCGTCGGCGAGCACTTCAGAGGCGCCGGATGCCAGCGCCGCCCAGGTCTGCTCAACCACCGCATCGGGATGTGTCTTGTCACCCGGCACGCCTTTGGCCATGTCGGTGTCCATGAAGGCGACGTGAAGGCCGACCACCTGGGTGCCCTGCGCCTTCAGTTCGTTGCGCAGACCGTTGGTCAGCGACCATGCGGCTGACTTGGAGGCACTGTAGGTGGCTACTGCGGGCAGGCTCAGCCAGCTCAGGGCTGACAGCACGTTGACGATGGCGCCACCACCGTTGGCGGCGAGCACCGGCGCAAACGCCTGGCTGAGCGCCCAGGGGCCGAAAAAATTGGTTTCAAATTCGGCCTTCGCAGCCTCCAAGCCCGCGGGTCCCGAAAGAAAACTGGATGAACGTGAAATGCCCGCGTTGTTGATCAGCACGGTGACATCGCCGCAGGCCTTGACGGCAGCCGCCACCTGCTCGACGTTGGTCACGTCGAGTGCAACGGGGATGACATCCGGCAAGGTGATGCTGGATGCGTCGCGCGCAGCGGCATAAACTTTTTTGGCGCCGGCCGCGAGCGCTCCGCGCGCATAGGCCAGGCCAAGGCCGCGGTTTGCGCCCGTGATAAAAACAACCGAGTCCCTGATGAACATATTGAGTCCTTTGTTTGAAAAAATCAGATGGCTTGAATACGGCGCAGCAAGGCCGGCGTCAGGCATGGCCATCCCACACGGCCAAACCAGGCACCACCCGCAATCGCTGCGGCAATCACCACGCCATAAACCACCAGCGCAAAGCCCTGCGCCATGAACACCTGCGCCAGGCCACCGCCCCATCGGATGGCCAGCCAGCCTCCTGACGCCGCCACCAGCAGGCGGGCGATGTTGCCCAGTACAGGCCACAACAGACGCCCCGCGCCCTGCGATGCAAAGTACAGCACCAGCCCCACACCGAAGAAACCGTAGAGCGGGCCGACGATTTGCAGGTACTGTGTGCCCGCGTCCAGCATGGCAGGATCGGTACCAAAGAGCGACAGCCATGCGCGAGGAAAGAAAGCCGCCGCCAGTCCAATCACCTCGGTGAGCGTGAACGCCATCGCCGCACCTATCCACGTGGCCTTCAGCGCGCGCTCATGCTGGCCCGCCCCCATGCACGTGCCCACCATCGCCACCAGAGGTGCGCCCAGACCAAACACCAGCGGCACCAACAAATATTCAAGCCGGGAGGCGGTACCGTAGCCGGCGATTGCCGCCGGCCCGAAACCACCTGCCAGGGTGGTGGCCACGCCAATCGAAAGGTTGGTGGCAATGGTCGAGATGGAGCCCAGCAAGCCGATGCGCAGAATGTCGCTGAACAGCGGCCAACGCAGCTTCACAGTCTTGAATGATGGCCGGAGCAGGCTGCGCGGCGACCAGATGTAAGCCGCCAGTGCCAGCGTACCGACGAGGTAATACAGCAGCAGTGCAATCGCGCCGCCGGCAATGCCCAGCGCCGGTATAGGACCCCAGCCAAAAATCAGCAAAGGCGACAGGGGCACCAGGGCAATGACGCCGACCACCGTGACATTGGCCGGCACGGCCATGTTGCCCGTGCCGCGAATCACGGCAGCGAGTGAGTTGAACAGCCAGACCAGAGTAGCCCCGGCAAATACCCAATGTGAATAGGTCACGGCGGCTTCAAGCGACGCCCCGCTGCCACCCATTTTGGCGTAGAGCCAGCGCCCGCCCAGCAGCAGCGCCAGCGAGAAAGCGATGCCGAAGCCCAGCGCAATCACCATCGCATGCAGCACCAGCGAATCGGCATCGTCACGCCGGCGCGCACCCAGTGCGCGCGCAATCGCCGATGCAATGCCCCCGCCCATTGCGCCGGCAGATGTCATCTGCATCAGCATGACCACCGGAAACACCAGCGCCATGCCGGCCAGAGCATCGGTGCCCAGCTTGCCGACAAAAAAGGTTTCAACCAGCCCGACGGCTGCTTGCGCCACCATCACCACGATGTTGGGCGCAGCCAGCTTGAGCAGCGTACGGCCTATGGGCGCCTCCAGCAGCATGCGCGTGCGCTGGTCCATCGCCGGACTCATGCGGCGCCCACTTTCGCGGGCAAACGCGCTTCGCGTATGGGCAGGTTGACGAGTGCTGCGCCCACGGCCAGCATGATGTCGATGTACCAGACCCAGTCATAACTGCCGGTGGCCTGGAAGATATAACCACCGAGGAAGGCACCGAGAAATCCGCCAATCTGGTGTGCCAGCATCACGATGCCGAAGAGCATGGCCATGTTGCCGGTGCCGAACATTTTGGCGACCAGGCCTGCGGTCGGCGGCACGGTCGACAGGAAGGTGATGCCCATGACCGCCGCAAACACCAGCATGACGGCAGGTGTCTTGGGTGCCAGCAGGAAGACCAGCACGGCGAGGCCGCGCGTTGCATAAAGCAGCGCCAGCATGGACTTCATGCGCCAGCGGCCAACGGCCCAGCCCATGGCCAAGCTGCCGATGATGTTGAAGAGGCCGATGATGGCCAGCGACCAGCCGCCGATCTCGGGCGACAGGCCGCAGGCGGCAATCACGCTGGGCAAATGTGTGGCGAGAAAGGCCACATGAAAACCGCACACCAGAAAGCCCAGGCTCAGGTAGATGTAGCTCGGCGTGGCGAGCGCCTGGCGTATGGCCTCGCGCGCCGTCAGCGCCTTCACGCCCGAGGCGGCCGCCGCTTTGGCCACCATGGCTTTTGAATTGCCCTTGAGCAACCAGGCCGCAGGCAGGGCCAACAGCACAATCACCGCCAGCCACTGCATGGCATGCGCCCATCCAAAAGCGGCGATCAGGCCAATCGCAATCGGTGCCATCAGAAACTGCCCGAAAGAGCCGCCCGCATTGACGATGCCCGTCGCCATGCCGCGCTTTTCAGGGGCGACCAGACGCGTGGCAGAAGCCATCAGCACCGACGTGCCTGCCATGCCCGCGCCGCCCGCCGCCACAACACCAATCGCAAAAATAAGCCCGGCCGTCGTCGTCATCAGCGGGGTGATGAACGTGCCGATGGCGACCAGCACCAGTCCGACAAAAATCACGCGGCCTGCGCCCACGCGGTCTGCCATGGCGCCGGCAAAGGGTTGCGTCAGTCCCCACCACAACTGGCCAAAAGCAAAGGCCAGGCTGATGCTGCCCACACCCAGCGCCGTCGAGGTGTTCAGCGCAGACAGGAACAAGCCCATGCTCTGGCGCACGCCCATGGTCAACGCAAAGGCGCCACCTGCAGCCAGCAGGACCAGCCACATCGCAACGGGGCGTTTTTCGAGAGGATTAGTCATCATGGTTTCCGGTTTCATCAGGCAGGGGCGACAGCAGTTCGAGCGAATCGTTGATCAGGCCGTGCAGGGCAAGAACACGTTCGGTACCCAGCAGGACATTGAGGCTGTCCTGCGCCACCTTCCAGCGGTGACGCGCTTCCTCGCGTTTGGCGCGGCCCGCTTCGGTGATGCTGACCGTGCGGCTGCGTGCATCGCTGCCGGCGGCAACATCCAGCCAGCCGGCATCGACCAGTGGTTTGAGGTTGCGCGTCAGGGTGGAGGCGCTCAGCTTCAGGCCTTTGGCCAATTCACCTGGGCGTAACGGGCCCAGCTTGAGCACATAGGTCAACAGCGAATACTGGGTGGTCTTGAGCCCCGCCTTGGCCATTTCCAGGTCGTAGTGGTGGGCCACACGGCGCATCATTTGCCGCAGGCGCAGGCTGGTACAGCCCAACGCCTTCAGCTCGAGTGGCATCGACATCAAGACTTCCGGTTTTCTGGGACTGGTTCTGGTATTCATGTTTTGATTGTATCTACAATTATTGTATCTACAACATTAAAAGGGTTAATATCCCCCCATGACTTCAACGAACACACCCAATGCCCCCGTGGATACCGCAGACGTACTGAGCCAGTGGACGGCGCAACACGCCGAAGTGCGCGCCCGCATGCTGGCCGGCGGCGGCAAGCCCGGCCTCGCCAATCCGGCCGATGTGGCGGGCAAGACCGGCATGGAGATCATGCAGGCCATGCTGGCGGGCGCCCTGCCCTACCCGCACATTGCCGAGACGCTTGATTTCTCGCTGGTGGAGGTATCACCGGGCAAGGCCATCTTCCAGGGCACGCCGCAGCTCAAGCACTACAACCCATTGGGCACAGTGCATGGCGGCTGGTATGCGACGCTGCTCGACTCTGCCGTCGGCTGCGCCGTGCACACCATGATGCCGGTGGGACGTGCGTATACGACGGCTGAACTCAGCGTGAACATCGTGCGGGCCGCCTCGCACAAAAGCGGGCCGCTGCGCGCCATCGGCACGGTGATTCACTGCGGCAAACAGCTGGCGACCGCCGAAGGCCGCATCGTTGGCCCTGACGGCAAGCTCTACGCCCACGCCACCACCACCTGTCTGGTGTTTGAGCTGCCCAAATAGATCCGGCACACGCCGCAAACCGGCGTGATGGCTACACTGGTCGCAGGTCCCATGACCTGAACGAAAGTGCCTGCCATGCCTTATCTCCTGCAACACCGTCCACAGCCAGTTATCCGCGCTGCCATCGCAGTCCTGAGCCTGGCGCTGCTGGCCGGCTGCCAGTCCATGGACACGACCACACGCGGCGCCATCGGCCCGGAACGTATTGCAGCGCTGCTTGCCAGCCCTGACCGCGCCGCAGCCGACCGCACCAATGACATTCGCCGCAAGCCCGCCGAGATGCTGGCTTTCATCGGCGTGCGTCCCGGCATGGTCGCCCTCGACGTCAGCGCGGGTGGCGGTTACACAAGCGAGCTGCTCGCGCGCGCCATCGGCCCGGGCGGCCGTGTCTATGGCCAGAACCCGCCACGCGACACCAGTGCTTCTGCACCTCGCCCCGCTGCACCCGAAGGCGGCGTGGTGACCGCACCTCCTCCTGCACGCCCTGCGAGCGGCGCCGGCACGAGCGTCACGCCACCGGCGCGCCAGACCCTCACCGATCGCGCCAGAAACACCGGCATCGCACAGCTGGTGCCCGTCACGCGACGATTCGATGACCCGGTGCCGCCGGAAATCGCACCCGGCACGCTGGACCTGGCCACGCTGATGTTCAACTATCACGACCTGGGTTACATGGGTGTGGACCGCGCCGCCATGAACAAGGCCGTCTTCAACGCCCTCAAGCCGGGCGGCATTTATGTTGTGGCCGACCATTCCGGCAGGCGCGGCACCGGTATTTCGGAGGCTGGCACCTTGCATCGGATCGAAGAGGCCTTTCTGCGCGCTGAAGTTGAAGCTGCTGGTTTCAAACTGGCTGCGAGTGGCAACTTTCTGCGCAATCCGGCTGATCCGCGGGACAGGAACACGCCTGAGCCGCTGCAGCCCAAGGATGAGTTTGTGTTGAAGTTTTTGAAGCCCTGAGAGGCAGCGGGCCATCGGAGTTGCCCTTCACGACCAGGCCGGGTCTCGCCCCGGCGGGCGAGTTACTTTTCTTTGCTTCGCCAAAGAAACCTAACGAAAAGAAAGGCGACCCTGTTCGTCGTCCCCTGCGGGGCACCCTGCGATGCTCGGTCCAGCCGGGGTCTGAAACAACTCGCCTGCGGCTCAAACAAGTTTCAGCCCTGATCCGTCTGCCACTGCGCTTCTCGGCTCCTCTCCAAGGGTTGGGGGCATGAAAACCAAACACAGGCCTGCCGCGACTACACCGCCACGTTAAAGCGCATCGCGGTGGCCAGCAGTCCATTGCGAAAGTAAAAGCGCTGGCCCAGTGAATTGGACAGCGCGGTGTCCAGCACCAGCTTCTCGCAGCCTTGCGCCTTTGTTTCGGCCTTGAGACAGTTCATCAACTGGCTGCCCAAACCGCTGCTGCGTGTCGATGCGTCAGACACTAAATCGTCCACATAAAGGAAGCGGCCGTAGACCAGGTTTTCCTGTACACGGTAGCCGCCCAGCGCCACGGGCTGATCGCCGTCCATCAACATCAGGAGCTTGTAGCCATCTGCAGTCTGCCTCTTCCAGCGCTGGGCGAACTCGTCTTCCGACGCCAGGTGCGGCCGCAACTGCTTCATCAGCGGATAACAGCGCCTGGCATCGGCCTGGCTTGCGGCGAGCACCGCTTTGAACTTTGCGCCGCTCATGAGGCGTTCGATTCTGGCGGGGTGTAATACAGCGCGCCGGCGATGCGGTTCCATGCGTTGATGTTGGCGACTGCCGCCGTCAGGAAGGCGAGTTCGCTGCGGTTGAACTTGCTGCTGACTTCTTCATACGCGGCATCAGGCACACCCCGCCCGGCCATCAGCGTCAGCGCCTCGGCCCACCGCAGCGCTGCCTTTTCGCGCGGGGTGAAAACACCGGCCTCCTGCCATGCCGCCATCAAGTCCAGCTTCGCCGCTGGCACAGCCAGCTTGCGCGCCACATTGAGGTGCAGTTGTACGCAGTACGCACAGCCGTTAATCTGCGACACCCGCAGCTTGACGAGTTCGGTCAGGGTCTTTTCCAGGCCGGAGTCATCGACCGCTTTGCCGAGCGCGATCAGCGCGGCGTTTGCGGCCGGTGCCAGTTTGTAGTGTTCGGGTCCATCCATGCGTGGGGCGTGTTCAGCAGCTTGCATTGTGCGATTTACCTTGATGTGAAATAATAGATGAACTCTAACACATTGTATGAATTCAAACAATAAAACGGCGCCAGCCTCCCCATCCATTCCGGCACCGGGCGAGGGCAAGCGCGGGGAGCAGGGCCACATCGGCTACCTGCTGCGCCAGGCGGCCAGTGTGCACCGCGTGATGCTGGAAGCTGCGCTGGCCGATGTCGAGGTCACGCTGCCGCAATTCCTGGTGCTGACCATGCTCGCGGCCTACCCGGGCGCGTCCGGGGCGGAACTGGCCAGGCTGTCACTGCTGACGCCGGCGACCATGAGTGTCATCGTCACCAATCTTGAGAAGGCCGGTATGGTGACGCGTCGTCCCCATGCCGTACACGGGCGGATCCGGCACATCGAGGTGACCGACGCCGGCAAAAAACTGCTGGCGCAATGCAAGCTGCGCGCGACCCGGGCTGAAGCGCAATTGCTGGAGGGCGTTTCCGCCAGCGATGAAAAAGCCGTGCGACGCTGGCTGGCCGGGATAGCCCAGCGCCTGGGCGCAGGCTAAAAAAGCGCGCTGCAGGTTTTCTGCCCGCGTCCGATAATGGGCAAATGCGATTACTCCACACCATGCTCCGCGTCGGCGATCTCGATCGCTCCATCGACTTCTACACCAAGGTTCTGGGAATGCAGCTGCTGCGCAAGTCCGAAAACCCTGAATACAAATACACCCTCGCCTTCGTGGGCTACGAAGGCAACCCCGCTCAGGCAGAGATTGAGCTGACCTGGAACTGGGGCACAGACAAGTACGAGATGGGCACGGCCTATGGCCACATCGCATTGGGCGTGCCTGATGCCTACGCAGCCTGCGACAAGATCAAGGCCGCTGGTGGCAACGTCACCCGTGAAGCCGGGCCGGTGAAGGGCGGCTCCACCGTCATCGCCTTTGTGACCGACCCGGACGGCTACAAGATCGAGCTGATCCAACGCACCGAATACGCCCAAGGCGGCGGGCTCGGATAACGGCCAGCCACTTGCTGGTGGAAATAGTGCCCGTCCTGAGGTAAATCAGCGCGCTAAAAGCGCTGGTTGCCTTGAATCTGCAGATTGTTAATCTTTGTTTTTCGCAACACCTTGAGCAGAACATTCCGGCAAGTCCGCAACAAGGGGTAGAAGAATTTCGCGCGCCATTCAGAACTGAAAAGCCAGTAATTCAGGCGGTTAAACATGCTGGAAGGGCTGCCCAGCAAAGCCAGGGCATGTATCGCGTCAGGTCCGTAAAAGAGCCGGTCCTTCACTTTCAACACCATGCCCTGGTCTATGTCCCAACCCAGCGCGGTTATTTCATCCATGACTTCGCCGGGCTCACGGGCATTGACCAGCCTCAAGACGCCAACGGACTCGCGCACACGAACCATCCGGCAGTAGTTGTCGCACGCCGGGCATTCATCATCGTAAACGAGCAATATTTCGCGCTCATCCACGGCTTGCCCGTACGTGTCGCATGCCCAAAGCTGTCCGCATGGCTTCAAATCCATTTGCAAACGGCAAGGCACAACAAGCAGCCAAGCGCGTCAGAAAGGGGCGGGTCGACATCGCCAGAAGGCAGGCGGGCAGACCCTCTACACGAGCGCCGTCAATACAGACATTGACCCGCTGCTCACGGCGGTCCTGCAGAAAAACAACATCCGGCCCGAACAACCAGCGCGCGGAACGCACTGAAAGCAGTGCCCCCGGCCCAGTCAATTGCAAAGTGCTTCTTTTTTTCAGCATCCAGCGCGCTGTGACCCTGGCCACGCGCACATCCGGCACCGCCTGAGGTTGGAAGGCCCCTTCAGCGCCGGATTCGCAGGCCTTCAGCTCCGGCCGCAAAGGCAAATCCTGCGGCAGTCTGATGTCCCACACCAGACCGATTTTCCGAAACACCATCAACACCCACCAGCCGGCATCCCATTCGCCAGCAAAAAGGCCTAGCCGGGCTGAACCTGGAAAAGCGTGATGATTGTTGTGCCAGCACTCACCCATGGTCAGAAGGGACGTCAAGCGGATGTTGCGCCCCTGTACGGCAGCACCCTCGACACAGTAGTTCATCTGCCCGTGGTTGTGGGCAAAGTAACCGATAACCCAGTGCCCCCCAACACCTGCGGTCACGCGGGCACAGACGCCCCAAAACACAAATGCCCAGCCGCCCCAGGCGTAGAACAAAATTGCAGGCAGCAACTGCTGAAGGCGCCAGGTTTTTTCCAGCCAGCGATATACCGGGTCATTGGCGACGGAAGGCTCGATCTCCACAGGGGGCATTCTGTGCAACCGCAGTTCGCACATCAGCTGCCACCAGGCATCACGCCACCACACACTGCCATGGCGCAGATAAGGATGGCAATCCGGCAGCCGCTGTGCATAGTCGCGAAGTTCGTGCTGGCGCATCAAGCCCAACGGACCTGCCAGGCCAACCTGTACACCGAGGTACACCAAAAGATACTCAAGCCATTTGGGACACTGAAAGCTGTTGTGAATGAATTTGCGGTGGCTGCCCAGCGAATGACCAAACAGCAGCACCGTCGCCGTCGCAGTCAGGAAAACAAAAAAGGCCGCCCAGCTGAAGGTCGCCAGCCCACCCAAAATAGCCGCCAGTGCCATGCCCCCAAACCATACTCCGTTGGCAGGTGAGAATTTGACGTCGCCCTCCTGAACGCTCCGGTCATCCGGCGCATGAACCCGGTGGTTGCGAAGACTTGAAAGGGATGAACTCACGGTGGACCTCCTTCAGGCTGTTTTGCGTTTTTTGGCAATCGCTGAAGATTCCTTTTTGAGCGGCCGGCCAACAGGGCAGACCTCAAAAGCAAACCCGGAAAGCGTATTCACGAGGTTGTCGCCATTGAGCTTGTAAAGGACAAACTGCCCTTTGCGCTCACTGCTGATCAATCCGGCGTTTTCAAGCACCGAAAGATGGCGGGACACCGCCGGTGTACTCATGGCAAAGCGCTCAGCGAGCTCGGAAGTGCTGAGCTCGGCCTTGGACAAATACGCCAGAATCTGTCGGCGCGGGCCGGAAGCAAGTGCGTCAAAAACCTTGTCGAGAGACATTTTTTTAATTTAAATATTAACTTATTTGTTAATTACTTTATGGCTCCGCATTGAAAACGTCAAGCTTTTTCGCGGCGTTAGCATTTACCTAGGTTTTGCCTCGACGCGATGCGTTGACAATCGGAAAATTCGGCGCAACCATGCACGATCAGGCGGCCCGTTGCCGTTGAATGACAAGGAAAACCACATGCGTGCGCAAAGACTTTTGGCCCTGCTGCTCTGCACTGCAACCCACGTGTTCGCGCAGCCCGTCTCTTTCACCAAACCCATGCTGCGCGCCGCCTACATCTCGACCAACGCCGCGCAGGCCGTCCGCGACCCGGTCACGGGGGAATTCCGCGGGGTGTCGGCAGATGTGGCGCGCGAGCTGGGCCGGCAACTGAAGGTGCCGGTGACCATCCTGCCGCAAGCCACGGCGGCCGACGTGATCGCGGCGGTGCAAAAAGGCGAGGCCGATATCGGCTTTGTCGCACCCAACCCGGCGCGCATGGTGCTGGGGTATTCACAAACCTACATGCTGGTGCAGCAGACTTTCCTGGTGCGCGCCGACATGGCCGGGGTGAAGGCCCGCGAGCTGGACCAGCCAGGCCGGGTGCTGGGTGCCAACAGCGGCGATTCGGTGGGCACCTGGATCAAGGGCAACTTCAAACAGGCGCAGTTGCTGGAAAGCCCGGACTACACCATGAAGGAATCCGTGCTCTGGCTGAAAGAAGGCAAGGTCGCGGCCTTTGGCGGCAACCGCCAGCGCCTGCGCATGGCGGCCGAGCTCGACAAACCCCTCGGTTTGCGCCTGCTCGACGACAACCTTTACGCTGTGCCGCAGGCGATTGGTGTGGCCAATGGCGATGCAGCACTGCTTGCGTTTGTGAACACGGCACTTGACGGCATGCGTAGCTCGGGCCTTCTGGAGGCTGCCGTTCAGCGCGGCGGTGTCGAAGGTGTGGGCGTCGCGCCTGCCAGCGCGCGATAGGCCCGCTTCAAACAGGCGAATCGGGCCAGTCTATACGCCTGCCGAGCCTGATGGTTTCAGGTCGCTCAGCGGGATCTTGAGGTAGCGCACGCCGTTGTCTTCAGCCGGCGGCAGGTCTCCCGCCCGGATGTTGACCTGTATCGACGGCAGGATGAGCGTCGGCATGCCGAGCGTCGCATCGCGCGCTGCACGCATGGCCACAAAGTCGGCTTCGCTGATGCCGTCGTGCACATGGATGTTTTTGGCGGCCTGCTCCCCCACCGTGGTCTGCCACTGCGGCTCGCGTGAGGCTGGCGGATAGTCGTGGCAGACAAACACCTTTGTTTCGGGCGGCAAGGCCAGCAGGCGACGTATCGAGCGGTACAGCAGGTGTGCATCCCCGCCGGGGAAGTCTGCACGTGCCGTGCCGACATCGGGCATGAACAGGGTGTCGCCGACAAACAGCGCATCACCGACGAGGTAGGCCATATCGGCCGGCGTATGGCCGGGCACCAGCAAGGCACGCGCCTGCAGGTTGCCGATCAGGAAGGTTTCACCATCGGCGAAGAGGTGGTCAAACTGGCTGCCGTCGGGCAGAAAGGAACGCTCCAGGTTGAAGACAGCCCTGAAGGTGGACTGCACGGCGCGGATGCGCTCGCCAATGGCGATACGAGCGCCGGTGTGCTGCTTCATGTAATGGGCGGCCGACAGATGGTCGGCATGGGCATGGGTTTCAAGAATCCAGTCGGCCTGCAGACCCTGCGCCGCCAGAAAGGCCAGCACCTTGTCGGCCGAGCCTGTCGCGGTTTGCCCGGACTTCGGATCGTAATCCAGCACCGGGTCGATGATGGCGGCGCGGCGGGCCTGCACATCTGCCACCACATAGGTGACCGTCCAGGTGGCGGAATCGAAGAAGGCCTGAATCATGGCCTGATTTGCTGCTTGGGTAGTCATGGGTGGTGTCCGGTTCTTCTACATTATGTGGTACCGACTGCCAAGCCGCACCGCTGGAGAACAACTGCAATGTCAATCAACTGGAATGCCTTTACCCCGTGGTCTGCCCTGGCAGGCGGACTGATGATTGGCGTGGCCGCGGCCATGCTGCTGCTGTTCAACGGCCGCATCGCGGGGATCAGTGGCGTGCTCGGCGGCTTGCTCCGGCCGCGGCGTGGTGACGTCGGCTGGCGTGCGGCTTTGGTGCTGGGCCTGCTGGGCGCGCCGCTGGTCTATGCGCTGGTGGCTTCAGTACCCGCCATCCAGATTGATGCCGGCAATGCCACGCTCATCACGGCTGGCCTGCTGGTGGGTGTGGGCACGCGCTATGGCTCGGGCTGCACCAGCGGCCACGGGGTGTGCGGGCTGTCGCGGCTGTCGCCGCGCTCGCTGGTGGCGACGCTGGTGTTCATGGCCGCCGGCTTTGCCACGGTGTTCGTGCTGCGTCACCTGTTTAACGTTTAAGGGCTGCGCACATGTTGATCCTGACCTCATTGCTCGCCGGCCTGGTGTTTGGGCTGGGCCTCATCATCTCCGGCATGGCCAACCCGAGCAAGGTGCTGGGCTTTCTGGATCTTGCGGGTGCGTGGGACCCTTCGCTGGCCTTTGTGATGGGTGGCGCTGTTGCCGTGGGGTTGGCCGCCTTCAGGTTGGCCGGCAACCGAAGCCGCTCGCTTCTGGGTGCCGACATGCAGTTACCGTCCGCCCGGCAAATCGACCGCCGGCTGGTGCTGGGCAGCCTGCTCTTCGGCGTGGGCTGGGGAATCGCCGGCTTTTGCCCGGGACCTGCGCTGGTGGCGCTGGGCATGGGCGAACGCAAGGCCATGGTGTTTGTGGCGGCCATGCTGGCGGGCATGCTGGTGTTCGAGATGGTCGAAAAGCTGCGCCACCGAACCAGAACGTAGGCTTTTCTAGCCGTCTATTGCTATTAATTCAGTAGCTGCTCACGCTCGTATTTAAAGGGCTGGAGGCCAATTTGGCACCTGAAAATGGCATTTTTTGGCCACTTTCAGCCGCTTTTCAGGTTCTGAAAGCATCGGCAAAACTAATTTTTAACGTGTACGTTAAGTTTTTGCCGTATACATCAAATTATTAACGTACACGGCAAAAAAAGCATCAGGCCGTTCGAACCAGCCTGCAGGCCTGGTGCGCCAGCGCCGTGATCTGCGCCCAGCCGCCGCGTGCCAGTGCATCGGCCGGTGTCAGCCACGAACCGCCCACACACACCACGTTGGGCAGCGCCAGCAAGTCGGGCGCATTGGCCACGGTCACGCCGCCGGTGGGGCAGAACCGCACATCACCGAAGGGCCCGTTCCAAGCCTTGAGCATGGCCGCGCCACCCGCCTGCATGGCCGGGAAAAACTTGAGCTCGGTCAGGCCGTCTTCCTGCGCCATCATGACTTCGCTGCCCGTTGCCACACCCGGCAGAAGCGGCAAGCCGGCATCGCGGCAGGCTTGGCCCATGGCGTGTGTGTAACCGGGGCTGACCGCAAAACGTGCCCCCGCCATGGCGCAAGCCTGCGCGTCGGCCGCGCTGCGTATGGTGCCGGCCCCGACCACGGCCTCGGGCACATCACGCGCAATCGCTTCGATACACGCGAGCGCCTGCGGCGTGCGCAGCGTCACTTCCAGCATGCGTATGCCGCCCGCAAGCAACGCCCGCGCCATGGGGACGGCATGCGCCACATCGTTCAGCACAATCACCGGGATGACCGGGGCGTCCTGCATGATCTGCAGGGGTGTGAGCTTGCCGCTCACGTCGATGTTCAGGTCCAAGACAGGGCTCCTTCTTCTGCCATCAAGGCATTGCGACGCATACCGGTAAACAGTTGCCGGCCCATGCCGATGGCGTTGTCATCGCGCAGCTGCTGCGGCATGGCATCCGGCGTGCGCGCCGCCCATTCCGATTCGGCCACCAGCACATTGAGCTCGCCCGTGAGCGCATCCAGGCGCAACACGTCGCCATCGCGCACCTTCGCCAGCGGGCCACCTGCAGCCGCTTCGGGCGAGACGTGAATGGCGGCGGGCACCTTGCCCGATGCACCGCTCATGCGGCCATCGGTGACCAGCGCCACCCTGAAACCCTTGCCCTGCAGCACCGACAGCGGCGGCGTGAGGCGGTGCAGCTCCGGCATGCCATTCGCCTGCGGGCCCTGCCAGCGCACCACGCAGATCACGTCACGGTCCAGCTCGCCCGCGTTGAAGGCCGCATGCAGCCCCTCCTGCGATTCAAAAACCCGCGCCGGCGCTTCGACCACATGCCGGTCGTCGGGCACGGCAGACACCTTGATGACGCTGCGGCCGAGGTTGCCGGTGAGCAGCTTGAGGCCGCCCGTCGCGCTGAAGGGGTTGGCCGCGGGCCGCACGATGGTGTCGTCTTTCGAATCGCCCCTGTCATGCCAGACGATTGCTGCGCCCTGCAGTTCAGGCTCACGCGTGTATTCGCGGATGCCGCCCTGCCGCACGGTGAGCACATCGCCATGCATGAAGCCTGCATCGAGCAGCTCGCGAATGATGAGCCCGGGGCCACCCGCGGCCTGGAACTGGTTCACGTCGGCACTGCCGTTGGGGTAGACGTGTGCGAGCGTCGGCACCGCATCGGACAGGTCGGAAAAATCATTCCAGTCGATGACGATGCCCGCCGAATGCGCCACGGCAATCCAGTGAATCAGGTGGTTGGTGGACCCGCCGGTGGCCAGCAACGCGACCATGGCGTTGACGATGGCGCGCTCGTCGACGATGAGGCCGATAGGCGGGCATTTGGCTACGACGTCCCGCACGCCACTCTGGCGGCCGAGCACGGTGCGCGCCGCTTCGCGCGTGAGTTCATCACGCAGTTCGTTGCCGGGGTTCACAAACGCCGTGCCGGGTACGTGCAGGCCCATGGCTTCCAGCAACAACTGGTTGCTGTTGGCCGTGCCGTAGAAGGTGCAGGTGCCGGGGCTGTGGTAACTCTTGAGTTCGGCCTCCAGCAGCCCTTCGCGGCCCACCAGGCCTTGCGCCGCCTGCTCGCGCACACGGGCTTTTTCCTTGTTGGGCAAACCCGTGCCCATGGGCCCGGCCGGCACAAACACGGTGGGCAGGTGCCCGAAATGCAAGGCCCCAATCAGCAGGCCGGGCACGATCTTGTCGCACACACCCAGCATGAGCGCGCCGTCGAACATGTCGTGTGACAGCGCCACGGCCGTGGCCATGGCAATCACATCGCGGCTGAAGAGGCTGAGTTCCATGCCGGTCGTACCCTGGGTCACGCCGTCGCACATGGCAGGCACGCCGCCGGCCACCTGCGCCGTGGCGCCGGCCTTGCGTACTTCTTCCTTGATGAGGTCGGGGTAGGTCTTGAAGGGCGAATGGGCCGACAGCATGTCGTTGTAGGCCGTGACGATGCCGATGTTGGGGGCGCGCGCGGTGATGACCTTGAAGCGGTCGTCCAGCGGAATGCCGGCCACCGCATGCGCCAGGTTGGCGCAGCCCATGCGATCAGCACCTCGGTCACGCGTGGCGGCGGCGTGCAACTGGCGCAGATAGGCGCTGCGCGTGGGCGCGCTGCGTTCGATGATGCGGGCGGTGACCTTGACCAGCGCTGGATGGAGGCTGCATGGAGATCCACCGAAAGAAGGGGTCTGTGATGCCATCTGTGATGCCATGGGCGGTAATTCCTGTGATCAGGTCTGTAACTAAATTACATACTATGGTAACCGCCGCGAGGCAATTTCGCTGTAGTCCGGGTTACCAACAGGTTACCGGAACGGGGCTCAAAGTTACCGCGCCGGCACCCTGAGAGCCGCGCTACTGCAATGCAACCTCGACGCGGCGGGCCTCGGCGTTGCTGCCACTGCCCGCCAGTTGCTCGGGCTTTTTAAGTTCGATCTGCTGCTCGGGGACACCCGCCGCCTTGAGGGCATTGCGCACTTCCAGAGCGCGTTGCCTGGCAAGCGCCTCGTTCTTCGCCGCATCGCCGGTCGCGTCGTGAAAACCTGAAACAACCAGCTTGCGGCCGGCCATGGCGCCCCTCACCACATCGGCAAGCGCATCGCTCGCGCCTGCCGCCAGCTCTGACCGGCCGGACGCAAAATAAAACTTCACGACACCGTATTCGACCTTGATGCTGGCGGCGTCCGACAGTGCCTGGGCGGCGCTGGCAGCATCAACAGCAGGCGCGGCAACAGGCGCGGGCATCACGGGCATCACGGGCATCACGGCCAGCACCGGCTTTTCGGACGGCGGCATTGCGCCAGCCTGCCCGGCCGCACGGGTGGCCACACCGATGACCAGTGCAATCACCAACGCGACCAGACCAAACACCACCGTCAACACCAGCCCTTGCTGGCCGTCGTCATCCTGAGAAAACATCTTTTTTTTATCCCTGTAGAAGCCTGAAATCCAGCCGCATTGTAAAGTGCAGTGGTGGCATTTCTCCCCCAAAAATTCCCTTTGCCAAGCGCCCTGCCGCGGCCTTTGGGCGGGCGCAACCCCGCGCAGATGCTGGAGCTGGTGCGCCACCAGTGGGGCGGCAAAAAAGACCTGTGGATTTTTGGCTATGCCTCGCTGATCTGGCGGCCCGAGTTCGATTTTGCGGAAGAGCGTTTTGCCACTATCTACGGTTACCACCGCGCACTCAAGATGTGGAGCCGCGTCAACCGCGGCACACCAGAATGCCCGGGCCTGGTCTTCGGCCTGCTCCCGGGCGGCAGTTGCCGGGGTGTCGTTTTCCGCATACCGCGCAGCAAGGTCGAAAGCACATTGCCCGCCCTGTGGGAACGTGAAATGCCCACCGGCGTATACGACCCCAAATGGCTGGGTTGCCGCACAAGCAAAGGGAACGTGCAGGCGCTGGCCTTTACCCTGTCCAAACGCAGTCCCAACCACACGGGTGTGCTCAGTGAAGACGTCTACCGGCAGATTTTTTCAGATGCCTGCGGCCGCTACGGCACGACCAAAGACTATGCGCGCCTGACTTATGAAAAGCTCAAGGCACTCGGCATCCACGACCACGCGCTGGGCAAGTTATTGAAGCTGGCGGACTAGCGCCTCTGCGCAAGCAGATTCTCGGCGCGCTGCAGGTCATCCAGCGTGTCGATGTCCATCACAATGCCGGCATCATCGACATCGACAAAAGCCACGCCATCCACTGCCATCTGCGCCTTGAGCACTGACGCAGCGCCCTGGCTTCCCGCCAAAGCCATCAACGCAGGGCCGCAGCTCGAATCAAATCGCACGGGGTGACCACGCTGGCCCTGATAGACAGGAACGCTAACGGTTTTTTGTGATGCTTCTGCCATGGTGCGAAGCGTGGCGGCCGTCACCAGCGGCAGGTCCGCCGGCAGGATGAGCCAGCCCGCCGCATCGGGTGTGGCGCGTACACCGGCCGCAATCGAATCGCCCATGCCCGGCCTTGAGGCGTCAGCGCCCACCACATGAAACGGCAAATTGCTGGCACGAACAGCCGCCAGCACATGGTCCAGCACGGGCTTGCCAGCCAGCAGCGCCTGCAGCTTGTGAACACCTGCGCCAGACGCCGCAAAGCGCTCGCCGCGACCAGCAGCCAAAACAATCACAACGGGAGAGCCAGGATGACCGTGCATGGCTACACTTTAGCAATGAACCGCACACCCCACGCCAACCAGGCCATTGCCGATCTGCGCAAAAGCTACGAGCGCGCCGAGCTCAATGAAGAGGCTTCCAACGCCGACCCGCTGAAACAATTTGAGCAATGGCTGAATGAAGCCATCGCAGGCGAAGTGCCCGAACCCAACGCGATGACGCTGGCCACCGTCGGCAGCGATATGCGTCCGTCGACGCGCATCGTGCTCATCAAGGGTTACGACGAACGCGGCATCGACTGGTACACCAACTACGACAGCCGCAAGGGCATCGAGCTGGCCGGCAACCCGTATGCGGCGCTGCAGTTCCACTGGGTCGAACTGGAACGCACCGTGCGGATCGAAGGTGTGGTCGAGAAAGTATCAGCCGAAGAAAGCGACGCCTACTTCAACAGCCGCCCACTGGATTCGCGCATAGGCGCCTGGGCCAGTCCGCAAAGCGAAGTGATCTCAAGCCGCAGCGTGCTGGTCACCAACGCCGCGAAATACGGCGCCAAATTCCTGCTGCAACCACCACGTCCACCGCATTGGGGCGGCTACCGTCTCAAGCCCGACAACTGGCAGTTCTGGCAGGGCCGCAGGAGCCGCCTGCATGACCGCTTGCGTTACACACTGCAGGCCGATGGGGGCTGGTTGCGTGAGCGACTGGCGCCTTAGAGAGTTCTAAGTTTTGTTGGGCAAAAAATTCCGTCAGGCACCAATTCATTAACTTACCTACCCCAGTAAGCGCATGCGTCAATTTGAAATCGATGACATCGAAAGGGCTGCGGCGGGAGACGCAAATGCTCAACTCCGAGTGCGACGGCGAAGGGACGTACTAGTTTGGAATCTCGAGAAGCGAAGAGCAGCAATGCAATTCGCGACGCCTGCATGGGCAAACGAAAAGGCAATAAAAGCGATATATGCTGAGGCAAAAAGACTAACTAACGAAACCGGTATACCTCACGAGGTTGACCACGTCGTGCCTATCCAAGGATCAAAAGTTTGCGGTCTCCATGTTGAACACAACCTTCAAATATTAACCAAAGCAAAAAACGTTCAGAAACATGCCAACTTCTCTGACTGGGACAAGCCGCGTCGCAAACAGCGATACGAATGATGGCCTATAGCGAGCAAGTCAATGCGCAAGAAACCTACGCTCTTAGCGACTGAGAGTTATCTGATCTAGCAATTGGATGCGCTGCGCCTTCACAACTTCCAAATGTGAAGCGCTTACTAAGATTGGCGAAATTTCTGCCAGCGGCACCAGCACAAACGCACGCTGCCACATGCGCGGATGCGGCACCGTCAGGTGCGCAGAATCAATGCTGGCGCTGCCGTACAAAAGCACATCCAGGTCCAGCGTTCGTGGTGCGTTGAGATAGGGCCGCTCACGGCCAGCGGCGAGTTCGAGTTGCTGCAGTGCATGCAGCAAATCCGGTGCAGTCAAGGCTGTCTGGATTTCAACAACCGCGTTCAGGTAGTCATCGCCCCGCGCACGTTGCTCGCCATGGGGTCCGCTTTCGAGCGGTGCGGTTTTGTAAACACTGGAGGTCTTGGTGACCTGCGTCAACCGCAGGGCGTCGATGGCCGAAACCGCCAGCCTCAAGGCGTGTGCGGCATCGCCCAGATTGGCGCCCAGTGCGATGTAAGCGGTGACAGCACTTCGTTCTGCGTCGCTGCTGCCCACGGCTTGGCCTCAGTCGTTTGATGCTTCCGGCGGCGCGGAATTGCCTGAACCTTCAGCCGAACCACCTGCGCGGTTCGCCGGCTTGCGGCGACGGCGGCGTTTTCGGGGAGCGGCAGAGCCATCCGGCGGCACTGCGCCATCGGCATCACGCTCCTGACGATCGTCACCCGATTCATCGTGTGGCGCTGCCGTGCGGGCAGTCGTCGTCTCACCGGCTTCTGCGTCCTTGCGTTTGACGCGCGTGCGCGGCTGTTGCGGCCTGCTTTGCTGCTCCTGGCGCGCCGCTTCAATCATGGCGTGACGCTCATCGTCATAGGCGGTGCTGAATTTTTCCCACCACTCGGCAAGTTCCATCTCGATTTCACCGGTCTGTGCCCGCAGGCGCAGGAAGTCAAAACCGGCACGAAAGCGCGGCTGCTCCAGCAGTGAATACGGCGACGAGCCGACGCGTTTTTCAAAGCGCGGCTGCATGGTCCAGATCTCGCGCATGTCGGTGCCCAGCTTGCCGCGGCCCGACACGTCGCCAATCTTGGCATTGAAGGCGTCGTCAATCGCGTCCTGCAGCGCAGGCATGGTGTGCTCGCCGCGCTTGCACCGTTTCTCCCAGCCGTCACGCACATCGACCCACAAGACACACGACAGCAAAAAGCTGGGTGCCACGGGTTTGCCTTCGCCAACGCGGCGATCGGTGTCCTTCAGTGCGAGATTGAGGAAGGGCTCTTCAGCCGCCTCCACCACAACATCGAGCAAGGGATAAATGCCGGTGTTCAGACCCAGCGCCTTGAGCTGCGCAATGCTGGCCAACGAATGGCCGGTCTGCAGCAGCTTGAGCATTTCATCGAACAGGCGCGACTGCGGCACATCGGCCAGCAAGCCCTTCATTTCTGCAAGCGGGGCAACGGTTTTGTCTTCAAACTTGAAGCCCAGCGCCGCCAGCTTGGCAGAGAAGCGCACGGCGCGGATGATGCGCACCGGGTCCTCGCGGTAACGCACGACGGGGTTGCCAATCATGCGGATGATGCGCTTTTTGGCATCACGAATACCGTTGTGGTAGTCCACCACGACCTGGGTCTCAGGGTCGTAGTACATGGCGTTGATGGTGAAGTCACGGCGCGCCGCGTCTTCTTCCATCGGGCCCCAGACGTTGTCGCGCAGCACGCGGCCGGAGGCATCCACCGCGTGTTTCATGCCGGCGAGCTCGCTCTTGCTGGTGCGTTCGTTGCCCCCGACCTGCTCGGCCTGGCTGCTGTCGAGGTGCGCACGAAAGGTCGAGACCTCGATGACTTCATGCTCGCGCCCACGGCCATAGATCACGTGAACAATGCGAAAGCGCCGGCCGATGATGAAGGCACGGCGAAACAGCTGCTTGACCTGCTCCGGTGTGGCATCTGTGGCGACGTCAAAGTCCTTGGGCCGGAGGCCGACCAGCAGGTCACGCACCGCGCCGCCGACGATGTAGGCCTCGAAGCCGGCTTCCTTCAGGGTATGCACCACGTCCCAGGCGCGTTCATCCACCAGCTTGGGGTTGATGCCGTGGTCCTTGACGCCGATGTCCTGGCGGGTTCCGTAAGGGGATTTTTTGACCCGTTTGGTAGCGGCTTCGGTGGTGCCGGCCTTGCCAAACAGCTTGTCGATAAATTTTTTGATCATGAGGTCGCGATTTTGGGAAGCCTGACGGTTATCAGGCCCCGAACAGGTCAAGTATGCGCCATCCACGCTCGCCAGCCAGCTTGCGCAGGCGGTCGTCCGGGTTGGTGGCCACGGGATGGCTTGCTTTTTCAAGCAGGGCCAGATCGTTCATGGAGTCGGTATAAAACGTCGTTTCAACGTCGTCCCAGCCCAGGCCACGTTCGGCCAGCCAGGCCTGTACCCGTGTGACCTTGCCCTCGCGGAAAGACGGCGTGCCCTTGATCGCGCCTGTAAACCAGCCGGCGTCATCACGGGCCAGCTCTACCGCAATCAGTTCTTTCACACCGAAAGCGGTGGCGATGGGCCGGGTCACAAACTCGTTGGTGGCGGTGACGATGACGACCTCATCGCCTGCATCCTGGTGGCTTTTGACCAGGTCCAGCGCCTGTTTTGTCATGCCCTTGCCGATCACGGACGCCATAAAACGGGCGTGGCCAGCGGCCGCCTCAGCCGGCCCTTTCTCACGGATGGCCTGGGTGGCGAAGCGCACGTATTCATCGATATTGAGGGTGCCGGCGCGGTACTGCTCGAAGAACTCGGTGTTGCGGCGTTTGAATTCGGTGCTGTCGCACCAGCCCTGCGCGATGGTGAATTCACCCCATTCGTAGTCGGAATCCAGCGGAATGAGCGTGTGGTCCAGGTCGAAAAGCGCAATCTTCTTTTTGGCGGTCATGGGCAATCGTCAGTCGTTTTCAAGCATCGCCTTGATGAGCGGTATGGTGATGGCGCGCTGGGTTTGCAGGGCGTAGGCGTCCAGCTGGTCGAGCAACTGCATCAGGCTGCTCAGGTCGCGCGAGAAGCGGGTCAGCATGAAGTCCATCGCTTCATCACCGAGAAACACGCCGCGGGCGTCGGCTTCGCGCCTGAGAACGGAGCGGCGCTCGGTCTCGGTCAAAGCATGCAACTCAAACACATGGCCCCAGCCCAGGCGGGAACGCAGGTCATCGCGCAGTGCGAGATCGGCCGGCGGCAAATTGCCGGCCGCCAGCACCCAGCGCGGTCGGCCGTCGGGGGCGTTCAATGCGTTGACAAACCAGTTGAAGGCAGCCTGCTGCTGCACGGCGGTGTAGAGATGGCACTCGTCCAGAATCACACCGGCCCAACCCTCATCGAACGCAGGCGGTTCGAGCACCGAGGCATCCATCCAGCCGGTGCGTGCACCCTGCTCCCGCAAGGTTTCCGCGACGGCCTTGAGCAGGTGGGTCTTGCCGCTGCCGGTTGCCCCCCACAGATAGGTCGGCACGGGTGAACGCAGGCTGTTGCCCGCCCAGAGTTCGAGGTGCCTGAGTGCGGCCTCATTGGGGCCCGCAAAAAAATTCGAAAACGATGGAACAGAGGCGAGCCCGATGTCGAGCGCAATCTGTTTCATGACAGTCATTGCTACATCAACCCTTGTACAGCTTGCTGGCCATGTAGCGCACCTTGATGCGGCGTATTGCGACCAGCAGCACGGCACTGGCAGGCAGCGCAATCAGCACGCCCACAAAACCGAAAAGCTGACCGAATGCCAGCAGGGCGAAGATCACCACCAGCGGATGCAGGCCGATGCGCTCGCCCACCAGCCGCGGGGTCAGGAAAAGGCTTTCAACAAGCTGGCCGATGCCATACACCACGCCCACCATGACGAGCACCTTGAGCGCCGCGAACTGCAGCAGGCCGGCGAGTACGGACAAGATAAGGCCGATGCCGAAGCCGACATAGGGGATAAACATCGCCAGCCCGGTGAACACACCAATCGGCAGGGCGAGGTCCAGCCCGAACAGGGCCAGGCCAATGGCATAAAACGCTGCCATGATGACCATCACCAGCAACTGGCCGCGCAGGTACTGACCGAGGACCGAATCAGCCTCCTCGGTGAAGCTGTCGACCGACGCCCTCATGCTCAGCGGCACCAGTTCCAGCAGGCGGGCGACAAAACGGTCCCAGTCCATCAGTAGGTAAAACAGCGCGACCGGAATCAGCATGGCATTGCCAATCACCGCAAGGGCCACACTACCGCCGAGTTTGAGGGAGGACATCAGCGAACCGAACGCGTCTTCATAGTTGGCGTTGAGGTATTTCAGCGCGAAGGCCTTGATGCTGTTGACGTCCAGCGCGACGTTGATGCCGAACTGCGCCAGCCAGGGCGACAGGCTGGTGTTCAGGCGGTCGGCCAGCACAGGGATCTGCTCGCGCATCATGGGCAGTTCCTTGGCCATGATGGGCACAACCAGCAACAGCAGCCCCAGCAGCGCGACGATGAACAGCAACTCGACCAGAATGACGGCGACCACACGGGGCATCCGGCCCCTGAACATGCGGTCAATCCTGTTGACCAGCGGCGTCAGGGCATAGGCCAGCACGGCGGCCACCACAAAAGGCGTCAGCACGGGGCCCAGCAGCCAGAGCGCGAGAATCACCAGCGCGGCAATCAGGCACCAGGCAGCGGCGCGTTTTTGGGTGTTGGTGAATTGCATAAAGCCTTTTAAAGCCCCGAAAATGGCGGGCCCCACAGGACCGGGGAAGCCGGGAAGCGGCTCCTTGCAGAGCCTTTAGAATCTGGGCTTGATTCTATCGGGCTTGCAGCGTCGCCAGAGCGCCCCGCAACCCCGACCCACCCCGACCCCCACACGCCAGTCCAAGACCCCAACATGACGAATACCCCCCTTTCCTACAAAGACGCCGGCGTTGACATTGACGCAGGCGACGCGCTGGTAGAACGCATCAAGCCGCTGGCCAAAAAGACCATGCGGGAAGGCGTATTGGCAGGCATAGGCGGGTTTGGCGCACTCTTCGAGGTGCCCAAGCGCTACAAGGAACCGGTGCTGGTCAGCGGTACCGACGGCGTCGGCACCAAGCTGCGCCTGGCTTTTGAGTGGAACATGCATGACACGGTAGGCATTGACCTGGTCGCCATGAGCGTCAACGACGTCCTCGTGCAGGGCGCAGAACCGCTCTTCTTTCTCGACTACTTCGCCTGCGGCAAGCTGGACGTGGACACGGCTGCAGCGGTCGTTGGCGGCATCGCCAAAGGCTGCGAGCTCAGCGGCTGCGCCCTGATAGGCGGCGAAACCGCCGAAATGCCCGGCATGTACCCAGAAGGTGAATACGACCTGGCGGGTTTTGCGGTTGGTGCGGTTGAAAAATCAAAAATCCTCACCGGCAGGGAAGTCAAACCCGGCGATGTGGTGTTGGGTCTGGCCAGCAGCGGTGTGCATTCCAACGGCTTCAGCCTCGTGCGCAAATGCATTGAACGCGCTGGCAGCGATGCCCCCGCGCAGCTGGATGGCCAGCCCTTCAAGCAGGCCCTGATGGAGCCGACCCGCCTCTACGTCAAAAATGTGCTGGCTGCGCTGGCCGCCCACCCCATCAAGGCTTTGGCCCACATCACCGGCGGCGGTTTGCTGGAAAACATCCCCCGTGTGCTGCCCGAAGGCACGTCCGCTCACCTCAAAAAGGGCAGCTGGCCGCAGACCGAGCTGTTCGCCTGGCTGCAAAAGACAGCCGGCATCGACGACTTCGAGATGAACCGCACCTTCAACAATGGCATCGGCATGGTGGTTGTGGTGGACGCCGCCAACGCCAAAGCCACAGCAAAAACGCTGGCTGACGCCGGCGAAAAGGTCTATGAGATTGGCGTCATTGCAGCCCGTGGCGACACGGCTCCGGTCGTCGTGTCCTGACACGCACCTGCTGGCATCCCGGACGGCGCCCCAGTGGCCGTGATGGCGGGCATGGCCACCATAATATGAACGAAAAGGCCTCAACTGAGGCCTTTTTGCTACAAAAAGCCTAGCTGGGCATGGTGATGCTTGCTGGCGCTGCTGGACATGGCATGGAATTTGTATCAAACTGTACTTTTGATTTGTTCACGGATCACCCATGCCAGTCATCGCAGTCGTCAACCGCAAGGGCGGTAGCGGTAAAAGTACCCTCGCCGCGCATATCGCGGCCTGGTGCGCGCGCCATGGCAGTTCGGTCATGCTGGGTGATGTTGACCGCCAGCAGTCTGCACGCACCTGGCTGAAGCGCCGCGACGCAAGCCTCCCCGCCATAGCGCCGTGGGCGGTCGACCAGAAAAACATGCTGCGCGTGCCCACCGGCATCACCCACGTCGTGCTTGACACGCCCGGCGGCATGCACGGTTTTGAACTGGCCAGGGTGGTCATGTTCGCCGACGCGATTGTGATGCCCGTGTGCAACTCCATGTTTGACCGCGAGTCTGCAGCAGCATGCCATGCAGAACTGATGGCCATGCCGCGCGTGGCGAGCGGCCGCTGCAAGCTGGTGACCATAGGCATGCGCATCGATGGCCGTACCAATGCGATGCAGACACTGAAAGACTGGTCCGAAACCCTCGGCCTGCCCTTTCTTGGCGCGCTGCGTGAAACCCAGCTTTATGTCAAAAGCCTGGAGCGTGGCATGACGATTTTTGACCTGCCCCCGCAGATCGCCGCCACCGACCTGAAGCAATGGCAACCGATTCTCGGATGGCTGGAAAATGTGCTGTACCCGCCGCAGGCCGCCAATGATGCGGTGGTCGCAACGCCCGCCGTGGCACAACCCGTTCTCCATCGACCAGTTGAGCGGTCGGAGCGCCACTCCCTGACCGGTGCCGTGGTCAAATCCGCAACGTCAAGCCCGGTGACGGCATCTTCCCAGCCCCTGCGCCAACCGATGGCGGCACCGGGCGTCAGAAGCTCCCTGCCGAACAGCCTGGTGCCGGCGCAGGAATCGATGGTTCATGGGGGGCGACTGTCAGTACACGGCAGCGGCCGCATCGGCAGCTCGCCTGTGATGGCCAGCGGAAAACCCGCGTTGACGCGCAATGTCAATTCGGGTGACGGCCTTCAGATACCTCAGTTTCTCAAGCGCGGCTCCTGAAGAAGCCCTAGTTGGTTTCGCGGCGCAACTGCGCCAGCCGTTTGGCGACAGAGTCCAGATCCTGGGCATCTTCGGCCTGCGCAAGGTACTTTTCAAGATCAGGCACGGCCCTTTCGGCGTGCCCCTGCACCGCCCAGGCCAGACCACGGTCACGGTACTCGGGCCAGGCATCTGGCTGGAGCACGATCAGGCGGTCTTCCACCGCAATCAGGCGTTGCCAGTCTTCCTGCGTCTTGTGGATTTCCTTCAGATTGCGCAGCATGCGGCTGATGATGTCGCGCGGCGGGGCCGACTGGAGGTAAAGCCCGATGGGCATCTCGAACTCATCATCGAGCCGGCTTTTTTGCCTGAAAGGCTCCAGCCGTTCCGAGAGTTCTTCGCGGCTCAGTGACTGCCCGGTGAAAGGGTCGATCACCACCTGGCCCTTGGGCAGGTTGACCTTGACCATGAAGTGCCCGGGGAAAGCCACACCGCGTGCATTCAAGCCCAGCCCCCCTGCGAGTTCAAGCCAGAGCACGGCAAGCGTGATGGGAATCCCGCGCCGGGTCTTCAGCATCGCGTTCAGGTAGCTGTTGTCCGGGTCGTAATAGTCATTAATGTTGCCGCCGAAGTTCAGGTCATGAAAAAAGAACTGGTTCAGCAGGCGGAGTTTTTGCAGGGGGGAAGCATCAGCCGGCAAGCGGCGTTTGATGCGGGCCATGAGCTGGTCGACATCTCCCAGCACCTGCTGCACATCCAGGTCGGGGTACTCGTCCTGCGCCAGGCTGATGGCGGCCTCAAGAAGCGGAAAGTGCTCGTCGCTCTGCACCAGGCTGGCGAAATACTGCAGCGGTGACGGAACGGCCAGATTTAATTCCATGGCCCTACTGTCTCACAATTTTGGCGGAGTGGCGACAGGCTGTTGCGCCTGCCCACCACTCTTTTCGCCTCACCGATATGTCAGTGCGCGCCTGCCGCCGCATCCGAACTGCCCGCGCCACCTTTCGCAGGACGCGCCAGGTAAACCAGCGGAATCAGCGCCAGGAAGATCAGCGCAGACACATAAAACACATCCGATGCCGCCAGCATGTAGGCCTGCTGGTCGACCAGGCGGTTGATGGTGCCCAGCGCCTGCTCGGGCGAGAGCCCGGCGCTGCCCAGCCCTGCGATCGCGCTGTTGGCGGCCTGGCTTCCGGTGTTGACGGTGTCGGCAATGTGCGCGTGGTGCATCGCAGCGCGGTCTTGCCAGACCGTGGTGGCGATGGACGTGCCGAACGATCCGGCGGTGATGCGCGCAAAGTTCGACAAGCCCGAGGCCGCCGGAATCTTGTCGGGCGAGATGCCCGACAGCGTCAGCGTGACCAGCGGAATGAAGAAGAAAGCCATCGCCACACCCTGGATGATGGTCGGGATCATGATGGTCCAGAAGTCGGCCTGCGTGTTGAAGTGCGAACGCATCCACAGCACCAGCGCAAATGTCAAAAAGGCAAAGGTGGCCATCCGGCGCGGGTCGACCTTGCCGATGTTCTTGCCGACGATGGGTGAAAACACCAGCGCCATCAGCCCCACCGGCGCCATGATCATGCCGGCCTGGGTGGCGGTATAGCCCATGAACTGCTGCAGCCACAGCGGCAGCACCACCACGTTGCCGAAGAAAAGGCCGTAACCAATCGACAGCGCCAGCGCACCGGCCCAGAAGTTGCGCCGCTTGAAGAGGCGCAGGTCCACCACCGGGTGTTCTTCGGTCAGCTCCCAGATGACAAAGGCGATGAAACCGACAAGCGCGACGACACCCAGCCCAATCACTTCACCAGAATGAAACCAGTCGAGCTCCTGCCCCTTGTCGAGCATGATCTGCAGCGCGCCTATCCACAGCACCAGCAGCGCGAGACCCACGGAATCGATCGGCAGCTTGCGTATCTGGCTTTCACGCTTGTGGTAAATCTTCCAGATCATGAAGGCGGCGCCAAACCCGACCGGGATGTTGATGTAAAAAATCCACGGCCACGAAATGTTGTCGGTGATCCAGCCGCCCAGCAAAGGGCCGAGCACGGGCGCGACCAGCGTCGTCATCGACCACAGCGCCATCGCCAGCCCCGCCATCGCCTTCGGGTAACTCGACAGCAGCAGGGTTTGCGACAGCGGAATCAGCGGGCCCGCAGCGAGGCCCTGCATGATGCGGAAAATGATCAGCGTGGTCATGTTGGGTGCCAGGCCGCACAGCCAGGAGCTGATGACGAACAGGATCACGCTGATCATGAACAGGCGAACCTGGCCAAAGCGTTGCGACAGCCAGCCCGTGAGCGGCACCGAGATCGCGTTGGCCACGCCAAAACTGGTGATGACCCAGGTGCCCTGGTTGGGGCTGACGCCAAGGTCACCCGCAATCGCGGGCAAGGACACATTGGCGATCGACGTGTCGAGCACGTTCATGAAGGTTGCGGCCGACAAGGCCAGCGTGCCCCACATGCGGGCGGAACCTGTCAGAGGTGGCAGCTCGATGTGCTGATGGGCCTGCGTATCGGCCACCGGCTCGGGCTTGCTTGAAATGGATTCGGTTGCCATGGGACGCCTGGGGAAAACCGTTAAAGGGAATACTGACGAACCGGCTTAAAACGTCGACGTCACCATGCCGGGTTTGGACACCGCAGCGGCCTTGGCCAGGTTGGAACTCGCATCGGCTTTGGCTGCGCCGGTTTTGGCCGCCACAAACGACTTGCCCATGTTGGCGGCAATCACGCGCTTGACGTCCTGGTCGGCAGCGTCGCCGGGCACGCCGTAGGCATGCACCTCGGCCTGCGCGGCCGGGCGCGGTGCGTCGGCCAGCGTCTTGCCGTCCTTGTTGCTCACATCAACTTCAGCATCCATCGACAGGCCCACGCGCAGCGGATTGGCTTCGATCTCTTTCGGGTCGAGCGCAATGCGCACGGGCACGCGCTGCACCACCTTGATCCAGTTGCCAGTGGCGTTCTGGGCAGGCAGCAGCGAGAACGCTGCGCCGGTACCAGCGCCCAGGCCGGCAACCTTGCCTTTGTATTCAACTTTCTTGCCGTACACGTCAGCCACCAACGTGACCGGCTGGCCGATACGGATATTGCGCAATTGCACTTCCTTGAAGTTGGCATCCACCCACACCTGCTTGAGCGGGATGATGGACATCATGGGCGTGCCTGCTGCCACACGCTGGCCGAGTTGCACGGTGCGCTTGGCCACATAACCATCCACAGGTGCTGGCATGGCCGCACGCTGCGTTGCAAGGAAAGCTTCACGCACTTTGGCGGCAGCCATCATCACGCTGGGGTGCTGCTCGACGCTGGTGCCTTCGGTGAGGGCCTGGTTGCTGGTGAGTTGCTCACGCGCAGCGACCACACCGGCCTGCGCAGCAGCAAGCGCGCTCTTGGCGTTGGCGAGTTGTGTTTCTGCGTGACCCAGTTCTTCACGCGACACGGCGCCGTTGCCGGTCAGCGACTGGCGGCGGTTCAGGTCGTCATTGGCGCGGGCGATTTCGCTTTGCGCTTTCACCACGTCGGCATCACGCAGCATGATCTGCGCCGACAGCGTGCCATTGTTGGCATACAGCGTGCGGACCTGTCGCACCGCCTGTGCAAGGGCGGCTTCAGCCTGGTCGAGCGCCACTTTGGCGTCAGCCGGGTCAAGCTGCACCAGCGGCTGACCGGCTTTTACGAAGTCGGTGTCGTCAGCCATGATGGCCAGCACGGTACCGCCGATTTGCGGCGTGATCTGGATCACATTGCCCTGCACATAGGCGTTGTCTGTGGACTCGTAGTGGCTGGCGACCAGGTATTCATAGGCGCTCCAGCCGAGGCCGCACACCACCACCACCGCAGCCAGTGCGGTCAGCGCTTTTTTGCGGGTCGGGTTGCCCTTGACGGGTTCAGCGGTAGTGGTCGTTGCTTGAGGTGCGTTCATGATGTTTGACGGCTGTGATGTGCGTTGATCGGTTCAGTGAAGACGGTAAAGGCTGAGGTTTGTCTCTGTACTTTTTTAATGACTGGCGGCGACGGTCTGCGGCAGTGCCTGTGTCGGAACATAACCACCGCCCAGTGCGCGGATCAGCGCAACCTGGGTGTCGAGTGCGCGGGCTGACAGGTCAACCGCACCACGGCGCTGCGCCAGCACATTGGTTTCGGCCGTGAGCACATTGAGGTAGTTGCCCAGGCCGGCCCTGTACCGTTGCAGCGCAATGTCGTAAGCACCTTCTGCGGCTTGCTGCGCGGCGCGCTGCTCGGCCTGCTGGCGCGCAATCGCCTGCGAGGAAGCGACCTGGTCTGCCACGTCGCGCACGGCATCGAGCACGGCGGCGTTGTAGCTTTCGACAGCGGCATCAAGGTCAGCTGTCTTGCCGCGCAGGTTTGCGCGCAGGCGGCCTGCATCAAAAATTGGCAGGCGCAATGCCGGGCCCACGCCCCACTGCTGGCTGCCCGATTCAAACAGGCGGTTCAGGCCAATGCTGGAGAAGCCTGCAAACGCTACGAGGTTGATGTTGGGGTAGAACTGGGTTTTCGCATTGGCCACGTCCTTGACCGATGCCTCGACCCGCCAGCGCGCAGCCGTGATGTCGGCGCGGCGACCCAACAGGTCGGCGGGGATGGCGGTAGCTGCAGCAACGTTGCGGATGCTCGCGATTTGCGGCGGCACAAGCTTGAGGGCGGCATCAGGCTGTCCGACCAGCGCACCCAGCGCGTTGCGCGTAAGCGCCATCTGTTCCAACAGTGATTCGAGCTGCAGACGCGCTTCGGGCAAACCGCCTTCGCTCTGGCGAAGCTCAAGCCGCGTGTCCAGGCCGGCATTGACACGGTCCTGCACCAGCTTCAGCGTTTCGCTGCGCTGGGCCAGCGTCCGGTTGGCAACGGTGGCCTGCTCGTTGAGGCGGGCCAGCTGAAAGTAAGTGCGTGTGACATTGCTGGCCAGCAGGATGCGTGCGGCTTCGGCATCGGCTTCTGCGGCGTGCATGCTGCCCAGTGCGGCGTCCAGTGCGGCGCGGTTTTTGCCGAAAAAATCAAGCTCCCAGCTGGCGTTGAGCTGGGCTGTACCGGTTTCGCGGATGGACCCTGCCAGCGGTGCAGGCACCAGGCCATTTTTTGTGTAGAGCTGGCGCGTCGCATCCAGTTGCGCGTTGACCTGCGGCAGGGTGGCAGCGTCGGCCACTTCGATGACAGCTTGCGCGCGCGACAGGCGAGCCTGCGCAATCTTCAGATTGGGGCTGGTCGACAAGGCCTGCGCAACCAGGCGGTTGAGCTGTTCGTCGCCAAAGTCCTTCCACCACTCGGTGCCCACCGTCGATGCAACGGGCACCGGCGATGAGGCAGAAGCCTGCAGACCGACCGAGCCGGCATCACGCAATGACGCGGTCGGCGCGATGCCCGACATGTCGGCGCAACCGGTGATGCCGGTCGCCATGACGCCAGCGGCAATCACACTGGCGGCGGCGACGATGGCCATGCGGAAAGAGGCACGCCAGACCGGCAGCTCGTGCTCCAGGCTGGCCCTGTTTTGGGGCGATGCAATCAGTGCATCACAGGACGCGGTATCAGGCTTGTTGTTCATGGTCGGCTTGCGAGGGTGCAGGGGTGATGAGGGACGCCGGCGACTTGCCGGATGCTTTGTCAGAAGCGCTTTGCATGCCTTGCGCGGTGTCGAGGATGCGGCGCAGAAAGCCTTTGAGGACTTGCCACTCTTCGGCAGAAAAACCCGAGAGGTGTGCGTTCTGCACGCGGCACAAGATGTCGGGAATGCCTTTGGCGGCGACGCGACCGGCTTCGGTGAGTTCGAGGTTGACGACGCGGCGGTCGTCAGATGAACGCACACGGCGGCACAGCTGTTTGGCTTCAAGGCGGTCCAGCAGGCGGGTCATGGAGCCGGCGTCCAGCTCGCAGGAACGTGCCAGTTCAGCGACCGTCGAGGCGGTGCCCATGTACAGCTTGAGCAGCGGCACCCACTGGGCGTTGGTCAGGCCGGTGGGTTCAAGTTCGCGTTCGATCTGCTGACTGGCCACCGAAATGATGCGGCGCATCAAGTACGCGACGCTCTCATCGGGGTTGTACCCCTGGGCACGATAAAACTCCACCATCGGGCATGTCAGGCCATCGATAAGCGGATTGCGCCCGCTTTGCGGTGCTTGCGGATTTTGGGTGACGGTTTTTGAAGCCATGGGCGAATAATACATGCCTAAGCAAATATTGTCAAGGCTGTGTTTGTAATGGCAAATTACCGCTAAACTTGCCCTCATGGCCACTTCCCCCCTTCCTTCAGACGCCCCCAAGGGTTCACCGCGCTCGCTTTCCGGCCTGGTGCCCTTCCTGCGTCCTTACTGGGGCCGGATCATGCTGGCCGGGTTCTTCCTGGTCATGGCTGCTGTGGCGACGCTGGTTTTCCCCCTCGCACTTCGCAGCCTGATCGACGGCGGGCTGGTCAACGGCAACATGAGCGCCGCCGGCAAGGGCGAGCAACTGGTTGCGCTGCGCAGCCACTTCTTCGAGCTGTTTGCCGTCGCCGCCGCGCTGGGGCTTTTTTCAGCCGGACGCTTTTACATGGTCAGCTGGCTGGGCGAACGTGTCACGGCTGATTTGCGCAACGCCGTGTATTCACATGTCGTGCGGCAAAGCCCCGAATTTTTCGAAACCACACAAACTGGTGAGGTGCTGAGCCGCCTGACTGGCGACACGACGCTGGTGCAAACCGTGGTCGGCTCGTCGTTGAGCATGGGCCTGCGCAACGCCGTCATGGGCGTAGGCGCGCTGGTCATGCTGATTTACACCAACCCTTACCTGATGTTCCAGGTGCTGGGCGTGCTGGTGCTTATCGTGGCACCATCGGTCTGGTTCGGCCGGCGCGTGCGCAAACTCTCACGCGCCAGCCAGGACCGCGTGGCTGATTCGAGCGCGATTGCAGCCGAGGTGCTCAACGCCATCCCCGTGGTGCAAAGCTACACCGCCGAAGGGCGTGAAGCCACGCGCTTCAACGTCTCGACGACCAATGCCTTCAACGTGGCGGTGCGGCGCACCAAGGCGCGGTCTGCGCTGGTGGCCTTCATCATCATCGCGACCTCTGCGGCGCTGCTGTGGGGCCTGTACCAGGGCACGCAGGCGGTGATGCGCGGCGACATCAGCGCCGGCCACCTCGGGCAGACCGTGGTGTACGTGATCATCCTGGCCAGCGCCGCGGCAGTGCTGGGCGAAGTCTACGGCGACCTGCTGCGCGCAGCGGGTGCCACCGAGCGCCTGATGGAGTTGCTCGAATCACGCTCGCCGGTGATGTCCCCGGCGAATCCTGTGCCCGCCAATATCACGCAGTCCGGCAGCGCGGTCAGCTTTGAAGCGGTGAACTTTCACTACCCTTCCCGCCCGACGCAGGCGGCGCTGACAGACTTTTCGCTGAGCGTGGCACCCGGTGAAACCGTAGCCATCGTCGGGCCCAGCGGTGCCGGCAAAAGCACGGTGTTCCAGTTGCTGCTGCGCTTTTACGATCCGGCGTCAGGCCGTATCGCCCTCGACGGCGTGCGCACGGCCGACATGTCGCTCGAAGACCTGCGCCAGCGCGTCGGCATCGTGCCGCAGGATGCCGTCATCTTTTCAACCAGCGCGCTGGAGAACATCCGCTACGGCAAACCCGGCGCCACCGAAGAAGAAACCAAAGCCGCCGCCAAAGCCGCCTTTGCGCACGACTTCATCAGCGCCCTGCCGGAAGGCTATGACACCTTCCTCGGCGAGCGGGGTGTGCGCCTCTCCGGCGGTCAACGCCAGCGCATTGCGATTGCGCGCGCCATGCTCAAAAACTCGCCGCTGCTGCTACTCGACGAAGCCACCAGCGCACTGGACGCCGAAAGCGAACGCATGGTGCAGGCCGCACTTGAATCGGCCATGCGCAACCGCACGACGCTGGTCATCGCCCACCGGCTGGCGACAGTGCAGCAGGCTGACCGCATCGTCGTGCTGGACCACGGCAAGCTGGTCGAGCAGGGCACACACGCCGAGCTGGTGCAGCGCGGTGGTGTGTATGCGCGGCTGGCGGCGCTGCAGTTCACGCAATAACTGTCGGCGCGTAGCGAATCACGGCATAACAGCTAGTCGCGCGACGCACTGAGGCGCGCCCGGCGCCACCCTAGAATTTCCATTCCTGCTGGCAGTGCACCACTGCCGCCCCGACAAAAAAACACAGAGACCGATCCTATGCGCGACACCAGCAAACTCCAACGCCCTTCCCGTCGCGCCGTTCTGCAGGCCATCCCTGCGGTCTGCATCTCCGCTGCACTGCCTGCCGCGGCACAAGGCAACGCACGGGCCTACCCCGCCAATCCGGTACGCATGATCGTTCCCCACCCGGCAGGTGGACCGGCGGACCTCATTGCACGCGTGGCCGCCGTTGAACTGGGCAAGGGGCTGAACCAGTCTTTCTTCGTCGAGAACCGGCCAGGTGGCGGCAGCCTCATCGGCGCAGCGGCCGTAGCGCAGGCCAAGCCAGATGGCGAGACACTGCTGGTGAACGCATCGGTGCATGTCATTTACCCCGCCATGTTCAAGCAGTTGAACTTCGACGTCATCCGGGACTTCACGCCGGTGACGCAACTGACAAGCGTCCCTCTGGTGTTGATGGTGAACCCGCAGCTGCCGGTTAAAAACGTGCGCGAGCTGATCGCCTATGCCAAGGCCAACCCCGGAAAGCTCTCGTTCGGGTCGTCCGGCAATGGTGGCGCGCAGCACCTAGCAGCAGAGCTCTTCAAGCAGATGACGGGCACCTACATGGTCCACATCCCCTACCGCGGCGCCGCACCGGCGCTGACCGACCTCATCGGTGGCCAGATCCAGGTGATGTTCGACTCCATGACGTCATCGCTTCAACACATCCGCAGCGGCAAGCTGCGCGCGCTGGCGGTGACCAGCGAGAAACGCTCCAGCCTTTTGCCGGACGCACCCACCGTGGCTGAATCCGGCGTGTCCGGCTACACGCTGGCGAACTGGTACGGCATCTGGGCACCCAAAAATACACCGCCGGAGATCGCCAACCGGATCGCCTCGGAGATCGCGCGGACGTTTCGCACGCCCGAGATGTCTGCCCGACTGCGCAATTCGGGCTCGGAAGTGGTCGCCAGCACACCGGAAGAATTCGCAAAATTCTGCCTGTCCGAAAAAGACAAGTGGGCCAACATCGTCACGCGCTCCGGCGCCAAACTCGACTAGCACTCGACTAACTGCAGCCTGAAGACCGGTGTGGAACGCGGCGCTTAAGGCGTCAAACCGGCGTCATGCATTTTTTGCATAACAACGTTTAAACCCGGCCTTGGACTTTTGCGGGGCGGACTCCTAAGCTTCGGTTATCGCTTTCAAACCGATTCCCCCAACAGGAGCTTTCCATGTCCAAGGCATCTTCAAACGCACCAGCCGCCGCGGTAGACCACAGCGCGCATCCCCTGCCCTCTTACCTCGAGGCTGACAACCTGGGCCCCTGGGGCAACTACCTGCAGCAGGTCGACCGCGTGATTCCGCACCTGGGCAGCCTGGCGCGCTGGGCCGAAACCCTCAAGCGCCCCAAGCGCGTGCTGATCGTCGACGTGCCCATCCACATGGACGACGGCACCGTCGCCCACTTTGAAGGCTACCGCGTGCAGCACAACGTATCGCGTGGCCCGGGCAAGGGCGGCGTGCGCTTTCACCAGGACGTGACGCTGTCTGAAGTGATGGCGCTGTCGGCCTGGATGTCGGTGAAGAACGCTGCAGTGAATGTGCCTTACGGCGGCGCCAAGGGCGGCATTCGCGTCGACCCCAAGAAGCTGTCGCGCGGCGAGCTTGAGCGCATGACGCGCCGCTACACCAGCGAGATCGGCATCGTCATCGGCCCCAACAAGGACATCCCCGCACCCGACGTCAACACCAACGACCAGATCATGGCGTGGATGATGGACACCTACTCGATGAACACCGGTTCGACCTCGACCGGCGTCGTCACCGGCAAACCGGTGGACCTGGGCGGCTCGCTGGGCCGGCGCGAAGCGACCGGCCGCGGTGTGTTCACCGTCGGCGTTGAAGCCGCCAACCACATCGGCCTGACGATTGCCGGCGCGCGCATCGCCGTGCAGGGTTTTGGCAATGTGGGCGGCGTGGCAGGCAAGCTGTTTGCAGAAGCCGGCGCCAAAATTGTGGCCGTGCAGGACCACGGCGGCACGATTTACCGCGAAGCCGGGCTGGACGTACTCTCGCTGCTCAAACACGTTGAAGAAAACGGCAGCGTCGGCGGCTTCCCCGAAGCCGAAGTGATTGCCAACGACAAATTCTGGGACGTCGAGTGCGACATCCTCATCCCCGCCGCACTTGAGCAGCAGATCAACGCCAGCAACGCAGGCCGCATCAAGGCCCGGATGATCATCGAAGGTGCCAACGGCCCGACGACCCCCGCCGCCGACGACATCCTGCAGGAGCGCAACATCCTCGTGCTGCCCGACGTGATCGCCAACGCCGGCGGCGTGACGGTCAGCTACTTCGAATGGGTGCAGGATTTCTCCAGCTTCTTCTGGGATGAAGACGAGATCAACGCCCGCCTGGTCAAGATCATGAAGCACGCCTTCGCCGCCGTCTGGGCCGTGTCGCAAGACCAGAAAGTCAGCCTGCGCACGGCAACGTTTATCGTCGCCTGCAAACGCATACTGCACACGCGCGAGTTGCGCGGTTTGTACCCCTGAGCTGGCCCAAACGCAGGGCGGGGTAGCCGCCAGCACGCAGAAAACGGCGCTTTCGAGGCGTCGTTTACTATTATTTTTATAGCTGCTCACGCTCGTATCTATTGGTCTGGAGGCCGATTTGATACCTGAAAATGGCCTTTTTTAGGCCAGTTTTGAGGTTTGAAAGCGCTCAGTGAGCCAAAAACGTTGAAATGTTAATACCCAACTTAACATTTTGACGTTTTTTAACGTGTACGTTAAAAAACCTCTTTGTTCCTCGTGCTCAGGCGACGTAGCTTGTGCAATGGTGAACTCGTCACCCCCAGGCAGGCAAGCATCACGCGTCACAAAAAGCCGGCTCACACGTCATACCGGCATGAGCACATTCAAAGCCCAGGCTGACCCATCTTCAAAACCGAGACGGAAGCGGGGCGCTTCATGCACATAGGAAAGTCCTACCGCCTCACCGAGTTCCTGCACTGGACGCGGCGGCGCCTTTACGTCGTGGCTGTCGTGACGACTGTGCCCGTGCTGCTGTACCAGTACCTGGGCCTGAAATGGATAGCCCTGCCCTGGACTGTG
Organism: Pseudomonadota bacterium; assembly: GCA_040387435.1. GTDB lineage: Bacteria > Pseudomonadota > Gammaproteobacteria > Burkholderiales > Burkholderiaceae_C > Polaromonas. The sequence goes on from JAZKDR010000045.1 coordinate 58,054, forward strand.
GTCGCCGTGCTGGGCACAGCGACCTCGTTCATCGTGGGCTTCAAGAACTCCCAGACCTATGGCCGCACACTGGAGGCGCAGCAGGTGTGGGCGGCGATTCCCAGAACCGACATACCGTACATCGTTGCCGCCATGAAGTAGCTCAAAGGGGCAGGAACGAACACCGGCTGTCCGCCATGTTTTGGCGATGTTTCGAAACCGCCGTGCGCAAGTACGAGTGAACCCCCAACCATGCCGAGCAAGACGATGGCAGCGATTGAAAGCTGGGCGGCGGGACTGAGCGATTCGTTCTTCATGGGGGTTTACGTTTGAGTTAAGCGTCATTCGATGCCTGCAACGCGAGCATCATCCGGTGAAGGCGCTTGAGGGCTCGTTTTGCCCGAACAAGATGAACTCGGCGATACCAAGTGATGGCGGTCGATTCCCAGGCCAGGAATTGAATCAGTTCGAGGCTGTCGAGACAAATGCGAGGTAAGCCAGCAAGCTCAAGAGACCAACCCTTGGGCGTGAAATGCGTGAAGTCATTTCGGATGTCGTTCAAGCGGGTAAGACTCGTGTCCGTACTGGACCTAGGCTGGAACGGACCTGCACCGACCGTGTGGAAGCTGTCTCGGTCCTTGACCTTCGCGTACAGACTTAGAAAGTCATCTAGCTTGTCGATTGGGTACGGCTCACCGCTTTCGTGGGCTTTGAGCCACTTGGCCGCGACTTTCGGCCGCAGTGCGAGCATTCCATTTCCGTTCCACAGGGATAAGACCATGAAGCCTTGCGTCGCGTTGTGGAGCGCGATGAACACCCACTTCCAAAGGTACGGATCCGCAGCGAGTGATCGAGACTGAACCTCTGCCCACTCGAGCGACCGGACGGCCTCTTCGTGTTCATTCGTTCGGAGGTAGGGCGCTGACGGCATTGATGACGCCTAACGTTTAAGCCAAGCGGGCGACAGCGGCAGTACGCTTGACCGATCGGTTAGGCGTCATCAAGCAGTTGCCGCAATTACGTCGTTCCAGAGACCCTGCAGACGGTCATTGAGTGAGCCTTGGGCGCTGTTCCTTTGGTCATTCGGGTCGTAGTTGCTAACGATCACTGATGGGTTTGAGGCGTTTGCATTTTGTCCGTCAGGCGGGCGACCCAAGGCCGCGTTCACGATTTGGCGAGTCGGAGTGTGGGAGTCGTCCCAGAGAAGAACGTCAGCCTCATTGTTGGAAGCGGCGAAGCTAAACGCGCTCCTTGTGAGGTTACTGCTTCCAACAACTGCAAACCTATGAGTCTGGCCTTCCCGCGCAATGAAGATCTTGGCGTGCCAGTGATTTGCGTACTGTTTCAAACTGCGGCGCTTCGTGACTGCAACCGGTCCTCCTGCAGCGTTCAATCCCGCACTGACCTTGTTCGCAAAGTCATCAAATTCCGTTGCCGCTGGATCGTATGCACCAACGACTGTCACTGTGCTGCCAGCAGGTAGCACGGCGGTGGCGAAGGCGTCAGATGCGTAGAACGTTCCCCTCGTGTTAACGCGTTCGTGGAAGAAACCGCTACAAATGAGAAAGTGATCGTAAGCGCCTGAGCGAAATGCCATTTCAAGGGCAGCGCGATACACGTTGTAGGAAGGGATTGTGCTGAGTACCAGTGCAACTTTGTACATGACGCCTAACGTTTGACATGAGAGGTTTGACCCGGCTTGCCGGGGCAAGTCCTCTCGATGGAAGGGTTAGACCGCACCGCTGGGCGCGGTGTGGTGCTTTCAGTGCCGAGCAAGGAACTCACGGTTGCACCAGTTCGAGGAAGATATCCTGCCAAGCGCCGGACTCACCTCGTCGGAGCGACTCTCGAATCGTCTTCATGTCGGTAGACGGCACGGACACGATGACTTCTTGGCCTCGTTGCTGGGCTCGACCGCCGACGCGCCCTAGCATTTCTTGTTGATCTCCCTTCATGTAGCTCAGTTGTACAAGTCGCTTGTGCTGTTCTGGGCTCATGCTTATTAGTGTGGGGCGAGCACTTTGCGGTGGGCCGTCAGCCTGCATCTTCATCGTTGTTCCCGAGAAGCTCAGATCAAAATCGCCGTCATTTTTCTCGGGAACGACTGTCTGTATGTGCGCTATGGCATTGACCGAGTAGTGGATGTACGTAGAGGGATGGCCTAAGACAACACTTCCGTCGAACATTTCTCTGGGAAACTGGTGAATTAATGCCTTCCACAACATCCTACCAAGCACATCAACAACGCTTTCGTGTGGACTAGGCAAATCCGCTTCGATCTCCTTTAGCGTAGCGCCGTGCATCAGACTGTTCCTCGTTTTGTCCAGCAGCGCAATCGTGGCGTCCTCGCATTTCGGGTCTGCGGCCTTAAGAAGCGCTGCGATTGCCTGCTTTGCATAAGGTTTGTGCATCGGATGTGTCTTGCAGGACTCGCAAAAGAGCGGGGCATGACACTTCGGGCAGCGATCGTTGACCTTTTCTATGGACTTCTGATGCTCCGCGACGATTTCTAACGCAAACCAGAAACACATGAATTGATCGTCCGGTTGTGTTTCGTTGACCCCGAGCCGGTACCACCTTAGCGCTCTCTTGATGGCCGGTGGGCAATCGAATTCCAGCAGCCTCTCTATTCCCCGGGTTGTTTCCGCGCTAAGGTAGGGCTGTGGGTCTTCATATTGGATCGCATCACCCCACATTAGAAGAGACCTCATTCCGCCAGACCCAGGTGTCGCATCGACTATCTGGCGAATTCGATGCCGTTTAAACCGGCAAGAAGTGGAGAAGGCAAGCATGTTGAGACATTCAGCAAGCAGTTCCTCGCTCACTTCCTTTGAGGCTTCCAGATCACTCGCATCAAAGTACAAATGCAACGACAAAAGGAAAGGTGTGTCGAACGTATCCCGTGGGATGTTTTCGATGCGTGCACGGTAGAGGCCGCGCGGATGCTGAATCCGAAGTACAAGCCCATCGTCCAGCACGGAGCACTCAGAGCGAATCTCGTAGTTGGCGGCGAAGTGCATAAAGGCTTTCTGTGCCACCTAACGTTGGCACTGCTCGGCGGGCAACATTTGCCGCGAAGCGGCCTTCCGCGATTGCCCATCCGTGCCGAGCAACCAGTTAAAGCGGTTCATGCGAAAAATCCTACGACGGAGCCAACGGCACACACTAGCGCAGGGATGGTCCAGAGCCAAACTGTCTGACTTAGATCGCCTAGGCCACAGCGAGAATACCAATTCTTTCGCTTTTCCTGCTCTTGCAAGGGTATGCCGTCGACGCTTTGTCCCAAACCTTTTGCTGTGATTGAATAGGGCGCGCCCGCTGCAGGGACTGCGATTTTCCACGCGCCGTAGGCAAGCCATGCGAAGACTATGGCGGCAGAAAGAAGGAGCCAATTCATATGAGCTTTAACGTAAGGTATGCCGCAAAGCCAGCGGTATAAAAATGGCGCTGCAATATAACGTGGTCATCCCATCCTCCTGAAACCCGCTTGCACATTGGCTTTGCGGCACACATATTGTTTTTTCATGACACTACTCAAGCCATGAAGCCCGGCAACCCTCCACTGCAATCTGCACTTCTTTTAGACCAGGTTCGGGAGCGGATTCGGTATTTGGACTATAGCCTCGGCACCGGGAATCTTTACATCTGCAGGGCGCGTTTCTACATCTGGCGGCTTGCGCTGAGACATCTGCATGGCGTAACAGCGGCACCGCCGGCTCACCGGATTAAGGTGTACTGGCTATTAAATCCATAGCTGCTTACGCTTTTATCTATTGGCTTGCAGCCATTTTTAAGTTCAAAAATGGCCATTTTTGAGTCGATTTTCAGTTCAGGCTGCCTTAAGACAGCTTCGCAGCCCCAATTGTTAACATGGAAGTTAACTTTTACTAATTTTTAACGTACACGTTAAAAATCGGCGCTGAGAAGCGGTTTTGCACTTCACCCAGACTGAAACCTGCCCGCCGAAAGTTGGCAGACAACACGAAACGCTATTGCAGCGTCTCTTTCAGCGCCGCAGGCAGCGGCACGGGCATGACCTCTATGCCCTCTTCCAGCAACTCGACGGTTTCCTTCACGCTGGCCTGGCCGCGTATGTTGCGCGCCTCGGTGTCGCCGTAATGCATGCGCCTGGCCTCGTCGGCGAAGCGTTCGCCGACGTCTTCGGTGTTGGCCATGACGTGGCGGAGCGCCTTGAGGAAGGCGGCTTGCGCTGCCGGGTTCATGGGCGCATCGCCAGAAGGCTGCGACGGGACTAGCGCAGTTTGGGTAGCCTGGCCTGAACCGCCTGCAGCAGGAGCGGCGGTTGGGGTCGAAGCAGATGGGGTTTCATGGCCGCCCAGATTGAGGCGCGGCGCGCTCGGCATTTTCTGCACGGCTTTGTCGGAACACATGGGGCATTCGACCAGGCCCCGCGTGAGCTGGCTCTGGAAATCATCTTCGGACGCAAACCAGCCTTCGAATGAATGCTGGTGCGCGCACTGGAGATTGAGGACCTTCATGCGTCGATTATCTTCAAAGCGTCAAGGCGATGGTGCAGTCCAGTCCAATGACCATGCACCTGACAGCACGTTCTGCAGCCAGAGCATGCCGGTAAGGGTTTTGGCATCGGTCACCTGGCCGTCACGGCACCAGTCTGAAAGCTCGGCGGGCGTAGCGGTGAACACGTCGAGAAACTCGCCGGCATCGAGCACACGTTCGCCGGTGCTCATGCCGCGCGCAAACCAGATATCGATGAACTCGGTGGAGTAGGAGATCACGGGGTGGAGCACGCCTGCCCTGGCCCACTCACGGGCGGTGTAGCCTGTTTCTTCGAAGAGCTCCCGCTTCGCGCAGTCGAGGGAGGCTTCACCGGCATCGAGTTTGCCGGCGGGGAACTCGATCATCACACGATGCATGGGGTAGCGGTACTGGCGCTCCAGCAGTACACGGCCATCGTCGAGCATGGCAATCACCATCACTGCGCCGGGATGGACGATGTATTCACGTGTGGTTTCCGTCGCATCGGGCAACAACACAGTGTCGCTGAACGCATGCAGGAAGCGGCCCCGGAGAATCTCCGTGGAAGCAATCGCTGTTTCTGTCAGGTGGGCGTCGTCAGTCATGGGTGATCGATGTGCACGGCCTGGTATCTGACGTCTTCAGTGGCGATGCTTGAACAGGTAGCGGTAGGTGAAGCCGGGGAATGCAAAGGTGATGAAGAGTGCGCCCGTGATGGCATAAAACTCCCAGCCCTGTGGCGCGATCTGCCCGGCACTTTGCTCAAGAAAGAGGCCCAACCCGCCGGCGACAAAATAGCAGACCACCAGCTCGCCAAAGCGCGCAGCCAGGTTTTTGGGGGTCTTGAGCGCCATCACCGCGAACAGGCGGTTGCTGACGAAAGGCAGGTTGGCCAGCACCAGCGCTGCCAGCACCACCAACCACACTGATGCAGTCTGGGTCATGCTGGCGGCTTCAGGTGCCCAGCGTCTTGACGATGGTGTTGATGGACTGGGCGCACAGTGTCATCAGGCCGCCAGGCATGATGCCAAGACCCAGAATGAGCGCCCCATTGATGGACAACACTACGCGCACGTCGGACGGCGCATCGATCGGCTGCGTATTGGCGCCCTGCGGCGCGTCAAAGTACATCACCTTCACGACACGCAGGTAGTAGAAGGCGCCGATCAGCGACATCATGACGGCAAACACGGCCAGCACCAGGTAGCTGGTCAGGCCGGAGGAGATCAGGGCCTGCAGGACGGACAGCTTGGCATAAAAGCCCACCAACGGCGGCAGGCCTGCCAGCGAAAACAGGCAGATGGCCATGACGCCGGCATACAGCGGGCTGCGCTGGTTCAGGCCGGCGAGGTCGGAAATTTGTTCCGACTCATGGCCCGCGCGTGCCAGCAGCATGATGATGCCAAACGCGCCGAGCGTGGTCAGCACATAGGTGATGGCGTAGAACATCGCCGCGCTGTAGGCCGATTCGGTGTTGAGCTGGTTGCCATTGACCACACCGGACATCAAGCCGAGCAGCAGGAAACCCATCTGTGAAATGGTGGAGAACGCCAGCATGCGCTTGAGGTTGGACTGCGCGACGGCGGCCAGGTTGCCGATCAACAGCGAACCTACGGCCATCAAGGCCAGCATCTGCTGCCAGTCAATGGCCAGCGGCAGCATGCCTTCGACCAGCAAGCGGATGCAGATGGCAAACGCCGCGAGCTGCGGTGCGCCGCCGATCAGCAGCGTGATGGCCGTAGGCGAGCCCTGGTACACATCGGGCAGCCACATGTGGAAAGGCACAGCACCCAGCTTGAAAGCCAGTCCAGCGACGATGAAGACCAAACCGAAGATCAGGACCTGGTGCCTGACAGTACGGCTGGCGATCTGGTTGAAGACCGTGTTGACGTCCAGTGAACCCGTCGCACCGTAAAGCATGGACAGGCCGTACAGCAGGAAACCCGAAGCCAGGGCACCCAGCACAAAATACTTCATGGCGGCCTCTGTGGCCGTCGCGTTGTCGCGGCGCAATGCGACCAGCGCGTAGCTGCACAGCGTCATGAGTTCCAGGCCCATGTAGAGCACCAGGAAGTTGTGGCCGGAGATCATCACAAAGATGCCGAGCAGGGCAAACAGGCCCAGCGTGAAGAACTCGCCACCGCGCAGCATGTCGCGGCTGGCTGCATAGGGACGGCCATAGACAAAAGTGACCATCAGCGCAATACAGGCAAAACACTTGAGCCAGCCACCCATGGGGTCGACAACGACCATCTTGCCAAACCCGTAGAACGTTTCACCACCGACTGCATACGCAGCTTCAAGCGCTGCGACCACGGCCAGCGTGAGCAGTGTCAGAACATAGGTGACGGTGCGCTGGGGCGACTTGACACCCAGGTCCACCAGTGCGATCACGCAGCCCATGACCAGAAGAATGATTTCCGGGTAGACCGCGATCAAGGAGAGTTTGTCGATCATCTTGATGCTCTGGATTAGTTCAGTTTCGACGCAGTGACATGCTTGAGCAGGTCGGCCACGGAGGTGTTCATGACATCGGTGAACGGTTTCGGATAAATGCCCATGTACAGCACGGCGATGGCGAGGATGGACAGCATCAGGAACTCGCGACCATTGATGTCTGTCAGGCCCTTGACGTCATCGTTCGTCACAGGCCCAAGGTAGACGCGTTTGAACATCCACAGTGTGTAGGCTGCGCCAAAGATCAGGGCGCTGGCAGAGGCCAGACCGATCCAGAAGTTGAACTTCACGGCGCCCAGGATGACCATCCACTCGCCCACAAAACCGGCGGTCGCGGGCAGTCCGCAATTGGCCATCGCAAACAGCAGTGCAAATGCGGCAAATTTGGGCATGGTGTTGACCACGCCGCCGTAGCTGGCGATCTCGCGGGAATGCACGCGGTCATACAAAACGCCAATGCACAGGAACATCGCGCCTGACACAAAACCGTGGGCGATCATCTGCACGATGCCGCCGGCCACGCCGAGGTCATTGAAGATGAAGAAGCCGAGCGTCACAAAACCCATGTGCGCGACAGATGAATAAGCGACCAGCTTTTTCATGTCTTGCTGCACCATGGCAACGAGGCCGACGTAGATCACGGCAGTCAGCGACAGCGCAATCATGAGCCAGGCCCACTCACGCGAGGCGTCAGGTGCGATCGGCAACGAAAACCGAAGAAAGCCGTAGGCACCGAGCTTCAGCATGATGGCCGCCAGGACGGCTGAACCACCGGTCGGTGCCTCGACGTGCACGTCGGGCAACCAGGTGTGCACCGGCCACATAGGCACCTTCACGGCAAATGCCGCAAAGAAGGCAAAGAACAGCAGAGTCTGGATGGTGCTGCCCAGCGGCAGCTTGTGCCAGACCAGAATGTCGAAACTGCCACCCGACTTGCTGTACAGGTAGATCAGGGCTACCAGCATGAGCAGCGAGCCCAGCAGCGTGTAGAGGAAGAACTTGAACGCAGCGTAGATCTTGTTCGGGCCGCCCCAGACGCCGATGATGAGATACATCGGGATCAGCGTCGCTTCGAAGAACACGTAGAACAGCAGGCCGTCGAGCGCGGTGAAGACGCCGATCATCAAGCCGCTCAAAATCAGGAAGGCGGCCATGTACTGGTTGACACGGGTGGTGATGGCTTCCCAGCTGGCGATGATGACCACCACGTTGATGAAGGCCGTCAGCAGCACAAACCACAGCGAGATGCCGTCCACACCGATGTAGTAGTTGACGTTGAAGCGCTGAATCCAGCTGGCCTTCTCGACAAACTGCATGGCAGATGTGCCCAGCTTGAAGCCGTCGTACAGCGGCAGGGTCACCAGGAAACTGGCAACAGCACCAATCAGCGCAATCCAGCGCACGCTCTTGGCCTGGTCGTCACGACCAAAGGCCAGCAACACGACGCCGAAGGCAATCGGCATCCAGATGGCAAGGCTCAACAAACCCATTTTTTGTTCTTCCTTGTTATTCTTATTTATTCAGCCAGACGAAATAGGTCATCAGCACGAAGACGCCGATGATCATCCCGAAGGCGTAGTGATAGATGTAGCCGGACTGCAGCCTGCGCACGATGCCGGATATCCAGTCCACCAACTTCCAGGAGCCGTTGACCAGCGCACCGTCGATGAGCTTCTGGTCGCCGCCCTTCCACAGGCCCATGCCCAGCATGCGGGCACCACGCGCCAGCACGTTTTCATTGAACCAGTCGAGGTAGTACTTGTTGTCCAGCAGCGTGTAGATCGGCATCGCCTTGCGCTTGATGGCGGCCGGCAGGGCCGGGTTGACCATGTACATGTAGTAAGACAGCGCCACGCCGGCGAGCGCCAGCCAGAAAGGTGCGGTCATCAAACCGTGAAGGGCCATTTGCGCCGGGCCGTGGAACAACTTGGCCAGCTCTTCCATGGCGGGGTGCTTCTCGAGGTTGACGAAGATCGAATCCTTGAAGAAGTCGCCGAACAGCATGGGCTGTATGGTCATGAAGCCGATCACCACCGAAGGAATGGCCAGCAGGACCAGCGGAACCGTCACAACCCAGGGCGACTCGTGCGGGTCATGGTGCTCGGCATGGCCGTGGTCATCGTGAGCGCCATGGTAGTCGTCGTGGTGAGCATCGGGGTTCTGGTCGTAGCGCTCTTTTCCATGGAACACCAGGAAGTAGAGGCGGAACGAGTAAAACGCGGTGATGAAGACGCCAGCGAGCACTGCGAAGTACGCAAAGCCGGCACCCGCCAGGTGGCTCTCGTGCACGGCTTCGATGATGCTGTCCTTGGAGTAGAAACCGGCAAACAGCGGCGTGCCAATCAAGGCCAGCGAACCGAGCAGGGACGTGATCCAGGTGATGGGCATGTACTTGCGCACGCCACCCATCCAGCGGATGTCCTGGTTGTGGTGCATGCCCAGAATGACCGAACCGGCACCCAGGAACAACAAGGCCTTGAAGAAGGCATGCGTCATCAGGTGGAACACTGCGACCGAATAGGCAGATGCACCCAGTGCGACCGTCATGTAGCCGAGCTGGGACAGCGTGGAATAGGCCACGACACGCTTGATGTCGTTCTGGATGATGCCGAGGAAACCCATGAACAGCGCGGTGATGCCGCCGATGATCATGATGAAGCTGAGCGCCGTGTCGCTGAGTTCAAAAAACGGCGACATGCGCGCCACCATGAAGATGCCTGCCGTCACCATGGTTGCCGCGTGAATCAGGGCGGAGATCGGCGTCGGGCCTTCCATGGAATCAGGCAGCCAGACGTGCAGGGGAAACTGCGCCGACTTGCCCATCGCACCGATGAAGAGGCAAATGCAGATGACGGTGACCAGCATCCACGTCGTGCCCGGCAGATTGAGCTTGGCCAGTTCACCCGCCTTGGCGAATGCTTCGCCGTAGTTCAGCGTGCCGGCGTAGGCGGCGATCAGGCCGATGCCGAGAATGAAACCGAAGTCACCAACGCGGTTGACCAGGAAGGCCTTCATGTTGGCAAAGATGGCGGTCGGCTTGTTGAAGTAAAAACCGATCAGCAGATAGGACACCAGGCCCACGGCTTCCCAGCCGAAGAAGAGCTGCAGCATGTTGTTGCTCATGACCAGCATCAACATGGCAAAGGTGAACAGCGAGATGTAGCCGAAGAAGCGGTTGTAGCCTTCGTCTTCTTCCATGTAGCCGATGGTGTAGATGTGCACCATCAACGACACAAAAGTCACGACACACATCATCATGGCTGTCAGGCCGTCGACGAGGAAGCCGACTTCCATCTTGAGGCTGCCCACCGTCATCCAGGTGTAGAGCGTTTCGTTGAAACGTGCACCATCGATGGCCACGCTCTTGAGTGTCATCGCGGAAAGGATGAATGCGACCAGCACACCCAGAATGGTCAGCGAGTGCGAGAGGCGGCGGCCCAGCAGGTTGCCACCGAAGGCGGTGCCGAAGACGCCGGCCAGGATGGCACCCGCCAAAGGTGCGAGGGGTACGGCGAGCAGGGTCGCGGCGGAGAGGGATTGGCTCATGTCGGTCTAGCCCTGCAGCGTATTGAGTTCATCGACGTTGATGCTGGATTTGTTGCGGAACAACAGCACCAGAATGGCCAGGCCAATGGCCGATTCGGCCGCAGCAACCGTCAGGATAAAAAACACAAAGACCTGGCCAGCCATGTCGTTGAGGTAGTAGGAGAACGCGACGAAATTCATGTTCACCGCCAGCAGCATGAGCTCGATGGCCATGAGCAGCACGATCAGGTTCTTGCGGTTCAGGAAAATGCCGATCACCGACAGCGCAAACAACATCGCGCCGAGGGAGAGGAAATGTCCGAGGGTCAGTGTCATGCCTGTTTCTCCTCGGCGGCTGGGGCTGCGGGTGGCGCGGCCACCACCGATTTCATCTTGACCAGGCTGACGCGGTCAGCGCTCTTGACGCGGATCTGCTCGGAAGGGTTCTGGTATTTGGAGTCCTTGCGTTCGCGCAAGGTCAGCGCAATCGCTGCAATGATGGCGACCAGCAGAATCACCGCCGCAATCTCCAGCGGATACAGGTATTCGGAGTAAAGAAGCTTGCCCAGTTCCTTGGTATTGGACACCTGTGCGCCGATCTGGCCGACTGCAGAAGTGGCCGCCTTCGGGGGGTCGCGAAAGCCACCCATGAGGACGTAAGACATCTCGAGGGCAATGATGGCGCCCACCGTCCCGGCCAAGGGAAAGTGTTTCCAGAAGCCCTTGCGTACGCCATCGAGGTTGATGTCCAGCATCATCACGACGAAAAGAAAGAGCACCATGACGGCACCGACATAAACCAGCACCAGCGTGATCGCGAGGAATTCAGCCTTGAGCAGAATCCAGACAGCAGATGCCTGGAAGAATGCCAGCACCAGGAACAGCGCTGCGTGCACGGGGTTGCGTGCGGTGATCACCCGGAAGGCTGCAAACAGCAGCACCGCGGCGAAGACATAGAAGAGACCTGTTTTGGCGTCCATGTTGTGTCGGATTCTTTCTTGTGGCTTGGCTGGCGCAGCGCTTAACGGTACTTCGCATCGGCTGCACGGTTGGCAGCGATCTCGGTTTCGTAGCGGTCGCCGACGGCCAGCAGCATCTCTTTGGTGAAGTACAGGTCACCGCGTTTTTCACCGTGGTATTCAAAGATATGGGTTTCGACAATCGAGTCGACCGGGCAGCTTTCTTCGCAGAAGCCGCAGAAGATGCACTTGGTCAGGTCGATGTCGTAGCGCGAGGTGCGGCGGCTGCCGTCTTCACGCACGTCGGATTCGATCGTGATGGCCATCGCCGGGCACACGGCTTCGCACAGCTTGCAGGCGATGCAACGCTCTTCACCGTTTTCATAGCGGCGCAGGGCATGCAGGCCGCGAAAACGCGGGCTGATGGGCGTTTTTTCTTCCGGAAACTGAACCGTGATCTTGCGGCGAAACATGTACTTGCCGGTCAGGGCCATGCCCTTGAACAGCTCGGTGAGCATGAAGCTCGATACAAAATCTTTGACAGAAGCTACTGCAGTCATATCTTTCAGCCTATTTCCAGATGTTGTAAGAGGTCTGCATCCAGGCACCTACAACGACCAGCCATACAAGGGTCACGGGGATGAAAATCTTCCAGCCCAAACGCATGATCTGGTCATAGCGGAAACGCGGGAACGTCGCGCGGACCCACAGGAACATCGTGACGACCATGAAAGTCTTGATGCCCAGCCAGATCCATCCCGGAATGAAGCTGAGGAATTCAACAGGCGGCAACCAGCCACCCAGGAACATCAGCACCGCGAGGATGGCCACCAGCCACATATTGGCGTACTCGGCCAGGAAGAACATGGCAAACGCCATACCCGAATACTCGACCATGTGCCCAGCCACGATTTCAGACTCACCCTCGACCACGTCGAAGGGGTGGCGGTTGGTTTCGGCCAGGCCGGCAATGAAATAGACCACAAAAATAGGCAGCAACGGCAGCCAGTTCCAGGACAGGAAAGTCAGGCCGTGGCCTGCACCCATGCCCTTGCCCTGGCCCATGACGATGTCGGTCATGTTCAGGCTGCCGGACACCATGAGCACTACCACCAGGCAAAAGCCCATGGCGATTTCGTAACTCACCATTTGAGCCGAAGCCCGCATGGCACCGAGAAAGGCGTATTTGGAATTGGACGCCCAGCCGGCAATGATCACGCCATAGACCTCAAGTGATGTAATCGCCATCAGGAACAGCAGGCCTGCGTTGATGTTCGCCAGCACGATGTCCGGGCCGAACGGGATGACCGCCCATGCAGCCAGGGCCGGCATGATGGTCATGATGGGGCCGAGCACAAACAGCCCCTTGCTCGCCGCCGTCGGGATGATGATTTCCTTGGTCAGCAGCTTGAGCGCATCGGCAATCGGCTGCAACAGGCCGAAGGGGCCGACGCGATTGGGGCCCAGGCGAATCTGAGTAAAGCCAATGGCCTTGCGCTCCCAGAGCGTGAGGTAAGCGACACAGCCCATGAGCGGCAACAGCACGCAGACAATCTTGATCAGCGCCCAGAGCACGGGCCAGACCGTGGCGGGCCATATGCCGCCCATCAGTCCCTGACCGAAAGCGTAGATGGCATCAATCATGCGGCCACCTCTTGTACACGTGCTTGCGCTGTGCCGCGGGCATCAGCCGTCAGCTGCAGCGAGGTCGCCCGGCGCACGGTGCCGTCGAGCTGGTAAATACCTGCAACCGCAGGCGCCACGACATTTGTCGATGACAGGACGATGGCAGCGGTGGAGGCATTGCCCAGTTTGCCGGCGCTGACCTGACCCGCATCGATGCCGGAAACCTGCTTGAGGACATCCTGCGCCGACTCAAAATCAAAGCCCTGCAACCCGAGCAGATTGGCCAGAACACGCAGGACCTTCCACGCAGGACGCGTCTCACCCAACGGTTTGACCACGGCATGAAAGCCCTGAACGCGGCCCTCTGCATTGACAAAGGTGCCCGGTGTTTCGGTGAACGGGGCAATCGGCAGCAGCACATCACTGAAAGACATGTTGGCCTTGAAGGGGCTCAAGGTCACCACCATTTGCGCACCATTCAGCGAGGACTTCGCATGGGCACCGGCCGCTGAGTCGAGCTCGGGTTCGTTGTTGAGCAGCAAAACGGCCTTGAGCTTGCCTGCCAGCATCTGGCCGGCATTGAGGCCCTTGCCTGTGGGCAGGGCATCCACCAGCTGGGCACCCACCGTGTTCGCAGCCTCGGTGAGATAGCCAACGGTGGCACCGGTTCGCTCGCCGATCCAGTTTGCAAGCGCCAGCAGGCTGGACGCATTCGCGTGGTGTGCGGCTGCATTGCCAAGAAGGATGGCTTTGCGCTCGCCGCCTGCCAGGGATTTCGCCAGAGCTTTGGCGTCATCCGTGACCTGGCCCGCGGCCGGCGCGGAAACGCCCTTTTCAGCGGCGATGGCGGCAGCCACATTGGCAAGGGACTGCACCCAGGATTCAGGCGCAGAGACGAGTGCATTGGCAACCGGCATGGCCCAGGCTTCTCCACCGGCAAACTCGACATCGGAGTTCACCATGCTGACAGCACAGCCCTTGCGGGCCGCCTGGCGGATTCGCTGCGCAAACAAGGGGTGATCCTTGCGCAGGTTGGAGCCGACCACCAGCACGCGTTGCAATTGCGAGAGCGATGCGATGGAGGTGCCGAGCCAGCGGATCGCCCCTGACGGCGCGAATTCTGCATGGCGCAGGCGATAGTCAATGTTGTCGCTGCCCAGGCCACGCATGAGGGACGCAGCCAGGTGAAGCTCTTCGAGAGTGCTGTGCGGGCTGGCCAGCGTGCCGATGCTGTCGGCGCCGTGATCCGCCTTGATTTGTTTCAGGCCGTTGGCAACGTACTCCAGCGCCGTTTGCCAATCCACGGTCTTCCACTCGCCGCCCTGCTTGAGCATGGGCGCCGTCAGACGTTCATCACTGTTCAGTGCTTCGTAAGAGAAACGGTCGCGGTCAGCAATCCAGCACTCGTTGACGTCCTCATTTTCGAGAGGCACGACACGCATCACCTTGTTGCTCTTGACCTGGACAATCAGGTTGGCACCGGTCGAATCATGCGGGCTCACCGACTTGCGGCGCGACAGTTCCCAGGTGCGGGCGCTGTAGCGGAAAGGTTTGCTGGTCAGCGCACCGACCGGGCAGATGTCGATCATGTTGCCGGAGAGTTCCGAGTCAACAGACATGCCGACAAAGGTTTCGATCTCCGCATGCTCACCACGGTGGGACATGCCGAGTTCCATCACGCCGGCGACTTCCTGGCCGAAACGAACGCAGCGCGTGCAGTGAATGCAACGGCTCATTTCTTCCATCGAGATCAGCGGACCGACATCCTTGTGGAAGACGACGCGTTTTTCTTCTTCGTAGCGCGACTCGCTGCCGCCGTAGCCCACGGCCAGATCCTGCAGCTGGCATTCGCCACCCTGGTCGCAAATCGGGCAATCCAGCGGGTGATTGATCAGCAGGAACTCCATCACGCCCTTTTGGGCCTTGATGGCTTTGTCGTTCTTGGTGCGGACAATCATGCCCTGCGTGACGGGTGTGGCGCAGGCCGGCATGGGCTTGGGCGCCTTCTCGATGTCCACCAGGCACATACGGCAGTTGGCGGCGATGGAGAGTTTCTTGTGATAGCAGAAGTGGGGAATGTAGGTGCCGGCTTTTTCAGCGGCATGCATCACGGTGCTGCCTTCCAGCACTTCCACCTTCTGGCCGTCGAGTTCTATTTCAACCATATTCTTGTCTTTCGCGGGTCAGGCTTGCACAGCGGCCTGGGCAGCCGGCGCTGCAGCCTTCGGCTTGATCATGGCTTCGAACTCATGACGGAAATGTTTGATCATCGCGCGCACCGGCATCGCCGCAGCGTCGCCCAGCGCACAGATGGTGCGGCCCTGGATGTTGTCGGCGACGGAGTTGAGCAAATCCATGTCGGTTTGCTTGCCGTGGCCGGTGTGGATGCGGTCCACGACGCGCCAGAGCCAACCCGTGCCTTCGCGGCAGGGCGTGCACTGGCCACAGGACTCGTGCATGTAAAAGTAGGACAGGCGTTTGAGCGACTCGACCATGCAACGGCTGTCGTCCATGACGATGACGGCGCCCGAGCCCAGCATGGAGCCGGCTTTGGCGATGGAGTCATAGTCCATGGTGCATTCCATCATCATCGATGCAGGCAGGACCGGTGCAGAAGAGCCGCCAGGAATCACTGCCTTGAGCGTGCGGCCCTTGCGCACACCGCCGGCCAGTTCGAGCAACTTGCTGAAGGGCGTGCCCATGGGCACTTCGTAATTGCCCGGCAACTCGACGTCGCCCGACACCGAATAAATCTTGGTACCACCGTTGTTCGGCTTGCCGCATTCAAGGTAAGCCTGGCCACCGTTACGGATGATCCAGGGCACAGCCGCGAAGGTCTCCGTGTTGTTGATGGTGGTGGGCTTGCCGTACAGGCCAAAGCTTGCGGGAAATGGCGGCTTGAACCGCGGCTGGCCTTTTTTGCCTTCGAGCGATTCGAGCAGGGCCGTTTCTTCGCCGCAAATGTAGGCGCCGAAGCCATGTGACGCATGTAACTGGAAAGAGAATGTGCTGCCCAGAATTTTGTCGCCAAGCAGGCCGGCGGCGCGGGCTTCTTCAAGCGCCTCTTCAAAGCGCTGATAGGTCGCGAAGATTTCGCCGTGAATGTAGTTGTAGCCCACGGTGATGCCCATGGCATAAGCGGCAATTGCCATGCCTTCGATCACGCTGTGCGGGTTGTACTGCATGATGTCGCGGTCCTTGCAGGTGCCCGGCTCGCCCTCATCCGAATTGCAGACCAGGTACTTCTGCCCCGGGAACTGGCGCGGCATGAAGCTCCACTTCAGGCCCGTCGGAAAACCCGCACCGCCACGCCCACGCAGGCTGCCGGCCTTGACTTCGGCAATCACCTGGTCCGGCGTCAGGCCGGCGCCACCATCCTGCGCCAATATCTTGCGCAGGGCCTGATAACCGCCACGGGCTTCGTAATCTTTCAGGCGCCAGTTGCTGCCGTCGAGGTCCGCCAGAATCTGTGGATTGATGTGCCGGCCGTGAAAACACGTCTGCACGCCTGTGGCGGCAAACTGCGACAGGACGCCCAAGGCTGCAGCGCTGGTGGTGGGGCTTGCGAGCGTCATGTTATTTCGCCTCGGCGGATTTGAGACCATCGATGAGCTGGTCGAGTTTGTCGTTGCTCATGAAGCTGCACATCGTGAGGTCGTTGACGAGCATCACGGGCGAGTCCGCGCACGCGCCCAGGCACTCGGACTGCTGCAGCGTGAACAGGCCGTCTGCCGTGCTTTCGCCCATGGAGATGCCCAGCTTGTGTTCAAGATGGTGCAGTGCCTTCTGCCCGTCACGCAGCTGGCAAGGCAGGTTGGTGCAAACATTGAGCTTGTACTTGCCAACTGGCTGCTGGTTGTACATGTTGTAGAAGGTCGTGACTTCATGCACGGCGATGGGTGCCATGCCAAGGTAGTCAGCAACGACCTTTTCGCTTTCAGCACTGACAAAACCAAGTTCTTCCTGAACGATAGTGAGGCAGGCCATCACCGCAGACTGCTTGCCGTCTGCCGGGTATTTGGCGACTTCGCGTGCAAAGCGGGTGAGCGCCTGCGTGGACAGCAGGGCGCGCGCAGGAGTTTGTGCTTGAGTCATGGTGGCAGTCATGCTTTTTAACGGTCGATTTCGCCAAACACGATATCCATGGTGCCGATGACGGCAACCGCATCGGCAATCATGTGTCCGCGCGACATTTCATCCATCGCAGCAAGATGGGGAAATCCTGGTGGACGGATCTTCAGCCGGTAAGGCTTGTTGGCACCGTCGCTGACGATATAGATACCGAACTCGCCCTTGGGGTGTTCGACGGCTGCATAGGCCTCGCCTTCGGGCACATGGAAGCCCTCGGTGAACAGCTTGAAGTGGTGAATCAACTCTTCCATGTTGGACTTCATGGATTCACGGTCAGGCGCCGCCACTTTGTGGTTGCTGGTAATCACCGGGCCGGGGTTGACGCGCAACCAGTCGACGCACTGTTTGATGATGCGGTTGGATTCACGCATCTCCGCCACGCGCACCAGGTAACGGTCATAGCAGTCGCCTGTCTTGCCCACAGGGATGTCGAAGTCCATCTGTGCGTAGACATCATACGGCTGCTGTTTGCGCAGATCCCAGGCAAAGCCGGAGCCGCGCAACATGGGACCGGTAAAGCCGAGGTTGAGGGCACGTTCCGGAGACACAACGCCCACGCCAACGGTACGCTGCTTCCAGATGCGGTTGTCGGTCAGCAGTGTTTCGTACTCGTCCACAAGACCGGGAAATTTTGCGACGAAGTCATCGATGAAATCGAGGAGCGAGCCTTGGCGGTTTTCATTGAGTGCCGCAATCGCCTTGGCATTCTTGATCTTGCTGACCTTGTACTGCGGCATGACTTCCGGCAGGTCACGGTACACACCGCCCGGACGGAAGTAAGCCGCGTGCATGCGGGCGCCGGACACGGCCTCGTACATGTCGAACAGGGCTTCACGTTCGCGGAAGCAGTAAATCAGGATGTTCATCGCACCGCAGTCGAAACCATGCGCGCCCAGCCACAGCAGGTGGTTGAGCAAACGGGTGATCTCTGCGTACATCACGCGGATGTACTGGGCACGAATGGGCACGTCAACGCCCAGAAGTTTTTCAATCGCCAGGCAGTAGGCATGCTCGTTGGACATCATCGACACATAGTCGAGGCGGTCCATGTAAGGCAGCGACTGGATGTATGTCTTGCTCTCGGCGAGCTTTTCGGTCGCGCGGTGCAGCAGGCCGATATGCGGATCAGCGCGCTGAATGACTTCGCCGTCGAGCTCGAGCACGAGGCGAAGAACGCCGTGCGCCGCAGGGTGCTGGGGCCCGAAGTTGAGTGTGTAGTTTTTGATTTCAGCCATGTTTTGTCAGCTGCTCACTGAAGGCCATTGCCATAGTTGTCTTCACGGATCACGCGCGGCGTGATCTCACGCGGCTCTATCGTCACCGGCTGATAAATCACACGTTTCTGCTCGGGGTCATAACGCATTTCCACGTGACCCGTGGTCGGGAAGTCCTTGCGGAATGGATGGCCGATAAAACCGTAGTCGGTCAGGATGCGTCGCAGGTCGTTGTGACCTTCGAAAACGATGCCGTAAAGATCGAAGGCTTCGCGCTCAAACCAGTTGGCCGCGTTCCAGATGTCGTTGACGGAATCGACCACCGGGAAATCGTCATCGGTACAAAACACCTTGAGGCGAACGCGCTGATTCAGGCTGACCGACAGCAGGTGCGACGATACGCAATAACGCAGGCCGTCGTATTGGCCATCCCGGTATTCCGAATAATCAAGGCCGCAGAGGTCAATCAGCTGTTCAAACCGGCAGCCTGCGGAGTCACGGAGCAGGGTCGCAGCGGCAAGGTAATCCGCTGCGGCGACAGTGACTGTCACCTCGCCAAACTCGACCTTGAGGTTTTTGACCTTCTCGCCCAGCACACCGGAAACGGTAGCCGCAACCTGCTCAGGAGAGGCAGGGGAAGCCAGTACGGAAGTGGAAGACCGCATCAGGCCCTCGCAATCGTGTTGGTGCGGCGGATCTTCTGCTGCAACTGGATGATGCCGTACATCAGCGCTTCGGCAGTCGGCGGACAGCCGGGGACGTACACATCGACCGGCACGATGCGATCACAACCGCGGACCACCGAATAACTGTAGTGGTAATAGCCGCCCCCATTGGCGCAGGAACCCATCGAGAGCACCCAGCGCGGCTCGGACATCTGGTCATAAACCTTGCGAAGCGCAGGGCCCATTTTGTTGCACAGCGTACCGGCGACGATCATCAGGTCAGACTGGCGCGGGCTGGGGCGAAACAGCATGCCAAAGCGGTCGATGTCGTACCGCGCGGCACCGGCGTGCATCATTTCAACCGCGCAACAGGCCAGCCCGAACGTCATGGGCCAGAGCGAACCCGTCTTGGCCCAGTTGACCACCGAGTCATAGCTCGTGGTCATGAAGCCTTCGTTAAAAACACCTTCAAGTGACATACCCGTGCCCTATTCGTCAAATTCGATCGTGGAGTTGGCGGCGAACCTGTCGCGGTGGCCCTCGGAGATTTTTTCTTATTCCCAGTCCAGGGCGCCCTTTTTCCACTCGTAGACAAAGCCCACGACCAGAATGCCCAGGAAAATCATCACCGACCAGAAACCGACTGCACCAATGTCCTTGAGCGCCACGGCCCACGGAAAGAGGAAGGCGATTTCGAGATCAAAAAGAATAAAGAGGATGGCGACGAGGTAGTAGCGCACATCGAATTTCATCCGGGCATCTTCGAAAGCTTCGAAACCGCACTCGTAAGGGGAATTTTTTTCGCTGTCAGGCTTGACCGGCCCCAGCAAACGCCCCAGGACCTGGGGCGCAACACCTACACCTACACCGACCAGAATAAACAATAGAACGGGGAGGTATTGGTCGAGGTTCATCGTGGATTCAAATTCTGGAAAGCCGCTTTTGCAGTTTGCTGTTTGAACCGGCAGCATCTTTGCAATGCTGCCGATTTTTTCAAATCTTGGTGCGGACGGCGAGACTCGAACTCGCACACCTTTCGGCACTACCCCCTCAAGATAGCGTGTCTACCAATTTCACCACGTCCGCTCTTTTTTGGCCTGTGGGCCAAATGTCTGGATGGCATGAGGAACCTTGCGGTTTTTGGCTTTCCAGACAGACTCAGAGTTTACCCTGAAATCATGGGCTGCCCTCTGTCGGGCAGCCGCTAAATCGTCTTATTTCGTCGGGATTTGCGCTGCGCCGGAGGCTGCAGGTTTAGGGGCAGCCACAGCACTCGCCGCAGGAGCGGTGGTACCAGGAATCTGCGCTGCGCCAGAGGCAGCCGGTGCGGGAGCCGGTACCGGAACAACGACGGCGTTGTCCAGCACGCTGGAGCCGACACTGCGGGGCTGTGCATTGCCGAAGTAAGCCAACAGCAAGGTACACGCAAAAAAGACGGCAGCCAGGATACCGGTTGTACGCGACAGGAAGTTGGCACTGCCGCTGGCGCCGAACAGGCTGCCCGAACCGCCACTGCCGAAAGCCGCGCCCATGTCTGCGCCCTTGCCATGCTGGACAAGGATGAGGCCGATCATGCCGAGCGCCGTGAGCATTTGCACCGCGAGGACGATGGTCAGGATAACGTTCATATCTACTCCTAAATTAATAGCTGGCTGCGTTGTCGTTTAAACAGCCGCAGCAATAATTGTCAAAAAGTCGGGGGCCTTGAGCGCGGCGCCGCCTATCAGGCCGCCATCGATATCGGGCTGGGCCAGCAACGTGGCCGCATTGGCTGCATTCATGCTGCCGCCGTAAAGAATCTTCACGCGATCAGGCTTGTCGGTCGCGGCCTTGAGTTGCGCACGCAAAACAGCATGCACCGCTTGCGCCTCTTCAGGCGAAGCCGTTTTGCCGGTGCCAATCGCCCAGACCGGCTCATAAGCCACCACGATTTCGCTGATGCAATGGCCGTTGACATGAATCACGGCAGCCAGCTGACGCTTCACGACCTCTTCGGTATGGCCAGCGTCACGCTCAGCAAGCGTCTCGCCCACACAAACGATGGGCGTGATGCCCGCCGCCAGTGCCGCCCGGGCCTTGTTCGCCACCAGCTCGTCAGTCTCGCCGTGGTACTGGCGTCGCTCCGAGTGGCCGACGATGGCGTAACGGCAACCGAAGTCATGCAGCATCGCGGCACTGACCTCACCCGTGTAGGCACCTGAAGCCTGGGCCGATACATCCTGGGCACCGAGGTCTATGGCCGACAGCGCGGGCTGGGCAGCCTTCAAAGCCTGAACCTGTCCCAGGTAAGGCGCAGACACGCATACGGCGACATCACAGGCTGGCCGAGTGGCCAGACCCTGGGCCAATGCAGACAACAAGGCCTCATTGGCAGCCAGGCTGCCATTCATCTTCCAGTTTCCTGCGATCAGCTTTTTCATGTTTTGCATCACCACGTCAGCACGATCTTGCCGATGTGCTGGTTGGACTCCATCAGGACATGCGCCTTGGCCGCCTCACCCGCCGCAAAGGTGCTGTGGATGACAGGCTTGATGGCACCGCTGGCCACCAGCGGCCAGACTTTTTCTTTAAGCGCTTTTGCAAGCCCCGTTTTGAACGCCAGCGAACGCGGGCGCAAGGTAGAACCCGTGATGGTCAACCGCTTGCGAAGCACCAGGCCGGCGTTGATCTCGGCCTTCACGCCACCCTGCACCGCGATGATGGCAATACGACCATCTTCAGCCATGCATTCAATTTCACGCGGAAGGTAATTGCCGGCAACCATGTCCAGAATGACGTCAACGCCCTTGCCTGCCGTCAGCTTGTTGACCTCTTCGACAAAGTCCGAAGTCTTGTAGTTGATGGCATGGTCTGCACCAAGCGCTACACAGGCCGCGCATTTGTCATCGCTGCCGGCCGTGACCAGCACCGTCGCACCCAGGGCCTTGGCCATCTGTATGGCCGTTACACCGATGCCGCTTGAGCCGCCCTGAATCAGCAGCGTCTCGCCAGGCTGCAAACCTGCGCGCTCAAACACATTGCTCCACACCGTAAAGAACGTTTCCGGCAACGACGCCGCTTCAATGTCGCTCAGGCCTTCAGGCACAGGCAGGCATTGGCCTATCGGCGCCACGCAGAGTTCGGCATAGCCGCCACCAGCGACCAGCGCACAAACACGGTCACCCGTCTTGAAACCGGCTGCAGCCATCGCAGGCGTATCGCCTTCGACGATCACGCCCGCCACTTCGAGGCCCGGAATATCCGACGCACCGGGCGGCACCGGATAGTTGCCGGTACGTTGCAACACGTCAGGGCGATTGACACCGCTAGCGCTCACACGAATCAGCAATTCACCTTTGCCGGGCACGGGCGCCGGGCGCGCGCCCAGGCGCAGCACCTCGGGTGCTCCGGGGGTGGTAATTTCAACGGCTTTCATGCAGATTTCCTGGCTTTGTCTTTACGCCTGCTTCTACCGAGAGGTAGCAGCAGGCTGCAAAGTCAATGGCGCGTGTTGATCAGCCGCGATCCTGTTCCTGCTGTGCAGGACGGTCGAGCAAGGCCTTCATGGACAGCTTGACGCGGCCCTTTTCGTCCGTCTCGAGAACCTTGACCTTGACGATCTGGCCTTCGCTCAGATAGTCGGTGACTTTTTCAACGCGCTCGTGGGCGATCTGGCTGATGTGCAGCAGGCCGTCCTTGCCGGGAAGCAGATTGATCAGTGCGCCGAAGTCGAGGATCTTGGTGACCGGGCCTTCGTAGACCTTGCCGATTTCCACTTCAGCCGTGATCTCGGCGATGCGGCGCTTGGCTTCATCAGCCTTGGCGCTGTCGTTCGACGCGATGGTGATGGTGCCGTCTTCCTCGATGTTGATCTGCGTACCGGTTTCTTCGGTCAGCGCGCGGATAACTGCGCCGCCCTTGCCGATCACGTCGCGGATCTTTTCCGGGTTGATCTTCATCACGTAAAGGCGAGGCGCGAAGTCGGAGACTTCGGCCTTGGCTTCGCCCATGGCTTCCTGCATCTTGCCGAGGATGTGCATGCGGGCTTCCTTGGCCTGAGCCAATGCAACCTGCATGATTTCTTTCGTGATGCCCTGGATCTTGATGTCCATCTGCAGCGCGGTGATGCCGTTGGTCGTACCGGCCACCTTGAAGTCCATGTCACCGAGGTGATCTTCGTCACCCAGGATGTCGGTCAACACGGCGAAGCGGTTGTCTTCCTTGATCAGGCCCATGGCGATACCGGCCACGTGCGCTTTCATCGGCACGCCGGCGTCCATCAGCGAGAGGCAGCCGCCGCAGACCGAAGCCATCGACGAGGAGCCATTGGACTCGGTGATTTCAGACACAACACGCATGGTGTAAGGAAACTCTTCCTTGCTTGGCAGCACGGCGATCAGCGCGCGCTTGGCCAGGCGGCCGTGGCCGATTTCGCGGCGCTTTGGCGAACCCACACGACCGGTTTCGCCGGTGGCGAACGGAGGCATGTTGTAGTGCAGCATGAAGCGGTCTTCATAGTCGCCGCTCAGCGCGTCGATACGTTGTGCATCGCGCTCGGTGCCCAGCGTGGTCACGACCAGCGCCTGGGTTTCACCGCGGGTGAACAGGGCAGAACCGTGGGTGCGTGGCAGCACGCTGTTGCGGATTTCAATCGCACGAACAGTGCGGGTGTCGCGACCGTCGATGCGTGGTTCACCGGCCAGGATCTGGCTACGGACGATTTTGGCTTCGATGTCGAACAGCATGCCTTCGACGGCGACGCCATCAAATGCGATTTCGTCCGCCTTGAGGGCAGCCATGACTTCAGACGTCACGACGCGGCAAGCCTGGGTACGCGCCTGCTTGGCGCGGATCTGGTACGCGGCCTGCAGCTTGGCACCAGCCAGCTCGTTGACTTTGGCGATCAGCGGTTCATTCTTGGCAGGTGCCTGCCATGCCCACACCGGCTTGCCGGCATCACGAACGAGTTCGTGGATGGCATTGATGGCAATGTTGCCCTGCTCGTGGCCAAAGACAACGGCGCCGAGCATGATTTCTTCAGACAGTTGCTGGGCTTCGGACTCGACCATCAGCACAGCGGCTTCGGTGCCGGCCACGACGAGATCCATCTGCGAATCTTTCAGCTGGGTCTTGCCGGGGTTGAGCACGTATTCGCCATTGATGTAGGCCACGCGTGCAGCGCCGATGGGGCCATTGAACGGGATGCCGGAAATCGACAGTGCGGCGCTCGAAGCGATCAGCGCAGGGATGTCACCTTCGACTTCAGGGTTGAGCGACAACACATGGATAACGACCTGCACTTCATTGAAGAAACCTTCGGGGAAAAGCGGGCGGATCGGGCGGTCGATCAGGCGGGAGGTCAGCGTCTCGAATTCGCTGGGGCGGCCTTCGCGCTTGAAGAAGCTGCCGGGGATGCGGCCTGCTGCATAGGTTTTCTCGAGGTAATCAACCGTCAGCGGAAAGAAATCCTGGCCGGGCTTGGCATCGGTCTTGGCAACAACAGTGGCCAGGACGACAGTGCCGTCCATGTCGACGATGACGGCACCGCTCGATTGGCGTGCGACTTCGCCGGTTTCCATGGTGACCTTGTGCTGGCCCCACTGGAAGGATTTGGTGACTTTGTTAAAAATGCTCATGTGTCTTTCTCCACTAATGTCTGACGCTTGAGGCAGCGCCTGAGGCCCGGAGGGGTGGCTTTTTGACACGATGCCATTCCACAAAATGCCCTGAAAATTTCATGAAATCAGGGACTTTTCTTGTGGAATGACACAGCGCGTGTCCGTTTTGCCTTGCTCCGAAGTAAAAAACGCCTGAGCTAGTGAACTAACTCAGGCGCTTTCTGTTGGTTTTAACGATTACTTGCGCAGGCCAAGTTTGGCGATCAGCGCGGTGTAACGGTCAGCATCCTTGGACTTCAGGTAGTCCAGCAGCTTGCGGCGGCGGCTCACCATGCGCAGCAAACCGCGGCGGCCGTGGTGGTCCTTGGCGTTGGCCTTGAAATGGGGGGTCAGTTCGTTAATGCGGCCGGTCAGCAGCGCAACTTGAACTTCAGGGCTGCCGGTGTCGTTGGCAGCGCGTGCATTGGCCTTGACGATGTCGGCCTTGATCGATTTTGCAATCATGGTTTCTTTCTTGCACCGAAGTGCGCTTGCGAGCGATGCAGCGTTCCCGACATGGGAGTTGGCCGCTTTCGTCGTGTTCTGCCTGCCCGGGACCCCTGAAAATCAGGGGAGCCGTTTTATGCAGAGCCTTGGATTATAGCCCAAGCCAGCGCTCCAGTCGCCCTGCCCCCTGGCGCAGCCGGTCGAGGTCCTGACTGGCAAAGCACCAGCGCAGCCAGCCCTGGGCCTCCGGCCGGGGGTTGACCATAAAGGCATCTCCGGGCGCCAGGCCCAGCCCCGCCTCCAGAACCAGCTTTTTGGCGGTTT
The DNA here is from genome assembly GCA_040387435.1 of Pseudomonadota bacterium. GTDB lineage: Bacteria > Pseudomonadota > Gammaproteobacteria > Burkholderiales > Burkholderiaceae_C > Polaromonas. The sequence goes on from JAZKDR010000045.1 coordinate 83,514, forward strand.
CCAGGGAGTTGCCGAACCGCCTCTGGTCTTCCAGCCTGAAAAAGGCGTACATGCCGCCCTTGGCCGGCGCGACTTCCACGCCGGACATCGCCTGCAGAAGCGGTACCAGCGTATCGCGGCAGGATTTGAGGTGCTGCACAACCCGCGGGGTAATCTCGGCCGTCCGCTCCATGGCCACCAGCCCGGCACGCTGCACAAAAACCGGCGCGCATGAGGTGTTGAACTCGATCAGCTTGCCGACCTGCTCCGTCATGGCGGGCGGCATCACCAGCCAGCCCAGCCGCCAGCCGGTCATCAAAAAGCTCTTGGAAAAGCTGTGCGCCACCACCAGCCGGTCGTCCTCAGCCGCAATATCCAGAAAGCTGGGAGCACATCCGTTAGGCGCAGGTTCGAAATACAGGCGCTCGTAAACCTCGTCAGCAAGTATCCAGGTACCGGTGCGGCGGCAGTGATCAAGAATGGTTTGCTGCTCTTCGCGTGACAGGGTCCATCCGGTCGGGTTGTTGGGTGCGTTGATGACCAGCAGTTTTGTGGCCGACGTGACAGCCGACAGGAGTTCCGCCATGTCCAGTTGCCATTGACCATCTGCTGGCCGCAAGCTGACGCAGCGCACGGTCGCGCCCATGATTGCCGGTTGCGCCACGAGGTTGGGCCACACCGGTGTCACGGCCACGACCTCGTCACCGGCATCGACCAGCGCCTGCACCGCCAGCATCAGTGCGTTCACACCACCCGACGTCACGGCGATGCGGTTGGCACCAATCTTCACCGCACCGTTGCAGCGCAGCCCGGTCGCATAGCGTGCGATGGCTTCCCTCAGTTCAGGCAAGCCCAGGTTTTGCGCGTAGAAGGTTTCACCTTGCTGAAGAGATGCGGCGGCTGCGTCGCGGATGAAGGCCGGCGTGGCCTCGTCGCTTTCACCGAACCAGAAACGCAGCACATCGCTGCGGCCCATGCCCGCATTGGCGACCTGCCGGATCATGGACTCTTCGAGGTTTAAAACGGCTTGGCGCATCAAGATTCCTTGTGTACGGTCGCGTTCAATCAGGGACGAACCATCTTGCAGCTTTGCGGCTGGGTTGCACGTTCAGCGGCGATGGTCTTGATGATGCGGAAACCGTAGCCAGAACCTTCGACATCAAACTTCACGCCCGGTGCACCCTGCTTGCCCATCAGCGCCACTTCAAGTGGCTGCTGGAACTGGTGATCGGCTGCGCGCATGGTGCCCTGCCGGCCAGCCAGCGACACCGCCACTTTTTCCAGTTGCGTCGCCACGGCGGTCGAATCCGTCGTGCCAGCTTTTTCAATGCCCTGCGCAATGGCTTCCATCATCAGCTGCATACGCATATGCACATAGTCGTCCTGCGGTTTCGGAAAGCGCTGGCGGAAGCTGCGGTAAAACGCTTCCGACGCCGCGCCCGGCGCGTTCGGGAACCAGTCCGCCACGGCGACCACCTTGTCGACACCGGCATCACCCAGCGCAGCCGGCACACCCAGGGCATTGCCATAGAAGGTGTAGAACTTGCCCTCGTAGCCGACTTCTTTTGCAGCCTTGATGAGCAGCGTCAGGTCATTGCCCCAGTTGCCGGTCATCACCGCCTGCGCGCCGCTGGCCTTGATCTTGACGGCGTAGGGAATGAAGTCCTTCACACGGCCCAACGCATGCAACTCATCCCCGACGATTTGCACGTCCGGCCTTTGCGCTGCCAGCTGTCTGCGCGCTTCACGCAGCACGGCCTGACCGAAGCTGTAGTCCTGCCCGATGAGGTAAACACTTTTGATGGCCGCATCGTCTTTCAGAACATCCATCAGCGCGCCCATGCGCATGTCGGCATGGGCATCAAACCTGAAATGCCAGAAGCTGCATTTTTCATTCGTCAATATCGGGTCGACGGCCGAATAATTCAGGAAGATGACGCGCTTGCCGGGTTCGCGCTCATTGTGTTTGTTGATCGCGTCGATCAGCACTGCGGCGATGGCCGACGAGTTGCCTTGTGCGATGACCGTCACGCCGTCGTCGATGGCGGAGCGCAGGGCGGCCAGCGACTCTTCGTTCTGGCCCTTGTTGTCGTAACGCTCGATGACCAGGTTGCGTGCGCCGCCGGGCAGCTTGACGCCGCCACGCGCATTGACCCGCTCGGTGGCCCACACCAGGTTGCGGAACACGGCTTCGCCGGTGTTTGCAAAAGGTCCGGACATGCTTTCGATCAGTGCAATCCGTATCGGCGGCTGGCCGCTGCCTTGCGCGGCTGCGGCAAACGAAGCGGCCAGAAATAGGGCTGCAAGAAAGCGTTTCAAGAGTCGTTGCATAAAAAAATACATCCCTTTTTTTGACTTGAATAAATCTTCTGCAGACCAAGCTGGTGTGCATGCGGCAATCACGGTGAGCGCCGCGAAGTGTAAGGGAATAACTTCCCTTGTTTGATCTCCGTTTTGCATTCTTAAACCCCTAAGGAATCACAATGTTTTATTCACTCGCAACCCGCCCCACCCGCAGCTTTCAGCGCACCAGCGCACCCGTCGTCAGCAACGCTGCACTGGACCGTTTTCTGAACGACACCTTCTCATCGTTTGCAGACAGCAACCCGGCCCGCTCGGCCTCTGTTGAAGACCAGGAAAAAACCTATTCGCTGACACTTGATGTGCCCGGCGTTTCAAAAGAACAGCTGGACATCGGCATTGAAGGTGACGTGGTTCGTGTCTCCAGCAAGGACGACGCCGCACGCAAGGTGAAAGCCGCCTGGCGCTTTCCCCTCGAGATCGACGTGACGGCCAGCAGCGCCAAACTTGAAAACGGCGTGCTGACCCTGACACTGGGCAAGAAAGTGCCGGTCAGCAACGTCAGTCAGCTCGCTATTCAATAAGCAATAAAGCGACGGGCCCTCGCCGCGTGGCATCACGCGGCTTGCAGATCGCCCAGACTCCAGCGCGGCTTCACATCGAAGGTGTAGCCCGCTGGATTTTTTTCAAGCTTCTCCAGCCCCGCCTGCAGGCGCATGCCGGCGGCCAGCGCAATCATGGCGCCGTTGTCGGTACACAGGTGCAGCTCGGGGTAATGGACGCGTATGCCGCGCTTTTTGCATTCGTCATTGAGTTGCTGACGCAGCAGTGCATTCGCCCCCACACCGCCGGCAACCACCAGGCGTTTCATGCCGGTTTGTTTCATCGCCGCCAGTGATTTTTTGACCAGCACGTCCACAATCGCGGCCTGCGTCGAAGCGGCCAGGTCAGCCTTTCGCGCCTCCAGTTCATCACCCAGTTTTTTCGCCTGCGTCAGCACCGCTGTTTTCAGGCCGGCAAATGAAAAGTCCAGATTGCCGCTGTGCAGCAGCGGCCTGGGCAGCTTGAAGGCGGCACCGTCACCCTGCAGGGCCAGCTTTGAAAGATGCGGGCCGCCCGGATAAGGCAGGCCCATCAGCTTGGCCGACTTGTCGAACGCTTCACCTGCAGCATCGTCTATGGTCTCGCCCAGCAATTCATAACTGCCGACACGGTCTACCCGCATCAGCTGGGTATGGCCACCCGACACCAGCAGCGCCACAAAGGGAAATTCCGGCGGGTCAGCACTCAAGAATGGCGACAGCAAATGCCCCTCAAGGTGATGCACACCCATCACCGGCTTGCCCAGGCTCGCGCCCAGGGCACAGGCCACGCCCGCACCCACCAGCAGCGCGCCGGCCAGGCCGGGGCCGCGGGTGTAGGCCACGACATCGACGTCTGCAAATGAATGACCTGACTCGCCCAGCACCTGGCGCGTCAGCGGCACCACGCGGCGGATGTGGTCCCGGCTGGCCAGTTCTGGCACCACGCCGCCATAGGCCTGGTGCATGTCGATCTGGCTGTGCAACTGGTGCGCCAGCAGGCGCGGCACACCCTGTCCGCTGGCGTCCACCAGCGCAACGCCTGTTTCGTCGCAGGACGACTCGATTCCTAATACCAGCATGGGACGAGTGTAAAGTCTCGGACATTCAATGACGGCAGAGTGGGCGCTCCGCGCCCGAGGCACGAATGTTGCTGCCCTCCAGAACAATCACGATGAAATCCGGACTTAATTTTCTTGTTGCCGCCCGCCAATGCGAAATTGGCGAACTCGAGCAGCTGGCATTGACCAGTGAGCTGGTCAGTGCGATTGGTCGCCTGATTCACGCGCTGCAGAAGGAACGCGGCATCTCCAACGTCTTCCTCGGCTCGCATGGCACCCGTTTTGAGGGCCAGCGCATCCAGCAGGCCGCTGAATGTGCCGAGATTGAACTGAAAGTGCGCGAGCACTTCGATGCGCTGGACACCGACTCCCGCCAGGTCAGGAACGGCGCGCGGCTCTTCAGCCGTATCGCTTTTGTGCTTCACGTGCTGGACTCCCTCCCCGAACTGCGCAAGCGCATCGGCGAGCAGGACCTGGCCCCCGAAGAGTCCACCATCGCGTTTGGCCGGTTGATCTCCGGCCTGCTGGTGGTGGTGTTCGAAGCGGCCGACAGCGCCACCGACCCCGAAATCTCCCGCGCGCTGGTCGCCCTGTTCAACTTCATGCAGGGCAAGGAATTCACCGGCCAGGAGCGCGCATTGGGGGCCGCGGCCTTTGCATCCGGCAAAACCGACAACGCACACCAGCAACAATGGCTGCACCTGATCGAATCCCAGGAGCGCTGCTTCCAGGTCTTTGGCGAGTTTGCCGAGTCGACCGTCCTGCATGCATGGAACAACAGCCAGACCGGCGAATCGCTGGCGGAGCTGGAGCGCTTGCGCCGTATCGGCTCCATGACCCACGCGGGCGGCAAGCTGGACGCCAACCTCAGCCAGGCGTGGTTCGACTGCTGCACCCGCCGCATCGACGCCATGAAAACCGTCGAGGATGTGCTGGCAGCCAATTTGCGCCAGTTGTGCGAGCGCAAGATTGCACAGGCGCGCACCGAACTGCGTGACCAGCAGGCCATTCTTGAAGAGTTGACGCGTCAGGCCAGTGCAACCAGCCCCGACGCGTCGGCGCACTACGGCCCGCAACTGGAGCGCTCCGTGCTGGGCATGGTGCAGGAGCAGGCGCGCCGCCTGCAGGACATGAGCGACGAACTCGAGACCGTGCGCGCCGCCCTCAACGAACGCAAGATCGTCGAACGTGCCAAGGGCCTGCTGATGGCCACACGCAAATTGAGCGAGGAAGACGCCTACAAGATGCTGAGGCAGACCGCCATGAGCCAGAACCGCAAGCTCGTTGATGTCGCCGAGTCCGTCCTGGCGATGGCCGCCTACCTCTGACGCACACGCCCCGGTTGGGCGGCTTGTTCACTGCCTTCAGCGCCTTTCATCGCTATTAATTCAGTAGCTGCTCACGCTCATGTTTAAAGGGCTGGAGGCCAATTTGATGCCCTAAAAGTGCCTTTGTTCGGCTTTTCAGGCGCTTTCCGAGCCTGCATCCGCATCCAAAACCGGTTTTACGACCAATTTTTTAACGTATACGTTAAATTTCACGTATACGTTAAGTTTTCCAGGGCGCCGACTTTTCGCCCACCTGTCGTGCAGCATGCACTGCTGCACTGCACAAATCCCGTGCTATGGCGATCAGGCGCACCACGATGGGCGACCTTTGATTTGTGCTGCTCCACGACCAGACGATCTTTCAAGTCATTGATTTAAAAGAGAAAAATTAACCAAAACCAAGCTTGAAGTTGCTGGCACAGATTCTGCTTTATTGACGTTAAGCGAGGCCAATGGCGGCCTTGCACCAGGCCCCCAATGGCCTGTTTTGGACAACGGCGTCCATCTCTCCCCCGCTTCATTGCGGGCGAAGGATGGACGCCGTTTTTTATTTTCCGCTTCCTTTATTTGTTTCTTCAGTTTTTGCCAACCAGGAGTTCACCATGACGCAGCAGTTTCCCGGACCCGCAGCACCCGCCCGTCGCGATTTCATCAAGAAGGCCGGCGCCATCAGCGCTGCCACGCTGTTGACCAGCGCAGGCTCCGGCGGCGCATGGGCGGCCGGATCGGACGCGCCAGAGAAGAAGGAAGTCAAGATCGGCTTCATTCCCCTGACCGACTGCGCCTCTGTGGTCATGGCCTCCGTGCTCGGCTTCGACAAGAAGTACGGCATCAAGATCATCCCGTCCAAAGAAGCCAGCTGGGCCGGCGTGCGCGACAAGCTCGTCAACGGCGAACTCGACATGTCGCACGTGCTCTACGGCCTGATCTACGGCGTGCACGTGGGCGCCGGTGGTCCCAAGAAAGACATGGCTGCGCTGATGGGTCTGAACCGCAATGGGCAGGCCATCACGCTGTCAAAAGCACTGTCGGAAAAAGGCGCTGTCGATGGACCATCCCTTGCAAAAGTGATGGCGAAAGAAAAGCGCGAATACACGTTTGCAGGGACCTTCCCCACCAGCACCCACACCATGTGGCTGAACTACTGGCTGGCTGCGTCGGGCATCAATCCCGTCACCGACGCCAAGGTCATTGTGGTGCCACCACCGCAGATGGTGGCCAACATGCGCGTCGGCAACATGGATGGTTTTTGCGTTGGCGAGCCCTGGGGCGAGCGCGCAATCATCGACAAGATCGGTGTGACCGCCATCACCACGCAGGACATCTGGAAGGATCATCCGGAAAAAGTCCTCGGTACCCGCGCCGAGTTCGTCAAGGCCAACCCCAACACCTGCCGCGCCGTGATGATGGCCGTGATGGAAGCCAGCCAGTGGATTGACGCCAACCTCTCCAACAAGATGAAGATGGCGGAAACCGTGGCCGAGAAGTCCTACATCAACACCAGCGTGGACGCCATCAACCAGCGCATCCTGGGCCGCTACCAGAACGGCATGGGCAAGACCTGGGACGACAAGAACCACATGAAGTTCTACGACGATGGCCAGGTGAACTTCCCTTACCTTTCCGACGGCATGTGGTTTCTCACGCAGTTCAAGCGCTGGGGCATCCTCAAGGAGCACCCGGACTACCTGACTGTTGCAAAGCAGGTCAACCAGATCGATCTGTACAAGGAAGCGGCAGGGGCCATGAAGATCAGCGTGCCCAAGGAAGTCATGCGCAGTAGCAAGCTCATGGACGGCACCGTCTGGGACGGCAAGGACCCGAAAAAGTACGCCGACAGCTTCAAGGTCCGCGCCTGAGCATCGCCAGATTTTCCGAATTCCATTAAAGAGGTCACGCCATGGTCAGTGCCGTATTTCACAACACGCTTGAAGCCGCTTCCGCGGCGACACCTGCGCCCACGACCGTTCGCCCGGCAGCGAACGACAGTGCGCCGGAGGTCGCCGCGCCTGACAGCATCGCCATGAAGAAACCGGCGGAAAGCGCCCCGAAACAAAAACGGGACGCGTCCTTTCTCTGGCTCACCGTACTGCCGCCAGTGCTGGGCCTGGGCCTGCTGGTGCTGATCTGGGAACTGGTCTTCATGGGCACCGCAGGCAGCATCCCATCGCCGAAGGACACCTTCAAACAGGCCGTTGAAATTTTCAGCGACCCGTTCTACAGCAAGGGGCCCAACGACCAGGGCGTGGGCTGGAACGTGCTGTCTTCCCTGAAGCGCGTGGCCCTGGGCTTCGGCATGGCGGCCATCGTCGGCATTCCGGTCGGTTTCATGATTGGCCGCTTCTCCTTCCTGAGCCGGATGTTCAACCCGCTTATCAGCCTGATGCGCCCGGTCTCGCCGCTGGCCTGGCTGCCCATCGGCCTGCTGGTCTTCAAGGGCGCCAACCCGGCCGCCATCTGGACCATCTTCATCTGCTCGATCTGGCCCATGATCATCAACACCGCGGTGGGCGTGCAGCGCGTGCCGCAGGACTACATGAACGTGGCCCGCGTGCTCAACCTGTCGGAGTGGAAGATCGCCACCAAGATCCTGTTCCCCGCCGTGCTGCCCTACATGCTGACCGGCGTGCGCCTGGCCGTCGGCACCGCCTGGCTGGTGATCGTGGCGGCCGAAATGCTGACCGGTGGCGTCGGCATCGGCTTCTGGGTCTGGGACGAGTGGAACAACCTCAACGTGAAGAACATCATCATCGCGATTTTTGTGATCGGCATCGTGGGCCTGGTGCTGGAGTACGCCCTCATCAAGCTCGCGACCGCCTTCACGTTCGAAGAAGTCAAGAACTGAACTGCCCTACCGCAACGCACACCGCACCAACGCAAGGACGCACCATGAGTTCACTGACCACCAAGTACATCGAGATCCAGAACGTCGAGCAAACCTTCAAGACCAAGAAGGGCCCGTTCCGTGCACTGCAGGACATCAATCTGACGGTCGCCAAGGGCGAGTTCGTGGCGCTGATCGGCCACTCGGGTTGCGGCAAGTCCACCCTGCTCAACCTGATTGCCGGCCTGACCATGCCCACGCAGGGCAGCCTGATCTGCGCCAACCGCGAGATTGCAGGGCCTGGCCCGGAGCGCGCCGTAGTGTTCCAGAACCATTCGCTGCTGCCGTGGCTGACATGTTTTGAAAACGTCTACCTCGCTGTCGAGCGGGTTTTCGCCGCGACGGAAAACCGGGCGCAACTCAAGGCCCGCACCGATGCGGTGCTGGCCATGGTCGGCCTGACCGCTGCCGCGCAAAAACGCCCCGGTGAAATATCGGGCGGCATGAAGCAGCGCGTCGGCATTGCACGTGCGCTGTCCATGGAACCCAAGGTGCTGCTGCTCGACGAACCTTTTGGCGCACTGGACGCCCTGACCCGCGCCAAGCTGCAGGACGAGTTGCTGCAGATCGTGGCCAAAACACAAAGCACCGTCGTGATGGTGACGCACGACGTCGACGAAGCCGTGCTGCTGAGCGACCGCATCGTGATGATGACCAACGGCCCGTCCGCCACCATCGGCGAAGTGCTGGCCATCGACCTGCCCCGCCCGCGCGACCGCGTGGCACTGGCCGAAAGCACACAGTACCTGCACTACCGCAAGGCCGTGATCGACTTCCTCTACACCCGCCAGGCCCACGTTGAAAAACTGACGGCCTGACGCCAGAACGCATCCGTGATGCCCGGGTGCAGCAGCACCCCGGAGCAGAAAAAGAACAGCCGTACAACGCACTGAGGACACCACATGAGCGCCGTGTTTACCGCCGAAAGCAGCTTCCCGGTTGCTGCAAAGACCGCCAAAAAGAGCAGCGCCCGAAAAGGCAGCGCGTTTGCCTTCGGCAAGTACCGCGAAATCATCATCGCGGTGGCGCTCTTCCTGCTGTTCGACCTTGGCGTTCTGGTGCTGAATTTCTACACCTCGTTCAAGATTGACCAGGACACGGTCGCCATCAACCTGTCAGGCCGCCAGCGTTATGTGTCCCAGCGCGTGGCCCGCACGTTGCTGGAGCTCGATGCCATGCGCACGGCCGGCACGCCCTACAAGCCGGAAACCCTGGCCGAACTGCGCGCCGGCGCCAGGATCTTCCAGATATCACAAGCCGCTTTCCGTGACGGCGGCACCATTCCGGGCGGCGACGGCAAACCGGTCTACCTCGAAGCCGTGATCTCCGACCGCGGCCGTGAACTTGAAGACAAGGTCGATGCCATCTGGAAGCCGTATTACGACAAGCTCCAGCCCCTGCTCAAGGATGGCTTCGCGCCAGAGGACCTCGCTGCCGCACTGGCCTACAGCCAGGCCTACAACATCAAACTGCTCGGCGTCGCGAATGACTTCGTGACGGAGACGCAGCAGATCGGTGCATCACGTGCCAGCGTGCTGCGGATGGTGCAAACCGGCGGCATCGTGCTGGCCCTGCTGAACTTTGCCTTCATCCTGTTCAAGTTCCTGCGCCGCCTGAAGACCTCCGACGCGGCCATCGAGGCAGCGAACGAAGAAAACCGCGAAATTCTGACCAGCGTGCGTGAAGGCCTGTTTTTGCTGACACCCGATGGCCAGCTCGGCTCGCAGCTGTCACGCTCCGCGCACGACCTGTTCGGCAAGGCCCTGCTGCCTGGCGACGACTTTTTTGAAATCCTTGGCACGCTTGTCTCCGGCAAGGTCCTCGGCGACGGCCGCGACTATGTGGACCTGCTGTTCTCCCCGCACGTCAAGGAGCAGCTGGTGCAGGGTATCAACCCGCTGTCTGAAGTGCAGGTCACGGTGAAAAACCGCCTCGGCCAGGACATCACGCGCTACCTGTCCTTTCACTTCAACCGTGTGCTGGATGAAGGCGTGGTGCGCCACCTGCTGGTCACCGTGCAGGACATCTCGCAGAAAGTGGAGCTTGAGGCCCGCCTGCAGGGCGAACGCCAGCGCTCGCAAAAAGAATTCTCCATGCTGCTGAAAGCGTTTGAAACCGAGCCTGCGATGATGCGCAGCTTTGTCGAACGCTCGGAAGCCTCCCTGCTCGAGATCAACGACCTGCTGCGCAGCACGTCTTCCGCATCTTCGGAAGCGCAAGTGCTCAAGGCCGTGGACGGTGCCTACCGCCGCATCCACGCTTTCAAGGGCGACGCGGGTTCGCTGGGGCTGGAGGTACTGTCCACCCTCGCGCACCAGTTTGAAAGCGAGCTTCAAAAACTCAAGGACACAGGCGTCGCGTCCGGCGACACGCTGCTCGCGCTGCCGCTGCCGCTGGAAGACCTGCTCAACAAGCTGGCCACCTTCAAGATGATTGGCGCACGCAAGACCTCTTCAGGGCCTGCGACCGAAGGCGATGCTCAGGGCCTGAACGCCGCGTTGTCGCAACTGGCCAGCGACGTGGGCGCGGACTGCGGCAAGCGTGTGCAGGCCAGCATTCGCATGAGCAGCGCACAGGACATGACAACAGACAGGATGGACCAGGTGCGCGAGATCGCCATCCAGCTGGTGCGCAATGCCGTGGTGCACGGCGTGGAGGCACCGCAGATGCGACTCGCATCGGGCAAGCCAGCCGAAGGCCAGTTGCAGGTCAACTTGACGCGCGACGAAGCCAACGAGTGGCAGCTGAGCGTGCGCGACGACGGCGCCGGCCTGAGCGCCGAGCGCATACGCCGCAAGCTGGAAGAGCTCGGCTGGTACAGCCCCGAGCAGCTTGAAAGTTTCAGCGACAAACAGATCGTCGCGCACATCTTCAAACCGGGGTTCTCCACCGCCGCCGAAGCCGGCAAACATGCCGGCCGCGGCGTCGGCCTCGACCTGGTGCAGGCAACGGTGCAGCGCCTCGGCGCGCGGCTGCTGCTGTCCAGCGTACCGGGCCAGCACACCGAGTTCAAGGTTCGTTTTGCCTGATCTTGCAGCTGTACCGTTCATGTCCAGCCACTTGCCAGGGGGCCCTATTTTTTACAACCTGCGGGAGAAGACGCCATGCGACTTTTGATCGTTGACGACTCCAACATGATCCGGACCCGGATCTCACGCGTGGTGCAAAACGGCGGACTTAAAAACGTCGTCATCACCGGCCTGGCCAGAAACGGCCATGAGGCACTGCGCATCGCGCGGGCTGCACTGCCTGAAGTGGTCACCATGGACCTGACCATGCCGGAGATGGACGGCATCGAATGCATACAGGCCCTGATCGCCTTCGATCCGAAAATCAACATCCTGGTCGTCAGCGCGCTCAGCGACAAATCCACCGCGATCCAGGCGCTCAAGCTGGGCGCACGCGGTTTCGTGGCCAAACCTTTCACCGATGAAGAGCTGCAGATTGCATTGCTCGACGTCGCTGAAGCTCACTAGGAGCCCCCATGGAGACACTCAATGAAGACGACCTCAAGATGTTCGTCAACTCCATCAAGCGCTATCTGCACATCACCACGCGGCAGGAGCCGCAGATCACGTCGGCCTTTCTGGGAACGCACGACGTCGAGGGGTTTGAATTCAACGGCATCGTGACCTTCTCGGGCAGCTACAACGGCCACGTCATCGTGTCCATGCCGCCCAAGCTGGTGCGCGAGATTTTGCTGCTGCAGCACGAAACAGACCTCAGCGACGGCAACCTGCTGGACGCGGTCGGTGAAATCGCCAACACGCTGGCGGGCAATGCCCGCAAGGCCATGGGGCCGGATCTGAACATTTCTGTGCCTCTCAAGTTTCAGGGTGCGCACGGCATGAAAGCCAGGGTGCGCAAACACCCATACGTCATCACCCTGCGCTGGAACCACCACCTGGCCATGGTCTGCGTCGACATGGAACGCAGGCACTGACTGACCGCCTCACCCCTCCACAAAGACACGGAATCACAACGCACACAAAGCAAGCCTTCAAACTCCTTCACCGCCGGGTGGGCCAGACACGGAAGACGTCTGTTGCCCCCCGGCCAGTTTTCGTCTTTTAAATTCACCCTCAAAAGAAAAATAGATCATGTCCGGGTTTCGTAATTTCCTCAAAGCGGGCCATGCCCCAACGCTGGGAGCGGCGTTTTTCTACTTTGCTTTTTCCTGCTGCATCTGGGTCATGAACGGCGCCATGGCGCCTTTCATATCGGAAACCTACAAGCTGTCACCCACCGAAAAAGGCGTGATGCTGTCGGTGCCGATTTTTGCCGGCGCCCTGATGCGCTTTCCACTCGGTGTGCTGGCCCAATACATCGGCCGCAAGAGTGCGACCCTCGTCGAGATGGGCATGATCATGGTGGCCCTTCTGTTCGGCTACTTTTTCGTCAATTCCTACAGCAGCCTGCTGGCGATGGGCGTACTGCTGGGCATTGCCGGTGCCAGTTTCGGCGTGGCGCTCAGCCTGGGTTCGGGCTCTTTCCCGCCGCGCTACAAGGGCCTTGCCATGGGACTGGTCGGTGCGGGCAACGTCGGCACGGCCGTGTCGGTGCTGGTCGCGCCTGCGCTGGCCCAGCGTTTCGGCTGGCAATCGGTTTACGGCATCGCTGCCGTGGCCATGTTGCTGCCCATGGCGGCGATGATCTTTTTTGCCAAAGAGCCGGACGACGTGGACAGCCATGCCACGCTGCGCGAACACGTCGCCTGCCTGTTCGAAAAGGACGGCTGGGCCTTCAGCCTGATCTATGCGGTCAGTTTCGGCGGCTTCATCGGCCTGGCGACGTTTTTGCCGTCCTACTACTACGACCAGTTCGGCGTCAGCAAGGTGCAGGCGGGTCAGTTGGCCATGCTCGCCGCGTTCATGGGCGCGGCCCTGCGTATTTTCGGCGGCTGGATCTCCGACCGATGGGGTGGCGTGAACACCCTCACCGTGGTCTTGCTGACCATCTCGATCACGCTGGTCGCCTGCGGACTGGCCGGGCAGTCACTGGTCGCCACCACCCTGCTGGTCATGCTCTGCTTTGCCGCACTCGGTGCCGGCAACGGTGCGCTTTTCCAGCTCGTGCCGCTACGCTGGCCGCTGGCCACGGCGGTGGCGGGCTCCATGATCGGCGAGATCGGCGCACTCGGCGGCGGCCTGGTGCCCAACGCCATGGGCATCTCCAAACAATATGCCGGCACTTACATGTGGGGTTTCTTCTTCTTCGCGGCACTCTCGCTCATCATGCTGGTGATGCTGCGCATGATGCAGATCCGCTGGACAAGGACGTGGGCTGAGAAAGGTGGTCGCGCACGAAGTGCGTGATCTGCCCTAGCGCGGCAAAAAGGCCAGCCAGTACACCAGCAGCAGGTTCACCAGCACCGACACCGCGAGCGCAATTTTCCAGATGGCGGTGGCGTCGCGTTGCATCAGGGGCGTGCCATGTGGCGCGGTCAGCGGCCGTGACGCCCCGCGCTCCAGCGCCAGCAGGAGTTCTTCGGCCGTTTCGAAGCGTTTGCGTTTGTCACGCGCAACGGCCTTGAGCACGATGTGGTCCAGCCAGATGGGCACCTCGGGATTGTGGCGGCTGGGGGCCACCGGGTCCCGGTAGTAACGGCCCACCTGGTAGGGCAGCACCTCGCCATAAGGCAGCCGACCCGTCAGCAACTGATAAAGCGTTACGCCCAAGGCAAACAGGTCGCTTTGGGCATCGGGCAATTCCTCCTGCCCGTCGGCAGCCGCCCCGCCGCTGCCGTTGAAGCCCCATTGCTCAGGGTTGACGAAGCTGGGGGTTCCCGCGTGCAGTTTTCGCATGGCTTCGGGCTCGCGCCCACTCAGCGCCACACCCAGATCCAGCAGCCGCAGCACGCCATCTTCGCCTTGGTGCAGGTTGGCGGGCTTGATGTCGCGGTGTATGACGCATTGCCGATGCAGCCGACCCAAAGCCGCTGCTGTCTGGGTGGCGGCGGCAAGCACCTGTTGCAGGCTGAACTTGTGTCCCCTGGCCAGTTGCTGCTGTAGCGTTTCGCCGCTGTGCCAGTCATACAACAGATAAAAGGCGGTGCGCTCGTGCCCGCCTGGCAATTTTTCATGAAGGTTGACGAGGTGGTCGGCCGCCCGTCCCGACTGCATGCGTGCCGCCAGCCAGCCCTCATGCGCCAGCATGGCGCGCTCCTGATCGTCATGCGCCCGAGCCGGGTGAAGGGTTTTGAGGGCGTACAGTTTGCCCTGCGTGGTCGCCAGCTCGCCCGGCAGGACGTCGCCCGCAGGCGCGGAGGGCACATGCCGGACCTGGTAGAGCACATTGATGCCGCTGTCGGCGACCGTGGCCGTCACCGTCAGGCCGTCCACCACTTCTCCGACCTTGAGCCGCGCCGGAATTGGCAGGGCCTGGGCTTCACGATTGACGTCGCGCAAGGTGGCATCAAGCAGGCCGAGCACACGGACCACGATGGCCGTGACGTTGTCCGTGCTGCCACCTGCAAGCGCAGCGTCCACCAGACGCTGGCTGATGGATTGCGCATCCTGCCCGTCGGCCGCCTCGACAAACGATTTAAGCCGTGTATCGCGCACGGCCCCATGCACACCGTCGGATACCAGCACAAACACATCGCCCACGTGCAGTTCGCCCTGCATGTAGTCGACGACCACATGGTTCTCAGCACCCACAGAGCGCAGCAGTTGGTGCCGGAAGTCGGGGTGCTGCACGGCATGGTCGTTGGTGAGCTGGGTGGTTGTCCCCTCACGTATCAGGTAGGCGCGGCAATCGCCCACATGGCCCAGCGTGTACGACTGCCCACGCAGCACCAGGGCCGTCAGCGTGGTCAGGCCCATGACCGGATGCCGCCGCCGATTGAGGCCGGCCAGCCAGGAATTCTGTGCACCAATAATGCGATCCAGTGCCACCGTGGTATCCCAGATTTCAGGGGTACCAAAGTAATCGCGCACCAAACTGGTCACTGTGGTTTGCGCAGCCTCGCGCCCCATGCCCCCTGCACTGACCCCATCGGCGATGGCAACAATCGCGCCCATGCCCTCCTGGCCGGGCTCTGGCAGCATGGCCGCAGCGAAATCCTCGTTCAGGGATTTTTTGCCGGCGTCTGAAGTGAAGCCGATGTCGATGTCAAAACTCATGCACCACCGCAAGCAGGTTTCATGCCCAAAATGGTGCAAAGCCTCACGCCCTGTGCGACCGTCCGTGCCGGCCGCAGCCGCCCTCGATCACAACCGGAAATGGTGCATTGCACCAACAGCGGCAGGCGACAACGCCATGTGAACGGTTTCACCATGATCCGTTTGCAATCATTTTGATAGCAACAAATTCAATAAAAACCATAGCCTCAGGCGAAAAAGATCTAAAAGCAGTACCCAATGCAATGTTGGCACATGCCTTGCTTCACCTTGTACCAAGACCACCGCAGGTCATTTCAGATCCACCCGTGCAACGACGCGCTGGAGGATTCATCAAAAGGACAATGGCGTCCCCATCCATGTACAGACTCAGGTTTGCACGTGAGGTGAGGATGCCATTTTTGTTTTCAGCGTTATGACGATGGAGTCTCCATGAAAAAATCAAAACTGGTGATGGTGGGCAATGGCATGGCAGGGGTACGAACCCTTGAGGAACTGCTGAAGATTGCCCCAGAGCTTTACGACGTGACGGTGTTCGGCGCCGAACCCCATCCCAACTACAACCGCATTCTTTTGTCGCCCGTGCTGGCGGGCGAGCAGACGCTCGACGAGATCGTGCTGAACTCATGGGACTGGTACAAGGACAACAACATCACCCTGCACGCCGGTAAAAAAGTGGTGGAAGTCGACCGCATCCGGCGCATCGTGCGTGCCGACGACGGCACTGAAGTCGAATACGACCGCCTGCTGATGTGCACCGGCTCCAACCCCTTCATCCTGCCGGTGCCCGGCAAGGATTTGCAGGGCGTGATTGCCTACCGCGATATCGCCGACACCAACGCCATGATCGACGCCTCCGTCAAATACAAAAAGGCTGTGGTGATTGGCGGGGGCCTGCTGGGCCTCGAAGCCGCCAACGGCCTCATGTTGCGTGGCATGGATGTCAGTGTGGTGCACGTCATGCCCACGCTGATGGAGCGCCAGCTCGACAGCGCAGCCGGCAAGCTGCTGCAAAAATCGCTCGAAGACCGTGGACTGAAGTTCCTGATGGGCGCACAGACCCAGGAACTCGTCGGCAGCGAGGACGGCGGCAAAGGTGGCCGGGTCAGCGCGATCAAATTCAAGGACGGCACCGAGCTGGCCACCGACCTCGTGGTCATGGCTGTCGGCATTCGCCCCAACACCACGCTGGCCGAGTCCATGCGCCTGCACTGCAACAAGGGCATCGTGGTCAACGACACCATGCAGACCGTGACGGACGCACGCATCTACTCCGTCGGGGAATGCGCGGCCCATCGCGGCATCGCCTACGGCCTGGTCGCCCCGCTGTTCGAACAGGCCAGGGTGGCCGCCAACCACCTGGCGCAGTTCGGAATCGGCCGCTACACCGGCTCGCTCACCTCGACCAAACTCAAGGTCACCGGCATTGACCTGTTCAGCGCCGGCGAATTCATGGGCGGCGAAGGCACCGAAGAAATCGTGATGAGCGACCCCTTCGGCGGCGTTTACAAAAAGCTGGTGCTCAAGGACGACAAGCTCATCGGTGCCTGCCTCTACGGCGACACGGTGGACGGCAGCTACTACTTCAAGCTGCTGCGCGACGGCCGCAGCGTCAGCGACATCCGCGACAAGCTCATGTTTGGCGAGTCCAACATCGGCGACACCGGCCACGAGGGTCACAGCAAGGCGGCCAGCATGCCGGACACCGCCGAGGTCTGCGGCTGCAACGGCGTCAACAAGGGCACCATCTGCAAGGCCATCAAGGAAAAAGGCCTGTTCACGCTGGACGAGGTGCGCAAGCACACCAAGGCCAGCGCCTCCTGCGGCTCCTGTACCGGGCTTGTAGAGCAGATCCTGATGTTCACCGCCGGCGGTGACTATTCAGCCACGCCCAAGCTCAAGGCCATGTGCGCCTGTACCGACCACGGCCACCAGGCCGTGCGTGACGCCATCCGCACCAACAAGCTGCTGACGATTTCGGAAGTCCAGAAATTCATGGACTGGAAGACGCCCAACGGCTGCTCCAGCTGCCGCCCTGCGGTCAACTACTACCTCATCAGCACCTGGCCCAAGCTGGCCAAGGACGACCCGCAAAGCCGTTACATCAACGAACGCAGCCACGCCAACATCCAGAAAGATGGCACCTACTCGGTGATCCCGCGCATGTGGGGCGGTGAAACCACGGCGAGCGAACTGCGCCGCATTGCAGACGCAGTCGACAAATACAAGATTCCCACCGTCAAGGTCACCGGCGGCCAGCGTATCGACCTGCTGGGTGTGAAGAAGGAAGACCTCGTCAATGTCTGGAAAGACATCGGCATGCCGTCGGGCCATGCCTACGCCAAGGCACTGCGCACGGTGAAAACATGTGTGGGCAGCGAGTGGTGCCGCATGGGCACGCAGGACAGCACCCAGATGGGCAAGGACCTCGAGCGCGCGATGTGGCGCATGTACGCACCGCACAAAGTCAAGTTCGCGGTCAGCGGCTGCCCGCGCAACTGTGCGGAATCAGGCATCAAGGACGTCGGCGTGATAGGCGTGGATTCCGGCTGGGAAATGTACATCGCCGGCAACGGCGGCATCAAGACCGAAGTGGCGCACTTCCTGGTGAAGGTCAAGACGGCCGAGGAAGTGCTGGAATACACCGGCGCCTTCTGCGAGCTCTACCGCCAGGAAGGCTGGTATCTGGAACGAACCGTGCATTACGTGAACCGAGTGGGCCTGGAACACGTGAAAAAACGCATCCTGGAAGACCACGAAGGCCGCAAGGCGCTGTGGGAGCAGCTGCAGTTTGCACTCGACGGCGAACCCGACCCCTGGTTCGACCTGAAGGAAGCGGCTGTCGATACACGCCAGTTTGAAAAACTGGCACCGGTCTGAAACAAGGGAGCACAAAAATGAGTGAATGGAAAAAAATCTGCCTTGTGAACGATATCCCGGTGCTGGGTTCGCGTCGCGTGGCGCGTGAGCGCGGCATCGACGTCGCCGTGTTCCGCAATGACCAGGACCAGGTCTTCGCGCTTCTGGACCGCTGCCCGCACAAGGGCGGCCCGCTGTCGCAGGGAATTGTTTTTGGCACCAGCGTGGCGTGCCCGCTGCACAACTGGACCATAGGCCTGGCCGACGGCTGCGCCAACGCACCGGACGAAGGCTGCACACCCAAATTCGCCTGCAAGGTGGAAGCCGGTTCAGTCTTCCTCGACGCAGCTGAACTGCAAACACTGGCGCTTGACCTTGAGCGGCCCGTGGCCGGCCCTCGTGCAAGCACCGGCGCTGTTGGCGACCAGAGCTTCGGGGTGCAGACACCACAAACCGCCTGAGTTCCACAGCCAAGCCCCTTCCGCCTCCGCTGAAAAAAGATGATTGAAACCAAATCAACCTGTCCTTATTGCGGTGTCGGCTGCGGGGTCATCATCGAATCACAGGGCGCGCAGATCACGGGCGTCCGGGGTGACCCGGACCATCCCGCCAACTTCGGGCGCCTGTGCACCAAGGGCTCGACGCTGGCACTGACGGCCGGTGCCGCAGTCACGCAGCAAACCCGCCTGCTCTACCCGATGCGGCGCGAGCATCGCCATGAAACTCCGAAGCAGGTATCGTGGGACAGCGCCCTGGGTTTTGCTGCAGAGAGCTTTGCCCACATCATCCGCGACCATGGCCCCGACGCGGTGGGTTTCTATATTTCAGGCCAGTTGCTGACTGAAGACTATTACGTCTTCAACAAGCTGGCCAAGGGCCTGATCGGCACCAACAACGTCGACACCAACTCGCGTCTGTGCATGAGCAGCGCGGTGGCCGGCTACAAGCAGACCCTGGGCGCCGACGCGCCGCCGTCCTGCTATGACGACGTCAACCACGCGCAGTGCATCTTCATCGTCGGCAGCAACACGGCTTTTGCCCACCCCATATTGTTTCGCCGCATCGAGGATGCCCGCAAGGCCAACCCCGCCCTGAAGATCATCTTCTGCGATCCACGACGAACCGATACCGCCGAAATCGCCGATCTGTACCTGCCGATCCAGCCGGGCACAGATGTCTCGCTGTTTAATGGCATGTTGCACATCATGCTGTGGGAGGGCTGGACGGACAACGCCTGGATTGCCGCACACACCACCGGTTTTGATGCGCTCAAGGCCACAGTGCGGGACTACACACCTGACCTTGTGGCCGATACCTGTGGCATCAAAAAGGACGACCTGTTCAAGGCCGCCCGCATGTTTGCAACATCTGCCGCCACCCTCAGCCTGTATTGCCAGGGACTGAACCAGTCCAGCAGCGGGACAGCCAAGAACGCCGCCCTCATCAACCTGCATCTGGCGACAGCACAGATCGGAAAGTCTGGCGCCGGGCCGTTTTCGCTGACCGGCCAGCCGAACGCCATGGGCGGACGCGAAGTCGGCGGCCTCGCCAACCTGATGAGCGCGCACCGCGACATGGCCAACGCCGATCACCGTGCTGAAGTGGCCGCCTTGTGGGGAATCCCTTCTGTGCCAGAAAAACCCGGCAAGTCGGCGGTCGAGATGTTCCAGGCCGCGGCCGACGGGGAGATCAAGGCGCTCTGGATTGCCTGCACCAACCCGGCGCAATCGATGCCCGACCAGGCCACGGTCCGGCGTGCGCTGGAGCGCGCAGAACTGGTGATCGTGCAGGAGGCTTTCGCCACGACCTCGACTTGCGACTTCGCCGACATCCTGTTGCCCGCCACGACCTGGGGTGAAAAAACAGGCACCGTCACCAACAGCGAGCGCCGCATCAGCCGTGTTCGCCCTGCCGTCGACGCACCCGGCGAAACCCGTCACGACTGGTCCATCGCAGTGGAATTTGCACACCGGCTTGAAAAGTTGCTGCCGCGCCCGGCAGCCTCCGCCAGCCTGTTTCCGTATTCGCTCACCGATGCACTGGCCGGGACTGAAGCCATCTGGAACGAACACCGTGAATCCACACGCGGCCGGGATCTCGACATCACCGGCATGAGCTACGCGATGCTGGATGCCGCCCCACAGCAGTGGCCCCTGAAAACCGGTGAGACCACCGGCAAGGTCCGGCTCTATGAAGACGGCATCTTTCCGACCGCGGACGGCAAGGCACGCTTCGTCAATACCGTTTACAAACCCGTTGCCGAACCACGCGAGTCGCGCTATCCCTTTTCAATGACCACCGGCCGCCTGCGCGACCAGTGGCACGGCATGAGCCGCACCGGCACGCTGGGACGGCTGTTCGGGCATGTGGCCGAACCGGTCATCCAGATGAACCTGCAGGACATGACCCGCAGGCTGCTCAAGGAGGGGGACCTGGTGCAGGTGACGTCCAAACGCGGCTCCATCGTGGTGCCGGTGCAGTCCTCGCCCGAAGTCGGCATGAGCCAGGCCTTCGTCGCCATGCACTGGGGCCAGGAATACCTCAGCGGCATGTCCGCAAACGGCCAGCCGCTGGCCGGCATCAACGCGCTCACGACCTCGGCCTACTGCCCAAGCTCAAAACAGCCCGAACTCAAACATGCCGCCGTCAAGATCCTCAAGGCAGAACTGCCCTGGACGCTGCTCGCCATGGCCTGGCTTCCCAACAACGCAGCGCTGGGCGTGCGCGAAGCGCTCAGGCCCCTGATGGCCGCCTTTCCTTTCACCAGCTGCGTGCCGTTTTCAAACAACACGCCACTGGTGGCAAGCGGGGAAGCCGGTGCCAGGCTCGAGCGAACCGGCATCCTGTTCCGCGCCGCCGCACACGAAGCACCCGACGA
The DNA here is from genome assembly GCA_040387435.1 of Pseudomonadota bacterium. GTDB lineage: Bacteria > Pseudomonadota > Gammaproteobacteria > Burkholderiales > Burkholderiaceae_C > Polaromonas. The sequence goes on from JAZKDR010000045.1 coordinate 104,506, forward strand.
ATCAGTCCTTGCAACTCTTGAGCGCATCCTCGGGCTTGAAGGACCGGATTCGCTGCACTACATCGACCGGAAAAAAGGTCAGCGCCGCACCGCCAAACTGCACCGCGTGGACGATCACGCCGAACTCGTCGGCTTTGCGCTGGCGGGTGATACCAGTGCAGAGGCCTGGATCAAGACACTGCTGCAGGATGAACTGCCGGCACAGGCCTATGGTCGCCTGCTGTTGTCCCCGGGCGCCAAACCGCCCGTGGCCGTGCAGTCGCGCGGCAAACTGGTCTGCACCTGCCTGAACGTCACAGAGACCGCCATCGACGCACATCTCGCCACGCTGAGCCAGGCGATCTCGCTGGGCCAGACCGGCGCAGGCCCGCTGGCCAGCGATGAGGACCGCTTGGCATCACTGCAGGAGACGCTGAAATGCGGTACCAATTGCGGCTCGTGCATCCCCGAACTCAAGCGCCGGGTACGCGCCAGCCGTGACGCATCACCTGCGGGCGCAAGCGCGTCATCGCGCGGCGTGATCCCCATCACCGTCGTTGCGTAAGCAAATAACAAAAAGTTATTTCCTGTTCGCGGACAATCCCCCCATGAACCAGCCAGCACCCCCTCATGGCTCACCATGGGACATCATGAGCCACCATGGGCATTAGCCAGTACATCAAGGAAATCGGCCGCGGCAAGGACGGTGCGCGTCCATTGACGCGCGAGCAGGCCAACGACCTGCTAGGCCAGGTGCTGGATGGCGCCGTGACCGACCTCGAAGTCGGCGCTTTTTGCCTGGCCATGCGCATCAAGGGCGAGACGCCGGAAGAGATGGCCGGCTTTCTGGACGCCACACACCAGCGGCTGAACCGCCTGCCGGCCAACCCCGACAACACCCCGACCGTGGTGCTGCCCAGCTACAACGGCGCGCGCAAATTGCCGGTGCTCACGCCCCTGCTCGCGTCGCTGCTGGCCCGTGAAGGCGTGGCCGTACTCATTCACGGCACGCCGACGGAGACCAGCCGGGTCTTTGCGTCAGAAGTCCTGCTGGCCATGGGCATCCAGCCGCTGACAGCCGTTCGGGCCGTCAGTGCCGGGGAAGTCGCCTTCATGCCGACCGAAGTTCTCAGCCCGGCTCTCAAGCGTCTGCTGGATGTCCGCCGCGCCGTCGGGCTTCGCAACCCGGCGCACAGCCTGGTGAAAATCATGACGCCGTGCGAAGGCAAAAGCCTGGTGGTCAGCAGCTATACCCACCCGGAATACGCGATCTCGATGGCGCAGACCTTTGAGCTGGTGAAAGCCAACGCGCTGCTCCTGCGCGGCACGGAAGGTGAAGTGGTGGCCGATGCGCGCCGCATGCCGCACATGGAAGCGTTCATTGATGGCCGGCGCGAAGTGGTGCAGGAAGCCCAGGCAGGCACCCTGTCTTCAATTCCGGACTTGCCCAAAACCACCGAGGCTGCAGGCACTGCGGTCTACATCCAGTCAGTGCTGGCCGGCGAACAAGCCGTGCCCCCATCCATCGCAAGTCAGGTGGAACATATCTTGCATTTGTTGACTCAAATCAATGCCCCACACCTGAACAAAGAAATCGAGACATCATGAACAACGGCAAAGTCACACTTGTTGGTGCAGGCCCCGGCGACCCCGAGTTGCTGACGCTCAAGGCCCTGAAGGCCATACAGTCCGCCAGCGTGCTCTTCGTCGACGACCTGGTCAGCAAGGACATCGTCGCCTTTGCGCAGCCCGGCGCGCGCATCGTCTACGTGGGCAAACGCGGCGGTTGCAAGTCCACGCCACAGGCCTTTATTGAAAAGCTCATGGTCATCGCGGCGCGCGAAGGCGACAACGTGGTGCGCCTGAAGGGTGGCGATCCTTTCATCTTCGGCCGCGGCGGCGAAGAGGTCGAACATCTGCGGGCCAACGGCATCGAGGTCGAGATCATCAATGGCATCACATCGGGCCTTGCCGCAGTGACGTCCCTGGGCGTGCCCCTCACGCACCGAGAGCATGCACATGGCGTGGTCTTTATCACCGGCCATGCCAAACCGGGCGATGGCGCCACCGATTGGCGTTCGTTGGCCATCACGGCGCGCGAGGCCAAACTGACACTCGTCATCTACATGGGCGTCAGTGGTGCACAGCGCATCCAGCAGGAGTTGCTGGAAGGCCTGCCGGCCGACACCCCGATTGCCGTTGTGCAACACGTGAGCCTGCCGTCGCAGCGGCACTGCGTCGCGACACTGGGCACACTGGTCACGACCATCGCGCGCGAAGGTCTGGCCAGCCCTTCCGTCATCGTGGTCGGCGACGTCATCCGTGGCGTTGCGGCGGTGGCATCGACAGACGACGTGGTGCAGGGCACGCGCGCGGCCTGAAGTTGACGGCGCAGCAGCTACACTGCGGCCCAAACATCAACCGCGAAGTGACCCCACATGCTTGACAAACTCAATGAACTGACGGAAAGCCACGGCGAGCTGCGACGCGGCAGCGGCCTGATCAGTGGCGTCGTTGCGCTCAGCCTGGGAATTCTCTGTTTCCTGGGTGTTCTGGCTTTTCATTTCCCGCAATACCTCACGACCCCCGAGCTTCGCAAAAGCTACAACGTCGACGTCATCCGCACCGTCATGTTTACGGCTTTGGCCATCTCGGGCGGCATCTCACTGGTCAATATCATCTTCAATCGTTCCAGGTGGCTCGCTGGCGCGGCCTTCCTGCTGGTGGCGGCTTCTGCGCTGCTGGGCGGGCACAAAGTTGATGTCAACCCGAACTTTCCTGACAACACGCCTTACATCGGGCTGGACTGGTTCATCCTGGATTTGCTCGGTTCATCGCTGATTTTTATCTTCATCGAAAAGCTGTTCGCCCTGCGCAAGGATCAGCCCGTGTTCCGCGCCGAATGGCAAACCGATTTTCATCATTTCATCGTGAACCACATGATTGTGGGTTTTGTGCTGCTGGCCACCAACCTGATGGTGCACAGATTCTTTGGCTGGGCCGCCAATGACGGCATTCGTGGCTGGGTGCAAAACCTCCCGTTCTGGGCCGGCGTGCTTCTGATCGTGCTTGTGGCAGACCTCGTCCAGTACTGGACGCACCGTGCCTACCATGAGGTTCCCGTGTTGTGGCGGCTGCACGCCGTGCACCACAGCGCGAAAAGCATGGACTGGATGGCCGGTTCCAGGCAGCACATTCTTGAGCTGCTGATCACCCGCACACTGATACTTGCACCCATTTACGTGCTTGGTTTTTCAAAAGAAGTGATTGATGCCTACATCGTCATCGTCGGCTTTCAGGCCGTTTTCAACCACGCCAATGTGAGCGTGCGGCTCGGGCCCCTGCGCTACGTCATCGTCACTCCCAACTTCCACCACTGGCATCACAGCCAGGACCAGGAAGCCCTGGACCGCAACTATTCCGCGCACTACGCTTTTCTGGACTACCTGTTTGGTACTGCGGTAAAAAGTACCCGGCTTTGGCCTGAGCGTTACGGTGTTCTTGGCGACTACGTCCCCAACGGTTTTGTGAAACAGTTCAAATTTCCCTTTAGCTGGAAAGGCTGAGGTCCGGCTTACCGGAGGCCACCTCATGCATCAATTTGACGTCGTCGTGATTGGCGCAGGCGCAGCCGGGCTGTTTTGCGCCGGCATCGCCGGCCAGCGCGGCCTGAAGGTGCTGCTGGTGGACCACAGCGACAAGGTGGCCGAAAAAATCCGCATCTCAGGCGGTGGGCGCTGCAACTTCACCAACCGCGATGCGGCACCCGCCAACTTCCTGGGCGAGAACCCGCATTTTTGCCGCTCGGCACTGTCGCGCTACACGCCACAGGACTTCATCGAACTGCTGCAAAAACACAACGTTCCCTTTCACGAAAAGCACAAGGGTCAGTTGTTTTGCGACCGCTCTGCAGAAGACGTCATCAACATGCTGCTGGCCGAATGTGATGCGGGCAAGGTCACGCGCTGGCAATCCTGTGCCGTGAAGGGAATCACTGGCCCAAACGCGGGCGATTCAGGCAGTTACAGGCTTGAAAGTGAGCGCGGGCTGATTGAAGCGCCGCAAGTGGTGATTGCCACCGGTGGCCTGTCCATCCCCAAAATCGGGGCGACGGACTTTGGCTACCGGATTGCCGAACAGTTCGGCCTGCGGCTGGTCGAGCGCCGCCCTGCCCTGGTGCCCCTGACGTTCGACGGTGCAGACTGGGCACCCTTTGCACAGCTGTCAGGGCTGGCCCTGCCGGTATTGATTGAAACCGGCGCGGCCGATGCCACACCCAAACAACGCAAAAAAGCCACGGTATTTTCGGAAGACCTGCTCTTTACCCACAGGGGTTTGAGCGGCCCGGCTGTGTTGCAGATTTCCAGTTTCTGGCGCGAAGGCCAGCCGGTACGGGTCAACCTCGCGCCCGGCATCAACCTGCCGAATCTTTTGCTGCAGGCCAAAAGCCGGTCCAGAAAGTTGATCGCCAACGAACTCGCCAGCCTGGTGCCCAACCGCCTGGCCGAGGCCTGGACGGGCACCGACCCTGCCCTTCAGAAACCCGTCAGCGACGCGACCGACAAGGCGCTTCTGGGCCTGGCAGAGCGCCTGGCCGACTGGCAACTGGTGCCCAACGGCACCGAGGGTTACAAAAAGGCTGAAGTCACCGTGGGCGGCGTGGATACCCGGGATTTGTCTTCCCAGACCATGGAATCGAAACAACCAGGCCTGTATTTCATCGGGGAAGTGGTGGACGTCACCGGCTGGCTGGGCGGTTACAACTTCCAGTGGGCCTGGGCCTCTGCCCATGCCTGCGCTGAGGCTTTGGCCGCAAAAACCTTAAGTTAAGGCCTGTGAACAGGGCCTGGTCTGCGTTCCCGCTTTCGCAAGCAGGAGCCGCGGTCCGGCTCTGCAGGCCGCAAGGCGGGGCGGCCCCCTCGGGGGGCAGGGAGCTACACGAAGTGAGCGACCGTGGGGCTGTGGTATATAATCTGAGGCTTTGCTAGCAAACCCGCGCCCGGCCTGATCCTGATCAGATCGCCAAAGGTCACAAGCGCACCAACCGGACCCCTTCATCAATGACGACCATTCGTGTAAAAGATAACGAGCCCTTCGATGTGGCTCTGCGCCGCTTCAAGCGCACCATTGAAAAACTCGGCCTGCTGACCGACCTGCGCGCCCGCGAGTTCTACGAAAAGCCAACGGCTGAACGCAAGCGCAAGAAGGCTGCGGCCGTCAAGCGCAACTACAAGCGTATCCGCTCGATGCAACTGCCGAAGAAGCTGTACTGATCAACCAGTACGCGCCTTACGGCAACTCAAAGACCCGCATGAGCTCACTCTGCGGGTTTTTGTCTTTCTGCCCCACCGTTTTTCAATCCTGAATGGAGACAGCCATGTCCGCACTCAAAGACCAGATCACCGAAGACATGAAAACCGCCATGCGCGCCAAGGACAGTGAGCGCCTGGGCACCATACGCCTGCTGCTGGCCGCGCTGAAGCAGAAAGAAGTGGATGAGCGCGTGGTGCTGGACGATGCCGCCGTGGTCGCCATCGTCGACAAGCTCATCAAGCAGCGCAAGGATTCGTTCGAAGCCTTTGTCAAGGCCGAACGCAAGGACCTCGCCGACAAGGAGGCCGCAGAACTGGTCGTGCTGCAGGCCTACCTGCCGGCACGCCTGAGCGCCGAAGAAGTCGCCGCCGCCGTCAAAGCCATCGTGGTCGAGTTAGGGGCCAGCGGCCCCGGCGACATGGGCAAGGTGATGGGCGCGGTCAAGGCCAAACTGGCCGGCAAGGCCGACATGGGTCAGGTATCAGCCGCAGTAAAAGTCGCACTGGCCGGCTGATTCAAACGCGAGCGGTGCAGTGCAAGCTCAAGCCGTGGAACCGGCTCTGCCGGGCCACAGGCGGGCGGCCCCCTTGGGGGGCAGGAAGCTACACGAAGTGAGCGACCGTGGGGGCGTCAGGACCCCGCAACCTTCATGCGGTTGACCAGGATGGAGCCGACGGTTTTTGCGCCGTAGTTGTACGCATCCGCACCGACGGCCTGAATGCCCATAAGCATGTCTTTCAGGTTGCCGGCGATCGTGATTTCCTCGACGGGGAAGGCGATCTGGCCTTTTTCGACCCAGAAGCCGGCCGCGCCGCGGGAGTAGTCACCCGTCACGTAGTTCACGCCCTGCCCCATCAGCTCTGTCACGAACAGGCCGGTGCCCAGCTTTTTGAGCATGGCGTCCAGGTCGTCGCCCGGCCGCGTCTGGCGGCTGCTCATGACCAGGTTGTGCGAGCCGCCCGCGTTGCCGGTGGTGCGCATGCCCAGCTTGCGGGCCGAGTAGGTGCTCAGGAAGTAGCCGCGCACAATGCCGGCGTCCACCACGGTGCGAGCGCGCGTCTTGACGCCCTCTTCATCGAAAGGCGAGCTGCCCTTGCCTTTTTTGACAAACGGGTCTTCGGTGATGTCGATGTGGTTGGGGAAAGCCGGTTTGCCCATGCTGTCGAGCAAAAAGGTGCTCTTGCGGTACAGCGCACCGCCGCTCACGGCCTGCACAAAACCACCGAGCAGCCCCGCAGCCAGCGGCGACTCGAACAACACGGGACATTCACAGGTCTTGACCTTGCGGCTTTTCAGGCGCGACAGCGCACGTTCCGCGGCGTAGCGGCCCACGGCCTGCGGGCTGGCCAGCTCGCTCGCGTCGCGCATGGAGCTGTACCAGGCGTCGCGCTGCATGTCGCCGTTCCGGCCCGGTGACGAGGCAATCGGTGCGACTGACAGGCTGTGGCGCGAACTCGCATAACCACCACGAAAACCGCGCGTATGGGCGCTGAAAAAATGGCTTTGCTGGGCCGACACACCTGCGCCTTCGCTGTTGGTGATGCGCTTGCTGGTCTGCAGAGCGGCAGCTTCGCATTCCAGCGCGATTTTGGCCGCACCTTCGGAGGTGATGTCCCAAGGGTGAAACAGGTCCAGTTCGGGGTGCGTTCGGGCAATGTCGCGGTCGGCAGGCAGGCCGGACGATTTGTCTTCTGCGGTGAAGCGTGCAATGTCGAACGCCGCCTTCACCGTCTGCTGGATGGCGGCCTCTGAAAAATCACTGGTGGCGGCGTTGCCGCGCTTCTGGCCGACGTAGACCGTGATGCCGAGCGACTTGTCGCGGTTGCGTTCCACGTTTTCCAGCTCGCCCTTGCGCACGCTGACCGACAGGCCACAACCTTCCGAGGCTTCCGCGGCGGCGTCCGTGGCGCCCAGTTTCTTCGCATGGGCCAGCGCGCTGTCGACGAGGTGTTCGAAAAAGTCGCGGTGGTAGCTGAAGCCCTGTTCGGGTTGGGTGGTGGGGCGTGCGCCGGAAGATGCAGTCGTGCGAGAGGAAGTCTTTGATGTCATATGGGTAGCTATGATACTGACTGCTATGAATACCAAGACTCCAAAGGGCATGAAGGGCTACTGGTCCAACGGCCGCTTCGTGAAACCCGAAGAAATTGCCGCCGAAGAAAAAGGCCCGCCCAGCAAGACCCAGCTCAAGGCCGAGGCCGACGAAATGCAGGCCCTGGGCGAAGCTTTGCTCACCTTGCGTGCCGACCTCATGGCGCGGCTGGATTTGCCCGACAAGCTGCTGGACGCGATCAAGGACGCCAAAAAAATCACCAACTTCGAGGGCAAGCGCCGCCAGATGCAGTTCATCGGCAAGCTGATGCGTCCGCTCGACCCGGATCCCATCCGCGAAGCCATCAACGAGCAGCTCAACGGCTCGGCACAGCTGACACTCGCCCTGCACCTGGCCGAGCAGTGGCGCGACAAACTGCTGGCCGACGATGAAGCACTCCAGCCGTGGCTGGTGGAATACCCCGCCACTGATTCGCAGCAGCTGCGCGCACTGATACGCCAGGCCCGCAAGGACTACAAACCTGAAAAACCGGGCGAAGCCCCGCGCCATGGCAAGTCCTACCGCGAAATCTTCCAGCTCGTAAAGGAAGAAATGCGGGCCAAGGCCGAAGGCGACACCGAATGAGCGCTGGCCACGACGCCGTGCGCATAGGCATCGTGTCCGTCAGCGACAGGGCCTCCACCGGCGTCTATGAAGACAAGGGCTTGCCCGCCCTCAAGGAGTGGCTGACCCGCGCCCTGCTCAACCCCATCACCTTTGACGAACGCCTGATCCCCGACGAGCAGGACGGCATCAGCACGGCCCTCATCTCGCTGGTGAATGCGGGCTGTTCGCTGGTCTTGACCACCGGCGGCACCGGCCCTGCGCTGCGCGATGTGACACCCGAAGCCACGCTGGCCGTCGCCCACAAGGAGATGCCGGGCTTCGGCGAGCAGATGCGCCAGATCAGTTTGAAGTTTGTGCCGACGGCCATCCTGTCGCGCCAATGCGCCGTCATTCGTGACAAAAGCCTCATCCTCAACCTGCCGGGCCAGCCCAAATCGATTGCGGAGACGCTGGAGGGTTTAAAAGGGGAAGACGGTGCCCAGATCGTGCCGGGCATCTTTGCCGCCGTGCCGTACTGCATTGACCTGATTGGCGGGCCTTACCTTGAAACGCGTGCGGACGTCTGCAAGGCGTTTCGCCCCAAGTCCGCCATTCGGCCAGCCACAAACTGATTCGGCAGCGTGACATCGACATCGTGATTTCTGCAGCGGGGAGCTGCGTATTCGGGAAAGAATAACCATGAAAAGTGTGACGAACCTGGCCAGCGCTCAGAAGACCCGTGACCGGGCCATGCTGCTCGCGGCAGCCATGCTGCTCGCGTCGGCAGCGGGTGCGCAAACCCGGGTACTGGAGCCCAGCCTGCCCTACGTCGTCAAGCCGTCCGACAAGCTGATACGCCTGAGCAAGGACATGCTCGTCAGCACGCAGGCCTGGAATGAGGTGGCCAAATACAACCAGCTCAAGGACCCCGACATGATCTTTCCTGGTCAGAAGCTGGAGATTCCCCTGCGTTACCTGAAATCGAAGCCGGCCAGCGGCAAGGTCATCAGCGCCGAGGGCGACGTGACACTGGGCGGCGCTGCCATGGTGCCGGGTGCGGCGATCGCCGACGGCAGCCAGCTCAAGACAGGTGCCAACAGCTCGGCAGTGATCGAGCTCGGTGATGGCAGCAGGGTCAAGATGCTGCCCAACAGCCTGGTGCAGGTGGTCACCAACCGCGACTACGCCATGCGCGATTCATCGGCCAGCGGCTCGACCAACTGGTTCTCCGGCCTGCTGCGGCTGGCGGCCGGCACCATGGAGGCGGTCGCCACCAAAAATGCCAAGCGCGCCACGCCGCTTCAGGTCGAAACACCAACATCACTGGTCGGCGTGCGCGGCACCGAGTTCCGTGTCGCCTTCGACGACCCGGCCAGCGCCAGCGCGCGCACCGAAGTGGTCGAGGGCAAGGTCCGCGCAGACAACCCCGCACAGGGCGCGGGCGCAGACCTGCCCACAGGCACGGGCGCTGTCGTCAAGCCCGCGGAACGTGACATCAAGGTCGTCAACCTGCTGCCTGCACCGGACCTGAGCAACACCCCCGCAGAAGTCCTCAAGCCGCTGGGCGGCTGGGCCATGCCGGTGCTGGACGGGGCCGTGGCCTACCGCGTGCAGGTCTCCAGCGACGACAAGTTCGACAAGATCGTGCGCGACCTGAAAGTGGCCGGCAACAGCGCCAACCTGGCCGACCTGGCCAACGGCAACTGGTTTGCCCGGGTTCGCGGTATTGACCCGGCCGGGCTGGAAGGGTTTGACACCATCAAGCTGATCGCCGTGAAAGACGGACAGTGGAAGGTCAGCTACTCCAGCATGAGCATCGTCGGCGGCAAGACCGTCCTCGGCTGGATAGGCCAGCAGTCCAACGGCCAGCCCATGGCCGACGGCGCCTATTCAGCCCTGGTGGCGCGTGACGAAGCCCTGACGCAGGTCGTGACCAACGCCGACACCGCCGTGGCCGGCCGAGGCCCGCGCCTGGACCTCGGCGCGCTCACCCCCGGCGTGTACTTCATCCGCCTGCGCAGCAAGGTGGCGCAGGGCGTGACCGACAGCGAGATCTACCGCTTTGAAATCCCTGCGAACTGGGGCAAAAGCGTGTTTGACCTGACCTCCTCGCTGCAGGCGGTTCGCTGAGCCGGTTCAGCGCATTTTCAGCATATGCCGAGGCATATGCTGAAAATTAAGGCTTGAAAAACATCAAAAAACGGTTTTTGAGCCGATTTAAGGCCATTTTTACCCCTCAAATCGGCCTCCAGACCAATAGACACGAGCGTGAGCAGCTACGAATTCAATAGCAACGCCAGCGCGCGGCCGGCTTCCGCTATTTGCCCATCAGCTGGTTGAGCTTGTCGGCTTCGAAGGTTTCCGTCAGCGCAGCATCGGCCGGCACGCAGTCCTTGCGGGGGGCCTGCGGGTTTTGCGTGACGGAAAGCTTTTCAATCGCCTCCCAGAGCAGCGCAATCTGGTGCTCCTGTGACGAGGCGTTGTCGATCAGCCCGCGCATGGCCTGGCTGACCGGGTCGTCGTCCATCGTGATGCCATAGGCCGAGAACGTCGTCGGCGTCACGTCGGCGCTTTCGCCGGTTTTGGAGGGGATGATGCGCGCCGGTATGCCCACGGCGGTGGCACCCGGCGGCACGGGTTTGATGACCACCGCGTTGCTGCCGATCTTGGCGCCATCACCGACTACAAAGCCGCCAAGCACCTTGGCGCCGGCGCTCACCACCACGTCGCGCCCCAGCGTCGGATGGCGTTTTTCACCCTTGTAGAGCGATGTGCCGCCCAGCGTCACGCCCTGGTAAATCGTGCAGCCGTCGCCAATCTCGGCGGTCTCGCCGACAACGACGCCCATGGCGTGGTCGAAAAACACCCGCTGGCCGATTTTGGCGCCGGGGTGGATCTCGATGCCCGTCAGGCCGCGCGCAATGTGCGAGATGAATCGGCCTAGCCACTTGAAGCCGTTGTTCCAGCACCAGTGCGCCCGGCGGTGCAGCACGAGCGCGTGCAGGCCCGGATAGCAGGTGAGCACTTCCCAACTTGTGCGCGCAGCGGGGTCGCGGTCAAGAATGCACTGGATGTCGGAGCGGAGTCTGGAAAACATGCGCCAAGTCTAATGGGCCGCGAAAAGACCTGCCGGGACACGTCTATCCGCCGCGCACAGGTGCACAACCCTGTCGTAAATTTTGCTGGACGGGGGTAGAACATCACACCGCGCACGCCCTTGCCAGCAACAGCGCAAACATAAATCACACATCTGCTTACAACAGGCGTAAGCTTTGCAATGCGGCATCGATGACGTCAATAACAAGCCGGAGGACACATGAACCAACATACCCCCACACTGCGCAAATGGAGCCATCTCGAGGTGGCACAACTCCTGATCTCGCACACCGCACTGACCGAGCTCAGCCTCGAAGATGCACAAAAAGTCGTCACCCGCATGCACACCGTGTCCATCAAGGAAGGCACAGTGCTGGTCCAGGAGGGAACATCCAGTAACAACTACATGCTGCTCATCCTGAGCGGCGAAAGCGTGGTCGAAAACGAATCCCTGAAGAAAAAGGACTCGCTGATCCTGGGCGTCGTCGGCACCGGCCACATCATTGGCGAGATGGGACTGCTCGACGGCGAGCCGCGCTCAGCCACCTGCACGGCCTTCAGCGACATGGATGTGGCCGTGCTGGACCGCCAGGCGTTCACCAACCTCATCGACACCGAGCCGGCCACCGGCTGCAGGCTGCTGGCCGCACTGCTGCAGCGCACCTCCAACCGGCTCCGCGCCACGAATAAAAAGCTCCGGGTGCTGACGCAGATCAACCGTGCTCTGGAGCAGGAAGTCACCTCGTTGGGAATACAGCCGCGCCCCACACTCAAAGCCGCAGCCAACCCGGACAACCCGCTGATTTTCTGAAGCGGTCAGCGGCAGGCCGTCGCCCGGCTTACGTCTTTTGTTTGCCGCCGCGCTCCGCGCTTTGCGACATCGCCTTGGCCACACCACGCAGGATGTGGATTTCCTCAACGCTGAGCTGGGCCCGGTTGAACAACTGGTTCAGTCGCGGCATCAACTTTTTGGGCGAAGCCGGGTCCAGGAAGTCGATATCGGCCAGTGACTTTTCCCAGTGCGCCAGCATGCCGGCCACTTCCGCAGCGTCAGCCAGTTGCCGCTCGCCGGTCACCGATTCAACGGCAAAACCGCCCAGCGCCTGTCGCCAGTCATAGGCAATCAGCTGCACCGCCGCGCCCAGGTTCAGCGAACCAAAATTCGGGTCGGTCGGGATGCTGAGCGCCACATTGCAGCGGTAAACATCCTCGTTCTGCATGCCGAAGCGCTCGGATCCGAACAGGAAGGCCACGCCTTCGGGTGTCGTTGCCGGTGAATCTGCCGCCAGCAAGGCAGCGAAATGCGCACGCGGTGCCACTGTCGGCGGGCCGAAGTCGCGTGGTGTCATCGCGGTAGCGCAGAGGTGGGTGATGCCGTCCAGCGCCTCGTCCAGCGTCTCGACGATGCGGCAGTTGTTCAGCACGTCCAGCGCCCCGCTGGCGCGCTGTATGGTTTCCTCGCGCCGCAACACGTTGGCCCAACGCGGTTTGACCAGCACCATGTCGTCAAAACCCATGACCTTCATGGCGCGCGCCGCGGCACCGACGTTGCCGGCATGGCTGGTGTGGATGAGGACAAAACGGGTTTTCATGGGCAGACAGCAGGCAATCGTGGCGGAAATCGGGTCAAAACTGGCCTGATCGGGGCACAGCCGTTAAAATGGGCCTATTGTCGCTGTCCCGGTTACCGGCCAACAGCCTTCCCCGCTCACTGCGGTTGCTCTTCCCCACAATTTATGTCCAGCAATCTCCACCCCATGCTCAACGTGGCCATCAAGGCTGCGCGCGCCGCCGGCGCCATCATCAACCGCGCCGCGCTCGACGTTGAGTCGGTTCGCATCTCTGCCAAGCAGACCAACGATTTCGTCACCGAGATCGACCACGCTGCAGAAGCCGCCATCATCGAAACCCTGCTCACGGCCTACCCCGGCCACGGCATCCTGGCCGAAGAATCGGGCAGCGAACACGGCGCCAAAGACTCCGAATTCGTGTGGATCATCGACCCGCTGGACGGCACCACCAACTTCATCCACGGCTTTCCCGTTTACTGCGTCAGCATTGCGCTGGCCGTGAAGGGCAAGGTCGAGCAGGCCGTGGTGTACGACCCCACCCGCAATGACATCTTCTGCGCCACCAAGGGCCGCGGCGCCTACCTGAACGACCGCCGCATCCGCGTCGCCAAGCGCACCCGCCTGCAGGAAGGCCTGATCTCCACCGGCTTCCCTTACCGCCCGGGCGACAAACTCAAAAGCTACCTCAACATGCTGGGCGAGGTGATGAGCCAGTGCGCCGGTGTGCGCCGCCCCGGTGCGGCTGCGCTCGACCTCGCCTATGTCGCGGCTGGCTACAGCGACGGCTTCTTTGAAACCGGCCTCCAGCCCTGGGACGTAGCAGCGGGTTCGCTGCTGGTGACGGAAGCCGGCGGCCTGATCGGCAACTTCACTGGCGAATCTGAATTCCTAGACCAGGGCGAATGTGTTGCCGGCAACCCGCGCATCTACGGCCAGCTGGTCGCCACCCTGACCAAATACAGCAAATTCGCCGGTGCAGGCGACAAGGCTGCCGTGCGCCATGCACTCGACAGCGCGACCTCTGCGATGGCGGCTGAAGGCGACAGCGCCGCTGCCGAAGGCGCGCCTGCGCCCAAGCCGACACTGAAGGCCAAACGCGTCAAAGCCGGCAGCGAAACACCGCCGGACGCCCTGCTGTAAATGCACGGCGGGCAGGGACACCAGGCACCTGCCCTGCCATCGCGGAGATTCGGTACAGTGTGTCAAGCATGAGCCGACAGCCCCCTGAGAATCCTGCGCCAGACGCACAGTCCATGATGCTGGAAGGCCTGCTCATGCGCGGCCTGGGCAACGCACAGGGCAAGCTGCAGACCTTTCTGCGCATCGCGCTCAGCCCCTACGTCACCAACGGCCTGACCGTGTCGGTGGGCCTGGTGCTCATCATGCTGGCGATTTTTGAAACCGCCGGGCTCGCGGGGGCATCTACTGCCGCCGTCGGCATCATGATCACCAGCCTGCCCGACGTGCCCGCGCCGCGGCGTCGCAAGATCATGCAGATGCTGCCCGCGCCCATCCTCGGCGCGCCGCTGTTTTTGCTGGTGCAACTGGTGCGTGAAGACGCCTGGCTGCTGGGCATCGTCGTCGTGGCCGGCACCTTCCTAGCGACCATGATGATGGCCTGGGGCAAACGCGGCGGGCCCATCTGCTTCTCGCTGATTTTTTCCATGCTGTTTTCGATGGCGGCGCAGCCCGTCAATTCGCTGGAAGAAATCGCCGTCCATGGCGGCTGGTTCCTGACCGGTGCTGCGCTCTACCTGCTGTGGGCCGTCTTCACTACCAGCCTGCTGAACCGCCGTTACCGCGCGCAACTGCTGGCCGAGTGCCTGCACAGCTTCGCGCAAATCCTGCGCACCCAGGCGCGCAGGTTCGGCACCGACCCCGACCACCAGGCCCTGCTGGCCGCCATGCTCAAACAGCAGGCCGCGCTCGCCGACCAGTTGCAAAACACCCGCGACGTCGTGCTGGAATCCCCCACCAAACCGCGGCGCCAGCGCATGGCCGCCATGCTGCTCGGCCTGCTGGAAGCGCGCGACCACCAGATGGCCTGCGACCTCGACCTCGACGTGCTGCTGACCCACCAGGACAGCACCGGCGCCCTGCCGGCCCTGCAGGAAGCCCTGGAGAAAACCGCGTCACGACTCGAAGCCATGGGCATGGCGTTGCTGCTGGGCCGCTTCATACGCCCCATCCGCGAGCTGGAAGATTTAAGGCCACGCCTGTCCGGGGCCCTGCCGCCACGCCGCGAGGCCACCGAACTGCCGCCAGACCTGCAAACGCAGGCGCCCGATGCGGCCGCGCTGCTGCACAACATGGCCGACCGCATCGGCCACATCAACGATGAAGTCGTGAAGATGGCCGCCATTGCGCGCGGCGAAGTCGCGCCTGAACTGGCCGCCGTGCGTACGCAGTGGCAGCTGTTTGTCAGCACCACGGTGTGGTCGTGGAAGCCGCTGCTCGGCCAGCTGACCTGGCGCGCCCCCACGCTGCGATATGCCTTGCGCGCCACGATGGCCGTGGCCGCCGGCTATGTGGTCGCCCTGCACCTGCCGTGGGTGGCGCATGAATACTGGATATTGCTCACCATCACCGCCGTGATGCGCGGCAACCTGGCGCAAACCGTCGAGCGCCGCAATTCACGCGTCATCGGAACGTTGATGGGCTGCGTTGCGGTGATGGCCATCCTCGCCGCGCACCCCGGCGCGCGCACCATCTTTTTGTGTGTGTCGCTCGCCATGGGCCTGGCCCACGCCTTTGCCCTTCGCCGCTACCTTTTCACATCAATCGCAGCGACCGTCGCCGGACTGCTGCAGGCGCACCTGTTGCTGGTCGGCGTGCAACCCAGCTTCGCCATGGGCGAGCGCCTCGCAGACACCTTGCTGGGTGCGCTGCTGGCCTGGCTCTTCAGCTACGTGCTGCCGGCCTGGGAGCGCAACCAGATCCCCGCCCTCATCAAACGCAGTGTGGTCGCCCAGGGCGAACACGCCCGCCTGGCGCTGGCGCTCCTCGACAGCACACAAACCTCCGACCTGCCCTGGCGGCTGGCGCGACGCGAGGCCTACAACAGCCTGTCTGACCTGACACTCGCCACCCAGCGCACCCTGGCGGAGCCCAAACAGGTCAGGCCGGCACTTGAGCCGCTGGAAGCCTTGCAGGCCCGCAGCTACCAGTTGCTGGCGCAACTCACCGCGGTCAAGTCGATGTTGCTGCTGCGCCGGGCGCAGCTGGACCTCGACATCGCGCGCCCCGCGCTCGAGCAGGCCAGCAAGCGCATCGAAGAAGAGTTGTCCGGCAAGCCTGTGCCCGCAACAGCCTTCCCTGCAGAACCAGACCTGCCCACCACCGCAGGCCAGCCCTTCCAGCCCAAACCCGACCCGCTCATGGCCAACGACCTCACGCCCTGGCTGCTGCGCCGCTTGACGCTGACGACCGCGATGGCTGCAGAATTGCGCCAGGCCATGGTGCGCACGCAGACCCCGCCAGCAGGCGGCAACGATAATGCTGGATTGAAGACCGAAACGCACGCGCCCGAAACCAAAGCATGAGTGACACCAACCTGCTGCCACCCGAGTCGGCCAAGGCTACATCCGCAGCCAAACCAGCGGGACCGCACACCCCCATGATGACCCAGTACTTCGCCATCAAGGCGGAGTACCCGGACACGCTGGTCTTCTACCGCATGGGTGACTTTTATGAGGTCTTCTACGCCGATGCAGAGAAAGCCGCACGGCTGCTCGACATCACGCTGACGCGCCGCGGCCAGTCCGGCGGCGAGCCGGTGGTGATGGCCGGGGTGCCCTTTCATTCGCTGGAAGGCTATCTCGCCAAACTCATCAAGCTCGGCGAATCAGTGGCCATCTGCGAGCAGGTCGGCGACGTCGCCACCAGCAAGGGGCCGGTCGAGCGCAAGGTGGTGCGTGTGGTCACGCCCGGCACGCTGACCGACACGGAACTCCTCAACGACAAGACCGAATCCATCCTGCTGGCGGTGCACCAGGGCGCCCGCAACACCTGCGGCCTGGCATGGCTCAGCGTGACGCAAGGCGAGATTCACCTGGCCCATTGCGCCAATGACGAACTCGAAGCCTGGGTGGCGCGCGTCGCGCCCAGCGAGTTGCTCTACAACGTCGATGTCACGCCCTCGTTTGAAGCGCGTGTCAAAACCCATCGTTGCGCGGTCAGCGCGCGTCCCGCATGGCAGTTCGACGCTGCCCTGGGCGCACGCCGGTTGCTCGATCAATTGAAGGTGGCTTCGCTGGCCTCGTGGAATGCAGACGCATTGCCAGAAGCCCATGCCGCCGCATCAGCGCTGCTCGGTTACGCCGAACACACGCAGGGCCGTGCGCTGTCGCACGTGCGCGGCCTGCAGGTCGTGCGCTCGGGTGAGCTGATCGAGCTGCCGCCCACCACGCGCCGCAACCTCGAGTTGACCCAGACACTGCGCGGCGAAGATTCGCCCACGCTGTTCTCACTGCTGGACACCTGCACCACGGGCATGGGCAGCCGGGCGCTGAAAAGCTGGCTGCTGTCACCGCGCCGCGATCGCGCGCAGGCCGCCGCAAGGCTTGAAGCCATCACGCATCTGCGCAGCGGCATGCAGCAAACACTGCGCAACCAGCTCAAGGGCAGCAGCGACGTTGAGCGCATCACCGCACGCATTGCCCTGCGCCAGGTACGCCCGCGCGAACTGGTCGCCCTGCAACTGACGCTGCAGAAAACAGCACTGCTGGCACGTGCGCCCGATGGTTTGCCCGCATTGCTTGAGCGCATTTTTGAAGACCTGCAACCGCCCGAAGGCTGCGCAGCCCTGCTGCAACGTTATGTGCTGGAAGAACCCGCAGCGCTGATACGCGATGGCGGCGTAATCAACCACGGCTGCGATGCAGACCTCGATGAACTGCGCGCGATACAAACCAACTGCGATGCCTTCCTGCTCGACCTGGAAGGCCGCGAGAAAGCCCGCACCGGCATCGCCAACCTGCGTGTGCAGTTCAACAAGGTGCACGGCTTTTACATCGAGGTCACGCAGGGTCAGCTCGACAAGGTGCCTGATGACTACCGCCGCCGCCAGACACTGAAGAACGCCGAGCGCTACATCACGCCCGAACTCAAGGCCTTCGAAGACAAGGCCCTGTCGGCACAGGAGCGCGCGCTGGCCCGCGAGAAATGGCTGTACGAACAGCTGCTGGACCAGCTGCAGGACTTCATTCCCGCATTGAGCCGGCTGGCGCGCGCACTGGCCTCGCTGGATGCGCTCTGCGCGCTGGCTGAACGCTCCCTCACATTGAACTGGGCTGCACCGGTATTTGTCAAAGAGCCGTGCATCGACATCAGCCAGGGACGACATCCGGTGGTGGAAGCGCGACTGGCCGAAACGGGCGGTGGCTCCTTCATCGCCAACGATTGTGTGATGAGCGGCAAGCACCGCATGCTGGTCATCACCGGCCCCAACATGGGTGGCAAGTCGACCTATATGCGGCAGGTGGCGCTCATCGTCCTGCTGGCCAGCGTCGGTTCGTATGTGCCGGCGAGCACCTGCCGCCTCGGGCCCATCGATGCCATCCACACCCGCATAGGCGCCGCCGATGACGTGGCCAATGCACAGTCTACCTTCATGCTCGAGATGACCGAGGCCGCGCAAATCCTGCACGGCGCGACGCCGCACTCGCTGGTGCTGATGGACGAGATCGGCCGCGGCACCTCCACGTTCGACGGTCTCGCGCTGGCCGGTGGCATTGCCGCCTACCTGCACAACAAGACACAGGCTTTCACGCTGTTTGCCACGCACTACTTTGAACTGACGGAATTCCCGGCGCAACACCACGGTGCCATCAATGTGCACGTGAGTGCGGTCGAGTCCGGTACCGACATCGTGTTTTTGCACCACATCGAGCCCGGCCCGGCCAGCAAAAGCTACGGCGTGGCCGTCGCCAAGCTGGCGGGCGTACCGGCGGCCGTCGTCAACCACGCCCGTCATGCGCTGAGTGCCCTTGAGACACAGCAGCTCGATGCCCGTGCCCAGGTCGACCTGTTTGCAGCCCCGCCAGAAGCTGCCGCCCCCGAGCAAAGCGCCGTGGACAAGGCATTGGGTACCATTGACCCTGATGCACTGAGCCCGCGCGAGGCGCTGGACGCCCTTTACCAGCTGAAAAAGCTGGCCGGACGCCACTGAATACGCCCGATCACCCGACCACTACTCCAACAGCCCCGAAACCATGACCTATTGCGTAGCCATCAAACTGAATGCCGGACTGGTGTTCCTGTCCGACTCCCGAACCAACGCGGGCCTCGACCACATCAGCACCTTCCGCAAGATGATCGTCTACGAAAAGCCGGACGACCGTTTCATGGTCATGCTGTCCGCAGGCAATTTGTCCATCTCGCAGTCGATTCGCGAGATCCTGCAGATCGAGCAGCTCAAGGACCGCGACGGCGGCGAACCCATCACCATCTGGAACGCCAAAAGCATGTTTGACGCCGCACGCGTGCTGGGCTCGGCCATTCGCCGTGTCTATGAGCGCGATGCCGATGCGCTGAAAAACGCCGATGTCGACTTCAATGTCTCGCTGGTGTTCGGCGGGCAGATCAAGGGCGAAGGCATGCGCCTGTTCCAGATGTATTCGGCCGGCAACTTCATTGAAGCCACCAGCGAAACGCCTTACTTCCAGGTCGGCGAATCCAAATATGGCAAACCCGTGCTGGACCGCGTGCTTGAGCCCACCACCCCGCTGGCAGAAGCCGCCAAGTGCGCGCTGGTGTCCATGGATTCGACGATGAAGTCCAACCTTTCCGTCGGCATGCCGCTGGACCTCGTGGTCTACGAGGCAGACAGCCTGAAGAGCGACAAGGTGGTCTGCATCGACAACGAAAACCCCTACTACATGATGATGCACAAGAACTGGGGCCGCAAACTGCGCGAGGTGTTCGACAGCATCGAAGACCCGGTCTGGGACGACGCACACACCGATGTGCCGCTGAAGATGCCGGCAGCGCGCAACGAGCCGCTCAAGAAAATCACCAGCCCCGAAGAAAAGCTGATCTGACCGCACCGTGACCGCCACCCCGGCCGCGCCCAGGCCGCTCATCATCTTCTCGCACGCCAACAGCTTTCCGGCCAGCACCTACCGGGTTCTGTTTCGCGACCTTGCGTCGCGCGGGTTCGAGGTCCAGGCCATCGACAAGTTCGGCCACGATCCGGCCTACCCCGTCACCAGCAACTGGCCCCACCTGATTGCGCAGCTCGCCGAATTCAGCGCGGGCCATATAGGTGGCGCAGAGCGCCCGGTGTACCTCGTGGGCCACTCGCTGGGCGGCTTTCTGAGCCTGATGTGCGCCGCCCACCATCCCGAGCTGTCAGGCCAACGCATCCGTGGCGTGTTGCTGCTCGATTCGCCTGTCATAGGCGGCTGGCGCGCCACCGCGCTCAGCGTCGCCAAACGTGCACGGCTGGTGGGCTCGGTGTCACCCGGTGCCGTCAGCCGCAGGCGCAAGAACGAATGGCTGGACAAGGACGAAGTGCTCGCCTACTTTCGCAGCAAGAAGACGTTTTCGACCTGGCATGAAGAAGTACTGCTCGATTACATCGAATACGGCACGCACGACACGCCGCAAGATGCGCGCGTCGGCAGCGAATCCTTGCGCCACCTCAGCTTCGACCGCGACGTCGAAACCACTATTTACAACACCCTTCCCGACAACCTGGAGCAGATGCTCAAACTGCATCCCCTCCAATGTCCGGCCGCATTCATCGGCGGCTTGCAGTCCGCAGAAATCCGGCAGGTCGGCATGGAGCTCACGCGCAAGGTCACCAAGGGGCGGGTGACCATGCTGGATGGCGGTCATCTTTTCCCGATGGAAAACCCCGCGGCCACCGCTGCCGCCATCGAGGCTTCACTGCTCAACATGTCAGCACGCGGGTAAAACCCGCGGCCGTGTCAGTCCTTCAGGTCGGCCGGCACTTTGCCGCCGTTGGCAGCCAGCTTGTTCATGACCTGCCTGTGCAGCCAGATGTTCATTGAAGCGCTGTCGGCGGTGTCACCGGTGTAGCCAAGCTCTTTCGCCAAGGCCTTGCGCTCGCCAATGCTGCTGTCCAGGTCCAGCAGTTTCATCAGGTCGACGATGGACGTTTTCCAGTTGAGCTTTTGTGGATTCTTGCTGGCCATGTCGTTGAGCAGCACTTCGACATCGACCTCCTGCATGGGCGCGGCCGTGGCAGACGCGGCAGCTGCAGTGTGCTCAGGCGTATAGGACGGCGCACTCGCGGCGCGGCCTGCCTCCTCGGCTTTTGCATTCGGGAAAATTTTGGCGAAGATGTTGCTGAGAATGCCCATGGAATGTTTCCCGTCTTGAAAGTGGATAAGCATCCATCGTAGGCAGGATTTGTGACAGGCAGGTCAGCCATCTGCCCGTCTGTGTGCAGGCATTCAGCAGCGCATGGCGGCGCAACTGCATCCGGCCCTCGGGGCGTCAGGCCGCCCACTTCACCACGCCGCTCCACGCAGTCACCAGCACGATGATGCCGAAGGCAATCCGGTACCAGGCGAAGGGCACAAAATCGTGCGTGCTGATGTAACGCAGCAACCAGCGTACGCACAGCCAGGCACTGATGAAGGAAAACACCAGCCCCACCGCAAACATCGGAATGTCGTGCATCGACAGCAGGGCACGCTCCTTGTAGAGGCTGTAGACACCGGCACCGATCAGCGTCGGGATGGCCAGGAAGAACGAGAAATCCGTCGCGGCCTGGCGCGACAGGCCAAACAGCATGCCGCCAATAATGGTCGCGCCGCTGCGGCTGGTGCCCGGCACCATGGCCAGGCATTGCGCCAACCCGACCTTGAGCGCGTCCATCGGCGTCATGTCGTCAACATGAATCACACGCACCGAACCCGGCGGCCGCTTTTCGGCCCACAAAATGATAAAGCCGCCAATGATGAAGGTGCTGGCCACCACGGTCGGGATGAACAGGTGCGCCTTGATGAACTTGCCGAACAACAGGCCCAGCACCACTGCCGGCAAAAAGCCGATGGCGATGTTGAGGGCCAGGCGCTGCGCCTTGGGCTGGCGCGGCAGCGCGACGATGGTCGAATGTATTTTTTGCCAGTACACCAGGATGACGGCAAAGATGGCGCCCGTCTGGATGGCAATGTCAAACACCTTGGCCTTGTCGTCATCAAAGCCGAGCAGCGAGCCGGCCAGGATGAGGTGGCCGGTCGACGAGATGGGCAGGAACTCCGTCAGCCCCTCGACGATGCCCATGATGGCGGCTTTGATCAACAGTGCAATGTCCACGCTGGCTCCTGAAATGTTGCGTGGATTATCGCCTTGCGCCTGCGCCCGAAGGCGCCACCAACCTTACGCTGGCAAACGTATCGCCTGCCGTGCGAGGAGCTTCCAGGCACCGCCCTGCTGCTGCCACACCTGCAGGATGTTGATCTTCACGTTGCCCGGCTTGCCACCGTCGTTGGTTTTGGCGGTCAGCGTGTGGCGCACGATGGCGGTATTGCCCACCACCTTCAGGGTCTGCCCCGAAATGTCGATGCTCACAAAGTCTGAATTGCCGTTGAGCAGGTCGGCAATAAAACTGGCCTTGGTGTCGACCTTTCCGCCTGAGTGGCCGTAGCTCAGGTCGTCGGCGACCACCGCCTCGAGTTGCGCACGGTCCGGGTCCACCATCAGCACACGCAGTTTTTCAGCGGCCGCTTCGGCGCCCTCCCCACCCGCCGGCATCGCGGTACAGGCACACAGGCTGACGATCAGCGCCAGGCCGGACAATAGATTTTTAAGCATGTTTCTTGTCTCTTTGTTAGATGATTTAAATAGACTCACGTTGTAAGTCGTCCGACATCTTAATAATCGAAAAAAGGAATTTGTTAAGGGTAAACGCTTTGTTTTTGAGGCAATATGAATCGAAATGTCACACAGCGTTGTATGACAAAGGATGAATTGCTCATGCCCTAAAGCCGGTGGGCAGAAGCAAGGCCAGGCCGAATCTGGCAGACTGCCAACATGAGCACCACGCCACCAGACACCCTGCCGCACACCACCGCCACACCACCCAGCGAAGCAACGCCAGACGACGTTCTCGCCTTCTGGCTCGGCGACGGCCTTCAACGCGGCTGGCCCACGCAGGATCTGTCGAAAAAATGGTTTGGCGGCGGCAGCGCGCTGGACGAGGACATCAAGACGCGCTTTGAAGCCCGCGTGGTGCAGGCCGTAGCAGGCGGTCTGGAGGACTGGGAGGGCACCGCGCTTTCCCGGCTGGCGCTCATCATCCTGCTCGACCAGTTCACCCGCAACGTCTTCCGCGGCAAGGCGCAGGCTTTTGCCGGCGATGCGCGGTCGCAGCAACTTGTCATGAACGCACTGGAGCAGGGCTTTGACAAGCAACTGCCCTGGGTTGGACGCGTGTTCATGTACATGCCGCTGATGCACGCCGAAAACCTCGCACTGCAGGACGAATGCGTCAAACGCTTCAGGCAACTCGCGCTTGATGCGCCAGAGGAGTTCAAGCCCAACCTGGCCGGCAACGCCGATTTTGCAGCGCAGCACCGGGACATCGTGGCCCGTTTTGGCCGCTTTCCCTACCGCAACGCCGTACTCGGCCGTGCCAGCACACCCGAAGAAGAAGAGTTCCTGAAGAACGGCCCGCGCTTCGGGCAATAAACCGCAAGCCACCCTGCTTGGCTGCGTAGTGCCAAGGCGGCGTCGCGCAAGCGTTGGCCCGCCGTGTCAGACAACACCGCAAGCGCCGCCATCGCGCATTTTTTTGAATCCAGTTCATACCCCACCGCCGTATCCCCTTCAGGACGGTGGCTGCGCAGCTTTGGCTTGCAGGTCCCCGGCAAGGTTTCTCGAGTGTTCTCCGGCCAGTTCGCCCTTTCTGATCCCTCTAGGGTGAGCGACCAGTCCTGATGTTAGGCGGGACTGGTTTTTTCAAACCACAGGTTTGGCGCAGGCCAGCCCTGTGGTTTTTTTTGCCTTTTTTGCGCCACGCTGGTGCACAAAACCTGACGTCACAAGGTGTAAGGCAAAACACCGTCAGCGCCACACAGCGGCGTCCTACAGGGCTTTTTCAGGCCAGCGGGTGTACTACATCTGTCTCTCAGAAAACATGTCCCGACAACTTCACCGAGGAAACCATCACATGAAAAGCACGCACAACAAAATGATTGCCGCCGGCAAAAGCACCTTGGCTACCCTTGGTATCGTCACGGGCACTGCCCTGTTGATGGTGGCCTGTAACGTCACCCCCAAGGTTCGCACTTTCGACCAGACCACCGTCTCGCCAAAGGTGCAGGTTCCCGCAGGCAACGTGATCGCCATGGAAACCACCGCCACCGGCAACCTGACGTATGAGTGCCGCGGCAACATCCCCACCGCTGGCAGCATGGGCTGGGCCCTGGTGACCCCATCCGCCAAAATGTACGCTCGTGATGGCGCCGAAATCGGCACCTATTCCGGCCCACCAGCCACCTGGACCTTCAAGGACGGCTCCAGCGTTGTGGGAACCCAGATCGCCATTGAACCCGTTCTGGGCGGCATTCACATCCCGCTGCAACTGTCGACTGCAAAATCTGGCCCGGCACCTGGCATGGCATCCAACCTGACGTACGTACAGCGCGTCAACACCAAAAACGGTGCCGACTTTGTGACCGCCTGCACGCAGACCGAACTCGGCAAGCAAGTGGTTCGCCCTTACCAGGCTGACTACATCTTCTGGCGCGCTGCTTAACTTAAATAAAGCGCCCACACAGGTTCGGCGCGCCGCTCAAATGGCGCGTCTCCATCGGCTGCCAAGTGGCCATGGAACAAAGTCTGCAGACGCAAGTCTGCGGACTTTTCTATTTGTCCAATCGTTTGTTGTACTGTCAGCGCCCACAAAAAAGCCCGCATGAAGCGGGCTTTATCTTTGTGAGCGGTCAGCTTAACGGCGGTAATAAACCGGCGCATAGCCGGGGGCATAGTAGCCGTGACGCGGTGCCTGAACGTAATAGCCACCGCGATGGCCATGATGGCGACCGGGGCGCAGATACACCGGCTGCGGTGCCACATACACAGGCTGTGGTCCGTAGTACACCGGGCGGGGTTGCACATAGACGGGGGCTGGCTGCACGTACACCGGCTGCTGGTAAACAGGCTGCGTGTACACAGGGTAGGCATTGGTCACACCCACCTGCACACCCGGCACGCCAATGCCGACCGAGAAAGACACGTTGTCACGCGCCTGGGCGGCGCCGGCAAACCCGAAGGCGGCCACTGCAAGCGTTGCAGCCACCAGGCCAACGCGTTTTGTCGAGAGGGTTGTCATAAGGTTCTCCTTACAGGGCGGTGAAGAGAGGGAAAGTGCCCATGTGTGTATTAAACGCGGGGCACTGCCAACCGCCTACCGTCTTTACCGTTAAGAGCGTAGCGAAACGTAAGTGAAACGCAGGCTTTACACAGCGCCAAGGGCAAACCCTGAACAGCCCCCATCTCACCCTCATTCAGGCCTGCAAACCCGCCCAAAGCGCCATTCGCAGGCCCTACCCTAAAATCATTGGATGACCTCCCCCGCTCCCGCAGACAAAGAACACCACAAGCCCAGCAACTTTTTGCGCCAGATCATCGAAAAAGACCTGGCTGAAGGCACCTACGCCAGTCGCCAATGGGGCGGCAGCCCCGGCGACGCCGCCCACCACGCGGCCGGCCAGCCCGACCCGGCCAAGGTGCGCATGCGCTTTCCGCCCGAGCCCAACGGTTACCTGCACGTCGGCCACGCCAAAAGCATTTGCCTGAACTTTGGCCTCGCCCGTGAATACGGCGGCGTCTGCCACCTGCGCTTTGACGACACCAACCCCGAAAAAGAAGACACCGAGTACGTCAACTCCATCATCGACGCGGTGAAATGGCTAGGCTTCGACTGGGCCCAGATGGGCAACGCCCCCGGCAAGGACGCCCCCTTCCAGGCCAGCGACTACTTTGGTTTCATGTACCGCGCGGCCGAATACCTCATCGAATCGGGCAACGCCTATGTCGATGAACAGACCGCCGAAGAAATGCGCCACAACCGCGGCGATTTCGGCAAGCCCGGCACCGACAGCCCCTTCCGCACCCGAACCCCGGCTGAAAACCTGGCCCGCTTCCGCGAGATGCGTGACGGCAAGCTGCCCGACGGCGCTGCCGTGCTGCGCGCCAAAATCGACATGGCCTCGCCCAACATCAACATGCGCGACCCAGCCATTTACCGCATACGCCGCGCCCACCACCACAACACCGGCGACACCTGGTGCATCTACCCGATGTACACCTTTGCCCATCCGGTCGAAGACGCGCTCGAGCAAATCACCCACAGCATCTGCACACTCGAGTTTGAAGACCAGCGCCCGTTTTACGACTGGCTGCTCGACCACCTGGCCGAAGGCGGCCTGATCGCCACACCTCAGCCGCGCCAGTACGAGTTTGCGCGCCTCAACCTCACCTACGTGCTGACCAGCAAACGCAAGCTCGCCCAGCTCGTCAATGAAAAGCGCGTCAACGGCTGGGACGACCCGCGCATGCCCACCATCGTCGGCCTGCGCCGCCGCGGCTACACACCCGAGGCCATTCAGCTGTTTGCCGAACGCATTGGCGTGACCAAAAGCGACAGCTGGATCGACTACAGCACGCTCGAAGGCGCACTGCGCGACACCCTCGACCCCATCGCCCCCCGCGCCATGGGCGTGCTCGACCCCGTCAAGCTGGTGCTCACCAATTGGGATGAAGTCATGGGCTCCGGTAAGTTGGATGACTGCTCTGCCCCGGTTCACCCGCACCATGAAGACATGGGCAAACGCCAGTTCAAGATCGGCAAAGAGGTGTGGATTGAACGCACCGACTACGAAGAAGTGCCGCCCAAAGGCTTCTTCCGCCTCTTCCCGCCCCACACCAACGCCAGCAACCAGGCCATCGCCGGCAGCAAGGTGCGCCTGAAGTACGGCCACGTCATCGAATGCACAGGCGCAAGCAAAGATGCCGACGGCAAGGTCACCGCAGTACACGCCAGACTCATCCCAGACACCAAGAGCGGCACCCCCGGCTCAGACGCCATCAAGGTCAAGGGCGTGATCACCTGGGTTGGGGTGAACGATGCGGTCGAAGCTGAAGTGCGCTTGTACGACCGCCTGTTCACCGAAGCACACCCCGAAGCGAACGGAAAAGACTTCCTGGAGAACCTGAACGCTGACAGCCTGAAGACGGTGACGGCGTATGTCGAGCCATCACTGGCGAAGGTGGCTGCAGGAACGCGCTTTCAGTTTGAGCGGCATGGGTACTTTGTGACGGATTTGATTGATCACACCGAGGGTAAGCCTGTATTTAATCGGGTGACAGGGATGAAGGACTCGTTTCCTAAATAGATTCGCAGTGTTGTCCTCACTGCCCGCATATAAAAATGGAGGAGCTATGACTGTTACGGCTTTTAGGATAACGAACTTTAGATCCATTGTTGACTCTGGATGGATACAACTCTCACCAGACGGGGTCACCGTACTTGTTGGGCAGAATGAAAGCGGGAAAACGTCCGTACTGCAGGCCCTTTACTGCGCCTTGTCCGGCGCCGCAATAACACCGGATGACCGCCGAGTAGGAACGCCGGACCCTGCAGTTTATTTGCGCGCACGAATAAATCTTGCAGAATTTGATTTCGATGAGTTTGATGAATCAGATGTCGTCGCATTCTGCTCCTTCGTCAACTCCAACCCTCTAGTCGACATCAAATGTGAATGGCCTCAAAAAAATGGAACGTCTGCAATGACTTCCATCTTAGTGAATGCTGATGCCTACGAGAAAACGCAAGCAAAGTTAAGAAATGACAAGAAGCTCATAAAGCTACTTATGCCACAGGCCAAGCCGCCCTCGGAAAGCGAATCCAGCTCGCCATCTGAATCAACTGCCGCTGGCGACCCTTTAGGACCTTCTGAGGCAGCAGATTTAATTCATGGCTATATTCCAGGCGCAACTTTATTTAATGCCGAATCAGGACTACTGCCCAACACAGTCGACATTGATGAAAAAGGAAAGCCCGCAGGAAATGGAGCTACTGCCGCAGGAAATTTCCTCACAATCGCTGAAATTTCCCTGCCGGCGCTCTTAAGCGGGGACGGGAGGTTTCGCCAGAATGTCCTAAACAAAGCTAACAAGAGGGTGAGCGACGATTTCTCCTCTTTCTGGAGTCAACTCATTGGAGTCGATTCAAAGCTTACTCTTCAATGCGCATTTGAGCATTACGGATCTAGCAATTCAGAGAAGGCCGGAAAGCCATATCTTGAGTTTTGGATCTCTGATGGGAATACTCAGCTCTATCCGAAACAGAGAAGCTTGGGGGTGCGATGGTTTGTATCCTTCTACCTGCAACTCAGAGCCAACGAGAAAAATAATTCCCAACGAATATTTCTTCTCGATGAGCCGGGCGCAAATCTTCATGCAAAAGCGCAGGGTGACGTCCTAAAATTAATTGATCGAATTCGAAAAGATTTGCCCATCGTTTATTCAACTCATTCCCCTCAGATGATTGAATACGAAAAACTTTACAGAATTCGAGCAGTGCAGCGTGATGGTACGCAGGAAGATAGTCCAACGGTAATGATCGATGGACATCATTTAGGCGCAGCCTCATCCGATACGCTATCTCCGATTCTTGCTGCAATGGGATCGGACATGTCACACCAAACAGTAATAAAAAAATCCAGGAATGTTTTGCTGGAGGAGATAAGCGGCTTCTATTACCTAAAAGCCTTTTGGAAGCTCTCAGCGCGAAAAGAAACGATTCACTTTATTGCGGCAACGGGCGTAAACAAACTGCCGCTACTAGCAAATATGTTTCTAGGCTGGGGACTCGATTTTATTGTTGCCGTCGATGATGACAAGCAAGGACGAGAAGTCTTCAACCAACTAAAAAAGGATTTGTGCGGCGATGATGAAAAACTGGCGAAAGACAGATTGATAAAACTGCCAGGAGCCACCTCAATAGAGGAGATATTTTCTTCACTTGACTTTAAACGGCATGTCCTAAGGGACGAGGCGATAGTTATAGAGAATGGGAATGCCGAGTACATGAAAGCACAGCATGTTTCCAAGCCAGTTGCAGCGCTTCAATTCTGGCTGAAAGTAGAGGATGGCTCGATTCAAAGCAAAGATTTAGAGAAAGAAACTACAACCAGGATAGAGAGCGTCACCTCAGCGCTGACGGCTATGCTTGCCAAGCGACCTGCATAAGTCGAAGCTGTGAATGCGGGCCAACATTTTTCTTCTGATGGATCATTAAATATTCTGTGTCCACTGTTATAAGTTTTATTGGTAAGTCTGACGCAACAACAATACGTCGGATTGGCACCGTTACCTCAACTGCCCGGGGCGTTCAATCGGTTGTCGGCAGCGAGGTATATCGATAGCAATTGTGTTAGACGACGGCATCCTTAGGCCCTTCCCATTTCACAGCGTACGCCTTGCACACCACCCGCAGCCTCCCCCGCCTATTCAGCTTCAACAAGCCCTACGGTGTCCTAAGCCAATTCACCGCTGAAGGCCGTTGGCGTGGCCTGAAGGACTTCATAAACATTCCCGATGTATATGTCGCTGGCCGCCTGGACGCCGACAGTGAAGGCTTGCTGCTGCTGACCAGTGACGGCAAGTTGCAGGCACGCATTGCGGACCCGCGCTTCAAGATGGAGAAGACCTATTGGGTGCAGGTGGAAGGTGTGCCTGATGATGCGGCGCTCGCTGCCTTGCGGGCTGGCGTGCAACTCAATGACGGGCCGACGCTGCCGGCGCGTGCTGAGCGTGTGGACGATCCGCCTGCCCTGTGGCCACGCGACCCGCCTATACGCGTGCGGCAGGCGCACCCCACCTCGTGGATTGAACTGGTGATTCGCGAAGGCCGCAACCGGCAGGTGCGGCGCATGACGGCTGCGGTGGGCTTTCCGACGTTGCGGCTGATTCGTGCTGCGGTGGGGCCGTTCTCCATTGACGGCATCGCGCCCGGCACCTGGTGTGATGCCAGTGACAAGGTGGGAAGCATCAGCTGATGGCGACACCACAACCACCCGACTACAGCCCCGCCGCTGACCGCAACAAGCAGGCCATTCTGGATGTGCTGGTGAGCGTGTTGCCTGCGCAGGGCAGTGCGCTGGAGATCGCCTCAGGCACCGGCCAGCATGTGGCGTGGTTTGCGGCCGGTTTGCCTGAATGGGACTGGCAACCCAGCGATGCACAGGCTGACGGGTTTGGGTCGATCAACGTCTGGGTGGCTGAACAATGTGTTGGCAATGTACGCGCGCCCGTGGTGCTGGATGTGATGGCAGCAAGCTGGTTACCCGCCGAGCAACTTTTCGATTTGATCTACTGCGCCAACATGCTGCACATCTCGCCATGGGCCACCTGCGCCGCACTGATGCTTGGCAGCGCGCAGCACCTTGCGCCCGGCGGCCGGCTTGTCACCTATGGCCCGTACCTCGAAGATGCCGTGCCAACCTCACCGGGCAACCTGGCGTTTGACCAGAGCCTGCGTGAGCGCAATCCGGACTGGGGCATTCGCCGCCTTGAAGACGTAGAGGCAGAAGCGGCCAAGGCGGGCTTAAGGCTCAAAGCAAGGCACGCCATGCCCGCCAACAATTTGCTGCTGGTCTGGGCGCGGGTTTAGCCCTCTTCCACAAATTGCTTCAAACGTCCCAAAGCGGATTCCCACTGTTGGCCAATCGCTTCGAGTGACTTGCGCGCTTCTTCCATCTGCGCGGGGTCGAACTGCCACAGGCGTTCGCGGCCCATCTTCAAGTCCCTGACCAGGCCGGCGTCACTCAGCACCTGAAGGTGTTTGGTGACAGCTTGGCGGGTGAGGTCTGTGTTGGCCGTCAACTGCGCAATCGAGAACGCGCCGCCAACACACAGCACCGCAATGAGTTCCAGGCGTGTCTTGTCGCCCAGCGCAAAGAAGACCGAGGCCAGGTCGGTCGGCGGCTTCTTCTGCGCCTTCACTGCGTTCACCGGCTTGTCAGCCCGCGGCGGCATGTGCGGCGACGTTTTTGAGCTGGGCCTCCCAGCCGTTGCTGTTGCTGGCGAAGGCGCGCGCGCGGCGTGATGGCGGGATCTTGTCGAAGCCGCTTTCAACCACCGTCAGGAGGGTGCCGCCGTCGATCTCTTTCAGCGTGAAAGTGACGAGGGTGCGTTCTTCTTTTGAGTATTCATCGCCCGACGTGTAGGGGTGCCAGCGGTAAGACATCAGGCTTTCGGGTTCGATGCGCTCGGGGATCACGTCGAACATGATGTGCTCGCAACCCTTGATGGTCATGGCGGCTTCGACGCGCTGGCCACTGGTGAAGGTTTTGCCTTTCAGCGCGGCGCCGAACCAAGTACCGAACTGTTCGGCGTCAGACAGCGAGCGCCACACTTTGGAGCGCGGTGCCTTGATGTGGATGCTGCGCTCGATGGCGTCTGTCGAGGCGGCGGGTGAAGTGGTGGTCATATGACTTCCTTTTAATGGATTGTGCTGTGTTTTAGCCAAGGGCTCAGTGGCTGCAGACTTCTGCAACCTCGGCGATGTAAGGCGTACCAGTGCCGGTCTCGACCAGCTTTTGCAGGCTGCCAAGAAAGAGGTTCCAGCCGCCTTCGCATTGCACGTAGCACTGGAATGCGGGCGTGAGGCCGATGTGTTCAAAGTCCAGCCGGGTCTTGCCGCCTTCCACCGGTGTGAGTTTGAACACGATGTCGGTGCCCACCCACTCTGTCTTGTTCGTCACGCCGGGGATCTCCAGATGGGCCTCGACGCAGTGCCAGCGCACCTCGCGGCCCGGCACCAGGCTGGCTATGCGCATGACCTTGTAGATGCGGCCAAACCGGAAGGTGATGTGGCCGCCTACGGCGGTGTCGGCCTCGCAGCTGTGCGTCCACCAGTCACGCAGGCCCTGCTCTGTGGTGAGGGTTTTGTACACGGCGGCGGGTGAGGCATTGAGGACCAGCTGGCGCTGAAAGTGGTTCATGAAAATCTCCCTGATTGAATAAAAATGCAACAAATTGGTTGCTCTATTTTGCACACATTCAAATCAATATGCAACCATTTAATTGCATTTAACCGACTTGCCCGTAGGGACAAGCAGGCGAGTCCCTCTGACAAGCCGGTTTCCGGATCGGCTTTAGACTTGTAAGCAAGCCCTGCGCAAGCGCGCCACCCTCAACGGATACGAGACATGACCTTCCGCAAAAGACTCACCCCAACATCAACCCGCCTTCTCGCCGCCTGTGCCCTGCTGTGCGCAACCTGCGCTGCGCAAGCGCAACCCACGGAAGAAGTGCCCTTCGTCACCTCGCCCGACAACGTGACACTTGAAATGCTCAGCATCTCGGGCGTCAAAAAGGGCGACCACGTGATTGACCTGGGCTCGGGGGATGGGCGCATCGTCATCCTGGCGGCCAAACGTTTTGAGGCGACGGGCCTGGGCGTTGAGATCGACCCGCGGCTGGTTGAAAAAAGCAAAGCCAATGCGCGCGATGCGGGTGTGGCCGACAAGGCGGAGTTTCGTGAGCAGGATTTGTTCAAGACCGACCTCGCCCCCGCCACAGTCATCACCATGTACCTGCTGCCCGATGTGAACATGGCGTTGCGCCCGGCCATCCTGAACCTGAAACCGGGCACACGCATCGTCTCGCACGACTGGGACATGGGCGACTGGAAACCCGACCGCACCACCATGGTCGATGTGCCCGAAAAATCAGTGGGCCGCGAGAAGTCGAGCAAGATTCATCTGTGGACGGTGCCTGCCCAGGTGGCGGGCCTGTGGTGTGGCGCGGGCCTGTTCAAGGGCGCAAGCATTCGCCTGACGCAGAAGTACCAGACGTTTGACGGCACGCTGGCTTTCCGTGACCGCACGCGCGAGCTCAAGGGCACCATCAACGGCAACGAGCTGCGCACGCCCGCGGGGAGCAATGGCGAGCTGGTGCTGCAGGCCACGGGCAACGCGCTGCGCATTGCGTCTGCACAGGGCAACCTCGCACTGGCGCAAGGCCAGAGCTTTCAGCGCGCCAGCGGCAACAGCTGCAGCTAAACCCTAGCGGGACACCAGCGCCAGGTAAGCGGCGCGCGTTTCAGGGTCGATGGCTTCGAGCACCTGTACGTAACTGGTTTTATGGCGCATCAACAGGCGCGCGGAGGCGATGTCTTTGGAGTTGCAAAACCAGTGGCAGGTGTGCTGCATCAAAAACAGCTCTGCCGACAGCGTGAAGGCCTTGTCGCGCGGCGAGCGGCCCATGGCGTTTTTTGCGGCCCGCTCAATGCCCTGGGCGTGAATGGCCAGCGCCTCGCGCAAATCAAACGTGGCTTTGGGAAACACGCGGGTCGCGAACGCAAAGCCGACCGCAAACTTGCTCACACGCGTGTCGGCCGCATCTAGCGTCAACACCTGCGCGCTGAACTTGTTGAACTGCTCGCAGAACTGCACCTCGGCCGTCTCAAGGTAACGCCAGACCTGCTCACGCCTGTCGGCATCGGCCTCACCCAGCGCGCGCAGGTAGCCGTCGGCCAGGGTCTCCATGAGCTTTTCGATCTGGAACTGGCCGAGCTGGCGGCCCAGAAGAATGATGCGCTGGCGTTGCTCTTTTTTCTTGATGAAGAAGTTGATGGCGACGACGAGGAAGACCAGAAATAAAAATTGCATAGGGATAGCTTAGCGCGGGATTTGTCCCGCTCTGGGATGGGGCTCTTTGCCTTGATACATCTGATAGAGGTTTGGAATGTGTGCCCTTCACGCAGAAGCCGGGGGTAGCCCGGCAGCTAGTCACTTTCTTTTGCTTCGCCAAAAGAAAAGTAACCAAAGAAAAGGCGACCCGACGTCTGGGTCCTTTCGCTGCGCTACAGGCAACCTGCGGTGCTCGATTCCGCCGGCGGGAAAAACAACTCGCTGCGCTCAAACAAGTTTTTCCCCTTTATGCCGTCTCCATCTGCGCTCCTCGGCCCAGCCTCCACGGGGTTGGAT
>JAZKDR010000046.1:0-3689 GCA_040387435.1 Pseudomonadota bacterium
GGCGAAGCAAAGAAAAGTAACTCGCCCGCCGGGGCGACTCCCGGCCTGGTCGTGACGGGCACGGCAAACAGCCGCAAGAACGGCCTTATGGCTACCACCTAGCCCCAACCCAAATCCAACCCCTCATAATTAAAAAATGGAAACCAAATGGCTGGAAGATTTTGTAAGCCTCGCTGAAACCCGCAGTTTCAGCCGCTCTGCGCAGTTGCGGCACGTGACGCAGCCAGCTTTCTCCCGGCGCATCCAGGCGCTCGAAGCGTGGGCGGGCACCGACCTGGTGGACCGCAGTTCTTACCCGACGCGCCTGACCCCGGCTGGTGAAACGCTTTACAGCCAGTCGCTGGAAATGCTGCAGGGTCTGCAGTCGACGCGGGCGATGTTGCGGGGTCATACGTCTGCCGGGCAGGACGTCATCGAGTTCGCTGTGCCGCACACGCTGGCCTTCACATTTTTCCCCGCGTGGGTGAGCAGCCTGCGTGAAAAATTCGGTCCCATCAAGAGCCGGCTCATTGCGCTGAATGTGCACGATGCCGTGCTGCGGCTGGTCGAGGGCAGTTGTGACCTGCTGATCGCCTACCACCATGATTCCCAGCCCTTCCAGCTGGACCCGGACCGTTATGAAATGGTCACGCTGGGGCTGGAAGTGCTGTCGCCTTATGTGAAGCCTGATGCCGAAGGCGAGCCGATGTACCGGCTGCCTGGGCGTGCAGGCCAGCCGCTGCCTTACCTCGGGTATGCGCCCGGTGCCTATCTGGGCCGCGTGGTGGACCTGATCCTCAAGCAATCGGGCACGGCCATCCACCTGGACAGGGTGTATGAAACCGACATGGCCGAAGGCCTGAAGGCGATGGCGCTCGAAGGCCATGGCATCGCGTTTTTGCCGTCCAGCGCGGTCAAGAAAGAGCTTCGCGCACGCAAGCTGGTGAGTGCCGGCGACAAGCTCGAAATGACCATGGACATCCGCGTTTACCGCGAGCGACCGGTCGCCAATGCGTCAGCCAAAAGCCATGCGCAGGCGCTCTGGACTTTCCTCCAGGCGCAGCACGCCGTCAAAGGCCCAGCGCCAGGCCCCAAAAAGACAAGCTAAGTAGTAACCCTTGCCCCTTATTAAAAAAATGCATGGCTGTTGCCTGAAACGGCATTGGTGTTTTGCAAGCGGCAAATTTACAGTTCGGGACCCCTGCATGAGGGCGTGACCAAGCCCTGCAGGCTGACATTAAACTTGCGCTGACCGGAGCGCGGCAGGGGCTGGCACAAAGACTGCTTGCAGAAGGCGTCATGATGGCCATTGATCCGCTCGCACCACATTGGGGACGTTCGGGGCCGTTC
This sequence comes from Pseudomonadota bacterium, assembly GCA_040387435.1. Classification (GTDB taxonomy): domain Bacteria; phylum Pseudomonadota; class Gammaproteobacteria; order Burkholderiales; family Burkholderiaceae_C; genus Polaromonas. The sequence goes on from JAZKDR010000046.1 coordinate 1,330, forward strand.
ATGAATCCCCTGTAAAGACAGCATTTAAAGCAGCATTTTCAGGCTTCGCCATCAACGAAAACACCTCTCAAAACGTTCTGGAAGGACACGGGTAAACCTTGGGGTTAGCCCTTGTAAGCACTCTCTAGAATGTCATTCACCAACCGTTTCATTTTCAATACAGGAGATAGCATGAAACTCAAACTAGCCGCCCTCTCAATCGCCTTGCTCGCTACCGGCGGCGCTTTCGCCCAGGCTAACGACACCATCGCCAAGGTCAAGGCCTCCGGCGTGGTCACCATGGGCGTTCGTGACTCCTCCGGTGCACTTTCCTACACCCTGGGTGACGGCAAGTACACCGGCTACCACGTTGAAGTCTGCAACGGCGTGATCGCAGCCCTCGAAAAAGCCGCTGGCCGCAAGCTGGAAGTCAAATACCAGCCCGTAACCTCGCAAAACCGCATCCCCCTGGTCCAGAACGGCACCGTGGACATCGAGTGCGGCTCGACCACCAACAACGCCACCCGCCAGAAGGACGTGGCTTTCCTGCCGACTACTTTCGTTGAAGAAGTCCGCATTGCGGTCAAGGCCAATTCCGGCATCACCGCCATTGCCCAGCTCAACGGCAAGAACGTCGCCACCACCACGGGCACGACCTCTGTGCAGACCCTGCGCAAGAACGAGCGCGCCACCGGCGTTGATTTCAAGGAAGTCTTCGGCAAGGACCACTCCGACAGCTTCCTGCTGCTCGAATCGGGCCGCGCTGATGCGTTCGTGATGGACGGTTCCATCCTGGCCGGCAACATTGCCACCGCCAAGAACCCTGCCGACTTCAAGATCGTCGGTGAAGTGCTGAGCGTTGAGCCCATCGCCATCATGATCCGCAAGGATGACCCGGCCTTCAAGAAGCTCGGTGACGACACCATCAAGGCCATGATCAAGAGCGGCGAAATGGACAAGCTCTGGACCAAGTGGTTCCTGTCGAACATTCCGCCAAAGAACACCAAGGTCGGACTGGCACTGAGCGACAGCACCAAGGCTGCCTGGGCCACGCCTAACGACAAGCCTATGGAAGACTACGCCAAGAAGTAAACCGGCCTGAATCTGCCGGATAGTCTGAAGAGATACAAACCCCGTCCCTGAGTGTTCACGGCGGGGTTTGTCATTTGCCGCAAGGCTTTTCGTTTGAGCAACAACATCAATAACAGTAGGCTGGAGTAACCATGACCTGGGACTGGAAAGTATTTTTGCAGGATGACGGCAGCGGCCGCACCTATCTGCAGTGGATGTTCGATGCCTGGGGGTGGACGCTGTCCGTCGCCGGCGCTTCGTGGGTCGTGGCCATGATCTTCGGCGCGCTGATTGGCACCATGCGGACCCTTCCAAACAGCCCCTGGCTGGTTCGCATTGCGAATGCCTGGGTGGAACTGTTCCGCAACATACCGCTGCTGGTACAGATCTTCATCTGGTACTTTGTCGTGCCCAAGATTTTCCCGGCCATGAAGGACCTGCCAAGCTTCATCCTGGTGGTGTTCGGCCTTGGTTTCTTTACCTCGTCCCGTATTGCAGAGCAGGTACGGGCTGGTATCCAGGCCTTGCCACGTGGCCAGCGTTACGCAGGCATGGCCATGGGTTTCACCACGGCGCAAACCTACCGTTATGTGATTTTGCCGATGGCATTTCGCATCATCATTCCGCCGCTCACCAGCGAGTCGATGAACCTGCTGAAGAACTCTTCGGTGGCGTTCGCCGTGTCGATTGCCGAGCTCACCATGTTCGCCATGCAGGCGCAGGAAGAAACTTCGCGCGGCATTGAGATTTACCTCGCAGTGACCCTGATGTACGCAGCATCTGCCTTTACGGTCAACCGCCTGATGGCGGTGGTCGAGAAGAAACTGCAGATACCGGGCTTTGTGGTGGCCGGTGCAACTGGCGGAGGACACTGACATGTTTGGACTCGACCTGAGCTTCCTGAGCTGGGACATTATTTCCAAGTTCGTCATCAAGGGCTTTATCTTCAGTATCGAACTGACGGTCATTGCGACGATTGGCGGCATCATCTTCGGCACGATCCTCGCGCTGATGCGTCTGTCGGGCAAGAAATTCCTGATGATTCCCGCGACCTTCTATGTCAACGGCATGCGTTCGGTGCCGCTGGTCATGGTGATCCTGTGGTTCTTCCTGCTGGTACCCGCGGGTTTTTACGCCGCCATTCCTGGTGGCAGCAACTACCGCGCGGAGATCTCGGCCATCATCACCTTTGTGGCGTTTGAAGCGGCCTACTTCAGCGAAATCATGCGGGCGGGTATCCAGTCCATCTCGCGTGGCCAGGTCAACGCCGGCCGCGCGCTGGGCATGACCTACGCGCAGAACATGAAGCT
>JAZKDR010000047.1:0-124967 GCA_040387435.1 Pseudomonadota bacterium
GAAATCAGCGACCACCAGAAGTGGATCTTGCCGCGGGTTTCGTTGTACATCACGCCGGTCCATTTCGGCGACCAGAAGTAGTACCCGGCAAACATCGCATAGAGCGAGCCGGCCACCAGCACGTAGTGGAAGTGGGCCACCACGTAGTAGGTGTCCTGCAGCTGCGTGTCAATCGGTGCGACCGACAGGATCACACCCGTCAAACCGCCAATGGTGAACACGAAGATGAAACCGACGGCGAACAGCATGGGCGTCTCGAACGTCATCGAGCCCTTCCACATCGTCGCGATCCAGTTGAACACCTTCACGCCCGTCGGCACGGCGATCAGCATGGTCGAGTACATGAAGAACAGCTGGCCGGTCACCGGCATGCCGGTGGTGAACATGTGGTGCGCCCAGACGACGAAGCTCAGGATGGCGATGGAGCCGGTGGCGTAAACCATCGATGCATAACCGAACAGGCGCTTGCGTGCGAAGGCGGGAATGATGTGGCTGATGATGCCGAAGGCCGGCAAGATCATGATGTAGACCTCGGGGTGGCCGAAGAACCAGAAGATGTGCTGGTACATCACCGGGTCGCCGCCGCCGGCGGGGTTGAAGAAGCTGGTGCCGAAGTGGCGGTCCGTCAGCGTCATGGTGATGGCGCCGGCCAGCACAGGCATGACGGCGATCAGCAGGTAAGCGGTGATGAGCCAGGTCCAGCAGAACATCGGCATCTTCATGAGCGTCATGCCGGGTGCGCGCATGTTCAGGATGGTGACGATGATGTTGATAGAGCCCATGATGGACGATGCGCCCAGGATGTGCATGGCAAAAATACCGGCATCCATGGACGGGCCCATCTGCAGGGTCAGCGGTGCGTAGAGCGTCCAGCCGGCTGCGGGTGCGCCGCCAGGCATGAAGAACGAAGTCGTGAGCATCAGGCCGGCGGGAATCATCAGCCAGAAGCTGAAGTTGTTCATGCGCGCAAAAGCCATGTCGGCAGCGCCGATCTGCAGCGGGATCATCCAGTTGGCGAAGCCCACGAAAGCCGGCATGATGGCGCCGAACACCATGATCAGGCCGTGCATCGTGGTGAGCTGGTTGAAGAGCTCGGGGTTGACCAGTTGCAGGCCGGGCTGGAACAGCTCGGCGCGGATCAACAGGGCCAGCACACCGCCAAACATCAGCATGAAGAAGCTGAAAAGCAGGTACAGCGTGCCGATGTCCTTGTGGTTGGTGGCATACACCCAGCGACGCCAGCCCGTGGGGGCGTGGTGGTCGTCATGGTGATCATCATGCGCATGATCGCCACTGTGTCCGTGGGGGTCGAGAACTGCACTCATCTTGGCTTCCTTTGGTGGCTCTTACAGGGCATTTAGCCTGATAACTTTGTCAATGCGGCCGACGGTATGGTCAGGCGGCTGGAAATTCTGGTTGCAGGCTGCGGCGCTTATTTGCGCGCAGCGAGGACTTCGGAAGGCTGCACCAGCTGGCCGGTCTGGTTGGACCAGTTGTTCTTGGTGTAGGTGGCAACAGCAGCCAGATCGGTATCGCTCAGGGCCTTCCAGGAAGGCATGGCACCACCGGCAGCGCCGTTCAGCAAAATCTGGATCTGCTTGTTATGGTCAGCGTCCAGAACAATGGCAGACCCGTCGAGCGGCTTGATCGGGCCGGCGCCCTTGCCGTTGGCCTGATGGCAGGCAGCGCAGTTGGCAGCGTAAACCTTCTCGCCACGGGCCTTGATGTCGACCAGCGTCCAGACCTTGGTGGGGTCATCCAGCTTTGCGGCGGCTTCCTTGGCCTTCACCGCCACCCAGGCGGTGTAGTCGGCAGCCGACACCACTTTCACGTGGATGGGCATGTAGGCGTGTTCCTTGCCGCAGAGTTCCTGGCACTGGCCGTAGTAGTCACCGATTTTTTCGGCACGGAACCACGTGTCACGGACAAAACCGGGAATCGCATCCTGCTTGATACCCAGCGAGTTGACAGCGAAAGCGTGGATCACGTCATTGGCGGTCGTGATGATGCGAACCTTCTTGTTGACCGGAACCACCATAGGGTTATCGACCTTGAGGAGGTAATTGTCCGGCGCATTGGCACCCCTGGGGCCGCCCGCATTGGACATCTCGCGCTGGGCGGTGTCGAGGGTCGAGACAAACGCAATGCCTTCGCCTTCGCCCTTGATGTAGTCGTAGCCCCATTTCCACTGCATGCCGGTGGTCTTGATGGTGACGTCGGCGCTGGTCGTGTCTTTCTGGGCCACCAGGGTTTTGGTGGCTGGCAGGGCCATGCCGATCACGATCAGGAAGGGGACGATGGTCCAGGCAATTTCAACCGCTGCGGACTCGTGGAAGTTGGCGGCCTTGTGGCCCTTCGACTTGCGGTGTTTCCAGATGGAATAAAACATCACGCCGAACACGACCACGAAGATCACGATACAGATGATCATGATGAACCAGTGCAGCCAGTGCTGCTCTTCGGCGATTTTGGTGACTGCGGGGTGCAGGTTCAGCTGGTTGACAGCGGGACCGCCCGGCAAATCCTTGACGGCATAAGCGGCGGTACTGGCCCAGGCGGCCATGAAAGCCAGAAGGGTGGCGGCACGCTGCGCCACGGACCGGGTCATTTTGCTTATGGTTTTGCTTACGTTCATCGTGATCACTTTTATGGCTTCCATTGCTGGTCGAATCGCTGGCCGGACTGCTCAGCAAGGCATCCGGCTTAATTTAACCTGCTGATTATAAAGTTAGCGCCGGGCCTGCCCGGCATTGCCTGATGTTTTATTGGCGGCTGGCAGCCTGACAAAGGGTGTTGCGCAGTGCTTGCGGTCTAGCAAGTCCTCAAGGCAAAGCGGATTTCACGCGCCAGCGCGGGCCGGAGTTCAGGCCGCAAGTGCCGGCCTACGCGCACCGACCGGCCCTGCCCGGACACTTCAATCAGGGAGCCGTCGCTGTCTTTGGGCTCCACCCTCACCCATTGCCGGTTGAATTCCGCACGCTCCATGCGGCCGCCTGTTTCGAGTTCGACCACCAGCTGGCCGCCCTGCAGCACAATTTTTTCACCGTCACGCGCATGCCGCGCGTAAACAACAAACGCCATGCCCACGGCCAGCAGCTCGAGCCAGGCAAACGGCATGACCATGCGCGCGCCCTGCACCCAGAAAAACAGGGCAATGCCCATGGAGACCATGCACAGGGAAACGTACATCCAGCCCAGTTGGGCAGGTGTGACGGAGCAATTGCGTTTGAGCAGCCATTGGACGCTGCCGGATGAAGCCTGGCGGTCATCCTGGCCGGACGACACGCTGGCAAAACGGAATGTGGAGGCGGCAAGCGCAGAGGTGGTTGGCGACACGGAGCGACACCTGGAAAAAGCAGCACTGAGAAAGCTGCCAGGAGGCCTGGGAACATGCCCGGAAATACAGCCCCGATTATAGCCAGCTTGCCCCCGGAAACGCGCATGCAGCGGGGGTCAAAGCCGGGCGCTTTATTCGCTGCCCCTGTCCGGCACGCGCCCTTCCTTGAGCATGGCGCGCATGTCTTCCACCGAAACCGCGCTCATGCCGCTGACCTTCATCCTTGGCTGGGGTTTGAGCGCATGGCCGTATATGACCTCGAAGGTCAGCGACAGGCGGCCATCCGGGCCGGTGGCCAGGCGCTCCTGCAAAAGATCTTCAAGTTTCGCCTTCCAGCGCCGTCCCCTGAGCGCGGGAAACCGCGCCGGGTGGAAGTTGCGGCCCAGTTCAGCCAGCTCCTGCAACAGCCGCGCCGGCGTTTCATAGGTCAGCGTGATGCGCTCCATGTCCATCACCGGCTCGGCGAATCCGGCCTGGACCAGCATGTCACCCCAGTCGTGCATGTCGGTCAACTCATGGCCTGCGGGCGGCCAGCCGAGCGAGCTGTAAAGCTCGCGCAGCTCGATGGCGGTGTCGGGGCCGAGGCACGAAAACATCAAAAAACCATTGACCTTGAGCGCCTTGTGCCACGCAGACAGCAGCGCCTGGGGATCTTCGGCCTCATGCAGCGCCATATTGGCCCAGAGCATGTCAACGCCGCCCGGCGGCGGCATCTCAAAGCGTGTTTTGGGCCCGAACCATCCGGCGGGGTTCCACCAGGGCAATGTCAGGCTCCGGATGGCCTGCTGCTTTTTGTCGGCCAGCGTTTCCGAGACCAGGCAAGTGGCCTGCGGATATTTCTGCAGCAGTTGGCGGTGCGCTTTCAGCCCGCCGCGCACAGCCCCCCAATGCGCCCAGGCCAGCGGCGCGAGCTTGATCCACTGCAGGCGGTCCAGCATGCGGGAGGCCACCTCCTCATGCAGCCAGGGCGACGCCGCAGGCGCCACGCGCTGCCATCTGGCAACGGCTGTCGGGTCCAGGGTGGGCGGTCGCTCGTTGGGGGTCATGGTGAAGGGAAAGATCGCAGGGGCGGCAAGCTCGCGAGTATATTGATCCCGTGTTCCAGAGCCTTGCCGACAATCTCAAAAACCCCACATGGCGCAGCTTGGCACGCGGATTGCCGGGCGGAGGTCTGCCCGGGCAATGCGCCGTGTGCCGCAGCTGGCCTGCGCGCCAGGTGTGCAGCGCCTGTACGTCACGGTTTTCGCCGCAGCCTGTTCGCTGCAGGACCTGCGCCGCGCCCTTCCACGGCGACCTCCCGCAAGGCAGGCTGCCAGAACCTGGCTTGTGTGTGACGTGCCTTCAGCATCCCCCACCACTGGACGCCATGCTGGTCACCACGTCTTATGCCTACCCCTGGTCAGACCTGATCACCCGCTACAAATTTGGCGACCAGCCCGGCTGGGCAGGTTTTTTCGCCAGCCTGCTGATGGGGCAAGCGCCTGTCCGCCAGGCGCTGGCAGAACTGGCACCGGGCGACCTGATCATCCCCATGCCCCTCTCGGCAGAACGCCTGCAATCGCGCGGCTTCAACCAGGCGAGGGAGCTCGCGCGCGTGCTGGCCACGCAATCTGCCAGCCCGGGCAGGCTGCATGCCCAGCTCTTGCTGAGGACCCGCGACACCAGACCACAAACAGAACTGAAACGCGAGGCACGCCTGGCCAACGTCAAGGGCGCTTTCCAGCTCGACCCCCTGCAGGCACAGCTGGTGTCCGGCAGGCAGGTGGTGCTGGTGGACGACGTGGTGACCAGCGGCGCGTCCATCTTCACGGCGGCGCGTGTTTTGCGGGAAGCAGGCGCCCGCCGCATCACCGGCGTCGCCATCGCCAAAACCGACCTGGACTGATCAGGCCGGGTGCCCGGCGACAATCCGCGCATGTTCAATATCGTCCTCGTCGAGCCTGAAATCCCGCCCAATACCGGCAACGTCATCCGGCTCGCAGCCAACACCGGCTGCCGCCTCCACCTCGTCGAGCCGCTGGGGTTTTCCATGGACGACAAACACATGCGCCGGGCCGGGCTGGACTACCACGAGTACGCCCAGCTCATCCGCCACGCCAGCTGGCAGGCCCTGCTGGACAGCGAACAACCGCCGCCTGACCGGCTGTTCGCGCTGACAACGCATGGCACCCGAAATCTCTATGACGCGGCTTTTCAGCCCGGCGACTGGCTGGTCTTCGGGTCTGAAACCCGGGGTCTGGCGGAACAAGTACGCAAATCGTTTGCACCTGCACAACGCCTGAAAGCGCCCATGCAACCGGGCCAGCGCAGCCTCAACCTGTCCAATACGGTAGCGCTCACTGTCTTTGAAGCGTGGCGCCAGAACGGGTTTGGCGGCATGGCGCCTATCTCGCCGCCTTAGCACATGGGCAAGCCCCGGCCGGGGCGCGTCGCATTGGCGACACAGCGATGTCTTGCCGCTGTCACGACGACTTGATGCAATTCAGGGAAAACCCTAAACTTCAACTTAAGCTTTAAACCTAAAGCAAGTTGCGCAAGCCCGTCCCACCAGACCAGCCAGCGTTTTTATCCCTTTCCTTGCGGTTCACAAGACTGGCAGGAGCCATTGCTGTGAACATGCTTCTTCAACGTATTTTCGGGACGACCATGCATGGTGGCACCAGTGCCATCAACCGCCGGCAACTGCCTATCGAGCAGATCAGGCGCAGCCTGCACAGCACGCTGGAAGACTGCAAGGACATCCGCGCCCAGCGCGTGATGTTCAAGATCAACGCGGCCAAAACCCCCATGGAACTCTGGATGCTGCGCAGCGACCTGCACCAGTGCATTTCGCAGATGCACAGCCAGCGCGTCGCGGTCGAACGCATCAACAGCCTGGTCGATGTTTTTGAAGGCTGGGTACCGCCGTCGCAGCTGACCCGTATCCAGGGCTAAGCCCCTTCCCGCCCTGAAGACTCAGGGATAAAACCGCGCCAGCGATTCAGCGACACACACCGGCTTGTCGCCGCCCTCACGTTCCACCGTCATGTTCCACGTGAACTGAATGCCGCCGTTGTCGATCGGCGTGGCGGCCAGCAGCGTCATGCGCGCGCGCAGGCGGCTGCCGACAGGCACCGGCGACGTGAAACGGACCTTGTTCAGGCCGTAATTGACGCCCATGCGGGATTTCGTCACTTCAAACGACGACTCCATAAAAAACGGCAGCAGCGACAGCGTCAGAAATCCATGCGCAATCGGCGTGCCGAAAGGCCCGGCTTTGGCTTTTTCAGGGTCGACATGAATCCACTGGTGGTCGTGTGTCGCATCGGCAAACTGGTTGACCTGCGACTGCGAAATGGTGGTCCAGTCGCTGACGGCCACTTCCTGGCCCACGCAGGCGGCCAGGTCGGCAAGGGTTTCAAAAGTTCTCATGGATTGACTTTAGCGCCAGCATTGGCACGCGGGCTAAACCGCTGTCCAGTCAGTGACAGTCCCGCTCTGCGCTCTATTTATTCAGCCACGAACAAATGCCCTGCCACTGCTCAAGATCCCTGCCCACACGGCCGGGCGCCACGTCAAACACACTCAAACCGCGCGCGGCCAGGTGGATGTAGTTTTGCGTGTCGCGCAAATAACCCAGCACGGGCAGGCCGAGGTTGTCGACGAAGTCGTGCAGCTTGTCTGCGGCAATCGTGCGCGAGTCCACACGCATGCCGACGATGCCGACCTGCACCTTGCCGGCGCGGCGGTGTTCGGCCAGCTGGTCGAGGAAGGCGCGGGTCGCAAAAATATCAAACACACTGGGCTGCAGCGGCACGATGATCTTGTCGGCCACCTTCACCACGTCGTTGAGGCGCGAGCCATGCAGGCCGCCGGGGGTGTCCAGCACCACGTGCGTCGTGCCTCTGGGCGGCTTGACCAGTTCGGACGTCACGTCCCAGCTGGTGATGGGCCGGGCTGCCGGTGGGCGCAGTCCCAGCCAGAGTGCCGTGGACTGCTGCCTGTCGGCATCGCCCAGCATGACGGCGTGGCCCTGGCTGGCGAAGTAACCGGCGACATTGGTGGCAAGTGTCGATTTGCCGACGCCTCCCTTTGGATTGGCGATGACGACCACGGGCATGGAAATCTCCTCAGGGGTTTTTGATGTGGGTGCTGGCCCGAACCGTGCATGGCTCCGGGCTTTTCCGCTATCGTAACGGCATGACGAGCTTTCCGACAACCACTGACATTCCGGCTGCAAACGACATCTACGTGATCGCAGCCCACCCCGCCTGGCGCGAATCACGTGTCAACCGCCCCATGATGGAGGCCGCGCAGGCCTCAGCCCGCACCCAGGTGCAGGACCTTTATTCGACCTACCCCGACTACGCGATTGATGTGCCCGCCGAGCAGGCCGCACTGACCAAAGCCAGCCTCATCGTGCTGCTGCACCCCATCCAGTGGTATTCGATGCCGGCGCTGCAAAAGCTCTGGCTCGACGAGGTGCTCACGTACGGATGGGCTTACGGCGCGGGAGACGCAAGTGTCGCCAGCGATGGCGCGGGCCGCGCCCTGCAGGGCAAGGACCTCTGGCTGGTCGCCACCACGGGCGGGCCGGAGGGCTCCTACCACCCCCAAGGGTACAACCGCTACTTCTTCGATGCCTTCCTGCCGCCTTATGAGCAAACCGCCGCCCTCTGCGGCATGCGGTTTTTGCCGCCGCTCATCCTGCACGGCGCGCACAGCGTCGATGCACCTGTCGTCGCGCAGCACCTGCAAACCTTCCGCGAGCGGCTGGAAACCTACCCCGAGTGGCCCGAGATGGACGAGCTGGAGCAATGCGCCGCCTGCGTGGTGCCGATGAAAGACCGGCCGGTCCCGGACCAGGCCGCCACCCGGCATTCATTGGCCAGCACCATCAGGTTTGACGATGAAACGACCGCCACACCGGGAGCCCAGTAAATGGAACACGCGCCTTCCTGGCTGATCAACAGCTTCATCTATTTGGCCGCCGCCGTGGTGGCCGTGCCGCTGGCCAAAAAACTCGGCCTCGGGTCCATCATTGGCTACCTCGCCGCCGGCATCGCCATCGGCCCCTGGGGCCTGGGCCTGGTCACCAATGTGCAGGACATTCTTCATTTCGCCGAATTCGGCGTGGTGCTGATGCTTTTTCTTGTCGGGCTGGAGCTCGAACCCAAACGCCTGTGGAACCTGCGACGCCCCATCTTCGGCTGGGGCAGCGCACAGGTGCTGGGGTGCGCCGTCATCCTGATGGCGGTGGCGATGGCCTTCGGCGTCAGCTGGCAGATCGCACTGGTCGCGGGCCTCGGGCTGGCGCTGTCGTCAACCGCGATTGCATTGCAGGCCATCGGCGAGCGCAACCTGATGCCGACCTCCAGCGGGCAGGCAGGCTTCTCGATTTTGCTGTTCCAGGACGTGGCCGCCATCCCCATCCTGGCGTTGCTTCCGCTGCTGGGCGCGATGTCGGGCGGCGAAGCGGTCGAGCACAGCAACCGTGCCTTCGAGGCTTTGAAGATCGTGGCCGTCATCGGCAGCATCATCCTCGGCGGCCGTCTGCTGTTGCGGCCGGTGTTGAAGTGGATTGCCAACAGCGGCACGCCCGAGATTTTTACCGCTGCGTCATTGCTGCTGGTGGTGGGGATCGCGGCGCTGATGCAGTTTGTCGGCTTGTCGATGGCGCTGGGCGCTTTTCTCGCCGGTGTGCTGCTGGCTGAAAGTGAATACCGGCGCGAGCTGGAAACCGACATCGAGCCTTTCAAGGGCCTGCTGCTGGGGCTGTTTTTCATCGCCGTCGGCATGAGCATCGACTTCGGTGTGCTGCTCAAGTCCCCGGGCCTGATGGCCGCCATCCTGTTCGGCTTTCTCGGCCTCAAGCTGGTGGTGATTTACGGCCTGGCCAAACTCATGAAGCTGCCCTACCAGGAGCGCCCGGTGTTCACCGTGTTGCTGGCGCAGGGCGGCGAGTTTGCGTTTGTCGTTTTCCAGGCCGCCGCCGGTGCCAACGTGTTCAGCGCCGAGACCTCATCGCTGCTGATTGGCGCGGTCGCCCTGTCCATGCTGCTCAGCCCGCTGCTGCTGATTTTTGTCGACAAGATCTTGCTGCCGCGTTACGCCCGGCACAGCGGCCCACAGATGGAAGAAATCTCCGAGCAGCAGGAAGAGCCGGTCATCATTGCGGGCTTCGGCCGCTACGGCCAGATCGTCGGCCGCCTGCTGTCGACGCAGGGCAAGACCGCCACCGTGCTGGACCACGATGCCGACCTGGTCGACACCATCCGCGCCTTTGGCTTCAAGGTGTTTTACGGCGACGCGACCCGGCTTGACCTTTTGCGCACCGCCGGTGCGGCCACCGCCAAAATTTTGGTGCTGGCGGTCGACGATGTCGAGCAGTCGCTGAAGATTGTCGATATCGTGAAAGAGAATTTCCCGCAACTGGAAATCGTCGCCCGTGCCCGCGACGTCACCCACTGGAACGCCCTGCGCGACCGCGGTGTGGTGAACGTCGAGCGCGAGCTGTTCGAGTCCAGCCTGCGCACCGCACGCACGGTGCTGGAAATACTGGGCCACCCCCCACATGAAGCCCGGCAAAGCGCGATGCGTTTTCGCAAACACAACATCGATTTGTTCGAGCGCATGCGCCCGCACCGCAAGGACCGCAGCAAACTCATCGCCGTCGCGGTGCAGGGCCGGCTGCAGCTGGAAGAGCAGATGGCGCAGGAGCGCGAGCAGCTGGCGCAGCGCCGGCCCGCACGCTGGGACCAGGACACGGCCTCCAACGCAGACCGAACCGTCCCTTGAAGCGCAGGCCGGCAGCTGGATTGCTATTAATTCAGTAGCTGCTACAGCATGTATTTAAAGGGCTGGAGGCCGATTTGATGCCTCAAAATGGCCTCTTTCAGGCGTTTAGGAGCGCCTGAAAGCCGTTTTCCGCCGTTCAGGCCAAAAAGTTAAGTTCCATATTAACAATTGCCTTAAAAGTTAATATGGGTATTAACTTTCACCCAAAATCCCGACGTTTTAGTCATCCCGGGCTTGACCCTGGATCAATCTCAAACGAAGCCAAGCTGCGGGTCATGGATTGCGGGTCATGCCCGCAATGACGGGCAAGCCTCCATATACGAACTGGATGCCGCGAATCTAGCGCGACAGGCGCTCTGCTTCGCGCCGCTGCTCGATGGCGCGGCGTTCGACGCAGATGGGGCGGCTGGCAAATGCGGGTTTGGCGCACTGCTCGCTCATGCAGGTCTGGAAACCCAGCAACATGCGGCCTTCGCAGGCCTGTTCGGGGCTGCCCGCGCCGGCAGCTGCGGGCGCTGGCGTGGCTGCGGCCGGGGACGCTGAGGACGGCGAAGGCGTGGCCGCCGAGGCAGTTTTCGCCGGCGCAGCCTTGGCGGCCTTGTCTTTTTCCTTGTCGGCCGCCGCTTTTTTGGCGGCGGCTACACGCGAGGCCGCCAGGGCGGGTGACACGGCGGCCGACGCATTGGCCTGCGGCGCTGACGCCGGGGCGCTGGCGGCCACTGCGGATGCGGATGCGGATGCGGCTGAAGCCGGCACGGCTGCGGCAGAGGCCGCGCCCATCGCCGCAGAGGCGGCAGGCTGGGCTGCATCAACGGCAGGCGGGGCCGATGGCGACATCAGCTTGAAGGCCAGCCCCGCCACAGCCAGCACGGCGATGGCAGCACCAGCAATCAGGGCTGTTTTGCGTTTGGCCGGCGCTGCTGGCGTGGCGGCTGGCGTGGCGGCTGGCGCGGCTGGCGTGGCGGCTGGCGCGGCTGCAGGAACTGGCGATGGCACCGGTGAAGGTGTTGGCACTTGCGGAGGCGGCGGCGCACCCACGCGCGTGGCGTCCAGGTCTGCCGATGCAGCGGCGGGTGCGGCCTGGCCCAGCGGCATCGAGGGCGTCTGTGCCGCGACGGCTTCCAGCGCCTGCCAGGCCTGGTCGGTTTTGTCGGCCCGGCTGGCGGGCTCGCTGGCTGGCGCGCGTGGCTGCAGCACGGTTTTCTCGAGCGGCGCGGACACACCGCTGAGTTGCGTGACCGTGCCGGCGCGCGTGCCCACGTCGGATTCATCGCCCGTCGAGACGCCGAGCTTTTTCAGGCGGCGGCGGGCCAGGTCGGCGTAAATGCCGGACGGGAATTTCGCCAGGAAACCCTGGATGTCCTCGACGTCGACGGACTCCTTGATGTCCTTCCAGTAGACGAGCTCCAGTTCCTGCGTGACGATGGACGAACTGGTGTTGGTGCCGCTGTTGGTCGCGCCACCCTGGGTGCTGACCAGCGACTCGCCCGGCATCATGGTGGCGGTCCAGGTGGCATTGCTGCCTTTGCCGGGCGCGCTGGCCGGCGGCACGATGGTGATGTCGGAGGCGTCGCGGCAGGCGGCCTGCAGCGCGTTGGAGAACTCCTGTGCGGTGGCATAACGCTGGTCGCGTGACTTGGCCAGCGACTTCGCCACCACGGCATCGACGGCGGGCGGCAGGCGGTCGTTGTAGAAGGTGGCGGCAGGCGGCGTGTGGTTGACGATTTGCTGGATCACCGCGAAGTCGGTGTCGCCGTCAAACGGCCGCTTGCCGGTCAGCAGCTGGTAAAGCACCACGCCTGCGGCATACAGGTCGGCACGCGCATCGATGGGCCGGCCCTGCAGCTGCTCGGGCGACATGTATTTCAGCGTGCCGACGATGGTGCCCTGCGTGCGCGTGGCCTCGCCGGAATCCTGGATGCGCGCCACGCCGAAGTCGGCCAGCTTGACGCGGCCATCAGGCTCGATCAGCAGGTTGGCGGGCTTGATGTCGCGGTGGACGATGTTCTGGCGGTGCGCGTAATCAAGGGCGGACAGCAGGTCCGCCATGATGCGCTGGCTTTGCTCCAGCGAATAAAGCTCGCCCTTGTCGAGGTGGTGCTTGAGGTCGTCGCCCTGGATGAATTCCATGACCAGGAAGGCGATGTCGCCGTCGCGGTCGGAGTCGTAAACGCTGACGATGTTGGGGTGCTGCAGACGCGCGGCGGAGCGGGCCTCGGTGCGAAAGCGCACCTCGTATTCGGCGGCCGACTCATCGGACAGGTTCTCGACCTTGATGGTCTTGATGGCGACGCGCCGGTCGAGGTTGGGGTCGCGGCCCTCGTACACCAGCCCCATGGCCCCCTTGCCGAGCACGCGGACCAGATCGTAACGGCCAAGCTTTTTAAGACTCATGGAAAGGGCTGAAGTAAGGGGCGGATGCGGCAGAAGGCTGCATCACAGACTAAAAAGATTCTAGCCTGCAAGGTCGGCAGCAGGCCTGTTTTTATCGCCTCAGGACAACGCCCGGATGGCTAATTCCGCACGGAAAACGCAATCAGCGGCGCGTTGTCGTCGGCGCGCTCGCAACCCGGCACAATCTGCCCGTTGCCGACGAGGTAGCACTCGGTGCGCCGCAGGATCACCGGCTCGCCCTGGTTGCCGAGGTAAACCCAGGTGCCATAGCTCGATGCATCGCTGAGCACAAAATGTCCGCCGCGCCACTCCAGCGTGGCGTGCATCCGGGAGACACGCGGGTCATTGACCGGCAGGGTGGCGTCCGTAGAGCGGCCGAGGGACAGCTTGCCGCTTTTCGCGTCGACACGAATGGTCTGCTCGCCAAAGGCCAGTTGCAAAAACACCTCGTGGTTGACGGCAAACATCGAACGCCCGGCCATGGTCGCGTCTTCATCGCGCCCGGTCTGCCACTCGACGCGGTAGACATGGCTGGCCTCCGCCCTGCCCCGCAGGTACATAGGGCCCATGCTGCGCAGCGATGCCTTTTGCACCGGCAGCAGGGTTTTGAACACGTTCTCGGTGGTGAGGATTTGTGCGGCACCGGCCAGATCGGCCAGCCGCGCGGCGGAATTGACGGTGTCGCCAAAACAGTCGCCGTCTATTTCGACCACCTCGCCCGATTCAATGCCGATCTGCATCTGCACAGGTGCGCCGGCACCGCCCGGCTGTATGGGTTTGTCGAGCAGGCGCTTCTGGATGTCGATGCACGCGGCGAGGGCATCGCCCTGGGACTCGAACACCACAAACAGCCCGTCCCCCAGTACCTTGACCACACGTCCTTGGTGCTGCTCGAAGACCTGGCCCAGCACGCCCATAAGCTGGTTGACGAAGTGCGATGCCGCCTCGTCACCCAGCCGCTCGTACATGCTGGTGCTGCCGACAAGATCAGCAAAAACAACGGTGGTCATGAAAGGTAGGAGGCCAAAACGAACCTGAAAGTGAGGTGGTGGGCGGCCGCACGGCAGGTCTCGCCCTTGCACCAATATAGCAGTCCCCCGCACGGCGGCAGCCATTGACTTTTGCAGGCCGCCCGCAGCAGGAAACAAGGGTGACTGTGCACCTACAAGAGGTCAGGTGCAACCGGACTGGCACCAGACAAACAATCCCCTTAGAATCGTTTTAAAAACACTTTCATCAAATTAATCAAATTAATTGATTTATTTGCTGCAGGAGATTGGCCAACCTACATCCAACGGCCAGACATCTGCAGGCCACTCCCGGAGGTTAGACATGAAACAAGACCATCTGCCGGCACCCGCCACCCCCCTGCCAACCAGCGCCCCGCCGGTATTGCCGCGGTCGCGCGTTCTGGTCGTTGACGACACCGAAGACAACCTGTTCCTGATGACAGGCCTGCTCGAAGACAAATACGAACTTCTGCTGGCGGGCTCCGGCAAGGAAGCGCTGGCCATCATCATGTCGCAGGCCCCGCCCGACCTGATCCTGCTGGACATCATGATGCCGGAGATGGACGGCTACGAGGTGCTGCGGCGCATCCGCCAGCACCCGCCCACCGCCACCATCCCCGTGATCTTCCTGACCGCCCTGAGCACCATGGAGGAAGAGCAGCTCGGCCTGGACCTCGGCGCGGTCGACTACATCACCAAACCCATCAGCCCACCGCTGTTGTTGACGCGTGTGCAGTCGCACCTGGAGCGCAGCGGCAATGCGAGGCGCCTGCAGGCCCTGTCCGAAAAGCTGTCGCGTTACCTGGCACCGCAGGTCTACCAGTCGCTTTTTGACGGCTCGCAGCAGGCCGAGATTCACACCGAGCGCAAAAAACTGACGGTGTTTTTTTCAGACATCAAGGACTTCACCGGCTCCACCTCCAAATGGCAGCCCGAAGACATCACGCGCCTGCTGAACAGCTACTTCTCCGAGATGTCGGGCATTGCGGCCGAGTTCGGCGGCACCGTCGACAAGTTCATCGGCGATGCGATGGTGATTTTTTTCGGCGACCCGGTCAGCCGCGGCGTGCGTGAAGACGCACTGCAGTGCGTGAAGATGGCCATCGCCATGCAGCGCCGCATGGCCGACCTGCAGACCCTGTGGCGCGATACCGGTGGGCCGGGCAAGACCTTCCGTATCCGCATCGGCATCAACACCGGGTTTTGCGACGTCGGCAATTTCGGCAGCGACCTGCGCATGGACTACACCATCATCGGGCCCGAAGTGAACCTCGCGGCGCGGCTGGAGCAGGCCGCCGAGCCGGGCGGCATCCTGATCTCGGGTGAAACCTATTCACTGGTGAAAAACGAGATCGACACCGATACCTCGGTGTCCATCGATGCCAAGGGATTTTCAGAGCCGATCACCGCCCACGCGGTCCGCGTCGATGGCGGGCCGGAGGCCGACAGCAACCGCACGGGCAGGCTGATCCAGCGTGAGCTGCAAGGTTTGTCCGAGCGAATGGACCTGCCGGGCCGGCCCACGGAAGACCGCCTGACGGTGGCGCGTGAGCTGCGGGCCATGGCCGACAAACTCACGGCTTGAACGGCCGGCCATGCACACCGCCCTCCAGAAACAGCTGCAGCGCTTTCCCTTTCTGCAGCGCCTGCTGGGGCTGCCCTCGGCGGGCGAACAGGCGATGGCGCTGGCCCTGAAGGCGCAGGAAAAGCGCGTCAAGCACCTGTCCGCATCGCATGAGTTCCTGCGCAACGCCCTGAACTCGGCGCCCGACGGCGTGCTGGCCATTCACTTTGCCAGCGGGGCGAAATACACCAACCACCGCTTCACGGAAATGTGGGGCGAGGCACCCGCTGCACTGATGGCGCCGGGCCAGGAAATCGCGCTGATGAAACAGCACGCGACCCTGGTCAGGGACGGTGCGCAGTTCGTGGCCCGCGCCACCGAGTTGTGGGCCCAGATGGACGGCGAGGTGTTCGATGAAATTGAACTGAAGGACGGCCGGCTGCTCGAGCGCGTCATCACACCGGTGGAGTCCAACGGCAACCGGGTCGGGCTGGTGTTCAACTTCCGTGACGTTACCGAGCGCAGCCGCGCCGAACGCAAGATTCTCTTCAACCGGCTGGTGGTCGAAAACTCGGGGCCGCTGTTCTGGCTCGACCCGGTGCAGCGCCGCATCGTGTATGCCAACAAGGCTGCCTGCGACGAACTGGGCTACGCCATCGAGGATTTCATCGGCCTGGAACTGTCTGCACTGGACGTGGACACCAGTTCCGAAACCGTCGCCGACATCAAGATGAGCCTGGAGGCATCAGCGAAGCCGCGTCATTTTGAAAGCCGCTTTCGCTGCAGCGATGGCAGCCTCATCGATGTGGAGATCACCGTCTTCCTGGCCCAGGACGAGGAACGCGCCGTGCACGTCGCGACCTTCAAGGACATCACCCAGCAAAAGCGCGCCGCCAACGAGATCAGCCGCCAGCGCAGCACCATGCGCGCGCTGGTCAGCTCGATTCCCGACCTGATTTTTTACAAGGACCATGAAGGCCGCTACCTCGGCTGCAACGACGCCTATGCGCGCATGGTGGGCCGCAGCACCGACGAGATTCGGGGCCTGACCTGCGAAGACCTCTTCCCCCCCGATGTTGCCGCGGCCATGCGCGCGCGCGACAACACCATGATGCAATCGCTTGAGCGGGTGTCGGCGGAACACTGGGTCACTTACCCGGACGGTCGGCGTGTGCTGCTGGACACCCTGGTGTCTCCGCTCTGGTATGAGGACGGCAAGCAGGGCGGCCTGCTGGGTGTGAGCCGCGACATCACCCACCGCAAGGAAGAAGAAGAGGCCGTCCGCCGCGCCAAGGAATCGGCAGAAGAGGCCACGCAGATGAAGTCGGACTTCCTGGCCAACATGAGCCATGAAATCCGCACCCCCATGAACGCCATCATCGGCATGTCGCACCTGGCGCTGAAGACCGACCTGACGCCGCGCCAGCGCGACTACATCACCAAGGTGCAAAGCTCGGGACAACACCTGCTGGGCATCATCAACGACATCCTCGATTTCTCAAAGGTCGAGGCCGGCAAGCTATCGATCGAGAACATCGACTTCGAACTCGACAAGGTGCTCGAGAACGTCGCCAACCTGATCACCGAAAAATGCAGCGCCAAGGGCCTGGAGCTGGTCTTCAACATCGCGCCCGACGTGCCGCCGGCACTGGTCGGCGACTCCCTGCGCGTCGGGCAGATCCTCATCAACTATGCCAACAACGCCGTCAAGTACACCGAGACCGGCGAGGTGGTGATTGCGGCCCGCGTGAAGGAACGCAGCGCCCACGACGTGTTACTGCATTTCTCGGTCAGCGACACCGGCATTGGACTCACGGACGAACAGATCTCGCGGCTGTTCCAGAGCTTTTCGCAGGCCGACAGCTCCACCACACGCAAGTTCGGCGGTACCGGGCTGGGACTGGCGATATCAAAAAACCTGGCCGGGCTGATGGGCGGTGAAGTGGGCGTCACCAGCGTGCCGGGCTCGGGCAGCACCTTCTGGTTCACAGTCAGGGCGGGCATCAGCACCCTGCCCCGCCGTGTGCTGATGCCCAACCCGGATTTGCGCGGCCGCCGCGTGCTGGTGGTGGACGACAACGCCCATGCCCGCGTCGTGCTGCGCGGCATGCTGGAGGCCATGACCTTCAGGGTGGCCGACGTGGCCTCCGGCCCGGATGCCATGCGCGCCCTGCAGGCGGCAGATGCGGCAGGCGATGCCTTTGACATCGTCTACCTCGACTGGCGCATGCCGACCATGGATGGCATGGAGACGGCACGGCACATCCGGGCGCTCGAGCTCATGCCCGACCCGATACTCCTGATCGTGAGCGCCTACGGCCGCGAGGAGATGATTCACGAAGCGGAAACGCTGGGACTGAGCGGGGTGCTGGTCAAACCCGTGAGCCCCTCCATGCTGTTCGACACCACCATGCAGGCGCTCGGCGAAGGCCGTTCGGAAAGCCGCTTCGGTGCATTGGGCGCCGCGACCGGCATCGAGCAACTGGCAGACGTGCAGGGCGCACGCATCCTTCTGGCCGAAGACAACGACATCAACCAGCAGATCGCCTGCGAGCTGTTGCAGGACGCGGGCTTCACCGTCGACATTGCAGAAAATGGCCAGATCGCACTCGACAAGGTGCAGCATTACAACTACGACCTGGTGCTGATGGACATGCAGATGCCGGTCATGGATGGCCTGGATGCCACGGCCGCCATACGCCGCATCCCCCGGCTGAACACATTGCCGATTGTGGCCATGACTGCCAACGCCATGGCCGAAGACCGCCAGGCCTGCCTCGATGCCGGCATGAATGACTTTTTGTCCAAACCCATAGACCCCGACGGCCTGTGGCGCATGCTGATCAAGTGGATACCTGAACGTGACAACGCATCCGGTGCATCGGTACAAATCGCAGCGCCACTGGCACCGCCTGTCGCCGCACCCGCCGACAGCGGCAGCGACCTGCCCGAGGGCGTGGACGGCCTGGACGTGCAGGACGGCCTGTCGCACATGATGGGTAAAAAGCCGCTCTATATCGCCATGCTGCACCGCTATGTGACCGGGCAGCGTGACTGCGCCGACAACATTCGCCTGGCACTTGCGGCTGGCGATACGGCCACAGCGCAGCGGGCCGCCCACACCCTCAAGGGTGTGTCGGGCACGATAGGCGCCAAAAAGGTGTCTGCGCTGGCGGGCGCAGTCGAGGCCGCCATCCGTGACGGGCATGGCAGCGAACAGATCGCCCACGCCATTGCCGACCTGACGGCGCCGCTGGCCGCATTGACCGCGGCGCTGCACGCCTGGCTCGCCCTGCATGCCCCGCCGTGACAGCGGGGACGACAGGCGACTTTATTCAGGCTTGATGTTGAGCTTGTCGAGTACGCCCTGCCAGGTCTTGCGGTCCTGGTTGATGTACTGCACCAGTTGCTCCGGCGTGCCGGGGCGTGGGTAGGTGCCCAGTTCACGCGACTTGGCGATCACATCGGGCATGCGCAGCACATCGCCCATGTCCTGGTTCATTTTGGCGAGCTGGGTGGGGTCCACGCCCTTTTTGGCGATGACGGCAAACCAGCCATAGGCAACAGCGCCCGGCACGGTGGCATTGGCCAGCGGGAACTGCTCGAGGCCGGGCTCGACGCGGTCGCCCATGGAGGCCAGCACGCGCATCTTGCCGCCCTGCACATTGCCGGCCACGACGTTATAGGTCTCGACCATCATCTTGGTCTGGCCGCCCAGCGTGGCCTGCATGGCCTGTGCACCACCCGGGTAGTGCACTTCCAGAAACTGCGAACCCGACTGCAGGCCGAGCAATGCTGACGCGAGGTGCGGTGCGGTACCGCGGCCGTTGTCGGCCACTTCCATGCTGCCCGGCTTGGCCTTGGCTGCGGCAATGAACTCGCCGAGGTTTTTGTATGGTGAATCTGCAGGCACGGTCAGCACAAAAGGCAGCACCGCGGCCAGCGTGACGGGCACGAAGTCGCGGTTGAAGTCGTAGTTCACGCCCTTGATGGTGCTGGGCGCCACGGAGATGGCCGAGCCCTGCACAAAACCGAAGACGCTGCCATCGGTCGGCGAAGACAGGATGGTGTTCATGCCGATGACGCCGCTGCCGCCGGGCTTGTTGTCGACGATGACGGCCTGGCCCCAGCGCTCGGTCAGCTTGACGCCGACCAGGCGAATCAGCACGTCGGGTGCGGAACCTGCCGGGAAAGGCACCACAAACCGCACTGGGGCGGTGGGCCATTTGGTGGCTGCGGTTTGAGCCTGCGCCATGGGCACGGCGGCCAGGGTGGCAACGGCCAGGGCCAGTGCGGCGCGCCGCGCCATCGATACGTGAATCATCTTGTCTCCTGTCGGTTTTTGAGCTGACTTTTCGAGCGCGCCATGCTTGCTGCAGGCGTCAACACGACGTCAATTTCATAATATCGCGGCGCTGCGAATGATGTCCATCATCGCGTCTCAATGGGTGACATTGATGGCGCTGATAAAGGCCGCCTCCGTTTCAGCAGTGGCCTCAGCACAAACCCTGAGGTGCCCGACGGTCTAGCGCAGGAAGCCGTCCCAGACCAGCTTGCAGCCGGTCAGCAACATCCCCGCGTACAGCAGCCGGTAAAAGAGCACCGGGCTCATGGTTTTCGCCATGCGCACGCCGACCCACACACCCAGCGGTGCCAGCGGCATCAGCACCAGCGCCGTGGCCATGTTGCGCCCATCGATGAGCCCCAGCCAGGCATAGGGAATCCATTTGGACAGGTTGATGGCGAAGAAAAAATAGGCCATGGTCGACGCGAACACCAGCGGCGACAGGCGCATGGGAATCACATAAAACGCCACGGGCGGGCCGCCCGCGTGGGCGACAAAACTGGTGAAGCCGGACACCGCCGTCAATATGCCGCCCAGCCAGCGCGGCGGGTGCGGGCTGTCTTCCGTCGGCGGGAAGGCGATGCGCTGCGCGAGAAAAACCAGGATCAGCACACCCACAATGCCCGCCACCACGCGCGCGTCCAGCACCTTGAACAGCAGCGCACCAATGACGACACCGAGCAGGCCGAAGGGCAGCAGGAACTTCAGCAGTTTGAAGTCGACACTCTTGCGAAACGCCGCCAGCCCCAGCAGGTCTATCAGCAGCAGGATGGGCATGAGGATGGCCGCCGCCTGCGGCACCGTGACGGCCAGCGCCATCAGGGGCGCAGCCAGCGAGCCGAAGCCGGCGCCAAAGCCGCTCTTGCTGATGCCCATCAGCAGAACGGCAGGAATGGCGACGGCGTAGAAAAACGGGTCAGTGATGAGGGGGAAATTCAAAGCCGGCAATTGGTGGTGGTGCCCCAGCTGGAGGGCGGGCAGGTCGAACGCCTGCAAGGGCCGCATGCATCGTCAGTCGACCGTGCGGCGATCAGGGACAGCAGTTATACAAAAAACGAGATGAAACAACAGCGATTGTCGCCGCATCCCCGCGCTCATCAGGACAGCCCCGAAAACGGGCCAGGAGCGAGATACCGTGCATTGGCGGCATTGACCAGCCGCTGCAACCATAGGGCAAGTACTAATCGATTAAATACATTTTTATCGATAATAATTCAGGCACTCGAATAACCCACACCGGAGACTCATCATGAAAAAACGCATCCTGTTGAAAGGTACTGCAGCGGCTCTGGCCGCCTTGGGCATGCTGGGTGCCGGCACGGCATCGGCGCAGAGCGACTGGCCCAGGGCAAAGCCAGTGACCATCGTGGTGGGCTTCGCGGCCGGCGCATTCACCGACGCCATCGCCCGCGTGGTGGCACAAAAACTGGGTGAAACCACCGGTGGCACGTTTGTCGTGGACAACAAACCCGGTGCCGGCGGCAATATCGCGACTGGCCTGGTCAAACGTGCCGCACCCGATGGCTACACCATCCTCGTCCACAGCGTGGCCTACGCCGTGAATCCGTCGCTTTATCCGAACGCGGGTTACGACCCGCTGAAAGATTTTGTGCCGCTGGCGCTGGGGCCGCGCACACCCAACATCATCACCGTCAACCCAAACACGCCGGCAAAAGACCTCAAGGAACTGATGGAACTGGCCCGCAAGGACAAGCTGAGCTACGCCTCGTCCGGAATAGGCACCACGACGCACCTATCGGTCGAGCGGCTCAAGATGGCGGCCAAGGTCGACATCACCCATGTGCCCTACCAGCCGGCGCAGGCCATCAATGCCGTGCTGGCCGGGCACACACAGATGTCATCCACATCGATGCCGCCAGCCGTCCCGCAAATCAAGGCAGGCAAGCTGCGCGCCATCGCCGTCACCAGCGCCAAACGTTCGGCGCTGCTGCCTGATGTGCCCTCGGTCACCGAGTTTGGCTATAAGGATTTCGACGACTACACCTGGGTCGGTTTTTTCATGCCCGCCGGCACGCCGCAGGCACTGGTAGACCGCATCAACGCCGAGATCAACAAGGTCATGGAGTTGCCCGATTCGAAAGAAAAGTTCGTCAGCCTGGGCATGGAATCCACACGCAACACCCCGGCCGACTTTGGCGGTTTCCTG
The DNA here is from genome assembly GCA_040387435.1 of Pseudomonadota bacterium. GTDB lineage: Bacteria > Pseudomonadota > Gammaproteobacteria > Burkholderiales > Burkholderiaceae_C > Polaromonas. The sequence continues at coordinate 21,595 of JAZKDR010000047.1, forward strand.
AAGGATGAGGTGGGCAAATGGGCGGCTGTGGTCAAGGTGACGGGTGCCAAAGTCGAATGACAGGCGAGCGTGACAGCAGCTTGCCGTTTTTTACCCACGAAGGAATGCAGACATGAGATTGTTCAGTTTTGAGGCAGAGGGCCAGTGCCGCATTGGCGTGCTCAAGAGCGCCGATGCCCATGAGTACATTGACCTGTCGGTGGCTGCCCCCGGCCTGCCCACCGACATGGGCGCGCTGATCGCCCTGCCCGGTGGCCTGGACGCTGCGCGCCAGGCGGCAGCCAGCGGCACGGCCTTGCCGGTCAAGGGCGTGCGTTTTCTGCCTGTGGTGCCCAACCCGCGCAAGATTGTCTGCATGGGGCTCAACTATGCAGACCACGCCAAGGAAGGCGGCAATGCCCGCCCCGAGTACCCCAGCTTTTTTCTGCGCGGCGCGACTTCCATGACCGGTCATGACCAGCCCATCGTCAGGCCCAAGGCATCCAGCAAACTCGACTATGAAGCCGAGCTGGCCGTCATCATCGGCCAGCGCGCGCGCCACCTGACGCCGGCCAATGCGCTCGATTGTGTGGCCGGCTATTCATGCTTCAACGATGGCAGCATCCGCGACTACCAGCGCAAGACCAACCAGTGGACCATCGGCAAGAACTTCGATGACAGCGGTCCGTTCGGCCCCTGGCTGGTGACCCCGGAAGAACTGCCACCGGGTGCCGTCGGCCTGCGCATACAGTCCCGCCTGAACGGCAAGGTGATGCAGGATGCAAACACCAGCGATTTCCTCTGGAACGTCGCCGAATCCCTGTGCATCATCACCGAGTGCATGACGCTGGAGCCGGGTGACGTGATCATCACGGGGACGCCCGCTGGCGTCGGCTATGCACGCACACCGCCGGTATGGATGGCACCCGGAGACATCTGCGAGATCGAAGTCGAGGGCATTGGCATTTTGTCCAACCCGATTGCAGACGAGAAGTAACACCACGCATATTTCCGGAGTCATCACCATGCCCATCACCCGTCTGTCTCATGCGCTCACTGCCGTGGTCTTCATCGTGATGAGCACCAGTGCCTCAAGCCAGCAAGCCGCTCAAATACCAGACAAGCCAGCTGATAATTTTCAGGTCACCCTGCTCGGAACCGGCAGCCCTGCGCCTTCCATCAAACGGTTTGGTCCCAGCGTACTGGTGCAGGCAGGTGGCCAGAACCTGGTGATTGACGCCGGCCGGGGCGCTACCCAGCGACTGATGCAGGCCGGGCTGAAGCTGGGCGCTGTCAATGCCGTGTTCATTACCCATCTTCACTCGGACCATGTGGTGGGCATTCCCGACCTGTGGCTGACCGGGTGGCTGGAAGCGAGCTACGCCCAGCGCATTGGCCCCTTCCGTGTGTACGGTCCCACCGGGTCACAGAACATGATGGACGGCCTGGTCAAGGCCTACGACTGGGACATCAAGGCGCGTATTGCCGACCAGAAACTGGACCCGGCCAACCTCAAGCCCGAGGTGACCGAGTTCAGGCAGGGTGTCATCTACGATAAGGGAGGTGTCAAGGTCACCGCTTTTGACGTCGACCATGGCGAACTGCTGCAACCGGCGTTTGGTTTTCGGGTTGACTACGGCGGTCGCGCTGTCACGATTTCAGGTGACACGAAGTTCAGCGAGAACCTGATTCGCCACGCCGCAGGCAGCGACCTGCTGATACATCAGGTGGCGGCCGTGCGTGAAGAACTCCTGGCACTGCCCACCTTCAAGGTCATTCTTGATCACCACACCAAGCCCGACGAGGCCGGCATCGTCTTCACACGCGTCAAGCCCAAACTCGCGGTGTACTACCACTTCGTGTTGCTGGGCACGCCCCAAGTGCCTGCGGTCACGGAGGCCGACGTCATCACCATGACACGCAAGACCTATTCAGGTCCGCTGCTCACCGGTGAGGACCTGATGGCATTCCGGCTCGAAGAAGGCCGCGTGGTTCAGCTGCCAGCCAAATAAGGATCAGGAATCGGGGTGCTGCAGCCCCTTGCAGCATCCCTTGCCCCTGCCCCGGATAACAGGCTTCAGACAAGACGTCATGACAGCGGGGCAGCGGTCGCGGAGACCGCTGTGCAAGGCCTTGCACAGGCCCTTTCACCATCAGTGCGAAGCAGGTGAGACTGCGAGCGCCAGCGGGCAGTCCACGGCCAGATAGGGGCCGGTCAGCTGGTATTTCGCCTGCACCGCAGCATCGTTTTCTTCCCTGAAATGCGCCACCAGTGATTCACGCACACCGAACACGGCATCGTTCGCGACATAGGGGTCTTCTGCATCGAAGATTTCAGTGACCAGCGTGCGGTAGCCAGGTGCCTCGACGATGAGGTGGTAGTGGGCAGGCCGCCAGGCTTCTCGATGCGCCATACGGAGCAAATCGCCGACGGGGCCGTCCGTCGGAACCATGTAGGGCTGGGGGCGGATCACCATCAGCTCAAACGTCCCGTCGTTCGCCACGCGCACCTGGCAGCGCAGGTTGTCCTGTGGCTGCGAGCTGTCCAGCTGCCAGTACAAGCCGTTTTCGGCGTTCTGCCAGAAATCCACCGTCGCGCCAGGAATAGGCGTACCCGCAGTGTCGGTGACCCTTCCGCGCAGCAGTGCGGGCGTGCCGGCGTTGTCCTTGATGAGGCTGGTACCGCTCTCCACCCACGGAGATCCGCGGCTGTGAAAGGGACCCAGCACGCTGCCTTCCGTGGCGCCGGGAAGGGAAGCCAGCAGATCAACAAGGGAAGAAAGCCCCAGCACATCCGACAGCAGCGTGAACTCACTGCGCGATTCACTGGTGATGGCCGCAGAGCGATGCAAAAACCCCAACGCAGCCCGCCACTCCTCGTGCGTCAGCTGGGTTTCCCTGGCGTAGCCGTGAACAGCGGTCACAAGGCGTTCAACCAGGAACTTCATCCGGGCGTCGTCCATGTTGCTGAAGCTGCTGCTGACCGCGTCAGTGACGTTCTGTCTGGTTATGTTTTTCATGCCTCATCCTCTAGAATTGAATTAATCGATAAAAAGCCATGCCAAGAAAACCTGCACTTCCCACACTCTCCGACGCTTCAGGCACCACGCGGGCCAGCGCCGTGTACGACTCGATGCGTGCCGACATCCTTCACGGCGTCTTCAAGCCAGGGGAAAAACTGAAAGTCGATGCTGTTGGATCGCGCTATGGCGTCGGTGCAAGCCCGGTCAGGGAAGCCATGAACCGGCTGTCTGCCGAGGGGCTGGTGGTCCGCAGCGACCAGCGGGGTTTTAATGTCGCGTCGCTGCCGTGGGACGAACTTGAGATCCTCACCAACACGCGCTGTGAGGTGGAGGCCCTGTGCCTGCGCCAGTCCATCGAATGCCGCACGCCGGAATGGGAAGACGCCCTGGTTTTGCTGCTGCACAAGCTGTCGCGAACCCCCCGCTCGCTCGCGCCTGACCATTACGTTCCAAATCCGGACTGGGAGGCGCTGCACCGTGAGTTCCACGCCCAGTTGCTGGCCAACTGCCCTTCGCGCTGGCTGCGTGACTTCTGCGCCACGCTGACGAACGAGGCCTACCGCTACCGCCAGATCGCAGCGACCAAAAACTTCACCAGCCGCAACGAACATTCCGAGCACGCGAACCTGTTTCACGCAGCAATTGAGGGCAAAGCGGATGAGGCTGTCCGCTACCTCACGGACCATTACCGCAAGACCTCTGCCTCCGTCATGAAAAACGCAAAAAGCCTGCCGAAGGACTGATGCGCGTGGTGATCTGATGGAGGCCATGCCTGAATTTTAATCGATAATATGTAAAAAATACATTTTCATCGATTAAAAATGAGGCGTGATGCATCGCCCGTCAAAACAAATGGCCCCCAGCCTGCCCTTTTCAGGGAGCCTGGGGGCCATCAGCAGAACTGCAGGATGGCAACCGCGTAAAAAAACGGGTCGATAACCGGGAAACTCAGCCCGGCTGCTTTTCTTCAGAGCCCTCCCCGGAGGGGGAGGGTTGGGAGGGGGAACGTCAGTAGCGCTGAAAGCGTGTTTCGTGCTCAAAGCACGGAACACGCCTGCTCGAAACTCAGGCGCGGGTTGCGATCAAACAACTTGCTGTCATCACCGAAACCGAGGTTGATCAGGAAGTCGGTCTTGAAGCGGCCGTCAGGGAAAAACTCTGCATTGACCTTGGCAAGGTCGACACCGCTCATGGGGCCGCAGTCCAGACCGACAGCACGGGCCGCGATCATGAAATAGGCGCCGCTGAGCGTGCCATTGCGCACGGCCGTCCCACCGGCCATGGGCGCATTGCCTTCAAACATTTCTTTCGCCCCGGGCTTGTGCCAGATTTGCGGCATGTGTTCGTAAAAGCGCGTGTCGTAGGCGACGATGACCGTGACTGGCGCGTCACGGGTCTTGTCGAGGTTGCCTGGCGACAGCGCAGGCAGCAGGCGTGCGCGCGACTCGGCACTGTTCAGAAAGACATAACGCGCAGGCTGCGTGTTCATGGAGGTCGCGCCCATCTTCGCGATGTCGTAGGCCTCCTTGAGCAGTTCCAGCGGCACGGGCTTGTCGATAAAACCGTTGGCGGTGCGCGCATTGAAGAAGAGTTGGTCCAGGCTGGCCTGGGCAATTTTTGTCGTCATGTTGTTGTGCCTGAAAATAAAAGGAGAGCGCCATTAAACCATTGCGCTGCGATGTTTGCACCGGCGCAGGCATGCGGGTTTTGACCCGGCCATGCCTGGCCTGTCTGCAGCTTTGGGTTGTGTCTGTGCGGCGTTTATTCAGCCTTGATGTCCATCTCGCGGATGAGCTTGGACCAAAACTCGGTGTCGCGTTTGACCAGCGCCCGTGTCTCCGGCAGCGACAGGCTGAGCGAGCGCCCGCCCGCCTTGCGGAAGGTGTCGCTGACATCGCGCGAGGCGATGATGCCGTCCATCTCCTTGCGCAGGCGCTCCAGCACTTTGGGCGGCGTCTTCGCCGGGGCGAACAGGCCGAACCACGACTCCAGTTCCAGTTTGGCCACGCCGCTTTCGCGAATCGTCGGCACGTCCGGCAGCGTCGGCTGCCGGGTCGCGCCGGACACCACCAGCGCACGCACATTGCCGCTGTCGATCTGCGGACGTGCCGTCGGCGAGAGGTCGAAGAACATGTCGACGCGCCCGCCAATCAAATCCTGGTAGGCCATCTGCGCGCCGCGGTAGGGAATGTGCGTGACGTTCACGCCGGCCTGCTGCCAGAGTGCCGCCGCCAGCACATGCTGGCCCGAACCCACACCCGCTGACGCGTAGGTCAGCTTGCCCGGGTTGGCTTTGGCATAGTCGATGACGTCCTTCAGGGTTTTGTAGGGCAGGTCCTTGCGGCCCATGAGGGTGTAGCTGTATGAGACGGCCAGACCGAGCGGCTCGAAGTCACGCAGGCTGTTGTACGGCGGGGTCTTGTACAGGCCCATGTTGAGCGCGATGTTGGAGATCGATCCCACGACCAGGGTGTAGCCATCCGGGTCGGATTTCGCGGCCAGGTCGGTGCCTATCAGCGTGCCAGAGCCGGTGCGGTTTTCGACCACCACGGGCTGCTTGAGCGCCTTGCCCAGGCGATCGGCCAGGATGCGGCCGACGACATCGAAGCCGCCACCCGGTGGCTGCGGCACGATGACGCGCAGCGGCTTGTTCGGGAAGCTTGACGCCTGTGCGAACAGCGAAGTGGTGCCACTGGCAGCCAGCGCAGAGATGGTCGCCAGTGCAGTGCGGCGATTGAATGACGGGTTCATGTTTGTTTCCTCTTGAAAATCTTGTACAGCTTGCGACGGGTCAGCGTTCCAGCGCGCCGCCGGCCAGCCACCGCGCGCCGCGCGCATACAGCTCATCGACCACCGGGCCCTGCAGCATGGGCATGTCCATCTTCACGGTGTAGCCGATGCGGGTCTGGATGTAAGCAAGATGGCGGTAACCGGCAGGCATGGAGGCCAGCACTTTGGTGTCCAGCCTGAGCTGCGCGGTCGAGTCGAGCGGATCAATCCGGTCTTTTTCATAAATCGGCTGGCGATGCAACACCTTCCATTCGCCTTCATGCTTGGTCATGAAGTCGTAGAAGCGGCCGGTACACACCACGTCACACATCACCGGGCCGTCTTCGCCTTCGACATTGCCGCGCTGCGAAATCGTCATCTTGGTTTGTGCGATGGCACGATCACCCTTGACCTCGATCGCCGAGCCGCCCAGAAAGTGCAGGATGCTCACGCCCTTGGCCCAGCCTTCTTGCGTCACGCGGATGAAGTCGGCAAACGGCCCCTGGAACCAGGTCGCTTCCATGCGGCCTTCAGGATGCCAGACGGTCGCAAAACGCGCCCAGTCACCGGCATCGCGCCAGACGGCCCAGCGTTCTATGGTCTGGCGTATGCGGAGTTCGTCGTTCAGGGTATCGGTCATGGGCTTTCACGCTTTCACAGGGGTGCGGGTTTAAAAACACGTTGAACCCGATCGGTTCATATGAAGAAACAAGTTCTTGTATATGAACTTTACTCAAACACATCGTTCGAATAGCCAAGGGTTTTTACCGAGTTTTCGCACTTTCAGCGAAAAATTCATTTGTGAAATCTGGAATGATGGCTCTGGCGCGGACGACCGGAGTGCGGTTACGATCGGCTTTAGTTGTTCACATACATAAACAGTTTAAATATCCAATCACCATGAACGAGCCCGCCACAGCCGTCAAGTCCGCAGATCGGGTCCTCGACGTGCTCGAGCTGCTGGCGCTGCGCGGACAGGACATGTCGCATACCGACATGTCCGAAGCGCTGGGCATTCCCAAAAGCAGCCTGACCCAGTTGCTGCGCAACCTGACGGCGCGCGGCTACCTCGATTACTCAGCGGTCTCGCGCGGCTACCGGCTGGGTGAAGCCGTCGCACGGCTCGCAGGCCGTGCCATGCAGGGGCGCAGCATCCTGGGCATTGTTGAACCTGTGCTGGCTGAGATCACGGAAGCCTGCCGCGAATCAAGCGCCTTCAACCAGCTCTCGGGCATGCAATCAGAAGTGGTGGCATCTGTGAGCAGTTCCCAACGCCTCGTCTCGCACATGCGCAAGGGCGACCTCGCGCCGCTGTACGCCACCTCGGGCGGCAAGGCATTGCTGGCCTTCATGCCCGAGGCTGAACGCGAGGCTTATCTGCGCAGCGTCAGGTTCGAGGCCGTCACACCGAACACGATCCGCAATGAGAAGGAACTGCGCCGGCAGATCAGGGCGGTGCGCGAAACCGGCGTGGCCTATGTGACGGAAGAGTTCACGCCCGGCATCTGCGGCGTGGCCATGCCAGTGCTGTCGAGCGCAGGGATGGCGCTGGGTGCCATCAACGTGGCAGTGCCGGCGGTTCGCTTTGACGACGTGGCCCGCGAGCGGATTTTGAAGGCGCTCAACAAGGCGCTGATGGCCATACAGCGCAGCCTGGCCGCGCAGGCCGTCTGAAGTAGCGCAGGCCGCAGCGACCAGGACTGCTGCGCATTCACCGTTTACAAGCGCTGAGGTTTTTCCAGCCCCGCCTGATCACTGATCTGCAACTCAATGGCGTTCACCGCGTCCCTGAGCGGAGGCAGCAGGTCCTGGGCGGCCTCGGTCACCGTCATGGACCTTCGCAAGTAGGCGACATTGAGGCACGCCAGGACCCTGCCCGCACCCATGATGGGCAATGCGATCGCGCCCGCAGGAGAGCTTTTGCGCCATTCCCCTTCGGCGTTTGCAAAGCCGTTCCGCCTGACCCGGTCTATCGTCAATTGCAGGAGCCGGGGGTCAGCCGCACAGGCGCCCTGCGCACCGCCGTCGGCAACCATCAGCTTTGTCAGGGCAGCGCGCTCACGGTTGTCACAGGCTGCCAGATAAGCCCTGCCAGAGGCTGTGAACATCAGGGGCAACCTGCGACCCACCATAGCCCGCTCGAACGAGAGACTGCTGAATCTGTGGGTGCTCTCCCGGATGCGCATGGCGGACCCATCAAGGGTTGTGAGGTCGGAGGGCCACTTCACCTGCTCCATGAGCTGGCCCATGGCGGGCGCCGCGATGCTGGCTATCCATTCCTGGTCCGTGAATCCTTCGCTGAGGTCGCGCACCTGTAAGGTGAGCTGGTACCCGTCCCCCGAGGGGCTTCTGCTCACGTAGCCCTCAGTCACAAGTGTTTCGAGCAGCCTGCGAACCGTGGTGCGATGCAGTCCGGTACCGGCGCTGAGATCGCGCACGTCAACAGGCCGTCCGGCGATGTTCATGGCACGAACAAGCGACAGGCCCCGCGACAGACCCTGAACCGGACGGTAGCTGGTTTCATGGCTGGCAGGACGCGGCATGTCATTCCCCACTTTCTGGTGTTGTGCACTGGATGCACAACGATACACGTGAACCCACCCACAAACCCCCGCGATGTGAAACTGGCGCAACTTCCACCAATTTTTCGAGCAATGCCCAAACTTTCCCTTTCACTGGCCGTAGGCGCCTATGAACATGTACGCGATCTTTCCACGGGTGCCATTCCCGTCGAAGGCATTGAACTGACCACCGTTCACAACCCGATCGAGGACGTCCTTTATCGAACCCACAAACATGCCGAGTGGCATGTCGCCGAACTGGGCCTTGGTGGTTATGTCGCCCGGCTGGCCAGAGGCGAACAGCCCTATGTTGCGATCCCGGTGTTCACCTCCCGGGTGTTTCGTCACTCCTGCATCTATGTGCACAAGGATGCGGGCATCAATACCCCGGCCAATCTCAATGGCAAGCGTGTTGGAATGCCTGAATGGGGTATGGCCGCCGCCATATGGGCCAGAGGGATGCTGACCGATGAATATGGTCTTGATCAAGCCTCCATCCACTGGGTTCAGGGCGGCCTGCATGAACCCGGCCGCATGGACCGTTCACCACCGGACCAAAAGCTTGGGCTGGATTACCAGGTCGTTCAGGACAAAGCACTCAACAGCATGCTGCTTTCCGGCGAGATCGACGCCATGTTCAGCGCCCGCCTGCCGGATGCCATGGCACTGCCGAACAGCCCGGTGAAGCGCCTGTTCACGGATCTGCAGCAGGTGGAATCTGACTACTGGCAACGGACCGGGATATTTCCGATCATGCACATGATGGGCATACGCCGCGACGTGTATGAGCAGCACCCCTGGGCTGCACAGGAGCTCTACCGCGGTTTCCTGTCCGCCAAGGACCGCAGCCTCGCGCGCGCGCGGGACACCTCCAGCGCCTACTTTCCTGTGCCCCTGATGCTCTACGCCGTCCAGAAAGCCACCGAGATCGGCGGCCCGGATTTCTGGCCTTACGGCGTGACGCCCAACCTGAAAACGCTGCAGACTTTTCTGCGCTACGCCCATGCGCAGGGCGTGACGGACAGGACGCTTTCTGTCGATGAACTCTTTGCCCCGGAGACGCTGTCGAGCACACGCACCTGACACAAAAAATCAACTGGAGACAACATGACAAGACAACACGGCTTCATCAGAATGTTTGCCAGCGCACTTGCTGCAAGCCTTCTGCCATTCATCACAGTACACGCGCAGCCTGCGACGACTTTTCCGGATAAACCCATTCGTCTTGTGGTGCCCTACGGCCCTGGCGGCAGCCCCGACGTGCTTGCACGCCTGCTGGGGCAGAACCTGGCCATCGCGCTGAAGCAGCCCGTCGTCATTGACAACAAACCCGGCGCCAATGGCATCATTGCTGCACAGTTTGTAGCCAAGGCCCCGAACGATGGCTACACGCTGCTGGTCGCGGACACCGGGCACCTCGCGGTCAATCCGGCTCTTTATGCCAACCTGCCTTACGACCCTGAACGGGATTTCACGCCCGTTTCGCTGGCGACGTGGACACCATTTTTCCTGGTGGTGAACACCAGCAAAATATCAGCCACGACGCTGCAGCAATTGTTGGCACTCGCCAAGGCAGAGCCGGGAAAGCTGACGTACGGTTCTTCGGGCAATGGATCGCCCCATCACGTCACCACGGAAGTTTTTAAATCAGAAGCTGGCGTGAACATACAGCACATCCCGTTCAAGGGCGTGGCTGAATCCGTGCCGGCTTTGCTCGGTGGCCAGATCGACATGATGTTTGTGGCGCTGCCATCGGTGGCCGCCAATATCCAGAGCGGAAAGCTCAGGGCGCTGGCCGTCAGCTCCGAGCAACGCTCATCGCTGATGCCCTCGGTGCCTACCGTCGCCGAGTCGGGATTGCCCGGCTTCGCGCTGGTGTCAAACATTGGCGTCCTCGCGCCTGCAGGCACCTCACGAGAGCGTATCGCGCTGCTGAATGCGGCCATTGTCCAGTCACTCAAAAGTCCTGAACTTGCGCAGAAATTTCCATCGCTGGGCATGGAGCTTGTTGGCAGCACACCGGCTGACTATGCGGCCATGATCAAGGCAGACAAGCCCCGTTTTCAACGTATCGTGCAAAAAATCGGCATGAAGATTGACTAGGGCCCGCTAACGTCTGGGGTTGCCCGGGCTCCACGCTCTGGCTTGCAGCCTGCTGGCGCAATGGCCTATAGAGAGGCCTGCGCAGCAGGTTTCAGGTCATGCTTTCCCAGCGAATAGGAAAGCGCGTAGATGTCGTGTGTCATGGCAGCAAGGGCGCCCGCATCCTTGAGGCGCTGTGGCGATAGTTCGTTCGCCAGCGCGTGCTGCAAGGCCTCGGTCTCATAGGACGACAGCAGGACAATCCAGTCGGCGACGGCATCGCCGCCGCGGATTTTTTGTTCGTGCGTCATCGCGGCTTCCGGCGTTCTGGTTTGCAGCAGGTGCGCGCCAACGATGCCTGTGCTTGTCGCCTGTTGAGCAAGCAGCTTTTGCAGCCAGTCCAGCAAAGGCCCCGACTGGCCCTCCGCAGGTGACAGGCGAACCGTCAGCATTGCCCTGCCCAGTCCGGCGCCGAAACTGTGGAGCAGTTTGCACTGGCTGCGCACCATGTTCAGGTGGTGCGGCATCATCTTCACCGACCAGGGCGTGGGGTTGTTCAGGCTCTGCAGGTAGCCGGGCGAAGTGAGGGTTTCATACGATGCCAGCTCGTACATCACAAAAAAACCAGTTCCGCCGTCGATGTTGGACCAGCGTGAGCCGCGCAGAAAGCCGTCGATGCCCATGCGCTCGGGGAAGTGTTCGCGGGAGTGCCACTCCTGGAACTCCTCGCGTTGCGCGGGCAGGATGTCCCACCACATGGCAACTGCCGCATTGCCCAAAAGTGCCATGTCAGTAGAACCAGCTTGCCGGCACTGTCACCAGTTTCGGAAACACCACCATCAGGAACATCACCGCAAACTCGGCGATCATGAACGGGATAACCCCTCTGGTGACATCGTCCATGCTGATCTTGCCGACACCCGCCACCACATTGAGCACCGTGCCCACCGGCGGCGTGACCAGCCCGATCGAGTTGTTGATGATGAACAGCACGCCGAAGTAGACCGGATCGATTCCTGCAGCCTTGACCACGGGCATCAGCACCGGCGTGAGGATCAGGATGGTGGGTGTCATGTCCATCGCCGTGCCCACCAGCATCACGAGCACCATGATCGCCGCCATCAGCAGGATGGGGCTGTCCATGAAAGGCTTGAGCAGGCTGACCACCATGGCCGGCAGGTTGGCCACCGTGATCAGCCAGGCGCTGACCATCGCCGCAGCGATCAGGAACATCACGATGGCGCTGGTTTTGGCCGAGGCGACGAACACGCCGTACAGCTGCGAGAACTTGAGTTCGCGGTAGATGACAGTGGACACAAACAGTGCGTAGACGGCGGCCACCACGGCGGCCTCGGTGGGCGTGAAGACGCCCATGCGCAGGCCGACCAGGATGATGACCGGCAGGATCAGCGCCCAGGTCGCGTTGCGGAACGCCTTCATGACCTCGGCACCGCTTTTGCGCGGCGGCGGCACGATTTTTTCGCGCCGCACCAGCCAGGCCCAGGTGATCCAGAGCGCGCCACCAATCAGCAGGCCCGGCACAACAGCCGCGAAGAACAGTTTGGAAATCGAGACGTTGGCCGCCACACCGAAGATCACCAGCCCGATGCTAGGCGGGATCACCGGGCCGATCACGCCCACGGAGGCGATCAAACCGCCAGCGCGTGCCTTGTCATGGCCAGCCTTAACCATCATCGGCAGCAGCAGCGCGGTGAGCGCGGCAGCGTCAGCGACCGCCGAGCCCGACAGTGCCGACAACAGGCAGCCGGCCATGATGGTCACGTAACCCAGCCCGCCCTTGACATGGCCGACCAGCGCCAAGGCGAGGTCGACAATGCGGCGCGACAGGCCGCCGACATTCATGATCTCCCCGGCCAGCATGAAGAAAGGTACGGCCAGCAGCGGGAAGCTGTCGGCACCGCCGACCAGGTTCTGCGCGAGGATCTGCGCATCGAACAGCTGCAGGTGCCACATCAGCGCGACACCGCTGGCCAGCAGCGCAAACGCAATGGGAATGCCCAGGGCCATGGCGGCCAGCAGCGAGCCGATGAAAATAAAAATGGTCATGGGCGCGCTCCGGCAACTTTGTCTGACTCTCGCGCGTCGTCCAGCACCTGCTTGAGCTGCACGGCCTCTTCCGACTCCTGCACCATGACCAGTTGCTCGTCCGACAGCTGGCCCGTGACGACCTTCCACAAATCCAGTAGCAGCAGGCCGCAGGCCAGCACGCCGAACACCAGACCAGAGAGATAGACGATGGACATCGTCCAGCCAGTCGTCGGCGCTGTGACGTCCCAGTTGATCTTGACCTGCTCCCAGCTGCCCATCGCCAGCAGCACGACGATGAAGATCATCAGCACATGGCCGACGACGAGGCAGATCTTTTTGCCGATGACGGGCAGGCGCCCGACCACCATGTCGATGCCGAGGTGACCGTGCTCACGCAGCGCCACGAGGGCACCAAGAAACGTGCCCCAGATGAAGAGCCAGCGCGACACTTCTTCGGACACCGTGATGCCCGAGTTGAAGCCGTAGCGCAGCACGACGTTGCCGAACACCAGCACGACCATGATGGCCAGGCCGAGGGCGATGAGGAACTCGATGCCTTTGCAGGCCTTGTCGACAAACTTGTCCATGAGTCGGGATGCTAGCGATTCAAGCCGGGATGGGCAATGGCCGCTGGATCGCGACCATTGTCCGCAACCCCTGCAGGTACGAGTGCGGGCCGAACCCCTGGATCGTTCCCTTCACGGCCGGCGAGATGATGGAGTGGTGACGCCAGGGCTCACGTGTCGCGAGGTTGGACATGTGAACCTCGATCACCGGGAACGGCATGGCCTTGATCGCGTCGTGCAGCGGCACACCGTGCTGGGTCAGCCCGGCAGGGTTGACCAGCGCGCCCTGCGCCGTGTCGATGTGCTCGTGCAGGAAATCAACCAGCGCGCCTTCGTGGTTCGACTGGAGGGTTTCGAGCTCTACGCCCAGCTCCCCCGCCAGGTTTGCCAGCATGGCGTTGATCTGCGCGAGCGTCGTCGTGCCGTAGATGTGGGGCTCGCGCCGGCCGAACAGGTTCAGGTTCGGCCCGTGAAGGACAAGTATTTTCATGGAGCTCAGAACTTGACCATCAGAACTTGGATACCCGCTCCAGCTCGGACTTGAAGAGGGTCACGACGGCCGGGTCATAGGCGGCGGAGAACTTGTCGTAGACAGGACGCACTTCGGCGCGCATCTTGGCAAGTTCAGCAGCCGGCACGTCGTTGTAGATCATGCCCTTGGCGGTGAGTTCGCCCAGCGCCTTGGCCGAGACTTCACGGCTCACCACGCGCTGCCAGTTTTGTGCTTCGGTGGCGGCGTCTGCCAGGATTTTCTGCTCGGCGGCCGAGAGACGGTCCCAGAAACGCTTGCTGATCTGGATCGGGTTGGTCGCGTAGACGTGGTTGGTGCCGCTGACGTACTTCTGCACTTCGTAGAACTTGCTCGAGGCAATAACCGCGAAGGGGTTTTCCTCGCCATCCACTGCCTTGCTTTCCAGCGCGCCGTACAGCTCTGCGAAAGGCATGGGTACGGGGTTGGCCTTGAAGGTCTTGAAGGTTTCCAGGAACACCGGGTTCGGGATCACGCGCAGCTTCAGACCTTCCAGGTCCGCACCCTTGGTGATAGGACGCTTGCTGTTGGTGACATTGCGAAAGCCCAGGTCAAAAAAGCCGAGCACGATCACGCCCTTTTCAGGCAGTTTGGCGCTGAGCATCTTGCCCAGAGGGCCGTCGACCAGCGCGTCGGCCTGTTTCGCATTGGCGAAAAGGAAAGGGAAGTCGAGCAGGCCGAATTCCTTGACGATGCCGTTCAGCGACGTGGTCGATGCCACCAGCATTTCCTGCACACCGCCCTGCAGCGCCGACTGCTGCTGCAGCTCGTTGCCGAGCTGGGAAGCCGCGAATTCCTGCACCTTGATCTTGCCGCCGGTCTTGGCCGCGACGATCTCCCCGAACTTGCGCACGCCCAGGCTGGTCGGGTGATCGGGGTTGTTCAGGTGGCCGAACTTGATGGTGCGCTCCTGGATCTGGGCCATGGCGGGCATGGCAAAAGCGAAGGACAGGGCGGCTGCAAGGCCAAGGGCGAGCGGGCGGCGGGTGAATTTCATGAACGGTCTCCTGATGAGGTTTTTGAAGATGTGGCCGGATTTTCCGCATAAATGGAAAGTCTTTCCATAATGGAAAACCATTACCATTAATCAATTGCAGCCCTGCGCCCGCCATGGCCCAATACACGCCAAATGAATAAAAACGCACGCCAGAACGCCATCACCCCATGAGCAACCTGCTGGAAAGAAGCTTCAAAACGCTGGAACAACTCGCGGTTCACCCCGAGGGGCAAACCGTGTCCACGATCGCATCGACGCTGGACATGCCGCTCAGCGCCACCCACCGGCTGCTGGCCGAACTGGTCCGCTGCGGTTATGTGCGCCAAGTCAGGGAGCAAGGTGAGTATGTGCTCACCATCAAGCTGGTGTCGCTGGGCCTGGGCTTTCTGAGCGCCTCCGGCGTGGTCGATGTCGCCCAGCCCCTGCTCGACAACCTGGCCGAGGAATCGGGCGAGCTGGTGCGGCTGGCCGTGGTGGATGGCGACGACCTGACCTTCGTCGCCAAGGCACAGGGCGCGCGCCGCGGTTTGCGTTACGACCCCGACATGGGGCTGTCGGTCAGCCTGTCCTGCAGCTCGGCCGGCCATGCGTGGCTCTCGACCATGACGGATGAAGAGGCATTGCAACTGGTCGCCAAGCAGGGTTTCGGCCAGCCGAAAGACTTTGGCCCCAATGCGCCGACGACCATGAAGGCGCTGCTGTCTTATGTGCAGACCGCACGCAAACGCGGCTTTGCCACCATCAGCGAAGTCTTCTCGCCCGCCATGAGCGCGATGGCCGCGCCCATTCGGTCGCCCTCCGGCACGATTGGTGTGGTGACGATTGCCGGCCCGCTCATACGGCTGACCGAGGCGCGCATGGAGGATTTGTCCAACGCCCTCATCAGCACGGCTGAAGACATACGCGCGGCCAGCGGCGCATCGGCGATGTTTAAAAAGCGCGCCTAACGTTCAGGAAAGCGCGCAACCACTAGGCCGCGAAGTCCACCTGGTGCCTGGCGATGCGCATGTCGCCCAGCTCGGCCTTCACGCGCAGGTGCTCGGGGTGCACCGCATAGGCCTCCAGCGCGGCCTGTGATTCGAACTCCGAATACAGCACCACATCGCAGGCGTAGTCGATGCGGCTGGTGTCGACGCCGATCTCCAGCGCCAGCAAACCCGGCACCTTGCCGCGCAGGCTCTCAAAGGCCTGCTTGAGTTTGGCGATGGCCGCGGTCTTGTCGCCGGCGCTGTCGCCGCGCACATTCCACATGACGATGTGTTTGATCACGCTGTTTCCTGCGGGCCACTCAGGCCGCAACGGCTTCTTTGGACGTTTTCGCCTTGCTGGTCGGGTTGAGCACGAAGTCGTATTCCAGGTCGTAGGTGCCGTCTTCCTTCTTCTTCCAGTCGGCCACCAGCGAAGAGCGCACGCCGAACACCACGTCCGACTCCAGGTACTGGTCGTGGTCACGGAAGACGTGGGTGATGAGCTTTTCGTAACCCGGCGCGTCGATCATGAAGTGCAGGTGAGCCGGCCGCCACGGGTGGTTTTTGGTTGCCTTGAGCATGGCGCCGACCGGGCCGTCGGTGGGAATCGGGTAGGCCTCGGCCAGGATGGTCTTGAAGTGGAAGTTGCCGTTTTCATCGGCATGCAGGATGCCGCGCGCCTGCGGTTTGGCCAGGTGTGCGTACTGCACGTCGTAGTTGCCGTCGGCATCGGCCTGCCACACATTGATGAGCGCGTTGGGCACGGGTGTGCCATCCAGCGACTTGATGGTGCCATGCACAAAACACGGCTCGCCGCTGGCGCCGCCCGACACGTCATCGCCGAGCTTGAAGCTGGGTGCGTCCTCGAGAAAGAAGGGGCCGAACACGGTCGGCTCGGTACAACCGGCGGGTTTGTCGTTGTTCATCGCCACGGTCAGCATCGACAGGCCCAGCGTGTCGCTGAGCAGGATGTATTCCTGGCGCTTGTCGTCGCACTTCTGGCCGGTGGCGGTCAGGAACTGGATGCCCTGCATCCATTCTTCTTCGGTCAGCCTGACGTCACGTGCAAACGCATGCAGGTGCTGGACCAGGCTGGTGAGGATTTCCTTCAGGCGCGGGTCGGGCGTGGTGGCGAGACGGGCGATGACGGCCTGGGTGATGGTGTCCTGGTTGAGGTTTCTCATGGGGTCTCCTGGTGATTGTGGGTGGGCTTGTGTTTGTCGCCGATAAATATAGACTGCAGCTGGCGGAATAATCACCGCCATCCGAAAATCAGTTTTCCGCCAAACGGAAAACTTCTTTGAACACCTATGGACCGCTGGACTGAAATCGAACTGTTTGTGCAGGTGGCCGAAGCCGGCAGCCTGAGCCGCGCGGCAGAAGCGCTGGGGCTGTCGAACGCCGCCGCCAGCCGCCACTTGGCCTCGCTCGAAGCCCGGCTGGGCGCGCGCCTGGTCGAGCGCAACACCCGCCGCCTCTACCTGACCGACACCGGGCAGGAGTTTTTCACGCGCGCCAAAGCCATCCTCAGCGACCTGGGCGACGCCGAGTCTGCCGTCAACGCCACCGCCCTCAACCCGAGCGGCGTGCTGCGCATCACCGCCTCGCTGTCGTTCTCGCTCAACCATGTCGCGCCGCTGCTGCGCGAGTACACCAGGCGCTACCCCAACGTCACCGTGCATGTCGAATCGGGCAACCGCTACATGGACATCATCGACAACAACATCGACGTCGCCATCCGCACGCGTGAGGTCGAGCCCGACTCCAACATCACCATTCGCAAGCTGGCCGAAACCCGCCGCATCCTCACCGCATCCCCGCGCTACCTGGCCCAGCACGGCATGCCCAAAACGCTGGAAGACCTGCAGCGCCACAAGCTGCTGATCTACACCCTGGCCAACAACCCGAACGAGCTGCGCTTCACCCGTGACGGGCAGACGACCACGCTCAACTTCAAGGGCGTGCTGGAAGCCAACGACGGCCAGATCCTGCGCGCCGCGGCGCTCGACGGTATGGGCATCCTGGTGCAACCTTCGTACATCGTTTATGAGGACATCGTCGCCGGCCGGCTCGTCCCCCTGCTCGACGCCTGGGACCTGCCCCGCCTCGCCATCAACCTCGCCTACCCCAGTCGCAAACACCTGTCTGCCAAGGTGCGGACGTTTATCGATTTCATGGCCGAGCACTTTGAAAAGATGGACTACGAGCGCAAGTGGACCGGGCGCTTTGGAATGTATTGAGACTTGCCGGGGTCGAATAGGCGCAGAGATGAAATTTTGCTGTAAACATTAAAAATTTAACGTACACGGCAAAAATAAGGCCAAAAGTTAACTCCCATATTAACTTTTAGGATTTTGAAGGCTGCGCGCACCCATAAAAACACCTTCAGAAGCCGAAAAAAGGGCCATTTTTGAGGGCCAAATCGACCTCCAGACCAATAAAGACGAGCGTGAGCAGCTACTGAATCGATAGCAAAAATCCCGCAGCCCGGCAGCTCCAAACCCTCAGCCCACCGCTTCCGTCGCCATAAACCCGTCGAGATGGCTGGCCAGCCAGTCGACCAGGGCCTGCACGCGGGCCAGCTTGTGGCTGCGGCGCGGCACGTAGGCGCGAAACCAGGTTTCCTGCAGCGGGAATTTGCCCAGCAGCGGCTGCAGCTGGCCGGCCGCCAGCGCATCGCGCGCCACGTACAGCGGCAGGGCCACCACACCCATGCCGCGCACCGCCGCATCCAGCAGCGTGCGGTTGTCGTCGGCCAGCAGACGCGGCTTGACCTCGACACTGATGGCGCCGCGGCTGCTCTGGAACTGCCAGTTGACCCCCGTGGGCGCAAACACCAGGCAGCGGTGGTCTGACAGCTCCCGCGGGTGGGCTGGCTCGCCGTGCGCAGCCACATAAGCCGGTGACGCAAACAGCATGGGGCGCACGGCACACAGCGGCACATCCAGCACGCCGTCGTAACTCGCCACACGCCCGCTGATGGCCATGTCGAAGCCGCGCTCCTGCGGGTTGATGGACTGGTCCACCAGTGCCAGTTCCATCGTGATGCGCTCATGCTTTTCAAGAAAGGCGTTCATCACCTGGCCCAGGTAAACCATGGTCAGCGTGGTCGGCGCCATGACGCGAATGTGGCCTTCGAGCTTGCCGTCGTCGCGCTGCACGGTGGTCACCAGATCGTCAAAGTCGGTCATCAGGCTTGCGGCGCGCGCCTGCAGCTGCTCGCCCGCTTCGGTCAGCATTACGCTGCGGGTGGAGCGCTCGAACAGACGCGCGCCCATGGTCTTCTCCAGCTGGGCAATGCGCTTGGCGACCACTGACGGCACCACGTGCAGCTTGCGCGCTGCCTCTGAAAAGCCACCATAGCTGGCGACCGCCAGAAATGTCTTCAGGTTGCCGAGAACATCCATATTGATTCCATTTAGAGATAAGTGATGACTCTATTAATCATCACCATTCTCTTACATGAATCAATAAACTGGCGATACCCACAAAGCTGCAGACCACTGCGGCCCCAAAAAAGGATTTCGGAGACACATGCCGAAAAAGCAAACCATCCCTGTCACCGTGCGTGCGCTCACGCAGCTGACGCCGCGCATACGTGAATACGTGGTGGCCCGCGCCGACGGCGGCCCCCTGCCCGCCTACGAGGCCGGCGCGCACATCGAGGTGATGGTCAGCCCCGAAAGCACCGGCGAGACGGTGCGTCACTACTCGCTGTCCGGCGACACCTCGGCTGCCGGCGACGGCCGCCACGCCTGGCGCATCGCCGTGCAGCGCGAAGACCGGGCGCGCGGCTCGGCCCACATTCATCAAACCCTGGAAGTGGGCTCAAGCCTCAGCGTCTCGGCGCCGAAAAACGAATTCAGGCTGGACCACCGCGATGCCAAAAGCCTGCTGATTGCGGGCGGCATCGGCATCACGCCCATCCTCGCCATGCTGCGCAGCCTGGTACATCGCAAGCGCCCTTTCGAGATCGCCTACACGGGCCGCAGCCGCAGCGAGATGGCCTATGCCGAGACGGTCGAAACACTGGCCGGGCCTCACGCCCACATCCATTGCAATGACGCAGACGGCCTGCTCGATCTGAAAGCGCTGCTGGCGGCACAGCCCGCCCAAACCAGCGTTTATGTGTGCGGCCCCGCCGGCCTGATCGATGCCGTGCGTGCAGCTGCGGCCGCGCTCGGCTGGGACGCGCAACGCGTGCGCAGCGAACTTTTCACACCGCCCCCTACCGGCGATGAAGTCGCGTTCGATGTGGTGCTCAAACAATCAGGCCAGACAGTGCGTGTCGCAGCGGGCGCCAGCATTCTCGATGCGCTGAAGAACGCCGGCCAGCACCCGCTGTTCGACTGCAGGCGCGGCGAGTGCGGCCTGTGCCCGCTGGCGGTGCTGGAAGCCGACGGCCCCATCGTTCACCGCGACCGCTACCTGTCGGATGACGAAAAAACAGCCGGCAAAACGCTGTGCATCTGCGTCTCGCGCCTGCAAGGCTCGCGCATCGTGCTCGACGCCTAACTCCTGGAAGTAACCGCCATGAAAACCATTCCACTGAAAACCATTGCCTCAGCTCCCGCGGCAGAGGCCTACGCTTTTGAGCCCGGCGGTTTTGCCGACCATGCCACGCCCCTCATCCTCAACTGCTGGTATGTGGCCGCGCTGGCCAGCGAGGTCTCGCGCGACATCATCAGCCGCCGCCTGCTGGGCACCGAGGTGGCGATGTACCGCACCCTCGCCGGCGAGCCGGTGGCCATACGCAACCGCTGCCCGCACCGATCCTTTCCGCTGGCCAAGGGCAAGCTCGAGGGCGACATCCTGCAGTGCGGTTACCACGGCATGCAGTTCGACCCCTCGGGTCGCTGCGTCAACATGCCGTCCCTGCCCATCACGCCCAGCAATGCCAACGTGCGCGGCTTCCCCATGGTCGAACGCGGGCCGCTGATATGGATCTGGATGGGCGAGGCCGACCAGGCCGACGAAGCGCTGATCCCGGACACGCACTGGCTCAACGACGCGAAGTGGAAGAGCGTGCAAGGCAGCTACTACATGAAGTCCGACTACATCTCCATGCACGAGAACCTGCTGGACCAGACGCACTTTCCCTTTCTGCACCCAGGCGCCATCGGCACGCCGGAATACGCACGCTCCAAACTCGACGTTCGCCAGGAAGGCGAGGTCATCATCATCGACCGGCAGCTGAAAAACTCACCGCCGCCCGGCGTTTATGGCGTGCCGACCGGCCTCACGGGCAAGCCTGTGCACCGCTACTCTGAAGCGCGGTTTGCATCACCCGCGCTGCACGTGGCCTTCGCCAAAATTGTCGACCCGTCACCACCCGCCGGCGCGCAAAGCGACTACCGCTTCAACATCACGCACATCTTCACGCCCGAGAGCAATGGGGCCATTCACTACTGGTGGTTCAACTCACGTGACTTTAAGCTCGACGACCAGGCCGCTGACGACTACCTGCACACCGCTTCCGCCAAGGCCTACCTTGAAGACGTCGATGCCCTTGAGTGGATTCTGGACGTCGTCACCAAGGACGCGCAGCCGCAGTTCGACCTCAACTTCGCGCCGGACAAACCCGGCCTGCTGATGCGCCGCGTAATCCACGAGCGCGCAGCCGCTGAAGCGGGGTTTGTTTTTCAGTGAGTCTTTTCATCGAGTGAGTTTTTAATTTCAACAACCGGAGACACGTATGCAAAAACGCAGTTTGATCAAGGCCATGGCTGCAGCGCCACTGGCATGGGGCATGCAACAGGCAGGTGCGCAATCAGCGCCCTTCAAGATCGGCCTCCTGGCACCCATGACGGGGCCGTTTGCCTCCACAGGCAAACAAATGGAAGCCGGTGCGCGACTGTATATGTCGATGTACGGCAGTACCGTCGCCGGCCGTAAGGTGGAGCTGATTCTCAAGGATGACACGGGCGTGCCCGACATCACCAAACGCCTGGCCCAGGAGATGGTGGTGAACGACAAGGTCGATGTGCTCGCCGGGTTTGGTCTGACACCGCTGGCACTGGCCGCCGCACCCATCGCCACACAATCCAAAACGCCCATGATCAACATGCTGGCCGCGACGGCCACCGTGATTGACGCCTCTCCCTACATGGTGCGGGTGTCCATGACCCTGCCACAGGTGACGATTGGCGTGGCTGCCTGGGCGGCAAAAAACGGTATTCGCAAGGTGGTCACCCTGGTGTCTGACTACGGCCCCGGCCTGGATGCCGAGCGCACATTTCGCGAACGCTTCGCTTTTAACGGGGGGCAGGTTCTTGAGTCGCTGCGCGTGCCCTTGCGCAGCCCCGACTTTGCACCCTTCCTGCAGAAGGTCCGCGACCTCTCGCCCGATGCGCTTTTCGTTTTCGTGCCCTCGGGCATAGGGACCGCCGTGATGAACCAGTTCAATGAGCGTGGCATGGCCAAGGCAGGCATCAAGCTGATTGGCACCGGTGACGTGGTGGACGACGACATTCTCAACAGCATGGGCGACACGGCGCTGGGCATTGTGACGTCTTACCCCTATTCCACGGCGCATGCGTCGCCCGTCAACAAAAAGTTTGTCGATGAATATAAAAAGGTCAACAAAACCTTGCGCCCCAACGCCGTGGCCGTCTTCGCCTTCGACGGCATGCGCGTCATTTATGAAGCCCTGAAAAAGACGGGGGGCCAGGGTGGTGGCGATGCGCTTCTGGCGGGCATGAGGGGCCAGCTTTTTGAAAGCCCGCGGGGGCAGATCTACATCGATCCCAAAACGCGCGACATCGTCCAGAATATTTACATGCGCAAGGTCGAGCGCAAGAACGGGGAGCTGTACAACATCGAGATGCCGTAGCCGCCAGACTTTTAGGCGACGCAATGTCTCAAGCCTGGCAGCAGGACGGGTGAGACGCCGCAGGTCGCCGATTCATGCAAGCTGGCCCACAATAGAAGCTTGCGCGGCCCACGCGGGGCAGCGATTGAAGGGCATTGCATGAACATCCTGATCTTTGGCGCTACCGGCATGGTGGGCCAGTCCGTCCTGCGTGAGTGCCTTGAGGCGCCGGACGTTGAACGCGTTGTGGCGGTGGGCCGCACGGCGACCGAAGTTCAGCATCCGCGCCTGTCCAACATCGTGACGCCTGACCTGTACGACCTCAGTTCGATAGAGGGACAGTTGTCGCCTTTCGACGCCTGCTTTTTCTGCCTGGGCGTGTCGTCCATCGGCATGAGCGAGGCGGACTACACCCGCATCACACACGACCTCACGCTGAATGCTGCACGCATTTTGGTCAAGACCAACCCGCAGATGACCTTCACCTACGTCACCGGCGCCAGCACCGACAGCAGCGAAAAAGGCAGCTCGATGTGGGCGCGCGTCAAGGGCCGCACTGAGAACGAGTTGATGGCTCTGGGCTTCAAGGCCGCCTACATGTTCCGCCCCGGCATCATCCAGCCCATGCACGCCGTGCGCTCAAAAACCCTGGTCTACCGCGCGGCCTATGTCGTGGCAGCGCCGCTGTTCGGGCTTATCAAAGCGTTCAGGCCGCAGTCCATGGTGACCTCAGTGGAGGTAGGGCAGGCGATGCTGGGTGTGGCGCGCCATGGGTATGTGCGACCGATTCTGGAGGTCACGGATATTCAGGCGGCTGCGCGGGTAGCATAAGGTCGATGGCTGACACCGAAGCTGACATGAATGCATCTCCACTCTTTTCCGTAGATCACGAATTCGAACTCAATGCACTGTTTCGGGTTCTGGTTGAGGCCAAGTTTCGCCCTTCTATTCCCGACACAGACATCCCATCCAGCAAGTTTGTGATTGCAATGATTGAACGAGTCTTTGAAGCGCAGATGGAAGTTGCTTTGGCAAATGGAGATCAACTTCGAGTTTCTTCACTGGCCAAGTGGCAAGCGGCAGAAGAAAATCCCGTGCTTGTTGCGGATGCACGCTCGCGGCTTCGAGAATGTCCCCTTTTGGTTTGGGAGAGGTGGTCGAAAGAACAACGATTGGCACATATCCGAAATGTTTTAAGTCCCTTGCGTGCCAAGGATGCATTGCTGGAAGAACTTCTTGGCGAGATGCCATAGCTTTCATTCAGCCAACACAGCACCAAGTTTGCAGGCCTCACCAATGCAAAGATCGAATCGCAGCGCAGATGCGTATAACGCTCAAAACATCATTCCTGGTTCAATGATTAATGGTTGGTCATTGGGCTACATAGGGATTCCGTGGCCGGGTCCCTGGCCTAAAAAAAGCGGAGACTTATTTGCGACCGACCCAAGTGGGTGGCAAGCTGGTATCGCCTGGGAAAGTCCTGGACCTGAAGTTGTTCAGATTTCAGGGTCGAACGGCGAACGTTGGGGCGTTTTTCAGGTTCATTTTCCCACTCCTGTCATGTGCGAAGACGATCTGATAAAAAACTTCACACCGTGCTGCCTCTGTTGAAAAAGCAACGCGCATCCGTCTGATAGAGCAACTATGCCGTCTTGGACGGGCGCAGCTACCACCCAATCAGCCCGGCCGCGTCCCCTCAAACGCGTCCTGAAACAACTGCCGCAGCGCAACCCGCTCCAGCGGACGCGGGTTGTCGTACTGGTTCTGCATGGCGATGTCGCAGGCTTTGTCGAGGTCGGCTTCTTTCATGCCGATGTCCTTGAGCCCCACCGGTGCGCCGTTGTCTCTCGCCAGATCGAACACGGCCTGCGCGGCGCTTTTGGCTTGCAGCGCATCGGCAATCATGCTCATGGCCCGCGGCGCAGCGGCGGCGTTGTAGGCCAGGGCGTGCGGCAGCACGATGGTGTGCGTTTCTGCGTGTGGCAAATTAAAACTGCCGCCCAAGGTGTGACACAGCTTGTGGTGCAGCGCCATGCCGACGTTGCCCAGCACCATGCCGCACAGCCAGGTGCCGTAGAGCGCGTCGCTCCGGGCCTGCATGTCGTTCGGCGTTTTTTTGATGACGGGCAGCGCGCGACCCATGGCGGCAATGCCCTCTTTGGCCATCAGGTCCATCACCGGGTTGCTGTCGGTGGCGTAGAGGCCTTCGGCTGCATGGGCGATGGCGTTGATACCGCTGGTGATGCTCATGCCCACGGGCAGGCCAGCACTCAGCTCGGGGTCGTAAATCGTGGTGCGCGGCAGCACGCGGGCGTCCTTGCCGGTCTTTTTGATACCTGCTTCGGTGATGCCGTAGATCGGCGTCATTTCAGAGCCGGCATACGTGGTCGGGATGGCCAGTATCGTCAGCCCTGAATCCAGCGCAATCGCCTTGCCGAGGCCAGTGGTGGAGCCGCCGCCAATCGCGACGGCGCAATCTGCGCCCAAACGGTTCGCGACCTCGCGGGCCTCGCGTGCGGTTTCAATCGGCACGTGCATCACGGCACGGTCGAACACGCCGGCAGCGCGTGCGCCCAGCAGGTCGGCAATCATCTCGGCTGATTTGCGCTGCTCGGGCGTCGAGAGCACCAGCGCCTTTGTGGCGCCCAGCAGTTCAATCTCGCGCAGCAGGTGTTGCAGGCTGCCCGCGCCGAAGACGACGCGTGAGGGCTGACCGTTGTAAACAAAACTTTTCATCAGCGCCTCACTTGCAGTCAGGAAATAAAACGGTCAGCCGCGATCAGACACGTTCAACGATGAGCGCAATGCCCTGGCCCACACCGATACACATGGTGCACAGTGCGTAGCGGCCGCCGGTGCGGTGCAACTGGTTGACGGCAGTGGTCACCAGGCGTGCGCCGGATGCGCCCAGCGGGTGGCCGAGGGCAATCGCGCCGCCGTTGGGGTTCACGCGGGGGTCGTTGTCCTGCAGGCCCAGTTCACGCAGCACGGCCAGGCCTTGTGCGGCGAAGGCTTCGTTGAGTTCGATGACATCCATCTGTTCCAGCTTGAGACCGGTCAGGGCCAGCACCTTTTGCGTGGCAGGCGCAGGGCCTATGCCCATGATGCGAGGGGCGACGCCGACGGTGGCCATGCCGACGACGCGTGCGCGCGGCGTGAGGCCGTTTTTCTTCGCGGCTTCTTCGGTGCCGATCAGCATGGCGCATGCGCCGTCGTTCACGCCGGATGCGTTACCCGCCGTGACGGTGCCATCAGGGCGCACAACGCCTTTGAGTTTGGCCAGCGTTTCCATGGTGGTCGCGCGTGGATGCTCGTCCTTGCTGACAACAATCGCATCGCCCTTCTTTTGCGGAATGGTGACGGGGACGATTTCCGCATCAAACACACCGGCGTTCTGTGCGGCCACGGCCTTGAGCTGGCTGGCCAGCGCCATCTTGTCCTGGTCTTCGCGGCTGATCTTGTAGTCGGTGGCGACGTTTTCTGCCGTTTCGGGCATGGCGTCGACGCCGTACTTTTCTTTCATCAGCTTGTTGATGAAGCGCCAGCCGATGGTGGTGTCATACATCTGCACATTGCGGCTGAAAGCGCCGTCGGCCTTGCCCATGACGTAGGGTGCGCGGCTCATGCTCTCAACGCCGCCGGCAATCATCAGCGTGGCTTCGCCGGACTTGATGGCGCGTGCAGCGGTGCCCACGGCATCCATGCCGGAACCGCACAGGCGGTTGATGGTGGCGCCCGGCATTTCGATCGGCAGGCCAGCCAGCAGCGTGGCCATGTGTGCGACGTTGCGGTTGTCTTCACCGGCCTGGTTCACGTTGCCGTAGATCACGTCGGTGACAGCGAGCCAGTCGACGTTGGGGTTGCGCGCCATCAGGGCTTTAAGCGGTACAGCGCCGAGGTCGTCGGTGCGCACGCTGCTGAGTGCGCCGCCGTAACGGCCGAAAGGGGTGCGCACGGCGTCGCAGATAAAGGCTTGGGTGGTCATGAAGGTCTCCGGTTAATACAGAAAAATGTGTGGGTTCAGGCGGCGATGGGCAGGCCGACCAGCTTCTCGAGCTCGTCGTGCTTGAGGCCGTCGACCATGTCGATCAGCTTGAGGCCGTCGGGCGTGCAGGCAAGCGTGGCGATGTCCGAGTAGATGCGCTTGACGCAGCCGATGCCGGTGAGCGGGTAGGTGCATTTTTCAACGACCTTGCTCTCGCCTTTTTTGGTCAGCAAATCCATCATCACCCAGGTCTGTTTGGCACCAATGGCGAGGTCCATCGCACCGCCCACGGCGGGGATGGAGCCGGGTTCGCCGGTGCTCCAGTTGGCGAGATCGCCTGTGGCGGAAATCTGGAAGGCACCAAGCACACAGATGTCGAGGTGGCCGCCGCGCATCATGGCGAAGCTGTCGGCATGGTGGAAGAACGCGCCGCCCTTGAGCAGGGTGACCGGCTGTTTGCCGGCGTTGATAAGGTCGTAGTCCTCCTGGCCCTCAGCAGGCGCGGGGCCCATACCGAGAATGCCGTTTTCGCTGTGCAGCAGCACTTCGCGGCTGGCGGGTATGTGGTTGGCCACCAGCGTGGGCTGGCCAATACCGAGGTTAACGGTGGCGCCTTCAGGAATGTCCTGGGCGACGCGTGCGGCGAGCTGGTCTTTGGTGCGTTTTTTGTAGGTCATCTTTGCTCCAGATATTCAGGCTGCTTTTTTCGCGCCGCCGGATTGCGTTGCAACCCGTTCGATTTTCACGATCTGGCTCACGAAGATGCCAGGCGTCACCACGGCTTCTGGGTCCAGGCCGCCGAGCTCGACGATTTCATGCACGGTCGCCACGGTTTTCTTCGCAGCCATCGCCATGACAGGTCCGAAATTGCGCGCCGCCATGCGGTAGGTCAGGTTGCCCCAGCGGTCGCCGCGCTCTGCGCGAATCAGTGCCACGTCACCATGGATGGGCATTTCCAGCACATAGTGTTTGCCGTTGATCTCACGTGTTTCCTTGGGCGTGCCGTCGGCATTTTTTGCCAGCTCGGTGCCATAGCCGGTGGGCGAAAAGAAGGCGCCGACGCCTGCGCCCGCAGCCCGGATGCGCTCGGCCAGATTGCCTTGGGGCACCAACTCCAGCTCGACCTTGCCGCTGCGGTAGAGGCCGTCAAACACATAGCTGTCCGCCTGGCGCGGAAAGCTGCAAATCATCTTGCGGACCTGCCCGGCTTTCAGCAGCGCGGCCAGGCCGGCTTCGCCATTGCCGGCGTTGTTGTTGACGAGGGTCAGGTCTTTGGCGCCGTGGGCGATGAGGCCGTCAATCAGTTCGATGGGAATGCCGGCGGTGCCGAAACCCCCGATCAAAACCGTGGAGCCGTCCTTGATGTCGGCGAGCGCATCGGCCACCGAGCGGGCTATCTTGTTGATCATTAAGTCGTCTCCAGAATCTTTTGCTCAAGACGCGACGCGAACACACGGGTCATGAACCCGGCCTGCACCTGCCTGTTGATATGAAGACCATTGCACCATGCAAAACCTGAATTGACACGCACCAAAAAAGTTCGACATAAGAACAATAGTTCGTATAATGAATTTTAGGAGATTTCACACCTCATGGCAAATGCCGCAGCCAACCGCAGCTCAGACCTCAAACCCGGCGACGGCTATGTGCAGTCGTTTGCGCGCGGGCTGGAAGTGATTCGCTCTTTCAGCGCCAGCGCGCCGAGGCAGACCCTGACCGAAGTGGCCGAGCGCAGCGGCCTCACACGTGCCGGCGCGCGCCGCATCCTGCTCACGCTGCAATCACTGGGGTATGTCAGCACCGACGGCAAACTCTTCAGCCTGACGCCGCGCATTCTGGATCTCGGTTTCGCCTACCTCTCGTCCATGCCCATGTGGGACCTGGCCGAGCCTGTGATGGAGGCGCTGGTGGCGAAGGTGAAGGAGTCCTGCTCCATCGCCGTACTGGACGGCACGGACATCGTTTACGTGATGCGCATTCCGACCCACAAGATCATGAGCATCAGCCTGGGCGTGGGCTCGCGACTGCCGGCCTATTGCACGTCGTTGGGAAGGGTGTTGCTGGCTGCCCTGCCGGAATCAGAGCTGCATGAGAGGCTGCAAGCGTCCGGCGTGAGCAGCCGCACACGCTACACCGTGACCGACATGAAGGATCTGACCGCCAGGATCACGCAGGTGCGCAAACAGGGCTGGTCGCTGGTCAATCAGGAACTCGAAGAGGGCTTGATATCGATGTCGGCCCCCATCACCAACCGCGCCGGCCAGGTGGTGGCGGGCCTTAACATCAGCGGCCAGGCCAACCGTACCAACGCGAAGACGATGCAGGAGACGATGCTGCCGCAGCTGTTGTCATCTGCCGAAAGCATCTCACGCATGTTGACGCTTCAACGCGCCTGACGCGTTGAAGCGCTTGGTCAGGCCGCAGCGCCGGGCCGCCCCAAGCAAGGCACGGCCCCTGGGGGGGCAGCTGGTTATTGGGGTCAGACGCCAATTTCGCTTCGGTGCGAAGCACCGCACCCTGCGGGCAAGCCAGAGGCTTGGCGAATTTGGACTCTGACCCCAAAAACCAGCGTGGGGGCAATTCAGGACTTGCGGAAACCGGCCACCAGAACGATGGCACCCAGGGCCACTGCGCCCAGGCTCAGCCATTGAGGAATGTTGACGGACTCACGCTCCTTGACGGTCAGCTCGATGGGGCCGACCTTGGCGGCGGTCTTGTCTTTGGTGAAGCTGAAGCCGCCGGTAAAGAAACCAGCCAGACCGATTACCACCAGGACAATGCCTGCAATTTTTGCTGCGTTCATGTCAATCACTCCTCGCCGGGATAGTTAATGGATTGGGAAACTGAGCGGTGTGGCCCGGAACCACGACACCTGAGCCGTAATGTAGAGATGGGGCCAAAATTCGTCTGTAGGACCGTACCGGGCAGTAGCGTCAACAAAGGGCGTGACGAAAAGTACAGGCCCTGCAATGGGAAAGTGCTGCGTGATACCCTCCCCGCATGTTTACGCCGTCACAAGCCGATGTCCGCCGTTTTTTCTGCGCGGTGCACGCCAAAACCAGGACTGGCCAACCCATGGAAGCGATAGAAACCCTCGCCAGCCAGTGGATCGCCGAGCACCCCGAATACCACGCCGACTTTGACGATGCCGAGGCGGCACTTGAAAAAATGTACGACGTGGAAGGCGGCAAGACCAACCCCTTCCTGCACCTGTCGATGCACCTGTCCATCAGCGAACAATGCTCGATTGACCAGCCGCGCGGCATTCGCCAGGCGGTCGAGCTGCTCACCGCCAAACGCAATTCCCTGCATGACGCGCACCACGAAGCCATGGACTGCCTGGGCCAGATGGTCTGGGAAAGCCAGCGCTCCGGGCGGCAGCCCGATGGCGCGGCATACATTGACTGCGTGCAGCGCAAGGCAACAAGAGACTGACAAAATCCTGCCAGGCCGTTTGCCCCATAAAAAAAGCCGCTGAATCAGCGGCTTTTCTTTTTTATCTTAAGGCTTAGCGGAAGCGGCTTTCAGGCACCGTCTTCAGATCGCTTTCCAGCGACGAGAGGTAGCCAGACATCGCCTTCAGTTCGGCATTGGTGTACTGCTTGGCCATGCCGGCCATGATCGCGTTGCCGCGGCCGACCTTGGCGTTGTTCGGGTCTGCCTTGTAGGATTTCAGCGCCACAAACAGGTAATCAGCGTGCTGGCCTGCGATTTTGGGGTAGGAAGGGTCGATCGGCTTGCTGAAGTTGGCGCCGTGGCAGGACGCGCAATTGGCCTTGTTCAGCAGGGCCTGAACAGCAGGGCTGGGCACCTTGGGGGTGGCAGGCAGCGTTGCGCCGGCGACCACGCCGCTGGCACTGTAGTAAGCGGCCAGATCGGCGATGTCCTGGTCGGTCAGGCTTTCAGCGATACCGCGCATGCTGGGGTACTTGCGCTCGCCCTTTTTGTAGGCGTGCAGGGCGCTGGAGATGTATTGCGGGCTCTGGCCGGAGATCATCGGCACCTTGTAGATCTCGGGGAAAGACGACTGGTAGCCCTTGATGCCGTGGCAGCCAATGCACATGGCATTCTTGGTTTCACCGGCCTTGGCGTCGCCCTTGATTTCCTGGGCCTGGCCTGAGGCCGTCGCAAATGCGACAGCTACAGCGAATATCGTAGTAAAAAGCTTGTTCATTTTGCGCGCACAATCGAGTGGGATTCAGGTGGGGATTGTTGTTATAAACAGCTTTTGATTATATCTGGGCGCGCCGTGCCAAAGCGCCGCCCGGCCTGAAACAGCGCAGATACGGCTCCAAATCGCCCTCCCTTCACCCGGCAAACGACATCCAACGCACCTCGTAAAGCACTTTTGAACATGAAATTCCAAGGCTCCAAAAACTACGTCGCCACCCAGGACCTGATGCTGGCCGTCAATGCGTCCGCCACCCTCAAAAAGCCATTGCTGGTCAAGGGTGAGCCCGGCACCGGCAAAACAATGCTGGCCGAGGAAGTGGCCGAGGCCATGGGCCTGCCGCTGCTGCAGTGGCACATCAAGTCGACAACCAAGGCGCAGCAGGGCCTGTATGAATACGACGCCGTCTCGCGCCTGCGCGACTCCCAGCTCAGCAGCGTGGATGGCGGCGAAAAGGTCAAGGACATCCACAACTACATCGTCAAGGGCGTGCTCTGGCAGGCCTTCACCTCGGAAACGCCGGTGGCGCTGCTGATCGACGAAATCGACAAGGCCGACATCGAGTTCCCGAACGACCTGCTGCGCGAAATCGACCGCATGGAGTTCTATGTGTACGAAACGCGCGAGCTCATCAAGGCCAAACACCGGCCGCTGGTGTTCATCACGTCGAACAACGAGAAAGAGCTGCCCGACGCCTTTTTGCGCCGCTGCTTCTTCCACTACATCAAGTTCCCCGACGCCGACACCATGCGCCAGATCGTGGACGTGCACTTCCCCGGCCTGAAAAAAGAACTGCTGGCCGCGGCCATGAAAACGTTTTACGACGTGCGCAACCTGCCGGGCCTGAAGAAAAAGCCGTCCACCAGCGAACTGCTGGACTGGCTCAAGCTGCTGGTGGCCGAAGACATTCCCCTCGAAGCGCTGCAAAGCAAGGACGACAAAGTCGCCGTACCGCCGCTGGTCGGTGCCCTGCTGAAGAACGAGCAGGACGTCACGCTGTTCGAAAAGCTGGTGTTCATGCAGCGCAATAACCGCTAAAGGAGAGGCAACAGATGAACCAGAAATCACTGCTTGTTGAAGGCCTGTCGGACGCCATCGGTTTTGTCGGCGGCGCGCTGCTGGGGTTCTGGATAGGCCGCCTGCTGGGGCTGAATATTTTTGATCCCGGCTACAGCAACAGCAGCATCTTCGGGATTGTTCTGGTTGGCCTGGGCGGTGGTCTCGGCCTTCAGCTGGCGCGCCGCTGGCGCAACCGCAAAAAGCCCGGCCAGGACAGCACGGAAGGGTAAGCATGCACTTCATCGAGCCCGTAACCCTCACCGGCCGCAACTGGGCAGTGCTGGAGCCCCTGCAGCGCGAGCATGCAGATGAGCTGCTCGCCGCAGCACAGGACGGTGAACTCTGGAAGCTCTGGTACACCAGCGTGGGCGGCCCCGATGCGGTGTTCAGCTACATCGATTCGGCCCTGAAAATGCGGGATGAACAAGGTGCCATGCCCTTCGTCATACGCCGCAAATCAGACGGCAAGGTGGTCGGCTCGACCCGCTACTTCAACGTCGATGCCAAAAACCGCAGGCTGGAAATTGGCCACACCTGGTACAGCAAAAGTGCGCAGCGCACCGGTATCAACACCGAATCGAAACTGATCCTGCTCAAGCATGCGTTTGAAACCCTCAACTGCATCGCGGTTGAGTTCCGCACCCACTGGTTCAACTTCGACAGCCGCGCCGCCATCGCCCGCCTCGGCGCGAAGCAGGACGGCGTGCTGCGCAGCCACCAGCTGGCACCCAACTGCACCCTGCGCGACACGGTGGTCTTCAGCATCATCGCCAGCGAGTGGCCGACCGTGAAGGCGCATCTGCGCTTTCAGCTTAACAAGCCTAGAGATCAATGACCCCCACGCTTTTCACTTCGTGTACTGCGCTGCCCCCCGAGGGGGCTGTGCTTGCTTGGGGCGGCCCAGCGCTGCGCACTTGTCTTTTGTAGAGAGAAATAAAAAATGCTCATCGATTTCTTCTACACCCTGCGTTCGGCCAAGCTGCCGGTATCCGTCAAAGAGTATTTGATGCTGCTCGAAGCACTGGAGGCAGGCGTGGTCGGGCCCAACAGCAGCAAGCCCGACGCTGCCGGCGACATTGGCGAGGGCGCGTACAAGATTGACGATTTCTACTACCTCAGCCGCACCGTGCTGGTGAAGGACGAGAAGCACTACGACAAGTTTGACCGCGCCTTTGCGGCCTACTTCAAGGGCGTGGAGATGATTGCCGACTTCACCAAGGATGTGCCGCTCGAATGGCTGCGCAAAAACCTGGAGCTGGAACTCAGCCCCGAGGACAAGGCGAAGATCGAAAAAATGGGCTGGGACGAGCTCATGGAGACGCTGAAAAAACGTTTCGAAGAGCAGAAAGAGCGCCACGAAGGCGGCAGCAAGTGGATAGGCACGGGCGGCACCTCGCCCTTTGGCGCCAATGGTTTCAACCCGCAAGGCATACGAATTGGACAGGAGAAAAGCCGCAATAAAAGTGCGGTCAAGGTCTGGGACCAACGCGCCTACAAGGACTACGACGACACGCAGGAACTGGGCACGCGCAACATCAAGGTCGCGCTGCGCCGCCTGCGCAAGTTTGCGCGCGAAGGCCACGTCGAAGAGCTGGACCTGGACGACACCATCAAGTCGACCGCCGCGAACGCCGGCTGGCTGGACATCAAGATGGTGCCGGAGCGCCACAACAACGTGAAAGTGCTGCTACTGATGGATGTGGGCGGCACCATGGACGAACACATCGCCCGCGTGGAAGAAATGTTTTCGGCCGTCAAGACCGAGTTCAAGCACCTGGAGTTTTATTACTTCCACAACTGCGTCTACGACTTCATGTGGAAGAACAACCGCCGCCGCTTCAGCGAAAAGTTCGCCACCTGGGACATCATCCGCAAGTACAACAAGGATTACAAGCTCATCTTCATCGGCGATGCGACCATGAGCCCCTATGAAATCCTGCAGCCCGGCGGCAGCGTGGAATACAACAACGAGGAAGCCGGCGCCGAGTGGATGCAGCGCCTCACCAACGCCTTTCCCAAGTTCGCCTGGATCAACCCTGAACCGCAAGGCGTGTGGCAATACCGCCAGAGCATTGGCGTTATCCAGCAACTGGTGAACCAGCGCATGTACCCCCTGACCATCAAGGGTCTGGAAGAGGCCATGCGCATGCTGTCCAAATAACCGCTTCACAAGGGCGGAAATGCGCCCGCCTCCTACGGGGCGGCGCTGTGGCGCTCAAGTAAACTGCCACGGTGACCTTGATCAGTACACGCAGGGCCGGGGCAGTACTGACCGCCTCGCTCACGGCGCTCACCATCTTCTGTTTTTGTCTGCCGCCGGCCAGAGCCCAAAGCTCTTCGCCACCCACCGCCACGTCACCACGCACGCAAACACCCACGCTGGCGGCGCCGCAGTCGGCACTGCAGAACACCGCGCCACCCGCCACATCGATGACGGCCATCGCCACGCCGGCCTCAGGCGTGACACAAACCGCGCCGCCACCTGCCCCGCCACCGGCCAGCGTGCAGGCGCCCCCCACACCTGCCGGGGGCACCGGCCCGACCAGCGCGACGCCTGAAGTCACCGCCTTCGACATCGTGGTGCGCGCACCGGCCGCCGTGAAAGAGTTGCTGGACAAACACATCGAACTGCAGCGCTACCGCGCCGTCACCGACCTGGACGACGCCGAACTGGCCCGCCTCGTGGTGCTGGCCGAACGCAATGTACGCAACCTCGTCGGCACCCTGGGCTACTTCAGCCCCAACATCAACATCACGCGTGAAGGCGCTGCCAACCAGCACCCGACCATCGTGGTGGCGGTCGAGCCCGGCCCCTTCACACGCGCACAGAACGTCGCCATCGACTTTGCAGGTGACATCGCCACGTCCACCGACAAGGACGCCGCCGCCCAGCGCGACGAGATCCGCCGCGACTGGCGTTTGCCCAGCGGCCAGCGCTTCACGCAGGACGCGTGGGACGGTGCCAAGACACAGGCGCTGCGCGAACTGGTGGCACGCCGCTACCCCGCCGGAAAACTGGCCGACAGCCTGGCCGACATCGACGCGCCTGCGCAGGCGGCACACCTGTCGCTCAAGCTCGACTCCGGCCCGCTCTACAAACTCGGGCCCATGCAGGTCACCGGCGTCGAGCGTTACGACCCCGTGCTGGTACCGCGGCTGGCGCGCCTGAGCGAAGGTGCGGTCTATGACCAGAAGCAACTGGCCGACGCGCAGTTGCGGCTGGCGTCCAGCGGTTACTTCGACTCTGCCTATATTTTTGTCAACCCTGAAAGCGACCCCGCTGCCGCACCCGTGCAGGTGCAGGTGCGCGAGACCAAACTGCAAAAGGCGGTGGTGGGGGTGGGTGCCAGCACCGACAACGGCCCACGTGTGTCGCTGGAGCACACCCACAACCGCGTGCCGGGCACCAACTGGCGTGCCGTGACCAAGCTGCAGCTGGAGCGCAAGTCGCCTTTCGCGCAAACCGAATGGACATCCATCCCCGACACCAGCAACTGGCGCTGGGTGGCGCTGGGTCGCGCCGAGCGTGTGGAAGACGACAAGCTCATCACACGCTCGCAGCGCCTGCGCTTCGGCCGCACGCAGTCCGGCGACGGCATAGACCGCAACATCTATGCGCAGTACGACCGCGCCCGCGCACAGAGCGCGGTCGGCACCGTGCTGACGCCTGAAGAGATCGGCGACGGCTCCGCCATCAGCGGCAACTATGTCTGGACGGGGCGCTACTTCGACAGCCTGCCGTTCCCGAGCAAAGGCTACGGGGTGGGGTTTGAGGCCGGTGGCGGCGTCACCCTGGGCGACAGGCGCCAGCCTTTCGTGCGCGGCGTCGGCCGCTGGCTGAGCGTGCATTCGCTGAGCAACAGCCGCATCGCCACACGTGCAGAAGCGGGCGCCGTCATCGCAGCCGACAACGCACGGGTGCCCAGCACCCAGCTGTTTCGCACGGGTGGCGACAGCACCGTGCGCGGTTACGGCTATCGCACGATTGGCATTCCGCTCACAGGCGGTGTGGTCGGCCCCGGCCGCTACATGGCCGTCGGCAGCGTGGAGTGGCAGCGGCCCATCATGAAAGACGGCCTGCCCACCGAATGGGAACACACCGTCTTCATGGATGCCGGTGCTGTCGCCGACAACGTGAAAGACCTCAAACCCTCGGTCGGCATAGGTACCGGCGTGCGCTGGCGCAGCCCTATCGGCCCCCTGCAAATCGACCTGGCGTACGGCGTCAAGGTCAAGGCCTTGCGTCTGCATGTCAACGTGGGTTTTGTTTTCTGATGCAGCCGGAAGCGTCATCACCGCCGACCGTGCCGACCACGCCATCCAGGCGACGGCAGCTGTTGAAGGCACTCGCCTCCGCGATCGGCATCGTGATGCTCGCAGCCATTGTGGTCACAGGCGGACTCTGGTGGTGGGCTGGCACCGACGGCTCGCTTGCCACCGGTCTGCGCTGGCTCGCGCAGTACCAGCCTCTTCAATCGGAAGGTGCCAGCGGCGCACTGCGCAAGGGCGGCGACGTCAAACGCCTGTTCTGGCAAAAAGACGGCATGACGGTTGAGGCCCGGGACGTGACCCTGTCATGGCAGCCCTTCTCCCTGCTGCAGGGCACGCTCAAGCTGAATCGCTTTGCAGCCAGCAGCGTGCGCATCGATGACCAGCGCGCGCCCACCACCACGCCGGTGCTGCCACCTGTAGCGCTCGACCTGCCGCTGCGCATCGCACTTGATGATTTTGCAGTCG
This sequence comes from Pseudomonadota bacterium, assembly GCA_040387435.1. GTDB lineage: Bacteria > Pseudomonadota > Gammaproteobacteria > Burkholderiales > Burkholderiaceae_C > Polaromonas. The sequence continues at coordinate 57,881 of JAZKDR010000047.1, forward strand.
CGCGCCTGCAATGGGCCGGCCCGCCTGCATGGGAAGTACTGGGCATCTCGGGCAACTACCTCTACACCGGCCTGAGCCATGAACTCAAGCTGGCCCATGCGCAATTCGCCAGCGGCCACTACCAGGGCAAGGCCACGCTGGGCTCATTGCAACCGCTGCAACTGGATGCACTTTTTTCAGGCTCACTGGATGCCGCCGTACCTGGTCGCACCACCACACTGCCGCTGTCGTTTACCGCCAGCGCCAAAGGCCCGCTGCTGGAACTGACCCTCAAGGCTACATTGCAAATGCAGGCCGGCACTGCGACCGGCCGCATCACCACCAACGCCCCCCATGCCACCGCCACGGCACGCATCACCGCATGGGCCGCACAACCTGTGCCGGAAGCAGATGCGAGCTTCCGTGCGCTGAACATCGCAGCGCTCTGGCCCGATGCGCCGCAGACATCGCTGACCGGCCAGGCGAGCGTACGCCCTTCAGCCGTAGCGACCAGCGCGACAACTGCCGCGTGGCTGCTCAACACCCGACTGGTCAACGACCTGCCTGGCCCCTGGGACAAACAGCGTCTGCCGCTGGAGAACCTGCAGGCCCAGGGCGAATGGCAAAACGGCGCAGCGGTGATACGCACGCTCAGGGCAGGCGTGGGTGGTGGCGAGTTGCTGGCCACCGGCGAGTTGCTGGGCACGTCGTCCCCCGCCACCCCATCAGCCACGGCAACAGCAACACCCAGACAGGACTGGGCCCTGCAGGCCACGGCGCAGGGCGTCAACCCCGCACTGCTGCATACGCAGCTGGCCGCCCTGCCGCTGGACGGCAAGGCAAAGGTACGCAGCCTGGGGCCGCTGATTTCTTTTGATGCCGGTCTGCAATCGGCTGCCGTCGCGCCAAAGACCAAGTCCAACCCGCTGGCACAACTTCGGCTGCGCGACGCTGCCGCCACCGGCAGCTGGAACGCCGCGCAAGCGGGTGGCACGCTGCTGCTGTCTGCGCTGCGCGTGCGTACCGACGACGCCGAACTGGCCGGCACGCTGGAAGCGCAACCAGCAGCACGCGGCGGCAAGGGGCAACTCAAACTCACCGCGCCGGGCATCGATGGACAGGTGCAGGGCGAGCTGCGCCAAACCGCCGGCGCCGGCGCACTGAAGCTTGAAGCCCGCGATGCCATGCAGGCCCTGCGCTGGCTGCAACGCCTGCCCGGCATGCCGGCCGCCGTGATGCGTGCATCCGGTGCAGGCAAGGCAGACCTCGCCGTCAGCTGGCAAGGCGGCTGGCAAGACCCGGCGCTGCAGGCAAAGCTGGATGTGCCATCACTCGACTGGCGCAATACTGCTGCCGTTCGCAATGCCGGTGCCACAGCGGCAACCTCGACTGCCGTCGTGACCGCGACCAGCGTCACACAAGCGTCAAGCGTCCTGAAATTTCGCAACGTCCAGGCCACGGTGTCAGGCAAGCTCAGCCAGGCGCAGATCGCCGTCAATGGCAGGCTTGAGGCCGATCAACGCCGCTACAACCTGCAGCTGTCGGCCGACGGTGGCCGCATCACCGCAGGCCGGCAAAACGCACTGGGGGGCTGGGCCAATGCCGCATGGCAGGCCGTCGTGAAGCAGCTCAACCTGTCGGTGGAAGACCCTTCCCTGGGTGAAGGCGCATGGCGGCTGGCCCTGCGCAGCACCAGCAATACCAGCAACCCCGTCAGCCTGCGCTGGACGCCCGCCACCACAGGCGGCGTGTTCGAAACCAGCGCGGGTGAAGCCGTGCTGATTGCACCGTCGCGCAGCAGTATCAGCAGCAGTGGCAATACCTCAGGCTCTCAGGCCCTCATCCAGTGGCAGCCTGTGCGCTGGCGCGGCGGTGAACTCATCACGGCAGGCAAGATCACCGGCCTGCCACTGGCATGGGTGGAACTCTTTGCAGGCCCTCAGATGGCCGGCGTGGGCCTTACAGGCAACCTGGTGTTCGACGGCGCGTGGGATGCCGTGCTCGGGGACAAACTCAGCGTCAAGGCCAGCCTGGCGCGCGCCAGCGGCGACATCACCGTGCAGGGCGAAGTTGCGGGCGGTGCCTCAGCGCGCGTAGCAGCAGGCGTGAAAGAGGCACGCATCACGATTGACACCAACACTGACGGTAGCGGCGACGCTCTCAACCTGGCGCTGCGTTGGGACAGTGAACGTGCCGGGACTGCAGAGGGTCAGCTCGGCACGCGGCTCACTCGTGACCCTGCGGGCGGCTGGGCCTGGCCTGAGAACGCGCCGCTGCGGGGCCAGTTGCGTGCGCAGTTGCCGCGCATAGGCGTGTGGTCAGTGCTGGCACCGCCGGGCTGGCGCCTGCGCGGCACGCTGGGTGCCGACATCGCCATCAGCGGCACACGCGGCCTGCCGCAACTGGCCGGTGACCTGTCGGCCAACGACCTGGCGCTGCGTTCGGTGGTTGACGGCATCGAGTTCGGCAATGGCCGGCTGCGTGCACGACTCGACGGCACCCGCATGCGCATCAACGAATTCACCCTGCAGGGCGCGGGCACCAATAACACCGGCGGCACCCTGACCGCGCAGGGCGAAGCGGCGTGGGTCGATGGCAAACCGCAGGCACTGCTTGACGCCAAACTGGACAGGCTTCGCGCCAGCATACGCACCGACAGGCAGGTCACACTCTCGGGCGACCTTCAGGCCAGACTCGACGGCAAGCTGGCACAGTTCACCGGCAACCTCAAGATCGATCAGGCGCGCATTCTGCTGCCTGACGAGGGCACGCCCCAGCTCGGCGACGACGTGGTGGTACGCAGCGAATCCGGCGCAGCGGCGGGGAAGAAGGGCCCAGCCGAAGCCAATGCACCCAAAGCAGCCAGGCCTGGCACGCCCGCCGATGCACGCGCGCTGAAGATCGCCGTCAACATCGACCTCGGCACCGACTTCCGCGTGCAGGGAAAAGGCATGGACACACGCATACGCGGCGCGCTGGCACTGTCGGGCGATTCCATCACCGAACCACGCCTGGTCGGCACCGTCAACACCTTCGGCGGCCAGTACCGCGCCTACGGCCAGCGGCTGGATGTCGAGCAGGGCGTGCTGCGCTTTTCAGGCCCCATCGACAACCCCGCCCTCGACATCCTGGCCATACGCCCCAACCTCACCCAGCGCGTCGGCGTGCAGATCACCGGCACCGCCCTGCTGCCCCGGGTGCGTCTTTATGCGCAGCCCGAACTCACCGATGCCGAAAAACTCTCCTGGCTGGTCGTTGGCCGCGCTGCAGCCTCTGGCGGCGCAGAGGCGGCACTGCTGCAGCAGGCCGCGCTGGCCCTGCTCGGCAGCAAGAGCGGCGGCATGTCCGGCGGCTTGGCCTCGTCACTGGGCCTGGATGAACTGTCCTTCCGCGGCGCTGCCAACAACACTGACGGCACCACGACGGAAGGGGCCGTCACGCTGGGAAAACGTTTTTCACGAAACTTCTACGCCGCCTACGAACGCAGCATCTCCGGCGCGCTCGGCACCCTGTTCGTTTTTTATGATTTGTCGCAGCGCCTCACAGTGCGTGCCCAAGCCGGGCAACAGAGTGCTGTTGATTTGATCTACACCTTCCAGTACGACTGAGCGAGGCGCGACGCGCAAGCCCAGCGAATACAATTCGGGCTTCCCCTGCAGCAACTGCAGGTGTTGCGGCCATAGTTCAATGGATAGAACGGCCCCCTCCTAAGGGGCAGATAGGGGTTCGATTCCCTTTGGCCGCACCAGCGCCTCACCGGTCTGGCAGCTTAGATGCTACAAATTCAGTAGCTTCTCACGCTCATGTCTATTGGCTTGCAGCCATTTTTGACAGCTAAAAGCCCATCAATTTCGACCAAAAAACAGGCCTGGAGCCCACACAACTCGCCTTAAAGCCTCAAAATGTAAAGTCGGCTTTACGTTTTGAACTACCCCTGCCGGTGGGCCGCTTTGCCTAGGCGGCTTTGGGTTCGCCACCGTATTCGGGGCGTTTGGGCGTGAACACGTCGAGGTTGAGCACCTCTTCGTCGCCGATGACCTCACCCCAGTGCATGGTGTTGGGCGGCACGACCATGAGGCCGCCTGCACCCAGCAAAACCTGTTTGTCGTCATCGCCGACGTGAAAAAGAATCTGCCCCGCCAGGATGTAGACGATCTGCTCGTTCGGATGCTGGTGCGGTTTGGGCTCGTGGCCAGGTGCCAGCTTGTGCAGGGCCAGTGTGGCGCCATCACCGGCAAATGATTTGCGGGCAACACCGGCACGCACCGGCTCCCAGGGAATGGCGTTCCAGTCAACATGGTGCAGATTCATGGTGGTCTTCCTTTTTTGGTGGTTTGACTATTTGCCCGGCGCCTTGCCGAAGATGCCCATGGGCCGGATGGTGATGAACACCAGCAATATCGACAGCGCCGCAATATTCTTGAAGCCCGAACCCAGCGCGACGATGGCGATGGACTGCGCCAGCCCCAGCACGATGCCGCCGACAAAGGCGCCACCCGGGTTGCCGAAGCCGCCGACGATGGCCGCAATAAAACCGCTGATGGCAAACGACACGCCGATGTTGAAAGCGGTGAACTGGGTGGGCGTGATCAGCACACCGGCAATGGCACCCAGCCCGGCCGACAGCGCAAATGCATACGCCAGCATGCGCGACACCGGTATGCCCTGCAGGGCTGCCGCCTCGCGGTTGATGGAGCAGGCACGCATCGCGCGGCCGACCCGCGTGCGGCTAAAAAACAGGGCCAGCAAACCCACCAGCAGCAGAGACACCGCGGCGATCACCATGAGCTGGTAGCTGATGGCGACCTTGCCCAGCATCAGCGGTGGCAGGTCGATGAAGTTGGGCAGCGTTTTGGGCTGGTCGCCGGCAAGAATGAGCGTGGCCCGCTCCAGCACGATCTGCACCGCCAGCGTTGCCAGGATCATCACAAACGGCGTCGCGTTGCGGTGCCACAGCGGCCGGACCACCAGCCGCTCGACCACCACGCCCAGCGCAGCCACCAGCGCCACGGCAATGAAAGCCGCCACAAACAGCGGCAGGCCTGCGCGGGTCAGCAGTGCATGGGTCAGCATGCCACCCAGCATGACAAAAGCGCCCTGCGCAAAATTGACAATGCCGCTGGCGTTGTAGATGACGCAGTAGCCAATGCCGATCAGGCCGAACACGCAGCCGATACCGATGCCGGAGACGATGGTCTGCGCAATGAAGACCGGATCAAGCATATTCAACCCCGCCGAGGTAGGCATCCAGAACGGCGGCATCCTGCTGCACTTCGATGGGCGTGCCTTCCGCAATCTTCTTGCCGAAGTCAATCACGATGACTTTGGCGGCAATCTTCATGACCAGGGTCATGTCGTGTTCGATGAGCAGCACAGTCACACCCCTCTTGATGATGTCGCCGATGACCTTTGCCAGGTGTTCGGTCTCTTCATGGTTCAGGCCGGCGGCCGGTTCATCGAGCAACAGCAGTTTTGGTTTGGCGGCCAGCGCGCGTGCCACTTCCAGCAGGCGCTGCTGGCCATAGGTCAGCTCGGTGGCGCCCATGTCTTCGCGGCCGCCCAGCCCCACAAATGCCAGCAGCTCGCGCGCATTGGCGTCGACGGCTGCCGCTTCTTCACGCGCGCGCTTGCCGCGCATTAGCGCAGACCAGACACCGCCTGAACTTTGAAGGTGCGACCCCACCCGCACATTGCCAAGGGCAGTGAGCTCGGGGAACAGCTGAACCAGCTGGAACGTGCGAATCAAGCCGCGCGCAGCAACGGTGGCTACCGGCAGGCCGGTGATGGTTTCACCGTTGAAGGTCACCGTGCCCTGGGTGGGCGGCAGAAAGCCTGCAATCAGGTTGAAGAGCGTCGTCTTGCCGGCACCGTTGGGGCCGATGATGGCGCTGATTTCACCGGCCTCGATCGAGAAGCTCACATCGTTGACCGCCGTCAGGCCGCCAAACTGTTTGGTGACCTTGTGAAGTTCGAGTATTTTCATTTGCGCGCCTTCGGCAACAGGCGTGACAGGGACGCGGCACCTTTGGGTGCAAAGATCAGGATGATGATCAGCGCAGCACCGTAGGCGAGGTCCTGGTAATCCTTGAAGGCCCGGAATGTTTCGGGCAGCAAACTGACGATCAGTGCACCGAATATCGGGCCCGCGATGGAGCCAATGCCGCCCACGTACAGCATCATGAAGCCGGCAATCACCATGTGCAGGCCAAAGACCTCGGGGCTGACGAAGCCGACAAAGTGTGCCATCAGCGAGCCGGCAATCGCCGCGTACACCGCAGCAATCACAAAGGCCGCAAGTTTGTAACGCGCGACATTGATGCCAAGCGCACTCGCCGCATCTTCACTGCCGGCAATTGCCGCCAGCGCCATGCCGAAACGCGACGCCTTCAAACGCCACGCCGCGAGCACGGCCGCCGCGAGCACGGCCACCAGGAAAAGAAGCTGGTACTCCGGGTCATTCAATTCCCACTTGCCGATGCCCAGCGGAGGGATGCCCGAGATGCCCATGTAACCCTGCGTCACGGCCTGCCACTCCACCGCAATCTCATAAACAATCATGCCGAGCGCCAGGGTGGCCATGGCCAGGTAATGGCCACGCAGGCGAAGGGCCGGGTAGCCCACCACAAATGCCACGCCGACGGCGAAGACCACGCCAACAGGCAGAGCCGCTATCGGCTGCCAGCCGTAGGTGGCCGTCAGCACCGCGGACGTATAGCCGCTCAGGGCTGCGAAGGCGTTCTGGCCGAACGACACCTGGCCCGCATAGCCCATGAAGAAGTTAAGCCCGGTTACAAAAATGGCGTAGATCGCCGCGAAACACAGCACGGTAACGAGGTAGCCACCGGCGAAAAAAGCATAAGCGAACAGCGCCAGGGCAAACGCCATCAGGCCGTAGCGGATCAGGCTTCGTGAATCAGGCTGTCGCAAGATAGTACCTCGCAAGGTCGTGCGGAGAACGGATCTGGTCGGGCGTCACTTCGCTGACGACACGACCCACAGAAAGAAGGTAGGCGCGTTTGGCCAGCTTCAGCGCCAGCGGTGCTTTTTGTTCAATCAGCAACACGCTCAGCCCCTCCTGATTGAGCTTGCCGAGCGTGATGAAAATCTCTTCCGCCAGGCGCGGTGCCAGCCCCAGTGAGGGCTCGTCGAGCAGCAGCAATTTGGGGTTCGCCATCATGCCGCGGCCAATCGCCAGCATCTGCTGTTCACCGCCGGACAGCGAGCCGCCCAGTTGTTTCTGCCGGTCTTTCAGGCGGGGAAAGAGCTCGAAAACGCGCTCCAGGCGCGTATTCATTTCGGCCTTGCTGGTCGTGAGGTAGGCGCCGAGATCCAGGTTTTCAAAAACAGTCATGGGGCCGAAAATCCCCCGGCCTTCAGGCACCAGCACCACGCCGCGCATTGTGCAGGCGCGCGGATCAGCGCCGGGCAGGGGTGAACCATTGAAGCTGGCCACACCCTCACCCGGCACCAGCCCGACGATGCGGCGAAGCAGCGTGGACTTGCCCGCGCCGTTGGGCCCCAGCACGGCCACCAGCTCACCTTCACCGACATGGAGGTCGGTGGGGTGAAGGGCTTCAATGAGGCCGTAACGCGCGGTCAGTCCGCGCACTTCAAGCACTGACCGGGCGGCGTTGCTCACTTGACGATTTTTACCGTGCTTCCCGACATGGTCGCCAGGTAAAGCGGATTCACGGAGATGCCGTAGTGGTTCACCGGGGAGAAGTCATACAAGCCGGAGGTGCCCTGGTAGCCGTTGAGAGACTCCAGCGAATCACGCACTTTGGGGCCGGCAAAGGAATCACCCTTCACGATGGCTGCCTGCAGCAGGTAGACGGCGTCCCAGCCACGACCGGCCCAGTTGGGGTCACGGTCGCCGAACTTGGCTTTCCAGGGCGTCAGGAAGTCGTTGATGCTGCGCTTGAGCGGACCGCTCGGCACCGCGTCAATCACCTGGGCCGGCGAAGCCACAAAGAAGAACTTGTTGCCCAGCACCTCTGCCACCGGCTTGAACACGTTCAGGTCTTCAAGACTGGTGAGCATCAGCGTCGGCAGGCCAAGCTGCTTGATATTTTTTGCTGCAGTCAACGTGGTGCCGCCCAGGCCGATCTTGAGAATGGCACCCGCGCCGGCAGCATTCATCTTGCCGATCTGGACAGAGAGGTCCGGATCATCCGTCTTGTACTGCTCGATACCGACAACCTGAATGCCGTAAGTCGTGGCAATTCTTTCAGCGATGCTTTTCTGCAGGTTGGCATAAGGCGACGGGTCATGCAGCACACCGATCTTGCGGATCTGGGTGTTGTCGCGGATGTACTCCAGCCGGCGCTCGACTTCAAAGCGTGCGGGCGGCAAGGTGCTGAAGGCCCACTTCACTTCATCGGGATTGGGCGGCAGGATGGAGCACAGCACCATCGGGATCTGCGCACGCGCAACGGCTGCGGCGGCTGCAAAATTGCCGGCAGAGACACAGCCCGATGCAAACACGTCCACCTTGTTGCTGGTCATCATCTTGCGGTAGACCACCACGGCCTCCTGCGGCTCGGAGCGGTTGTCTTCAACAATCACCTCGATCTTGCGGCCCTTGATACCGCCTGTGGCATTGATGGTGTCGGCCGCCAGCTTGACGCCGTCCGTCCACGCGCGGTCCACCGTTGCGGCGTACCCGGTCAAGCCGGCGGAAATGCCGATCTTGTAGTTTTGCGCCAGCGCTGGCGTTGCGGCCAGCGTCAGCAGACCGGTGGCGATGAGGGCGCCAATCGTGGTCTTGAGAATGTTCTTCTTCATCTTTGTCTCCTTCTGGTTGTGATACTTTTATAACGATTTTCCGAAACCGCCACCACCCGGGGTTTCGAGCACGACGACGGCATTTGGCTGCAACAGGATCTTTCTGGCTTCCTTGAAAGGCTTGTCGTCGACCATAAAACTGCCTGCCGCGCCCGGCTCGGCACCGTCCAGGCCTTCCGGCCCGTTCTCAAGCCGGCTGGGCACCGCATTGAGCAACCATGGATGCGGCGTGCGCATGTGGAACTGGATCACCTGCCCGTCGCCGCCCTGCTCGCGGCCCTTGCCGCCAGAGCCGATTCGCAGTTCTTTTTTGTCGAACACGATGGGGATGACGGCTTCCAGAATTTCCACCGGCACTGCGCCTACCCCCGTCGGATAGGAAGTCGCACTCGGGCCGGTTTTGGTTTTGCGCGCGCCCATGCCACCGGAATAGTTGAACATCGACGACGTGAAGGGCTCGCCGTCTGGCCGCTTGCCCTGTATCTGTATGGTCCACACGGCACCTGCGCCTTCAGCCAGCACGCGGTCAGGCATGACCTGGTGCAGCGCCTTGAGGATGGGCATGGGCACATACATGCCGACCACGTGCCGTGCGTTCACCGGCACCGGGTATTCGCAGTTGACGATGGAGCCCTTGGGCGCAGTGACGATGATGGGCGCCAGGCTGCCATGGTTGTTCGGCAGGTCAGGGTTCAGACAACTGCGTATCGCAAAGGTCGAATAGGCATGCGTGTAGTTCATCACCACGTTGATGCCGGCCGCGCTCGGGCCCGAACTGCCCGTGAAGTCGATGGTGACTTCGCCCTTGACGTTGTCGATGGTGACGGCCGCCTTGAGCGTGATGATTTCACCACCCGGCACATCGAACTGGCTCTCACCGTGAAAGGTGCCGCCGGGCAGTTTGCGGATTTCGGCACGTGTTGACTCTTCAGAGCGCTTGATGATCTCGTCTGACAGCTGCTCGATATCTTCGAGGCCATAACGTTTGCACATCGCAAGCAGGCGTTCGCCACCGGATTTTCCGCTCGACACCTGCGCTGCAAGGTCGCCGAACACATGGTCGGGCGTGCGCACATTGCTGCGAATCACATCGTGAATGGTCTTGTTGGGTTTTCCGCCTTCAAAAAACTTCAGTGGCGGAATCCACAAACCCTCTTCGTGAATGTCGCGCGCACCGGCCCCAATGCCGTAACCACCGATGTCCGTGTGATGGATGGTGGAGCCGACATAACCGATGAGCCGGCCTTCATTGAAGATGGGCGACAGCAGTGTGATGTCGAAAAAATGCCCGGCCGACAGCCACGGGTCGTTGGTGATGACGACATCGCCCTCTTGCAGGTCGCCCTGAAAGATTTTGTGCAGATGACCGCCCGCAGCAGCCAGTGAATTGATATGGCCGGGCGTTCCGGTGTTGGCCTGCGCCACCATGCGGCCACGCGCGTCAAACAGGGCGCTGGCCAGGTCACCGGCTTCGCGCACAACCGGGCTGAAGGCGATGCGCTGCAGGCTTTTGGCCTGCTCGCTGACGATGCTGATCAGGTTGGACCAGAGTATTTCAAGTTCAATGCCGTCCATGATCAGTCCTTTGGTTTTGCAACGATGCAGCCGAATTCATCCACCTGTGCCGTCCAGCCCGGCAGGATGACAATGGTGGTTTCGCGTTCTTCGATGATGACGGGGCCATCAATCTTCTGGTCTTTGGCGAGCGAGGTGCGGTCATACACAGGCACCATCTGGTTGTCTTCCCACAGGTGCACCTTGCGTGATTTTTTGGGCTTGCCCGGGGTTGCAGGCAAGGCCAGTGCGACGTGAAATGGCACCAGCGGGCCGCGGGCCGTCAGGCGCCAGCTCACGACCTCGGTCGGCACATGTGATGGCATGAAGCCGTACTGTGCCTCATAGGCGGTGTTGAAGGCCGCCTGAATGGTATTGGTGTCGTGACTGGTGCGAGGGTCAATCTCCAGCGTCACGCTGACTTCATTTTGCTGGCCCAGGTAGCGCATGTCGGCACCGTAAATCAGCGTGATCTCGCCGGCCGTGCAGCCTGCCGCCATCAGGGCACTGCTGCCCTCTTTGCTCATCTCGTCGAACAGCTTGTCGGTGCGCGCCCAGTCGGTGGCATCGAGCAGGCCCAGGGCGCTGCGGACCAGGTCCAGCCGCACAGGGGTGACGAGCGTGCCAAAGGCCGACAGCACGCTGGCTTGCGGTGGAAAGATCACCGATTTGCTTTGCAACAGCGCGCCCACTTCGCTGGCGTGTACCGGGCCTGCGCCGCCAAAAGCCAGCAAGGACAAACCGCGGTAGTCAATGCCCCGGTCAGTCGCATGGGCGCGCGTCGCGCCCGCCATGGCTTCGGCCACGATGCGGTAGATGCCGCGGGCGGCGGTGTGCGTGTCGGTGCCAAGGCTTTTGCCCAGCTTTGCAATGGCGTTTTCGCAAGCGGCCATGTCCAGCTTCATGTCGCCACCGAGGAAGTTGTCGGCATCCAGCAGCCCGAGCAGCAAATCTGCATCCGTCACTGCGGCGCCTTCACCACCGCGCCCATAACAGGCGGGGCCGGGCATGGAACCGGCGCTTTTGGGGCCGACCTTCAGCAGGCCCAGATCGTCAACATAGGCCAGGCTGCCGCCGCCCGCACCAATTTCAATCATGTCGATGGAAGGAATGGTAACGGGCATGCCGCTGCCTTCCTTGAAGCGGTAGCGGCGATCGACTTCGAAGAGGCCGGTGATCAGCGGCTGGAAACCCTCAATCAGGCAGGCCTTGGCGGTGGTGCCGCCCATGTCGAAAGACATCAGGCGGTCCAGGCCGAGCACCTTGGCGTAATGGCTGGCCGCCAGTGCGCCGGCGGCCGGGCCGCTTTCAATCATGCGGACCGGGTTGCGCCCCGCCACATCCGCACCAATGATGCCGCCCGACGACAGCATGATGAGCGGGTCGTTTGCATAGTTCTCGCTCTTGAGCCGTTTAGCCAGGGCGCGCAGATATGGCTGCGAGATCGGCATCGTGAAAGCATTGATGGCTGTGGTCGATGCGCGCGGATACTCACGAATCTGCGGCGCGATTTCAGACGACAGCGACACAAACAGATCGGGCATGGCCTCGCGCAGCATGTCGCCCACAATCCGCTCGTTGTCCGGGTTGGCATAGCTGTTGAGAAAACAGACGGCCACCGCCTTGACGTCCTGCTTTTTCAGCTCTGCAATGCAGGCCAGCACTTCGGCGCGGTCTGGCGTTTTCTCGACGACGCCGTCAGAGTAAATGCGCTCGCCAATGCCGTACGTCAACTCGCGCGGCACCAGCGGCGGCTGGAACTCGATCTGCGGGTCGTACATGTCGTAGCGGTGTTCATTGCGGATCGACAGCACATCGCGAAAGCCGCTGGTCACCAGCATGGCCGTCTTCAGCCCCTTGCGTTCAATCAGCGCATTGGTGACCACCGTGGTGGCGTGCACGACGACACCGTCGATGTCTGCAGGCTTGAGACTGGCCTTGGCGAGAACCGCGTCCACGCCCGCAAAAAAACCTTCCAGCAGGTCATTGTGCGTGGTCAGCGTTTTGTCGACCACGAGTTGCCCGTCGGAGCCCCGCAGGACGATGTCGGTAAAAGTGCCGCCGATGTCGACGGCCAGGGAATAGGTCAAACGGTTTCTCCTTTGATGCGTGGTTGCGTGCTGCCCAGCGCCTGCGACACCCGGTGCGCAGCGGCCGTGACCAGCTCGATAAATTCGTCAGTGGGTTTCGCGGCGATCAGGCTGGTCGAGCCGATGATGGCGATCGCGCCCGCATAGGCTTCGCGGTGATCGAAGATGGGTGCGGCGATGGCGTTGACGCCGCCCACCAGCTCATTGGCGGCCGTGGCCCAGCCGCTTTTCTGAACGGCCTTGATGGATTTGCGCAGCACCAGCGGCGTCTTGATGGTGCCCGTCGTCCACAACTTCAGCGGCGTCAGGCACAACTCCTCAAGCAGGCGCGGCGGGCCGAAAGCCAGCGACACCTTGCCGTGTGCGGTGGCATGCAAATCCATCTGGGTGCCCGGCTTCACGCCAAAATCAACGACGGTGCGCCCTTGCAAAAGCTCCAGAGTGATGACCTCGTCGTTCACCAGCGTCGACAGCGAGATCGCCTGGCCCGTGGCATCGCGCAAGGCCGCCATCTCCTTACGCGCAGCACCCAGGATGTTGAAGCGCTCGCGCAGCGCCTCGCCCAGCACCAGCAGCTTGATGCCCGCTTCGTAGCGGCTGGTTTCTTCGTCCTTGCGGGCAAAGCCATGTTTGACCAGCGCCTGGATGTGCCGGTAGACCGTGGGCTTGGACGTGTTGAAGACCTGCGCCAGCTCCGGCAAACCCACGGGCTTGCGGCTGGCCACCAGGTATTCGAGAACATAAAGCGAAAGATCGACCGTGCCCGTCGCAGCTTTGGCACGCGATGAAGCTGCGGTCGTCGCAGACGACGCGACAACACCGACAGAAGAAGCCTTCCTGGCGCCCATCCTAGTGTTTCATTGAATGAAATGGCATTTCAATATCTTATTTCGCCGATGATTTTTACGCGCAGAGGACAAACCCTTACGTACTTTTAAGGAAGTGTTTTCGGAAGAAGGTGTCGATGTCAGAGCTGATACGGAAGCTCAATGAGGTACGCAGGTCTGAACTCGCCCATCGTGCTGCGCGGCATTCTGGACATCCTGATGACTCACTCGCAGCTGTCCGAAGCTTTGCCGGCACGGGCTGGTGCTTGAGGTGGCTGCGCTGCCGTTCGGCGACGGTAGTTGAGTCACGAGATTGCTACTCTTTTAGTAGCTGCTACCGTACGTATCTATTTGCCTGCAGCCATTTTCAGCACCCAAAAATGGCCTTTTCAAGCTTGAAAATGGGTTATCAGCCCATGCAAGACGCTTCAAAGCCCCAAAACGTAAAGTCGACTTTACATATTGAAATTGCAGTTGCCTAGCTGCGCCCCACCAGCCTGGCCATCAGCTCGCTGGTGCTCGACACGCCGAACTTGCGCATGAGGCGTGCGCGGTGCGACTCGACGGTCCTGAAGCCCATGCCGAGTTCGATGGCGATCTGTTTGCTGCTTTTGCCGTTGACGAGAAACTGGGCGATCTCGCGTTCGCGGGGCGTCAGCTCTGTGGTGACGGGTCGGGCGGACGAGATATCTTCGAAGACCCACACCGCGACTTCAAACGGGTTGGCCCTGTCCGTTGTGCGGCCGGAGACGTGGCACCAGAAGAGCTGGCCGTCGGCCTTGCGCATGATGCGGTCGTCGGCATAAGCGCCTGTGGCCTGCATGGCGACGAAGGCGCGTTCGCCGGTGTGGTCGAACTCCTGGCGCGAGGGGTAGATACGTTCGAACGATTCGCCGCGCAGGGCCTCGGGGGCGTAGCCAAAGATGTCGCAGAAGGCCTGGTTGTACGACTGGATGACACGCTGCCGGCTCACCAGCAGCCCCACGGGTGCGATGTCGAACACCAGCAGCAGGTCGTCGTCGTAGTTGGAAGAAGGCATGTCTTTCGGCGGGTGCTTTTCAGAGGTAATTCAATGAGGAAACTAGAGAGAAACCCTAGCGTATTTTGACGCCTGTTCGAAACAGGCGGGCGCGCCTAAAGTCCTGCTTCTGACTATACAGAGCGCAGGAGTATTTCGTGACTGTTTCCATCGTGGGCTGGGGCCATCTCCCCTTCGGCAAATTTGACGGCATGCGCCTGGAAGACCTCATCGTGCGCGCAGCGGGCGAGGCGCTGGCCCATGCGGGCATCAGCGGGCAGGAAGTTGACGGCACCTGGCTGGGCAACCTCAACGGCGGTTTTGCGCCAGACATTTTTGCGTCGTCACTGGTGTTTGGTGCGGACGAAGGCCTGCGCTGGAAACCGGCCACCCGGCTCGAGAACGCCTGCGCGTCGGGCTCGGCCGCCATCTATGCGGCGTGTGATGCGATTGAATCGGGCCGCGCAAAAATTGCACTCGTCGTGGGCGCCGAAAAGATGACCGACGTCAGCGGTGCCGATGTCACACGCATTCTTGGCGACTGCGGTTATTCGGGCGAGACAGGCTCGCCGCCCGGTGGCTTTCCCGGCATCTTCGGCATGGTGGCCGACGACTACTTCCGCGTGTACGGCAACCATTCTGAAACGCTGGCCCGCATCGCGGCCAAGAACCACGCGAACGGCGCGGTCAACCCCTGGGCGCACATGCGCAAGGACCTGGGGTTTGATTTCTGCAACACCGTATCTGACAAGAACCCGCTGATTGCCGGGCCGCTGCGCAAGACGGATTGCTCGCTGGTGTCCGACGGTGCGGCTGCGCTGATATTGGCCAGCGACGACGCGGCCAAAGACTTCCCGATGGCGGTGGCGATCCGCTCACGTGTGCAGGTCAACGACTACCTCCCCATCAAGGGCCGGCGCACGATTGACTTTGAAGGCCCGGCCCGCGCATGGAAGGCGGCATTTCAACAGGCCGGTTGCAACATCCATGACCTGTCGCTGGCCGAAGTGCATGACTGCTTCACGATTGCCGAGTTGCTGAGCTACGAGGCGATGGGCCTGGCGCCTGCCGGCCAGGGCGCGCGCGTGATCGATGACGGCACCGTCTTCAAGGGCGGCAGGCTGCCGGTCAATGCGTCAGGCGGCCTCAAGGCCAAGGGCCATCCGATTGGCGCGACCGGTGTGTCGATGCACGCGATATCGGCGATGCAGCTGACGGGCCAGGCGGGCGAGATGCAGGTGCCCGGTGCGACCATGGCGGGTGTCTTCAACATGGGCGGCTCGGCCGTGGCCAGCTACGTCAGCATCCTGGAGCGCCGCCAGTGAACATTGCGCAGTTGCTGCGGCGGACTGCAGAGGTCACCCCCGACCGCCCTGCCCTTTACGAAGGTGCGCAGCTGCTGCTGGACTACCGCGCACTGGCGCAGCGCACCGCGTCGCTGGCCGCATACCTGAATGAAGAATGCGGCGTGGCCCCCGGTGACCGCGTGGCGATTTTTTCAGCCAACTGCGTCGAGTACCTGGAGGCGCTGAATGCCATCCTGTGGGCGGGCGCGATTGCCGTGCCGGTCAACTACAAGCTGCACGTGAAAGAGCTCGACTACGTGCTCAAGGATTCGGGCGCTTGCGTGCTGCTGGTGTCTCCGGCACTGGCTGCTGATGCGGCAACGGTGACGGGCGCAGACATCCGGGTCATCACTTTTGCATCAGCCGCCTATGCCGCCGCCGTGCAGCACACACCCATGGCGATGCAGCAGCGCCAGCCCGACGACGTGGCCTCGCTTTTCTACACCTCGGGCACCACGGGCCGACCCAAGGGCGTGATGCAGACGCACCGCAACCTGCTGGCCATGACGGCCTGCTACTTCACGGATGTGGATGATGTGGCGCCGCTCGATGCCATCGTCTATGCCGCGCCCATGTCGCACGGCGCGGGCCTCTACAACTACGCCTTCACGCTGCGCGGCGCGCGCCATGTCGTGCCGGCATCCGGCGGGTTCGAGCCGGCCGAACTGGTGGCGCTGGCGCGCGATGTGGGCAGCCTGTGCTTTTTTGCAGCGCCCACCATGGTCAAGCGGCTGGTGGACCATGTCAAGGCGGCGAAGGCCGACGTCAGCGGGTTCAAGACCATCGTTTACGGCGGCGGGCCCATGTACGTGGAAGACATCCGGCAGGCGCTGGAGGTGATGGGGCCACGCTTCGTGCAGATTTACGGTCAGGGCGAAAGTCCCATGACCATCACCGCACTCTCACGCGCGCAGCTTGCGGATGCCGCACACCCGGAATGGGCGCAGCGCATCGCCTCCGTCGGCGTGGCGCAGGCGCTGGTCGAGGTGCGTGTGGTGGACGACGACGGCTTGCCCCTGACCGAGCGTGAGGTCGGCGAAATCGTGGTGCGCGGCGACACCGTCATGCCCGGCTACTGGCAAAAGCCGGAAGCCACGGCCGACACGCTGAAGAACGGCTGGCTTTACACCGGCGACACCGGCTGCATGGACGCACATGGTTTCCTGACGCTGAAGGACAGGTCCAAAGACCTCATCATCACCGGTGGTTCCAACGTCTACCCGCGCGAGATAGAAGAAGTACTGCTCACCCACCCTGCGGTGTCTGAAGTAGCGGTGGTAGGCCAGGTCGATGCCGAGTGGGGCGAGGTGCCGGTCGCGTTTGTCGTCTTGGCAAATGGCAGCCAGCCCTGCGATAAAGAACTCGATACCTGTTGCCTGCAGGCCATTGCGCGCTTCAAGCGGCCCAAACACTACCGCTATGTCGATGCTTTGCCGAAGAACAGCTACGGCAAGGTGCTGAAGACCGAGTTGCGCGCGCAGCTTCAGACCACTGAGGCCACGGCGCACTGATTTTTCGATGTGTGATTTTTCATTATTAAAAGGAGACACCATGACGACCAGCGTAGCCACCAAACCCGAAACCGCCACGGCAAGTACAGCGCCCAACAGCGACGCCCCCAACCTGATGTTCAGCCACATGGGCTTTGCCGTGAAAGACATGGCGAAGATGGAGGACTTCTACACGCGCGTGCTGGGCTTCACCGTCACCGACCGGGGCCACGCGGTGGGCATGGACCTGATCTTTTTGTCGCGTGACCCGGGCGACCACCACCAGCTTGTGCTGGTCTCGGGCAAGCCTGACAACATCCCGCCCAACCCCTTCAACGCCCAGTTCGGCAGCGTGATCAACCAGATCTCCTTTCGCGTCGGCTCGCTCGACAGCCTGCGCAAGCTGCAAAAGGTGCTGGAGAAGGAGAACATTCAGAGCATCTTTCCTGCCAACCACGGCATCGCCTGGAGCATCTACTGCCACGACCCCGATGGCAACAATCTGGAACTGTTCGTCGACACCGAGTGGTACTTCCCCCAGCCTTTCCTCATCCCGCTGGACCTCACGATGTCGAACGACGACATCTACAAACAGACCAAGGACATGGCCGCCGAACAGCCAGGCTTCGAAATGAGCACCGACTGGAAAAAACGCATAGCCGCACGCATGAACCTTTACAGGCCCGGCGTCTGAAGAACAGAAGGACACACTGATGACCACACTGTTCAAACTCACCAACAGCATCTTTGGCGCCCAGGGGCAATCGTCTCAACTGGTGGAGAGGTTTGCCGCTTCCTGGCTGGAGAAAAACCCCGGCGCAAAAGTGATTGCCCGCGACACCGGCATCAACCCGCCGCCCTACCTGGAAGCACCGGCCTTTCTCGCATCCCGGGTGCCGGCTGCCGACCGCACGCCGGAGCAGAACAAGCTGCTCGAATACTCAGACTCGCTGATCGAGGAACTGCGCCAGGCGGACGTGATTGTGATCGGCCTTCCCATGTACAACTTCGGCATGCCCGCCGGCATGAAGTCCTGGTTTGACCACATCGCGCGGGTGGGCGTGACCTTCATGTACACGCCCAATGGTCCCAGGGGCTTGCTGCCCGCCGGCAAGAAGTGCTACATCGTGGCGACACGCGGTGGCCTGTATGCGGGTACCACCAAGGACACCCAGACACCCCACGTGACCAACTTCCTGAGCCTGATCGGCATCACCGACATCCAGTTCATCTACGCAGAGGGCCTGAACATACCGGAACTCAAGGGCCCCGCCCTTGAAGGCGCGGGCAGCAAGCTGTCGCAGTGGCTGGGCTGAAGCCAACCATTCATTTTTAGATCAAGGAAACCAGAACAATGTTCATGCGATGTGCCTACCTCATAGGCCAGCCCAAACCGGGCAAGGGCGACGATCTGCGCAAGGCCTTGCAGTCTGCCCTGAAGATGTACGCGGGCTTTGACAAGCTTGTCTCTGCCAGGCTGCTGCTGGGCCAGGACCATGAGGAAGGCGCGCCGCAAATTTTTGCGACGCTGGAGTTCTGGTTCGAAACCGAAGCCGACCTGCACGCGGCCCTGGCCAAACCTTACCGGCAGGAGTTTCGCGCCTGGTTTGCCGCCAACGTGACGCCGCTGTTTGAAGGTGCCATCAAACACATCAACCAACAGGTGACGGAACAAAGGCCCTGACCCCCCCCCCCGCCCAACCACCTGCCGCCATCCACAGCTGCATGGCAAGGGCAGAACTTGAAGGACGGCCAAACTGGCCGGGTGAGTAGAACGCTACGTTTTTTGTAGCTGTCCACGTGCGTTTTTATTGGCTTGCGGCCATTTTTCAGGGTCAAGAAACCCGTTTTTCACGCTGATTTGGGCTTTTGAAGGTCATTGCGTCGGCCCAAAACCCCAAAATGTAAAGTCCACTTTACATCGCCTTGCGGAACGTGTCGAATCGTGCATTTGCCGCGCAGCAAAAGCGACTGCTTGAAAGCGGCGAACTGACAGCGGTGCTTTGCCTTGTCCTACCGTCGCCACGCCCTGGCCCGGCTAACGTTGAAGACCAACGTTCGCAGGGCACACACCATGGCAGAAGCATCACCGCGCACCCTCTGGAAGGGCGCCATCACCTTTGGGCTGGTACACATCCCCGTGGGCCTGCATTCGGCCACGTCCGAGCAGGGGCTGGACTTCGACTGGCTGGACAAGCGCAGCATGGACCCGGTGGGCTACAAGCGCATCAACAAGAAGACCGGCAAGGAAATCACCAAGGAAAACATCGTCAAGGGCATTGCCTACGAGCAGGGCGAGTACGTCATCCTCAGCGACAAGGAAATCGCCGACGCCTACCCCAAGACGACGCAGACGATCGAGATTGAATCATTCGTCGATGCGGGCGAGATTCCCTTCGTTTACCTGGAGCGGCCCTACTACGTGGCGCCCATCAACAAGGGTGCCAAGGTCTATGCCCTGCTGCGCGAGACGCTGCTCAAGACCGGCAAGGTCGGTGTGGCGCGGGTCGTCATCCAGACCAAACAACATCTCGCGGCGCTGATACCTTCGGGCAAGGGCATGGTGCTCAACCTGCTGCGCTGGGGCGACGAGATACGGCCCTGGACGAATCTTGAGCTGCCGGCCGAGGGCATCAAGGGCGCCGGCATACGTGAGGCCGAGATGAAGATGGCCGAGCAGCTGGTCAAGGACATGAGCGCGAAATGGGACCCCGAAAACTACAAGGACGAGTTCAAGGACGCCATCATGAAACTCGTGCACCAGCGCGTGAAGGCCGGCAAGACAGAAACCGTCACGCCGCTGGAGCATGTGGAAGAAAGCGCTTCGGGCGGTGCGCAGATCATTGACCTGACCGAATTGCTCAAGCGCAGTCTGAAAAAACCAGGCGCAAGCTCTTCTGCAAGCCCTGCGAAGAAGGCAACCAGGTCGGCGGCCAAACCGGCTGCAGCAAAGACAGCAGCGAAAACCCGCAGCGCTGCACACAAGACATCCGCACCGCGCCGCAAAGCGGCCTGAGGCCGGTTGACGCATGGCCAAAAGCGACGCGCTGGCGCTGTACAAAAAAAAGCGCAACTTCGATATCACGAGTGAGCCCGCCAGCGGCGGCAAGGCCAACGCGAAAGCCCTGGCCTACGTCATTCAAAAGCACTGGGCGAACAGGCTGCACTACGACTTCAGACTGGAGTTCGAAGGCACGCTGAAAAGCTGGGCCGTGCCCAAAGGCCCGAGCCTGGACCCGAAAGTCAAACGCATGGCCGTGCAGGTCGAGGACCACCCGCTGGCGTATGGCGATTTCGAAGGGACCATCCCGGCGAAACAGTACGGCGCGGGTGACGTCATCGTCTGGGATCGCGGCACATGGCTGCCACTTGAAGACCCTGTGAAAGGGTTCAAATCCGGCAAGCTGAAGTTTGAAATTCATGGCGAAAAGCTGCGCGGCAAATGGACGCTGGTGCGCATGAAGGGCAACGGCGAGAAGCAGCAGCCGTGGCTGCTCATCAAGGAGCATGACGATGAGGAGCGTCCTGCTGCCGACTACGACATCACCGAGGCACTGCCGGACAGTGTGTTGAGCGCCCCTGGGTCCAGGACAAAAAAAGCTGCCGCAAAAAAAGTACTCACGAAAACGGGTTCCACGTCAAAGCACGCAGCGGCCTTCCCCACCGGAGCCGTCAAGGCCAAACTGCCGACCACGATTGAACCCCAGCTGGCCACGCTGGTCGAGACGGCACCCGCAGGCGAATGGCTTTATGAACTGAAATTCGATGGCTATCGGCTGATGTCGCGGCTGAACGGCGACAAGGTGAACTGCTTCACCCGAAACGGCCACGACTGGACGGCCAAAATGCCGCAACTGGAAAAGGCTTTGAAAACGCTGAAGCTGGGCAGCGCCTGGCTGGACGGCGAGATCGTCGTGCCCGGCAAAGACGGCATTCCGGACTTCCAGTTGCTGCAGGGTGCATTCGAAGGCCGGGGCCGGAAGTCGGCAGCGCCCACTGCGAACGAGGCCGCGATTGTCTATTACGTCTTCGACCTGCCGTTTTACGACGGCCATGACCTGCGTGATGTGCCCCTGGTGGAGCGCCGCGCCCTGCTGCAAAAAATCATGGCGAAAAACAAATCGCCCAGCCTGCGATTCAGCGATGCTTTCGATGCGCCCTCCAAAGACCTCGTCAGTTCGGCCTGCAAACTCGGCTTTGAGGGCCTGATCGGCAAACGCGCCGATGCGCCCTACCAGTCGCGCCGTTCGGCGGACTGGATCAAACTCAAGTGTGGCAAGCGGCAGGAGTTTGTCATCTGCGGTTTTACCGAGCCCAAGGGGTCACGCAGTGGCCTCGGTGCCTTGTTGCTCGGCCTGCACGATGCCGATGGGAAGCTGCAATATGCCGGCAACGTGGGAAGCGGTTTCAACGACAAACTGCTGGTCGACCTGCGGGCCAGCCTTGACAAGCTGGAAACATCGGTTCGACCCTTTGATGCAAAGACCAAGGTCGAAGGGAAGCCGCACTGGGTCAAACCCAAAGTGCTGGCCGAGATTGCGTTCGCGGACTGGACCAACACCAACCGCGTGCGGCACGCGGTGTTCAAGGGCCTGCGGACCGACAAGACGGCGCAGGCCATCGCACGGGAGAAAGTGGTGAAACCCTCAGAACTGAAAACGTCGACAAAGGCCGCACCCACAAAAAAGACCTCAGCTCATGCAGCCCAGAAAGCAACCGCTGAAAAAACGGCGTCCCCGGCGCTCCCCAAAACCCTTCGTGTGACACACCCCGAACGGATGATCGACAAAAAGAGCGGACTGACAAAACTCGACCTGGTGCAGCACTACGCCGCGGTTGCCGATGTGATGCGGCCCCACCTCAAGGGCAGGCCCGTGTCGCTGGTGCGTGCACCATCAGGTACGGGCGGTGAGCTGTTCTTTCAGAAACACGCCAAGGCAGACGAATTGCCCGGCGTGAAACTGCTGGACCCGGCGCTGGACCCCGACCACGATTCGCTGCTGGAGATCGGCAACCTCACCGGCCTGCTGTCGTCGGCACAGATGAACACCGTGGAGTTCCACACCTGGAATGCAGTAGCCTCCGCTATCGGCAAACCTGACCGCATGACCTTTGACCTGGACCCGGGAGAAGGGGTCGCCTGGTCGCGCATGCAGGAAGCCGCACTGCTGGTACGCACCCTGCTTGAAGAACTCGGTCTCGTGGCTTTTTTAAAGACCAGTGGTGGAAAGGGCCTGCACGTGGTGGTGCCTCTGAAGAAGCAATATGGCTGGGACACGGTCAAGGACTTTTCACACCACATCGTGCTGCATCTCGCCAAAACGATTCCCCAGTTGTTCGTGGCCAAAAGCGGGCCCCGAAACCGCGTAGGCAAAATTTTTGCCGACTACCTGCGTAACGGCTTCGGCGCCACAACCGTCAGCGCCTGGTCTGCGCGCGCGCGCCCGGGCATGGGGGTGTCGGTGCCGGTGTCATGGGACGAGTTGCCCGAACTGACGGGCGGCGACCACTGGACGGTTGAAACGACCGGCGCACGGCTCGCCACGGGCAACACGCCTTGGGACGGCTATGCAGCGTCTGCGAAGCCGCTTTCGGCAGCCATGAAGAAGATGGGTTTCAAGCCACGCGACTAGGACGCAGGCACGTTAGAGGTGCTTGATGCGCAGCACACTGCAGGTGCCTGCCACCGCCGCAAAACCGGCGGCCAGCCAGAGCGCAATCAGCGGGCCCTTGCCGTCATGCGGCCCGACCAGCGAGAAAATGATGGCCAGCAACACAGCACCCGTGATCTGGCCGATGATGCGCGCCGAGCTCAACATGCCACCAGCGCCGCCGGCACGGCTGGTCGGTGATGACGTCAGGATGATGTGATTGTTGGGTGACTGGAAGAGGCCAAATCCCAGACCGCACAGCGTCATGCGCCACACGATGTCGATGTTGGACGGCTGCGCAGGCATCAGTGCCAGCAACACCAGCCCGATAGCCATCACGGCCAGGCCCGCACCGCCCAACACGCCGCCCGAATAACGGCCAATCAGCCGGCCTGCCAGCGGTGCGGTGATCACAATGCCCACAGGCCAGGCCGTCAGCAGCAAACCCGCCTCGAGGTGCGAGCGGCCATAGGTCTCCAGCAAGAGGAAAGGCAAGCCCACATACGCCAGCATCTGCGCGCAGAAAGCCCCTATCGAACAACCCATCGACAAGGCAAAGGCAGGTATGCGAAGCAGGTCGACAGGAAAGAGCGGCAACGGCTGCCGCATCTGGCGGCGCACATAAAACCAGCCGATCGCCAGGCCGGCCAGAAGTTCGGTCACCGCCAGCCAGAGGGGTACGTGTTGCCCGGCACCGGCCCCCTCGGCGCGAACGCCGAGGCCATCGACGCCTAGCACCACCAGCGTGAACATGAGGATGTTGAGGACCACATCCAAGGGCGAAATGCGTGAGCCGTCCGCCAGGCTGGGGTTGTGCGGCAACGCACTGCGACCCAGCAGCACACAGAACACACCGATGGGCAGGTTGATGGCGAACAGCCAGGGCCAGGACGCGACCGAGAGAATGGCAGCGGCCAGTGATGGCCCCGCCACCGAACCCACGGCCACCACCATTGAATTGAAGGCGATGCCGCGCCCCAGCAGGTGTTTGGGATAGGTCAAGCGCACCAGCGCGGAATTGACACACATGATGCCCGCTGCACCCGCACCCTGCAGGCCGCGCGCCAGTGCCAGTGTGAGCAGGGAGTCCGCGAATGCGCACACCAGCGAGGCCAGCGTGAAGATGGCCATACCGGCCAGATACACACGCCTGTAGCCAATCACGTCGCCGAGCGTGGCCAGCGGCAGGATCAGGGCCACGATGGCGATCTGGTAGGCGTTGATGATCCAGATCGACTGTGCAGCGCTGGCTTGAAGTTCACGCGCAATGTCGGGCAGGGCCAGGTTGACGATGGTGCCATCCAGCACCGTGACAAGAATGCCGAGAACAATCACCCACAAAGCCCGCGTACGCTCGTGCGCCGGCAACCCATCCTGAACTGGCATGCAGACCCCTGGAAATTTCCCTGAACCGCGGCACAGGACGCCTGGAGACGGCACCCTTCCCGGAAAGCCCCCATTCTAAAAGCCGCAAACCTCGATCACAGACGTCAAAAAGCCCGGCAGTTGTATGCCGGGCTTTGCGGAATGGCTGGAGTGAACCTGGCTACTTCATGCCAAACCTGGCTTTGGCATCATTCACGCAGTTGTCCTTGCCGGGACCCGCAAGCACCTCGCAACGCTCTCTGGCAGCCTTGTAATCAGCCTCGTTGGCCTCCTTGTTGGCCTTTTTACTGGCATCTGCCACCTTGTCATTGCGCGACTGGCTGACATCAGCGGCTACCTTGGCCAGCTTCGCTTCTTCTTTGGACCTGACGTGGACCGCCTTGGCATCCTTGACGCAGACGTCCTTTGCATTGCCGGCGAAATCGTCACATTTCTCTTTTGCGGTGTCGTAAGCCGCATCTGCCTTCGCAATACCGGCCTTTTGCATGTTTTTATTCGTGGGTTTGTACTGGACCTCAAGGTCGGCCTTTGCCACCTTTTCCACGCCCTTCACTTCAGACACACATATGTCTTTGGCATTGCCACTCAGGCCGTCGCACTTCTGCTTGTTGACTTTATAGTCCGCCGAAATGCGGTCCTTGCCCGCCTTGTATTCCTCCTTTGTCAACGCCATGACATTGCCTGCAAATGCGCACGACAGCGCAACCGTCAGATAAACGAGCTTGTGTTTCATATCAGGCTCTTTCTCAATAACGCTCAAAAAAGTTGGTGGGGTTTTTCGCGTGCCAGTCGGTCACCTGTTTCTCGGCTTCGTCGCGCGTGATGCCGTGACGCTCCTGGATCTTGCCCAGAAGCTGGTCACGCTTGCCAGCGATGATGTCGAGGTCATCGTCGGTCAGCTTGCCCCACTGTTCTTTGACCTTGCCTTTGAATTGCAGCCAATTGCCTTCAACGGTGTCCTTGTTCATGATGTCGCTCCTGAAATCAAATCTCCACGATCCTGCAAAACCAGAGCGGATCAGCACGGGACCGTGGGGTAACCTGACATTACTGCCGCGCAAACGGCACAGCGGTAGTCCCCCACAAATGAAAACCGTAGGCTGCTGCCTACACCTCTGACCACCGTCGACAACAAACAATTGATAGCATGCAAAGGTCGACACAATACAAGTTGCATAGCTAATTAGTTTATGCTAGTATTCAGGCATGTTTGACCACTGCCTCTACTTCAACACGACAGCGCTCGCACGGCTGGTAGACAAGGAATGGACGATCGCGTTTAAACCTTTTGGTGTGACGCCTTCCCAGGGTTTCATGCTGCGCCTGGTACTTAAGAAGCCGGGCCTGTTGCAACACCAGATCGCCGACGAACTCACGATTTCGCGTCCCACAGCGACACGTCTGCTCGATGGACTGCAGTCCCTGAAGCTGGTGGAAAGAAGAAGCACCGAATCAGATGGGCGCCACTGGGCGGTCTACCCCACGGCTGACGCCGAAGCCCTGCAAATCGCCATCAACAAGGCGAGCGGTGAGGTCACACGCCGCATCCAGCAAACCATAGGAAAGGATAATTTTGACGAAACCGTGAGCCGACTCAAAAGCGTTTCAGGCGCGCTGAAATAAAGCCCGAGCACCAGTGTTCCACTATTTTTTTAATCATTTAGTTGCATAGCTAACTATATATCGGAGAATTCTCATGCCCATCCTCAACGTCAAGGTCAGCCAGCCCGCCAGCGCAAAACTCAGCACGGACATCGCAGAAATGCTGCTCGAACTGACCACCCGCATCCTGCATAAAAAACGCGAGCTCACCTCCATTGCCATCGACTACGTCGCACCCGAGCACTGGATCGTAGGCGGCAGCTCACTGGCGGCGCAGGGCAAAAACAGTTTTTACTTCGACATCAAGGTGGTGGACGGCACCAACACCAAGGATGAAAAAGCCCAATACATTGCCGAGTCGTTCCGGGCATTTGAAAAGTTGCTGGGCCACCTGCATGACGAGAGCTACATCTACGTTCATGACGTGCGTGCCGAGGCTTATGGTTTTGGCGGCCTGACGCAGGAGTACCGCTATATCAAGGCCAAGCCCTGAGGTGAACGCGCCACCTCAGGTGCCTTTATTTTTGGCGCAGGGCCGCAACCGCATCGCGAAGCGCATGCGCCCATTCGCGCCTGTCACGACCATCCGCGCGCTGCGGCTCGCCAAAGGTGATCAGGACCGCAATGCCGGACGCACTCAGGGTGCGCCAGACAGAGCCGATCAGCGTGTCATCGTCGATGTAACAGGGTGCCGGGCTGCGCAGGCCTGTCGCTGTGTCGATGAACTGTATGGCCACCGGCTGCACGGACACGCCAGCAGCAATGGCACCTTGCAACAGGTTGGCGTGGAACGGCAGCATGCCGGTGCCGTCACTGGTCGTGCCTTCAGGAAAAACGCCAATCACATCACCCTGCTGGAGGCGATCAGTCATGTGGTGCACCACACGCATGGCATCACGCCGGGACGCGCGCTCAATGAACAGCGTGCCCACGCCTATGGCCAGCGTGCCGATCACGGGCCAGTGCTTGATGTCGGCCTTGGAGACAAAACGGCAAAAACGCGCCGCGTGGAGCGAGGTGATGTCCAGCCAGGAAATATGGTTGGCCACCAGCAGCAGCGGCCCGCCCAGGTTGGCCGGGCCCTGCACCCGGAGCTGGATGCCGATGCAATCGAGCATCTTCGCGGACCACGCCTGGATGCGGGCTTCGCGCGCCTGTGGGGTCAGGCGTGGAAACACCAGCAGAATGGTGAGATAGCCCGTCAGGATGTGCCAAAGCGCGCGCGCCAGCTTGACGCCGGCTTTCAGGCTGCCCAAGTCAGTCCCCGGATTTCAGCGAGTAAGCCAGTTGCCCGCCGACCAGCGTGTGGCGCACACGCCCCGTCAATTGGTAGCCGGAGAACGGTGTGTGTTTGCCCTGGCTTCGCAAGGCCGACGGCTCCACCGTCCATTGCGTCGTCGGGTCGAACACACAGATATCGGCTGAACCGCCTTCGACCAGTCTGCCTGCGCTGGCGTGCGGCGTACCGGGGGCAGCACCCAGGACACGTGCCGGCTCGCTGGTCACCACCGCCAGTGCGCGCTTGAGTTCTATTTTCCCCTCGCTCTCGCCTGCCCATTTGCAGGCAAGGGCCAACAGCAGTTCCAGGCCAGTCGCGCCGGGTTCGGCTTCGGCAAATGGGAGCGTCTTGGCGTCTTCATCCACCGGGGTGTGATCGGATACCAGTGCATCGACGGTGCCGTCGGCCAGCCCCTGGCGCAAGGCATCGCGGTCGCGCTGCTGGCGCAGCGGCGGGTCAAGGCGCGCGCGGCTGTCGAAGTAGCCAATATCCACATCCGTGAGGTGCAGGCTGTTGATGCTCACATCGCAGGTAACAGGCAGGCCTTGCGCCTTCGCAGCTGCCACCAGGGCCAGCCCTGCGGCACTGCTGATGCGGCAGAGGTGAACGCGCGCGCCGGTCGAACGCACCAGCTCGATGATGGTGTGCAGCGCAATCGTTTCAGCGGCCACGGGCACACCGCTCAGGCCCAGTCGCGTCGCCAGCGGGCCGCTGGCAGCCACGCCCTTGCCGAGATGGATCTCCTGCGGCCGCAGCCAGACGCTGTAGCCAAAGCTCGAGGCGTATTGCAGCGCGCGCATCAGCACCTGCGTGTTGCCCAACGGGATTTCTGCCTGGCTGAAACCGACGCAGCCGGCCTCGCTCAGCTCAATCATTTCAGTGAGCGTCTCGCCCTTGAGACCGCGCGTCAGTGCACCCAGGGGGAAAACGCGGGACTGGTGCTGCTTCTCGGCGCGAAACCTGAGCATCTCGACCAGTCCCGGCTCGTCTAGCACGGGGTCGGTGTCCGGCGGGCACACCAGGCTGGTGACGCCACCTGCGACAGCGGCAGCGAGTTCACTCTCGAGCATGCCCTCGTGTTCATACCCAGGCTCGCGCAAGCGCGCAGACAAATCAACCAGGCCCGGCATGACGATGCAGCCGGTGGCATCAATGACCTTGCCAGGCGTGAAGTCTGCTGGTGTAGTGCCCAGGCCCACGATACGGCCGCCAGCGACCGCCACATCACAGACTTTGTCGAGGCCCGAGGCCGGGTCCATCACACGGCCGTTTTGAATCAATACTTTCATGCCTCATTCCCCGCGACTATGCCCATGACGGCCATACGAACCGCTATACCAAACGTGACCTGCGGCAGGATGACACTTTGCGCGCCATCGACCACGGCCGAGTCGATCTCGACCCCGCGATTTATAGGCCCCGGGTGCATGACGATGGCATCAGGTTTGGCGAGCTTCAGCTTTTCGGTTGTCAGGCCGAAGCTTTTGAAAAACTCCTGGCTGCTGGGCAACAACGCGCCCGACATGCGCTCGTTTTGCAGTCGCAGCATGATGATGACGTCCGCATCCTTGATGCCTTCTTCAAGCGTATTGCAGACACGCACACCCATCTGCGCCATGTCGGCGGGCACCAGCGTCTTGGGCCCCACCACGCGCACCTCAGGACAACCCAGGGTCGTCAGCGCGTGAATGTCGGAGCGCGCAACGCGCGAGTGCAGCACATCCCCCACGATGGCGACCGTCAGCTTGCTGAAGTCTTTTTTGTAATGGCGGATGGTGTACATGTCCAGCAGCCCCTGCGTGGGATGGGCATGGCGGCCGTCACCGGCGTTGATGACGTGCACGTGCGGCGCGACGTGCTGGGCAATGAGGTAGGGCGCACCGGACTCGCCGTGGCGCACCACAAAAAGATCGGCCGCCATCGCGCTGAGGTTGGCAATGGTGTCCAGCAGCGATTCGCCCTTGGACGCCGACGAGCGCGCGATGTCGAGGTTGATAACGTCAGCCGACAGGCGTGTGGCGGCGATGTCGAAGGTGGTACGGGTACGCGTTGAGTTCTCGAAGAAGAGATTGAACACGGTCTTGCCACGCAGCAGCGGGACCTTTTTGACCTCACGATCGCCGATGCTGACGAAGTTGGCCGCCGTATCGAGAATCTGCGTGAGGATGGCTTTGGGCAAGCCCTCGATGGACAGCAGGTGAATGAGCTCGCCGTTTTTGTTGAGTTGTGGATTTCGTCGATACAACACTTTTACGCTCCTGCCTGTTTCTGATTTTTCTGCTTGTTCCGGGTTTGCTGTTCTGGCTGCTTTTGCCGCCTTTGAGTCGCTGCGATCATCATGCCGGGCTCACGCCTCGCGGTCCTGCACCTTGAAACTGAACTGCCCGTTTTCGAGGCGCTCCAGTTCCAGGCTTTGTGATGCGGGCAGTGCCACACGTGCGATCGCCAGGTCGGGCTGCACCGGCAACTCACGGCCACCGCGGTCCACCAGCACCACCAGCTTGACGCTGGCTGGCCGCCCGTAATCAAACAGTTCGTTGAGCACGGCGCGTATGGTGCGCCCGGTGTAGAGCACATCGTCCACCACCACCAGGTGCGCGCCATTGACATCGAACGGCAGCATGGTCTGTGCGCTGGATGCGAGGCCGCGACTGGAAAAATCATCCCGGTGCATGGATGACGACAAAATGCCGGGCTCACCGGGCAGGCTGAGGTCGTTTTGCAGGCGCTGCGCCAGCCAGGCGCCACCCGATGCAACGCCCACCAGCAGGGGCAGTTCGTCGTAAGTGGCCATCAGTTGCTGCATGTTGCGATGCAACTCGCGGTACAGCGCTTCTGCGTCCAGCGTCAGGCTACTCATGGAAGACTCCTTAAAAACTGCTCCAGAATTATGCAGGCTGAAGCGGCATCTGCATCGGATGCGCCAGCCGACAGCGCTTCTGTCGTGCTGTAACGCTCATCCACCTCAAAAACCTGCAGGCTGAAACGGCCGCGCAACTGCCGTGCAAACTTCCTGGCGCGAACGGTATTTTCGTGGCTGGCACCATCCGGGTGGAAGGGGACGCCCACGACCAGCGCATCCGGCTGCCACTCCTTGAGCCTGGCGGCAATGGCGACGAAGCGGCCATCACCCTCTGCCGCAATGGTGGTTTGCGGCGTGGCCGTGCGGGTCAGGATATTGCCCGACGCGACGCCGGTGCGTTTTAAGCCGAAATCAAAAGCCAGAAAGGTTTGCAGGCCGGCGGCCGAAGAAGGCATGGCCGCCAGGTTCATTTGGAGGCCTTCGCGCTCCGTGCTGCGGTATTGGCTCTGGGGCGGCCCAGCGGCTTCATGCGTGGCCAGCCTCAGGGGACAGCATCCAGCTTTGCAGGCCCAGCAGCAGCAAGGCCTTGTCGTAGCGTTCTTCGACAGGGGTATCGAAAATGATGGCAGGGTCAGCGGCGACAGTCAGCCAGCTGTTGTCCGAGAGCTCCGACTCCAGCTGGCCTTCGCCCCAGGATGAGTAACCGAGGGATACAAAGATGCGTCGCGGGCCGTTGCCTGCCGACAGTGCTTCAAGCACATCCTTGGATGTGGTCATTTCAAGACCACCGGGAATCGTCATGGTGGATGCATAGACCGATTCATTGCCGGGCATCATGGATTCGTGCAGTACAAAACCGCGCTCAGTCTGCACCGGGCCGCCCTGGAAAACCGGGGCCTGGGTGAGGTCCTCGCGATGCAGCGGCAACTCAACCTTGTCAAAAAGGTTCTTGAGGCTGATGTCGCTGGGTTTGTTGATCACCAGCCCGAGTGCACCGCGCTCGGAGTGCTCGCACATGTAGACCACACTTTTGGCGAAAGCCTCGTCGCTCAGACCCGGCATGGCAATCAGGAAGTGATGCGTCAGGTTGATGGGGGAGGCGTCGAGTGGCATGGCTTCATTTTACGCCCAGAGCACCATGGCGCAGCCAGTCTCCCCGGCGTCGGCAGCCCTCGGTAAGATGTCTTTCATGCAAAAGAAGTACGAAACCGGCCTGATGTGGTTCAGGCGTGACCTGCGGGTGGAAGACAACGCAGCCCTGTACCACGCGCTGAAATCATGCCGGCAGGTGTTCTGCTGTTTTGTCTTTGACACGGAAATTCTCGAGAGGTTGCCGCGGGTGGACCGCCGGGTTGAATTTATCCGCGAGTCACTGGTCGAACTCGACGAAGGGCTGCGCGTACTTGCTGCCACGCACGGCACCAAGGACGGCGGGCTCATCGTGCGGCACAACATCGCCAGCGACGCCCTCCCCCTGTTGGCGAAGGAACTGTCTGTCGAGGCGGTGTTCACCAATCATGACTATGAACCGCAGGCCAGGGCGCGTGACGCAAAAGTACGGGCCCTGCTTGAAAAAAACGGGCTCGCCTTCCACACCTTCAAGGACCATGTCATCTTTGAAGAGACGGAAGTGTTGACGCTGGCGGGCAAGCCTTACAGCGTTTTCACGCCGTACAAAAATGCCTGGCTGAAAAAGGTGGATGCCTTTTATTTGTCGCCTTACCCGGTAGAAAAGTATGCCGCTGCCCTCGTCCCGAGGCCTGTTGGGGCCCGGGAGGCGATCCCTGCGCTGAAAGCGCTGGGATTTCAGGAAACCAATCTGAAGAGCCTGAAAATGCCCACCGGAATCAGCGGTGGCCAGGGTCTTTTCGATGAGTTTTTGACCCGCATGCAAGACTACGGCGAAACCCGCAACTTCCCCGCAGTGAAAGGCCCGAGTTACCTCGGCGTGCACCTGCGCTTCGGCACGGTGTCGCTGCGCAAGCTCGCCGCAGCGGCACTCAAGCGCCAGGTAGCTGGTGATGAAGGTGCTGCAGTGTGGCTCAGTGAACTGATCTGGCGCGATTTTTATGCCCAGATCCTCAGTAACTTTCCGCATGCTGTCACAGAGGCATTCAAGCCTGAATATGACCTCATCGACTGGGAGAAGGGGGCCACTGCGCGCGCACTGTTCGACGCCTGGTGTGAAGGCCGAACAGGCTACCCACTGGTGGACGCAGCCATGGCGCAAATCAACCAGACGGGCTACATGCACAACCGCCTGCGCATGGTGGTGGCGAGCTTTTTAACCAAAGACCTGGGACTGGACTGGCGCTGGGGCGAAGCTTACTTTGCGGAAAAACTCAATGATTTTGACCTGGCGTCCAACAACGGCGGCTGGCAATGGGCCTCCAGTAGCGGCTGTGATGCTCAACCCTATTTCAGGATATTCAACCCGACAAGCCAAAGCGAAAAGTTTGATCCTGACGGGAAGTTCATCCGCAGGTATCTGCCTGTGCTCGCAGACCTGCCTGCAAAGGCGATTCATGCGCCGTGGCTCGCGAAACCCATGGAACTCGCCGCGGCAGGGGTTGAGCCTGGAAAAAACTATCCTCTGCCGGTCGTACAACACGATGAGGCACGTGCGCTGACATTGCAGCGCTACGCCGTGGTGAAGAAATCCTGAGCGGAGATTGACGGCCACCCGATAACCGCACGATGTCAGCGCGGCAGCGGGAAGGCTCGCATCAGATGATCGCTATGCCGAAGCGGGCACTTCCGCGTTGCAGTAGTGGCGTACCAGGCTCATCAACTCCTCTTCGGAGTACGGCTTGCCGAGGTAATGATCGACGCCCAGTTCACGGGCGTGTTCACGGTGCTTCTCGGCGATTCGTGAGGTGATCATGACAATCGGCAGGCTTGCCAGGCGCACATCGCCACGGATGTTACGGGCCAGGTCAAAGCCGTCCATGCGGGGCATCTCGATATCCGAGAGCACCACGGCCGGCCGCTCTTCCTGAAGGCGTTCCAGCGCCTGCAGGCCGTCTGCAGCCATGGCGACGCGGTAACCTTCCCGCTGCAACAGGCGCTGCGTCACACGGCGCACGGTGATGGAATCGTCAACCACCAGAATCAGCGGGATTTGCGGCGTCACCTGCGTCAACGCAGGCAATTTCGGCGCGTCTGCAGACGCAGCCTCAAGCATGTGGGGTTCCGCTTTGTCGGAACTCAGGGCCCGCGCCACCTGGCCATAGACCGATGCCAGCGCCACAGGGTTGTAGATCAGCACGACCGCACCGGAAGCCAGCACCGACATGCCGGCCAGACCAGGCAGGCGCGACAGCTGCGGCCCCAGATTCTTCACCACAACTTCCTGGTTACCCAGCACTTCATCGACGTGCATGGCAATACGCTGCGCGGCACTTCGGAAAATCACCACAGGCGTGGTCTTGCCCTGGGCTTCGTTGCTGTTGTGGGATGACTGCAGCAAAGCGCCCGACCAGAAGAAAGGCACGGACTCGCCGGCCACATCCATGGAGCCGGTGTTGTACGCCTGCTGGAGTTCCTTGGCCGTTGCACGGCGAACGGTTTCAACCACATTGGCAGGAACGCCGATCGACAGGCTGCCCGCACGCAACATCACAACCTGCGTTACGGCAGTTGTCAGCGGGAGCACCAGTTTGAAGTGCGTGCCCTTGCCGGTGACTGTCGATGTTTCAATCCGTCCACCAACTGCGTTGACTTCCGATCGAACCACATCCATGCCGATGCCACGCCCGGAAAGCTCCGTCACCTGGGAAGCCGTGGAAAAGCCTGGCATAAAAATCAGGTTGGCAGCATCCTGCTCGCTGAGTGCCTGTTCGGCCGACACGAGCCCGAGGCTGATGCCTTTTTCACGAATACGTTTGAGGTCAAGCCCGGCGCCATCGTCGCTGAAGTCGACAGAGACGTCATTGCCTTCCTGGCGCAGGTTGACGGTAATCAGGCCTGCCGCGTCCTTGCCGGCGGCTGCGCGCGCAGCGGGGCTTTCGATGCCGTGGGCCACGCAATTGCGCAAAAGATGCTCGAAAGCAGGCGTCATGCGGTCCAGCATGCCGCGGTCCATTTCAATCGTGCCGCCGAGCAGGTCGAGCTTGACCTGCTTGCCGGTTTCCTTGGAAGCCAGCCTGACCACGCGATAGAGGCGATCGGAGATGCCTTCAAACTCCACCATGCGGGTACGCAACAGGTCACGTTGCAACTCACGGGTCTGCCGGGCCTGGGCAATCAGGTCATCCTCGGTTGCTTCCACCGTACGCTGGAGTGTGCGCTGCACGGTCGCAACGTCGTTGACCGACTCGGCCATCATCCGCGTCAACTCCTGAACCCGCGTAAACCGGTCGAACTCGAGCGGATCGAAACCCGCCTGGTCTTCCTTGGCCTGCGCCATCCGCGACTGCATCTGGCTTTCAGCCTGGACTTCAATGTCGCGCAGCTGCTGGCGCAGCCTGTTCAAGTTACCACTCATGTCGCTGAGGGAACCACGCAACTGCGACAGTTCAACCTCAAGACGGGAACGGGTGATCATGACCTCACCCGCCTGGTTGACCATTCGGTCCAGCAATTGGGAGCGCACCCTGATGGATGCCGACGCAGCCTGGCGCAGGGGCTGCATCGCCATGGTTTGCGGTGCAGGCACCAGGCTTCGCACAGGTGCCGCAGCAGACGGCATGGACGCTGCGGCAGGCGCTTCAACGGATGTCTTTTCCGTGTCGGTTGTCGCGCTGCTTTCAGTTTTTTGCAGTACGGGAGGAGCGGCGACAGCAGCACTGGCAACGCTGCGAACTTCTGGAGGTGACTGAGGTGCTACGGCAGCCGCGTCGCCTCTGCGCAAGGCATCCAGCATATGCTCCATGGCATCAAAACGCGTCAGAAGCGGTTCAAAGTCCTGTTCGGCGGCAGCCTCAGACCCCAAAAATTCAATTTCGGATTCGATGTGGTGGGCCATTTCACCCAGGCGCAAGGCACCGGCCAGGCGTGCACTGCCCTTGAGCGTGTGCAGGGCTCGCAGGACCTCCATGCGGGCACCTGCGTTGTCAGGCCTGGATGACCACTGGCGCAAGGCCCCGCCCAGCTGGGGCATGAGCTCGGCAGCCTCTTCGTCAAATATGGGGAACAACTCCGGATCAATGGCATCGACTGCATCGATGTCATCATCTTCTTCAACAGAGAAGCTTTCAACGGGCGTTGGTACAAAAATCTGGGCAGGCACAACCGCCTCTGGAATCTTGATTACTGCGGGTTGCACGGGCACCTCGGTCATCACCGGCTGCGGTGTCACGACGGCAATGACCTCTGGCTCGGGTACGACGGCTTTGGACTCAAGCTCCGGCTCGGGGGCGGGTTCCGGCTCAACCATGGGGTCCGGAAGACGGGCCGACACGGAGAATCCGGAATCTGCGGGCTCCGAAGGAAACATGGAGACCGCATCAGAGAACTCAAGCTCACGCAGTTTTGTCATCAGTCCGGCATCGGGCTCTTTCAGGAAGCCTGCGGCAAACTGATGCAGGAGGCGGCGAATATCTTCTGCCGCATCCACAAAAAGGCTTGCGTAGTCAACAGCTGCTGCGTGACTGTGGTGTGTCTGGGATTGCTGGAGCACGTGCTCAAAAAGCCGGGCGATTTCAGACAGCGCTTCGAAACCAACCGTGGCCGAACTGCCTGCCAGCGAGTGCGCCAATGCCACCGTCGAGTCACTGATCGGGTGGTCAAGTTCAAGCGCCCATTCCGACACTTCGGTCACCAGGCGGCGCGACCATTCGTCAGCTTCATTGAGGTAAACGTTGTACAGGGGAATTCCGATGCGCAAGGCACCTATCACCTTGACCTGCTCATCGGTACCCCCAAAAGCAGAAGATGCCAATGCTTCAGCTTCCGCTTCAACATGGGCTTCAACTTTCGGCTCAGTCCCGGCTGCAGGCACAGCTTCAAAAATATCAAAGTCGGGTAACCCTGCCGGCGCGGCGGCATCTGTCGGTGCGACATTCGCGTCGGCAACTGCCGGAGAGATCGCCGCTGATGTGTCCAGCGCCTGGAAGTCAATGTCAAAATCAGCGTCCGACAACTCCAGCGGAGTGTCAGCATCAGCGGGCTTTTCCGCTTCAGGCATGTCCAGTTCAAATGACAACTCTGCTTCACCCTCAGTAGAAGGAGAGGCAGGTGACGCAGCCACCCCAGAGCTGTCCAACGCAACGACCTCGGGAAGACCCGAAAGCGCCGACAGACTTTCAAAGTCTATCCCCTGTATCTCTGCAGCAGGTTCTGGCGTGACGGCAGCCTCGATGACAGAAGCCGGTTTTTCTTCTCCAAAGAAGGCATCGAAATCAATATCCGCATCTCCAGCAGGTGCCGCCGCTTCCGGCAAAGGCACTTCGGCTGTCGCTTGCACCGGCAGTTCCACTGGCAGTTCTTCTAGCAACTCTTCTGGCAGAAGCGGCGTTGCAGGTACAGCTGCCGTGAGCACGGTCTCCTCGGAAGCGCCCGGCAATACCAGTCCCACGAAACGTCCCTCTGTGCGCATCGCATCCGCGCTTGTGCGGAAAGTCGCCGCAGACCAAGCGCCATCGCGGTTACCGGCAATATCCTCAATCCAGCGTGAAAAAGCCGTCAATGCAATGGTCGAAAGACGCATCAGGTCTTCGCTCGCGGGCTTCTGATCTGCCAGCCAGCCATTGAACAATTGCTCAACCGACCAGGCGGCTTCCCCGAATTCGTTCAACCCGACCATGCGTGAACTGCCCTTGAGGGTGTGGAAGACGCGCCGCAAGACTGTCAGCTCATTGATATCAGCCGGGTTACGGGCCAGTGCGACCAGGGCCGCCTGACCGTTGCCTGCAACCTCACGCGCCTCTTCCAGGAAAATATCCCGCAGATCATCTTCTTCAAAATCTGATTCTTCCGGCTGGCTTGCAGGCACAACTGCAGGCGGGGCCACGGAAAACGCCAGTGTGCTGAGCGCATCGGCCGTTGCCTGCGCGTCGTGTTCAGCCACTGCGACGGACGCTTGATGCGCATTTTTGGCCAGCCCCGGCTGGCCTGCCAGCGCTGCATGTGTGGCCAGCGTGTCAAGGTCAAGCGTGAGTTTTTCGCTGGAGGCACCTGCATCTGCATGTTGCACCAGTGAGATCACTTCTTCAGACAACAAGTCACTGCTGGTAGTGACGCTGGCAGCATCATCAGGTTTCTGGGTACGGCCCATCAACGGCCGCAATTCACCCTTGACATCGTCGTAGACAAACAGTTTTTTTGCCAGCGCCGGCTGGTAGTTGAGCATGTCGATCAGAAAGCTCAGCGCACCGAGGTTGTTGCCAAGTTGCTCGAACGTTCCGGCCGCACGCGCCTGTTGCTCGTCCACTTCGGTCACCATCATCTGCTCAACGCTGTCGCGCATGCGCAGCACGGCCTGCGAGGCCTGCTCCAGTCCGAGCACAGACAACACGCCGCGCATCTGCGACAGCTGGCCGGGGACCTCGCGCAGGACGGCCTTGTCGTCCGGCTTGCGGAAAAACATGTCCAGCGATTTTTCGAGTTCGCCCAGAGATATCCGCAATTCGCCAACCACACTGCCCATGGTCTGCTTGTCGCTGACACGGCGATAAAGCTCTTCCATCCACGGCTCGAGCGGTTGTGGCTCGCCACCGCCCCTCACGCCCTCAAGGCGCCCGGCAAGATGTTTGGTGCGAACGGCCAGTTGCGGATCATTGGGATCAAGGTCGTCAAACGCAGCTTCCAGATACAGCACAGACGTAGCGACCTCCATTGCCAGGCCGATAGGAGGTGTCTGCCCGGAGCGTGCTGTGACATCCACCGCGCGCGAAAGTGCCTGGGCCAGTGGTTCACTGGCGGGATGAAGCTTGATCAGCGAATCGGTGACGAGACTGAACTGATCAACCACAACCTTGAATTTTCCCGCGTCGCCGGCAGAAAGTGACGACCAGGTTTCTTTTGCAGAAATAATCCGTTTGCGCGCTTGCGCCAACAGAGCCGGGTCAAAGCGTCCAAACTGGACCGCATCATAGTCAACCGGTTTGAAGCGGGCCAGGCCATACGCCGCACGTACGGCGGACAAGACAGGCGCATCGCTTGCACGCGCAGCCACTGCCTGGGCGCAATAAAAAAGCAGATCCTGTGCGAGACGCTCCGAGATCGAAGGGTCACCCTTTGCGAGAGATGCATACTGCAGCAGGATGCGTGACGCAGCCCGTCGCACATAAATGTCGGAAGGCAACAGGTTGTGCACCAGTGCCTCAAAATAAGCGGCAGCAATTTTCCAGAATATCCTGGGCTGGCGATCTGTCTGCGCAGCCGCAAAGGCGAGGCTGAGGTCACCCATGGTCCGCGCTGCTTGGGGGGCATTGCCCTTCATGATTTGCAGCACAGACTGATCCAGCACCGAACGCGGGGCCGCGCCATAAGTTTGCGGCGCCGGAGCGACACCCGTATCCGGCTCGAGCCACCGCCATTCGAAGGTCCACAGATCCGCGGGGTGAATGCGGTCCGCCTTGATCAGCTCCTGAACTTCGCGGTATTGAGGGAACAGGGATACGGAGGAAATGGGTTTGTCGGCAAGAACGCCTTCAAGGTACTCCGTCAGCGCAAAGCTGGCACGCTCGATTTTTGCTGCAGCATCCTGTGTGCAGTGCTCCGGCTGCTGCACAAACTTCTGCACTGCCGCCTCCATGGCGCGCAACACCAGCGCAGGCGCAGCAAGGCCCACCATTTCGAGCGCGCCCACCGCCTGGTGTAACTGCTGCCTGGCAATGCGCAACTGGCTTGCATCGATCGTAGCCAGGTCGGATCCGCGCGCGGCCTCGGCATCGCGGACGAAACGCTTCAGCGCCTTCGCGGAGCCATCGAGGGACTTTCGCAGTTCCTCAAGCACCCATGCAAGAGGACCGAGATCATTGACGGCGAGATCCAGGTCAGCGGCTGATGAATTCTGGGCGTTGGGTTGCATAAATAACGGACCGGTTCAAAAGACGGAGTTCGCCGACAGGCACAATGGTCAAGGGTGCCGCAGGTATCAGGCGATCTTGAATCGTGACACCGACTGACGCAACTCTTCTGCCATGCGGGACAAGTCACGCACCTGCTGGGCCGTTGAGCGGGTACCTTCTCCGGTTTGCTCCGTCACGGCAAAAATGTGCTGGATGTTGCCGGCCACCACGTTGGCGGATTCGGCTTCGCGTGATGCGGAGTTCGAGATCTGCTCAATCAGGTCAGCAAGGCGGCGTGACACCTGATCAATCTCGGTCAGCGCGGTACCCGCGTTATCGGACAGCTTGGCCCCTTCAACCACACCCTGCGTAGAGCGCTCCATAGCGGCCACAGCATCCTGTGTGTCGGTCTGAATGGCCTTCACCAGCGCCGAAATCTGGCGCGTTGCATCTGCGGAACGTTCAGCCAGTCGCTGCACCTCTTCCGCAACCACCGAGAAGCCTCGTCCGGCTTCACCGGCTGACGCGGCCTGAATGGCAGCGTTCAGTGCCAGCACGTTGGTTTGTTCGGTAATGTCGGAGATCAGCTCGGTAATTTCACCAATCTCCTGCGAGGACTCACCCAGACGTTTAATACGTTTTGAGGTTTCCTGGATCTGGTCACGAATGGAGTTCATACCACCGATGGCGTTCTGCACAGCCTGGAGACCCGACTCGGCAGCAGTCAGCGACTGACGCGCAACCTGGGAAGATTCCTGCGCCTGAGTAGACACCTCATTGATTCGGGACGCCATGTCCAGAACCGACTGGCCGGTTTCGCGAATCTCGCGCAGCTGCTCGGTAGAGGCAGCCAGAAGTTCGGTGGACGTGCTTTCAACCTGAGCCGTCGTTTGTGCGACGCGCGTCGCCGTGTTCTGCACGTTACCCACCAGCTGGCGCAACTCTTCAACCGTGTAGTTCACCGAGTCGGCAATAGCGCCGGTAATGTCCTCGGTCACCGTCGCTTCCTGTGTCAGGTCACCCTCGGCAACTGTCTGCAATTCATTCATCAAACGCAAAATGGCGGCCTGATTGGCATCGTTCACACGTTTCGCGTCCTGCTCCTGCCCACGCGCTTCAAGCTGACGTTGTTCCGCAACTGTCTGACGCTGGCGGCTGTCCTGCAGCTGAACACGGGCAATGCCAATGGCGCACAACAAACCAAACAGCGCGGCAACAACCAGCGCCGTCACAGAGCCGGCACTCAGACCGGACTGCGAGGACAGTTTGCCTTGCAGATCTTCGAGATTACGGCGAAGTGGCTCGCTGTCTGCAATGATCGAAGCCTGTGCTTCACGCGCAGACACCAGACCCTGCAGGTTACCCAGAATGGCGCCGGCCTGAACACGGGTTTGCTCATACAGGGCCATCAAGGCCTCGAGGCGTTCACGGGTTTGCGGATCCTTGGCACCGGCCAGCCGCAACTCGGGGCTGCCTTCCTGAAGGCCCTGGGCAATTTCCTTGAAGGAGTTCAAGTCCTTGCCCAAAAGAAACACGGCCTCGGGGCTCACGCCCTCCATGGTCAGGAATTCATTGGCAGATTTACCGATACGCTGCGTCAACATCACCAACTGACCCGAAGCAGAAATTTCAGCAGGTGCCGCATTTTGCTGCAGCTTGAGTGACGAAACAGTTTCTGCAATTTCCAGCAAGTCAGAAGACTGGCGGTTAATCGTGCGCAGCGCGTTACCCACCTGCGTCAGAATGTCTTTCTGACCCATGACGGTTGCCGCATTTTTCTCGGCGCGCTCCATCAGCGGCGTGATCTTCTCGACGTCGGGCTGAAGGTCGGCATTCACAGGCTCAACGCGAATGGCCTCATCGCCGGACTTCAGGCCGCGAACCGTCTTGGCCATGACATCAGAGCTCTCCTTGACGTCAGGGAACGCCTGCGCGCTGCCCACAAGCGCCTGCGACACCGACTTCGCCAGACGCTGCGACTGCATCAGCGACTGGCCCGTTGCAGCAACCTGCTGCGCGACCGTGTCAGCCTGCGACAGTGCTCGATAAGCAACCAGACCGAGCACAAGCACGGACAGACCAAGCAATATCAGCAATATCCGCTGATGCTGCGCGATGGTCCGTCGGCCAAGAATAGGCAGCCGGAGCAGGTCCGGATTCTCAATCGCCACCGTTTCCTCCGGTGTCGCCATGCGACTTTGCGCAAAATCATCCTCACCGGCGTCAGCTCCGGCGGCTGGCGACGGGCTGACAGCAGTCTGCTCCATCACGCCGGTGACCAGCGCATCCGCAGGAATACCGACCGACGCAAGGTCCATGCTGTCTTCCGGCTGAGCGGATTTCGTTTTGAACAGGTTCTGGATTTTTGCAATAACAGACATGGGGTGAGCCTTCCGGGGAAAACGTGATGCGCTACGCGCCAATAGTCAAAAAGTGAGCTTGCTGGGCAAGAGATTGCAGGTTGATTTCCTGCCAAAAAGCACCGTTCTCATCCACATATCTGTGGCCGAAAAACTCCGGTGCGTCAGGTGCCTTTTCCGTGAAATCACTGAAGGCCTGCTGATTGCGCAAGCCAGCCAGGCGGTCGATCAACAACGCACAATTGACCTCGAGCGCTGCGTTCAGCGCGACCAGCCGGGATTCCTTGCGCACGATCTCGGTTTTGGGTGGGGCACTCTGCCCCGTCACATAACTGGCGAGGTCCACCACGCCAAACAAGCCACCCCGAAGATTGGCAACACCGAGAAACCATGACTGCGTATAAGGGACGGCCTGCGTTGTCGCAAAAGGAAAAATTTCGCCCGCTTGCGCCATGGGAAATAAATAGTTTTTTCCACCAGCCTCAACAGCCAGCCAGGACGCAGCCACGCCCTGTGTTCGCGCAATCTGCAGCCTGTCGGCCAGCCGGGTCTGCAGTTCTCTGAGCGCTTGTCTATTCGCCATGGTTGAATATCAAAGGAGCCGGATCAGCCCAGCGCCTTGATTTTGGCCATCAGCTCATCGGCATCTACCGGCTTGGTGATGTAGTCTCGCGCGCCCTGGCGCATGCCCCAGACGCGGTCTGTTTCCTGATTTTTGCTTGTGCACATGAAGATGGGGATATCCGAATACAGCGGATCGCGGGTGATCGCGCGGGTCAACTGAAAACCATTTTGCCCGGGCATCACCACATCCATCAGGATGAGCTCTGGTTTTTCCTCGGCCAGGCGACGAAAGGCGTCTTCGGCGTTCTCGGCGGTCTTCACGGTGAACCCGTTTTTGACCAAGAGGTCCGTCAGAAACATCAACTCCGTTTTGGAATCGTCAACGATCAATATTTTTTTAACAGCCATTACGCTACTCCTTGTTTGGCGCTGCCCAACTCCTGAACGGTCTGGAGCAGCTGGTCTTTTGTGAAAGGTTTGGTGAGATAGTCCTGCGAACCCACCATGCGGCCCCTGGCCTTGTCGAAAACGCCATCCTTGGAGGACAGCATGACGATAGGCACATCGGAAAACCTGGCATTGCGTTTGATGATGGCACATGTCTGGTAGCCATCCAGCCGCGGCATGAGGATGTCGCAAAAGATCAGGTTGGGCTGATAGTCGTTGACCTTGGCCAGGGCATCAAAACCATCCTCAGCCAGCAGCACTTCGTGTCCACCCTGCTTGAGAAATATCTCGGCGCTGCGCCGGATGGTATTGCTGTCGTCGATTACCAAGACCTTGAGTCCGGAACTTGTAGTGCTCACTGTCTTCGCTCCTCTGTTTGCGACCTTGCTGATGCCGGGACGGCATGCAGTTGTCGTGCCACTTCAAATGTCAGATCTGCACCATTTCGAAATCTTCCTTGCGGGCGCCACATTCCGGACAGGTCCAGTTCATGGGCACCTGGGCCCAGGGTGTGCCTGCTGCAATCCCATGCTCGGGGGCGCCTGCTTCCTCATCGTAAATCCACCCACAAATCAAGCACATCCAGGTCATTGTTTGAGTCACAGCTTAAGTTGCCTTCGAATAGAATGCAACAATTGTATCGAGGCGGCGTTGCTTATTCGCGTACAGGGCAAAATCGCAGCCTATGGCAAACCCCAACACCCCTTCCACCGACAGTCGGCAGATACAGGCCGATGGCGCTGACGAAGCCCCCGCCTGCGTGATGACATTCAACGCCAGTGACCCCAGTGGCGCAGGCGGATTGACCGCAGATATCACGTCGATTTCCTCCGCCGGGGGCCATGCGATGGCCATCGTCACCGGCGCCTACGTTCGTGACACGGCTGAAATCTTCGACCATGTATCGTTTGACGAAGAAGCCGTCATGGAGCAGGCACGGACGGCGCTGGAGGACATGGCAGCCGGTGCCATCAAGGTCGGCTTCGTCGGCAGCCCCGAGAATATCAGCGCCATTGCAGAGATCGCCTCGGACTATGCCGATGTACCGCTTGTCGCCTATATGCCCAACCTCTCATGGTGGGACGAAAACCAGATTGACAATTATCTGGATGCCTTTCGCGAACTGATGCTGCCGCAAACGACCGTGCTGGTCGGCAATCACAGCAGCCTGTGGCGCTGGCTGCTGCCCGATTGGTCTGGCGAGCGCAACCCTTCCGCCAAGGACATTGCCAAGGCTGCCG
The DNA here is from genome assembly GCA_040387435.1 of Pseudomonadota bacterium. Classification (GTDB taxonomy): domain Bacteria; phylum Pseudomonadota; class Gammaproteobacteria; order Burkholderiales; family Burkholderiaceae_C; genus Polaromonas. Next base: position 101,256 of record JAZKDR010000047.1, read on the forward strand.
CCGAGCTTGGCGTGCCTTACACGCTGGTTACCGGCATTCCACTTCCAGATCAGTTCATTGACAACGTGCTGGCCACGCCGCAAGCCGTTCTTTACAGTGAAAAATTCGAGCGTTTTGAGGCCATTTTTTCGGGCGCAGGGGACACGCTCTCTGCGGCACTGGCGTCCCTGCTCGCCAATGGGCATGACCTGCAGGCCGCCACCTCGGAGGCCCTCACCTATCTGGACCACAGCCTGGATGCCGGGTTTCATCCTGGCATGGGACATATCGTGCCTGACCGCCTGTTCTGGGCACAGGCCGATGTGGACGACACAGAGGAAGATGGCCTGGAAGAAACCGGAACCGAAACAAGCGAAGAATCTGCAGCAAAGTCCTTCTTCGACCTGCCACCCAATGGAACAACCAAGCATTAAAGAAGGCCCGCCTGTGCACGGAACCTCACGCAACGACATCCTTTTTGAGCGCGCAAAAAGACTTATTCCCGGCGGTGTCAACTCCCCAGTAAGGGCCTTCCGGGCCGTAGGTGGTACACCCCGCTTTGTACAGCGGGCTCAGGGCGCCCATTTCTGGGATGCCGACGGCAAACGCTATATCGATTACATCGGCTCATGGGGCCCGATGATTCTTGGGCATGGGCATCCCGCAGTAGTGGAAGCTGTCCAGAAAGCCATGCTGGAAGGTTTTTCCTACGGCGCGCCCACCGAGCGTGAAGTAGAACTAGCAGAGGAAATTGTCAAGCTCGTCCCGTCCATTGAAATGCTGCGCTTGGTCAGCTCCGGCACGGAAGCGGCGATGAGCACCATCCGCCTGGCGCGCGGTGCCACCGGCCGCAGCAAGATCATCAAATTCGAAGGCTGCTATCACGGCCATGCTGACGCACTGCTGGTCAAGGCGGGGTCTGGCCTGGCCACTTTCGGAAATCCCACCAGCGCAGGCGTTCCGCCGGAAGTGGTGCAGCACACACTCGTACTCGAATACAACCACCTGGAGCAGCTGGAGCAAGCTTTTGCGCTACATGGCAAAGACGTCGCCTGCCTGATGATTGAGCCGATCGCCGGCAACATGAATTTTGTACGTGCCAGTGTTCCATTCATGAAGCGTTGCCGCGAACTTTGCACGCAGCATGGGGCCTTGCTGGTCTTTGACGAAGTCATGACAGGATTTCGCGTCGCATTGGGTGGTGCTCAAAGCATTTACGCGAAAAGCATCCCCGGGTTCAAGCCCGACATGACCGTGCTTGGAAAGGTGATTGGCGGCGGCATGCCACTGGCGGCCTTTGGCGGAACACGCGCGGTGATGGAGCAGCTTGCACCATTGGGCCCGGTCTATCAGGCCGGAACGTTGTCGGGCAATCCGGTAGCGACGGCTTGCGGTCTTGCCACGTTGCGCGAAGTACAAAGGCCGGATTTCTATCAGGTGCTGGGCGAACGAACCCGCAGGCTGGTTTCAGGCCTGACCTCGGCAGCCCATCAGGGTGGCGTTCCCTTTTCCGGCGACAGCGAAGGCGGCATGTTTGGATTTTTTCTGCTGGGTGAACTGCCGCAAAACTACGGAACCGTCATGACGACCGACGGCCCGGCGTTCAACCGCTTTTTTCATGCCATGCTGGACGCTGGCGTGTACTACGCGCCGGCACTCTATGAAGCCGGATTTGTGAGCTGGGCTCACAGTGACGAGGACATTGCAGCCACGGTGAATGCCGCAGCGGATTTCTTTCAGGGGCCGGAGTCACGGCCCTGATGACGGCAATTGCAGCCGCTCCTTGTTTCAGTGCCTGAAATGCCTCACGCCTGACAACACCATCACGACACCGCGCTCGTTCGCAGCGGCAATCACTTCGTCATCGCGCATCGACCCACCCGGTTGAATCACGCATGTTGCGCCTGCATCGACGACAACGTCGAGCCCATCCCGGAACGGGAAAAAGGCATCACTGGCCACGACCGAACCCTGCAGTTCAAGGCCCGCGTTTGCAGCCTTGATGGACGCGATGCGCGCCGAGTCGATCCGGCTCATCTGCCCGGCACCGACACCCAGCGTCATGCCTCCAGAGCAGAAAACAATGGCATTTGATTTCACATACTTGGCGACTTTCCAGGCAAACAGCAAATCCTGAAGTTGCGCCGGCGTCGGCTGCAATTTGCTGACCACTTTCAGGTCCGCGAGCGCCAGTTCATGATTGTCGGCCGTCTGCATCAGCAGGCCCGAACCCACACGTTTGACGTCCATCAGGTTGCGACCCTGTTTCCATGCGGTATCGCCACCTGGCGGCAACTCGATTTGCAGGATGCGCACGTTGACCTTGGTCTTGAACACCTCAAGGGCCTCTGGCGTGAAAGCGGGCGCCATCAGCACCTCCACAAACTGTTTGGATATCTGCTGGGCAGCCGCTTCATCCAGCGTGCAGTTCAGCGCAATGATGCCGCCAAATGCAGACGTCGGATCAGTCGTGAAGGCTTTGCCATAGGCCTCCAGCGCGTCCTTGCCGACCGCCACACCACAGGGGTTGGCATGTTTGACAATCGCGCAAGCCGCTTCGGTGAAACTCTTCACGCACTCCCAGGCCGCATCAGCGTCGGCAATATTGTTGTACGAGAGTTCCTTGCCCTGCAACTGCCTGGCCATGACCAGGGAACCGGGTGCAGGATAAAGGTCACGATACAAGGCCGCCTGCTGGTGCGAGTTTTCACCGTAACGCAATTCCTGCACCTTGATAAAACGCCCGTTCGCCTGAGCCGGAAACATGCTGTGCGTACCGTCGGCCTGAATGCCCGACAGGTAGTCGCTGATCGCACCGTCATATTGGCTGATGCGATTGAACGCGGCAACGGACAACGAGAATTTTGTCTGCTCCGTCAGTTTGCCGCCCGAGTTCAGTTCCGCCAGAACGCCTGCGTATTGAGAAGCATCCGTTAAAACACCGACATCCTTCCAGTTCTTGGCCGCAGACCGCACCATGGCAGGACCGCCAATGTCAATATTCTCAATCGCGTCTTCCAGGCTGCAGCCGGGTTTGGCCACCGTGGCCTCAAAAGGATAAAGATTGACTACCAGCAGATCGATGGTTTCGATGCCATGCGCCTCAAGAGAGGCCATGTGCGCTGGCACATCACGCCGTGCCAGCAGGCCGCCATGGACCTTGGGATGCAGCGTTTTGACGCGCCCATCCAGCATTTCCGGAAAACCAGTGTGGTCAGCCACCTCGGTGACCGGCAAACCGGCATCCCCCAGCAGTTTGGCCGTGCCACCCGTAGAAAGAAGCTTGATGCCGAGTGCATGCAAAGCCTGGGCGAATTCGAGAATGCCGGTTTTATCGGAAACGGAAATCAGTGCGTTCATGAGTGTTTTCGGGTTTTGTGTAAAAAGGGATCAGGAGCCGTAGTGGTACGCCTACTTGATCAGCTTGTGATCAAGGAGTTTCTTGCGCAGGGTATTGCGATTCAGCCCCAGCCACTCCGCAGCACGTGACTGGTTCTGGTCGGCATGCTGCATCACCACTTCAAGCAATGGTTTTTCCACCACGCGGACCATCATGTCGTACATGCCGTCCGGCTCGGTTCCACGCAAGTCCCTGAAATAACCCTCAAGACTGTTGCGCACGCAATCCTCAATCTGTTTTTTGCTCATGCGGCAGATTCCTCGGTGTTTTTATGTTGTTCAGTGTGCGACGCCGCTTCCCCACCCGGAAGCACGGACGATGAGATGCGGTCCGTCTGCTCGCCCAGACTGTCAAAGAACCGTGAGACCGCCAGAAGCTGCGCCTCGCCTTCATCAATGGTGTTCATTTGCGATCGAAATACCTCACCGCCCGGCAGGCCTTTGACGTACCAGCCAATGTGTTTACGTGCACTTCTCACACCTGTGAACTCACCGTACAGGGTGTAATGGTCAAGCAAATGATCCAGCAACAGGCGTTTGACCTCCCCCACCAAGGGCGGTGCGAGATGCGTCCCCGTGGCAAGAAAATGCGTGACCTCGCGGAATATCCATGGGCGCCCCTGAGCGGCACGCCCGAGCATGACGGCATCTGCGCTGGTGTATGCCAAAACTTCACGTGCCTTTTCAGGACTGGTGATGTCGCCGTTGGCGGCTACGGGGATACGAAGTGCCGACTTGACTGCGGCAATCGTGTCGTACTCGGCCACCCCCCGATAACCCTGCTCGCGCGTCCGCCCATGCACAGTCACCATGCGCACACCGGCACTCTCGGCTGACCGGGCAATGGCCACTGCATTCTTGTGTGTCTGCGCCCATCCGGTGCGCATCTTCAAGGTGACAGGCACCTGGCGGGGCTCACAGGCGGCAACCACCGCCTCCACAATCTGGAGCGCAAGGGTCTCGTCCTGCATCAATGCAGAGCCCGCCCACTTGTTGCACACTTTCTTCGCAGGACATCCCATGTTGATGTCGATGATTTGCGCACCGCGGTCAATGTTGTAGGCGGCAGCATCGGCCATCATCTGCGCGTCGGTACCGGCGATCTGCACGGCGATGGGCTCAGCCTCACCTTCATGATTTGCACGACGCGAGGTTTTAAGCGTGTCCCAGAGATCGCGGCGGGAGGTGACCATCTCACTGACTGCATACCCCGCACCCAGCGCTTTGCACAGCATCCTGAAAGGCCGATCCGTGACACCGGCCATGGGCGCGACAAACACATTGTTTGCCAGAGCGTAGGGACCGATATTCATGAATATTGACGACTTGAGATTGCCTAAAAAGAAGGCATGATTGTAGCTGCCTAAAATTTCAGCAATTGAAATCAATGTCCAGGCGCCCACCAGTTTGCAGGCATCTGCCTGACAGGCTCTGATTTTGATGCCTGCCTATACTTCAAACCGAATGGAAGCCTGGATAAAACAACTGATAGAACTGATGGCCTTGCCAGAATATGGCCTGAGCACGGTGTTTGTCGTGTCATTCATTTCGGCAACCCTTTTGCCCCTCGGTTCGGAACCTGTTGTCTATGGCCTGGTCACCATCAACCCGGCCATGTTCTGGCCCGCCGTGCTGATCGCCACCGCAGGCAACACGCTGGGCGGCGCGCTCGACTGGTGGATTGGTTATGGTGCCCACAAGGTTGTTGACAAATACGACCACTCGTCACATCACGGCCGCGCCGTACGCTGGCTTGAAAAACTGGGACCGAAGGCGTGCCTGCTGGCCTGGTTGCCGGTGGTGGGGGACCCGCTTTGCGCTGTCGCAGGCTGGCTCAGGTTTTCGTTCTGGCCCTGCCTTGCCTATATGGCGATCGGCAAATTCCTGCGCTATTTCTTGATGACGGGTAGCCTGATCTGGGCCTTTCCCGGTGCGTCAGGAAAGCTGTTCGGAGCCTGAACCGAAAAAATTAAAACCGCTCGTGGGGCAACAGATAGCGCCAATGGCCAGCCGCCAGGCTGCTCATCGGTATGCGGCCAACACGAATGCGTTTCATGGCCTCGACTTGCAGGCCCACGCTTTCGCAAAAGTATGCAATCTGCCCAGGGCGCTCGCCCTTCAGCGCAAAACGCAAGCGGTTTTCATTCTGCCAGCTCACCTTTGCGGGCGGCAGCAACACACCATTGAACGTGAACCCATGATCGACCCGGTTGAGCCGATCCAGACCCCCGGGTTTCAGCGCGCCGCTGACATCAACAATCACCTCATGCTCCATCAGCGCTGCATCCTCCCGCAGCTTGCGCAGCACATGCCAATCGTTTGAAAAAACCACCAGCCCGCTTGCCGCCATCGGCAAAGTCACTGCCAGCTCAACAGAAGTGAAATGTTTTTTCAATGGCGTGATGCCGGAACGGTCTTCCCCGGAGTGCGTAGCAAGCGACAAGTCTGACTCGCGGCCTGCAGGCTTGTGCAGCAACATGGTCACCGCAGTCGGTGCCAAAAGGCTGGCATCCTTCGCCACGTCGATGACTTGCGTGGTGACGCGGAACTGAGGCTCCTCCACCACGACGCCATCCACGGTGACCCAGCCACCTTCGATGTACTGTTCGGCCTCCCGCCGCGAACACTGGAGCATTTCCGCCAGTCTTTTGGCAAGGCGTACGGGATCGGTCATGGTGTCTATGCCAAGCGTCTCATGGCATAAGGATATGGTTAGCTGCTGAACAGGAAGTTCATCACATCGCCGTCCTTGACAACGTATTCCTTGCCTTCACTGCGCATTTTTCCGGCATCCTTGGCACCCTGCTCGCCCTTGTAGACGATGTAGTCGTCAAAGGCGATTGTCTGGGCACGAATGTAGCCCTTCTCGAAATCAGTGTGAATGACGCCCGCAGCCTGCGGGCCGGTGTCGCCGACATGAATGGTCCACGCCCTGACCTCTTTCACACCCGCCGTGAAATAGGTCTGCAGGCCAAGAAGGTTGTACGCAGCCATGATGAGGCGGTTCAGCCCCGGCTCGTCCTGTCCGATCTCCGCGAGGAACATCTTTTTGTCCTCCTCGTCCATGTCGGCCATTTCGGCTTCCATCTTGGCGCAAATGGCTACAACCGGCGCATGCTGCGCAGCAGCATAGGCTTTGAGGCGGTCAAGGAAGGGGTTGTTCTCAAACCCGTCCTCGGCCACATTGGCCACAAACATCGCAGGCTTTGCGGTGATGAGGAAGAACTGGGCCAACATAGGTCGCTCTTCCTTGCTGAAGTCGATGGTACGAACGGGCTTGGTATCGTTGAGCGCGGCTTGGCATTTCTCCAGAATCGCTACCAGTTTGACGGACTCCTTATCGCCTGAACGCGCGGTCTTGGTCACGCGATGCAACGCTTTTTCAACAGCAGCGAGATCAGCCAGGCACAACTCGGTCTGGATGACCTCGATGTCGGAGATCGGGTCCACCTTGCCGGCCACATGAATCACGTTGTCGTCTTCAAAACACCGCACCACATTGACCGTGGCATCGGTTTCACGGATATGCGCGAGAAACTTGTTGCCCAATCCTTCGCCGGTACTTGCGCCCGCAACCAGCCCGGCAATATCCACGAACTCGACAATGGCGGGAACAATGCGCTCGGGCTTGACGATTTCAGCCAATTGCGCCAACCTCGCGTCAGGCAGTTCCACCACGCCCACGTTCGGCTCGATCGTACAAAAAGGATAATTTTCGGCAGCAATTCCGGCCTTGGTCAACGCGTTGAACAAGGTGGATTTCCCGACGTTAGGCAAGCCTACAATGCCGCACTTCAAACTCATGACAAACCTTCAAAAACAGGTTGGAAAGTGTATTCGATGCGACGCGAGGCCTTTATTCAAAGGTCTTGAGGGAGTTTTGCGACTGCGGTTTGCCTCGGTGCTGGCAGCCTGTCTGCTACAGCTTTCGGGGCTGGCCGTACAGGCGCAACCGGTGACCTGGCTGGACGACAGGACGCCTGTGATGGATGTCAGCGGTGCCAGCACGGTATGGGTGGATCGTGACGGCCAAGCGGGTTCCGATCTCATCGCGGCCAGCGCCCGCAAAGCCCTTTTCACCCCCGCAAAATCAGAGGAGATCTATGCTCTGGGAAAGGCGGGCGTCCTCTGGCAGCATTACCGGTTTGCCAGGGCAGAGACATCGCAGCAGGAGTGGGTGCTGGCGTTCCCCCAACCCTTGCTGGACAATATTTCTGTTTACCAGAGCACGTCTGCGGGGAACTGGAGCAGCCTGATCGCGGGCGATAGTCACGCGGTGTCGAGCTGGCCAGAGCCAGGTCGATACGCGCAGTTCCCATTGCGCCTGCCCGATTCCAGCGTGCACGATGTCTATGTCCGCATCCAGAATGTGACCAGCATCAGCGTGCCTGTCAGCGTCAACACCCAAAGCAGCCAAAGTCAGCGGCTACAGCGTGAATACCTCATCATCGGGCTGGTGTTTGGAGCCCTGCTGCTGCTGGTGGTGGCGTGCATTGTTCAAAGCCGGATCTACCGGGATCGTACCTATGGCTGGTATGCCTTCTACGCTTTTTTGCTGACCTTTGCCATGGCGGCCTGGACCGGCGTGGCAGGTCATCTTTTGTGGCCGGATTTCCACGTCTGGAATGACCTGGCCCCTGGCTTCCTGGGCGTGCTTTCCGGAGGTGCTGCGTTGCTGGTGGTGCACTACCTTTGCGGCGTGGGCCTGAGGCACCGGTGGTTTGAGCAGGCCATGCATGGCATCGGCATTTCCGCGCTGCCGATTGCCCTGAGTTATGCCATTGTCCCCCGGGATGTGGGTGTGCCCATGATGGCCATTTACCTCACCACAGTCGTGGCGCTGGGGCTCACGAGAGCCTGGCTTACCTGGCGGCAGCGCAATGACATCATCGGATTGTGGACACTGGCGGCCTTCCTGCCCATGGCCCTGGCACTGCTGCTGGTCCTGGCGAATGTTGGCGGACTGATGGGCGGCAACTGGGCTTCCCGATACGGCCCGATGGCCAGCGTGGTGATTGAAATGCCGCTGCTTCTCATCGCGTTAAACATGCGTTCGCGCCAGCGACACAGTGTGGAGGCGCGGGCTCAGGCCCTTGTAAGCCAGGACGCACTCACCGGACTGCTGACGCCGAATATCTTCCAGGACCGCTTCAAACAAATTGTGGCCCGCGCACGTCGCCATCGTGAAGATGCAGCCGTGGTCTATATCGAACTCGTCAACTACAAATACATCAAAAAAACCTGGGGCACTGCCGTGGCGGAACAAAGCCTGCTGCGCAGTGTGATCAAGTTGCGCCGCATCCTTCGCGATGTCGATACCGTGGGACGCGTCGACGAGGCCCGGTTTGGAATGATCATGGAAGGCGTTTCAGCGAGAGCGCCCGTGACAGAACTGGCAGCGCGGCTGGTTGCAGCCGGCCTGATGCCGCTCAAAGGGCTAAAGCCCGAGATCGTTCTGCAATTTCATGTCGCAGCCGTCCTGCTTCACGAACGCCCTGGCAGTGACACCGAACTCGCGCACGCGCTTGCCGACCTGATTCACCAAATGGGTCCCCGCAGCCGGCGACCCATCCGCTTCCTGGAGCCTGAAAGCACCAAGCCCATGCCACTCGAGGGGCTCACGGAAGAACTACAGGATACTGACTCGCTGCACCCGGTCACGGGTTGAAGTCCGTGGCCCTTAGTCGAAGCGATAAGCAGCCTCAACAGGCTGACCTGTCTTGAGGGTGTGTTCAAAACCCTCGACGACGACGACGTTCATGCCAAACGTAATGGCACCATCGACACGCGCATCCTGCCTGTAACTCTGGAGCATGTCGCCGACCTCGGGGCTAGCCACTGCCGTCAGCGGGTCAATATTGGGGATGGGGCAACGCGGGCATGGCTTGACTGGTTTGAGCGTCGCCTTTCCCTCGTCCGTCGTGACCACCAGCATGTCAAACCTGTCCTCATCATGCGGCGACAAGTCCTGACTGGAATCTCCGAGAACGACGTTGGGTCGAAAGCGCTCCATGGCAACACGCCCCGCGCCGGATGCGGCCAGCTTGTCATTGAACAAATCCAGTGACGCCTGACTGATCAGCAGAATGGGGAACCCATCGCTGAACTGATTCAGCGCCTCGATCTCGCCTGTCCACCGTTGGCTGCTGACACGCCGGTGGTCCGGATCAAACCGGACGAGGCGTGCCGTGACACCCAGAAAATCCGTAAACCACTGGGCAGCCGTGGCACCCATGTCATAGGCGCCCACCGTCTCACCCCACAGGTTGGCCTTCACAGGCTCTTCCACCTCGTTGAGCTGGACGTGCAGGGGCAGCATGCCGGGCGCGCGCAGGATCATTTCATAGTGTTTCAGCTGGGGCTGGATCAGTGCCATGCGCGGCAAATCACGCTGCGTGAGGAAACCACCTTGCGCATCGACCACCATCCAGGCCCGGTCAAACTCCAGCCCGGTTTCCGTCAGGATCGCCTCCTGGACCTCCACCCCGGCACAGGACTTGACTGGATAGACAAACAAACGCGAAATAACTGCCGTCGCATCGGCCATGAATTCTTCTTTTGACATGTCGCTCACAAAATTTTAAAAAATGTCCGGCAAAACGGTTAAATGTCCTGCGACCCCGGATTTTGCGCCACCCTCCTAAAATGGGGAATGTCCCAGCACTTTGATGTCTGTATACGCGGAGGCGGCGTCGTCGGCCACACGCTGGCGCTGCTGCTCGCGCGTGAACGCCTGCGCGTGGCACTGATTGTCAAACCCGTGGCGCCGCCTCCAAAGGGCGAGGATGTACGTGCCTACGCCCTCAGCAATGCGTCCCGAACGCTGCTGGAAGGCCTCAGGGCTTGGCCAGAGGGCGTCAGCACCACACCTGTATCCAAAATGGAAATCTGGGGCGACGACGGCGGCCAGCTTGACTTTGTCGCCGGCGAAACCCCTCGCGCCACCCTGGCATGGATTGTGGATGTCCCGGCGCTCGAACACCAGTTGACCCAGGCCGTCAGGTTTCAGCCTCAAATCGAGGTCTTGCAGGAATCCGTCAAGGCGGCACTCCAGGTCGTTTGCGAAGGTCAAAAAAGCAGCAGTCGCAGCGAATTCGGTGCCACCTGGACGATCAAGCCCTATCCGCAGAAAGCCGTTGCAGCGCGGCTCCAGACCAGCCTGCCGCACCAGGGCGTTGCCCGGCAATGGTTCAAAAACGGGGAAATTCTGGCTCTTTTGCCAATATCTGGCAGCAACGGGAACTCTGTGGCGCTCGTCTGGTCAGTATCAGCAGCGCGCGCCGATGCCCTACAGAAGATGAGCCCCGAAGATTTTTGTGCAGCGCTCCAGGCCGATTGCGGCGAACAACCCGGTCAATTGACGTTGACCAGCGAGCGCCACAGCTGGCCCTTGGCGCTGTCGGCGGCGGATCGATGGGTTGGGCCGGGATGGGCCCTGGCGGGCGACGCAGCGCATACCGTGCACCCGCTGGCAGGCCAGGGACTCAACCTGGGGCTGGCCGATGCGGCGGAACTGGCCGGCGTGATTGCCAGACGTGAATACTGGCGCGGGTTGGGCGATGAAAAGCTGCTGCGGCGTTACGAGCGGGCCCGCAAAGCTGACGTGGCGGCGATGGGATCGGTCACCGACGGGTTGCATGGCCTGTTTGCACAAACCGATTCGCGCTGGCAGGCCGTCAGGCATTGGGGTTTGAAAAATTTTGCGCGTAGCGGCCCGTTGAAAGCCTGGGTTGTGCGCCAGGCGACGGGTTTATAAATTTTTAGAAGTCAGGAATCGAGCATGACCGTATCAAAAACAATGTGGGCCCTGGGCGTGGTGATGGCCAGCCTGACTGCACCGCTTTGGGCGGCACCACCCTTACCCCAGGAGGCGGCCATACGCAAGAACCTCGCGGAAAGGCTGCCTGCATTTTCAAAAATCGATGAGGTCAGCAAAACGCCGATGAATGGCCTTTTTGAAGTGCGTGTGAACGACAGCGATATTTTTTACACCGACGGCGAAGGCAATTTTCTCGTGCAGGGCAACCTGATCGATACCAGGGCCAAACGCAACCTGACGGAAGAGCGTGTCGAGAAACTCAATGCCATCGAATTCAGCGCGTTACCCGTCAAGGACGCCTTCACCATCGTGAGGGGCAACGGCAAACGCAAGCTGGTGGTGTTTGAAGACCCGAACTGCGGCTACTGCAAACGCTTTGAGCGTGATCTTCAAAAAGTAAACGACGTGACGATTCACATGTTTTTGTACCCCATCCTCGGTGCAGACTCGACAGACAAGTCCAAAAACATCTGGTGCGCCAAAGATAGGGGCAAAGTCTGGCAGGACCTGATGGTGCGCGACCAGCCCGTCCCCAAGGCCAGTTGCGACACGACAGCACTTGAGCGCAACATCGAATTCGGTCGCAAGTACAAGATCACCGGCACGCCCACCCTGTTTTTTGCGGATGGTTCACGCGTCCCGGGTGCCATCAGTTACCAGCAAGTCGAGAAGTTCCTCGCTGACGCGAAGTAGGGCCTGGTGGCATAAGCGCCACCTGGCACCGGCGGTGCGGTATTCTTTTAGCCATGCCACGTAACGCCCCCCTCAAAACCCTGCCTGCAACTGTTGCCGGCAGTGCCCCCGTCCATTACCTGGTCGAGATCGCCGATGCAAATGCCCACCTCTTCAGCATCACGCTGACAGTGGCGCAACCCGCCGCGGGCCAGCGCGTGTCGCTTCCGGTATGGATTCCGGGCAGCTACCTCATACGCGAGTTCTCCAAAAACCTCAGCGGTTTGCAGGCGCGGCAGGGCAGCCGGGCCATTCCAGCGGTGCAGCTGGACAAAAACACCTGGCAGATTACCAGCACCGCTGCAAAACCGCTGGTGCTGCAGTACCAGGTGTATGCCTATGACAACTCTGTTCGCACGGCGTGGCTGGACCGCGCCCGGGGGTTTTTCAACGGCACCAGCATCTGCCTGAAGGTGGAAGGTCAGGAGGGCGGGTTGCATGTTCTTGAGTTGCCGCAACCGAAGGGGCCGAATGCCGTGCAGGGCTGGTCTGTCGCCACCGGGCTGGCTGCACTAAAAATCAACAGCCATGGTTTTGGCAGCTATTCAGCGGTCCACTACGACGAGCTCGTCGATTGTCCTGTCGAGATGGGCCTGTTCTGGAGTGGCAGCTTCAAGGCCTGCGGGGTGCCACACCGTTTTGTCGTCGCTGGTGCACTGCCGTCATTTGACGGCGAACAACTGCTGGAAGACACCAAAAAGATCTGCGAGGCGCAAATCCGTTTCTGGCATGGCAACAAAAAACCACCGTTCAAAAATTACCTGTTCATGCTCAATGCGGTGGACGACGGTTACGGCGGGCTGGAACACCGGAACTCCACGGCGCTGATCTGCAAACGCCATGACCTGCCGCGCCTGCCGGCCCCAGGAGAATCAAAAACCATCAAGGTCTCCGAGGGTTATACCGTTCTGCGGGGGCTTATCAGCCACGAATACTTCCACACCTGGAATGTCAAACGCCTGCGCCCGGCCGACTTTGCAGGCTATGACTACGGCCGTGAAAACTACAGCGAATTGTTGTGGTTCTTCGAAGGCTTCACCAGCTATTACGACGACCTGTTTTTGCGCCGTACCGGTCTTCTCGACAACGCCGGCTACCTGCGTTTGCTGAACAAGACCATCAATCAGGTCATGCAGACGCCGGGACGGCTGGTGCAGTCGGTGGCCGAGGCCAGTTTCGATGCATGGGTCAAGTACTACCGCCAGGACGAAAACACCCCCAACGCCACGGTTAGCTACTACACCAAGGGTTCACTGGTGGCGCTTTGTTTTGACCTGACCTTGCGGCTCGAGGGCAAGACACCCGGCTCCAGCCTGGACTCCGTGATGCGTACGCTCTGGCAAAGCTGCCAGGCGGGACCCATGCGCGAAGCGGATTTTGCAGAAGCAGTGCAAGCTGCAGGTATGCGCTCATTCACCGCGGAACTTGCCGCATGGGTGCATGGGAAGGCGGAGTTGCCCCTGAAAGAACTTTTGCAGGCTCACGGCGTATCGGTTTTTGAAGATCCCGCACAGCTGGCACACAGGCTGGGCATGCGTGTGGGAGAAGGCAATGGCCTTCAGGTCAAGACGGTTCTGCGGGGCGGTGCCGCCGAAAAAGCCGGCTTTGCGGCGGGCGACGAATGGCTGGGGGTGGAGCCCTCTGGCAAATCGTTGAAAGGTTCTCTCGGCAGCGGCTGGCGCATGAACCGCCTCGACGACCTCACGCTGTATGCGGGCAACGCCAAAAAAGTGCTTGCACTGGTCGCGCGCGACAAACATTTGCTCCGTCTTGAACTCGCCATGCCGCCCGCACTCACGACGTGGCGGCTGGCGGTTCAGGATGCCGCAAAAGTCGACCGCTGGCTGGCTTACGACCAAACCCTGGCAGCGGCGACCTGACGCAAGGCCTCAGTTGCCCGTGAAAGCCGCGGGCCTCTTTTCAAGAAATGCCGTCACGCCCTCGATGTAATCGTGGGTACGGCCCATCTCCGACTGCAGATCACGTTCCACCTGAAGTTGTTCATTCAGCGTTCGTGTCGTTCCCTCTCTCAGCAAATGCCTGGTTGCGACGAGAGCCTGCGTCGGCATGGCCGCCAGGCGTTTTGCCATAGCCAGTGCCGCAGCGACAGGGTCATCCGCCACCTCCCAGATCAGTCCCCATTCTTTGGCCTGTACTGCCGGCAGCTTGTCGCCCGTCATGGCCAATGTCATCGCGCGGGCCAGTCCCAGCTTTTGCACCAGCAGCCAGCTGCCGCCCGCATCGGGCACCAGTCCAATCTTGCTGAAGGCCTGCACAAAACTGGCGTTCGGCGCGGCAAACGCGATGTCACAGCACAGCGCAAAAGAGGAGCCGGCCCCCGCTGCCACACCGTTGACGGCGGCAATCGTTGGCATGCGAAAGGCGGTCATGCGGCGAGCCGTGGGGTTGAAGGCCTCATCGATTACCGGGCCCGGGTCGGCGCGTTCCACCAGGTTGGGGCCAGGCGCGAGGTCAAACTCCGACAGATCGGCTCCGGCGCAAAACCCACGGCCAGCCCCTGTCACCACCAACGCCCGTATCGTGGTGTCGGCTTCTGCACGGTCCAGCGCCAGACCAAGGTCACGGTGCATCTGCCGCGTAAAGCTGTTTAAGGCCTGCGGACGGTTCAATGTGACGAGCGCCACGGCACCGTGCACGGCGTAGAGGACGGTGGGTTCGGTGGCGTCGGCGGAAATGGGATCTGTCATTGCTCGTCTCCTTGAAAAATGCGGTATCAGCTCCGGGGATTGTGCCTTTTTGCCACCGAAGGTGAAGGCCGAGGCATGGCATGATGGCATCCTGAAAAAAGGAGACCTTTGTGACCTACGAAACAATTTTGACTTCAACCCAGGGCCCCGACACGCGCAAGGTCGGCATCGTTACCCTGAACCGCCCCAAACAACTGAACGCCCTGAACGACCAGCTCATGGACGAACTGGCGAGTGCGCTGAAAGCCTTCGACGCTGATGCCACGGTAGGCTGCATCATCATCACCGGCAGCGAAAAGGCGTTTGCGGCCGGTGCCGACATCGGCGCCATGGCGACATACGGCTTTGCCGAAACCTACGGCAAGGACTACATCACCCGCAACTGGGAGCAGATTCGCGGCATCCGCAAGCCGGTGATTGCTGCGGTCAGCGGTTTTGCACTGGGCGGTGGCTGCGAACTGACCATGATGTGTGACTTCATCATTGCCGCTGACAACGCCAAATTCGGCCAGCCCGAGATCAAGCTGGGCATCATCCCCGGCGCGGGTGGTACCCAGCGCCTGCCGCGCGCAGTGGGCAAGGCCAAGGCCATGGACCTGGCGCTGACCGGCCGCATGATGGATGCGAACGAAGCCGAACGCGCAGGCCTGGTGAGCCGCGTGGTGCCCTACGACAAACTCATGGACGAGGCCCTGGGTGCCGCCCTGATGATTTGCAGTTACGGCGAGCTGGCCGTGATGGCGGCCAAGGAATCGGTGAACCGGGCCTTTGAAAGCGGCCTCAGCGACGGCGTGATGTTCGAGCGCCGCCTGTTCCACGCCCTGTTCGCCACCAATGACCAGAAGGAAGGCATGGATGCCTTCATGAACAAGCGCAAGCCGGTATTTACCCACTCCTAAACCCGGGCGGGCAAGTCGGGTGATTCAAGCCGCTATAATATTGCGCTGACGGTGATATAGCTCAGTTGGTTAGAGCGCAGCATTCATAATGCTGATGTCGGTGGTTCAAGTCCACCTATCACCACCAAACTCAAAAGCCTCAGGCCTTAAAACCCTGGGGCTTTATCACTTCACAGCCTCTGGACATAAACCATGAACCGCTGCACATATGTCATCCTCGCCAGTTTTCTGGCTTTCACCGGCGCGGCCGCGACGGCCCAGCAGGGCGAGGACGTCAAGCCCAATGTCAGGCAGTTTCCCAAACTCGCCAAACGCGGCGAGCTGGTGATCACCACCCCCCCTGACGCCGTTGTCGACGGCAAGGCAGACCGCCTGTCACCCGGCGTGCGCATTCGGGATACCGAAAACAGGCTCGTGCTCTCCGGCACACTGATCAACACCAGATTGCCCGTGCGTTATGTGCGCGACAACACCGGGCTGGTGCACGAAATCTGGGTGCTCAATGCAGAGGAAGCCCGACAGAAGATGCCCGGCGAAGACGGTGGCGGCATCCTGAACAACATCCGCTCCATGTTCGAGACCAAGCCGGTCGCGGACGACGGCAATACGCCCTACAACCAGCTGCCCACCTACAAATAGGCCGCTGCCGGCCCCCGTCAGGGCCACCCGCGTCATTGACAGTCGCGGCGAACACATCATCCGGATCGTCCACCATGAGCAAAAAAGTATTCATCAAAACCTTCGGCTGCCAGATGAACGAGTACGACTCGGACAAGATGTCCGACGTGCTCCACGCGGCCCAGGGTTACGAGCCGACGCAGGACATGGAACAGGCCGACCTGATCCTGTTCAACACGTGCTCGGTGCGCGAGAAGGCCCAGGAAAAGGTCTTCAGCGACCTGGGCCGCGTCAAACACCTCAAGGAGAAGGGTGTGCTTATCGGCGTGGGCGGCTGCGTGGCCAGCCAGGAAGGCGCGGCCATCATCCAGCGTGCGCCGTATGTCGATGTCGTGTTCGGACCTCAGACCCTGCACCGCCTGCCCGACTTGCTTGAAAAGCGGGCCCGGCTCAACAAACCGCAGGTCGACATCAGCTTTCCCGAAATCGAGAAATTCGACCACCTCCCACCCGCCCGTGTCGAAGGCGCCAGTGCCTTTGTCAGCATCATGGAAGGCTGCTCCAAATACTGCAGCTATTGTGTGGTGCCCTATACGCGCGGCGAGGAAGTCTCGCGCCCCTTTGACGACGTGCTTGTCGAAGTCGCAGGGCTGGCCGACCAGGGCGTCAAGGAAGTCACCCTGCTGGGCCAGAACGTCAACGCCTACCGCGGGCCCATGGGCAGCACGGCAGACATCGCCGACTTCGCCACGCTGCTCGAATACGTCTCCGACATTCCCGGCATCGAACGTATCCGATACGTCACCAGCCACCCCAACGAGTTCACGCAAAGCCTGATCGATGCGTATGCAAAGCTGCCCAAGCTGGTCAACCATCTGCACCTGCCGGTTCAGCACGGCTCCGACCGCATCCTGATGGCGATGAAGCGCGGCTACACCGCGATGGAATACAAAAGCACCATCCGCAAGCTGCGCGCCATCCGCCCCGATCTGGCCATGAGCAGCGACTTCATCGTCGGCTTCCCCGGTGAGAGCGAAGATGACTTCGAAAAGCTCATGAAGCTCATCGACGACGTGGGTTACGACACCTCCTTCAGTTTTATCTACAGCCCGCGCCCCGGCACCCCGGCTGCCAACCTGGCGGACGACACCCCGCACGAGGTCAAGCTCAAGCGCCTGCAACGCCTGCAGGCCGCGATCGACGACAACGTACGCGCCATCAGCGCCAGCCGCCTGGGCACGGTGCAACGTGTGCTGGTGGAAGGCACAGCGCGCAAGACCACCGACGCACTCTTCGGTCGCACTGAATGCAACCGCGCAGTTGTGTTCAACGGTCCCGACAGGCTGATTGGCCAACTGGTGGATGTCCGCATCACCGAAGCGCCGCAACGCTC
The DNA here is from genome assembly GCA_040387435.1 of Pseudomonadota bacterium. Lineage (GTDB taxonomy): Bacteria > Pseudomonadota > Gammaproteobacteria > Burkholderiales > Burkholderiaceae_C > Polaromonas. The sequence continues at coordinate 118,803 of JAZKDR010000047.1, forward strand.
CCTGCGCGGCGAGGTCGTTCAGCTTGCGGAACCACAGGACATGGCCGTCACGGCCTGAGCATGCGCCTGAAATCGAAGGCATAAGCAAGCGTGGCGGTGTTCAAGCGGATTTCATTTCGCCAGCTGCTGGTGATGGCATTTTTGCTCATCGCTGCATTGCTGGGCGCTTCCTCACTGCGCGCCCTGTACACCCTTGAATCACTCACGATGCAAAGCCGGCAAAGTGCGGCGAAAGCGCTGGAGCTCAGCGCTGCCGCGCAGTCGCTGACCGAGCGCAGCATGTCCATGGAACGCGCCTCGCGCCAGGCCATCGTGCTGGATGACCGGGCACTGCGCGAGCGTTTCAGCAGCACGGCGCGTGACGCAGCGGCCGTGCTTGAACGCCTGGCCGCCCAGGGTGTGGCCAACAGTCCCATCACCCAGTGGAAAGCGCGCGTCGAGGCCATCACGGCCTTGCTGTCCGGGCCCATCGTCACAGCGCTTGATCGCGAGCAACAAGTGGCGCGCGAATTCCGCGAGATGGATGTGCTCAGCACCGCGATTGCCCAGCAGGTGCAGCAAACCATAGAAGCGCAGAACCGCGGGCTGCTCGACACACTTGAGGCCAGCCGTGCCTCACTGGCGCGCCAGGTGATTTCCGCCGTGGTGCTGGCCATTGCGCTGGCGCTGGCTTTCGGCATCTGGCTCACCAGGCCCCTCAAACGGCTGGAGACGGCCATCATCGGCCTCGGTGAAAACCGCCTTGACGAGACCATCGCCATCCACGGCCCCGCCGACCTGCAACTCGTCGGGCAGCGGCTGGACTGGCTGCGCCTGCGGCTGGTCGAACTCGACGCAGACAAGGCGCGGTTTTTGCGTCACATCTCGCATGAACTCAAGACCCCGCTGGCGTCCCTGCGCGAAGGCGTGTCCCTGCTGGAAGACGGCGTGGCGGGCGAACTCAGCGACAACCAGCGCGAGGTCGCCAGGATACTGCGCCACAACACCGGTGTGTTGCAGGGGCAGATTGAAGACCTGCTGCAGTTCAACGCAGCAGCCTTTGAAGCACGCCAGTTGCACCGTGAAACGACCGACCTCGTGCAACTTGTCGAGACCCAGCTCGATGCACAGCGCCTGCAGTGGCAGGCACGCAACCTGCGTGTTCAGGTCGAAGGCAAGGCCGTGCAGATGGAGGTCGATGCCGAAAAAATCGGCACCGCCCTGGCCAACCTCATCTCCAACGCCATCCGCTTCTCGCCGGTGCAAGGCCTGCTGCACATCAAGCTCAGCCAGCTGGCCAACAGCGTGCGCATCGACATCCATGACGACGGGCCCGGCATTGCAGAGGCCGACCAGAAGCGCGTGTTTGAACCTTTTTTTCGCGGTGAACGCCAGCCCGCAGACGCCATTCGCGGCAGCGGTATTGGCCTGTCCATCGTTCACGAATATATTTCGGCCCATGGCGGCCGCATTGAACTGGTGCCCGGCGACGCTGGTGCACACTTCAGGATAGAACTTCCCCATGCTTTCAGACATTAAATTCCACCGCTTTCGCGCAAGCCAGGCGCGCCGGTTTCACGTATTCAGCGCTGCGCTGGTCATGGCCAGCGCTGGCCTGACCGCCTGCGGCACAACCGGCCTGCCCATCGTGGCGTACCGTGCCGAAGCCGCTGCGGTGCCGGCCGTCGCAGCGCCCCAACCGCCGCAGGTACTGGTCGTTGCGCCGCCGCCGGACGCCACGGTGACCGTGCTGGCTTATGCCGACAAAATCCGCACCCTGCAGGGCGCCGATCTGCAACAGGAAATTGCCCGCCTCGGCGACGCACCGACACCCGAAGACCAGCTCAGGCTGGCCGTGGCGCTGATCCAGACCCGCCAGCTCTACGACCTGGTGCGTGCACAGGACCTGCTCCAGCGTGTGCTGGCCAATGCTGGCAGCGATGCACGGCCCCTGCACCCTTTGGCGCGATTGCTGGCCGCCCGGTTCACCGAACAGCGGCGTGCAGAAGACCAGCTGGACCGCCAGGGCCAGCAACTGCGCGATGCGCTGCGCCGCCTTGACCAGACCAACGACAAGCTCGAAGCGCTCAAGGAAATCGAGCGCAGCCTGACCCCGCGTGCGGCCACCCCGGCACCCGCTGCCGCAGCATCACGCAGCCGCAACCGGCCCGCCACACCATGAGCACCTCCGGTGCACACCTGCTGGTGGTCGATGACGACGCGGATATGCTGCGCCTGCTCACCATGCGCCTGAACGCTGCGGGCTACAGGGTCAGCACCGCGACTTCCGCCGAAGCAGCACTGAACCAGATGGACATCGAACGGCCGCAACTGGTGCTCAGCGATGTGCGCCTGCCCGGCCGCGACGGCCTGGCGCTGTTCGACGACATCCGCACGCGCCACCCTTCGCTGCCGGTGATCCTGCTGACCGCCCACGGCACCATCCCCGATGCGGTCGAGGCCACGGAGCGCGGCGTTTTCACCTACCTCACCAAACCGTTCGACGGCAAGGCGCTGCTGGACAAGATCGCCCAGGCACTGGCAATCAGCGCACCGGCGACACCGCTGCAAAGCGGCAAGACCGACAGCTGGCAGGCCGACATCATCAGCCGCTCCGGCCGCATGGCAGAGACGCTGGCCGAAGCGCGCCTCATTGCGCAGTCCGACGCCAGCGTGATGCTGCGCGGTGAGAGCGGCACCGGCAAGGAGATGCTGGCGCAGGCGATTCACCGCGCCAGCGCACGCGCCAGCCACCCCTTTGTCGCCGTCAACTGCGGTGCCATTCCCGAGGCGCTGCTGGAGTCCGAACTCTTCGGCCACATGAAGGGCGCCTTCACCGATGCCGTGGCCAACCACAAGGGCCTGTTCCAGGCTGCGCAGGGCGGCACACTGCTGCTCGATGAAATTGGCGACATGCCGCTGGCGCTGCAGGTCAAACTGTTGCGGGTGCTGCAGGAGCGCGTTGTCAGGCCGCTGGGTTCCAGCCAGTCGATCCCCGTGGACGTGCGCATCATTTCTGCCACGCACAAGGACCTCGACGTGGCCATGACCGACGGCCAGTTCCGCACCGACCTGTATTACCGCCTCAACGTCGTCACCCTGACCCTTCCGCCGCTCGCCGAACGGCGCGAAGACATCCCCCTGCTGGCCAACCATTTCCTCGTCAAGCTGGCGGCGAAATACGGCAAACGCCTCAGCGGTTTTGCGCCGGAAGCCCTGAAAGCGTTGGCCACCGCGGCCTGGCCGGGCAATGTGCGCCAGCTCTACAACGTGGTCGAGCAGGTCTGCGCGCTGGCCACCACGCCGCTGGTGCCACTCAACCTGATCCAGCGGGCGCTGCGCATCCCCAGCGTTCAGGTGTTGAGCCTGGCCGAGGCCCGCCAGCGCTTCGAGCGCGAATACCTGGTCGGCCTGCTCAAGCTGACCGACGGCAACGTGGCCGACGCCGCCCGGCTGGCCGAACGCAACCGCACCGAGTTCTACCGCCTGATGCAAAAGCATGGGCTCACGCCGGGTCACTTCAAGGCCGACATATCAGGGATTTCCCGTAATCCCGTCGCTGATGAGCGACAGCCCTAAGGCATTGATTTAATTCAATAAATGCCTTGCACCAGGCGTTTCCGTCGCCAACCGACGACAAAAACAGCAGGTTTGAGGCCTGTTTTAACGCCTTCAGGCGACTGAAACATCCAGCAACATCAAATATTCAACTTAAGCTGTTGATTTAAATAGTTCTTTTCGACCTGGCACAGGGTTTGCCCTAGTAGGTCATGCAGATCGCTTTTGCACCCCGTCTTGTGACCCCGTCCAGCCCCCCCTGGCTGGTCAAGGCCGCGCGCGCAACACTGGGTTTGGGGCTGGCTGTGCTGGCTTTGGGCGCACAGGCGTGGTCGCTCGACGACGTGTCCAACCTCGCCAAAGCACGCGCCCAGGCGCCTTTCCAGACCATGGGCCAGCCGGTTCCCGCCGAACTCATGGCGCTGGACTACGACGGCTACCGCGACATCCGCTTCAACACAGACAAGGCCTTGTGGCGCGCCGACGCCCTGCCCTACGAGGTCAACTTTTTCCATGTCGGCCCACATGGCGACACCGTGCGTATCTCCGAAGTCACAGCCGACAGCGTCAAGGCCGTGACTTACAGCGCCGGTGATTTCACCTTCGGCAAAAATCGCCTGCAGCCGCAAAGCTGGGGCGACCTGGGTTTTGCCGGCTTGCGTGTCCACACCGCGCTGAATTCGACCGCGTACAAGGACGAACTGATCGCCTTTCTCGGCGCCAGCTACTTCCGCGCCCTGGGCGCCGGCCAGCGTTACGGCCTCTCGGCGCGAGGCCTGGCCGTCAACCCGACCGGCCCGGGCGCAGAAGAATTCCCGCGCTTCACCGATTTCTGGCTTGAAAAGCCCGCCGCGACTACTCCCGCTGGCGCACCCCTGGTGTTTTACGCCCTGCTCGATTCGCAGCGCATGACAGGCGCTTACCGTTTTGAGGTCACACCCGGCGAGCAGACCACGGTTGACGTGCGCGCCCGCATCTTCATGCGTCCCGGCATGGAGGCCGTGAAGACGCTGGGCATCGCACCGCTGACCAGCATGTTTTTCTTCGGTGAGAACCAGCCGCGCGCGGCGGATTTCCGGCCCGAGGTGCACGACTCCGACGGTCTGATGATGGCCACCGGTGACGGTGAATGGCTCTGGCGCCCCCTGCAAAACCCGGCCTCCACGCTGGTGACCTCGTTTGCGATGAAGTCGCCCAAGGGTTTCGGCCTGATGCAGCGCGACCGCGCGTTCAAAAGCTACGAAGACACCGAAGCGCGCTACGAACTGCGCCCCAGCGCCTGGGTCACACCGGTCGGTGACTGGGGCCCCGGCCGCGTCGAGCTCCTGCAGTTCAACACCCCTGACGAAACACACGACAACACCGTTGCCTACTGGGTGCCCGAAAAATTGCCGCAGCCCGGCGAAAGCCTGGAGCTGGGCTGGCAGATCGCCTGGCAGGGCAAGAACCAGCAATTGCCGCCCAACGGCTGGGTCACGCAGTCGCGCCGCGGCACCGGCTATTCAAGACTCGATGCCCAGACCCTCAACCAGCAGGTGCAGTTTGTCATCGACTTCGCCGGCCCGACGCTGGATGCGTTGCCCGAAGGCGCGCCCGTCAAAGCCATCGCCAGCACCGACAGCAACGGCCGCGTCCTGGAAAGCCTGGCCTACAAAAACCCCGCTACCGGCGCCTGGCGCGCCACCCTGCGCGTGCAGCGCATCGACCCGGCAAAACCGGTCGAGCTGCGCGCCTTTCTTCAGCACAACAGCAACTCAGTGAGTGAAACATGGACCAACCTGATCACACCGTGACCCCCACCCTCAACCAGCGCAGCCCGCTGCGCGAGGAACGTCACCCGAATTCGGTCACCGCACCGCCGGTTAATCGCGGATCCATGGTGCCCCGCCCCTGGCGCGGTTTCTGGCGCAGCATGGGCGCACTTGCCCTGCGGCCGGTGGTCGCCCTGATGAGCCCTGCGACGCCGGCGCCATCGCGCAGCCAGCGCCAGGCGCAAAAGCTGCAGCCCTGGCAGTACGCCGCCAAGCGCCGCCGCGCCACATTCTTGCTGCTGACATTGGTCAGCACCATCATCGCGACGCGCCTCTTCATCGACATGCAGCCCGACTACGACAACGCCTGGCTGCAGTACGGCCAGATCGCATTGTTTGCGCTGCTGTCGGCCTGGGTGGTGACGGGGTTCATGACGGCCATGATGGGTTTTTACGTGACGCTGTTTGGCGATGCACACACGCTCTCGAGCAAAAAAGTGCAGCACCACACACTGGACCCGGCCACCCGCACGGCCATCATCATGCCGATCTGCAATGAAGATGTACGCACGGTGTTTGCGGGCCTGCGTGCTACCTGCGAATCGGTGTCCACCACCGGACACACCCGCGCTTTCGACGTGTTCGTGCTGTCCGACAGCAACGAAAAATCCATCATCCGAGCAGAACGTGCCGCGTGGGAAGAACTGCGCACACAGCTGGCCGGCCACCCCGAGCAGCCGCAGATCGAGGTCTACTACCGCCTGCGCAAACGCCGCACCGACCGCAAGGCCGGCAACGTCGCTGACTTCTGCCGCCGCTGGGGCAAGGACTACCGCTACATGGTGGTGCTGGACGCCGACAGCGTGATGAGCGGCGA
>JAZKDR010000048.1:0-33169 GCA_040387435.1 Pseudomonadota bacterium
AGTCTTTCCACGTGCCGGCCACACCCTGCACATCGGCCTGCCCGCCCAGCTTGCCTTCGGTACCCACCTCACGCGCCACACGTGTCACTTCAGAGGCAAAGGAACGCAGCTGGTCCACCATGGTGTTGATGGTGTTCTTCAGCTCCAGAATCTCGCCCTTCACGTCCACCGTGATCTTCTTGGACAAATCGCCGGCCGCCACAGCGGTCGTCACCTCGGCAATGTTTCGCACCTGCGCCGTGAGGTTGGAGCCCATGGAGTTGACCGAGTCGGTCAAATCCTTCCACGTGCCGGCCACACCCTGCACATCGGCCTGTCCGCCCAGCTTGCCTTCGGTACCCACCTCACGTGCCACACGCGTCACTTCAGATGCAAAGGAGCGCAACTGGTCCACCATGGTGTTGATGGTGTTCTTCAGCTCAAGAATTTCACCCTTCACGTCCACCGTGATCTTTTTGGACAGGTCACCTGCCGCCACGGCCTTGGTCACCTCGGCAATGTTGCGCACTTGGCCTGTCAGGTTGGAACCCATGGAGTTGACCGAGTCAGTCAAATCCTTCCACGTACCGGCCACGCCTTGCACATCGGCCTGTCCGCCCAGCTTGCCTTCGGTACCCACCTCTCGCGCCACGCGCGTCACTTCGGACGCGAACGATGACAGCTGGTCCACCATGGTGTTGATGGTGTTCTTCAACTCCAGAATCTCGCCCTTCACGTCCACCGTGATCTTTTTGGACAAATCGCCGGCCGCCACAGCGGTCGTCACCTCGGCAATGTTGCGCACCTGCGCCGTGAGGTTGGAGCCCATGGAGTTGACCGAGTCGGTCAAATCCTTCCACGTGCCGGCCACGCCCTGCACATCGGCCTGCCCGCCCAGCTTGCCTTCGGTACCCACTTCGCGTGCTACACGCGTCACCTCGGATGCAAAGGAGCGCAGCTGGTCCACCATGGTGTTGATGGTGTTCTTCAACTCCAGAATCTCGCCCTTCACGTCCACCGTGATCTTTTTGGACAGGTCACCGGCCGCCACAGCGGTCGTCACCTCGGCAATGTTTCGCACCTGGCCTGTCAGGTTGGAACCCATGGAGTTAACCGAGTCAGTCAAATCCTTCCACGTGCCGGCCACACCCTGCACATCTGCCTGCCCGCCCAGCTTGCCTTCGGTACCCACCTCTCGCGCCACACGCGTCACCTCCGATGCAAACGACGACAGCTGGTCCACCATGGTGTTGATGGTGTTCTTCAACTCCAGAATCTCGCCCTTGACGTCCACCGTGATCTTTTTGGACAAATCGCCTGCCGCCACGGCCTTGGTCACGTCGGCAATGTTTCGCACCTGGCTGGTCAGGTTGCCGGCCATGAAGTTCACGTTGTCGGTCAAGTCTTTCCACGTGCCGGCCACACCCTGCACATCGGCCTGCCCGCCCAGCTTGCCTTCGGTACCCACCTCACGCGCCACACGTGTCACTTCAGAGGCAAAGGAACGCAGCTGGTCCACCATGGTGTTGATGGTGTTCTTCAGCTCCAGAATCTCGCCCTTCACGTCCACCGTGATCTTCTTGGACAAATCGCCGGCCGCCACAGCGGTCGTCACCTCGGCAATGTTTCGCACCTGCGCCGTGAGGTTGGAGCCCATGGAGTTGACCGAGTCGGTCAAATCCTTCCACGTGCCGGCCACACCCTGCACATCGGCCTGTCCGCCCAGCTTGCCTTCGGTACCCACCTCACGTGCCACACGCGTCACTTCGGCAGAGAAGGTTCCGAGCTGTTCCACCATCTTGTTGATGGTCATGGCCGTGCGCAGGAACTCGCCTTCCAGCGCCCTGCCGCCGGCCTCAAGCGCCATACTTTTTGAGAGGTCGCCCTGGGCCACGGCACCAATCACCCGCGCCACCTCGCTGGTGGGGTGCACCAGATCGGCGATAAGCGAGTTGACCGAGAATGCCGCATCGCGCCAGAAGCCGGTCGCATTGGGCACAAACGCGCGCTCCTTGAGCCGACCTTCCTTGCCCACCACACGGCTCAGCCGCGCCAGCTCGTTGGCCATGCGGACGTTTTCAGCGACGACATCATTGAACACATCGGCGAGCTTGCCGGGCACGCCGGTCCAGTCCTGGGGCAAGGCGGCAGCCGCGTCTCCTTTTTTAAGGTCGGTCAGTGCGGCAAGAAAAACCTTTGTCTGCTCGGCAGCGCTGTCGACGTCGTCCAGAACGGTGTTGACCGCCGTCACATCGTCCAGCCAGAAGCCCGACAATTTTTCTTCCGGCAAATGGCGCTTTGCCCGCGACGGAGATTTGGATCGTGTGTCCAGCGCCTTGAGCCGGCTCGAGTTCACGGCGCTCATGGCGGCGATCTGGTTGAACTCCTGCGCGATGTCGCCATGCAGGCCGCCCCAGTCGGATGGAAGGCTGACACCGGCGTCACCCCGGCGAAAGGCCTTGAGTGTTTTGAGAATGACCTTGAGCTGCGTGTCGCGCTCTGTCACCGGCAACTTGGCAATAGCTTCCATGGAACCACCCCTGAATTGGGACTGAAAGCTGCCGAGATTACCCCTGAATCAGGGTGAATTGAATCGAGGGATGTACCCATGAAACATTCTGTAAATAATGGAAGTTGGCCTACACGAACAAGGAGGCAAGGACCTTATATTGGAAGGTTTTGTGCTTGAAATTTCTACAGGTGTCGACCTGAACCGGCGCGCCCTCAGGCGATCAGCCTCCGGCATTTGCAAGCGCCAGCAACAGCGACGCACATCACAGACAATCAGATGCACCAAGGCACACAGCGGCGTTTCGTAACGCACAGTTGCCAATTTGCTGCCTTCCATGCTGCCGTTCCGATGCAAACCCGACACTTCATCCAGCTCATCGCCCTGTCTGCCCTGTGGGGCGCATCCTTTCCCCTTCTTCGGATTGCCAGCCCGGCACTTGGGCCCTGGGTGGTGGCTGGCCTGCGCTGTACGCTGGCAGCCATTGTGCTGACACTGCTGATGGTCGCGTTGCGTGAACGCTGGCCGGCACGTGCGACCTGGCCTCGCCTCGCACTGGTGAGCCTGCTCACCGTGGTCACGCCTTTTGTGCTGTTCAACTGGGCAGCGCTCGTCATTCCCTCAGGCTATTCAGCCGTGCTGAACGCGACCTCGCCGCTGTTCGGCGTGCTGGCTGCTGCGGCTGTGAAAGAGGAAAAGCTCACCGGTTTGCGGCTCTTCGGCTGCGCGCTGGGTTTTGCCGGCGTGGCACTGCTGGTTCAACTCGGCCCGGTGACCGTGACACCTGCAGTGGTCATGGCCGCGCTGGCCTGCGTGGTCGCTGCGGCTAGCTATGGTTTCGGCGCCATCCTCATGAAACGTGCCACCCTGACGCATGAGCCCCTGCCGGCATCAGCAGCGGTGCACGTGGCCGCAGCGCTTATCCTGCTGCTGCCCATGGGCGCGGCGGTTCCGTCTGCCAACTTCACGTTGCCGGCCATTCTGGCGGTGCTGATGATAGGCACCATCACCTCAGGCTTCATGTACTGGATTTCGATGCGGCTGATGCGCGAGATTTCAGCCACTGCAGCAACTTCGGCCGCCTTCATGATTCCCTTGTTCGGCGTGACATGGGGTGGGTTGTTTCTGGGTGAGAAAGTCACGCTGAGCATGTTGCCCGGCTGCGTGCTGGTGCTGCTGGCGACAGCGCTGATTACCGGGTTTAACCCGTTTCGCGGGGCACCGCCCGAGCCTTGAAGGGCAGATGCAGGGCTTACGCGCCCAGACCGCGCGTCCAGCGATCCTGCAGGCCACCCATCGAAGGCGAATTGGCGGCGCTGGCACGGCTTTCAGCCGCATGCTTTTTCAGGTCGTAGGTCAGGCCCAGAAGCACGGCCTTGGTCGAACTGGGCATGGTGTTCCAGTGCGCGCTGAGCTCATCAATCAGCGTCTCGGCCATGGTGTCCACGTCTGCTTCTGGCCGGGCAGTCGGGCCATCTTCGGCAAAACGGTTGAGCAGGATGAAGACAACTTCGTCGCGCGACATAGATTTCTCTCGGGTTCTCGTTGAGGTGGAGAGGCCCATACTAGGAGGTAAGAAGGGCCTTCTCTGTAGGAGAATGCCAATTGTTACCAATTGTGTCGCAAATGCGAGACACCCCGCAAACAGACCCTAACGCCAGCAGGGCCAGCTTTTCGGGCGCTTCAGCGCTTGCTGATGTCGGGCGTGCTCACGGTCACGTCGGCGTTCTGTGCACGCTGGCGCAAGGCGTGTTCCATGACGACCAGCGCCAGCAGCGCTTCGGCAATCGGCGTGGCGCGTATGCCCACGCAGGGGTCATGACGACCCTTGGTCACCACTTCGGCAGGCTTGCCGCTGGTGTCTATCGACTGGCGCGGCGTGATGATGGAACTGGTCGGCTTGATGGCAATCGACACTTCCAGATCCTGCCCGGTGCTGATGCCGCCCAGCACACCGCCGGCGTTGTTGGACTGGAAACCTTCAGGCGTGAGGCCGTCACCGTGCGTGGTACCGCGCTGGGTCACGCTGGCGAACCCGGCACCGATTTCGACGCCCTTCACGGCGTTGAGGCCCATCATGGCAAACGCAATGTCTGCGTCAAGCTTGTCATAAAGTGGATCGCCCAGGCCGACCGGCACACCGGAAGCGGTCACGCGAATGCGCGCGCCGCAGGAGTCACCGGCCTTGCGCAACTCGTCCATGTAAGTTTCAAGATTCGCGACATCGGCTGCAGGCGCAAAGAAGGGGTTGTGGGGCACGTGATCCCACGATTCAAAGGGAATCACAACATCGCCGACCTGCGTCATGCAGCCGCGAAAGGTCGTGCCGTATTTTTCCTTCAGCCATTTTTTGGCCACTGCGCCAGCAGCGACGGTAGGCGCGGTCAGGCGTGCTGACGAACGACCACCACCGCGCGGGTCGCGAATACCGAACTTGTGCAGGTAGGTGTAGTCGGCGTGGCCGGGACGAAAGGTCTCGAGGATGTTGCCGTAGTCCTTGCTGCGCTGGTCGGTGTTTTTGATCAGCAGGCAAATCGGTGTGCCTGTGGTCTTGCCCTGGTACACGCCGGACAGGATTTCCACCGCATCAGGCTCGTTACGCTGGGTCACATGGCGGCTGGTGCCGGGGCGCCGACGGTCCAGATCGGCCTGGATATCGGCCTCGCTGAGGTCCATGCCGGGCGGGCACCCGTCAATCACGCAGCCAATGGCCGGGCCGTGGGACTCACCGAAATTGGTGACTGCGAATAGGGTTCCGAAGGTGTTGCCGCTCATGGGTGGATTATCCATGAGTGGCCCGCCGGATCAGCAAAGCGGGAGTCCGCCGAAGGCCGCCGCAGTTCCGGCGCCTCGCTATCGCGCCACCCCGGTCTCTTTTCGGCCACCGCGCGCCAACGCCAGACGGTTGCTTCACGCGAAGCAACGCCGTGGCAGCTGAAGGGCGTGCGCAGTTCATGGAGGAACCCGCCCAGAAAGAAGACAACGGAGCAGCAGAATTTTTTCATGGCGGTTAACCAAACGTGAACGCATAAGCGTAAGCGCCCGGGTCGAGAAACTCGATCTCGAAAAGATGGTCACCACCTGAATTGTTTTCCTGCCTGACCAGCTGGTACAAACGATGGGCATCTACAACACCATTGCCGTCGGCATCCACGTCGGTTCCGTGGTTGCCAGACGGAGGTTTACCGTCAATCCGCACACGGAAACGAACGGGCTTGCCGCCGGCGTCGCGGCCCAGGACCAGATGAAGGTCCCGGGCATAAAAGCGGTAGGCCAACCGTGCACCGGGTGCGGCTGTGACGGCCCGGTCCGCCTCAACTGTCCAGTGGCCCTCGAGCCCCCACTGGTTGAGCTTGAGCTTTTCTGCGGGCGGATAGAGGTGTGGACGGCCCGCCCGAAGGCCTCCTGCGGACGCAAACGCTTCGGCGCGGCTGGAACCGAGATAGGCCTCGCCGGACAAGGCCTTTTCTCCCGGCGCGGCCTGAACACCGTGCGCGTCCACCTGGGCCAACCCGACCGGCACGGAGGGCGTGCCGTTTTCCGCCAACAATTTCTGAATCATCCTTTCCGACTCCGTGTACTGGCCCTCTCCAAACACATGGTGGCGTATCCGGCCCTGCGCATCGACAAAATACAGCGCCGGCCAATACTGGTTTCCGAATGCCCTCCAGATCGCGTGGCGGCTGTCGATGGCGACCGGATAGGTGATGCCCAGATCCTTCACCGCTCGCCGCACGTTGTCCTGGTCTTTTTCAAACGCGAACTCCGGCGAGTGAACGCCCACTACGACAAGGCCTGCAGCGCGGTACTTTTCGGCCCAGGCGCGGATATAGGGAAGTGTCCGAAGGCAATTGATGCACGAATAGGTCCAGAAATCGACCAGCACGACCTTGCCGCGCAGGGCCTCAGCGATTAGCGGCGCGGAATTGAGCCACCCCGTGGCGCCGTCAAGCGGTGGCAGCTGGCCTTCGCTTTTCACCCCGCTTGCCACCGGATTTTCTACTCGCCTGGCAGGCGCGATGGTGACGGATGCATCTTGTGCGGAGGCCGACAGGGCCAGGGTGTCTTTGCCGGGCATGCCCCCTTTTGGTTTCAGCGTATCGATGAGCTTCTGCTCGGCGCCGGTCGTGCTGGCCAGCGAGAGTTGGCTGAACAGTCCCGTGTCCAGGCCCGCCGCAATCATCGCCACACCCGCGAGCACCATGACGCCCACAGTACGCCGGGCCCATTGGCTGACGGCGAGCGAACGCTGCGCGAACGCATGCACGCGCCTCCCAAGCAAAAGGGCAAGCGCCATGGATGTCGCGGCGCCGGCGGCATAGGTCAAAAGCAACCAGGACGTGCCGACGCTCGGCCCCCTGATCGCAGCAGCGGTCAACACCAAACCAAGGACTGGCCCTGCACAAGGCGCCCATAAAAATCCAGTGGCCACACCCACCGCCATCGAAAGCACAAAGGACCCGCCCGTCACGCCACTGTCGGCGTGCAGGGAAAGCCGCGCCCCCAGCGCGACCACAGGTCGTGCCAGCCGTTCGGCAAACCCCGGGAGCAGCAAGGTCAGGGCAAAGAAGGCCAGCAGACCCATGGCCAGCAAGCGGCCATAGTGATTGACTTCAATGGCCCAGCCGCCGCCCACCGCCGCGAGGCTGGCAACGCCGGTGAACGCCAGGGCCATACCCAGAAGCAACGGCAGGCCGCTCCTCAGAAAGGGCTGATCAGCGCGGGCCAGCACAAACGGCAGCACCGGGAGAATGCAGGGGCTGAAAATGGTGAGAACACCTCCCAGGAAGGCAAGGACAGTCAGGATCATGGTGATAAAGGCGTGGCGCCCAAAAAGGTGGAGAGTCCAGTCGCGTCGCGCGCCCCGGCGCAGGCGTATGCCGGTGGTTTTGATCGCAAAGAGGCTGCAAAAAAATGGCCTGCCGAAGGCCGGCAGGAAGGGGCTTACATCACGCGAAGCACGACGTTGATGTTGTTGCGCGTGAGTTTGGAATACGGGCAAATTTGATGCGCCGCATCGACCAGCGCCTGGGCCTGCTCGCGCTCCATGCCGGGCAGGCTGATGTTCAGGCGGGCTTGCAGAAAAAACGCTTCCCCGGACGTGCCCAGGTCCACTTCGGCGTCCACGGACCGGTCAGCCGGGATGCTGATCTTCATCTGGGTGGCTGCGCGGCCCATCGCACCAATGAAACACGCCGACCAGCCCGCGGCAAACAGCTGTTCGGGATTGGTGCCCTCGCCGGTGCTGCCTGGCGGCGAAAGTTTGATGTCCAGACGGCCGTCAGAACTGCGGGAAGCCCCATCGCGGCCTCCGGTGGTGTGTGTTTTGCCTGTGTAGAGCACTTTGTCGAGTTGGCGCATTTGGGATTCCCCGGAAAAGGTTGAATTTAAAACGTATCCGATTTAATCGAATGCGACCTATTTTAGGCCATCTGCCCACTATGTCAATCTCTATCGATTAAATCGCATGCGATGTATGATGGGACTCGCGAGGTTTAACCTCATAGTTTTCAAGTCCAAAAGGACCGCTTCGCGCTTTCAAGGAGTTCAGATGAGTCGCACTGGCACCAGTCAACCCGCAAATACGGCCGTAGCAGGGACCCGCAAGCTGTCCGATTTCCTGTGCTTTGCGATCTATTCGGCCAACCTCGCCTTCGGCAAGGCCTACAAACCCACCCTGGACAAGCTTGGCCTCACCTATACGCAATACATCACGGTCATTGCCTTGTGGGAAGAGAACCACCAGACCGTCACCGCCCTCGGTGAAAAGCTGTCCCTCGAATCAAACACCTTGACGCCTATCCTGAAAAAGCTGGAAGCCATGGGCTATCTGCTGAGGCAGCGCGATCCATCGGATGAGCGGCAGGTTTTGGTGAGCCTGACCGACGAAGGCCGGCGCTTGCGCGAAAAGGGACTGGACATGAATCTCGTGGAGGCCACAGGGCTGAGTCCCGAGGAGTTCACCAAAATGCAAAAGGCCGTGGTGACGCTGAGAGGCAACCTCGTGAAGGCGGCAAAGGGCGGCAAATAGGCTCCGGGCAAGCACGGGCTTTCATTTTTCACGTCGTGTCAGGAAAGCGTTGTTGGGTACCTCACTACGCGCCTGAAAGCCTTTTTCTGCCTGTTGTTGCTGGTCCCTTGCGGCCTCCAGCCAACTACTGACAAGCGCTGATAGCGACCAAATCATATCGATCAGTCACGGGCATGACGGGATCCGGGCTCCCGCCATCAGCTGGAACACTTCATGCTTGCTGCACCGCACCATTTCCTGGTGCATCCCAACAAAAGGAACTCCCCATGCTGGACAAGACCTCTACCCTGTTTTCGCACGTCAAACCGGGCGACACACAGTTCAAGACCGATGGCCTGCGCGATTTCTTTCTCTATCGCGACCTCGGCATCGCCGAAGCCACGCACGGAAAGGTGATTGCGCATCTGGTCAAAGCCAATATGGCACCAGAAAAAGGCACGGGCTGGCACCGGCATGAGGCGGACTTCCAGATCGTCATCATGATCAAGGGTTGGGCAAAGTTCATGTACGAAGACCAGGAAACTTTGGTCTCTGCCGGTGACTGCGTGCACCAGCGCCCCGGCATCAGCCACTACCTGTTCGACTATTCGCCGGACATGGAATACCTGGAAATCGTCTCGCCGGCGGATTTCAAATCGATCGATGTACCTGCGGTGTGCGAAGTCCCTTCACCGGCCCCCTGGAAATAGAGCCCCCCGACGTTCACTTTTTGCATGCCCACGGAGAGACGTTAGCGAGATCCAGCGGAGCAGTGTCTTCGCAAGCAGGGGCCGCGGAGCCGGCTTCGCCGGGCCGCAGGCGCCGCGGCCCCTCGGGGGGCAGAAAGTTATTGGGGTCAGACACCAATTTCGTATCGGTGCATCGCACCGACCCTGGCTCACCAGAGGTCCGACGAATTTGGGCTCTGACCCCAAAAACTTCCGTGGGGGCCTAAAACTCCGCGTCAAGCTCGTCGAAGTCGTCTTCTTCTGCTTGCGCGGCGGCTATCCACTCCTGCATCGCCGGCAACTTCCAGATCGCGGTAGCGTAGGCCACACAGGTCTTGTCGAGTGGAATGTCGTAGGTGCGAAAACGGCTCACCACAGGCGCGTACATCGCGTCGGCCATGCAGGGTTTTTTGCCGAACAGGAAGGGGCCACCGTAGCGGCCCAGGCAATCGGTCCAGATTTCGACAATACGTTTGATATCTGCGTCGGCACGAGACCATGTTTTGAATTTGGGGAACATCGCCTTGATGTTCAGCGGCATGGACGAGCGCATGGAACTGAAACCCGAATGCATCTCGCCGCAGATCGCGCGGCAATGCGCACGTGCGGCGATGTCTGTCGGCAGCAACCCCGCTTTGGGCTTGATTTCATTGAGGTATTCGCCAATCGCCAGGGTGTCCCAGACCTTGATGCCGTTATGCAGCAGGCTGGGCACGAGGATGGACGACGACAGCAGCAGGATTTCGGCCCGCATGTCCTTGTCGTCCGGCGGCAGCACTTTTTCCTTGAACTCCAGACCCGAAAACTTGACCAGCAACCAGCCGCGAAGCGACCAGGCGCCGTAGTTTTTGCTGCTCAGGGTGAGGACTGCATCGGCCATGGAGGTGTCTTTCGCAAAAATAACAGGCTGCTGCGAAAGCCGCAGCGCACCAAAAAAGCGTTGGTCGCTCTCTTGCAGTGCAAGCCTTGTGCCAAGAACACCCCATGATTGCCCGGCCAGCCCCGCGATGGCCCATAAATTGCTGTGTACGCTTACCGTTGCCACCCGCAACCTTCAAGAAAGCAGCATGCTTTATCAAGCCTACCAGTTGCAGTCTGACCTGACCTCCCCCATGCGGATGTTTGCCGAGCAGGCCAGCCTGTTCATCGGCGCGGGCAAGTCGGTGTTGCCTTCCGCGCCCTCTCTGATGTCAGGGGCCTCCCAGTCCAGCAGCAAGCTCGGTGCCGCGCTCGAAGTGCTGGCCCGCCTGAGGCTGACGCACGCCAGACCCGCCTACAACATACCTTTTGTCGAAGTCGCCGGCCAGAACGTCGCCATCACCGAACACAAGGTGTGCGAGCTGCCTTTCGGCACCCTGCTGCACTTCAAAAAAGCCATGGTCAGCCCCGGCCCGAAAGTGCTGCTGGTGGCGCCGTTGTCCGGCCACTTTGCGACCCTGCTGCGTGAAACGGCCCGCACGCTGCTGGCCGACCACGACGTCTACATCACAGACTGGCACAACGCGCGTGACGTGCCGCTGTCCGAAGGCGAGTTCGAGCTCGACAACTACACCGACTACCTGATCAAGTTTCTCGAGGTGCTGGGGCCCGGCAGCCACATGGTGGCCGTTTGCCAGCCCTGCGTGGCCGCACTGGCGGCGACCGCCATCATGGCCGAAGACGACAACCCGGCGCAACCTGCCAGCCTGACCCTGATGGCCGGCCCGGTCGATTGCCGCATCAACCCGACCGGCGTGAACGAGCTGGCCAACAGCAAGCCGATTGAATGGTTCGAGAAAAACTTGGTGCACCACGTGCCCTGGCCGCACAAGGGCATGATGCGCCGCGTCTACCCGGGCTTTTTGCAGCTGACGGCGTTCCTGAGCATGAACCTGGAACGGCACAAGAAATCATTCCAGGATTTGTACCAGCATGTGCGTGATGGCGACTTTGAAAAGGCGCAGATCATCCGCACCTTCTACGACGAGTACCTCGCCGTCAACGACCTGCCCGCTGTGTTTTACCTGCAGACGGTGAGCAAGGTTTTCCAGACCTACGACCTGCCGCGCGGCGAGCTCACCTGGCATGACCGCAAGGTCAACCTCAAGGCCATCCGGCGCACGGCCCTGCTGACGGTCGAAGGCGAGCGCGATGACATCTGCGCCGTCGGCCAGACGGTGGCCGCGCAAGACCTGTGCAGCAGCATCAGGCCGTATATGAAGTCACACCACCTGCAGGCGGGCGTGGGGCACTACGGGGTGTTCAGCGGGCGGAAGTGGAATCAGCAGATTTACCCGCGCGTGCGGGATGTGATTCATAGCAGCACTTAAAAGAAACCTGTCTTCGCAAGCAGGAGCCGCGGAACCGGCTTTGCCGGGCCGCAGGCGGAGCGGCCCTTTGAGAGGGCAGGGTGCCACGCGAAACGAGCAACCATGCGGGCTCTCTATTAATCGTCGAGGGCGTCGGTCTTGCCCGACTCATCAGTCGGCCAGTCGCGGATATAGGCCTTGAGCATCTTGTTCTCGAAGTTCTGGCCATCGACGACGGCCTTGGCCACGTCGTAAAACGAAATCACGCCTTCGAGCATTTTCTTGTTGAGTACGGGCATGTAGCGCGCGTGGCGGCCCAGCATCATGCGGCGGACTTCGTCGATCTCTGTTTCGGGGGTGCAGGTCAGCGGCGCATCGTCCATGACCGAGCGGATCAGTGTGGTGCCGACCGTGCCGCCGTTCTTGGCGATGCAGACGATGACCTCACGAAAGGTCAGCATGCCGACCAGGTCGCCGTGCTCCATGACGACCAGCGAACCGATGTCTTTCTCGGCCATGATGTCGACCGCCTTGGACAGGGGTTCATCCGGGGTGACGCTGTACAGCGTGTTGCCCTTGACGCGCAGGATGTCTTGAACTTTCATGGCTTTCTCCTCTGGTGTCTCTGGATGGCTGGCATCGTATTTTCCCACTGTCACGGTTTGTGGGAAAGTTTTTTGCCAATATAGCCCACAATGACAGGCCCTGCGCCCCGCACGCAGGCTGATTTCATATTTTTCAAATGGAGACAAACCCATGCCCGGTTATTCAGACCCCGGCTTCGACACGCTGGCCCTGCACGCGGGCGCAGCGCCCGACCCCGCCACTGGCGCACGCGCCGTGCCGATACACCTGACCACCTCCTTTGTTTTCGAGTCCAGCGACCACGCCGCCAGCCTGTTCAATCTGGAACGCGCAGGCCACGTCTATTCGCGCATCAGCAACCCGACCAACGCGGTGCTGGAGCAGCGCATCTCGGCGCTCGAAGGCGGCATTGGCGCGATTGCCACTGCCAGCGGCCAGGCCGCGCTGCACCTGAGCGTCGCCACGCTGATGGGTGCGGGCTCACACATCGTCGCCAGCACCGCGCTGTATGGCGGCTCACAAAACCTGCTGCACTACACGATGCGCCGTTTCGGCATCGAAACAACCTTTGTCAAACCCGGCGACATCGACGGCTGGCGCGCCGCCGTGCGGCCCAACACCAAACTCTTTTTTGGCGAAACCGTCGGCAACCCCGGGCTGGATGTGCTCGACATTCCCGTGGTATCGGAGATCGCGCATGACGCCGGCGTGCCGCTGCTGGTCGACTCCACCCTCACCTCACCCTGGCTCATCAAACCGTTCGAGCACGGCGCCGACCTCGTTTACCACTCGGCCACCAAGTTTTTGAGCGGCCACGGCACGGTGATTGGTGGCCTCGTTGTGGACGGCGGTTTGTTCGACTGGGACGGCCCCAAAGCCGCCGGCAAATTTGCAGAACTCAGCGAAGCCTATGACGGCTTCCACAACATGGTGTTCACCGAGGAAAGCACGGTCGGCGCCTTCCTGCTGCGCGCACGCCGCGAAGGCCTGCGCGACTTCGGCGCCTGCATGAGCCCGCACACCGCGTGGCTGATTCTTCAAGGCATTGAAACATTGCCGCTGCGCATGGCGCGCCACATGGGCAACACCGAGAAGGTCGTGGAATTTCTGGCAAACCACGCCTTTGTCTCACGCGTCGGCCACCCGCTGCTCGAATCGCATTCGAGCCACGCGCTGGCAAAAAAACTGTTGCCGCGCGGTGCGGGTTCGGTCTTCAGCTTTGACCTCAAAGGCAGCCGCGAACAGGGCAAGGCGTTTGTCGAAGCCCTGAAAGTCTTCAGCCACCTGGCCAACGTGGGCGATTGCCGCAGCCTGGTGATTCACCCGGCCAGCACCACACACTTCCGCATGGCCGACGATGCGCTGGCTGGCGCGGGCATTTCGCAAGGCACGATCCGTTTGTCGATTGGCCTTGAAGACCCGGATGACCTGATTGAGGATTTGAAGCGCGCACTCAAGGCGGCCGAGAAAGCAGGAGCCTGACCATGTACCTGCAAGTCAACGGCCACAAGACCTACTGCTACACCGGCGGCAAAGCCTTCGACGCTGCCAAACCCACCGTCGTATTTATCCACGGTGTGCTGAACGACCACAGCATCTGGATTTTGCAGACACGCTACTTCGCACACCACGGCTGGAATGTGCTGGCGCCCGACCTGCCCGGCCATTGCCGCAGTGCGGGCGATGCGCCTTCATCGGTCGAAGAGGCGGCAGCCTTCATCAAGGCGCTCCTCGATGCGGCCGGCGTTCAGAAAGCAGCGCTGGTCGGCCACAGCTTCGGCTCGCTGATCGCACTGGAACTCGCCGGCAGCGCACCGGATCGGGTGAGCCAGCTCGCGATGGTGGGCACGGCATATCCGATGACGGTGTCGCCGGCGCTGCTGGACCTGTCGCTGAACCAGCCGCTCAAGGCCATCAACATGGTCAATGTGTTTTCGCACTCCATGCTCGCGCCCCCACCTTCGACTCTGGGCCCTGGCACCTGGCTGTATGGCGGCTCCAGTGCCTTGATGAAACGTGTACTGCGCAGCAACGCTGCCGTGAACATCTTTCACCGCGGATTTGTGGCGTGCGACAGCTACCGGGGCGGCGATGCAGCGATGGAACGTGTGACCTGCAGCGTACTGTTCCTGCTGGGCGGCAGCGACCAGATGACCATGCCAAAGATGGTGCAAGCCCTCGCGGCCAAAGCCAAACATGGGAAAACCGTGGTGGTGCAGGCAGGACATCAACTGATGACCGAGGCGCCGGATGAAACACTGGCGGCGCTGAAGGATTTTCTCAAACCGTGACGTGAAGCTGCGGCTGCGCTGGCAGCGCATCGACCAGCTGTCGGCTTTCAGGGAAATGCGGCGTTCTGGGCGCTGCAGGGTCCTGCAGCGACACCAGCAGACGGGTCAGCGTCGCGGGCTGGGACGTGAGTGGCCCGAAGAACAAAACGCCCGCGTCATCGGCCATCAGCAATGTGGGAAAAGTGTCGATGTCGAGCTCACCCGCGAGCTCGGCGTGGTCCTCTACGTCTACCCATGCAAACTGAAAACCATGTTGAACGCTGCTGTGTTGTTTCATGAGATCCGCGAACACGCTTCGGTAGTCACGGCAAACACCACACCAGTCGGCGCACAGGCAAATCACCCACACGGGATTTGCGTCAGACGACGGCAAGGCACTCATGCCCGGGCTCCGTCGCACACCACAGGCAGCAAAAATTTCCAAATCATGGGCCGCCGATTATGCGGCCCAGCCGCCTGTTCAGAGCGATGCTTCGGTGCGCAAGGCCTTCAGCGACGCGACGCCTGCGCGCAGGGCAGCCTCGTGCGTGGGGTACGGGTGATCTGACGAATCCACGCGCAGTTCCGGGTCCGTTTCACGCGGCGTCAAACGGGTGACGATCCAGTAGAACAGGCCTGCAGAAGGCTCCCGCACCTTGACGGCCAGGGGGCCGCTGGGTTGACCATAGGCTTGTGCAAGGGTGTTCATGCCGCCCTCCCCAACTGGCTTCCGACGTCACCTGCGGTGATGCCCACTTCAGCGACCGCCACGCGCAATTCGAGTTCGCTGCAGGCCAGTGCCTGTGTCCAGTAATGAATGGCAGCCGGGTCATTGATGTTGATGCGCTGGTAGTCCGGCATGCCGGCTGAAATGGAATCAGGTGTAGGGCTCATGGTGGTTGGCGATCGTGCTGTGGGATGGGTTAAAGCCGAAGTACTGCGGGGGTAGCTTTCAGACCGTCGGCGTTCCAGCACTACGCCTGACAACCGGTTTCTGAGCCGCACCAGAAGGCGCCGTTTTTTTGGCGTGGCTGGCGGAATAGGCTTTCCAGGCTTTCGCCGCCAGACCGGACGTGATGGCGAAGACGATGAGTTTTTTCAGCATGGAGATTCCTTTAGGAGGTGAGAAGATGAACTCAATGTAGACCTCGTGCTGCACCGCAGCAGTCGGTTTTATCCACAGCGAAATGTGGGGCGAGTCTTACGGCATGTGGGAACAACGGAAGAACGTGCGGTCTTCCCGAGGGATACCCAGCTTGGCGGGGCCCGCTGGCTACGCTAGGATGAAATCACACCGCACCTGGACATTGGCGCCACGGTGCGCAGGAGACAAGACATGAACAGCACGACATCCGCCGCAGCCCCGGGCACCCCCGTGGACCCCCGCAGTTTCCAGAGCTTTGCCGAGTTCTACCCCTTCTACCTGACAGAGCACAGCAACCTCACCTGCAGGCGGCTTCACTTTGTGGGCTCGACCCTGACGCTGGCCTGCGTGGTGGCACTGGCCGTCACCCGCAACCCGCTCTGGCTGCCTGCCGCGCTGCTGTGCGGTTATGGGTTTGCCTGGATAGGCCATTTCGGCTTCGAGAAAAACCGCCCCGCCTCCTTCAAGCGCCCGCTCTACAGCTTCATGGGTGACTGGGCGATGTACCGCGACATCTGGACCGGCAAGGTGAAGATCTAGAAGCCGGCCTGGCGCGAACCCGACGTCAGGCGGCCGGCTTTTTGCTACTAATTTCGTAGCTGCTTACGCTCGTATCTATTGGTCTGGAGGCCAATTTGGCACCTGAAAATGGCCTTTTTTGACTGTTTTGGGCGCCGAAGGCGGTTCCAAAACCGCCAAAACCCTCAAAAGTTAATATGGAAGTTAACTTTTACGTTATTTTTAACGTAGGCATTAAAAATTTAACGTCTACGTTAATTTTTCTCGCCGCGCGGTTTGCGCCCTCCCACCGCCGCCATGCCGCCAATCGGTCCGGGGTTAAAGCAGCTGCCGCAAGGTCAGCGTCGACCACTGCGCCTGCGTCCACAGCGGCGATGTCGACTCGGTTTTGTCCAGCAGCAGCTGTTTCATCAATGGCTCAAGCAGCGTCTGGTCGGGGTCGGCCAGCAGGATGTAGCGCTCCTCGCCCTCTTCTTCCTGCACCAGCTGGCCCACCCATCCCAGGGCTGCCAGCGTTTCAAGCACCGGCTCCAGCTGCAGCACGTCGACCTGCAGTTCTTCGGCCAGCGCCGAGGCGGCGCAACCGTGGCGGGCCTTTTCGCGCTGGCGGAAGAGTTGTTGCACGATCTCGATCGCCAGCTGAAACTGCCAGCCGTGGGCGCTGCCGCGGCGCGCAATGCCGGCCAGCAGGCTGGGAAGGTAGGCCGCAATCACGGCGCCCATCAGCACCACAATCCAGGCGACATATATCCAGACCAGCAGGATAGGCAGGGTCGCAAACGCACCATAAATCAGCGAGTAAGTGGGCACCTTGCTGAGGTAAAGGCCGAGGATGTTCTTGGCGATGCCGATACCGGCCGCCACAAACAAGCCGCCGGCCCAGGCGTGCGACCACTTCACAAACGTGTTGGGCACATAGCGGTACATGGCGGCCATGCCAAATGCCACCAGGAAGAACTGCAGCACGTTGAGCAGGAAGTTGACGCTGGTCGGCAGGATGCCCACCCTGCCGGTCGAGGCCGACAGCACATAGGTCGTCACGGCCAGGCTGGCCGCCAGCAGCAGCGGGCCGAGCGTGATGGCAGCCCAGTAAATCAGGATGCGCTGGGTCAGCGAGCGCGCTTTTTTGACGCGCCAGATGCCGTTGAGCGTGCGGTCTATGGTCAGGATCAGCGCAATCGCCGTCACCAGCAAGATCGCCAGGCCCGCCACACCCAGCTTGTTGGCCTGCCGGCTGAACATCGTGAGGTAGCCCAGCACCTGGCGGGCGATGTTGTCGGGAATCAGGCTTTGCACCAGCCAGGCCTGCAGCGCACCCTGCAGTTTGGCAAACATGGGAAAGGCCGTGAAGATGGCCAGCGCCACGGTAAAAAACGGCACCAGGGCGATGGAGGTGGTGAAAGTCAGGCTGCTGGCCGTCAGGCCCATGTGGTCTTCACGGAAACGGTCGCGCAGGGTCAGCGCCGTATGGCGCCAGGGGAAGCGCGAGAACGCGACCATGAAGTCCTGCAGGGATTGCTGAAATGACATCCCCGGTATCATCCTAGATTCGGCGGTTGACCGCTCGTTTTTCGCTGGAAAACCCGATGATTTCTGAATTTTTCTATCACGATGGCGTGCTTTGTTTTTGTGAGACCGCTATACGCCAGAGGATGCCACGCTCAAGGCGCCATACTGCGTTACTCCGCCTTGCAGGCAGTAGCCTGCAGCGTTGTCGTGCCTTGTCTGTCACCCTGAGCGTGACACCCTCCGACGCATTCAACCGCTTAGGGCCTGTTCACCCTATTTCCAGGAGTGCGAACGCGGTGAAAACGGCGCCAATCAAGGCGTGCGACGACGGCAAGGCTCATGCCTTGCCTAGGAGCGCAACGCAGAGTGGCGTTGTTTTCACCCCGTTCCCTGCGGGTTGTGATCAAAAAGGCCGTTCGCGGCGTTGCAAAGCCTTGCCGGGGTCTACCCCGTCTACGTTTTGCGCCTTGCGCACAGCCTTTTTGACTCACAACGCATCTCCTGAAAATAGGGTGAACAGGCCCTAATCTAGGATCATGCCATCGACATGAACATGGACCCTAAAAAACAAATAGACGCCACACGCTGGCTGGCCGCAGGCAGCATGATGGGCCTAATCATCCTGGGCTTTGCATGGGAGATGTGGCTGTCGCCCATACGCCCCGGCGGCTCGCTGCTGGCGCTGAAAGTGCTGCCGCTGTGCCTGCCGCTGGCCGGTGTGCTCAAAAACCGCATGTACACCTACCGCTGGCTCAGCCTGCTGGTCTGGCTCTATTTCACCGAAGGCGCCACACGCGCCTGGAGCGACCGCCCGCCCGGCAACTACCTGGCCATGATCGAGGTGGTGCTGTGCCTGCTCCTGTTTGCAGCCTGCGCGCTGCACGTGCGGATTCGCCTGAAAAACGCTGCGGCCACTGCGGCCTCATCAGCCAAAGCGCCAACTGAAACCGCCGCCGAAACCGCATGAACGACGCCCTCATCACCACCCTGCGCGGCATCACCGGCGCAGCCAATGTCCTGACCGACGGCGACCTCAGCGCCTGGGAGCAGGACTGGCGCAAACGTTCACGTGGCAAGGCCCTCGCTGTCGTCAGGCCTGGCAACACGGCGGAAGTCGCCGCCATCGTCAAGGCCTGTGTCGCTGCGGGTGCCAGCCTGGTGCCGCAGGGCGGCAACACCGGCCTGGTGGTCGGTGCGATTCCCGATGCATCTGGCACGCAGGTGGTGCTCAGCCTGCAGCGCATGAACGCCGTGCGCAGCATGGACGCCGCCAACCTGACCATGACGGTCGAGGCCGGCTGCATCCTGCAATCACTTCAGGAACACGCCGAGAAAGCCGGGTTTCTGTTCCCGCTCAGCCTCGCCGCAGAAGGCAGCTGCACGATAGGCGGCAACCTCGCCACCAATGCCGGCGGCACGCAGGTCGTGCGTTACGGCAATGCGCGCGAACTTTGCCTGGGGGTGGAAGTCGTCACCGCGCAGGGCGAGATCTGGGACGGCCTGACCGGCCTGCGCAAGGACAACACAGGCTACGACCTGCGCGACCTGTTCATCGGCAGCGAAGGCACGCTGGGCATCATCACCGCAGCCACCTTGAAGCTCTACCCCGCGCCCGCCGCACGCCTGACCGCCTGGGCGGCCGTGCCGTCGATGGAAGAGGCCGTGACCCTGCTCGGCCTGGCGCACCAGCACCTGGGGGCAGGCCTCACGGGGTTTGAAGTCATGGGCCAGTTCGCGCTCAGCCTCGTCGACAAACATTTCCCACAGCAACGCGTACCGTTGTTCAAGGAGACGCCGTTCTGTGTACTGCTTGAAAACTCCGACCACGAATCTGAAGCGCATGCACGTGAACAGTTCGAACGCCTGCTGGAAACCGCACTTGAAAACGGCTGCGTGACCGATGCGGTCGTCGCCGAAAACATAGCCCAGGCCAACCAGCTCTGGCATGTCCGCGAAAGTATCCCGATGGCACAGGCTGAAGAAGGCCTGAACATCAAGCACGACATCTCGATAGCAGTGTCACGCATTCCTGAGTTCGTACAGGTGACCGACGCCCTGCTGGCCGAAAAAATTCCCGGTGTGCGCTTGGTCAATTTCGGCCACCTCGGTGACGGCAACCTGCATTACAACGTACAGGCACCAGCCGATGGCGACAGCAAGGCTTTTCTGCGTGACCGCGAGGAAGAGGTCAACACCATCGTCTATGACTCGGTCGCGCAGTTCGACGGCTCGATTTCGGCCGAGCATGGCGTCGGCAGCCTCAAGCTGGACAAACTCGAACACCACAAATCACCGGTCGCGATGGGCATGATGCGCGCCATCAAGCATGCGCTGGACCCGGCCAACGTGATGAACCCCAACCGGGTGCTCCGGGCATAATTAAATCTGCGGGGCTTTCACCGCCCCGCCCTCCCGTTTTTTCACCTGTTGCACCGCCCATGACGCACCCCATCCGCTCCCAGTACGAAGACTTCATGCGCCATGTGGACACCCACGGCGTCTTCAAGGCCGACCGCACCGGCACCGGCACCAAAAGCGTCTTCGGTTACCAGATGCGCTTCGACCTGAACGAAGGTTTTCCGCTGGTCACGACCAAGAAGGTTCACCTCAAGTCCATCATTGTCGAGCTGCTGTGGTTCCTCAAGGGTTCGAGCGACAACAACTGGCTGAAAGAACGCGGCGTCAGCATCTGGGACGAGTGGGCACGCGAAGACGGCGACCTCGGCCCGGTCTATGGCGTACAGTGGCGCAGCTGGCCCACACCCGATGGCGGCCACATCGACCAGATCTCCGACGTCATCAAGACCCTCAAGACCAACCCCGACTCGCGCCGCATCATCGTCAGCGCCTGGAACGTGGCCGATCTGTCGAAGATGGCGCTCATGCCCTGCCACGCCTTCTTCCAGTTTTACGTGGCGCCCGCCACCACGCCCGGCGGCAAGGGCAAGCTCAGCTGCCAGCTTTATCAGCGCAGCGCAGACATCTTCCTCGGCGTGCCTTTCAACATCGCTAGCTACGCCCTGCTCACACACATGGTCGCGCAGCAATGCGACCTCGACGTCGGTGACTTCATCTGGACGGGAGGCGACTGCCACATCTACAGCAACCACGCCGAGCAGGTGGCCCTGCAACTGAGCCGCACGCCGCACCCCTACCCAACGCTGAACATCAAACGCAAACCGGCGTCCATCTTTGATTACGAATTCGAAGACTTCGAGTTCCCCGACTACCAGCACCACGCCGCCATCAAGGCACCGGTCGCGGTGTAAGGGCCTCGCATGAAGGTCAACATGATCTATGCCCGCGCCGCCAACGGCGTGATCGGCAAGAACAACACGATTCCCTGGCACCTGCCGGAAGACATGGCGCATTTCAAAGCGACGACCATGGGCTGGCCAGTCATCATGGGCCGCAAGACCTGGGACTCGTTGCCCGCAAAATTTCGCCCCCTGCCCGGCCGAACCAACATCGTCATCACCCGCCAGAACGACTGGCAGGCCGAAGGCGCCAAAGTCGCCACCAGTGTGGAAGACGCCATCAGCCTGGCGGGCAACATCGAAGAAGTCTGGGTCATAGGCGGCGCACAAATCTATGAACTGGCCGAGCCGCTGGCCGAGCGCATCGAGGTCACGGAACTCGCGGAGGACTTTGAAGGCGACGCTTTTGCCCCTGCGCTGGGAACACAATGGGTACAAGCCGCCCGTGAAGACCAGGTTTCAAAGAACGGCCTGAAGTTCAGCTTCATCACGTACAACAAACAGAAATAACAGAGATTAAAAAGGAGACGATATGTCAGGAGGCGGATTTCATGTACACGGACCCCACGACCACGAGCTGGAGCATGCAGCGCAAGGTGGGCATGGCAGTCACGACAGCCATGAAAAAGGCAGCGGCATGATCGCGCAGATCGCCGTCATCACCGCCATCATCGCCACGGTGGGCGCCATCTTTGCGTACATGGGCGGCGCGACCCAGGCCAATGCGGGCCTGTACAAAAACAACGCGGCGATCAAAAAGACCGAAGCCTCCAACCAGTGGAATTTCTTCCAGGCCAAAAGCACCAAACAGTCACTGGCCGAAGTCTCGCGCGACCTCACCACCGTCGAGCCGGACAAGGCCAAATACCAGGCCAAGATAGACCGCTACGAAAAAGAGAAGAACGAGATCAAGGTTGCGGCCGAGAAGCTGGAGGCAGAGTCTGCCGTCTGGGACAAATCATCCGACGAACAGATGCACCAGCACCACCGATGGGCGCAGGCCACCACGGTGCTGCAGGTGTCGATTGCGCTGGCGGCGATTGCCCTGCTGACACGAAAGAAGTGGCTGGAGTACGGCATGTTTGCGCTGGCCGGCATTGGCCTTGTGGTCGGGGCGCTGGCAGCACTGCACATTTAAGCTGTCCGGGCAGAAAGGGGCCTTCATGAACATCCAGCAACTCTTCGGCATAGAACTCCCCATCATCCAGGCCCCGATGGCTGGCGTGCAGGCCAGCGCGATGGCGATTGCCGTGTCGAATGCAGGCGGCCTGGGCTCGCTGCCCTGCGCCATGCTGACACCCGAGGGCGTGAAGGCCGAACTTGAGGCCATCGTTGCCGCTACCTCGCAGCCCTACAACCTCAATTTTTTCTGCCACACGCCGCCAACGCCCGACGCTGCGCGGGAAGCCCGCTGGCGCAAGGCGCTGGCACCCTACTACGCAGAGCTCGGCATTGACCCGCAAGGCGTACCTGCTGGCGCCGGGCGCGCACCCTTCAGCCATGCGATTGCGGATCTCGTCGAACCTTTCAAGCCGCGTGTCGTAAGTTTTCACTTCGGATTGCCCGACCCTTCGCTGTTGCAGCGGGTGAAGGCCTGGGGCGGCAAGGTGTTGTCGTCGGCCACCACCGTGGCCGAAGCGCGCTGGCTCGAAGCACATGGGGCCGACGCCATCATTGCCCAAGGGCTGGAAGCCGGTGGCCACCGCGGCATCTTCCTCACGGACGACCTGAGCACACAGCTCGGCACCATGGCACTTTTGCCGCAGGTGGTACGAGCCGTGCGCGTTCCGGTGATTGCCGCCGGCGGCATGGCTGACGCGCAGGGCGTTCGCGCTGCACTGGCCCTGGGTGCAGCGGGCGTGCAGATCGGCACGTCCTACATGCTTTGCCCGGAAGCCACCACCACCGCGCTGCACCGCGCCGCACTGAAAAGCCCTCGCGCCGAACACACCGTATTGACCAACCTGATCACGGGCCGCCCCGCACGAGGCATGTTGAACCGGGTGATGAAGGAGCTGGGCCCCCTCAGCGAAGAACCGCCGGCTTTCCCGCTGGCGACGGCCGCGCTGGCCCCGCTGAAAGCGGCCGCAGAAAAACTGGGCAGAGACGATTTTTCCACCCTGTGGTCAGGCCAGGACGCCACCGGCTGCCGCGAAATACCTGCCGCTGAACTCACACGGCAACTGGCCGGTTTGTAAACACACCTCATGCAAATCGTCACTTCGAACGTCAACTAGCGACTCAGCCAAAAGACAAAAACTTGGCAATTGCTTTGAAGAACATAGGCGCTTCGTCGGCAAACGGCCAGGAACGCAAACTGAAAGTCGCTCTTGATTATTGGCATCGACAACAAGTCCGCCCCAGTGACCTTAAGCGGATCTCAGGCAGGTAGCTGGCAAGAATATTCGTTTCTCCCATGCTGGCACGTTTCATAAAGCGAGTCTGTCGAGACGGCTTTGCAGATCCGCGATCTGGCTCTCGATCAATTTCGCGCAGCCTGTGCGTTGGCCCTCGAAGGATCTTCTAAGCTCTACCATTTCTGCGGGTAATTTGGCCGGTGCACGACCGCCTTACGAGCGTCGTGAAACGATCACCACACTTTTAAGCACCGTCATCGCTGTGTTGTTGGCCGCCCGCTCGGTGTCGAGATCCATTGTCGGCTGCGTCCGGTCCGTCTGGAAAAGTTGACACCCCGGCCATCAACCAAAGTTAAGGGCGAAGGACAACAGGAAATTTTCCTACGACCTTATCGCCAGCTTCCCGACACATCGCATCCTGCGGCTCCGCAAAATGAATTCCTACCTCAACCCCTAAAGGAATTTCATCATGGCAACCAAACCCGCAGTCAAAAAACCGGCCGCCGCACCCAAGGATGCTGTGGCCATTCTTCGTGCTGACCACAAGCTGGTGAGCGAACTCTTCGAGCAGTTTGAAAAGAGCCGCTCGGCGGACAAAAAATACAAGCTGGCCAACCAGATCTGCAAGGAGCTGACGGTTCATGCCGAGGTTGAAGAAGAGATTTTTTACCCGGCGGTGAAAGCGGCCCTGAAAGACCATGAGCTGGTGCCCGAAGCCACCGTTGAACATGCGACGCTGAAAGACCTGATTGCCCAGGTCGAGGGCAAGCCGGCCGAAGGGGAAATGTATGACGCCAAAGTCAAGGTGATGTCTGAATACGTCAAACATCACGTCAAGGAAGAGCAGACGGAGATGTTTCCCAAGGCCAAGAAGACGAAGCTTGATATGGTTGCCCTGGGCGCGCAGATCATGGCACGCAAACAGCAACTGATGGCGGCCTGACCGGGGACGGCCGCCTTGTTATCGAAGGTGGCCGAATCCTCTTCGCAGCCGGCTAGTCGCCGGCATTTTTTTGCCTGGACTTTCGGGTGGCTGGCGTCTCCCACTCGGTTGGGCTGAAGGGCGTGTTTTTTCTCGCGGATGGATTGGGTGGTGTGCCCAGCGCCGTGCGTGACTTGTGTTCAATGGCAAGCCGCTCATCTGATTTTTCCCGGCTGTTGCGCCGCCTGATGGGCTGGCGCGTCACCTGCTCCTGATCGACGACGCGCGCCTGCCGGGAATCTGCCGTTGAAAGCCACTGCAGAAAATCGTCGACTGCGGGACGCGGGCCTTGGCCGAGTTCATAGGCCGCGATCTGATTCAGCAACCGGACGAATGATGATGCGTCGTCGATACCGGCTAGTTCCTGCGCAATGGCCACTTGCAGCTTCCTGAGCTTTTCGCCCTTCATAAAACCTCCACCAGACTTTTATGAAATAACTTTAGCCAGCCGCGCAGGTTTTTCCTATGTCATATCTCTATCGGCCCTGTAGGAATTTTTTGATACCCGGCGTCGGCAGCAGCGACAGCGTGATTAACAGCGGGAAGCGCTGTTTTAATCGCCGCCCTGCCCTGCATGGCGGGCGGGTATCCACCGCTCGACCGTGCCGTCATTGGCAGCAAAGGCGGCAAATGCCGCATCGGTGAGTGCCGCTCGGCCCGCCGGCGTCAGCGCCAGCACGCGCGCGCACTCGCGGTGTCTGTCGACCTTGTACACCAGCGTCAGCAGCAGGCCGGCCTCACGCAAAGCCTTGATCTGCCGGACTTTGGCTACATCGAGAATGCTGACAGGCAGGGTTGAACCCGCCACTTCGCGCAGCAGGTCCAGATTGAGCTTCAGGTCATGTCGATCAACGGCATTCATGACTGACAAGTTGGGGCCGGCCCATCAAGTGGCAATGCGTTGGTCTGTAAATCTCCGGCAAAGCCTGGTGGTTCGATAAGCCCCGCCTGCGGTGCAAGGCCTGCGCATTGATAAACACGCCAACAAAAAAGGCAGCGAATGGTTCGCTGCCTTTTTCAATGGTTGGCGCGGCGGTCAATCCGTCAGGCGTTTGCCCACAGGCTATTTCGCCGATTTGGGTTCCGTTCTGGATTTTGCTTTGGGCTTGGTCTTGGCCTCAGCCTTTGCCTTCACGACAGATGTGTTGAGCGCCACCGCTTCCTTGAAAAGCGCCTTGAACGCGACCGCGTTGAGCTTCTCGCCTTCGTGGATGTCGATGGCGCGCCTGACGTTGCCTTCGAGGCTGGCGTTGAAGAGTTTGCCTGGGTCTTTCAGGGCGGCACCTTTGGCGAAGGTGAGTTTGACGACGGCCTTGTACGACTCCCCGGTGCAGATGATGCCGTCGTGTGACCAGACGGGAGTGCCCATCCACTTGACCTCTTCCAGCACGGCGAGGTCGGCTTCATGGATGAGCTTGCGCATGCGGGCCAACGTCTCGCCACGCCAATCCGCGAGGCTGGCGATTTTGTCGTCGATCAATGCGGATGCCTGCTGGCTTTGCGGGGAAGTGGCGGCTGTCATGGCGTTCTCCTGTCGTCGGTGCGCAGGTGGCAATTTAACTGATCGTCGGGTCGAGGCACAAGACGCTATATATTTAATAGCTGCTCACGCTGGTCTCTATTGGTCTGCAGCCATTCTTAATGCCTAAAACAGGCCAAAAACAACCGTAAATACCTCAAAAACCTGGCCCGTACCGCCTGCAAGACCGAAAATGTAAAGCCGACTTTACATTTCGAGTCGCGACGCGAGGTGAATGCGCAGGCGGGCGAACCTGAGCGGCGATACACTGGAACGATGCGCAAAGACCCCGAACGACTCGAAAAGCTCAGGCAGTTGGCCATCCTCGACACGGCGCCCGAGGTGGTTTACGACGACATCGTCCGGGCGCTGGCTGATTCATTTGACGTGCCGATAGCCATGGTCAACATCCTCGATGGTGACCGGGACTGGTTCAAGTCCTGCGTGGGCCTGCCTTTCAGCGAGTCACCGGCGACAACGTCTTTCTGCCAGGCGTTTTTTCAGTCCAGCAAGGACGTCATCGTCGCCGAGGACACCGCACGCGACGGCTTGTTTGCCGCGCACCCGCTGGTGCTGGGCGAGCCGTTTGTGCGCTTTTATGCAGCCACGCGGCTGGTGGTGGATGGCCAGACCATGGGCACGCTGTGCGTGTATGACGTGAAGCCCAAGCGGGTCACCGACGAGCAGCGAGCCATGCTCGAACTGCTGGGCCGGGCGGCGATGGAAAAACTGGGCCAGCGCAGCCCGGCAGCGGCCAGCAGCTCGCCCGCCAAGACATGACCCGGCACCCACGGCCCTGAGGCTCAGCTTTTGCGCGCCTTGTCGAAGTGCGCTTTGGCGTTCTTGAGTTCCACCATATTGCGCCATTCGGTGAACTCACTCATTGACGGCGCCAGCCCACTACCGCTTTCGTAATGGCGCATGCGTTCCATCAGGAGTTGAAGGGTGTCTGTACTCGCCGGCCGGTGGGTGCTGCGCTCTGCTGCAATGGCTTGACGCAAACGCGCCAGGCTGGCCGCACCGGATCGGGCGCCCGGCACTGCGGCCGCGTTGTCGACCGCCACATCCAGCGCCAAGGGCGGCGCTGCGGGCGAGGCCTCCAGCATGGTCATGACCTGGGCGGCCATGAACTTCAGTGTGTCGAGCTGTTCCTGGTCCAGGCGGCGGGGTACGCGGTCAATCACGCACACCGTTCCCATCACTTCCCCGTCCTTCGTCACCAGCGGTGCACCGGCGTAAAAGCGGATGCTGGGATCGCCGGTCACCAAAGGGTTGGTGGCAAAGCGTGCGTCGAGCTGCGCGTCTTCGACCACCAGCACATCGTCCGGCGAAGGAATGACATGCGCGCAAAACGCCATGTCGCGTGGCGTTTCGCGGGCGGCCAGGCCGACCCTTGCCTTGAACCACTGGCGTTTGTCATCGACAAGCGAGATGAGCGCAATGGGCGTTCCGCAAACGCTGGCGGCCAGGCGGGTGATGTCGGTATAGGCCTGCTCTTCAGAGGAGTCCATGACCATCAGGCGTTTGAGCGCTGACAGCCGGCTTTCTTCCGGATTCTTTTTTTGCGTCATAACCATATCGGGAGGAAGAGATGCCGGCAGCGATCACAGGCGAACGCTGCCTGACACCCGGGGCCTGGCGTCGTTGCCAGTCCCTTGCTGTGTGCAAACTATAAGCGGTTCGCCAGCCGGCGCCACGGACTGCCGGAGAAACGCTAGGCGGCCAGGGGCGATTACGGCACAATCGCTGGGCGTTTTCAGTCCTTCACGGTATGCGTCGCACTCACAGCAGCCTTCACAACGGTAAAAAAAACATGACACCTGCAAAATACCTCCTGGCCCTGTCTTTCACGCTGGCCATCGCCGGCTGCGCCAACATGGGCGGCAGCCCGATGGGCAGTGACACCACCGTGACGGAAGCCACCGCCAAGCAGCTGTCGGGGGATGTCCCCCTGCCGCCGGGCGCTGTCATCAAGCAGCAGGACACGCTGGTCATGGGCACGGGCAACAGCTGGACCGGGCGCATCAACCTGACGGTGTCGGGCGATCCGCAGGCCGTGTTTACCTATTTCCGCGACAGCATGCCGCCCGCCGGCTGGACCATGACGTCCAGCTCGTTTTCCAAACTCAGCCTGCTGACCTTCACCAAGGGTGAGCGCGTGGCCAATGTGCAGATGCAGTCCACCAACTTCGGCGGCAACGAGGTGCTGATCACTGTGTCGCCGGTCACCCGCAACGCAGCGCCAGCGGCACGCTGAGCGCATCCACCCAGTCCGGATAACAACAGCATGCAATGGGTCACCCGCCAGTACCTGCACCTTGACCGCGTGGCCACGCCCTGGCTGATCACGCGTTTTGTCGACCCGCAGGCGAGCTTTGTGTATGTGCCGTGGAAGGAAGAGCACCTGGCCCCGGTCGGTGCGATTGCGTTTTCAATTCCCGGCGCAGAGCTGGGCCCGCACGACCACAGCGGCACCACCTTCGACAAGGTGATGCGCAAATACAAACTCGACGATGCGGCGCTGGTGCAACTGGCGAACGTCATTCGCGCCGGCGTGGCCTATGTGCTGGAAGGCTACCGCCCACCGCCAGATGACACCGCAGGCCAGACGGCCGTCGGCCTGCTGGCGTTTGCAGAAGGCGTGTTCTTGACGAACCAGAACGACGACGCCATCCTGGCGGCGAGCTTTCCGGTGTACGACGCGCTGTACGCCAACTTCAGGGTGCTGGAATTGCTGAAGGCCAAAGGGCAGGAGATGCCGGACCACAGCGACGGCCGTGGGCCCAGCAAGAAGTTTGAAGGCCTGCGCCACGTCTATAACGACGCCGGCAAACCAACACCCTACGGGCCGGCCACGACCCGCTAGTTTTTGGCCTGGGCGTCTGTGGCGGCCCTGGGCAACAGGGTGGCCAGCACCTTGTCAATGCGCTTGCCGTCGAGGTCAACCACCTCAAAGTTCCAGCCCGCGCAATGCACCTTCTCGCCCGTCATGAGCAGGCGGCCCGAGACGCTTTGCAGCAAGCCGGCCACCGTGTTGTAGCGGCCGCGGTCTTCGTCCGGCAACTCCTTGATGTCGAGGCGCGCCTTGAGTTCGGACACCGGCATCACCCCGTCGACCAGCCAGCTCCCGTCTTCACGCTCGGTGGCCCATGCATCAATCTGCGCACCGGGCTGCAGTTCGCCGGTGATGGCTTCCAGCATGTCCATGGGCGTCATCAGGCCCTGCACCACGCCGTACTCGTCGACCACAAACACGATGCGGGTCGAACGTGCGCGAAACTGCTCCAGCAGTTCCATGCCGGTGAGCGTCTCCGGCACAAACACCGCCGGCTGCGCATGGGCACCTATGCGGTCGGCCGCATCGGGCATGGGCTTGTCGCCGCGTGCGGCCAGCAGCTTGGCGACATTGACCACGCCGACCACATCGTCCAGGCTGCCCCGGCACACCGGGTACCACGAGTGACCGCCGACACCGGCCTTGGCAATCGCCTCGCCCACGGTGTCTGACGCATCCAGCCATTCGATGTCCGAGCGCGGCAGCATCAGCGAGGTGAGCAGGCGGTCGTCGAGCAGGAACACGTTCTGCACCATCTGGTGCTCGTGCTCCTCGATCAGGCCGGCGTCCACGCCCTCTTCCAGGCTGGCCGCGATTTCTTCTTCGGTCACGGCGCGCCCGACGTTGATGTCCACGCGCAGCAGCTTGAGCGTGGCCTGCGTGCTGATGGACAGCAGGCGCACAAAAGGTTTGGCACCGGTGGCCACCCACATCATGGGCCGCGACACCAGCCGGGCCACGGTTTCAGGGTAAAGCTGGCCGATGCGCTTGGGCACCAGCTCGCCGAAGACGATGGTGATGAAGGTGATGACGGCCACCACCAGCGCGGTGGCGCTGATCTCGGACACGCGCGGCGAGATGCCGAACTCGCGCAACCACAGGGCAAGGCCGCTGCTGAAGGCGGCTTCACCGATGATGCCGTTGAGCATGCCGATGGAGGTGATGCCGACCTGCACCGACGACAGGAACTGCGTCGGGTTGTCCATCAGGCCGAGCGCTGCACCGGCGCCCTTGTCGCCTGCCTCGGCCATGGCATTGAGCCTGGCCCGCCTGCTGGAAGCCATGGCCATTTCGGACATGGCAAAGATGCCGTTAAGCAGGGTCAAAAACGCGATGAGCAAAAAATCCATGAACGACCGGGCAGAATGAACACATGCCAATGTACATGATAGGAGACCTCCAGGGCTGCCACCAACCCCTGCTGCGTCTGCTGGAGAAAGTCGATTTTTCGCCGAGCCGCGACACGCTGTACCTGCTCGGTGACCTCGTCAACCGCGGCCCCGGGTCGCTGGCCGTGCTGCGCCACCTGTCATCGCTGGGCGATGCCGCCCAGTGCCTGCTCGGCAACCATGACCTGCACCTGATCGGCATGTGGCTGGGCGTGCGCAAGCCGGGCCGCCAGGACACCGCGCAGGACGTCATCAATGCGCCCGACGGCGAAGCCCTGCTCGACTGGCTGAGGCACCGGCAGATGGCGATGCAGGCCGGCGGCTGGCTGATGGTGCACGCCGGCGTGTTGCCGCAATGGACGGCAACGCAGACGATGTCGCTCGCGGCCGAAGTGGAAAGCGTCCTGCGTGGGCCCGGCTTCAAGGATTTTGTGCGGGCCATGTACGGCAACCAGCCCGACCGCTGGCGTGACGACCTTGCAGGCGCGGACCGCCTGCGTGCCATCGTCAACGCCCTGACCCGCATGCGCTTTTGCAGCGCGGATGGCCTGATGGAATTCGAGACCACGGGCAGCACCGGCGCTGCACCACCGGGCTACATGCCGTGGTTTGAAGTGCCGGGCCGCAAAACAGCGGACACGCGCATCGCCTTCGGCCACTGGTCAACGCTGGGGGCCGACACGGCCGCCGCCAAAACCGGCCTCCTGCATGGCACGCTGCCACTGGACACGGGTTGCGTGTGGGGCGGCTGCCTGACGGCGGCGCGGCTGGATGAAAAGTTGAGCCATGTCTTCGAACTGATATCGGTGCAGTGCGAGCAGGCCAAAAAGCCGGGCAAGGCGTAGCAACGCTGAATCGAAAACTATTACAAAAAACGTAATAGTTTTAATTCAATCGAGCATAATTTATATTATTGATACAAAAATCGTATCAATAGGTCGAAAAGACCTGCAAAACCGACCTCGTAGAACGCCAAAAGCCTCAAAAACACCCGTTTTCAGGCATCAAATCGGCCTCCAGGCCAATAAACACGAGCGTGAGCAGCTACGAAATAGATAGCACAGCCTGATCAGGCCGTTTAGGCCACCGGCTGTGCGGGCACGCCAGGAGGCGCAACCGGGCCTGCCGCAGCGGCGGCCCTGGCCAGCGAATCTTCCGCCAGCACGCGGGAACAGCTGGCCGCAAACAGCAGCACCGCTGACGAGAAATAAATCCACATCAGGATGACCACCAGAGAGCCCGCTGCGCCGTAGGCAGACACGACAGCTGCAGTCGACAGATAGACGGCCATCACGTGTTTGCCGATGGTGAACAGGATGGCACCCACCGCCGCGCCGCGCAGCAAGTAACGCAAGGTTGGCTTGGGGCCGGCGCTCATGCGCATCAGCGCGACGAACAGCCCGGTACAAAAGGCGACGGTAACCAGTTCGTTGATGACGAGGGCGATTTTTTCAACTGGGACATAGTTGCCCGCCCACCCCGACAGCACGCCCAGGAAGGTGGAGATGGCCAGCGACACCAGCAGCAGGAAACCAAACGCCAGGATGTAGGCCACGCCGCGCAAGCGCAGCGATGCGCTGTACCACCACTTCTGCTCGGCCACCACGCCGGAGTCGGTACGCCAGAGGCGTTCAAAGGCGTTCTGCAGTTCGGCAAACACGCCCGTCGCACCGACCAGCAAAAAGCCGAAGGCGAGCAGCGAAGCCACGATGCCGTCCGACGGCTCCTGCGCGCTGGTCAGGGCCTGCTGCACGACGAGGGCACCCTGTGTGCCGATGACAGACTGGATCTGCTGGACGAGGCTGGTCTCGATGTAGGTGCGGTCCAGCCACCAGCCGAGGACGGCCACCAGAAGCACCAGCAGTGGTGCCAGGCTGAGAATGCCGTAAAACGACATGGCGGCGCTCATGCGCAGGCCGTCCGCGTCAATCCACAGGTTGACGGCCCGCATCACGGAGCGGAAGACTTTCAATACGATGCCCGGAAGGAACCCGGTGACGCGCTGTGAGATGCGCTGGATGCGCTCGGTGTAACTGGCCATGCAGCCAGTGTGAGGCGGCCAATGGTCAGCGACCATCAGCCTGCAGCGCCCGCACCCGTAGGTGCGTTCCGATGCGGGCCACCAAAAGCCCGCAGATCAATGCAGATCAGGCGTCGCTGGTGTCTGTGGTTTCGGGGGTCTTGACCTCGCCCAGCTTGAACAGGGCGGCGACCTTTTTGCGTGGCTTGATGTTGGCCGACACTCGACCGGTCGTCGTGGCCTTGGCGGCTTCCCAGGCGGGCTTGGCTTCGGCCGCCAGGGTGGACTCGTAAGGCTGGTCGAAGAAGGGGTCACGCGGTGCCTGGCGCTGCGGCGCGTACTCACGGCGCTCGCGCGGTTCGCGGGTGTCGCGGGACTCACGTGGCGCACGGCCTTCACGCGCGCCGTCCTCGCCGTCGCGATACATGCGGCGGCCGTCGTTGATACGGCCCTCGCTGATGCGCGGCTTGTCTTCGTCGAACTCCATCGGCTCAAGCTCGATCTTGGTCTTGATGAGTTTTTCGATATCAGCCACCAGGCGCTGGTCGCTGCTGGCCACAAAACTCACGGCCAGGCCGGAGGCGCCGGCGCGGCCCGTACGGCCGATGCGGTGCACATAGTCTTCAGCGTTGAAGGGCACATCGAAGTTGAAGACGGCGGGCACATCCTTGATGTCCAGGCCACGGGCGGCAACGTCGGTACACACCAGCAGGTCGACTTCACCCTTTTTGAAGGCATCGAGTGCTTTGAGGCGTTCGTCCTGGCTCTTGTCGCCGTGCAGCGCGGTGGTTTTCAGGCCTTCGCGCTCCAGCGAGCGGGCCAGGCGTGCGCAGCCGAGCTTGCTGTTCACAAACACAAAGGCCTGCTTCATGCCGCGTGTTTTAAGAATCTGGTGCAGCGCGCGGCGCTTGTCGTCCGCGCCCACGCTGTAGAAATGCTGTTCGACGGTGGATGCCGTGGCGTTGGAGCGCGCCACTTCAATCGTCACCGGGTCCTGCAGGTAGCTGGACGCGAGACGCTTGATTTCGGGCGAAAAAGTCGCCGAAAACAGCAAGGTCGTGCGCTGTTTGGGCAGGTAGCTCAGGATGCGCTGCAGGTCGGGCAGGAAACCGATGTCCAGCATGCGGTCGGCCTCGTCGAGCACCACGTATTCCACCTGGTTGAGGATGGCGTTCTTGGCTTCGATGTGGTCCAGCAGCCGGCCGGGAGTTGCGACCAGCACCTCGACGCCTTTTTTGAGTTCCAGCGTCTGCGGCTTCATGTCCATGC
>JAZKDR010000049.1:0-38998 GCA_040387435.1 Pseudomonadota bacterium
TTCATGCCGATGAACAGGTAATAAATCATCTGGCTGAAGGCCAGCGTGATCATGATGAAGTACACCTGTCGTGTGCGCAGCGCCAGCGAGCCGACGGCCGCGGCCAGGACGGCACCCACCAGCATGGCGAAGGGCCAGGCGATCCATGCGCTTGCCACCCATTTGGGCAACACATCGCCACCCAGCAGGGTGGCTGCGCCGACGGCATAAGCCCCGACACCAAAGTAGGCGGCATGGCCAAAACTCACTAGGCCGGCATAGCCGACCAAGAGGTTGAGGCTGCTCACGACGATGACGTAAATCATGATGCGCGTGACAAAGCCGATATAGAAGGCGTGGTCTGTCGCCGTGGCGGCGATGGGAAACAGGACGGCAGCGGCAATGGCGATCAGCGCTGCAGTCCATTGCGGCTTGCTGAGCAGTCCCGTGGGCCTGAATTCCGGTGTCTGGGGTGCGGAGGGCGTGGCCGCCGCAGGAGAAGAGTCTGGGGTCGGCATCATGCAGTTTTAAAGAGGCCCTGGGGACGCCAAATGAGCACTGCGATCATCAGTGCGTAGGTCAGCATGGCGGCGATGGCGGGTGCCATGGTGTCGGCCGACAGGTTGGGGAAATAGGTACGCATCACGGAGGGCAGCACGGAGCGCCCAAAGGTATCGAGAAAGCCGATGGCAATGGCACCGAGGAATGCGCCCTTGATGGAGCCCATGCCGCCAATCACGACCACCACGAAGGCCAGGATGATGATGCTTTCGCCCATGCCCATCTGGACGGAAAAGAGCGGGCCCAGC
This sequence comes from Pseudomonadota bacterium, assembly GCA_040387435.1. Lineage (GTDB taxonomy): Bacteria > Pseudomonadota > Gammaproteobacteria > Burkholderiales > Burkholderiaceae_C > Polaromonas. The sequence goes on from JAZKDR010000049.1 coordinate 789, forward strand.
AGGCCGCCTGCCAATGCGCACAGCATGGCACCCAGCGCAAACACCAGCGTGAACACCAGCTTGATGTTCACGCCCATCGCCTGCGCGGTTTCGCGATCGGACGCACCGGCCCTGATCCACATGCCGAAGCGTGTGCGATTGATGAGGAGCGTGAGCAGGATGGCGGTGACGATGCCTGCCGCAATCACGACCAGCCGGTAAGACGAATAGGAAAAGCCGTTGGCCATCGTCAGCGGCTGGCTGAGGGCGGCGGGCATGTCCAGCATCACGGCGCTGGGGCCGAAGAAAAAGCGGATTACATCGTTGGACACCAGGATCAGGCCAAAGGTGGCCAGAACCTGGCTGAGGTGGCTGCGTCCGTAGAGCCTTCGTAACAGGGTCATCTCAAGCAGCGCACCCACCAGCCCCGTGGCAATGATGCCCAGGGGCAGGGCGAGCGCGAAGCTGCCTGTGAGCCTCATGAAGACCACGGTGAGGAAGCCGCCGAACATGTACAGCGAGCCATGGGCCAGATTGATCAGGTCCATGATGCCGAACACCAGCGTCAACCCTGCAGCCAGCAGGAAAAGCATGAGCCCCAGTTGCAGACCGTTGAGGGTCTGCTCGATAACAAACGTAGACAACTCGAATCCCCGGTGACGTTACATGCGGCAGGCGGAAGCGTTGCTGGCAGCCTGCTGGGTGGCGATGGTCTTTTGCGTCTGGTTGAACAGCTCGCCGCTGTTGGACTTCATGACCTTGCGCAGGTAGACGTTCTCGATGGGGCTGTGGTCCACGTTGAAACGGAAGGGGCCGCGCGGCGCGTCGAGCTTGACGCTTTCGAGCGCCTTGCGGAAAGCCTGCTTGTCTTCAATCTTGCCCTTGACGGCCTTGACGGCGGCATCGATCACCAGTGCGGTGGTGTAGCCCTGCTCGTTGTACAGCGTGGCCGGGCGACGGTATTCCTTGAGGAAGGCCTGGCTGAACTGCTTGTTGGCGGCGTTGGGCAGGTCCAGGCTCCAGTGGCCGCCGGTCGTGACACCGTTGGTGCCTTCGCCGACGGAAGCAATGGTCTCTTCGTCGGCCAGCGGTGCGGAGCCGTAGAGCGGAATCGATTTCAGGCCCGCCTGTGCATACTGCTTGATGAAGTTGACGGCCAGAGGCCCGAACGCGAACGCATAAACCGCATCAGGTTGTGCCGCGCGGATCTGCGCCAGTTCGGCGCTGAAGTCCAGCGTCTGTGGCTTGAAGTAGGTTTCGCCGGCAATGGTGCCCTTGAAGGTTTTCTTGAAGGCGTCCAGGTGCTCCTTGCCGACGGGCACACCGGCACCGATCACGTAAACCTTCTTGGCGCCGACTTCGGTCAGGTGCTTGCCCATGGCCTCATTGACGGCTTCAATGTGCCAGCCGGTGTTGTAGTAGTAGGGGCTGCATTTGGCGCCGACCAGGTCATACGGGCCGACGTTGGTGTTGATGAAAAACACCTGCTGCTGTGAGGCCTGGGGGGCGATGGCATACACCACGCCGGAGGCGACCGTGCCGGTCACCAGGTCAATGCGGTCGCGCTTGACCATGCGGTCGAACACCTGCTTGCCGACTTCCGGGTTGCCCTGGTCGTCGCCAAAAATAACTTCCGCCGGCAGGCCGCCCAGCTTGCCGCCGAGTTCCTTGATGGCCAGGTCGAAGCCGGCGCGGATTTCCTTGGACACACCGATGGTGGGTGCCAGGGATGCGGTGGCAAGAAAGCCCACGCGAATCTTGTCTGCCGCCCAGACGGGTGACAGGGCGGATGCGAGCAGCGAAAGGGCAATTGTCTTTTTAATCGCGTTCATGGTGGTGTCCTCGGGTTTGAATAAATCGAAATCAGATGGCAAAGGTGTCTGGCGCTTCAGGAGGTTGCCGCTCTTGAGGTCGGCCCTGTTTTTAATTCACTTTGGTATTCAGGCTGTGAATTGGCAGCATTGACAAAAACTCGACATGCACAAAGACATGTGCCGTGGCTTGGGCTGATGGCTGGATGGCTCGCTGAAATCCTGTCACGGTGTTGTCTCCCTTTGCTGGGTGGGTCTTGTGGCGAGGCTGGGCCGGATCTCCCGACTGGTGCCCCAAGTAACGCCACTTCATAGCGCCACTTCATTGCATGGCGTTACAAATCATTTGTTGTTATCTATTAAATGCAAAAGCAATTAAATTTTGACGGATTTTGAAGCGTGCCGCTCGGCTTGTCAACTCGATAGCCCGGAATATGCCTGCAGTTTTCATTGGTAGATTCCCGGATACGCTCGAGCATCAGCTTTAAAACCTAGGGTAAGCCCTTAGAAAAGTATATGCAAATGCAAATAACATTCCGCTAGATAAATTTGCACAAAGCAATAGTTGTTTTCCAAAAGGAGATGTCGTGAACGCAATAACTGACCTGCCCGCAGCCATACGGGCCAACGAAGATTTCGCGTGGGCACCGGGCCGTTCATCGCCGGTTCCCGGCGCGCCGCCGCTCTCGAAAATCATGGCGTCAGCGACGGAGCTGCGACCCTATTTGCGTGAGCGCGCACGGCAAACCGAAGAAGACCGGCGTGTGTCCGATGAGTCCACCGCGCTTTTTCGCAAGGCCGGATTTTTCAGGCTCATGCAGCCTGCGCGTTATGGCGGTTACGAATATGGGTTTACCGCCTTCACGGATGTGATCAGCGAACTCGGACGCGCCTGCACGTCGTCTTCGTGGGCCTGCTCTCTCGGGGCGATCCATCAATGGCTGGTGGGGACGTTTCCGGTCGAGGCGCAGGACGATGTCTGGAAGGACAACCCGGACGCCATCGTGTGTGTGTCCTATGCGCCTGTCGTGAAGGCAGAGCGCGTGCCTGGCGGCTACATGGTCGAAGGCAAATGGATGTGGGCGTCGAATGTCGACAACTCGCAATGGGCCATGCTGGGTGTCCAGTTGCCGAATGACGATGGCAAGACCATGCAGGCCGGTTTCTTGCTGGCACCCCGCAAGGACTGGGAGATCGAAGACAACTGGTACATGGCAGGCCAGTCGGGCACCGGCTCAAAGACAGTGGTCATCAACAGGAAGACCTTTATTCCCGAACACCGCAAGCTGACATTTGCGGAGGCATCCTCCAACATGCCGCCCGGCTGCAAGGTCAATGAGAACCCGATCTACCGCATTCCATTTTTGTCGGCGGTGCCGGTTTGCCTGGTGTCCCCTTTGCTCGGTACTGCGCAGGGCGCGATCGACGAGTTTGTCGACATGGCCGGTGTGCGTGTGACGCGCGGTGCCGTAGCCGGCGGTGGCAACCGGTTGAGCGAATTTTTCCCCGTGCAGTCGCGACTGGCAGAAGCCAGTGCCAGTCTTGATGCAGCACGCCTTCTGATTTACCGGGACACGGCCGGTGTGGAGCAAATGGCCGCAGACGGACGCATCATCACCATGGAAGAGCGCATTCGCAACCGGCGCGATCACGCATTTGCCGCCAAGCTGTCGCGCGACGCCGTGGAAGCCGTCTTTGCAAGCGTGGGCGGCGCGGGCCTTGCGCTGGACCAGCCCCTGCAGCGCATGTGGCGTGATGCGAACGCCATCTCGCGTCACATCAGCCTCAATTGGGACGCGGTGTCGTCGATGGTGGGGCAGTACTTGTTGGGCATGGAGCCCAAGGGTCAGTACTGACGCGCAACACACGATATTTCGCCATCCGCCTGCCGTGCGGCGGGACAAAACAGACCAGAACATCAGACATTCACAGGAGCCATCACATGAACGGAAAAATCGGTTTGGAAGAGCACTTTGCGATTCCCGAAACATTGCAGGACTCGGCAGGTTTTGTGCCGGGCGAATACTGGAAGGAACTCAGCAAACGTTTGCTGGATGTCCAGGAATACCGCCTGCGCGAGATGGACGCCAATGGCATGGAGATGATGATCCTGTCGCTCAATGCGCCCGCGGTACAGGCCATCCCGTCGCCACAGAAAGCGAACGAGATCGCTATGCGTGCGAATGATTTCCTGGCGGAGCAGGTGGCAAAGCGTCCGACGCGCTTTCAGGCATTTGCAGCTTTGCCGCTGCAGGACCCGGACATGGCGACGCGTGAAATGGAACGCTGCGTCAAGCAACTCGGCTTCAAGGGTGCGCTGGTCAACGGCTTTTCCCAGGTCAACACACCCGAGAACTGCGTCTATTACGATGCGCCCCAGTTTGCGGGTTTTTGGGACGTCGTGGAAAAGCTGGACGTTCCTTTCTACCTGCATCCTCGCAACCCCATCGGTGCGTGGGCACAAATTTACGACGGACACCCGTGGTTGCTGGGCCCGACCTGGGCCTTCGGCCAGGAGACGGCAGTGCATGCCTTGCGCCTGATGGCATCGGGCCTGTTCGACAAGCACCCCAAGCTGCAAATCATCCTCGGTCACATGGGCGAAGGACTGCCTTACAGCATGTGGCGCATCGACAACCGCAACGCCTGGGTGGAGTTGCCCAAAACGTACCCCGCGAAGAAGACTTTCGGTGAGTATTTCCAGAACAATTTCTACATCACCACATCGGGCAATTTCCGCACGCAGACGCTGATCGATGCGATGCTGGAAATCGGCGCTGACCGCATCCTCTTCTCGACCGACTGGCCTTTTGAAAATGTGGACCACGCCGCGAAATGGTTCGATTCAGCCAGTATCAGCGAGGCCGACCGCATCAAAATCGGCCGCACGAACGCAGCACAGCTGTTCAAGCTGGACATCTGATGTGTCCGGGGTTTTGCCTGCTCAGTGCAAGACCCTGTGACCCAGCCTTGTTGCTGAACATAAAAAACGGAGACAAACATGACCTCAACCCTATCCCCCAAACCCACCACCCGCCGCAAGCTTGCCCTGATGGCTGCAGCCCTGGCGGCAGTCGCCACCTTCAGCACGTCCGCGCTGGCCCAAGCCTGGCCCAGCAAGCCGGTGCGCATGATCGTGCCGTTTCCCGCAGGTGCTGCGCCCGACGTCATCGCCCGCCTGGTGGCTGATCGCCTCAGCACCACTTGGGGTCAGGCTGTCATCGTCGACAACCGTCCAGGAGCAGGCGGCATTCCCGGCATGAGCGCTTTGGTGCGCTCGGCCAACGACGGCTACACCATCGGCTTCATCCCGGCAGCCGTGCTGACGCTGACCCCCGAGCTCTACAAGAACCCCCAGTTCAACCCCGACACCGACATCATTCCTGTCGCAGCAGTGGGCACCAGCCCCATGATGATCGTGGTCAATGCCAACTCCGACATCAAGAGCCTTGCCGACCTCGCCAAAACCTCCAAAGCCCAGCCCGGCAAAGTCACCTTTGCCGCCGCCCAGCTCAACTCCGTTCCCCACCTGACCGGTGAAATGCTCGGCAAGGCCATGGGTGCGCCCATGATGGTGGTGCCCTATACCGGCTCCCCACAGGCGATTACCGCACTCTTGTCCAACGAAGCGGTGGTCACGATTGACGGCATGGCGGCCCTGGTACCCAACGTCAAGGCGGGCAAGTTCCGCGCCCTGGCCGTGATGTCCAAAGAGCGCCTCCCGGGCTATGAGGCCGTGCCTGTGGCGGCAGACACCGTCAAGGGCATCGAGTCGATAGGCTGGTTCTCGATTTACGCCCCCACCGGCACGCCCCAGGCGGTGGTCGACAAGGTCAACGCAGACATCAACAAGGTGGTTGTGGCACCGGATCTGGTGGCACGCTTTGCGGAACTGGGTGTGTACCCCAAGACGGGTACGCCCAAACAGCTGGGCGAGTTTGTGACCGAGCAGCGCACGGTGTGGAAGAAGGTCGTGACTGACCTGAAGTTGCAGCCGCAGTAAATCAGGCGCTGCGGATTGGCCCGTTCCTGCTCCGTTCAGTCTTCGTGGTCGAGCGGCGTCATGTTGTCGTACAGCAGTCTCAGCATGGCGCGAAGCTGGTCGGCCTGTGCGCTGCTGAAACCATTGAGCGAGACCCGTTCATACAGCTGGGCGATGGGAATCAGGCGTTGCGTGATGTCAACGCCTTCACTGGTCAGGCTCAAGGCAAGCGCTCGCGCATCGTCGCCTGAGCGCTCCCGGATCAGCAGGCCGCGCTGCATCAGGCCGTCGACCACTCTTGAAAGCGTGGAAGGCTCGGTGGATGTGTTGAGCGCCACTTCCGACAACCTCTGGTGCGGGCTGTGGCTCAGGGTGGAACACACACGCCATTCGGTCAGCGTCATGTCGAACTTGCGCAATTCCCGCGTAAACGACTGGCCCATGCGCACCCCGGCCCGCGCAATCAGGTAGGGGATGGAGTTTTGCAGATCGTTGTCGAGAACCGGCCCCGTCACCGTGCGCGGTTTGGCGGCTGTCTTGCCGGACACCGGTTTTGAAGTGCGGCCTTCTGTTGTGCGTGACGTTTTTTTGACCATGGATTCGACTGTAACAGCGCCTGCAGATGGTGCATTAATTCAAGACAAAAAGCATGTGCATGCAGTTTTTCAGAAAGCCTGTTTGGGCGTTTTGGCAAAGAAAGAAATCCGGCGCGCCTGTTGCTGCGGCCCTGCGCGGCAGCCATTTTTAAAAAGAGAGGTGATCGATGTACTCATGGGCCCCCATCACGGGTGATGCGCCGCAGACGCTGGACGCGCAACGTTTTCGCAAGGCGCTGGGCGCTTTCCCGACCGGCATCTGCCTGGTCACCACCGTCGGGGAAGACGGCAAGCGCGAGGGCATGACGATCAACTCGTTTGCGTCGGTGTCGCTGGAGCCGCCCTTGATACTCTGGAGCATTCGTGATGACGCCAGGAGTTCGGATGTTTTCCTGCAATCCCGGAACTTTGTGCTCAGCGTGCTCGCCGCCGACCAGGCTGCACTGGCCATGCATTTCGCCCGGCCTGCGCCAGATAAATTCCAGAACTTCAAGGACGACTTCGAGCCTGGCCTGGCGAATTGTCCCCGTCTCAAACGAAGCTTGGCAACCTATGAGTGCAGCATCTATTCTCGCCATCAGGAAGGCGACCACACGATTCTTCTGGGGCGGGTGCAGGCTTTTACCGTTTCCGACGGCGCGCCCTTGATGTTTCATGCCGGCAAGATGGGCTCCATGCAGGAGCTGGCAGCCGCTGTGCCTGAAGCGGGCAAGTAATATTTAATTGAAACTGCAGCAATCGGCTGCGCCATCTGCCTGGCACAGCGAGCAAGCGTCTGCCACCTACAAGCTGCGGATGCATTTGCTGACAACAGCGCAACGCGCGGCATGCGGGTTTATGGGTAGCATCTGGGCAAGATTCGCCGCGACGGTCCTCACGGCGAAATCCAGCCCCCAGAACAAATGCGTCCCATGCACAAAAAAATGAAAAAAATCCTGTCCCGCCGCCTCGCTAATTGCGCAACCGCCATGTTGCCCGCCCTGTTCGCGGCCAATACGGCCCATGCCATTGGCGGGACGGAGCCCCTGGTGGATATCCTGAATGCACCGGGCAGTGCGGGGCTTGGCTTTGTGACCCGTATCGAGACCTCGCCCTATGCCGGTGGCGGCACACGTTATGACCTGTTGCCGGTCTACCTCTATGAAGGCGATCGCCTGTTTCTGCATGCCAATCGCGCAGGCATCAAGCTGATCAACGAAGGCGATCGCATCAAGACGGGTATTGGCCAGCGGCTGGACCTGTTTGTGGAGCAGCGCCTGGAAGGCCACCCCATCGGTGACAACCTGCCGCCCAGCCTGGCGGGCATGGCACCACGTGACTCAGGCATAGACCTGGGGCTGTCCTACCGCTACAGCCAGCGCTGGGGCACGCTGCAGGCAGAGCTGGTTCGTGACGTCGGGAACACCTCCCGGGGTACCGAGGCCCGGTTAGGTTATTCCTACGACTGGCGGTCGGGGGCATTTCTGGTGCGGCCCACCATCAGCGTTTCGCTCCGCGATGCCAAACTCAACAACTATTACTACGGTGTCACGACCTCAGAGGCCATTGCCGGGCGGCCCGCTTATGCCCCCGGCTCCGGGGTGAACACACAGATCGGCCTGTACGCCTCCTATGACATCTCGCAGCGCTGGCGGCTGCTGGGGGGGCTGTCGGCCACCTATCTGGACAAGACCATCCAGAACAGCCCCATCGTGCAAAAGCGCGTGCTGCCTGCGGTGTATGTCGGCGCAGTCTATGACTTTGGTGGCCACAAACGCGAGTGGGCAGAAGAAACTTCACCCACCTTTGTGAAGGTGCTTTATGGCAAGGCGACGGAGCCGAATTGCCACCTCGCCAGAATCATCACGGCACGCTGCCTGAGCACGGCCAGCACCAACCCCACCTACATCAGCGGCATACAGGTGGGCAAGCCGTTCATCAACAACCTCAATGGCTGGCCGCTGGACATCTCGGGCCATATCGGCCTCACCCACCACGATGATCGCGGGCTGCAATCCAACGGCGTGCAGCTTGACGCGTTCATGAAGGCGAGCTACACGGGCTTCCCCTGGAGCCACAAGGTCAAGACCCGGCTGGGGCTGGGCGTCGGGCTGTCGCTGGCGCAACGTGTGCCGTATACCGAGGTCAGCAGCCAGGCCGGCAAGACCACGTCCCGGCTGTTGAACTATCTGGACCCGACCATTGACGTCAGCCTGGGCGACATCCTGGGTTCCCGCGCGCTGAAAGAAACCTATCTTGGTTTTGGCGTGTCGCACCGCTCGGGGATTTTTGGCTCATCGCGCCTGCTGGGCAATGTCAACGGCGGATCCAACTACCTCTACACCTACGTCGAAACCGCCTTTTAGGGCGGCATCAGGCCGGTGTGTTTTTTACGTTGCTTGACGCGATCACCCCGCCGCCCAGGCACACGTCACCGTCATACAGCACGGCTGATTGACCGGGTGTTACCGCCCATTGGGCTTCGCTGAAATCCAGGTCGCAGCCGGAGATATCTGCATGCACCACCCTGCACGCGGCATCCGCCTGCCGGTAGCGGGTTTTCGCCGCCATCGCTGCCCCTGCGGGTGCGGCGCCGGCCACCCAGCTGCAATCCTGTGCGCTCAGTTGTGTTGATTTCAGCCACGGATGGTCATGGCCCTGAACGACCCACAAGGTGTTGCTATCCATGTCCTTGCGCGCCACGAACCAGGGTTCATGCTCGCCCACACCGCGCTGGCCGCGCGCCTGCGCCGCCTTCAGGTCGGCACCTTTCGCTTTCACGCCGCCTATACCCAGGCCCTGGCGCTGGCCCAGCGTGTAAAAGCTCAGGCCGACATGCTCACCGAGCACGCGGCCCTTGTCGCTCTTGATGGGGCCGGGCACTTTGGCGATGTAGCGGTTCAGGAAATCCCGAAATGGCCGCTCGCCGATAAAACAGATGCCAGTGGAATCTTTTTTCCTGGCGTTGGGCAAACCGATCTCGCTGGCGATGCGCCGCACTTCGGTTTTGTGCAGTTCGCCGACCGGGAACAGTGTTTTCGAAAGCTGTGCCTGGTTGAGCCGGTGCAGGAAATAACTCTGGTCCTTGGCCGGGTCCAGCCCCTTGAGCAGTTCATGCCGGCCGGTGCCCGCGTTGTGCCGCACGCGGGCGTAGTGGCCGGTGGCGATTTTTTCTGCGCCCAGGCGCATGGCGTGGTCCAGAAATGCCTTGAACTTGATTTCTGCGTTGCAGAGGATGTCAGGGTTGGGTGTGCGCCCGGCCTGGTATTCGCGCAGGAACTCGGCAAACACACGGTCCTTGTAGTCGGCTGCAAAGTTGACGTGTTCGATCTCGATGCCGACCACGTCGGCCACAGCTGCAGCGTCCACAAAATCGACGTTGGACGAACAGTACTCGCTGTCATCGTCGTCTTCCCAGTTTTTCATGAAGATGCCGATCACCTCGTGACCTTGTTGCTTGAGCAGCCACGCGGTCACGGCCGAATCCACGCCGCCGCTGAGGCCGACGACGACGCGCTGTTTTGGCAATGAAGAAGCTGACACGGGGGCATCCATGCCGCAATTATCCCTGCGACCCAAAAGCCCTGAAGGTCATCCGGAAAGCCGGTGGAATGGCCTGCAGAGCGCCAAAACCGGGCTTAGGTGTTGTGCAGCAAGACGGAAGGGTCGGTCGTGATGAGGTCCACGGGGTAACGCTTGCCGGCCAGGTAGTCTTCCACACAGCGCACCAGCAACGGGCTGCGATGCGTGTCCACCGACGCGCTGATTTCTTCGGCCGTCAGCCACACTGTGCCCACAATGCCTTCATCCAGGGCCTGGCCCTCGACCTGCTCCCCGAGTTCGCCGCAAAAGGCAAACCGCAAGTAGGTGATGTCCAGCGGCGCTTCCGTGGCCGAGCCGGTGCGTTCAAAACGCGAGAGATAGATGCCTACGATGGCCGTCGGCTTGAAGTGAAAGGCCGTCTCTTCAAGGGTTTCGCGTATGCAGGCATCCAGCGGGCTTTCGCCGGGGTCGAGGTGGCCGGCCGGGTTGTTGATCTTCAGGCCGTCGCGGGTCTGCTCTTCCACCAGCAGGAATTTCTGAATGCCGTCGACGGTGCGCGAGATGACCGCGGCGACCGTGACGTTGGGTTTCCATCGTGAGTTCATGGCGAAATTATCGGTTTTGTTTTTGACGGTTGATGACAAGGACTGTCAGGGCTGGAGCGTGAATCCGCGGGCGAAACTGTGGCGAAGGTGTTCGACAAAACACTGCACGGCCTTGGGCACCTGCGGCGACCAGGGCCTGAGCGCGTAAATGCGTTCACCGAAAAAGCCCTGCACCTGCCAGTCGGGCAGGACAGGTACCAGCTGCGGCTGGCCGCTTATCGGCAACGGAAGGCTGAAGTCGGGCAGCAGGCCTATGCCCAGGCCGGCCAGCATGGCGTCACGCAGCACTTCGCTGTTGTTGGCCTTGAGTGTGCTGCGGATGTTGACGCCTACACGCTCCATGGCCTTGCGTTTGCCCTGACGTGCAAATGTCCAGCTGCCGCCGTGGCCGCCGCTCAGGTAGAGCAGGCAGTCGTGCGCGGCCAGCTCGGACGGGTGTTTGGGCGTGCCGCGGCGCTTCAGGTACTCGGGGCTGGCCAGCAAGAGTGACTTTGTTTCGCACAGGGCCCACGCCACATGGGTATCCGGCGGGGTGCTGGTGTGGCGCACCGCCAGATCAAACCCTTCGTTGGCGAGATTGACAAAACGGTCCGTCAACTCGAGCTCGATCTGGATGTCTGGAAAGTTTTTCAGGAAGCCCGACACACAGGGGGCGAGGTGCTGCCGCCCCAGCGCCACCGGTGCCGTCACACGCACCACGCCGCGCGGCGTGCCCGCCAGGTCGCGGGCGGCGCTGTAGCTCTCGCTGATCTGGCTGAAGGCGGGCAGCATGTCGTTCACCATTTGCTGACCAGCCTCGGTCAGGCCCACGGACCGTGTGGTGCGGCGTACCAGCGACACACCTGCAGAACGTTCAAGTTCGCTGATGCGCATGCTGGCCGATGCTTTGGACACGCCCAGTCTTCGGGCGGCTTCGGTAAAGCTGCGGGTGGCGGCCAGCACCGTAAGAAGGTGAAGATCGGCCACCAGGGGTGCTATTTGATCGGCGGACATGCAGCATTATTGTTCATTTATTTGAACAATGAAATCACGAAACACTGGGTTATCAAACCAGCGTGGCGGTCATAGACTGCTCAGGCGGGCTTTTCGGCCTTTTTCGTTATCAGACAGAGACACCACAGCAAGGAAACAATCATGAGTGCTTCACCCTCGGCCATTGGCCACTACGTCAATGGCCAAACCGTGGCTGGCACCTCGGGCCGCAGCCAGGATGTGTTCAACCCTGCCACAGGCGCAGTCACCGGCAAGGTGGCGCTGGCGGGCTTGAAAGATGTGGACGCCGCGGTCGCGGCTGCGCAGGCAGCTTTTCCGGCATGGAGTGATTTGCCACCCTTGCGCCGGGCGCGCGTGATGTTCAAGTTCCTGGAGCTGCTCAATACCCACAAGGACAAGCTGGCCCACATGATCACCGCCGAGCACGGCAAGGTCTTCACCGACGCGCAGGGCGAGGTCTCCCGCGGCATCGACATTGTCGAATTCGCTTGCGGCATTCCGCAATTGCTCAAGGGTGACTTCACCGACCAGGTATCTACGGGTATCGACAACTGGACCATTCGCCAGGCGCTGGGTGTGGTGGCGGGTATCACGCCGTTTAATTTCCCGGTCATGGTGCCCATGTGGATGTTCCCGGTGGCCATTGCTGCCGGCAACACCTTTGTGCTCAAGCCCAGCCCGATCGACCCGACGCCCAGCCTCTTTATGGCCGAATTGCTCAAGCAGGCCGGTTTGCCCGATGGTGTTTTCAACGTGGTCCAGGGGGACAAGGAAGCCGTCGATGCGCTGCTGGTGCACCCCGACGTGAAGGCCGTGTCTTTTGTCGGCTCGACGCCGATTGCGAACTACATCTACGAAACGGGGGCCCACCATGGCAAACGTGTGCAGGCCCTCGGTGGTGCGAAGAACCACATGGTCGTCATGCCCGACGCCGACATTGACCAGGTGGTGGACGCGCTGGTCGGCGCGGGCTACGGCTCGGCCGGCGAACGCTGCATGGCGATTTCCGTCGCAGTGCTGGTGGGCGACGCGGCTGACCGTGTGATCGACAAGCTGGTCGAACGTACCAAAACACTGAAGGTGCTGACCGGTGAAAATCTGGAAGCCGAGATGGGCCCCATCGTGACCAAAGTCGCGCACGACAGGATTACCGGATACATCGGCATCGGCGAAAAGGAAGGCGCAAAACTTCTGGTGGATGGCCGCGAGTTCAAGGGCTCACGTGCCGGTGCAGGCTGTGACAACGGCTTCTGGATGGGAGGTACGCTGTTCGACCACGTGACGCCGGAAATGCGCATCTACAAAGAAGAGATCTTTGGACCGGTGCTGTCGTGCGTGCGGGTCAAGGACCTGAAAGAGGCCGTGGACCTCATCAACGCCCACGAGTTCGGCAATGGCGTGAGCTGCTTCACGCGTGACGGCAATGTGGCGCGTGAGTTCTCGCGCCGCATCCAGGTGGGCATGGTCGGCATCAACGTGCCGATTCCTGTGCCCATGGCCTGGCATGGTTTCGGCGGCTGGAAGAAAAGCCTGTTCGGCGACATGCATGCCTATGGCGAAGAGGGCGTGCGCTTTTATACAAAACAGAAGTCCATCATGCAGCGCTGGCCCGAGAGCATTGGCAAGGGTGCCGAGTTTGTGATGCCAACGGCGAAATAAAGCCCCCACGCTTGTCACTTCGTGTACTGCGCTGCCCCCCGAGGGGGCTGGCCTTGCTTGGGGCGGCCCGGCGCTGCGGCCGTCCGCCCCAACCCCCCACTTCTTCGTGTACTTAACGGCTCCTGCTTGCATGAAGACCACTCTGTTTGGCGGCTGCTTCCCGGTTAGGGCGGCATGACTATTTGCCGTAAAACTATGACTTACCCCGTCAGAAGCGTTAAAAAAGTCATGTAAGCTTCGCGACAGCTGCAATTTGGCCGCATGCGCCCGGGCTGCAGACCACTCAATAACTAATGCACAGAGGAGAGACCCATGCTGATTGGGGTACCTGCCGAAATTACCGGCGGCGAAACGCGCGTCGCTGTCACGCCTGAAACGGCCAAAAAACTCAAGGCCCAGGGCCACACCGTGCGTGTGCAGTCCGGCGCTGGCGTCGCCGCCAGTGTTCCTGATGAGGCCTACACCGCTGTCGGCGCAGAGATCACCGACGCAGCCGGCGCTTATGCCGCCGACATCGTGCTCAAGGTACGTGTCCCGCTGGACAGCGAAATCGGCTTGGCCAAATCCGGCGGTGTGCTGGTCGGCATGCTGAACCCGTTTGATGCGACCGGCCTGCAGCGCATGGCGTCTGCACAGCTCACCTCTTTTGCACTCGAAGCTGCACCGCGTACCAGCCGTGCCCAGAGCATGGACGTGTTGTCCTCGCAGGCCAACATCGCCGGCTACAAGGCCGTGATGATGGCCGCTGAAAAATACCAGCGTTTCTTCCCGATGCTGATGACCGCAGCCGGCACGGTGAAAGCCGCACGCGTTGTCATCCTGGGCGTCGGCGTTGCCGGCTTGCAGGCGATCGCCACGGCCAAGCGCCTGGGCGCAGTGATCGAAGCCAGCGACGTTCGCCCCAGCGTGAAAGAGCAGGTCGAATCGCTGGGCGGCAAGTTCATCGACGTGCCTTACGAAACCGACGAAGAGCGCGAAGCCGCTGTGGGCGTCGGCGGTTACGCCAAACCCATGCCGCCAAGCTGGCTGGAGCGCCAGAAGGCCGAAGTCGCCAAGCGCGTGGCACAGGCTGATGTGGTCATCACCACCGCGCTCATCCCTGGCCGTGCCGCACCGGTGCTGGTGACTGAAGAGATGGTCAAGGCCATGAAGCCCGGTAGTGTGATCGTTGACCTCGCGGCGCCGCAGGGCGGCAACTGCCCGTTGACCGAACCCGGCAAGACCGTCGTCAAACACGGTGTCACGCTGATTGGCGAGACCAACGTGCCCGCGCTGGTGGCCGCGGATGCTAGTGCACTGTACGCCCGCAACCTGCTCGACTTCCTCAAGCTCATCATCACCAAAGAGGGTGCGCTCAACATCGACATGGCCGACGATATCGTGGCCGCCTGCCTCATGACCCAGGCTGGCGAAGTCAAGCGCAAATAAGAACGACAGGGAAGACAAGAAGGAACCGACATGGAAGTCTCACACACCATCACCAACCTCATCATCTTTGTGCTGGCCATCTATGTTGGCTACCACGTGGTCTGGACCGTCACGCCCGCACTGCACACGCCGCTGATGGCCGTGACCAATGCGATCTCGGCCATCGTCATCGTCGGCGCCATGCTGGCCGCTGCGCTGACCGAAACGCCGCTCGGCAAAACCATGGGCTGGCTGGCCGTGGCGCTGGCCGCCGTCAATGTGTTTGGTGGCTTTCTGGTCACCCGGCGAATGCTGGAAATGTTCAGAAAGAAAGAAAAGAAGGCACCGGCTGCTGACGCCACCGGATCGGGAGCAGCCAAATGAGCATGAACCTCGTCACGATGCTCTACCTGGTGGCATCCGTCTTCTTCATCCAGGCGCTCAAGGGTCTGTCCCACCCGACCACGTCGATTCGCGGCAACCTGTTCGGCATGGCCGGCATGACGATTGCGGTCGTTACCACGGGCGCACTCATCATCCAGTTGTCCGGAGGCAAGGGCCTGGGCATGGCCTATGTGCTGAGCGCACTGGTGATCGGCGGTGCCGCTGGCACGCTGATGGCCAAACGCGTCGAGATGACCAAGATGCCCGAACTGGTCGCGTTCATGCACAGCATGATCGGCCTGGCCGCGGTGTTCATTGCTGTAGCTGCAGTGGCCGAGCCTTACGCCTTCGGCATTGTCGAAAAGGGTTTGCCGATTCCTGCAGGCAACCGGCTTGAACTCTTCCTGGGTGCAGCCATCGGCGCCATCACCTTCAGTGGTTCGGTGATTGCCTTCGGCAAGCTGAGCGGCAAATACAAGTTTCGCCTGTTCCAGGGTGCACCTGTGACTTTCCCGGGCCAGCACATGCTGAACCTGGTGCTGGGGCTCATCACGCTGGGCCTGGGCCTGGTGTTCACGGCCACCGGCAACTGGAACGCCTTCTTCGCCATGCTGGCGTTGAGCTTTGTGATGGGTGTGCTCATCATCATCCCGATTGGCGGCGCTGACATGCCGGTGGTGGTGTCCATGCTCAACAGCTACTCGGGCTGGGCCGCGGCGGGCATTGGTTTTTCGCTGAACAACGCGATGCTGATCATTGCCGGTTCGCTGGTCGGCTCATCGGGTGCCATCCTCTCGTACATCATGTGCAAGGCGATGAACCGTTCGTTCTTCAATGTGATTCTCGGCGGTTTTGGCGGCGAAGCCGGCACGGCTGTGGCCGGCTCCAAAGAGCAACGTCCGGTGAAGTCGGGTTCTGCCGACGACGCCGCTTTCATTCTGGGCAATGCGGAAACCGTGATCATCGTGCCGGGCTATGGCCTGGCAGTCGCCCGTGCGCAGCATTCGGTGAAAGAGCTGGCGCAGAAGCTGATTGAAAAGGGCATCACCGTCAAATACGCGATTCATCCGGTCGCCGGCCGCATGCCTGGCCACATGAACGTCTTGTTGGCCGAAGCTGAAGTGCCTTATGACCAGGTGCACGAGATGGAAGACATCAACGCCGAGTTCGGCCAGGCCGATGTCGCCATCATCCTGGGCGCCAACGATGTGGTGAACCCTGCGGCCCACGTGAAGGGCAGTGCCATCTACGGCATGCCGATTCTCGAGGCCTACAAGGCCAAGACCGTCATCGTGAACAAACGTTCGATGGCCGCGGGTTATGCAGGCCTGGACAACGAACTGTTTTACATGGACAAGACCATGATGGTGTTCGGTGATGCCAAGAAGGTCATCGAGGACATGGGCAAGGCGATTGAATAGATAGCACACCCCTGTCGGCGCTCACGTTGTGTAGCGCCATCTCCCCTTGCAGGGGACGGTGCCTGCGGCCCGGCGGAGCCGGTTCCGCGGCGCCTGCCCGCGAAAAGGGCTCTGTTTGACGCTACTGAATTTAGAGTCTTCTCCCTTCAGTCAAGGCGGGTTTCCTAGGGAAAACGCAATAGCCCCGCAGAGGGCTAGCCGTCAAAATCAACGGCAGTCAACACAGGAATGGAGAAGACAAGCATGAATGCAGCAACCCAGGACCGCCCCTGGCTCAAGGCCTACCCCCCCGGAGTTCCCACCGATATCGACGCATCGCAGTATTCGTCGCTTGTAGGGCTGATGGAGGAGAGTTTCCAGAAGCACGGCGCCAAGGTCGCCTACAACTTCATGGGCAAGGAAGTGACGTTCGGGCAGACCGACAGTCTTTCCACCGCTTTCGGTGCCTACCTGCAGAGCCTGGGTCTGGCCAAGGGCGACCGCGTCGCCATCATGATGCCCAACGTGCCGCAGTACCCCATCACGGTGGCCGCCATCCTGCGTGCCGGTTTTGTTGTCGTCAACGTTAACCCGCTGTACACGCCGCGTGAGCTTGAGCATCAGCTCAAGGACTCGGGTGCCAAGGCCATCGTCATCATCGAGAACTTTGCCAACACGCTGGAGCAGTGCATCAGCACGACCCCGGTGAAAAATGTGGTGCTGTGTGCCATGGGCGACCAGTTGGGCCTGCTCAAGGGCGCGCTGGTCAACTACGTGGTGCGCAACGTCAAGAAGATGGTGCCTGCGTTCAACCTGCCCGGTGCTGTGCGTTTCAACGATGCGGTGGCGCGCGGCACGCGCATGACGCTCAAGCGCCCAGACATCAAGCCCGATGACGTGGCCGTGCTGCAGTACACCGGCGGTACGACGGGCGTGTCCAAAGGCGCTGTGCTGCTGCACCGCAATGTGATCGCCAACGTGCTGCAGTCCGAAGCCTGGAACGGCCCGGCCATGGCCACCATGGAGCCGGGCGTACAACCGGTGCAGGTCTGCGCGCTGCCGCTGTATCACATCTTCGCTTTCACGGTGAACATGATGCTGGGCATGCGCACCGGCGGCATGAACATCCTGATCCCCAATCCGCGTGACCTGCCCGCTGTGCTGAAAGAGCTGGCCAAACACAAGGTCAACAGCTTCCCGGCAGTGAACACGCTGTTCAACGGCCTGGCCAACCACCCGGACTTCAACACCGTCGACTGGTCGCACCTCAAAATTTCGCTGGGCGGCGGCATGGCCGTCACTGGCGCGGTCGCGAAATTGTGGCTGGAGAAAACCGGCTGCCCGATCTGCGAAGGTTACGGACTGTCGGAAACCTCGCCTTCGGCCAGCTGCAACCCGACCAACAGCAAGGCCTTCACCGGCACGATTGGTGTGCCTATCCCCGGCACGTATTTCAAGCTGCTCGACGACGACGGCAACGAGGTCGGCGCCGGCCAGCCTGGCGAAATCGCCATCAAGGGCCCGCAGGTCATGGCCGGTTACTGGCAACGTCCGGATGAAACCGCCAAGGTCATGACGCCTGACGGCTACTTCAAGTCCGGCGACATCGGCGTGCTGGACGACAACGGTTTCTTCAAAATTGTCGACCGCAAGAAGGACATGATTTTGGTCAGCGGCTTCAACGTCTACCCGAACGAAATCGAGGACGTGGTCGGCCGCCTGGAAGGCGTGATGGAATGCGCCTGCGTCGGTGTGGCGGACGAAAAATCCGGTGAAGCCGTCAAGCTGGTCATCGTCAAGAAGAACCCGGACCTGACCGAAGCCCAGGTGCGCGCCTTCTGCAAGGAAAACCTCACCGGCTACAAACAGCCCAAGGTGGTGGAGTTCCGTACCGACCTGCCCAAGACACCCGTCGGCAAGATTTTGCGCCGCGAACTGCGCGACAAGAAATAAGCATTCAGTTTTAATGGAGCCCGCGAGGGTTTTTCGACAAAGGCAGCGCAAGCTGCCTTTTTTTTCGCCGCCGCTGGCTCCGGCAACAGGCAAAATCAGCGCATGACCTCCCGACCAAACCGTACCATCACCGCCATCCTCAGCGCGCTGCAGGAAGAGCAGCAGGGCCTGATTGACCTGCTCGACAAACCCGAAAAAACAAACCATGCCGGACGCGAGTTCTGGCACGGCGTGCTGCATGGCCAGCCGGTGGTGCTGGCGCTTTCCCGCATCGGCAAGGTGGCGGCCGCGACCACGGCAACGGCGCTGATCGAGCGCTTTGCCGTGAGCCGCATTGTGTTCACCGGCGTGGCCGGCGGCATAGGCCATGGCGTGAAGGTCGGTGACGTGGTGGTGGCCGAGGATTTTGTGCAGCACGACATGGACGCCTCGCCGCTGTTTCCGCGCTACGAGATCCCGCTCTACGGCCAGACCCGCTTCAAAGCCGACGCTGAATTGACTGGCCTGCTGCTGCAGGCGGCCGAGTCGGCGTTCAAACACATCAACGACGGCGAAACCCCTTGGGCCTTTCCCGATGCCAAAGTGCATCACGGCCTGATGGCCAGCGGTGACCGTTTTGTTTCCGGCGCGCAGGAGGCGCACCAGCTGCAGCAGGCGCTGATGTCGGCCGGCCACCCGGTGCTGGCGGTGGAGATGGAAGGCGCGGCGATTGCGCAGGTCGCGCTGGACTACGGTTTGCCGTTTGCGGCGGTGCGGACGATCTCTGACCGCGCCGACGACCAGGCGCATGTGGATTTTCCGGCTTTCGTGCGCGATGTGGCCAGCTATTACGCACGGACGGTGGTTGAAAAGTTTCTTGGATTGCTACCAAAATAGTAGCTGCTCACGCTCGTCTTTATTGGGCTGGAGCCCGATTTGATGCCTGAAAATGCCGTTTTTCAAGGCTTTTTGTCAAGTTCTGGCCCAATCCCGCCAGACCGGCGGCCTCGAAAATAGCTAATATAGCTGTTTTGAATGGCTTTTTTAAGTGCTAAAAAAGAGGTTTGGCCATATGGGCTATCAATCGAATGCTATTCAATTGATAGCTTTGATGGCGTCTATTTAAGCCAGCCGCGGCGCCTGAAGTAGTACATCGGCACCAGCGCACTTGCCACCATGAGCGCCAGCGCGTACGGGTAGCCCCAGGCCCAGTCCAGTTCAGGCATCCACTTGAAGTTCATGCCGTAGACGCTGGCGATCAGCGTGGGTGGCAGCAGCGCCACGCTGGCGACCGAGAAGATCTTGATGATCTTGTTCTGGTTGATGTTGATGAAACCGACGGTCGCATCCATCAGGAAGTTGATCTTGTCGAAGAGGAAGGCGGTGTGTGAATCCAGCGAGTCGATGTCGCGCAGGATCTGCCGCGCCTCCTCGAACTGCTCCGAGTTGAGCATCTTGCTGCGCATCATGAAGCTGACGGCGCGGCGGGTGTCCATCACGTTGCGGCGGATGCGGCCGTTCAAGTCCTCGTGGCGCGCGATGGCGCCCAGCACCTCGCCGGCCAGCGCATCGGTCACGTCGCCCGACAGCACCTTTGTGCTGACTTTTTCAAGTTCGACATAGATGTTCTCCAGCGTGTCCGCGGAATACTCGGCGTCGGCATCGAACAGTTTGAGCAGCACCTCCTTGGCATCTTCCAGCAGCCCGGGCGCGCGGCGGGCGCGCATGCGCAGCAGGCGAAAAACCGGCACGTCTTCATCGTGAATGGAAAACAGCACGCCCTTGCTCTTGAGGTCGTCGTTGACCAGGTTCAGGATGAAGGCGACGCGCACCGTGCGGGGCTCGTCTTCGTCGGCGATCAAAAAGTCAGAGCGGATGTGCAGCTCGCCGTTGTCTTCTTCGTAAAAGCGCGCGGACTCCTCGATGTCCTCGTCCATCGCGTCTTCCGGGATGGACAGGCCGTAGTACTGCTTGATCCAGCGTTTTTCTTCGAGGGTGGGGGATTCCAGGTCCACCCAGATAGGCTGGAACTTGGAGAGCTCTTCAAGCGACTCGATTTCTTCCTGAAAGAGTCGCCCGTTGGCGAGGGTGAAAATATTGAGCATGGCCGACTGCCTTTGTTGTCAAGGTTATGCACCGGGCACGCCGCATGAGTCGGGCGCCGGGTGGCAGGAGGTGTGGGGGTGGATGTGCATCGCTTTCAACCCCTCTCCTTGACGGCCGGCCGCATGGGGCCTTGTGTCAGTCAGTGGTGCTGAAAGCTAGCAACTAGGGCTGCTTTCCAAGGATTTCTCCGTAGTGAATCTGCCGCGATTATGGCACTGCAGCATGGTTTTATCTACCGCTGGCGGCTGCCGTTTCAGGTCGCAGGGTAGCCAAAGAAGGCCAGCAGCTCGGCCTTGCGGGCGTACGCATCGTGCTCGCCCAGCGCCATCAGTGCCTTCACGAAGCCGGGCTCAAACAGCAGGTAGCTGGCCAGCGCAGCGCCCCCGGGGCTGGCCCGGCTGCCGAGCGCGCCCAGCCCTTCCAGGGCGCGGTAGGTGGCGGTGGGCAGCTCGCTGGCGTGCGCCTGGGCGAGGGCGTCCAGCGATTGCGACGGCGCCATGGCCAGGATGTCTACCGGGCGGTAGGGCATGACGGCGGCAATCTCGCGTGGCAGCTGGCGCATGGTGTTGCTGACGCGGGTGGCCTGCTCGACGTCGGCCTGCAGGGTGTCCTGGAACACGCTGGCCATGGCGTGGCCGGCAATGGCGCCCAGGGTGGGGCGCACGCCGGCAGCGGAGGCTTCGGCGGTGCCAAAACCGGCCCGTTCGGGCTGGCCAACACCGATCACCAGAATCCGGCTGGCGCCCAGGTGCAGCGCCGGTGACAGCGGCGAGCTTTGCCGCATGGAGCCATCGCCGAAAAACTCGCGGCGGCCATCGACCCAGAGCGGCGTGGAGGGGAAGATAAACGGCAGGGCGCTGGACGCCATCAGGTGTTCGATGGTGATGGGCTGGAACTCGGCGCGGCGGCCGGGGCGGCTCCAGGTTTCATCCTGGCGGGCCCGACCCGTCTGGCAAAACGTCCAGTGCACGCCACTGGTATAGCTGGATGCCGTCACGGCGAGAGCGTGCAGGCTTCGGTCGGCCAGCGCCTGCTCGATCCGGCTGAGCGAGATGGCACGGTGCAGCGTGTCCACCAGAGGCGTGTTGTTCAGAAAAGCCTGCTGCGCCCGAACCTGCTGGGACAGGAAAAGCGCCGCGGCGATACGGCTGGACCGCACCCAGACCGGGACTTTCAGGCGGTAGACCTGGGACGACCGCAGACCGGTCCAGAAGGCCGCAAGATGGGCGAAGGCATTCATCCCTTCATCGACCCGACTGGCCAGAAAAGCCGCATTCAGCGCCCCGGCAGAGGTGCCGACCAATATCTTGAAGGGAAATGCCGGCGCCACATTGCTGCTGGCCAGCCCGAGCATGCTGGACAAGGCGTGCAGCACACCCGCCTGGTAGGCGGTGCGGGCGCCGCCCCCCATCAGGACCAGGGCCGGGCAGTCCTCCTTCGGGCGGGTGAGCGCCGACGAAATAATGGTTTCAAGCGACATGAGGTTGGTCTGGCCCGGGGTGACAAAGCTTACAAATAATACCCAGAAGCTATATCAACATGCTGTTTCAGACCAGCTGCAAATAGTTTCATTTTTTTGTGCGCTGCAAGGTTGCTTTTGCCAAAGTTCGGGCGCATAGTGAATTCAAGAGAGTGTCCCGTCGCCATTCGCCTGGGAGGGCAAATGGTTTTTTCAACCAATTCCATTTTCTGGAAAAGGAGTCTCTTTATGAATTTGACGATCAGCGGTCACCATCTTGAAGTCACCCCCGCACTGCGCGGTTATGTGACGAGCAAGCTGGATCGGATTACCCGGCATTTTGACCAGGTAGTGGACGTGAAAGTCCTGTTGACGGTGGACAACATGAAGGAAAAGGAGAGAAGGCAGCGAGCGGAGTGCAATGTACACGTCAAGGGCCGCGACCTGTTTGCCGAATGCTCTCACGCTGATTTGTATGCCGCCGTTGACGAGTTGACCGACAAGCTGGACCGCCAGGTGAGCCGATACAAGACCAAAACACAGGACCACCACCATCAGGCCGTCAAGCGACAGGAACTGCCGCTGGGCTGAGTGGCCAGAAACGGACACCGTTCCGTAAAAACGCACGCCGCCACACCCTGGCGGCTTTTTTACGCCCGTCATGATGGCGAACTCACGGTAAAGTGCATAATTCGGCGACTAAGCAACCCTATGAACCGTCTTTCGCAAATTTTGCCCCCGTCCCAGGTGCTGGTCAGTGTCGAAGCCACCAGCAAGAAGCGCGCTTTTGAAGAAGCCGGACTGTTGTTTGAAAACCAGCACGGGTTGAACCGCGCGCTGATCACCGACAGCCTGTTTGCGCGTGAGCGGCTTGGTTCGACCGGCCTCGGGCATGGCGTGGCCATACCGCACGGTCGCATCAAGGGTCTCAAGGCGCCCATGGCGGCGGTGTTCCAGTTGCAGGCGCCTATTGGCTTTGATGCACCGGACGAGCAGGCCGTCGCGCTCCTGATCTTCCTGCTGGTGCCGGAAGCGGCGACACAAAAACACCTTGAAATCCTGTCTGAAATTGCCGAGCTGCTCAGCGACAGTGTGCTGCGTGAGCAGCTCAAGACCAGCACCGATGCCACCGCATTGCACCAGCTGATTTCCTCGTGGCACTCTGCCCACCAAGCCAGCGCCTGACGGTACGTCGGGGCCTTCCTTTTTGAGCATGCAGGCATGAAGCCCACCGCCATCAGCGCCGACGTCCTGTTTGAGGACCACCGCTCGGCCCTGAAGTGGGAGTGGGTGGCCGGCCTGGGGGCCTCCGAGCGGCGTTTCGACGAAGTGGCGGTGCGCGCGGCCCGTTCCGGCGCCGACCTCGTCGGGTACCTCAATTACATCCACCCTTACCGGGTGCAAATCCTGGGTGAGCGCGAAGTCGCCTACCTGACCAGTGCCAGCCCGGAGGATTGCGCCCGCCGCATTTCGCGCATCATCACGCTGGAGCCCCCGGTGCTCATCGTGGCCGACGGCCAGACAGCGCCCGACACCCTGCTGTCCATGTGCGAGCGCGCACAGATGCCGATGTTTTCGACGCCCGAATCGGCGGCGTTTGTCATCGATGTGCTGCGCGCCTACCTGTCAAAACATTTTGCCGACCGCACCTCCATGCACGGCGTGTTCATGGACATCCTGGGCATGGGCGTGATGATCACGGGTGAGTCGGGTCTCGGCAAAAGCGAGTTGGGGCTGGAGCTGATCTCGCGCGGCCACGGGTTGGTGGCCGATGATGCCGTCGACCTCTACCGCATCAACCAGACCACGATAGAAGGGCGTTGCCCCGACCTGCTGCAGAACCTGCTGGAAGTGCGCGGCATCGGCCTGCTCGACATCAAGGCCATCTTTGGCGAAACGGCGGTGCGGCGCAAGATGCGGCTCAAGCTCATCGTGCACCTGGTGCGGCGCGAAACGCTGGAGCGCGAATACGAACGCATTCCCTATGAACCGCTGACGCAGGATGTGCTGGGCATC
The DNA here is from genome assembly GCA_040387435.1 of Pseudomonadota bacterium. Taxonomy (GTDB): domain Bacteria; phylum Pseudomonadota; class Gammaproteobacteria; order Burkholderiales; family Burkholderiaceae_C; genus Polaromonas. The sequence goes on from JAZKDR010000049.1 coordinate 24,640, forward strand.
CCGGTGCGCAAGGTGATCATCCAGGTGGAGGCTGGCCGCAACATCGCCGTGCTGGTCGAAGCCGCTGTGCGCAATGCGATTTTGCAGTTGCGCGGCATTCATACCTATCAGGAATTTGTCGAGCGCCACCGGCGTGCGATGGAACAGGACGAGTAGCTGCGGTCCCTCGGGGCAGGGCGCTCAAAAGTGAGCGACCGTGAATGCTATCGTTTAGTGGCGCAGTCGGCGCAAAGGCCGTAAAGCGACATGGCGTGGTCCTGCAGGATCCAGCCCTTGGCCTTGGCCACAATCTGCTGCCGTTTCTCGATTTCGGCATCGTAAAACTCTTCCACCCGGCCGCAAGAGGTACAGATCAGGTGGTCGTGGTGATGGCCTTCGTTGATCTCGTAGACCGCCTTGCCGCTTTCGAAGTGGCTGCGGCTCAGGATGCCGGCCTGCTCAAACTGCGTCAGCACGCGGTAGACGGTGGCCAGCCCGATGTCGGTGCGGTCTTCGAGCAGGACCCGAAACACGTCTTCGGCCGTCAAATGCCGCTGCGTGCTTTTCTGGAACACGTCCAGGATCTTCAGCCGCGGCAGGGTGGCCTTCAGGCCGGTACTTTTGAGTTCGTCGATGTTGCTCATGGAATTTCTCTCGGAAATGCAGCCCCAGCCCGTGCGGGAACCCCTGGCTGCCACGGGTTACAGAGGAACCCAGCCGCTACAATGGCCAATCATATCGCTACACCCAATCCCATGTCTGAAAATCATCGTTACAGCATCAGGTCTGCGTTTCAGGTCGCGGGGCTGGTTTCCGTCGCCTTCCTGATCTCGGCATGCAGCGGCATGAGCACCGCTTCCATCAATCCTGTGAACTGGATCACGCCCTACAAGATCGATGTGGTTCAGGGCAATTTCGTCTCGAAAGAGCAGGTTGACGCCCTCAAGCCCGGCATGACGCGTGCGCAGGTCAAGGACGTTCTTGGCACGCCGCTGCTGGCCAGCGTGTTTCATGCCGATCGCTGGGATTACGTCTTCACCCTGAAGCGCCAGGGCGTTGAACCCCAATCGCTGAAGTACACCGTTTATTTCAAGGGTGATGTCCTTGAGCGCTCCGAGGGCGACACCATGCCGAGCGAGGCCGAGTTCATCTCCAAGCTGGATTCCAAACGCAAGCTTGGTGCCGTGCCGGTTCTGGAAGCCAGCGAAGACCAGCTCAAAAATGCGGAATCCAAAAAGCCCGCCACGACCCCTGCAGTCGTTACCGGCACCAGCACCAGCGGCGCCGCTGCTGTGGGCGCGCCGTCGGCAGCCTACCCGCCGCTTGAAAGCCCGCTGCGGTGAGCGGGGCGCAGGCCAAACAACGGCTGGCCATTGCCGGCGCCAGCGGGCGCATGGGCCAGATGCTGATCAATGCGGTTCGCCAGAGCGGCGACTGCGCGCTTGGCGGTGCGCTCGACGTGGCCGCCAGTCCAGCCATCGGCACGGACGCTGCGGCTTCTTCCGGTCATGCCAGCGGCGTGCTGATTCATTCCGATATCCGCGAAGGCCTGAAGAACGCGGACGTGCTGATCGACTTCACACGTCCCGAAGGCACCATGGCGCACCTGGCCATTTGCCGCGACATGGGCGTCAAGCTGGTCATAGGCACCACCGGTTTCTCGGATGAACAAAAGGCAGAAATCGCCGCGGCTGCCAAAGACATTGCCATCGTGATGGCGCCCAACATGAGCGTGGGTGTCAACGTGACGCTCAAGCTGCTCGAGATGGCCGCCAAAGCCATGGCGACCGGCTACGACATCGAAATCATCGAGGCCCACCACCGCCACAAGGTCGACGCGCCTTCGGGCACGGCGCTCAAGATGGGCGAGGTGATTGCCAGTGCGCTGGGCCGTGACCTGAAAGATTGCGCCGTGTATGGCCGTGAAGGCATCACGGGCGAGCGTGACCCGTCCACCATCGGCTTCGCGGCCATCCGCGGTGGCGATATCGTGGGTGACCACACCGTGCTGTTTGCAGGCATCGGCGAACGCATCGAAATCACGCACAAGTCCTCGAGTCGGGAAACCTATGCCCAGGGCAGCCTGCGCGCCGCGCGCTTCCTGGCCGGCCACAAGACTGGCCTGTTCGACATGTTCGATGTCCTTAACCTGAAGTGATGCAGCCATGAACCTGCCCGGCGTCCTGGCACAAGGCGGCCTCATCAGCCAGTTCGTCGCGCTGGTGCTGTTGCTGATGTCCGTGGCAAGTTGGGTGGTCATCGTGTGGAAAGCCTGGATGCTGCACCGCGCCGTTGGTGACGTGGCCCGCAGCACCGCGGCCTTCTGGCAATCGCCTTCCATGGCTGAAGCTGCCGACAGGGTGGCCGCGTTCGACCGCGAGGCGCTGGTCCTGCCGCTCATTGCCGCCACACAAATCACGACCACCGGTACGCTGGCCACCGCGGGCGACAAATCCCAGCAGCTGACCCGCGTGCTGCGCGACGCCCTCCATGCCGTTTTGCACAAGCTGCAGTTCGGGCAGGTGCTGCTCGCCACGGTGGGCTCTACCGCTCCGTTTGTCGGCCTCCTGGGCACAGTCTGGGGCATTTACCACGCGCTGATCGGTATTGCCTCCGCAGGCCAGATCACCATCGACAAGGTGTCCGGCCCGGTGGGCGAAGCCCTCATCATGACGGCCGCTGGCCTGGCCGTGGCGATACCTGCCGTGTTGGCGTACAACATCTTTGGCCGTTTTGTGGGCCGCATCGAGGCGGACCTGGAAGGTTTTGCCCGCGACCTCCGTGAACTGCTCGTGCAAAAAAATGCATAAAACCAAAGCGGCCGGCCGCCGCGCCGGGCCGCCCCAAGCAAGGCCAGCCCCCTCGGGGGGCCGCGTATTACACGAAGTGAAGAGCGTGGGGGCATCATGAGTTTCGGACGGCTTGAACGCACCACAGGCTCACAGCCCATGAGCGAGATCAATGTCACACCGCTGGTCGATGTGATGCTGGTGCTGTTGGTCATCTTCATTCTGACCGCCCCGCTTCTGGCCAGCGCCATCCGCCTGGACCTGCCGAAAACCGATGCGGCCAAAGCATCGGACACACCAAAATTCGTGACCCTGGTGATAGACGCTGCCGGGCAGGTGTTTATGGCCGACAAGCCCATCGCCGTCGAGCAACTGGCCGCCAGCCTGAGCCAGACTGCCAAACAAAACCCCGAGACCGAGGTGCAGCTGCGCGCCGACCAGGCCGTGCCCTACGGCAAAGTGGTCGAGGTCATGGGGGTGGCCCAAAAAGCCGGCCTGAACCGGATCGGCTTCGTGGCCGACAGCTCTGCCGCGCAGCCGGCGGTACCCTCCGGCAAACCCTGACCCTGCAGCGGGGCATCTTTCCCCGCAGCGCCTAAAATCCATCAGTTCTGCAGCCCGGGCTGCCGGTCTGCTTTCCCCCCTTTTTTTGTACCCCTGCTTCGCCTTCCTCATTCATGCAAGAAAAATACAACCACATCGAGATTGAGCGCGACGCTCAAACGCACTGGACTGCCGCCGACGCCTACCGTGTGGAAAACCGGGACGATCCGAAGAAGCCGCTGGGCAAGTACTACGCCTGTTCCATGCTGCCTTACCCCAGCGGCAAGCTGCACATGGGCCATGTGCGCAACTACACCATCAACGACATGCTGGCGCGTTACCTGCGCATGAAGGGCCACAACGTGCTCATGCCCATGGGCTGGGACGCATTCGGCCTGCCGGCTGAAAACGCCGCCATGAAAAACGGCGTGCCGCCCGCGAAGTGGACTTACGACAACATCGCCTACATGAAAAAGCAGATGCAGGCGATGGGGCTGGCCATCGACTGGAGCCGCGAAGTCGCCACCTGCGACCCGTCGTACTACAAGTGGAACCAGTGGCTGTTTTTGAAGATGCTTGAAAAAGGCATTGCCTACCGCAAGACCCAGACCGTGAACTGGGACCCGGTCGACCAGACCGTCCTGGCCAACGAACAGGTCATCGACGGCAAGGGCTGGCGCACTGGTGCGACGGTCGAGAAGCGCGAGATCCCCGGGTATTACCTCAAGATCACCGACTACGCCGAAGAGCTGCTCGACAGCGTCAGCACCAAACTCCCCGGCTGGCCAGAGCGCGTCAAGCTCATGCAGGAGAACTGGATAGGCAAAAGCGAGGGTGTGCGGTTCGCGTTCACGCACGACATCAAGGATGGGTCTGGGGCCCTGATTAACGATGGCCGCATGTATGTGTTCACCACACGCGCCGACACCATCATGGGCGTGACCTTTTGCGCCGTCGCCCCGGAACACCCGATTGCCACACAGGCGGCCAGCACCCATCCGAAGATTGCCGCCTTCATCGAAGAGTGCAAGTCTGGCGGTACCACCGAAGCCGAACTCGCCACGCAGGAAAAAAAGGGCATGGCCACCGGCCTGTTCGTCACGCACCCTATGACCGGCGACAAGGTGGAAGTGTGGGTCGGCAACTACGTGCTGATGAGTTATGGCGATGGCGCCGTGATGGGCGTGCCCGCGCATGACGAACGTGACTTCGAGTTCGCCAAAAAGTACGGTCTGCCCATCAAGCAGGTGACCGACGTCAAGGGGCAGGCTTACAGCATGGATGCCTGGTCGGACTGGTATGGCGACAAGCAGCAGGGCACGGCGATCAACTCCGGCAAGTACGACGGCCTGGGCTTCAAGGCGGCCGTCGACGCTGTGGCTGCCGACCTCGCAGCCAAGGGTCTGGGCGAGAAAAAGACCACTTGGCGCCTGCGCGACTGGGGTGTGAGCCGCCAGCGTTACTGGGGCACGCCGATTCCCATCATCCACTGCGAAGAACACGGCGCGGTACCAGTGCCCGAGAAGGACTTGCCCGTCGTCCTGCCGCAGGACTGCGTGCCCGATGGCTCGGGCAACCCGCTGCACAAACACGCGGGCTTTCACGCCGGTGTGGTCTGCCCGGTGTGCGGCAAGCCCGGTCGCCGCGAAACGGACACTATGGACACCTTTGTCGATTCGTCCTGGTACGTCATGCGTTATTGCGACCCGAAGAATGACGCGAAGATGGTGGCAGAAGGCGCAGCTTACTGGATGCCCATGGACCAGTACATTGGCGGCATTGAGCACGCCATCCTGCACCTGCTGTACGCCCGCTTCTGGACCAAGGTCATGCGCGACCTCGACCTGGTCAAGATTGATGAGCCCTTCACCAAACTGCTGACGCAGGGCATGGTGCTGAACCACATCTACTCGCGCAAGGCCGAAGGCGCAGGCATCGAATATTTCTGGCCGGCCGAGGTCGAAGACACGCACGATGCGTCGGGCAAGGTGACTGGCGCCAAGCTCAAGGAGGCCAAGGGCAGTCTGCCCGCAGGTACCGCCATCGTCTACGAAGGCGTGGGCACCATGAGCAAGTCCAAAAACAACGGCGTGGATCCGCAGGATTTGATCGAGCGCTACGGTGCCGACACCGCCCGCCTGTACACCATGTTCACCGCACCGCCCGAAGCCACGCTGGAGTGGAACGACGCCGGCGTTGAAGGCAGCTACCGCTTCCTGCGCCGCGTCTGGAACTTCGGCGCCAAACTGAAAGCCATGACGGTGGCCGCCGATGCGGATGCGTCGGCCAAAGACATCAAGGCGCTCCGGCTGGAAGTTCACACCGTGCTCAAGCAGGTGGACTACGACTACCAGCGCATGCAATACAACACGGTGGTCTCGGGCGGCATGAAGCTGCTCAACGCGCTGGAAGATTTCAAGGGTGGCACATCGGATGCAGCTCTGGCGGCCTTGCGCGAAGGTTTCGGCATCCTGCTGCGCTGCATCTACCCGGCCACGCCGCACATTGCGCATGCCTTGTGGGTCGAGCTCGGTTATGCCGCTGACCAGGGTGACCTGCTCGACGCGCCCTGGCCCGCTGTCGATGCTTCTGCATTGCAGCAGGACGAGATCGAACTGATGCTGCAGATCAACGGCAAGCTGCGCGGCTCGGTGACGGTCAGCGCCACCGCTGACAAGGCCGCGATCGAGGCCGCCGCCCTGGCGACAGAAGCCTTTGTCAAACAGGCCGCGGGCGCGGCGCCGAAAAAGGTGATCGTGGTGCCGGGCCGTCTCGTGAACATCGTGGTCTGAAACGACTCAAGGAAAGAACAAGCATGCAACGTCGTCACCTGCTCACCCTGACGGCCGCCGGCGCGGCGCTGTCGGTCACCGGCTGCGGCTTCGAGCTGCGCAAGGCGCCCAATTTTCCGTTCAAGTCCATCTACATTCCCTACAGCGAAGGCAATGCTCTGGGCATTGAACTGCGGCGTTCGCTCGAGTCTGGCGGAAATGTTCGTGTCGTCACAGACTCCCGCTTTATCGACCAAACTGACGTGATCCTTGATGTGGTCAGCGAGACGCGCGAGAAAGTCGTGCTCAGTCGCAATGCGGCAGGTCTGGTGCGCGAGTTCCAGTTGCGTTTGCGCTTCGTTTTCAGGCTGCGTACGCCCAAAGGCAAAGAGCTCATCCCGAGCGCTGAAATCCTGCAGCAGCGTGACATCAGCTTCAACGAATCCGCCGCACTGGCCAAGGAATCGGAAGAAGCGCTGCTCTACCGCGAGATGCAGAGCGACGTGGTCCAGCAGATCATGCGCCGTCTGGCGGCTGTGACCGAGCTGTAAAGGCCGCCCCATGAACCTGGCGCCCGCACAACTTCAGGAGCACCTCAAGCGCGGGCTGAAAAGCCTGTATGCGCTGCATGGCGATGAGCCCCTGCTGGTGCAGGAGTTTGCCGATGCGCTGCGTGCCGAGGCCCGCCAGCAGGGTTACACCGAACGCACCGTGCACACAGTGGCCGGGGCGCACTTCGACTGGAGCGAGGTGCTGGCCAGCGGTGGGTCACTCAGCCTGTTCGCAGACAAACAGATTGTTGAAATCCGCATTCCCAGCGGCAAGCCCGGCAAGGACGGCTCGGTGGCCCTGCAGCAGATTGCCGAGCGCGCGCAGGGTGATGATTCGACGTTGACGCTGGTGATGCTGCCCCGGCTGGACAGCATGACGACCAAGGGCGCGTGGTTCGGCGCGCTCGAGAGCTTCGGTGTCACCGTCAAGTTCGACCCCATTGACAGGCGCAACCTGCCGCAGTGGATTTCGCAGCGGCTGCAGATGCAGGGCCAGCGCGTCGCCGCCGGTGAAGAAGGGCAGCGCACCTTGCAGTTTTTTTCGGATCGCGTCGAGGGCAACCTGCTCGCAGCACATCAGGAAATCCAGAAACTGGCGCTGCTGTACCCGGCGGGGCAGGCAGGCGACGGAACCCTGACCTTTGACCAGGTCGAGAACGCCGTGCTCAATGTGGCGCGTTACGACGTCTTCAAGCTGTCGGAAGCGGTGCTGGGCGGGCAGACGGTACGCGTCGCCCGCATGCTGGAAGGCCTGCAGGCCGAAGGTGAGTCCGAGGTGCTGGTGCACTGGGCCATTGCAGAAGACATCCGCAGCATGAAACGCGTGAAAGACGCCATCGCGGCTGGCCGGCCCATGCCCATGGCGCTGCGTGAAAACCGCGTCTGGGGCGTGAAGGAAAAGCTGTTCGAACGCGTGCTGCCGCAAATCGGCGACACCACACTGGCCAACCTGCTGCATGCAGCGCACAAGGTTGACGGCATCGTCAAAGGCCTCAAGCAACCCGACTGGCCGGCCAGCGGCTGGCAGGCTTTGCACCGCCTGGCGGGCATGGTGTGCGAGCAGTGCGCGGCCCGACCAGCATCGTCCCGAGTTCGTTAAAGCTCTCGGCAACAGGCGAAGCGAGGTCTTCGCAAGCAGGAGCCGCGGTTCGGCTTCGCCGGCCGCAAGGCGCAGCGGCCCCCTTGGGGGGGCAGCGTATTACGCGAAGCGAAAAGCGTGGGGGCCATATCTAGGGGAAAATAGGGCCATGAATGCGCCCGATCTCAAAAATTCTTTAATTCAGGACAGCGACGTCACGCGCCTGATGGATACCCTCGGCCAGCAGGCCAAGAAGGCCTCTGCGGCCATGGCGCGTTCACCGGCGGCTGTCCGCAATGCCGCTTTGCTCAAGCTGTCCGCGCTGCTCAAACAGAACACGGCCGCGCTTGAAACCGCCAACCAGCGGGATCTCGAGCGCGCCAAAGCGGGCGGCTTGGCTGGCCCGCTGCTGGACAGGCTCAAGCTCACCGCCAAGGATTTGGCCACCGTCGCTCTGGGTTGCGAACAGCTCGCCGTCATGCCCGACGTGATCGGCGAGATCATCGGCATGAAACAGCAGCCCAGCGGCATCCGCGTCGGCCAGATGCGCGTGCCCATCGGCGTCTTCGGCATGATTTACGAGAGCCGCCCCAACGTGACCATCGAGGCGGCCTCGCTGGCCATCAAGAGCGGCAACGCCTGCATTCTGCGAGGCGGTTCGGAAGCGATTGAGTCGAACAAGGCACTGGCTGCGCTGGTGCAGGACGCCCTGGCTGCTGCCAATCTTCCTGCCGATGCGGTGCAACTGGTCCCCACCACCGACCGCGAAGCCGTGGGCCGGCTGATCGCCATGCCCCAGTATGTGGACGTCATCATTCCGCGCGGCGGCAAGGGCCTGATCGAGCGCATCAGCCGCGATGCCAAGGTACCCGTCATCAAGCACCTGGACGGCAACTGCCATGTCTATGTCGATGACCCCTGCGACGTAGCGATGGCCGTGACCGTGGCCGACAACGCCAAGACCAACAAGTACAGCCCCTGCAACGCCAGCGAAGGTTTGCTGGTTGCCAAAGGTGTGGCCGCTGACTTCCTGCCTAAGATCGCCGCCATCTATGCCGACAAGGGCGTGGAAATGCGCTGCGATGCCGCGGCCACCGACATCCTCAAGGCGCAGCCCGCCCTGCAGGCGAAAGCCAACATCCAGGCCGCGACCGAGCAGGACTGGTATGAGGAATACCTGGCACCCATCATCAGCATCAAGGTGGTGGCGGGCATTGATGAAGCCATTGCGCACATCAACCAGTACTCCAGCCACCACACCGACGCCATCATCACACGGGACCACATGCACGCCCAGCGCTTCCTGCGTGAGGTTGATTCAGCCAGCGTCATGGTGAATGCGAGCACACGCTTCGCAGATGGTTTTGAGTTCGGCTTGGGTGCGGAAATCGGTATTTCGACCGACAAGTTCCACGCCCGCGGCCCGGTCGGCATCGAAGGCCTGACCTCGCTCAAGTACGTGGTGCTGGGCAACGGGGAAATCCGTACCTGAGCTGCAAGCTGCAAGCTGCGCGCTGCTAGCAGTTTCTCAGCCCTTCGTTTGCTATAAATTAAATAGCTGCTCACGCCCGTGTATATTGGTCTGGACGCCGATTTGATGCCTGAAAATGGCCTTTTGAGCGCCCTTTTTGCCTGTTTTTGTTCCCAAAAACAGCCCCAAGCCGCCTGAATCCTGATTTTTTAACGTACACGGCAAAAATTTGCCGTGTACGTTAAAAATGCCTTTTCCAAGTGTTGTGAAGGTCTTCACGCGAGCACCGCGCCGTTTTGTATTGGCGCTCGTCGTTCCATCTGAAAAATGAGCCGCTGCAAGGCGGGCGGCATGACGATCACGCAGCCGCGCTGAATTCGCTGCCCAGCCGCCCCGTTACCCCTTGTAACCTCAAGGCCAAGCCCCAACATCCCTAAAATCTCAAGTGTTATAGCCACACTGCATAACAAAATCCTCAATCGAAAGTGGCCGCATGGTTCCGCATCTCATCACCGCCCTGAACGGCCCCATCAACGAACTCGAGCAACGCATTCTTGACTCGATGCCCGCCATCGAACGCTGGTTCAGGCTGGAGTGGATGGAGCACACGCCACCGTTCTACAGTTCCGTCGACGTGCGCAACGCCGGCTTCAAGCTGGCGCCGGTCGACACCAACCTCTTCCCCGGCGGCTGGAACAACCTGACGCCCGAGATGCTGCCGCTGGCCGTGCAGGCCGCGATGGCGGCGATTGAAAAAATCTGCCCCGAGGCCCGCAACCTGCTGGTGGTGCCCGAGAACCACACGCGCAACAGTTTTTACCTGTCGAATGTGCTGCAGCTCAGGCGCATCTTCAACCAGGCCGGCCTGAACGTGCGCTTCGGCTCGCTGTCGCCCGACATCAAGGAGCCGACCACGCTGGACCTGCCGACCGGCGAGACCATCACCATCGAGCCGCTGATCCGCACCGACCGCCGCCTGGGCCTGAAAGATTTCGACCCCTGCACCATCCTGCTGAACAACGATTTGTCGGCCGGCATTCCGGGCATTCTGGAAGACCTCAACGAGCAGTATTTGCTGCCGCCCAACCACGCCAGCTGGTCGGTGCGCCGCAAGTCGCGCCATGCCAAGGCCTACGAAGAAGTCTCCAAGCGCTTCGGAAAGCTGCTGGGCATAGACCCGTGGCTCATCAACCCGATGTTCGAGAAGTGCAGCGAGGTCAACATCGCCGAAGGCGGCGGCATGGAATGCCTGACCAGCAACGTCGACGCGTTGCTGAACAAGATACGCCGCAAGTACAAGGAATACGGCATCAACGAAAAGCCCTTTGTCATCGTCAAGGCTGACAACGGGACTTACGGCATGGGCATCATGACCGTGCGCGACGTGAAGGACCTGGAAAGCCTGAACCGCAAGACCAAAAACAAGATGAGCACCACCAAGGACGGCCAGCCGCTGACCGAGGTGATCATCCAGGAAGGCGTGCTGACCAACGAGCGCGTGCAGGATGCCGTGGCCGAGCCGGTCGTCTACATGATGGATCGTTACGTGGTCGGCGGTTTTTACCGCGTGCACCCCGACCGCGGCATCGATGAGAACCTCAACGCGCCGGGGGCCAGTTTTGTGCCGCTGGCCTTTGCCGACAGCGGCCGCCTGCCGCAACCCGGTGAAAAGCCGGGCTCCAGCAGCCCGAACCGCTTCTATATGTATGGGGTGATTGGCCGCCTGGCCATGCTGGCCGCCAGTTACGAGCTGGAAGCCACCGACCCGGATGCCGAGGTCTATGACTGACATTTCCGCCGGCAGCACCGAGGCGCGATAAAACCACCCAAAAGCCCCGAAAGGGGCTTTTGCTGTGTGGGCCGGTTAAGACGGCCCGGTTACAAGTTGTTGCGGTGCAACAAAGCCGTCAATACTTCGCTTTAGGGGCGCGGGCCGACTTGCAAGCCGCAGGCGGAGGCGCAAAATAGCACTCCCAAAGGTAACCATTCCCGCCGCTGCCAGCAGCGTCTGCCGCAGGCCCTGAAAGCCCGCAGACCACAGCAGCCAAAGACGGGAAGTTTTTGTGTCAAGTAAAAAATCATCTCTTGCGGCGCTCACACTGGGCGCTATCGGCGTCGTCTACGGCGACATCGGAACCAGCGTTCTGTATGCCATGAAGGAAGTGTTTGGTTCGGGACACGTTCCTTTTACCCACGAAAACGTCTACGGCATCCTCTCCATATTCTTCTGGACGTTGACCGTCATCGTCTCCATCAAGTACGTCGCCCTGGTGCTGCGTGCCGACAACAATGGGGAAGGCGGCCTGATTGCCATGCTGGCGCTGGCATCTACCGCGGTGAAAGACAAACCCCAGTTGCGCCGTGTGTTGCTGGTGGTCGGCATTTTCGGCACCTCGCTGTTTTATGGTGATGGCGTCATCACCCCGGCGATCTCCGTGCTGTCAGCGGTTGAAGGTCTGGAAGTGGTGTCGCCTGCATTCAAGCAGGGCGTTATTCCCATCACGCTGGTCATCCTGTTTTGCCTTTTCGCCGTGCAAAAACACGGCACGGCCGGCATCGGCAAGTTTTTCGGGCCCATCACGCTGGTCTGGTTCTTTGTAATTGCCTTGCTGGGCGTGTCGAAAATCGTCACCCACCCGGAAATCCTGCTGGCCGTGAGCCCCCACTACGCGCTGCGCTTCATGTGGGACAACCCGGGCATCACCTTCATCATCCTGGGCGCCGTGGTGCTGTGCGTGACGGGTGCCGAGGCGCTCTACGCCGACCTCGGTCACTTCGGCAAACGGCCCATCCGGCTGGCCTGGTTTTCGGTCGTGATGCCTTGCTTGGTGCTGAACTATTTCGGCCAGGGCGCGCTGCTGCTCAGCAATCCCGACGCGGTTAAAAACCCTTTCTACCTGATGGCGCCCGAATGGGCCCTGCTGCCGCTGGTGGGGCTGGCGACCCTGGCCACCGTCATTGCCTCGCAAGCCCTGATCACCGGCGCGTTCAGCGTGACCAAACAGGCCATCCAGATGGGCTACCTGCCGCGGCTGAACATCCAGCACACCAGCGTGCGTGATACCGGGCAGATCTACATGCCGCTGGTGAACTGGGGCCTGTTCGTCACCATCGTGCTGGCCGTCGTCATGTTCCGCTCATCGAGCAACCTGGCCGCAGCCTACGGCATCGCCGTCTGTACTGACATGCTGATCACCACGGTGCTCACATTCTTTGTGATCCGCTACGGCTGGAACTACCCGCTCGGCCTGTGCATCGCCGCCACCGGTCTTTTCTTCGTGGTCGACTTTGCCTTCTTCGCCTCCAATTTGATGAAGCTGTTTGCCGGTGGCTGGTTCCCGCTGATGATTGGCGGCGTGGTCTTCACCCTCATGATCACGTGGAAGGAAGGCAGGCACATCCTCAACGAGAAGCTGCGCACCGACGCCATCGACCTGCCCAGCTTTCTGGATGCGGTGTTTGTGAGCCCGCCGGCGCGCGTGGAAGGCACGGCTGTTTTCCTCACGGCCGAAGCCGGCACGGTGCCCAATGCCTTGTTGCACAACCTCAAGCACAACAAGGTGCTGCACGAGCAGAATCTTTTTGTCACTGTGCGCAACCACGAGATTCCCTGGATAGGCATGAACAAGCGGCTGGAGATCGAGTCGCTGGGCCACGACTGCTGGCAGGTGAACGTTCACTACGGCTTCAAGAATGACCTGGACCTGCCGAAGGCTTTGCAGCAAATCAAGGGCCGGGGCTGCGAGCTGGAAGCCATGAACACCAGCTACTTTCTGTCGCGCGACACCGTGGTGCCCACCATAGGCGGCGGCATGGCGCCCTGGCGTGAAAAGCTCTTCGCGCAGATGCACCACAACGCCAGCGGCGCGGCAGACTTTCTGAACCTGCCCAACAACGCGGTGGTCGAGCTCGGCAGCAAGATAGAGATCTGAACGCCCTGGTCCACGGGGCAGAAGCCCCAGCCGAGCGCCCCCTGTGGCGACCTGCCAGAATCCCTGCATGCAGTTTTTCAGGGACCTGAACCTTTCGGCCTTCACCGCCGGTTTTGTGGCCGTACTGGTCGGCTTCACCAGTTCCGTCGCCATCGTCTTCCAGGCCGCACAGGCGTTTAACGCCACCCCTGCACAAATCGCCTCGTGGATGTGGGCGCTGGGCATAGGCATGGGCCTGTGCTCGGTGATTCCGTCGATCTGGCTGAAAAAGCCCGTGATGATTGCGTGGTCCACACCGGGTGCCGCTGTGCTCGCGACGGCGGGGCTGGCGGGCGGCTTTTCCATGGGCGAGGCGGTTGGCGCGTTCATGGTGAGTGCGGCGCTGATCGTGTTGGCAGGCGCCACCGGCTGGTTCGAGCGCGTCATGGACCGCATTCCCGTCGCCATTGCTTCGGCGCTGCTGGCCGGTGTGCTCGCGCGCTTCGGCATCCAGGCATTTGCCGCCGCCCAAAGTGCCTTGCCGCTGGTGCTGTTGATGCTGGCGATTTACCTGATCGCCAAACGCCTGCTGCCACGTTACGCCGTGGTGCTGACGCTGGCGGGTGCCGTCGCGTTCGCCGCCTTGCGCGGGCAACTGGCCTGGTCGGCGGTGGAGTTTTCACTGGCGGTGCCGGTCTTCACCATGCCGGTGTTCACCGTGCAGGCCATCGTCAGCCTGGCACTGCCCCTGTTTGTGGTGACCATGGCCTCGCAAAACCTGCCGGGTGTGGCAGCCATACGTGCCACAGGTTATGGCCCTGATGCGCCTGATGGCGGCATACCGGTTTCAAAAACCATCACCCTGGCCGGTATCGCCACGTTTGTGCTGGCACCCTTCGGCGCGTTTGCGCTGAACTTGAGCGCCATCACCGCCGCCATCTGCATGGGGCCGGAAGCGCATGAAGACCCGGCCAAACGCTACACCGCCGCCGTGTCTTGCGGGCTCATTTACATCGTCATCGGCACGTTCGGTGCAGCGGTGACCGGTATCCTCACGGCCTTCCCGAAAGAGCTCGTGGTGGCAATTGCAGGCCTGGCCCTGCTGGGCACCATAGGCAGTGGGCTCGCAAGCGCCGTGAAGGACGAGGCCCACCGTGAGGCCGCGCTCATCACCTTTCTCGTCACGCTCTCGGGCGTCGTCATCGCCGGTGTCGGCTCCGCCTTCTGGGGCGTGGTCGCCGGCGCGCTGGCGCTGTTTGTACAACA
>JAZKDR010000050.1:0-19688 GCA_040387435.1 Pseudomonadota bacterium
TAGCACCGAGCCGTGGGGGCGACCCCCGGCCCAGATTAATGGCGGTCACACCGCGCCAGTTTGTTTCGGCAAGGTGGTGCGGCGCACAGAATCCGGCTTATCGGCGGGCTTCACACTTTATTCCGGCGCGCTAGTCTTCAACGAAGGCTACTTCGCGCGTCTTCTTCACGGAGGGCAGCAGCACGATCAGAAGCAGCACGACGCAGGTCACGAGCAGGCCGGCAGAGAGGGGGCGCGTTACAAACGTACTCCAGTCGCCGCGGGACAGCAGCAGCGCCCTGCGCAGGTTTTCTTCCATCATGGGGCCGAGGATCAGGCCCAGCAAAAGCGGTGCCGGTTCGGCCCGCAGCTTGTTGAAGATGTAGCCTATCACCCCGAAAACCCCCACGACCCAGATGTCCCAGGTGTTGTTGTTGGTGGAGTAGACGCCAATGGCGCAAAACAGCACGATGGCCGGAAACAAAAAACGGTAGGGAACGGTCAGCAGCTTGATCCAGATGCCAATCAGTGGCAGGTTCAGGATCACCAGCATCGCATTGCCTATCCACATCGAGGCGATCAGGCCCCAGAACAGTTCCGGATTGCTGGTCATCACCTGAGGGCCGGGCTGGATGTTGTGAATCGTCATTGCGCCAACCATCAGCGCCATCACCACATTGGATGGAATGCCCAGCGTGAGCAGCGGAATAAAAGACGCCTGCGCGCCCGCGTTATTGGCGGCTTCCGGGCCCGCCACCCCGCGGATGTTGCCTTGGCCAAAGGGTACTTCGCCTGGACGGGCCTTCATTTTTTTCTCTATGGTGTAGGCGGCAAATGCAGACAGCAGCGCGCCCCCACCCGGCAGGATACCCAGCGCGCATCCCAGCGCGGTTCCGCGCAGTACGGCGGGCGTCATGTCTCGGAAGTCCTGACGGGTTGGAAACAATCCCTGCATCTTGACTGCGAACACTTCGACATTGCCTTCGCGCTCGTCTTGCCGCTGGGCCAGGTTACTGATGATTTCGCCGTAGCCGAAGACGCCCATCGCAATGGCGACAAAGCCGATGCCATCGGTGAGCTCGGGGACATCGAAGCTGAAGCGTGCGACGCCGGAGTTCACGTCGGTTCCAACCAGGCCCAGCAGCAGGCCCAGCAATATCATGCCCACAGCCTTGAGCAACGAGCCTGAGGCCAGCACCACGGCACCGATCAGACCCAGCACCATTAATGCAAAATATTCGGCCGGCCCGAATTTGAAGGCCACTTCGGTAAGCGCCGGCGCAAAGGCGGCGATCATGACGGTGCCTACGCAACCTGCAAAAAATGAACCGAGGCCTGCGGCGGCCAGCGCAGGGCCGGCCCTGCCCTTCTTGGCCATCTGGTGCCCGTCGATGCAGGTGACGACAGAGGACGACTCACCCGGCAGGTTTACCAGAATGGCGGTGGTGGACCCGCCGTACTGCGAGCCGTAATAAATGCCCGCCAGCATGATCAGCGCGGACACCGGCGGCAACGCATAGGTCGCGGGCAGCAGCATGGCAATGGTGGCGGCCGGGCCGATGCCGGGCAATACACCGATCAGCGTGCCTAGCAGGCAGCCAACGAACGCGTAAAGGAGGTTGATCGGCGTGAATGCCACGCCAAACCCTATCGACAGATGCGACATCAGTTCCATGATCGTTTTATCCTGTAATGAAGTCGGGCCACACGGGAAACTGGAGCTTGAGCGCCAGTACGAACACGAGGTAGCTGCCGATGGCGAGCGCCGTTGCAAGGAGCAGGGTGGGGCGGAACTTCCATTCGGCTTGCGCCATGCTGGCGATGAAGGTCAGCGCATAAATGGCGGGGATCATGCCGAATGCAGGCAAATGAATTGCGGGCAAGCCAGCGAGCAACAGGCCAAACACGACGTTGGCCAGGATGACGTAGGACAGCGGGCGCCAGGCCCACTTGCCGATTTTTTCGCTTCCAGTGTCACTTTTGCCAAGGGCTTTCAGTGAAACCACCATGCCGATCAGAGCCATCAGGATGCCGAGCAAAAAAGGAAAATAACCGGGGCCCATACGTGCGGCTTCGCCAATGCTGTACCTGGTGGCGCCCCAGGCAAAGGCGACGCCCGTCCCCAGGAACATCAGGCCGCAATAGAAATCTGGCTGATTTTTGATTTTCAAAATTGTTGTCTCCGATTTAAAAAATCTGGCAATTGACGGGTCGGTGAACGCCAGCAATGCGTGTCTTCCCCGTGCCAACTCTGGATTGAGCCTTCAAATTGAGTCAGGCTCTGGTCAGGTTTTGGTCGGGTGCTTTCTGATTGCGAAGCGTAAATGCGCTATTGCTTCGTGTAAATTCGTATTTAGTTGATTAATATTTCGGAAAATACGAACATTTTCTTGTGCGTTTAATTTTTGGGAGCGGGTTGTGAATTTCAAGCATTTGCACTATTTCTGGGTGGCCGCGAAAGCGGGCGGAATCGTGCGGGCCGGCGAACAGCTCCACACCACACCGCAGACGCTTTCGGAACAAATAAAACTGCTGGAGGCCTCGCTGGGGCAGAAGTTGTTTCGCAAAACTGGCCGGCGGGTCGAGTTGACGGACGAAGGCCGGCTGGCGTTGGGTTATGCGGACAAGATCTTTGCGCTGGGTACCGAGATGGAAAACGCGGTGAGGCAAAGTGATGGCGGCAGCAGAACCCTGGAGTTTCGCGTGGGTGTGGCCGATTCAATGGCCAAGGCTGTGGTTTACAGGTTGTTGGAGCCGGCGCTGTCCGTGAGCGTGCCGGTCCGCCTGATCTGCAGTGTCGGCAAATTCCCGGACCTGCTCGCGCAGCTCGCGTTGAACCGCCTGGATCTGGTGATCGCTGAAGAGCCCATCACCAACCGGGTCAGCGTCAAGGCCTTCAATCATCCGCTCGGCAGTACGCCCATGAGTTTTTTTTGTACGCCGGCCGTCAAGGCCTCGCTCAAAGGAGATTTTCCGAAATGCCTGAACGGTGCGCCAATGCTGATACAGGGACCTTCGGCATCAAGCAGGACGGCGCTGGAAGGGTGGTTGGCCAGGCAGCACGTCTATCCCAGGATCGTGGGTGAGTTTGATGACCTGACCTTGCTGAAGACCTTTGGCGGTCAGGGACGGGGCGTTTTCATGTCGGCCAGCGTGCTGGAAGACGAGACGGTTGCTCAGTATGGAGTCGACGTGATTGGGCGCAGCGATGAAATGCGTGAACACTTCTATGCGATTTCAGTTGAGCGGCACATCACGCATCCCTGCGTGGCGGCTATTGCGCAGGTTGCCAGAAAGCAGTTTGTTTTGCGTTGAGGGACCAAACCATGGAACGGATTTTCGTTTGATCTCGGGTTCAACCGCCGATCAACTTGCGAGTTTCAGGGCTTTCGCCGCCACAACTGAAAAGCCATGAAGCCGACAACACCAATGTTGGCGAGTAGAACGGCTGCGTTGATGAGGCCGGGCCGGTGCAAGAGGTGCGCAACCTCCAGCGGAATGTAGAGCGCGCCTGACAATGCCGCCAGCCATTCGGCCCAGGCTTTTTCCTTCCACAGGCCATAGGCCTCCAGCCAGCGTACGGCAATGTAGGCGATGGCCACGGGTGCCAGCGTGCGCAGGTTGATGCCGTTGAGCAGGTCCGCATAGTGCAACAACAGCTCGGGGTAATGCATCTCGGGATCAAGATGAAAGCGCCACAGCAGGGCGAGCGCGAGACGGCGTACGTCGTAGTGCAGCAGGCCGAGCACGCCGAGACCGGCAGCGAGCGCCACCACACCCTTGATGGCTTCAAACAGGGCAATGGCATGCAGCGCACGCCGCCTGGCGTCCGGATGCTCTGCGTGCACCTTCGCGCCCTGCATCAATGGTCGACCAGATGCAGCGCCTGAATGCGGTCTACATGCGCCTGCAGCGAACGTTTGGCGACCGGCCACAAACGCGCATCCACGTCGTCATAGGCCAGTGGCACCCAGTCGTCCAGCGTGCCTTTGGGGTTGGCGCGCATCACACCCAGTACCTTGGCTTCGCGCTTGAGGCGGTGCGCTTTCAGGTGCGCGATCGCCCCCTTCGCGTCGCCCAGCACATAGCCGTGCGCCGGCAGGATGAAGTCGATGCCATGTTGATCGCAGGCCGCATCCAGTGCATCCAGCGAATCAAGGTAGGCCGTCATGGCGCCATCGGGCGGGTTGACCACGGTGGTACTGCCATTGAGGATGTGGTCGCCGCTGAAGAGCAGGCCGTCTTCAACCAGCACGAGGCAGACATGGTTGGCGGCGTGGCCCGGCGTGTGGATGGCTTTCAGCGTATGCGTGATGTCGCCTTCCGGTCCCTTCCCTGCGAGCTTCAGCAAATGGTGGTGCGGCAGCGTGACGTCCGGCGTGAAGACGCTGTCAGGCCGTGATGTGGGGTGGGACGCCAGACCATATATCGGGGGTTTGGCATGGCCGCCTGCTTCTACCAGCGCCTGCAGCGGTCGTGCGCCAGGTGAATGGTCGGGGTGCGAGTGTGTACACACGATCAACCGGATATCGCCTTCTGTCGCAGCATGCAGGCGTGCAAGGTGTTCTGGCTCGTTCGGGCCGGGGTCGATGGCGATGTAGCCGGTGTTTTTGTCACCGACCAGGTAGCTGTTGGTGCCGGGGCCGGTCATCATGCCGGGGTTGGGCGCGGTCAGGCGCATGACGTTCTTCAGGAGCGGCACAGGTTTCTCAGACTGCCAGTCAAGGGTGTGCACCATCTGCCCGTCGGGACTGGTCAGGGCCAGTTCGCCAAAGGGCGATTCATGCTCCATGTAGCGTGCTTCCTGGCCGTTGAGGAAGCCCGCGCGGGGGCAGGATGTCCACAATGGCTTCTCGCTTGCGCAGGCTTTCAGCATCGCATCGACGGTGTCATAGGCGGTGAGTCGTTCCAGCGTGCGTATGGTTGGAAAGATGATGAAGAAGTTGCCGGCCTTGTGTTTGTCCAGCGCGTCTGCAGGCCTCACCCAGACCGGCTCGAACTGCTCGGCCTCATCCGCCACCGGCTCCTGGCCCTGTGGCATGCGCGCCACCAAAAAGGGCACGTCAAAACGGCGTGGCAAATCGCGGTCGGTGATCCAGTGCGCCAGCACAAAGACTTCATCGCCAGACAGCGTGAGGCCACGCTCCCGGCATTGCGCCGCAAAGGGTGCCTTGCGGTCCAGTGCCGCAATGTCCGCGCTGGTCGCGTGGCTGCCATCGGCATGGCGCGCGAGCAGCACACCCAGCTCTTCGAAGCTTTCTCGGATAGCCGCAATTGCCTGTGTCAGGTGCAGATCGCTCTGGCCTGACCGCCTTGTGGACTGGCTGTGTGCACCTGCGTCGGCCGTATCAATCCCGCCGCCGGGAAAGACATAAGCGCCCGGCGCGAAACTGGCGGTCATGGAGCGCCGCGTCATCAGAACTTCAACGCCCTGAGGTGAATCGCGCAGCAGCAGCACGGTGGCCGCATTGCGCAGGTCTGCGGGTTTGCGCTGGGTGTGGAGGAGTTGGTTTGTTCTTACCATTGAACAATTACATCATGGAGACCACAATGCTGACGACACGCCATTTGCTGCTGGGCCTGCTGGCTCTTTCGGTCACCGCTTCCTGGGCCCAGAGCGGGCCGGCGTGGCCAACGCGTGGGCCCATCAAACTGGTGGCGGTGTTTCCGCCCGGTGGGTCGGTCGATCAGGTCGCGCGCATTCTGGCGCAGCCCCTGCAGGCGCAACTGGGCCAGAGCGTGATTGTCGAAAACAAGGGCGGTGCATCCGGCAGCATAGGCGCCGCTTCGGTGGCTGCAGCGCCTGCGGATGGCTACACATTCGCGGTGGTCTTCGACACCCACGGCGTCAACCCGGCCTTGATCCCCAATATGCCGTTTGACAGCAAGAAAGATCTGCCCCCGGTGATTCTGGTGGGCACATCGCCCATGGTGCTCGCCACTTTTGCCGGTAGCGAATACAAGACCTTTGCCGACGTGGTGGCCGCTGCAAAAGCGAAGAAAAATGTCAGCTACGGCACGATCGGCTCGGGAAGCCTGGGTCACGTGGCGATGGAATTGCTCGGCAAAAATGGCGGCATTGCCTGGACGCATGTCCCTTACAAGGGCGGCGGGCCGCTTATGAACGATGCGGTCGCGGGCCATGTGCCGCTGTCCATCGGTTCGGTGTTTGTGACCAAGCCGCACATCGACAGCAAACGCATGCGCCCACTGGCCGTGACGACTTCCAAACGCAGCCTCAATTTGCCCGATGTCCCCACCATGGCCGAGAGTGGTTATCCCGGTTTTGAAGCGCCCGCCTGGTGGGCGGTGCTGGCTCCCGCCAAGACACCGCCCGAGATCGTCAAGCGCATGAACGAGGAAATCAACAAGGCGTTGAAGAACCCCGAGATCGCCGGCAAGCTGGCCGCCCAGGGCATCGACGTGGTCGGGGGAACGTCCGATTCGGCGCGTACTTTTATGGATCGCCAGATGGATATCTGGGCGAAAGTCGTCAAGGACAACAACATCAAGGCGGACTAGAAAGCGGGCGGGCCTCACGCTCGCCAGCACGCGAATCGCAGCGGTATCTTTGCGGGGCCCTTACGCCTCCGGCGTGACACCCAGGGCCAACAGCAGCCGCGCGACCATGTTGTAAGCGGCGATGGCCGTCGTGAGTTCGACAATCTCGGTGGTGTCGAAATGCTGCTTCAGCGCCGCAAACACCTCGTCGTCCACCTTGACGTCCAGTGTCATCTGCGCGGCGTATTGAATCACCAGTTTTTCCACCTGACCCAGCGCGGCAGCGGACGGCAACCCGCGCGGGTCGTGTTTCAGCGTGGCCTGCAGGGCGTCGAGTTCGGCCTGTGAGCCGCCAGCGGTGATGAAGTCCGGTGCATGGTGGTGATATTCGTAATCGGCCCCAGTCAGCAGGGCGACGGTGCAGATGCCCAATTCGCGCAGCTTGCGGCTGGTGGGCAGTTCGGTCCGCACGGCCTTGAGGTAAACGTTCCAGCCGCGCGCTACGGGCTCGCTCCACAGCAATGCCTTGTCGAGGTTGAGGAAGTTGCCGCCGCGGCGGACAAGGATGGCTTGCACCAGCTCGTCGGGCTGGGGTTTGAGGTCGGGGGTCCAGTCTGGAATACGCATGTGCAAGGGCCTTCCTGGCTCAGGTGATATCCAAGGCCACCAAAAAGCGCGCCACCATGTTGTAGGTGGCAATGGCGCCCGTCAGCTCGACGATATCGGTGGTGTCCATATGTTTTTTCAGCTCCTCAAACACATGCTCCTGCACTTTGACGTCCAGTGTCATTTGGGCCGCGTACTGGATGACGATTTTTTCGAGCGTACCCAGCGTGCTGCTGGCTGCCGGCGCGCGCGGGTTGTCGGCCAGTGCGGCTTTCAGCGCGTCGAGTTCCGCCTGCGTACCGCCTTGCGCCAGGAATTCCTTCGAGTGCGCCTGGTACTCAAAATCGGCGCCCGTCAGAAGCGAGACCGCAGAGATCGCCAGTTCACGCAGTTTCTTGCTGCCTCCCATGTCCGCGCGCACCGCTTTGACAAAAACATTCCAGCCGCGTGTGAATGGCTCACTCCAGAGCAGGCCCCGGTCAATCGGCAGCAGCTTGCCGCCGCGCCGTTGCAGGACGGCCTGTACAAGGTCTTCAGGCTGGGCTTTGAGTTCGGGTGTCCATTCAGGCAGGCGCATGGCAGATCGGGCAAAGTTGTTGGAGCAGCAAGGGTACAACATGCGTCGATAATTGGGGCATGCGAATCCGATTTACAAAAATGCAGGGTGCCGGCAACGATTTCGTCATGCTTGACGAGACCAGGGGTTTGCTGGGACTGACCACGGCGCAATACAGGTTTCTGGCAGACCGCCATTTCGGGGTCGGTGCAGACCAGATCCTCTCGGTTCGGCCATCGCCTGCTGCGGGCATTGACTTCGAATATGTGATTCACAACGCCGACGGGGGCGAGGTCGAGCAGTGCGGCAACGGGTCGCGCTGCTTTTTGCAATTTGTGCGCGAGCAGGGCTTGACCGACAAGGAGTCCGTCGTCGTCAAAACCCTCAGTGGTGTGATCGAGCCGCGCCTTGAGGCCGATGGCCGGGTGCGGGTCGATATGGGGGCGCCCGTGTTTGATTTGCCGCAAGTGCCTTTTGATGCCGCAGGACTTGCACCGCTGGCGTCGGGTGGATGGGCGCTGTGGCCGCTGGTGCTGGAAGGCCAGTCCGCCCCGCAGTCAGTCGCCGTACTGTCCATGGGTAACCCGCATGCGGTACAGCTCGTGGACGATGTCGAGGCGGCACCGGTATTCCTGACCGGGCCGCTGATCGAGCGCCATGTGCGCTTTCCCAAAAGGGTGAATGCCGGTTTCATGCAGGTCATGTCGCGCAGCCAGATCAGCCTGCGGGTGTACGAGCGCGGCGCGGGCGAAACGCTGGCCTGCGGTACGGGCGCGTGCGCGGCGGTGGTCGCCGGCATCCGCCTGGGCCTGCTGGACACCCGTGTGGATGTGCAGACCCACGGCGGTCAGCTGACGATTGAATGGTCCGGCGCTCTCGATGCGCCTGTGATGATGACCGGGCCTGCAACCACCGTCTTTTCGTCCGAAATAACCATCCCTGATCACATCTAGCTTCAACGGCCGAAAGACAGGACAATGCCGAACATGAATCCAACCGACCACTCCATCACCGAAGACGACATCGCCAATTTTCTGGCGAACACCCCCGATTTTTTTGAACGTCACGCAGAGTTGCTGGCGACGGTCCAGCTGTCCAGCGGTCATGGCAGCCGTGCGGTCAGCCTGCAGGAGCGTCAGGCCGGCCTGCTGCGCGACAAGATCAAGGGGCTGGAATCCAAGGTGGTCGAGATGATCCGTCATGGCCAGGAGAACGTGGCGATTGCCGAAAAGCTTCAGCGCTGCACACGCAACCTGCTGCTCACGGCCCATGCGCGCGACCTGCCCGAGACGATTGTGG
Source organism: Pseudomonadota bacterium (assembly GCA_040387435.1). Lineage (GTDB taxonomy): Bacteria > Pseudomonadota > Gammaproteobacteria > Burkholderiales > Burkholderiaceae_C > Polaromonas. The sequence goes on from JAZKDR010000050.1 coordinate 8,942, forward strand.
ACGAGCTGAAAAAGCAGTTCGCCGTGCCGCAGGCGGCCATCAAGGTCTGGAGCATCAACGGCATTTTTTCAGGTGAATCATTCAGTACCGGCATCAGTGCCGATGCGCAGGCCTTTGCATCTTCCCTGACTGCACCTTACTGCGGCGTCAATTCCGGTTTCGAGGCTGCCGGCTGGCTGCCTGAACCCGCTGCGGCCATGTCGCTTGCGCTGGTGCCGCTGCGTTCGGCGACAGGCCAGGAGGCCTTTGGCATGCTGGTGATGGCGTCGCCGGACCCCGAGCGCTTCCAGAGCGACATGGGCACCGAGTTCCTGGCGCAGATCGGCGATCTGGCCGGCGCCGCGCTGACACGCCTGCTGCCGCAGGCCGCCCCCGAATAAAGCGCCCATGGCCCCGACCCCTGGCCTGCCACCCGCAACCCCGGAGCTTGTGGTGGCCGCGCCGGATGCCGATCCCCTGGTCGAGCGTTACCTTGAGCACGTTCGGGTCGAAAAGCGACTCGCGCAACGCACCACCGAACTGTATGCGCTGGATCTGCAGAAACTGCAGGCCAATTGCCTGCAGTCGGGGGTCGCGCTGGCGGCAGTTCAAAACGTCCACATGCGGCGCTGGGTTGCGCAGATGCATGCCGGTGGCCGCAGTGCGCGGGGCATTGCACTCATCCTGTCGGGCTGGCGCGGCTTCTACACCTGGCTGGGCCGTGAAGGCCTGGTCGAAAGCAACCCGGTGCAGGATGTTCGTTCGCCCAAGGCGGCCAAGCCCTTGCCCAAGGCCCTGAGCGTGGACGAGGCCGTCCAGCTTGCAAGCTACGAAGGCCCGCAGGACGAGGCCGAAGGCGGCAACCCCTTGATTGAGGCGCGGGATCGTTGTATCACCGAACTGCTTTACGGTTGCGGGCTGCGGATTGGCGAACTGGTCGGGCTGGATGTGCAGGCGAGTGCGAAAGCCCGGGGCTGGATAGACACCGACGCAGCAGAAGCGCATGTCCTCGGCAAGGGCAGCAAGCGGCGCAGCGTGCCCGTGGGCAGCAAGGCGCTGGAGGCGCTACAGGCCTGGCTTGCGTTCCGGCCGCTATGGGCCAGGGACGACGCAGGTCTCTTCATCAACCCGCGCGGTGGGCGCCTGAGCCCGCAGCACATTCGCGTGCGGCTTAAAAAGCGTTCGTTCAGCGCCGGGCTGGCGACGCCGGTGCATCCGCACATGCTCAGGCATTCTTTTGCCAGCCATGTGCTGCAGTCCAGTGGGGATTTGCGTGCGGTACAGGAGCTCCTGGGCCATGCCAACATCACGACCACGCAGGTTTATACGCGGCTGGATTTCCAGCACCTCGCCAAGGTGTATGACGCTGCGCACCCGCGCGCCCTCAAATCGGCTGTGCCTTCGCCTGTCGTGTCAGACAAGTTGAAAACGCCCCGGTCTTAAGACGTATCTGCGTTGCTGTTTTCCGGGCGACTGGTGCGGACACGCTGGCGGCGGCGCGGCGGGGTGGTCTCGCCCAGCATGAAGACGGCCTTTTTTTCCTCGGCAGATGCCGATGCGAGCTTGTCTTCGAGCGCTGTCAGGACACCCTGCGCGTTGGAGCCCTGATACGGCACGAGCGCGTACGCGATGCGGACCTGGGCGATGCAATTGACGTGCATGCCCTTGTACGGCATCAGGCAGCGGGCAACGATGCGTGGGCCCAAAGTGGCGGCGTCTTCTGCACTGAACGGCCCGTCGACGAGCATGCCGAAACGCCGCTCTGACAGGCGCGCCGCGCTGTCGATCTCACGCGCCGTGGACAGCAAACGTTCTGCGACCCTCAATGGCAGGTCATCTGCAGCCTTGCGGCCGAAGTCACGCTGTATCTGATCGCTGTTGACGATGTCGATGAGCATGACCGCACTCTGGTGCTTCAGTCGCTCAGACCTCGCAATCATGCGCATCAGCCGTTCCGCAAACACGTGGCCGTTGATCAGGCCCGTCGTCGGGTCCACGCGGTCCAGGCCGTGTATGCGCCGGGTATTTTCGCGGCGGTGCTGGCTGCGCAGCATCAGGATGACCATGACGATGGGCAGCTCGAGGGCAACACCGATCTGCGTGCCATGTTGTGTCATGAAACTGATGGGCACCAGTTCCATGTTCCGCGCCATGACCCATGCCCCGGCCAGAATCACGGGTGACAGCCCCAGCAGCAGCCATGGCGCAAAGCGGTCGCCTCGCCGCCAGGCCCAGACCAGTACGTAAACGCCCACGACCTGCGGCAGGAAGATATACAGCGAGAACAGGAATAAGCGCCGCTCTATGGGCACGACAGCGAGCACCAGCGCCAACGCCACGCCAAGCAAGGCGACTGCCGTGATCAGGCGATGCAGGCGCCGTGAACGCTCGGGCACAGACACGGCAGCCGATACAAACATCAGCGTGGCCGCCAGCTCCAGCGTCGGGAAAAACGAAGTGGAAATGTCATTCCAGCGCGCTGCGTCGGGCCACAAGTGCAGACCCGCAATGCCTGTCAGCGTGGCCTGCGTCAGCGCCATCAGCGTGACCGACAAAGCGTAGAAGCCGTAGGCTGGATCACGCAGGGAAATCGCGCTCAGGGCGGAGATCAGTGCCGCCAGTCCCGCCAGGCCGAAAAAGATGCCCAGAATCAGCGAGACACGTTGCTCGGAGTGGTTGAGGTGGCTTTCACTGACGAACTGCAGCGGCGCGCTGAAGCCGTGGCCGTTTTCAAGGCGGAGCAGGTAGGTGGTGGGCTCTTCCGCCGAGACCGAAATCGGCAACAGGGGGTAGCGGTGCGGTACCGGCCACTTGCTCACCGGCACCAGGTCACCGGCACGCTGCTCGCCCCACTGGCCTGCCGCATCCAGGGTGAACAACGACGCACGGTTGATGGAGGAATAAGGCACCTCGAGGTACCAGCGCTCGGCATCGGGCGCGGGCGGCACGCGAAACCGCATCCACAAGACCTCACCTGCCGTGGCGGGATAAACAAGCTGCGGATTTGTCGGCGTCCAGTTGACGGTTCTCGCCGCAGCAACCTCCTGCACCGTCAGTCGCCCGGTGGCATCGGTCCAGTAGTCGGCCCAGTCCAGCATCGCCACCGGCTGCTTGTGAACATCCAGATCCAGCACGGTGCGCGCCCACGCAGATGGGCCTGCAAACAGGACAAGCAGGCCGAATGCCAGCACCGTTGCCCGCATCTGCAGTGATATGTACTTAAAAAACATCAACCGGCCATTGTCGCAAAGTTTCGCGCGATTGGGCAGGCCGCGCATTTGGACTGGCAACGTTAAAAATGCCGGGTGCATGGCGGCCGGACGACGCACGCGACAATACGGCCATGAAGATGATCAGACTCAGAGAAGGCAAGGAAAAGTCCCTGCTGCGCCGCCACCCCTGGATTTTCGACGGGGCCATTGCCAAAGGCGGTGGCGATGCCGGTGAGACCGTACGTGTGGAAAGCCACGACGGCCGCTTCCTGGCCTGGGCTGCTTTCAGCCCGGCCTCCAAAATCCGGGCAAGGGCGTGGAGTTTTGACGAAACGCAGCGCATCGACGACGGCTTTTTTGCAGACCGGATCAAGGCGGCGGTGGCCGCCCGGCAGCTTTTTGATATCCGGAGCGACGGCATGCGGCTGGTGCATGGCGAGTCCGACGGCTTGCCTGGCCTGGTGGTTGACCGCTATGGCGACACGCTGGTGGCGCAGTTCTCAAGCTGCGGTACCGAGCGCTGGAAAGATGTTCTGGTCAAGGCCCTGCTGGCTGAAACCGGCCTGACGCGTTTGTATGAACGCTCTGACGCCAGCGTTCGTACGCTGGAAGGCCTGCCCGAAGCCACCGGCTGGCTCGCGGCGGCCCCCACGCTTGTCGCTTCGCGTACTACGCTGCCCCCCGAGGGGGCTAATTTTCCCAAGGGCGGCCTGTCGGAAAATTGCGGCTCGACTGAAATGGTCATTTGGGAACACGACTGGAAACTCAGCCTGGACATTGCCGAGGGCCACAAGACCGGGTTTTATCTCGACCAGCGCGACAGCCGCCACAAGTTTGCCCAGTACACAAAACGCCGCCAGTTTCAGAGCGTGCTGAACTGCTATTGCTACACCGGCGGTTTCACCGTGGCGGCGCTGGCGGGTGGCGCCGCACATGTGACGTCCATCGACTCGTCGGGGCCCGCGATCGAACGCGCCGTTGCCAATGTCGCCCTCAACGGTTTTGACGCCAGCCGCACCCGCATGATGGATGCGGACGTTAATGCCTCGCTGCGGCAGTTCATTGCCGAGGGCCGGACCTTCGACGCCATCGTGCTGGACCCGCCGAAGTTCGCGCCGACAGCCGCGCACGCCGACCGTGCCGCCCGCGCCTACAAGGACATCAACCGGCTCGCGCTGACCCTGCTGGAGCCCGGTGGCGTGTTGTTCACCTATTCCTGCTCGGGTGGCATCAGCGCCGACCTGTTCCACAAGATCGTGGCCTCGGCCGGCATCGACGCGCAGGTCGATGCCTTCATCAGCGAGCGCCTGGGCGGCGCGCCGGACCACCCGATGACGGTGACCTTCCCTGAGGGTGAATACCTCAAGGGATTGGTGCTGGTCCGCAAATAGGCGCGGCAGCAAGCAAGGCCGCACCCGTGAGTGGCTCCGTCAAAAGCCGCAACAGTGACCAAAACGTTATTTTGCTGTATATGTTAAAAATTTAATGTATACGTTAAAATTTGCGAAGAGAAGTTGTTTCTGATGCTCAAAACATCGAAAAACGGCCCTCAAAACCCGTTTTCAAGCCGTTTTAGGGCATCAAATATGGCTCCAGCCCTTTAAATACGGGCACAGGCAGCTATTTATTTAATAGCAAAATGGCCGGATTGCCACATCGGAAATACCCCAAAACAGGTATTTGGGGCGGCGCCCTGCGTCAGGGAGCCAGACCGCTAAACTCCTTGCTTCGCCGCCAGCCGTCGGCACTTCTGGAGGCCCCTCTTTTGGGCCGTTTTTGAAGTGTTGGCGCTGCGGTTTCAATGTTCCCCGTTTTTAGGCAGACACCATGAGCTTGATTCCCGTCACCATCCTCACAGGCTTTCTTGGCTCCGGCAAAACCACCCTGCTGAAGCGCATCCTGACCGAAGCCCATGGCCAGAAAATCGCCGTGATCGAAAACGAGTTCGGTGAAGAAAACATCGACAACGACATCCTCGTTAACGATGTTGAGGAAAACATCATCCAGATGAACAACGGCTGCATCTGCTGCTCCATCCGTGAAGACCTGCGTGACACGCTGCAGACCCTGGCGACCAAAAAGCGCAAGGGCGAGCTGACGTTTGACCGTGTGGTGATTGAAACCACGGGCCTCGCCGACCCGGGCCCGGTGGCGCAGACCTTCTTCATGGATGAAGAGATCGCCGAGCAGTACCTGCTGGACTCCATCCTGACGCTGGTGGATGCCAAACACGCACCGACCCAGCTCAACGATCGCCAGGAAGCGCGCCGTCAGGTTGGTTTTGCCGACCAGATCTTTATCAGCAAGTCGGACCTCGTGGCCAAAGAAGAGGTCGACGCGCTGGTGCACCGCCTCAAGCACATGAACCCGCGCGCGCCGCACAAGGCTGTGCATTTCGGGGACGTGGCCATCAAGGATGTGTTCGACCTGCGTGGTTTCAACCTCAATTCCAAGCTGGACATCGACCCCGACTTCCTCAAGGAAGACGACCATGCGCACCACGACCATGACCATGAACACGGCGAGCACTGCGACCATCCCTCGCATGCCCACGAGGGTCACGGCCACCATCACCACCATGACGACGACGTCAAGAGTTTTGTCTTCCGCTCGGATAAGGCCTTCAGCGCCGCCAAACTGGAAGACTTCCTGGGCGCCATCGTCAACATCTACGGCCCGCGCATGCTGCGCTACAAGGGCGTGCTGAACATGGAAGGCACGGACCGCAAGGTCATCTTCCAGGGCGTACACCAGCTCATGGGCAGCGACCTCGGCCCCGCCTGGGGCGAAGGCGAGAAGCGCAACAGCAAAATGGTCTTCATCGGCATCGACCTGCCCAAGGATATTTTGATGCAGGGCCTGGAGCAGTGCCTGGTTTGAGGTAGGCTGTTCGCATTCGGCGCAAAAAGCGCCAAAAAGCGCGGCGGAGCCCATGTTTGTATCGATTCCCCAACGGTTTGTTTCAAGACAGTCACGGCCTCGCAGTCAGCCGCTACAATCGCGCGCCGACTGCAATACCCGGGCTTGTCTGGCAAGCAGCCGGATGGGGATTGAAGCCAGGTTTTCTGTTGAAGCGATAAAAGCGGCATCCAGAGGAGACATTGAGTGAAAGCACCTGCGAAAAAGACAAAAACACCGGTCAAGGCCGCCAAACCGGCTGTCAAAGCGAAGGCCGTGAAACCGGTCGCCAAAAAAGCCGTCAAAGCTGTTGTGAAACCTGCCGCCAAGAAAATTGCCAAGCCTGCCGCCGCGAAAAAACCAGTGCCCAAATCTCCCGTGAAACCTGCTGCCAAAAAACCGGCTGTTAAAGCCAAGCCCGTCGCCAAGCCTGTCAAGGCGGCAGCAAAGCCAGCACCGAAAAAACCGGTTGCGCCCGCCAAGGCTGCCAAGCCAGCTCCCAAACCTGCAGCAAAGCCGGCTCCAAAGGCAGCATCAAAGCCGGTCAAGGCTGTCAGCCCGCCGGCCAAAGTCCCAAAAGCGGTGGTCGCCCCGGCACCGGCGGCGCCCGCACCGGTTGTCCGTCCACCAGAAAAATCCTCACAACTCCCGCCACCCCCGCCGCTGAAGCCGGGCCGCAGGAGTTCGGCACGAATCCACTCACAAATGCCTCCACCCGCACCCATGGTGCCTACCCATGCGCCAGACGCAGCCAAAGCCAGTTACTCAACAATGACCGAACGCGTGATCGCGCCGCCACCTCACGTGGCCGCCAAAAAAGACCCGAAACTTGCCAATAACTGGAAGACAAAGTCCGCTGAAACCCTGACCGATGACGAAGTCAAGGCCATGCCCGACAGCGAGTACATGAATGACAAGCAGATGGCGTTCTTCCGCCACAAACTGTCCATCCTGAAGCAGGAAATCCACAACAGCGCCGGTGAAACCACCGAACATCTGCGTGAAGACACCGTGGTGGTGCCTGATCCGGCCGACCGTGCCACCATTGAAGAAGAGCATGCGCTGGAGTTGCGTACCCGCGACCGGGAACGCAAATTGCTCAAGAAAATCGAGCAGTCGATCGCGCGCATTGATTCGGGCGACTATGGTTATTGCGACGAAACCGGCGAGCCGATCGGCGTGGGACGGCTGATTGCGCGTCCAACGGCCAATCTGTCGCTCGAAGCCCAGCAACGGCGCGAGCTCAAACAGAAGATGTTTGGTGATTAACGTCAGGCGTTCCTTTTAAAGGGCTTTGAAGCGCATCCCATGTCAAAAGAAGACACCTCAGCGGGTTTGCTCTCCAAGGTCGTCAAGTTCGTCCGCAATCCTGCGACGAGCTGGTCTGATCTTGACAACAAGGAAACGGACCGCGACGAAGCCCTGAGCAAGCAGTTGCTCAAGGAAATGATCGAGCGCAAACGGCGCAACGATTTCGTGCGCAAGCGCGAGTTCGACATGCTTCGCAAAATGCGCAAGCGTGAGGCCATGGTGGGGCAGGACCCCGGCGCGCGCCCCTCGTTTTTCCAGAGCAGCATGCCGTCCAAGCCGGACGATCGCGCCAACACACTCAAAAAGATCGACGAGATCGAAGCCCAGATGTCCATGCAGTGGTGGAAGACCAAGCAGGGCGGCTCGTCCATGGATTCCGTCAACAGTTCTTCCTATCCCACCAGTCGTTCGCCCGTGGCGGGCCAGCCGCCTGTAGCGGCGCCTCCCAAAGCCCCTGGCGCCCTGCCTGCAGGTTATGCGAGCACGGAACCGGCCAACCTCGAGATGAAGGCGCAGTTGGCCCCCCAGCAAACTTCGGCGCGTCCTGCCGCTCCGCCGCCGGTCGTGCAGGCGCCGGCACCGCGTGTTGATCTCGCCCCGCTGGACTTTTCGCCGGCGCCGCCACCGCCTGCCCGGCCCATGGTGGCGAACGCTCCGGTAAAAGCTGCAAGGTTTGGCGGCCTCGCGGGTGTTGGCGTGAGTGACGAAGGTGCGCCAAGTGGTTTTTCGCCGTCCCGCATGATGGCGGTTGATGTGGCGGAAGTGGCGCATGACGCCGAACTTGAAGAAGCGTCCATCCGGTTTGCCAATGGCGATGATGCCGGTGCAGAGACGGGGTTGCTGGAAATGCTGGCCCCCGGCGGTTCGCGCGTCGCGCATCCTGAAACATGGATGGCCCTCTTTGACCTTTACCGCGCGACTGCACAACAGGAGAAGTTTGAAACTGCGGCCATACAGTTTGTCCAGCTGTTTGACCGCTCGGCGCCGCAGTGGTTTTCCATGCCGGACATGGTCAAACACATGGGCTCGGGCTCCGGGCAGATGGTCGCCAGCGCGCAGGCCGCCGACTGGGTGTGTCCATCGGCGATAGGCGTTCAGACCATTGCCGCACTGAAAGCCGCGCTTGCAAAGGCGCCCATGCCGTGGCGGCTGGACTGGAGCAACCTCAAGTCGATTGATGCGGCGGCCATCACGCCGCTGTGCCAGGTCTTTGCAGGCTGGTCGGCGCAGCCGGTGCAATTGCGGTTTATGGGCGATGCCCAATTGCAGCAGGTGCTTCAGAAAGCCACGCCATCGGGCCAGCAGGACACGCCGCAGGATTGGTGGCAGTTGCGCATGGAAGCCTTGCGCGTCACGCACAGGCCTGATGAGTTTGAATTGGCGGCCCTCGATTTTTGCGTGACTTATGAGGTCTCACCGCCTTCCTGGGAAAGCGCCCGATGCGATTACAAGCATATCGAGAAGGACGGTAGCGCGGTAGCCGGCCAGACCATCATCGGCGAGGCATACAGGGACTCCATGTCGGGCATGAGCCATATGGACGGTGACACGCAAATGGACGGGCTGAGTTCGCAACTGAGCAGCATGATGTCCATCGAGCTGTCGGGGCAGGTCGTAGGTGACGCGATTGCCATGCTTGACCAGCTTGAAAACAAACTCATGGGCGCTGACTTCGTGGTAATCACCTGCGGCAGGTTGATACGCGTCGACTTCTCTGCTGCAGGCACGCTGTTGAACTGGGTCTCCGCACGGGAGGCAGAAAACCGGAGTGTGCAATTTTCCGACGTCAACCGGCTGGTCGCAGCCTTCTTCAATGTGATTGGCATCACTGAGCACGCCCGGGTTTCCACGCGCGTGGATTGATTTCTCAAGGCGTGCGTTCTGCGCGCTTTCCGGGCTGTTTTCCTTTCTCCCCTGCTTTTTTGTTCGCTGCCCCGTGAAATTCACGGCGCCTTCCCTGTTTCACATTCTCTTTAGCGTTTGTTCGGGTCTGCGCGGGGAGGCGGCGAGCAGGGCGCCAACACACACGTTTCACTGCGATCAGCCCGCTGCAAATAGCAAACGTCATCAAACCAAAACCAGCCAAAGTTGCAGAAGGCTTAAAGCACTACTTTCATTGAGTGCGCTAAGTGCTTAATTTAGAACATCTTTTAAATTGCAAAAGACTTGCATTGAGTCTTCTAAGTCCTTGATTTCATTGAAAAAATTTGTTTCAAAGCGCTTGCGCCGCAAATCTTTCCTGATAAAGTGGGAGGAAGTGCAATTTAGTGGTGAAAAGTGTTTTCTAAAGGTTTTTAACGGTGTTTCAGGGCGCGTCTTTTGTAAATCTCGATACCAAGGGTCGGCTGTCTGTGCCGACCCGGCATCGTGACGTCCTGAGCGCGACCAGTGCAAGCCAGTTGACCATGACCAAGCACCCGCACGGGTGCCTGATGATTTTCCCCCGCAGCGAGTGGGAAAAATTCCGTGATCGCATCGCGTCGCTGCCCATGCAGGCGCAGTGGTGGAAGCGCATCTTTCTGGGTAACGCCATGGATGTGGACATGGATGCCACTGGCCGCGTGCTGGTGTCACCCGAGTTGCGCTCTGCGGCGGGCATCAGCAAGGATGTGGTGCTCCTGGGAATGGGCAACTACTTCGAATTGTGGGACGCCGCCACTTACGCCGCGCAGGAAGCGGAACAGATGAAGGGCGAGATGCCCGACGTCTTCAAGGACTTTTCGTTCTGAAAGATGACGGTGCAGGACACATGGACACACCGCACCGTCTTGTTGAACGAAGCCATAGAGTCGCTTCACATCAAGCCGGATGGACATTACATCGACGCGACTTTCGGGCGCGGCGGGCACTCACGGCTGATCCTCTCGCAACTCTCTGTGCAAGGCCGCCTGACGGCTTTCGACAAGGACCTCGAGGCGATCGCCGAAGCCAACACCATCACAGACACGCGTTTTTCGATTCGCCACGAAGGCTTCAACCAGCTCGGCGAATTGCCCGCCTCGAGCGCCATGGGCCTGCTGATGGATCTCGGCATCAGCTCGCCGCAGATCGACAACCCCGCACGCGGCTTTTCGTTCCGTTCGGATGGCCCGCTGGACATGCGCATGGACACCACGCGCGGCCAGAGTGTGGCCGACTGGCTGGCAGATGCATCAATAGAGAGCATGACGGAGGTGATTCGTGACTATGGTGAAGAACGGTTTGCTGGGCAGATTGCAAAGGCGATTGATCGTCGCCGACAGGAACGGGGCCCTCTTCGAGGCACCTCTGAACTGGCCGAAGTCGTGGCTGGCGCGGTCAAAACCCGCGAGCCGGGCAAGGACCCTGCAACGCGCACATTTCAGGCT
>JAZKDR010000051.1:0-24400 GCA_040387435.1 Pseudomonadota bacterium
CGTGGAAAGACTTGACCGACAACGTGAACTTCATGGCCGGCAACCTGACCAGCCAAGTGCGCGGTATTGCCGGTGTGGTGACTGCCGTGGCCAACGGCGACCTCGAGCGCAAGCTGACCGTGGAAGCCAAGGGCGAAATTGCAGAGCTGGCGGACACCATCAATGGCATGACCGACACGCTGGCAACTTTTGCCGACCAGGTGACGACCGTTGCGCGTGAAGTGGGCGTCGAGGGCAAGCTGGGCGGGCAGGCCAAGGTGCCCGGCGCTTCGGGCACGTGGAAGGGCCTGACAGAAAACGTGAATCAGCTTGCGGCCAATCTGACCACGCAGGTGCGGGCCATTGCCGAGGTGGCAACGGCCGTGACCCAGGGTGACCTGACGCGCTCCATCACGGTGGAAGCGCTGGGCGAGGTGGCCGCGCTGAAGGACACCATCAACGAGATGATCCGCAACCTCAAGGACACCACGCAGGTCAATACCGAGCAGGACTGGCTCAAGACCAACCTGGCCAAATTCAGCCGCATGCTGCAGGGGCAGAAAGACCTGGTCGCCGTCGGTCACCTGATCCTGTCCGAACTCGCCCCCGTGGTGGGCGCGCAGCAGGCCGAATTTTATGTACTGGACTCCACGCGCGACAGGCCACTCCTGCGCCTGATGGCGAGTTACGCGTCTGAAGGTCACGGCGCACATGGCAAGGAGATCGAACTCGGCCAGGGGCTGGTCGGCCAGTGCGCCTACGACAGGCAAAAAATCCTGCTGACCTCATCGCTGCCGCAGGGCCTGAAAATTTCTTCCGGCCTGACCGAAATCGCACCCATGGATATCCTGGTGCTGCCAATTATTTTTGAAGGCAAGGTTAGGGGTGTCGTCGAACTGGCTTCAGTTGAGCGCTTCAACTCCACGCACCAGGCCTTCCTCGACCAGCTCACGGAAAGTATCGGCATCGTGATCAACACGATCGAGGCCAATATGCGGACTGAAGACCTGCTAACGCAGTCGCAGTCTCTGGCGCAGGAACTCCAGAGCCGGCAGGAAGAACTGCAGCAGACCAATGAAGCGCTGCAGGAAAAGGCCCACCTGCTTGTGCAGCAGAACGACGAGGTGGAACGCAAGAACCAGGAGGTCGAGCAGGCCCGCCAGGCGCTGGAAGAAAAAGCCAAGCAGCTGTCCCTCACCTCCAAATACAAGTCCGAGTTTCTTGCCAACATGTCGCATGAGTTGCGCACGCCGCTCAACAGCCTGTTGATCCTGTCGGACCAGCTGTGCAAGAACTCGGAAGGCAACCTGACCAACAAGCAGGTGGAGTTCTCGAAGACGATTCACTCCTCGGGCAACGACCTGCTGATGCTGATCAACGACATTCTCGATTTGTCGAAGATCGAATCGGGAACGGTGGTGGTCGACGTGAACGAGTTGCGCCTGTCCGACCTGCAACTCTATGTCGAGCGCACATTCCGCCACGTCGCCGAGTCCAAGAATGTGGACTTCCTCATCACGGCCGGTCCCAACCTGCCGCTGTCGATGGTGACCGACGTCAAGCGGCTGCAGCAGATTCTCAAGAACCTGCTCTCCAATGCTTTCAAGTTCACCCATCACGGCCATGTGGCGCTGTCGGTCCAGGAAGCCTACACCGGCTGGAGCCCGGACAACGAGGAACTGAACCGTGCGCAGCAGGTCGTGGCCTTTGCCGTGACGGACACCGGCATCGGTATTTCCTCCGACAAGCAGCAGATCATCTTCGAAGCCTTCCAGCAGGCCGACGGCAGTACCAGCCGCAAATATGGCGGCACCGGTCTTGGCCTGGCCATCAGCCGCGAGCTCTCGAGGCTGCTGGGTGGTGAAATTCGCCTGTCAAGCGCACCGGGCGAGGGCAGCAACTTTGTGCTCTACCTGCCGCTGAATTTCTCGGCGCAGCGCAGCACCCGGCGCCAGGGTACCGACCAGCGCCTGGAACTGCCGGTGTCGCCGATGCCCCGCCCGGTGGCGGACGGTGTGGCCACCCGGAGCAACTTCGCTGCAGACGCAGATGCCGACACCATCGATGTGGCCGACGAAGCCATGGATGACCGCCACGCGATCCACAGCGGTGACTTTGTGCTGTTGATCGTCGAAAACGACATGGCCTTTGCGAACTTCCTGCTGGACGCCGCGCGCGAGAAAGGGTTCAAGGGCCTGGTCACGTCCATGGGGGCCGGTGCACTCACGCTTGCAGCAGAGTACAAGCCTTCGGCCATCAGCCTGGACATGCACCTGCCCGACATGGAGGGCTGGCGCGTGCTGGACCGGCTCAAGCAGGACTTCAGCGCACGGCACATCCCTGTCTGCGTGATCTCGACGGATGACTCCCGGGAAAGGGCCTTCCGTTCCGGTGCAATTGCGTTTGTCGCGAAACCCATACGCGGAAAGGACGTGCTGGACGAGGTTCTGGACAAGCTGCATGACTACGTGGTGCGAAGCACCCGCCATGTGCTGATTGCGATGAACGATGCTGAAGCTGCACGCGAGATCGAGATGCAGCTGGGCCACGACAACATCAGTGTCGTCGTGGAGTCGTCCATGCATCAGACACAGTCCGAGGATTTTTACCGCTTTGACTGTGTGATCGCCGACGATGCGGCGCTGGAGACGGCACTTGACCGGCTCTCTGCAACGCCGGCCCCGGATGCCGCGCTGGGCCCCTTGCCGGTGCTGGTGTACCGCGACGGGCTGCTTGATGGCACGCCGCATGCGGCATGGCAGGCCCGGGACGACTACACGGTGCGTGAGGTGCGGTCGCTTTCCCGGGTGGTCGATGCGGCCATGTTTGCACTGCACATCGGCCCGGGTCGCATGGCTGAAAACCAGCGCCTTCTGCTGAAGGACCTCTACGAGCAGACACAACTTCTGGCAGGTAAAAAAGTGCTGATCGTGGACGACGACATGCGCAACATCTTTGCGCTGGCGACAGTGCTGGAGGGCGAGGGCATGGACATTGTCTGGGCCGACAACGGCCACGACGCCATCGACCTGGTGTCCAGGGACCCGCAAATCGAGATCGTCCTCATGGACATCATGATGCCTGTCATGGACGGGCTCGTGACCATGCAGGAAATCCGAAAACTTCCCGCCGGCAAAAACCTGCCCATGGTGGCGGTGACCGCCAAGGCCATGAAGGGCGACCGCGAAAAATGCATCGAGGCCGGCGCCTGGGACTACCTGTCGAAACCCGTCAACACCGAGCACCTGCTGTCGGTGATGCGTGCATGGTTGCCACAGTGAGCATCGCCCGCGCTGCCGCAGCATTGGCGCCGCCCGTCGAGCGGCAGGTCAACATCCTGATCGTCGATGACCTGGACGAAAAGCATGTCGTGATGTCCAGCGTTCTGGAGGAGCTTGGCCAGAACATCGTCAGTGCACGTTCCGGCCGGGAGGCGCTCAAGCTGATACTGCAGATGGAGTTTGCCGTCATCCTGCTGGACGTCAACATGCCGGACATCGACGGCCTGGAAACGGCCAGCCTGATACGGCAATACAAAAAGACGGCACAGACGCCCATTCTTTTCATCACCTCGTATGTGGATGAACTCCAGGTCGCAAGAGGCTATGCACTGGGCGCGGTCGACTACATCTCTTCGCCGGTGATTCCGGACATCCTCCGTTCCAAGGTGAAGGTCTTCGTGGACCTTTACCGCATGCAACTGCAATTGCAACAACAGGCTGTTGCGCGCGAGGCGCTGGCGCGTTCGGAGATGGCCCGTGCGGCGGCTGAAGAGGCCACGCAGCGTGCAGACTATCTCTCGGACGTGAGCCAGCGGCTGTCGCTTTCGCTCAATCTGGACGACACCATCCGTGCCATGGCAGACGTGGCGGTGCCTGCACTGGGCCGTATGGCAGCGGTGGTCTTGCAGGACGCGCAAGGTGAACTGGTGTGCCGCGGTTTCCGCATGCAGGACGCTCACGCCGGTCCTGGTGCCGTGGCCTGCCACCACACCCCAGATCCGGCGGCTGCTCAGGCGGTGCGTGCCGTGCTGCAATCTGAAAGCATTGAGTTTTTTGAGCCCGCCGCCGTTTGGGGCAGCTGGCCGGGTGCCGGGGCGGGCGCCAAAGGCATGCCCGCTGGTGTGCCGCAGGGTGTTGAGAAAATGCTGGCCTGCCCGCTGATGGCGGGTGAGCAAAAACTCGGGGCCCTGCTGTTGTTTGGTGGCGCCGATGATTTCCCCGGTGCCCGCACGGCACTCATCCGGGAGTTCGCGGGCCGTGCCTCCATCGCCATGGAAAACGCGCGGCTCTACTCCCTGGTGCGCGAAGCGGACAGGCGCAAGAACGAATTCCTGGCCATGCTGGCGCACGAGTTGCGCAACCCGCTGGCACCTATCCGCAACGCGGTGCACATCATTCATGGTGCCCCCGTGGTCGATCCCAAGGTGGCCTGGGCGCGCGATGTCATCGGGCACCAGGTCGACCACATGTCGCGCATGGTGGACGACCTGCTGGATATCTCGCGGATTGTGCGGGGCAAGGTCACCGTGCAGGCCGAAGCGCTGTTGTTGTCCAGCCTGTGTGAACGTGCTGTCGAAGCGAGCAAGCCGCTGCTGGATGGCCGGCAACAGACGCTCGAGGTCCTGCTGCCGGCTGAAAACGTCGTTCTTCAGGGTGACCTGGTTCGGCTCTCGCAGGTACTGTCCAACCTGCTCAACAACGCCTCCAAATTCACGCCATTGAATGGGCATGTGTCACTGGTCGCCGAATTCCTTGACGACGGCGTCAGCATCACCGTCACTGACAACGGTCAGGGCATAGACCCGGAATTCCTGCCTCACATCTTTGAACTGTTTGTGCAGGGCGACCAGGCCCTGGACCGCGCCCAGGGCGGTCTGGGCATAGGGCTCACCCTTGTCAGGCATCTGGTGGAACTGCACGCCGGGCGGGTCGAGGCGCGCAGTGAAGGCAAGGGCAAGGGCACATCCATCCGCATGCATTTCCCGGCAAGCCTTGCAGAAGGTGCCGGGCTGGCCCTGACACCACCGCCGGCGCCGGCACGCCCTGCAGTGGCCAGCTCAAGACGGGTCATGGTGGTGGACGATCTGGCCGCATCCGCCGACACGCTTCAGGTTCTGCTGGAGATGGAAGGTTTTGACGTCCGTGTCGCCAATGACGGTGTGGCTGCGCTGGAACTGGCCCGCCAGTTTCGTCCCGAGGTGGTCATCCTCGACATCGGCCTGCCCGGCATGGACGGCTTTGAAGTCGCCCGGCGCCTGCGTGAGCAACCGGAGTCAAAACACACTGTGCTGATCGCGCTCACGGGTTATGGCGAGGCGGAGAGCCGCCTGCGTTCCCGTCAGGCGGGCTTTGACCATCACATTGTCAAACCTGCCGATATTGACGAGCTGCTTTGTCTTGTAGGCGAGACGCCTCTTGAGTCGTCACGCGAGGCCGCCTGAGTTTTAAATCAGGTTGCGCATCGCCTGCGCCGTTTCGCTGAGCACAGGCAGCACGCGCGACGCTGCATCCTCGCTGGACTCGTGGCCCATGGGCATGGTGACGCTGAGCGCCCCCACCACGTCGCCATGCCTGTCGCGCAGGGGGACGGCGATGCCGCGGTGCTTGAGTTCGAGCTGCTGTTCGGACACCGCCCAGCCCTGGGCGCGTACGCGTGCAAGTTCAACACGCATGCGGTCCTTGCTGGCGATGGTGTACGAGGTATAGGACTTCAGCTCATGGGTAGCCAGCCAGCCCTCCTGCCATTCCAGCGGGCGCATCGACAGCAGCAGCATGCCTGCTGCGGTCACCTGGGCCTGCACGCGTGCGCCCAGTACGTAGCCGATGTTGAGCGCCCGGTTGGTGCCGTTGCGGGCGACGTAGACGATGTCGTCGCCGTCCATCACGCAGACGTAGGCGTTCTCTTGTGTGCCTGCGGTCACGCGCTGCAGGAAGGGCTGCACGATGCGCGGCAGGCGGGCCGACTCCAGATAGGACTGACCCAGCCGCAACACGCGCGGCGTCAGCCAAAACAGTTTGCCGTCACCGGCCACATAGCCCAGGTGCTGAAGTGTCAGCAGGTAGCGGCGCGCGGCGGTGCGGCTCAGGCCGCAGCGCGCACCGGCCTGGCTGGCCGTCATGCGCGGGTTGGCATCGTCGAAACACTCCATCATGGCCAGGCCTTTTTCAAGGCCGGCAATCCAGTCGCGCTTGTCCAGCGTCGGAGCGTCGGGCGCTTCAGGTGCAACGGGCTCGGCGGGTTGGCGATGGGCAGGCAGATTCATGGCGGGGTCCGGAAAGTCGCGAGGGCGAAGCATGGGGTGTAACCCTTGTTTCGTGCGTTTGCCGCTCATTATTGTCCGTTAATCGCGCAATTATGGATTTTCAGACTTTTTTGCCTGCTCTTTTCACTAAAGTGCGGGCAGTCCAATACAAAACCGAGCTCATTTTTTGCGTTCATCGAACAAACAGACCGGCCAGACCATGCTTTCCACCATTCAGGGCACAACCGACGTTTACCTCATCCCCGGCGATCCGGTGGAGCAGGTCAAGGCGCCCGAAGTTTTCAACCTGATTTTCCGCACACTGGGCATCAATGCCGTGCTGGTGCCTGTGCATGTGTCGGCGCAGGACATCGAGTCGTTTGTGCGCACGGCCTTTCTGGCCAAAAACATACGCGGCATGTTCCTGGCTATTCCGCACAAATCACTGGTCATGAGCCTGCTTTCCAAATGCAATGACTATGGCCGCGTGGCTGGCGCCGTGAACGGCATACGCCGCAATGCGGACGGCTCGCTCGAAGGCGGCCTGTTCGACGGCAAGGGCCTGGTGTCGGCGCTGGATTATTTCGGCATGGCCTATGCCGGCAAACGTGTGCTGGTGCTGGGTGCCGGCGGTGGTGCTTCGGCGATTGCCGCATCGCTGGCGATTGCCGGCGCGCAGGCACCCGCACACATTGCGCTGTTCGACCCGGTGCCCGGCAAGGCGCAGTCTGTGGCTTCCCATATCGCAGCAGCTGCGAACGCACCCGGCACCACCGTCGCAGCCGCAGGCAGCAGCGACCCGACCGGTTATGACGTTGTCATCAACGCGTCGCCGCTGGGCCTGAATGCGGGCGACCCCATGCCTTGCGATGTCTCACGCATGGAGGCCGGTTGTGCGGTGGTCGACATCCTCATGAAGAACCAGCCGACGCCATTTGTGCGTGCGGTGCGCGCTCGCCAGTTGCAGGCGCAGCCGGGTTTTGAAATGCTGATCCAGCAGGCGCCCGATTACCTCGAGTTCTTTGGCTATAGCGACGCTGCACAGGCCGTGCGTCGCGACGCCACCTTTATCCGTGAGCACCTTTATCCCGCGGCGATGGCAGGCGAAATTCGCCGGCCGGTGGCCGGGGCCGCGTGATTTTTCGTTTCATTTCGTTCCAGAGTTTTTCATTCGTTATTTAACCCAGAGGAGACAAGCATGAACAAGCGTTTTGCATTGAAATTGGTCGCAGCCTGCGCACTGGCCGCCAGCGCCACAAGCGGTTTTGCACAGGATGTCATCAAGATCGCCGAGATCGTTGAACTGTCCGGTGCAGGTGCCTCTGCAGGCACGCCCTTCAGGGATGGCGCAGAACTGGCTGTCAAGGAAATCAACGCCTCGGGCGGCATCCTGGGCAAGAAGATCCAGACCACCGTTGCCGACACGCAGAGCAACCCCGGCGTGGCCAAGGGCTTGACCCAAAAGGCGATCGACGACAACGTGTTTGCCATTTTCGGCCCGGTGTTTTCCGGCTCCATCATGGTCAGCATGGCCGAATCGCGCCGCGCTGAAGTGCCCAACTTCACCGGCGGTGAAGCTGCCAGCATCACCCAGCAGGGCAACCCCTACGTCTTTCGCACCAGCTTCACGCAGGCCACCGCCATGCCCAAGGTGGCGCGTTACATCACCGACGTGGCCAAGCTCAAGAGCGTTGCCATCATTTATGTGAACAACGACTTCGGCAAGGGCGGCCTGGACTCCATCAAGAAGGCCCTGGCGAATTCGCAAACCAAGGTGGTGTCGGAAATCTCCACCGAGTCCGGCCAGATCGACTTCTCGGCCGCCGTGCTCCGCGCCAAGCAGGGCAACCCGGACGGCATCTTTGCCTATTCGAATGAGGACGAATCCGCCCGCCTGCTGCGCGAGCTGAAAAAGCAGGGCTGGACCAAGCCCGTGATTGGCGAAACCACGCTGACCGGCCAGAAGGTGATTGATCTCGCGGGTGACGCAGCCAACGGCGCCATCGCCCACGTCGGCCTGACGGTCGATGCGCCGATTCCCGCCATTCGCGCGTTCAAGGCCAAGTTTGAACAGGCCTACAAGTACACCTCCGACCACAACGGCATGAAGGGCTACTCCGGCATGTACGTGCTGAAGGCCGCAATTGAAAAAGCCGGCAAGCTGGACCGCAAGGCCGTCGCTGCAGCAATGAAGGGCCTGAAGGTCAACACCGACAAGTACCCCGGCGCATTGATGTACACCGAGTTCGACGACAAGGGCGACCTGGACCGCATGAGCTTCATGGTTCAGGTCAAGAACGGCAAGCAGGAAGTCATCGACATGGTGGCGCCACTGGGCTCGGCCACGCGTGACGTGAAGCCTGCTGCCGCTGCTACTGCAGCTGCCAAACCTGCTGCTGCACCTGCAGCGAAGAAGTAAACAGTGAACTGAACGCAGGGCTGCCCATTGTGGGCAGCCCCTTGCGCCACGCATGAGCCATGAGCCGGCGTGCGCGCTGTTGCATCAGAACGGATCTTCCATGACAGACTTTCTCCAACTCTTTTTCTCGGGCCTGGCGACCGGCAGCATTTATGCGCTGGCCGGCCTGGGCTTCACGCTGCTGTGGCAGGCTTCCGGCACCATCAACTTCGCCCAGGGTGAATTTGTCATGCTGCCGGCCTTCGTGATGCTGGCCTTCATCTCTTTCGGCGCGCCCATGCTGGTCAGCTTTGTGCTGACGGCCATCCTCGCCGTTGTGGTGCTCGGTTGGGTTTTCAAGCGCGGCGTGGTCGACCCCCTGATGCGCTACGGCATGATGCCCATCGTGGTGGCCACCATCGGCCTGTCCATCTTCATGCGCAACGGCGTGCGCGCGGGCTACAGCGCCGAAGCACATCCGTTTGCCAGCATCTTCCCGGACAAGCTGTACAACATTGCCGGCGTGACCATTACCGCGCAGGACATCTGCACCTTTGTGATGGCCATGATCATCGTCATGGGCACACAGGCATTTCTCGCCAAAACGGTTACAGGCCGTGCCATGCAGGCCGTGGCGCAAAACACAGAGAGCGCGTCTGTGCTCGGCATCAATGTGCCGCGCATGGTGTTCTATACCTTTGCCATCAACGCCGTGCTGGCGGTCGCCGCAGCATTGCTGGTCACGCCGACTTACCTTGCCAAATTTGATATGGGCGAGGGGCTGGGCAACAAGGCCTTTTTTGCCGCCATCATCGGCGGCTTCAACAACTCCCGCGGTGCGCTGCTGGGCGGGCTGATTGTGGGTGTGTGTGAAAACCTCGCGGCCGCTTATATTTCGCCGGCCTACAAGGACGCGGTGGCACTGATTATTTTCATGGTCGTCATTCTCTTCAAGCCGCAGGGCCTGCTGGGCAAAAAAGAGGAGCGCAAGGTATGAACACGCTGCTCCAACACAAATGGGCCACGGCTTTTTCCGTGCTGGCCGCGCTGCTGGTGCTGGTGGTACCGCAGTTCATGAAGAACTACGGCATCTATCTGCTCAGCTATTGGCTGGTCTTCATCATCGCCACCATGGGGCTCAACCTCACCATCGGTTATGCGGGCCAGAAGTCGCTCGGCCATGCCGCGTTCTTCGGCATAGGTGCGTACACGGTCGCCATCCTGATGAAGGCCGGTGTCAGTTTCTGGCTGGGCCTGCCCGCTGCGGCGGCCATCTGTTTTGCCGTCGGCCTGGTGCTGGGCTTTCCAGCGCTGCGTGTGCAGGCGATTTACCTCGCCTTTGCCACGCTGGGTTTCAACACCGCCATCTGGCTGGTGATGCGCAATGAAGAGTGGCTGACCGGGGGCACCTTCGGCATCAACAACATCGCGCGGCCCAACCTGTTCGGCTATTCGCTCGAGGGCAACCTGCGGTACTACTACTTTGTATTGGCTGTCGCCGCCGTCATGGCGCTACTGCTGTGGGGCTTGCTGCGTTCGCCCTGGGGCAAGGCCTTCAAGGCGCTGCGCGACAACCCGATACGCGCTGAAAGCCTGGGTGTTGACATCCGCAACTACACGCTGCTGAGCTTTGCCATTGGTGCCGCTTTTGCAGGCGTCGCAGGTGCGCTCTTCGCATCGCTGGTGCAGTTCATCGAACCCGCACCGTTCACTGTGGCCGCCTCCATCATGATGTACCTGATGGTGGTGGTTGGCGGGGCCGGTTACTTCCTCGGCCCCATCATCGGTGCCGCCGTCGGTGTCGTATTGCCCGAGTGGCTGCGCGATGTCCCCTATGTGTCCAACTGGTACCTGCCGATGTTTGGTGCCGCCGTGGTGCTGCTGATGGTGTGGCTGCCCGACGGGCTGCTCAGCATTCCCGACCGCCTGCGCGCCAAGCGTGACGCCAAAGCCGCGTCTGCTGCGCGGTCGGCCGCGGCCAGCAAGATAGGAGCCGCATCATGAGCGACGCATTGCTCAAGGTCACCGACCTTAAAAAGGCCTACGGCGCCATCCAGGCTGTTGGCGGCGTGTCCTTCGACGTCAAGCCCGGTGAAATTTTCGGGGTCATCGGCCCCAATGGGTCAGGCAAGACGACCATGTTCAACAGCGTGCTGGGGCAGATCAGCCCTGATGCCGGTGCGATTGAACTCAACGGCAAAAACATCACCGGCCTGTCGCCTCTGGCGCTCAGCCGTCGCGGTGTGGGGCGCACCTTTCAGACGCTGCAGGTGTTCGGCAAGATGACGGTGCGTGACAACCTCATCGTGGCGGCACAGGAGCACAAGGGCTCAATGTTCAGCCGCATGTTCGCACCCGGTGACTCTGGCCTGGGTGAGAAAGCCGACGCGCTCATCGACCAGTTCCGCATCCGCCATGTGGCCGACAAGCAGGCCGGCACGCTCAGTTATGGCCAGCAAAAACTGGTGGATATCGCCATGGCCTTCATGGCCGAACCCGACCTGGTGTTGCTCGATGAGCCGTGTGCCGGTGTCAACCCCAGTCTGGTGGGCGGCATCTCCACCTTGCTGAAAGACCTGAACCGCAACCCGAGGTTCGGCAAGAAGGCCTCGTTTGTGGTGATCGAACACAACATGGACTTTGTGATGGACCTGTGCCACCGCATCATGGTGATGGTCGAGGGCAGGGTGCTGGCCATCGGTACGCCGGCAGAAATCAGGGGCAACAAACAGGTGTTGGACGCCTATCTGGGGAACTGACATGACCAGTAACACGCAAGACATCTGTATCGAGTTCGACGACGTCGTCGCCGGCTACAAGGACTTCATGATCCTGAACAACCTGTCCTTCAAGGTCAGGCGCGGTTCCATCACCCTGTTGCTCGGGCCCAATGGTGCCGGCAAGTCGACGGTGCTCAAAACGCTGTTCGGGCTGCTCAAGCCGCGCCAGGGCCGCATCCTGCTCGATGGTGAAGACATCTCCGGCTACACACAGAAAGCACTGCTGGCCAAAGGTATCGCCTTTGTGCCGCAGGGCCGCAACCTGTTCGGCCAGCTGACGGTGTTCCAGAACCTCGAACTCGGCGGCATTACGCTGGGCACCAAGGTCACGCATGAACGTATTCCCGAAGTGCTGGATCTTTTTCCGCGCGTCAAGGAGCGTCTGCATTCGCAAGCCTCTGCGCTGTCGGGCGGCGAACAGAAGCAGCTGGAAGTCGGCCGAGCGTTGCTGTTGCGCCCCAAGGTGCTGCTGATTGACGAGCCGTCGATAGGCCTGTCGCCCATGGTGGTGCAGGACGTGTTCAGGCTGCTGCAGAAACTGGCCTCACAGGGCACGACGGTGCTGATGGTCGAGCAGAACGTGAAGAGCGCGTTGAAGATTTCCGACGATGCGATCGCGCTGGAATCGGGTCAGCTGGTGCTGCACAAGAAGGCGTCCGAGTTGCTGGCCGACCCGAACATCGAGCGCCTGTTTCTTGGTGGCGGCCATGTGCCCGGTGCCACGGTTGCGGAACCTGCCGGCACCCCTGCCTGATCCCGATCTGATTGAGCCCACTGGAGAACACCATGAGCACTGCCAACAAAGCCCCTACCGCCGATCGCGAAGCCATCCTCGATGCGGCCAACCCGCTGGGGCTGGACGGCATCGAGTTCATCGAATACACCACGGCCAAGCCGCAGGCGCTGGGCCAGGTGCTGGAGATGATGGGTTTCAGGCCGGTAGCGCGGCACCGCTCGCGAGAGGTGCTGTTGTATCGACAGGGCAGCCTCAATGTCATCGTCAATGCCCATGTGCCGGTGCTGCCCAATGGTGCGATGCCCCAGGACAAGCCAGAGATCGCCGCCGTGGCATTGCGCGTGCGTGACGCTGCCGCTGCCTACGGGCGAGCGCTGGAGCGCGGTGCCTGGGCCGTGCCCCCGCGCGTCGAGGTGATGGAACTCAATATCCCCGCGATCCACGGTGTCGGGAAGAGCCGCCTGTATTTTGTGGACCGTTACGACAAGTTTTCCATCTACGACGTCGACTTCGTGCCGATTCCCGGTGTGGAGCAGTACCCGCCCGCGGTGGCCGGCCTGCACTTCTTCGGTGTCGTGCAGTACATCGGCACCGACCGCAGTGACGACTGGACCGAGTTCTACCGCGAGCTGTTTGGTTTTGCAGAGCTGCCTGCCGAACAGCGTTTTGGTGTGCTGCCCAAAGGCCGTATCCTCAGCAGCCCTGGCCCGGCGCTGACGCGTTTTTACATACAGTTGATCGAGCCGGAAGCCAGCGTGCTCGAAGTCGAAGGCGAAGAAAGCCTGCACCGTATCGGCCTGGGCACGGCCGATGTGCTGGCCACCGTGGCCGAGCTGCGAAAGCGCGGCGTCGAATTTGTCGAGTCCAAAGGCGTGCACAGCGAAGACCGCGGCGCGCTCACCAGGACCTGGCTGGGCAGCGTGAGTTTTGAGCTGGTTCATGACCAGCGTGGCTGATCCGCAGGACGCCATCATGAGCCACTACAGCGGAAATATCGACGATTTCGGGATGGACACCATCTCGCTGGCTGGCCCGCTGGAGGCCAAACTCAAGGCTGTGCGTGATGCTGGATTCACGCAGATCATGCTGTCGGCGCGCGACATCGTGGGCCACCCCGACGGGCTGGATGCCGCCGTTGCTGCCGTCCGCAACAGCGGCCTGCGTGTTACGGGTTTTCAGGTGCTGCGGGACTTCGAAGGCCTGAGCGGCCATCTGCACGACTACAAGATGGACATTGCCAAGTCCATGCTGGAGATGTGCCACGCACTGGGCTGCAAGCTGCTGCTGATCTGCTCGTCCACCTCCACGCACGCGACCAGTGACCATAAGGCGTTGGTGCGCGACCTGCGTAAGCTGGCGATGCTGGCCATTCCCATGAACATCCGTATCGCCTACGAGGCGCTGTCCTGGGGACGTACCGTCAATGAATTTCCGCAAGCGTGGGACCTGATCTGCGAAGCCGACATGCCCAACCTCGGGTTGGGCTTTGATTCGTTCCACGTGTTCGCCACCAATACCTCGCTCGACGAACTGGACATCCTCGACCCGTCCAAAGTCTTCCTCGTGCAGCTTGCCGACTTCATGTGGACGGAGATCAAGTCCGTGGAAGAACGCATCGCCACCGCACGGCACTTCAGGGTGTTTCCCGGCGAGGGCGTGCACAGCGAGGCGCTGGCGTCGCTGGTCGCCAAGCTGCACGCACTGGGCTATCGCGGTGATTACAGCTTCGAAGTGTTCAACGACGACTATCAGCAGATGCCCTTGCCGACGGTGGCACAGCGCGCCTGGCGCTCGGCGCTGTGGCTGGGTGAGGACGTGCTGCGTCGCTCGGTCCCGCTGCCCAATCAAATTCGACTCAAACGCTAACTCGCCATGAGCAGCATCTTCGAAGGTTTTCTTTCCACACCTGAAGTGCTGGAGCTCTTCAGCGAGCGCCAGATCGTCGAGGCCATGCTGCGCTTCGAGTCCTCGCTGGCACGTGCGCAGGCCAGCGTGGGGCTGATCCCGGAGGCGGCAGCCCAGTCCATCATCGGCACCTGCAAGGTCGAATTGTTCGACGTCACCAAGATCGTGCGCGAAAGTGTGCGCGCCGGCAGTGTGGCGATACCGCTGGTCAAGAGCCTGACCGAGACCGTGGGCCTGTTCAACAAGGACGCCGCAAAGTTCGTGCACTTCGGCACCACCAGCCAGGATGTGCTCGACACCGCGATGGCGCTGGTCACACGTGATGCGCTGGACCTGATCGAGGCCGATGTGCGCAAAGCCATTGCCGCGCTGCTGGTACTTGCGGAGCGCCATGCAGACCATGCCGTGCTGGCGCGCACCTTCATGCAGCCGGCATCGGTGACCAGCTTCGGCCTCAAATGCGTGGGTTGGGCAGCGCCGCTGGTGCGCAGCCTGCAGCGCCTGCAGGTCGCCGGTGGCAACGCCCTCAGCGTGCAGCTGGGCGGCGCCGTCGGCACGCTGGCACAAATGAAAAAGGGCAACAAAAAACTCGGCCCGCAGGTCATGGCCTTGATGGCGGCTGACCTCGGCCTGCGTGCCGCGCCGTCCTGGCATACCCAGCGTGACGAATGGGTCGCTCTGGGCTGCGAAATGGCTCTGCTGACCGGCAGCCTGGGCAAGATGGCCAAAGACATTTCGCTGATGGTGCAGTTTGAAGCGGGTGAGCTTGCCGAACCGCTGGAGCCGGGGCGTGGCGGCGCGTCTGTCATGCCGCACAAGCGCAACCCGGTCTCGTGCATGGTGGCGCTGGCCGCCGCGCAGCGTGTGCCACAGCGTGTGGCAGCATTGCTGGCGGCCATGCCGCAAGAGCATGAACGTGCACTGGGCAACCTGCAGGCGGAACTGGCCGAGTGGCCGGGCCTGTTGATGTCGGTGCATGGTTCTTCCCGCGCCATGGCACAGGCGCTGGTCGGCTTGCAGGTCGATACACACCGCATGCAGGCCAACATTGACGCGGTGCGTGGCGAGCTGCCCGCAGACGTTGCCGACGAATGGTTTAACCCCGCACTCGCCCAGCATGCCGGCACGCTGGCGCGCTCCCAGCTGGTGCTGCAGACCCAGGCCCTCGCATCGCTGAACAAATCCGGCAAGGCAGCGAAGGCGCTGGCGTCCTCATAGCCTCTGCTGTGCGGTGGGCTTTTGCCCCGCAATTCATCTTTCAACAGGAACCCTCATGACCCAGCCACGTGTGATCCAACTCGCTGTCGCGGGCGCAGGCCTCATAGGCCGCCGCCACATTGAGTTGATAGAAGCCAGTCCGCGTACGCAGCTGTGCGCCGTGGTTGACCCGACACCCGCCTCAAAGGAGTTTGCCGCCGCCAAGGGCGTGCCGCATTTCGACAGCCTGGAGGCCCTGTTCGCGCAAGCGGGCAACAAGCCCGATGGCGTCATCCTCGCCACACCCAACCACCTGCACGTGGCGGGCGCCATGACCTGCGCAGACCATGGCGTGCCCGCCATCATTGAAAAACCGGTGGCCGAGTCGCTCGCCGCCGGCCGCCAGCTGGTCGATGCGCTGGCCCGCAAACCTGTGCCCATGCTGGTTGGCCATCACCGCCGTCACAGCAGTACCCTCCAGCTGGCCAGAAGCGCCATACAGTCTGGCCAGCTGGGCCGCATTGTGACGGTCATGGGCAGCGCACAGTTCTACAAACCCGACAGCTATTTCGAGCATGGCACGTGGCGCACAAAGCTCGGTGGCGGCCCCATCCTCATCAATCTCATCCACGAGATGGATAACCTGCGCTACCTGTGTGGCGAGGTGGAATCGGTACACGCCGTCGCGTCGAATGCCGTGCGCAAATTCGAGGTGGAAGACACCGCCGTGATGACCCTGAAATTTGCCAGCGGTGTGCTGGGCACTTTTGCCTTGTCCGATACGGCCGCTTCGCCGCGCAGCTGGGAGCAGACCTCCGGCGAAAACACCGCCTACCCGCGCTACGCGTCTGAAGACTGTTATTTCATCGCCGGGACACAAGGCTCGATGGCGGTGCCAACCATGCGGACCTGGACCTATGCCGACTTCGGCAAAGAGCCGGGCTGGTGGACACCTTTTACCGAGCAGACGCTGGCCCTGGACGCCGTCGATCCGCTGGCCGCGCAGCTCGATCATTTCTGCGACCTCATCGCAGGTAAGGCAGAGCCGATAATCACCGTGTCCGACGCCCTGCAAAGCCTGATGACGGTCGAAGCCATCCGGCAGTCCATTGCCACCGGCAAAACCGTCATGTTGCAGGAACTGGCCTGATTCAAAAGACATTTAAAGATATCTGAAAGAGCTTTATGAAAACCGTACTCGTCCTCAACGGCCCCAACCTCAACCTGCTCGGCACGCGTGAGCCTGCCGTCTATGGCTCGCAGACGCTGGCCGATGTCGAGGCGCTGTCGCTGGAGGCCTGCAAGGCCCACGGCCTGACGCTTGATTTCCGCCAAAGCAACCATGAAGGCGTGATGATCGACGCCATCCAGGAGGCCGGCCGTGCGCAGGCTGCGGGCACGCTGATCGGCGTGGTGCTCAACGCCGGTGCCTATACGCACACCAGCGTCGCACTGCACGATGCCATCAAGGGCTCGGGCGTGACGCTGATCGAGCTGCACATCAGCAACGTGCATGCACGTGAGGCTTTCCGTCACCACTCGTACATCTCGCCGGTCGCCAAGGCCGTGATGGCCGGTTTCGGCACCAAGGGTTATGCGTTGGCCATCGGCGCGCTGGCTGAAATCACCAAGCCCGCCTGAGCATCAACGCGGGGCTAAGCCATGACCACGCCCCCGAAATATCCTGTCGATGAGCGCGAGGTCGAGTTTTCGGCGATACGTGCGCAGGGGGCGGGCGGGCAAAACGTCAACAAGGTGTCGAGCGCGATTCACCTGCGCTTCGACATTCACGCCTCATCGCTGCCCGACGCGGTCAAGGCGCGTCTTCTGGCTCTGAACGACAGCCGCGTGACGCAGGAAGGTGTGTTTGTGCTGAAGGCCCAGCAGCACCGCACGCAGGAGATGAACCGCAGCGACGCGATGGACCGCCTGCAGGAAGTCATTGACAGCGTGTCGTCTCCGCCCAGAGTGCGCAAGGCCACGAGGCCGACCTATGGCTCGAAACAGCGTCGGCTTGAAGGCAAGAGCCTGCGCTCAGATATCAAGGCATCCAGGGGCAAGGTCAGCGAGTAGTCACTCGAGGCAGGCTATGCGGCCTTGCTGACCGGCAGCAGCTTTTGCACCAGCGGATGCAGCAGCTTTTTGTGCGCCGCAATGGCAAAGAAGTGTTCTGCCACGCCCTCGCAACTGCCCACCCGCCGTACGCCATAGCGTGAGGTCAATTCATCATGCAGCAGTTCAGCGCCCGGGAACACACCCATGCCGGCGGCCCCAAATGTTTCGAGCAGCGCACTGTCTTCAAACTCCCCCACGATGCGTGGCTTGATGGCGTGCCGTTCAAACCACTGGTCCAGCCGCGCGCGTGAGGCTGCGTGTGTCGTCGGCATCAACACCGGCACACGCGCCAGCGATTGCGGAAAGCCGCGCCGTGCGGTCGCAGCCAGCGCTGCAGGCGCGTACCAGGCCAGCGGTGACGAGCCCAGCGCGTGGCTGTAGACCTTGAGGTTGGGGTTGGCCGGGGCAGGCCTGTCGGCCAGCACAACATCAAGCCTGTGCAGCGCCAGGTCGCCGAGCAGGTCTTCAAATTCATCTTCGTGGCATAGCAGCCGAAGGTTGGCTTCGTGCATCACCGGCTGCAGCAGGCGGTGCACCGACAGTTTGGGCAGCCCTTCCGAGATGCCGACTGCCAGTCGCACCGAAGGCGTGCTGGCGGCGTCGCGCACCGCGCTGGCCAGTTGCTCACCCAACTGGAAGATCTGCTCGGCCTGCCGCATGGCTTCAGTGCCCGCGTCAGTCAGGGCCAGCCCACGTCCTGCCGGTTTAAGCAGGGCATAACCCAGCGAGCGTTCCAGCTCGCGCACCTGCGTACTCACGGTTTGCACGGCCATGCCCAACCGTGCGGCGGCGCGCGCCATGCCTCCTTCCTTGGCCACTACCCAGAAGTAGTAAAGATGCCGGTAGTTGAAGTCCGTGTTCATGAAGGGTTCCTGCAAATACGCTGGTTTTTCAGAAGTATGAGTTCTGGATTATCTGCTTTCACAGAAGCTTTACAGCCGTTAAGGTCAAGCCATGTTCAACCCGATGGAGCCTGTTTTCATGAAAGTAACCCTTGAATCTCCTGATGCAGAAAACACTGCCGTGCACGCGCAGTCGTTGCGCCGGATCCGCAATGCCATGCGCAGCCTGAGCTGGCTCGTGTTGCGCGCCAAAGTAAAGCTGACCGCTGTTGACGGCACGCTGCCAGGCAGCATCGACAAACGCTGTGAGGTCGAGCTGATCACCGAAGACGGCGCCCCGGTGGTGGTGACCTCGCTGGCGCGTGACTTTCACTCTGCCATGCAGAGTGCACTGGCCCGTGCTTCACGGTCGCTGTTGTACCGATGGCAGCAGGAACACGCACGTGCAAGTGCGCAGCAGCTGTCGCGCCGCCTGTCCCCTGCCTGACGTGCGCCCACTTCTTGCGACTACCTGTCTTTCACTCTTCAATAAAGGAAATCAATGAAATGTCCGAGTTGCCCTGATATCACCCTCACCATGGCTGACCGCCAGGGCATAGAGGTTGATTACTGCCCGCAATGCCGCGGTGTCTGGCTGGACCGCGGCGAGCTGGACAAGCTGATGGAGCGCGCTGTTGAGGCCCAGCCGGCCAGGCCTGTCCAGCAGGCTGCGCCACCACGGCGTGACTTTTCAGATTCCGATTACAAACATTCGAACGGCTATGGCAATGGCTACGGCACACGCCGCAAGAAGTCGTGGCTCAACGAGATTTTTGACTGAGTGGCACCCGCCCCCGGGACGCCACCATCAACGCAGGTTTGACTGCACCCAGCGCACGATGTCACTCGCGCTCATCGCGCCGGCTTGCCGTGCGACTTCCTTGCCGTTTTTGAAAAGTGCCAGCGTGGGGATGCTGCGGATGTTGTAGCGCGTGCCCAGGTTGGGCACTGCTTCGGTGTCGACCTTGGCGACGCGGACGTCGGGCTCAAGCTTCGCGGCGGCCTGCTCGTAGCCGGGTGCCATCTGGCGGCAGGGGCCGCACCACGGCGCCCAAAAATCCACCAGCACGGGGATGTGGTTGCGGTTGATGTGTTTGTCAAAAGCCGCCTCGTCCAGCGCCGCCGAACGCGCCACAAACAGGGCCTGCTTGCAGCTGCCGCAGGTGGGCGCGCTGCCCAGTTGCTCCGCTTGCACGCGGTTGGTGGTGTGGCAGTGCGGGCAGACGATGTGGAGTGCTTCGGTCATTGGTAAGAGCTGGAGGTTGGGGCCGTTATTTCAAGCCGCAACAGGGACGGGCCGTACAAACAGTTTGCTTCTTTATTGATAGCTGAAAACTGAATGTGGGCGTGGACTTGGTGCCAATTTGGAGCTATTTTTGCAGAGCAATGGGATTTAAAATGTTAATATGGAACTTAACATTTGGAATTTCCGCGGCGGCAATCGCTCGAAAAACTCGAAAAATTACCCCAAAAAGGCCGTTTTCCGGTGCCAAAAGTGGCTTCGGGCCAATAAAGACGCGCGTGAGCAGCTACTGAATAAATAGCAAAACTTCATGTCTGGATGCCTTTTATTCGCACGCGTTAGCCTGAACCCGCCCGTTGCCCGCGTTGCGCGTTGTCGTCACGGGCGATTCAGGCGCATCGGGCAGCGTCACTCCTTGTTCATGGTGATATTGCCCGCTTTCACATAGTCATCAAACTGCGTACGCGGTATGGCGGTCACGCCGGGGATGCCCTTGGCCGCTTCCCAGCTCAGGGTGGCGCTGTCGGGTGCCAGCGCGACTTCCACGCGGCCCTTGGGTATTTCAATCGGTGCGCCGTCGCCGGGGCGGTAGGTGACGAGGCCAGTGATGGTGGCAAATTTGGACATGGCGGTTCTCCTGTTCCAGGTTCGAAGTTGCGATGAACCAATCTAGCGTGTTGCCTGCGCGTGGCCTGTGGGACTTGGCCGCAAGATCGCGCTGCCTTTTTTTTGCTGTCGTTTGTCCTACGGCGTCTCTGGGCAATCGGGCATGCGCAAGACATGACGCCAAACCTACAGTCAGTGCATTCCAACTTTTGAGAAAGCGATTTTCATGTCCATCATTGCCACCATCTTTATCGGTCTCATCGTCGGCCTGATTGCACGCTTCGTGAAACCCGGTGACGACAAGCTCGGCTGGATCATGACCATCGTCCTCGGCATCGCGGGTGCCTTGCTGGCGGGCTTTGCGGGCCGTGCCCTGGGCCTCTACCTGCCCGGCGAGCCTGCCGGCTTCATTGCGTCCGTCATCGGTGCTGTCGTGTTGCTGGCGATCTACGCCATGGTCAAGCGCAAAGCCTAGTTGCGCCAGCCGCTAGGCGGGCATAAACAGCGCAGGGTCCACCATGGTCCGGTTCAGCATCACACCCCAATGGAGATGCGGGCCGGTCACCCGGCCTGTTGCCCCGACAGCGCCCAGGCGCTCGCCCGCCTTCAGCATGTCACCGGGCTTGACGGCGATCGCATTCAGGTGGCAATACAGGGTCAGCAGCCCGCCACCGTGGTCCAGCCACACCGTGTTGCCGTTGAAAAAATAATTGCCCGTGTCGATCACGCGCCCGTCCATTGGCGCGACGATGGGCGTGCCTGTCGCGGCTGCGATGTCCATTCCGCTGTGCGGGTTGCGCGACTGCCCGTTGAACACGCGGCGCAAACCGAAAGAGCTTGAGCGCCTGCCCGGCACCGGCACCCGCATGCGCAGCGCGCCTGATGCGGACATGGCGGGCGGTGGCGAAAGCGTGGCGATGACCTGTTCCTGCTGCACCTTCTCACGTTCATAGCGGGCCAGGTCTTCAGGCGACAGGTCGACCTGCCCGGGGGCGACTTTCAATTGCTGTTCGCGGTAACGTTTGTTGGCGATGGTATAGACCACCTGCCGCTGATCGCCATTGCCGGCGCGCACGGTGATGAAGGTTTCACCCGGTTGGGCGGCCAGAGGAATGCCGACGATGGCCGTCCATTCAATGGCATCACCCAGCACCATCACGGGCACATCGCCTGCATGGGCCACAGGCCGCGTGGCGGATGGCCCCAGCGACAGGCGCGCCACACCGCCGGGCACCTGCAATGCAGCGGGCCAGACATCGCCGGCAGCGAGCAAGGGGAGGGCGGGCAGGGCCAGCAAGCCCAGCATCACGCTGCGGCGGCTGGTCGATGGGGTCAAACGGATCGAAGACATGCGGCCAAGAATATCAGCCAGGCCGATGCAGAAACAACAACGGGGCCAAAAGGCCCCGCTGTTTTGTTCAGGCTATAACCGGATGGGTACATCCGGTGATTGCACCCGATGGTCACACCTGTTGGATCAGGCGGCCTTGCGGCGCTGGCTGAAAGCCGAGCCGCGCTTGCCGGTAGCGCCAGCCGAAGGTGTGGCCAGCTTGCGGACCAATGCGGCAGACTTTTCTTCAACCTTGTCGGCCAGTTTGCTCAACACCAAAGCGCCGGGGGCGGTTGCCTTGGCAATGGTGTTCAGCGTGGTCACGCCGGTCTTCACTTCAAACAGGGCGGCATTGGCCGATGCGCGTTCCACGCCGGCTTCAGCCACCTTGACGATTTGTTTGACGACCTGTTGTGCGCCTTCAGCGGTGATGTCCAGGCCCTTGGTGTAGTAGGTGGTGAAAGCAGAGCGAGCGGCTGCTGCGTTCTTTGCGGTTTCAGCCGACAGTTCGGGGCGCGACTGGCGCATCGCGCGGTTCCAGCGCTGGTTCAGCACGTCAACCATCAGTTCGCCGCCTGCGCGGTAGGCCTTGATGACATTGCTGGCAGTTTTGCCGGAGGTGGCGATCAGTTCGACGGTCACGGTGGAGAGGTTCTTGGCGGTCATGTGTGTCCTTTTGGAAATTAAATGATGTGATGAATGGGCGTCCGGGCACGAGTCACGCGGACCATGAAGGCATCTTCTCCGCAATTGGCTAGTGAGCGCGACCTAATAGGCTAGGGAGGCGACTCAAAAACACGCGTTTGCGTGCAATGCGGGTGCTTGTCCTACGCCTGCCGTTTCATCCGGACACCTGCCGTGGCTGCGAGGTAAACAGCGGGTAAAACAGGGCCATGGATTACACAGCGTTTACGTTGGCCGGTCACCATGAACTCACTGAAACGCTGAACTGGTTTTTCCAGCCGGTGTTTTGGAAAGCAGTCCCTTTAAAACCAGAAACGGCGGGACTGCCGGTTTTCAAACTGAGCCAAAGGAGTCACTCATGAAAACGAAAATTCTTACTGCATCTTTGATCGCCTCTGCCCTGTTCGCAGGGCTGGCCGCCACCCCGGCCATGGCGCAAACCAACACGCCCAACATCGACCAGTCGCAGGTACAGGTCAGCGCCCGCATCCAGCAGGGCCTGCAGTCCGGCCGTATCACGCCGTATGAAGCGCAAATGCTTTATCGCCGTGACCAGGACATCCAGCACCGCGAGGCGCTGTACAAGTCCGATGGCCGCGCGACACCCGCCGAACGCCAGCAACTGCGCAGCGACATGGCAGCACTGAGCGCCGAAGTCGAGCAGGCCATCAACAACAACTCGGTGGTGGCGGCACCCGGCCAGAACCTGGGCGGCATCGACAGCCGTGAGTTCAACATCCGTGCGCGCATCGACGAGGGTGTGCGCACCGGCCGCCTGAGCCCGCAGGAAGCCCGCCGCTTCATGCAGCGTGAAGCCCAGATCGAGCGCCGCGAGGCCGCTTTCAGGTCTGACGGTGTGGTGACCATGCAGGAGCGCCGCCAGCTGCGCAGCCAGCTCACTGCCCTGCGCGACCAGGTGGAACGCATGATCAACCCCCGCGGTTAAGCGGGAGAAGGTAAGAAGGTAAGAAGGTAAGAGCGGAAGGGGCAAAACGCCACGTGCGTTAAGCCCCTTTCTGGCTCGTCGCTGGCCCCGCGTTGAAGATGTAAAGTCGACTTTACATTTTCGGGCTGGCGGTGCCGCGAACCGGTTTTTAAACCGTCAAAAGGGCCTGAAAAGGCCCTTTTTTACTGCCAAAACAGGCTGCAGACCAATAGAAACGAGCGTGAGCAGCTATAAAAAGTATAGTGACTGTCTGTTGATCTGGTACCTGGGTCCGCGTGGGGCACAGCAGTTCTGATGTCAAAATCCCTTCACACCCGCCTGCCCGACGCATGGCCGGGATTCTTGAGGAGGGAAACACCCCATGACGTCCAGCGACCACGGAACACGCGCCCCCGCCGCCCCGCGAACCTATCTGTATTACGACTGGATCATGGCCGCGTTTGTCTGCGTGCTGCTGTGCTCCAACTTCATAGGCGCGGCCAAGCAGGCCGTCATCACCGTGCCGCTGCTCGGGCCCATCCCCTTCAGCGCCGGCATTTTGTTCTTTCCCATCAGCTACATCTTTGGCGACATCCTGACCGAGGTCTACGGCTACGCACGCGACCGGCGTGTGGTGTGGGCCGGCTTCGGCGCGCTGGTGTTTGCATCCTTCATGGCGTGGGTGGTGGTGACGCTGCCGGCCGGCCCCAGCGACTACATGAAGATCTACCAGCCCGCGCTCGACGTGGTCTTCGGCAATGCCTGGCGCATCGCCGCCGGCTCGATCATCGCGTTTACCTGCGGCAGTTTTGTCAACAGCTACGTCATGGCCAAGATGAAGGTCTGGAGCAACGGCAAGATGCTCTGGAGCCGCACCATAGGCTCCACCGTGGTTGGTGAGGCGGTCGACTCGTCGCTCTTTTACTTCATTGCCTTCGCGGGTATCTGGCAGCTGGAGGATGTCATCAAGGTGGCATTCGCCCAGTTCATGCTCAAGACCGCATGGGAAATCCTCATGACCCCCGTGACCTACAAGGTTGTCGGTTTCCTCAAGCGGAAGGAAAATGAGGATTACTACGACCGGGGTACGGATTTCAATCCGTTTCGGGTTAAGGCTTGATGGTGTGAATCCTGGCTTTCTTCCGGGGGCGACTTTTTTGCCCTTCACGCAGATGCCGGGGGTAGCCCGGCGGCTAGTCACTTTTCTTTGCTTCGCCAAAGAAAAGTAACCAAAAGAAAGGCGACCCTGTTCGTCGTCCCTTCACTTCGTTACGGGCACCCTGCGATGCTCGCGTCAGCCGGGGTCTGAAACAACTCGCCTTCGGCTCAAACAAGTTTCAGCCCTGATCCGTCTGCCCCTGCGCTTCTCGGCTCCTC
>JAZKDR010000052.1:0-6488 GCA_040387435.1 Pseudomonadota bacterium
CATGGATTTAAGAAAACTCAAGACCCTGATTGACCTCGTCTCAGAGTCCAATGTGTCCGAACTCGAAATCACCGAAGCCGAAGGCAAGGTTCGCATCGTCAAATCCAGCGGTGCGCCGCTCGTGATGCAGCAGCCCGCCATGGCCATGGTAGCAGCCCCCGTGGCCGCTCCCGCCGCTGGCGCCGCCCCGGCTGCTGCGGTCGAAGCAGCGCCTGCTGCCCCTGCGGGCCACGCCGTCAAATCGCCCATGGTTGGCACCTTTTACCGCTCGTCGGCACCTGGCGCCAAGGCCTATGTCGAAGTCGGCAGCGTGGTGAAGGAAGGCGAAACCATCTGCATCATCGAAGCGATGAAGATCCTCAACGAGATCGAAGCCGACAAATCCGGCACGGTCACCAAAATCCTGTGCGAAAACGGCCAAGCCGTGGAGTATGGACAGCCCCTCTTCACCATTGAGTGATGGCGGGGTGACCAGACAATGTTCAAGAAAATACTGATCGCCAACCGCGGCGAGATCGCGCTGAGAATCCAGCGGGCCTGCCGGGAGCTCGGCATCAAGGCCGTGATGGTCTATTCCGAAGCCGACCGCGACGCCAAATACATACGCCTGGCAGACGAGTCTGTCTGCATCGGCCCTGCGCCGTCCAAGGACAGCTACCTCAACATGCCGGCCATCATCTCGGCGGCGGAAGTGACCGACGCTGAAGCGATTCACCCCGGCTACGGCTTCCTGAGCGAGAACGCCGACTTTGCAGAGCGCGTCGAGAAAAGCGGCTTCAAGTTCATCGGCCCGACGCCGGACTCCATCCGCATCATGGGCGACAAGGTTTCGGCCAAGCAGACCATGATCAAGGCGGGCGTGCCTTGCGTGCCGGGCTCCGAAGGCGCGTTGCCTGATGACGCGGCTTTCATCAAGCGCACGGCCAAGCAGATCGGCTACCCCGTCATCATCAAGGCGGCGGGTGGCGGCGGTGGGCGCGGCATGCGTGTGGTGCACACCGAGGCGGCGCTGCTGCACGCGGTGCAGACCACCAAGGCAGAAGCCGGTGCGGCTTTCGGCAACCCCGAGGTCTATATGGAGAAGTTTCTCCAGAACCCGCGGCACATCGAAATCCAGATCCTGGCCGACCAGCACAAAAATGCGGTTTGGCTCGGCGAGCGTGACTGCTCCATGCAGCGTCGCCACCAGAAGGTGATCGAAGAAGCGCCGGCGCCCGGCATTCCCCGCAAGCTGATTGAAAAAATCGGCGAACGCTGCGTGGCGGCCGTCAAGAAGATCGGCTACCGCGGTGCGGGGACGTTCGAGTTCCTGTACGAGAACGGTGAGTTCTACTTCATCGAGATGAACACCCGCGTCCAGGTGGAGCACCCCGTGACCGAGTGGATCACCGGCATCGACATCGTGCGCACCCAGATCATGGTGGCGGCCGGTGAAAAGCTGCCTTTCCTGCAGCGCGATGTGCAGCTCAAGGGCCATGCCATCGAGTGCCGCATCAATGCGGAAGACCCGTACAAGTTCATCCCGTCGCCAGGCCGCATCACGACCTGGCACACACCGGGCGGCCCCGGCGTGCGCGTGGATTCGCACATCTATGCCAACTACTTTGTGCCACCGAACTACGACTCCATGATCGGCAAGATCATCGTGCACGGCGACACGCGCGACCAGGCACTGGCACGCATGCGCACGGCATTGGCCGAGACGGTGGTTGAAGGCATCAACACCAACATCCCGCTGCACCGCGAGCTGATGGTGGACGCCAAGTTCACCGACGGCGGCACGAACATCCACTACCTGGAAGAGTGGCTTTCAAAACGTGACCGCTGATTATTACAGCTTGGTTGCCGGCCAGGCTTGTGCAGCGCCGGGCCGCCCCAAGCAAGCACAGCCCCCTCGGTGGGCAGAGAGCTACACGCAGTGAGCAAACATGGGGGCACATATGATGTTTGAACTGGTCTTGCTGGCCCCTGCCGATGGCGTTGAAACCATCAGTGACGCGCTGGATGCGCTGGATGCGCTGAGCGTCTCCGTTGAGGACGCCGACGCTGAAACACCAGCCGAGCGTGCACTGTTCGGCGAGCCCGGCATGCCGCCACCCAAGGATGGCTGGGACCGTTCCCGCATCGTGTCCTTGTTTGCCACCGAAGCGCTGGCGCGTGAGGCGGGCGATCTCTTGCAGGCGCAGGATTTTTTTGCCGGCTGCACCCTGGTCGCCATTCAGGCCGTGCCCGAACAGGACTGGGTGCGTTTGACGCAGTCGCAGTTTGCACCGGTCGAAATCACCCCCGAGTTCTGGATTGTCCCGACCTGGCACGAACCGCCTGCCCAGGCCAGGCAGCTGATACGGCTGGACCCCGGCCTGGCTTTTGGCACAGGCACCCACCCGACCACACGCATGTGCCTGCGCTGGATTGCCGGCCAGGGCGCTGCCGGAAAATCGCTGGGCCGCGTGCTCGACTACGGCTGCGGCTCCGGCATTCTCGCGATAGGTGCGGCCAAGTTTTCGGCGGGTGACATCGACGCCGTCGACATCGACGAAGCGGCCGTGCAGTCCACCTTCGCTAATGCAGAGGCCAACCATGTCAAGCTCAACGCTGGACTGCCGGAAAAGGCCGTGGGTACGTATCAGACCGTGCTGGCCAACATTCTGGCAACCCCTCTGAAAGTGCTGGCGCCGTTGCTGTGTTCACATGTCGAGAAGGGTGGCCATCTGGTGCTGGCGGGCATTCTGGAACGCCAGGCCGATGAACTCAAGGCCGCTTATGCGCCTTGGGCCGCGCTGCAAGTATCCGACGCAGAAGACGGCTGGATATTGATGACCGCCAAGCTCTGAGCCCGGTTGTCAGCAAGACCGCCCAGCGGACCTTCCAGCGCTTGCGTGCTCCTGATTCCGGGCCTCCCTCACCACATACAATACGGCGCTAGATGAGCCTCATCACGCGCTGTCCCGCCTGCGGCACGATGTTCAAAGTCGTGGCCGACCAACTCAAAGTCTCGCAGGGCTGGGTGCGATGCGGGCATTGCTCCGAGGTGTTCGATGCCTCCTTGCAGCTGCAGCCCACGCAGGCACTTGTTGCCGCTTTTCAGCCTGAGCCAGCGCTGCAGGGCTTTGTGAACCAGCCGCAGGACGGCGGCTATTTCCAGTCACCCCATCCCGAGCCTTTCCAGCAGGCGCCCCAGCCCGTGGCACCGCAGGAATTCCAGGACGATCCCGCGTGGGCCCCCGGTGTCTTTTTCCATGGCCAGCCGCCTGTACCGCTGTCGCCGCATCCAGATACCGCTGAGCCACTATCCGGGTACGGTTCTCAAGATGCAGGTCATCCTGCTGCCGGCAGGACGCCTGCCGGGGGTGATGCAACTGCGTCGCCGGACCTGATCGACCGCGACCAGGCCACGGCCGATGAGTACGGCGAGGCGGTACGCGCCATGGCCGCAGAGGCGCGCGAAGAAGACACCGACCACCATTCAACGCCGCTTTACATGGATGACTCCGTGCGCGGGGGCGAGATGGACGAGCCCGAGACCGGGCACGATGTTTCGTTTGTGCGGGACGCCAGGCGCAAGGCCTTCTGGCGCAAGCCCGGCGTTCGTGTGGCACTGGTGATGTGCAGCCTGCTGCTGGCCTTGGGGCTTCTGGTGCAGGTGGCTATCCAGCAGCGTGACCAGATTGCCGCCCTGCAGCCCGGCCTCAAACCCTGGCTGAACACCTTGTGCGACCAGCTGCACTGTGATGTCGGGCCTTTGCGCCGCATCGAAGCTGTGGTGATCGACAGCTCGACCTTCAACAAAATGGATGCTGATTCTTACCGCCTGAGTTTTTCGCTGAAGAACACCGGTGCGATGCCCGTCGCCATGCCGTCGCTCGAAGTCACGCTGACCGACACACAGGATCAGGCCGTCGTGCGGCGCGTGCTCACGCCGGCGCAATTCGGCGCGTCCACCACCATGCTGACGGCGGGCGCCGACTTTGCCGGCTTTGTGGTCATGCAGGTATTGGCAACCGACACCTCGACGCCAGCGGTAGCCGCGTCACCGCCTTTGCGGGTGGCCGGCTACCGCATGCTTGCTTTTTATCCCTGACCCTCTTCCTGTATTTTTTAGAACGAGAAAACAATGCCTGCTGTAATTTGTGGATCCCTGGCCTTCGACACCATCATGACCTTCGAGGGCAAGTTCTCGGAGCAGATACTGCCCGACCAGTTGCACATCCTGAACGTGTCTTTTCTCGTGCCTGCACTGCGCCGCGAGTTTGGCGGTTGCGCCGGCAACATCGCCTACGCCCTCAAGCAACTGGGCGGCACGCCTTTGCCCATGGCTACCGTCGGGAGCGACGGTGCAGAGTATGCAGCGCGCATGAAAGGCCTGGGCATCAGCACGGAGTTTGTGCGCGAAGTTGCCGACGCCTACACGGCGCAGGCCATGATCATGACCGACCGTGACAACAACCAGATCACGGCTTTCCATCCGGGCGCCATGATGCAGGCCCACATCACCCGCATCGAGGCACGCAGCGATATCAAGATCGGCATCGTGTCGCCGGATGGCCGCGACGCCATGTTGCAGCATTCCGAGCAGTTCAAGGCGGCGGGCATTCCGTTTGTGTTTGATCCGGGCCAGGGCCTGCCGATGTTCGACGGCAAGGACCTCGCCCATTTTGTGGAACTGGCTACCTGGGTGACCGTCAACGATTACGAAGCCAAGCTGCTCAGCGACCGCACCGGACTGACGATTGCGGAGCTTTCCAAACGCGTTGAAGGCCTGATCGTCACGCTGGGCGCCGAAGGCTCCGAAGTCTGGATAGCCGGTGAAAAAACACTGGTGGCACCGGTGAAGGCCAAAGAGGTTGTGGACCCGACGGGTTGTGGTGACGCCTTCCGTGGCGCCTTGTTGTTCGGCCTGGAGCAGGGCTGGTCGCTGGTCAAGTGCGCCGAGCTGGGCAACCGTGTCGGTGCGCTCAAGATCGCACACCGCGGCGGCCAGAACTACACCTTGGACGGCATCAAATAAGCGGCTTGCGCGGCCCCTGATCGCGCTGCAATGGCGCGGTCAGTTTTTGCCAGTCGGCTGTCGCAGCTGTTTTTGCTGACAGGCGCAGCTGCTTTCGCCGGAATGTCTGGCCGCGTACGAGCTCCACTGCGTTGCGGGCTATACCCAGTTGCGAGGCCAGCCATTTGAGCAGGGCGTCGTTGGCCTTGCCGTCTACGGGCGGTGCTTTGAGCCGGAGTTTGAGCGCGATGTGCCCATCGACAGCGTACAGGCCGTCGACCTGTGTGTTCGCCGCATTCGGCACCACATGAATATCCACGATCACGTCGCCGTTGCTGTCCGCGCGGACAAACGGTGTCGCCGGATCGGGTGCGAAGCCCTTGGGATTTCCGTTTCTTGCCAAAGTCATGGTTTTTGCGCGGCCCATAAAAAAAGCCCAGCATCGAGGACACTGGGCTTTTAAGCAGAAGTACCTTACTGCTTACGGCTTGCTGGCTGTTGGAAACGGCCAGGCAGCTTGCGGGTTCAGAGTAGTCTGAGCCGCAGGGGCAGCCGGTGCAGCGGGTGCTTTGGCAGCGGGTTTTTTCGCGGCTTTCTTCGCAGCAGGCTTTTTCGCGGCTTTCTTCGCAGCGGGTTTCTTCGCTACTTTCTTGGCTGCAGCCTTTTTCTTGGCAGGGGCCTTTTTCGCTACCTTCTTGGCGGCGACTTTTTTAGCCGGAGCCTTTTTGGCAGGAGCTTTTTTGGCCGGAGCCTTCTTAGCTACTTTCTTGGCAGCGACTTTCTTGGCCGGAGCCTTCTTTGCCGCTACTTTTTTGGCCGGCGCTTTTTTCGCAGGGGCTTTTTTAGCCGCTACTTTTTTCGCTGGAGCTTTTTTCGCGGCCATTTTTTTTGCCGCAGGTTTTTTCGCAGTTGCCATAGTTTTCTCCTTGATCACATTGCAAAGAGCACTTCACGTTTGGAGTACGTAAAGCGATTCACGGCGTTGGGTCTCCCGGATAAACCGGAGCCCAGCGCCGCGAACACAGGAGCAATACCCAATGCGCGCTTCTGCGGCGCTGTCACTGGTCATTGCAATTCTTGAAATCATGTTGTTCTGGTGTCGTCTCAATCTTGTCTGATCACGGTCCGCATCAATCCCAAGACAGGGCACCGCCCGACTGGTATTCAATGACGCGGGTTTCGAAGAAGTTGCGTTCCTTCTTCAGATCAATCATTTCGCTCATCCACGGGAACGGATTTTCTTCGTTCGGGAACAATGTTTCAAGTCCAATCTGTGTGGCACGGCGATTGGCGATGTAGCGAAGGTAGCCCTTGAACATCGATGCGTTGAGGCCCAGCACGCCGCGCGGCATGGTGTCTT
Source organism: Pseudomonadota bacterium (assembly GCA_040387435.1). Lineage (GTDB taxonomy): Bacteria > Pseudomonadota > Gammaproteobacteria > Burkholderiales > Burkholderiaceae_C > Polaromonas. The sequence continues at coordinate 6,348 of JAZKDR010000052.1, forward strand.
CAGCATAACGGTACTCAAGTTCGACGGCTTTGAGGAACAGGGCCTTGATCTCGGCCTTGAACTCTGCCGTCCAGAGATGGGGGTTTTCAAGCTTCAGCTGGTTGATCAGGTCGATGCCGAAATTGCAGTGCATGGACTCGT
>JAZKDR010000053.1:0-19315 GCA_040387435.1 Pseudomonadota bacterium
TGCCGTACATGATCTTGTTCTTGACCACGCCGAACATGTGGCACATTTTTTCTTCCGTATCGGCGATCAGCTCGAACGGCAGCTCAAGTTTGGCCTTGAATTCATCGTGCGATTTCATGTTGTCGCGCGACACGCCAAACACCGTGGCGCCGGCTTTCACGAAATCCTTGTAGCGGTCCCTGAACTGCATGGCTTCGGTGGTGCAGCCGGGTGTGTTGTCTTTGGGGTAGAAATACAGGACAACGACCTTGCCCATGTGTGACTGATTGGAAACCTTCACGCCGCCGGTGGCGTTCGCTTCAAATTCGGGGAGGAGTTTATTGACGACGACTGCCATACTGAGTAGACCCTGACGAAAGTGGTTGTAATTAGCCGCGGCACCCCTCCATAGTCTGGATACTGGCGCAACCCTAGATTTTACCCTGAAAGAGTCTTGTTTTCAGACCGCCGGTTCAATCAGCAGGGCTGCAATCACCTGCCGGCCCTCGCCAGCCAGGATGTTGTAGGTGCGGCAGGCGGCCAGCGTGTCCATGGTTTCCAGTCCTATGCGTTTTTGCATCAGCACTTTCATGTACGCCGGTGGCGGAAAGCGCAGGCGCGTGCCGCTGCCGAAAATCACCAGTTCCGGCTGTGTCTCGGCCAGCAGGGCGAAATGGGCCTCGGTGAGGTCTTCAAACCTTGCGCACTTCCACTCGAACTTCTCGCCGCGCGAGCCAATCACGATGCTGTGCTCGATTTTTTCTGCCACACCATTGCTGCCCAGGCCCACCCATCCGGGGCCATAGCCGAGGATGGACTGGACATCGAGACGATCGGGTTGGAGTTTCATGGGGCGGTGGTGTTGTCGGCGTGGTGCAAACGGGGCTCGGAGTACCGGTTTTCCAATGAAAACAGGCACTTTATGTGGTCAAATTATAGATTCCGCCCGATTTTTCCCGCAGCAAAGGCCATCCGTGCACCAGTTGCGGGCAGGGTTGATGCTCCGCCCCCGCCCAGTTTCCAAAAAACGCCCGAAAAACCGCATGAAAACGATTACCAAATCTGCCAAGCTTGCCAATGTGCTTTATGACATACGCGGTCCCATCATGGACGCGGCCAAGCAGATGGAAGAAGAAGGACAGAAGCTGATCAAGCTCAATCTCGGCAATCTGGCGGTGTTTGGTTTCGATGCGCCCGAAGAGGTGCAGCAGGACATGATCCGCAACCTGCCGGCCTCGGCGGGGTATTCGGACAGCAAGGGCATTTTTGCGGCGCGCAAGGCCGTGATGCATGAGACCCAGAAGCAGGGCATCAAGGGCGTGACGCTCGATGACATATACCTGGGCAACGGTGCCAGCGAACTGATCGCCATGGCGACCAACGCCTTGCTCGACGATGGCGATGAGCTGTTGTTGCCCGCACCCGATTACCCGCTGTGGACGGCCTCGACCAGCCTGTCCGGCGGCACCCCCGTGCATTACCTGTGCGATGAAAACAATGGCTGGATGCCTGACCCCGAAGACATCCGTGCGCGCATCACGCCCAGGACCAAGGCCATCGTCGTCATCAACCCCAACAACCCGACGGGTGTTCTCTACTCCGACGACCTGCTGAAAAAGATTGTCGACATCGCACGTGAGCATGACCTCGTCATCCTGGCCGACGAGGTGTATGACAAGGTGCTGTATGACGACATCAAGCACACCGCGATTGCCAGTCTGTCGACCGATGTGCTGACGCTGACCTTCAACTCGCTGTCCAAAAGCTACAGGTCCTGCGGTTACCGCGCGGGCTGGCTTGTGGTGTCCGGCCCCAAGAAGCAGGCGCAGGACTACATCGAAGGCCTGAACATGCTGGCCAACATGAAGTTGTGCTCCAACGTGCCGGGGCAATGGGCCATACAGACGGCGCTGGGCGGTTACCAGAGCATCAACGACCTGACCCGCGAAGGCGGCCGCCTCAGGCGCCAGCGCGACCTGGCGTACGAGCTCATCACCGCCATCCCCGGCGTGAGCTGCGTCAAGCCGCAGGCGGCGCTGTACATGTTCCCGCGGCTGGATCCCAAGGTCTATCCGATCAAGGACGACCGCCAGTTCTTCCTCGAACTGCTCAAGGAAACCAAGGTCATGCTGGTGCAGGGCACGGGCTTTAACTGGCCCAACCCGGACCATTTCCGCATTGTTTTCCTGCCGCACGAGGAAGACCTGCGCGAAGCGATTGGCCGCATTGCGAAGTTTCTTGCAAACTACCGCGCGGCCCATCCCGACGGCTGACACTTGCGGGCGACAGGGACAAGAAAAAATTGTGAAAGTGAAATGAAAGTGACGAGCGTGAAATCAATCAAGGTAGGCCTTCTGGGCATAGGCACCGTGGGCAGCGGCGTATTCAACGTATTGCAGCGCAACCAGGGTGAAATCCTGCGCCGCGCCGGCCGCGGCATCGAGATCGCGATGGTGGCCGACCTGGACACGGCACGTGCACAGGCCGCCGTGGGCAAGGACGTCACCGTGGTGGCTGATGCGCGTGCCGTCATCGCGAACCCCGAGATCGACATCGTCGTCGAACTGATTGGCGGCTACGGCATTGCCAAACAATTGGTGCTGGAAGCGATTGAAGCCGGCAAACACGTGGTGACGGCCAACAAGGCCTTGCTCGCCGTGCATGGCACCGAGATTTTTGCCGCTGCCAACCGCAAGGGCGTGATGGTGGCTTTCGAGGCCGCCGTCGCCGGTGGCATTCCGATCATCAAGTCCCTGCGCGAAGGCCTGACGGCCAACCGCATCGAATGGATCGCCGGCATCATCAATGGCACGACCAATTTCATCCTGAGCGAGATGCGCGACAAGGGCTCGGACTTTGATGTCGTGCTCAAGGAAGCGCAGCGCCTCGGGTATGCCGAGGCTGACCCGACCTTCGACATCGAAGGTGTGGACGCCGCGCACAAGGCTGCACTCATGTCTGCCATCGCTTTCGGCGTGCCGGTGCAGTTTGACAAGGCTTATGTCGAAGGCATCACCAAGCTCGGCGCCAAGGACATCAAGTACGCCGAGCAACTCGGCTACCGCATCAAGCTGCTGGGCATCACCAAGCAGGCTTCCAAAGGCATCGAGCTGCGTGTGCACCCTTGCCTGGTGCCGGCCAAGCGCCTGATCGCCAATGTCGAAGGCGCGATGAATGCCGTCATGGTGCACGGCGATGCCGTCGGCACCACCATGTATTACGGCAAGGGCGCGGGCAGCGAGCCCACCGCCAGCGCCGTGATTGCGGACCTGGTCGACATTGCCCGCCTGCACACCGCCGACAGCGCCCAGCGCGTCCCGCACCTGGCCTTCCAGCCGCAGTCCATGAGCACCACGCCGGTGGTCGACATGGGCGAGGTCGTCACCAGCTATTACCTGCGCCTGAATGTGGCGGACGAAGCCGGTGTGCTGGCCAAAGTCACCGGCATCCTGGCGGACGCCGGCATCAGCATCGACGCGGTGCTGCAGCGCGAAGCCGATGAAGTGGGCGGTGAAGGCTCCACGCAAACAGACCTCATCATCCTCACGCACGATTGTGTGGAGGCCAAAATGAATGGCGCCCTCGCACAGATGCAGGCCTTGCCGACGGTGCTGGCGCCCATCATCCGCATCCGCAAGGAGGAGTTGGCGTGACCCACTCCCCCCACGTTCACTTCGTTCTCTGCCCCCCGGGGGGCGCTTCGTCCTTCGGGCGGCCGGGCGGTCGATGATGCGCTACCTCTCGACGAGAGCGGCAGCGTCCGATGCGACTGGCCGCAAACGGTTCTGCGAAATTTTGCTCGAGGGCCTGGCCCCTGATGGTGGCCTGTATCTGCCCGAGCATTACCCGCAGGTCGACGACGCCACGCTGACAGCCTGGCGCCAACTCTCTTACGCCGACCTGGCTTTTGAAGTCCTCTCGCTGTACATCGACGACATTCCCGCCGCCGACCTGAAAGCGATTTGCCACAAGACTTACACCCCCGAGGTGTTCGGAACGCAGGAGATCGTTCCGTTGCGCGCGCTGGAGCCGGGCCTGCAGCTTGAAGCCCTGTCCAACGGCCCGACGCTGGCCTTCAAGGACATGGCCATGCAGCTGCTGGGCAACCTGTTCGAATACGAACTCGCCCGCCGTGGTGAAGAGCTCAACATTCTGGGTGCCACCAGCGGCGACACCGGCAGCGCGGCAGAGTACGCCATGCGCGGCAAAAAAGGCGTGCGTGTCTTCATGACCTCGCCCAACGGCCGCATGAGCCCCTTCCAGCAAGCGCAGATGTTCAGCCTGCAGGACGAGAACATCCACAACATCGCCGTCGATGGCGTGTTTGATGATTGCCAGGACATCGTCAAGGCCGTGTCCAACGACCTGGCGTTCAAGCGCAAATACAAGATCGGCACCGTCAACTCCATCAACTGGGCGCGCCTGATGGCCCAGGTGGTTTACTACTTTGCCGGCTATATACAGGCCACCACCGCGAATGCCGACAAAGTGAGCTTCACTGTGCCATCGGGCAATTTCGGCAACGTGTGTGCCGGCCATGTGGCCCGCATGATGGGCCTGCCCATCAGCCAGCTGGTGGTCGCCACCAACGAGAACGACGTGCTCGACGAGTTCTTCCGCACCGGCGTGTACCGCGTGCGCGGCAGTGCCGACACGCACGAAACCTCCAGCCCGTCGATGGACATCTCCAAGGCGTCCAACTTCGAGCGTTTTGTGTTTGACCTGCTGGGCCGTGATGGCGAGAAACTCAAGGCGCTGTTCCATGACCAGCTTGGCAAGAGCGGGCGCTTTGACCTGGGCGATTTGCCGGCATTCAAGACTGCCAGCGCTACCTACGGTTTTGTCAGCGGCAAGAGCACGCACGCTGACCGCCTGGCCACCATCCGCGACACCTATGAGCGCTTCGGCACCATGATCGACACCCACACAGCCGACGGCGTGAAGGTTGCGCGTGAGCACCTTCAGGCGGGGACACCCATGATCGTGCTCGAGACGGCGCTGCCCATCAAGTTCGCAGGCACCATTGAAGAGGCGCTGGGCCGCTTGCCGGACCGGCCGGCAAAATTCGAGGGCATTGAGGCCCTGCCCAAACGCGTGAAAGTGATGCCGCCCGATGCCACCCTCATCAAGCGCTACATTGCCGACCATGTGCATTGAAATGCGCCTGAAGGTTGTCGCATGAACGTCGTCGGGTTTGCCGGTTTCTCCGGCTCAGGCAAGACCACGCTGGTTGAGCGGCTGATTCCCGTCCTCAAGGCCCGCGGGCTCAGGGTGTCGGTGGTCAAACATGCGCACCACCGCTTTGACATCGACCACCCGGGCAAGGACACCTTTCGCCACCGCGAGGCGGGGGCTTTTGAGGTGGTAGTCGCGTCGGACCGGCGTCTGGCCCTGATGCGCGAGTTCGAGCAACCCGCAGAGCTCACGGTACACCAGCTGATTGCCGAGTTGTATGAAGGCGTGGACTGGGTGCTGGTTGAAGGTTTCAAGACCAGTGACCTGCTCAAGATCGAAGTCTGGCGCGCGCCTTCTCCCGATTACGAAGGGCGCGAAGCGCTGTACATGGAAGACGATTTCATCGTCGCCATCGCCACTGACGACCCCGCACAACTGCCTTACGAAACCTTGCGTCCCGTGCTCGACGTCAATGATGCCGAAGCGGTGGCCGACTACCTCATCGCCAGCCAGGAGCGGTTTCTCTATTCGTTTGAAATTCGCCTGCCGCAGGACTCCTGACACCATGTCTGCAGCCCCAACCCCGGTCCAGGCACCACGTGCGCCCCTGAGGCCACTCACCGACGCACTTCACGAGCTGCTGGCCCACGCCACGCCTTTGCCGGGGGGCGAGTCGGTGTCGACCTTTGATGCCGATGGCCGCGTGCTGGCGCAGGATGTTCTGTCCAGCCTGGATGTGCCGGCGCATGACAACAGTGCCATGGACGGTTATGCGGTGCGCAGTGCCGATTGGTCCCATGCGGATGCCGTGCTGCCCGTTCACCAGCGCATTCCTGCGGGCAGTGCGGGCGTGCCGCTGGCAGCGGGTTCCGCCGCGCGTATTTTCACCGGTGCACCGGTTCCCGCGGGTGCCGATGCCATCGTGATGCAGGAAGACTGCGTGGCTGTTGACGCCGAGGGCAGCGGCTTGCCCGGCGTCAAGGTTCGTGTGCAACCCAAACCCGGCACATCCATTCGGCGCGCGGGTGAAGATGTGGCGTTGGGCGCGGTCGTGCTCAAGCGGGGCGATCGCCTCGCGCCGGCATCACTGGGCCTGGCGGCCAGCATCGGCTTCGACAAACTGCAGGTGGCGCCGCGTGTGCGTGTGGCCCTGTTTTCAACCGGTGATGAACTGGTCATGCCCGGCGATGTGGCCCCCGCCGACATGAAGCCCGGCGCCATCTACAACTCCAACCGTTTCTTTCTGCGCGCCTTGCTGCAGCGACTCGGCTGCACGGTCACCGACATGGGCATCGTGCCCGACAGGCTTGATGCGACGGTGAACGCATTGAAAAGTGCGTGCAGCCAGAACGACCTCATTCTGACCAGCGGCGGTGTGTCCGTCGGTGAAGAAGACCACATCAAACCGGCTGTGCAGGCGCTTGGTGAACTGAACCTCTGGCAGATCGCCATCAAGCCCGGCAAACCGTTTGCCTATGGCCGCGTCAGCCATGCACAGCAAGCCGCGCATTTCATCGGGCTGCCCGGCAACCCGGTGTCCAGTTTTGTGACCTTTCTGGTGCTGGTGCGGCCCTTCATTCTCAAATTGCAGGGCGCCACAAAGCTGGCGCCTGAGTCCATGCCCCTGCGGTCTGATTTCAACTGGCCCAAGCCAGACAAGCGCCAGGAGTTTTTGCGCGTCAGGCTCAATTCGGCAGGTGGGCTGGATCTGTTTGACAACCAGAGCTCCGGTGTGCTGACCTCCGCGGTCTGGGGTGACGGTGTGGTCAACAACCCCGCCGGTGCGAGCATTGCGGCGGGCGACACGGTGCAGTTCCTGCCGTTTTCGGCGCTCATGGCGTGAAGGTGCAGGCCATGAAAGTCACCATCAAATATTTCGCTTCCGTCCGTGAAGCCGTGGGCAAGGGCAGCGAGGTGCGGGACACCGGGGCCACCACGCTGGGCGGCTTGCGCGACGAATTGCTCGCGCTGGGTGCGCCCTATGCCGGCGTGCTCGCCAGAGGCAAGGCCGTGCGCATGGCGCTTGGGCAGGTCATGAGCGATGAGTCCGCTGCGTTGTTTGACGGCTGTGAAGTGGCGTTCTTTCCACCGGTGACGGGCGGCTGACATGACGCCGCGCGTCTCCATCCAGACGGCGGACTTTGACCTCGCGCAAGAAGTCCAGGATCTGCGTGCGGACGACAAACGCATCGGCGCCGTCTGCACCTTCACCGGCACCGTTCGTGACCGCAATGATGGCCAGAGTGTCAGCAGCATGGAGCTCGAGCACTACCCCGGCATGACCGAAAAAGCCATCGAGGCCATGATTGACGATGCGATGAAGCGCTTTGATATTTTTGGCGCGCGTGTGGTGCACCGTGTCGGCCTGCTCCAGCCGCTGGACCAGGTGGTGATGGTGGCCGTGACGTCTGCGCACCGTGGCGAAAGCTTCAAAGCCTGCGAGTTCCTGATGGACTACCTCAAGACCCAGGCACCGTTCTGGAAAAAAGAAGAGACCCCCGAAGGCGCGCGCTGGGTTGATGCCCGTGTCAGCGACGATGCCGCGCTCGCAAAATGGGGCATCCACCAGTCCAACGCGGGCTAGGCTGCCTCGGCGGCCTTGTCCAGGGGCGGCAACTGCTCCAGGTGCTGCTTCAGCCAGTCCAGCAACATGCGCACACGGGGCAGGGCGATGCGGGGGCCGGGCACCAGCGCCTTGAGCCAGATGTCGGGCAACTGGAAGTCCGGCAATATTTCCACGAGCTGGCCCGAACGTATCGCCGGCCCGGCCAGGTAGTCGGTCAGCACCGCAATCCCGCTGCCGGCAATCGCCGCATTGCAAATCGCCGCACCGTCGTTGCTGCGCAGCTTGGCCCGCACATCGATGCCAATCAGACCCAGCTGACTCAGGAACTCCCAGCGCGGCCCGGTGGTGGCAAACACCACGCAGTCGTGGTCTGGCAGTTCGCTGACATGCGTGGGCGTGCCGCGCCGGGCCAGGTAGGCCGGTGAGGCACACAGGTAGCGCTTCAGCGGGCACAGCGCCACGTCCTGCACACCGCCGTACAGCTCGGGCCGCGCGCCCAGCGCAATGTCGAAGCCTTCTTCCAGCGGGTTGACCGAGCGGTCCGCCAGCACGATGTCCATGCTGATCTTGGGCTGGCTGCGCAAAAAACCGTAGAGGATGTCGCTCAGGTAGAGCGTGGCCATGGTGGTGGGCACCTTTACGCGGATGTGGCCTTCCAGGTCGCCGCTGGATCTCGCCATGCCATCCAGCGCATCGTCCATCTGGCGCACCAGCTCGCGCACCGTCGGCAGGTAACGGTCGCCCACATCGGTCAGCGTCAGTTTGCGGGTCGTGCGGGTGAAAAGGGGCGCGCGTATGCGCCATTCCAGCTGGTCCACACGTTTTGAAATGACCGAAGGTACCAGTTCCAGCTTGCGGGCGGCACCCGAAAAACTGCCGGCATCAGCGGCGGCGACAAAGGCTTTGAGGTTGGCAAGTGTGTCCATGATTCATCGCGATTTGGAAAAGGTGTTGCTAAAAAATAGGCCATTGTCACTTAAAACGAAGTTAATTAGCATTGCTTTTGTTAGAGGACAGGGCATCGCCATGACCTTACGCATTCATGATTTCAGGAGACAAGGTGCAGACAGCAAAACAATTGATCGATGGCCAGTGGGTGACCCACGTCGCGGGCCATGACAGCCTGGGCAACGCGCTCAACCCCGCCACCGGCGAGGTCGCCGCGCATTTCTGCGAAGGCACGGCCGCAGAGGCTGAGGCTGCCGTGGCGTCGGCACTGCGTGCGTTTGAAAACACCGACTGGAAACGCAGCCCCCGCCTGCGAGCCCAGGTGCTGCTCGACTTTGCCGACAAACTCGATGCGCGCAAGGAAGAGATCGCCGACTGGCTGGTCACCCTCAATGGCAAGCTGCGGCGCGAGGCGCTGGGCGAGATCGGCGCCGGCATTTCCGAGCTGCGCTATTACGCCGGCCTGGCGCGCAACCTGTTCGGCCGTGTGCTGGAAGTCGAGCCGGGCTGCTACTCCTCGCTGGACCGCGAAGCCGCCGGTGTGTGCGCCATCATCCTGCCGTGGAATGCACCCGTGACCTTGCTGGTGCGCTCGCTGGCGCCCGCACTGGCTGCAGGTTGCACCGTCGTCATCAAACCCGCCTGCCAGACCGCAGTCGTTAACAACATGGTGCTCGAGTGCATGAGCAGCGATGCACGTGTGCCCGCGGGTGTCATCAACTCGGTGACCGAGTCCGGTGCAGAAGTCTCGCATTACCTCTGCGATTCACCCGATATCGACGTCATCAGTTTCACCGGCTCATCGGCAGTGGGCAAGCTGATTGCCGAAACCACCGCCACCACACTCAAGCGCCTGTCGCTTGAGCTGGGCGGCAAGGCACCCGCTGTCGTGTTTGCCGATGCCGACATGGATAAAACCGTTGCAGGCATGGTTGCCGGTGGCATGGTGATGGCAGGACAGCAGTGCACGGCCATCACGCGGGTGCTGGTCGAAGACGCCGCCTACGATATGTTTGCCGCCAAACTGGCTGCAGCCCTCAAGGCCGTGAAGGTCGGCCCCGGCGATGACCCCGCCTCGCAAATGGGCTGCCTGATCGACGTGCGCAACCGCGACCGCATCAACGCCTTGATGGACACCGCAGCCGCCACGCAGCGCGTGCTGCTGCGCGGCAACATCCCAGGTGGCGCAATGGCCAAAGGTGCTTTCATCGAGCCCAGCCTCATCGAAGTCGATGACCTGCAATCCGACTTCATCCAGAAAGAGCTCTTTGGCCCGCTGCTGGTGATGGAGCGTTTCAAAACCGAAGACGAAGCCGTGATGCGCTCCAACGCCACACGCTTCGGCCTGGCCGCCAGCGTCTGGAGCACCGACATGAAGAAGTCCCGCCGCATCGCCGCACGCCTTCGCTCCGGCACGGTCTGGTCTAACAGCCACAACCGGCTGTTCGCAGAAGCCGAAACCGGCGGCTTCCGCGACAGCGGTTACGGCCGTCTGCACGGCGCGGAAGGCCTCAATGATTTCCTGCAGACCAAACACTTTTACTTCGAGACCAATACATGAGCCAGCCTGAACAAAAGAGCGGGGCGCATTATTTCCTCGAGGGCCTGACCGAGCTCGGCATCGAGCATGTGTTTTCCAACCTCGGTACCGACCACGTCTCCATCATCGAAGAGCTGGCGCGCTGGGACCAGGAAGGCCGCCCGCATCCGGACATGATGCTGGTGCCGCACGAAAACGTGGCCATTCATATGGCTGCCGGGTTTGCCGCTGTCACCGGCCGAGGACAGGCCGTCATGGTGCACGTGGATGCCGGTACCGCCAACGCCGCCATGGGCATGCACAACATGTTCCGCGGGCGCTTGCCCGTGTTGCTGATGGCCGGTAAGGCACCCTACACGCTGCGCGGCGAGCTGCCCGGCTCTCGCGACAACTACGTGCATTTTGTGCAGGACCCGTTCGACATGGCCAGCGTGGTGCGGCCCTATGTGAAGTGGGACTACTCGCTGCCCAGTGGTGTGATGGCCAAGGAAGTCCTGCGCCGTGGCCATTCGGTCATGCAGAGCGACCCGCAGGGCCCGGTTTACCTGACCCTGCCGCGTGAGGTGCTGGCAGAAGAGATCTCCGGCGAAAAGGTGCAGGCCTACAGCGCCGAACGCTACGGTGCGGTGATGTCCGGTGGCATCGACGACGAACGCGCGCAGGCGATTGCGGCGCAGCTGATGTCGGCGAGCAACCCCATCGCTGTGGCGTCCTACCTTGGCCGCAAGGCCGAGGCGGTGGCCGCCCTGGAAGACCTGGCACTGCTGTGCGGCATCAAGGTGTTCGAGTTCAGCCCCAGCCATCTCAATATCTCGCGCACCTCGCCATGCTTTGGCGGGTTTGAGTCGGGCAAGGGCGTGGCACATGCCGACCTCGGCCTGCTGCTGGATGTGGATGTACCCTGGCTGCCCAAGTTCGTGCAGGTCAACAGCGACACGCGATGGATTCACGTGGATGTGGACCCGATCAAGAAGGACTTCCCGATGTGGGGCTTTGCCACCGACATGCGGGTGCAGGCCGACTGCGCTAGCGTGCTGCGGCAGGTCGCCGCCATCGTGCGTGCCAAGGCCGATGCGGCTTTCCACAAAAAGGTCTCCACGCGCATCGACAGCTGGTTTGCCGCTTCCAATGAACGCAAGGCCACTGTCGCCCGTGCCGCCGAGGATAACGGCAAGCCGGGCGCGATCAACGCCGCCTGGCTTTGCTCGGTGCTGGGCCAGGCCATCTCGCCAGATGACATCGTCATCAACGAGGCCATACGCAACACCTTTGCAGTGCTAAACCAGATCCCCCGCAGCAAACCTCTCACGCTGTTTTGTGGCGCAGGCGGTGGCCTGGGCTACAGCGGCGGCATGGCCCTGGGCGCCAGGCTGGCCAACCCCGGCTCACGCGTCGTGCAGGTGGTGGGTGACGGCGGTTTTCATTTCTCGACGCCGACCTCCGTCTACGCGACGGCGCAACGCTACAAGCTGCCCATCTTCACGGTGGTGCTCGACAACGGCGGCTGGCAGGCGGTGAAGGAAGCCGTGTTGCGCGTCTACCCCGATGGCGTGGCGGCAAAAACCGACGAGTTCCAGGCGCGCCTGCAGGGCCAGGACAGGCAGTTTGAAAAAGTCGGCGAAGCATTCGGCGCTTATGGCGAATGTGTGAGCGACCCCGCAGAGGTCGAAGCCGCCATCGCACGCTGCCTGAAGGCGGTGGATGCAGGTCGGGCCGCGGTGCTGAACGTGCAGATCGGCCTTCAATAAATCAGGTGACAACGGTTTAAAAACAGGAGACAAAAAATGCAGAACACATTGAAACTTCACTTCGCCCGCCGCGCGCTCATGGCGTTCAGCACGCTCACGGCACTGGCCTGCCTTCCCGTGGCAACGCTGGCCCAGGGTACCTACCCCAACAAGCCCGTGACCATCGTCGTCGGTTATTCCGCCGGCGGCGGGGTCGATGCGATGGCGCGCATCATGGCCGAGAAGTTGCCCTCGGTGCTCGGTCAGCCGGTGATTGTCGAAAACCGCCCCAGCGTGGGCGCCATCGTCGGCAGCACTTATGTGGCCAAGGCCAAGCCAGACGGCTACACGCTGATGATGGGCGCACCCGGCCCCATCATCTTCAACCACGCGGTGTACGCCAAGCTGCCCTATGCGCCGCAGGATTTCACGCCGATTTCCTTTGTGAGCGACTCGCCGCTCATCCTCATCGTCAATGCCAACAATCCGGCCAAAAACGTGCAGGAGCTGGTCGCGCAGTCTAAGCAGAACCCCGACAAGTCCAACTACGGCGCCAGCTCGGCATCGTTCCAGCTCATCACCGAACTGTTCAAGAAGAAGACCGGCGGCCAGTTCACGCACATCCCCTACAAGGGCGCGAATGATGCCGTCACCGCCGTGATGGCCGGCGACATCACCATGGCCCTGGCCGACTCAGGCCCGGCCTCGGTCGGTCTGCAGAGCGGCCGCGTCAAAGCGCTGGCCGTGACCTCCGCCCAGCGCATGAAGGACTACCCCAACGTGCCGACGCTGGCCGAGCTGGGCATCGACCTGAAGGTCTCGCTCTGGATTGGCCTGCTGGCACCTGCCGGCACACCGGCAGACATCGTCAAGCGCCTGCAGGACGACGTCGCCAAAGTCGTCGCCATGCCGGATGTGCAAAAACGCATGACCACCATGTCGGTCATACCGATGAGCAACACGTCCGACGAATTTGCCAAAGTGATTGCTTCCGAGATCCCGGTGTGGAAGCAGCTGGCTGCCGACAACAACATCAAGGCGAACTGAGTGCCCACCCGTCGTGTCATCGCTGCGCAGCTGTCAGCCCTGACGCTGGCCCTGGCCGGTGTGTCGGGTGTGACGCCTGCGTCGGCGCAGCCTGCCGGCTACCCCGTCAAGCCTGTCACCATCGTGGTCGGCTTTTCTGCGGGCGGCAGCAGCGATGCACTGGCCCGCATCGTGGCCGAAAAGCTCGCCATCGGACTCGGCCAGCCGGTGCTGGTCGAGAACCGGCCGGGCGTCGCGTCGATTGTGGGCGCGGCCTTTGTGGCCAAGGCCAAACCCGACGGCTACACGCTGTTGATGGGTGCCAGCGGCCCGAATGTTTTCAACTACGCGCTGTACGCCAGGCTGCCCTATGCGCCGCAGGAGTTTGCGCCGGTCTCGCTGCTCGGTACCTTCCCGTTGCTGCTGCTGACGCAGGCCAACAACCCCGCCAAAAACGTGCAGGAGCTGGTCGCCCAGTCGAAGCAGAACCCTGATAAATCCAACTACGGTGCCAGCTCGGCGTCCTTCCAGCTGGTGACGGAGCTGTTCAACACCCGCACCGGTTCGAAGTTTGCGCACATCCCGTACAAGGGCAGCAACGAGTCCATCACTGCCCTGATCTCCGGCGATGTCAGCATGACGCTGGTCGACGCAGGTGCCGCTTCGGCCGTGCTGCAGGGCGGCCGCGTCAAGGCGCTGGCCGTGACTTCTGCCGAACGCCTGAAAGACATGCCGAATGTGCCGACCCTGAGCGAGCTCGGCGTTGATCTCAAGGTGTCTTTCTGGAGCGGCCTGCTGGCACCCGCCGGTACACCCGCACCCATCGTCAGGCGCCTGCAGGAAGAAATCGCACGGGTCATGAACATGCCTGACGTCAGAAGCCGCTTCACGGCCATGTCGGTGGTCCCAACCAGCAGCACCCCTGAAGAATTTTCAAAAGTCATCGCCACCGAAATCCCGCTGTGGAAACAGCTGGCCGTCGACAACAACATCAAGGCCAACTGACCCGCGTTGGCAGCCCACTTTTTTGAACCCAGGAGAAGACCCCATGCATCCAAAATCCCCCAACTACCAGCGCATCGCCACCGAAGAAGCGTTTGCACCGCCCGAGCTGCTGGAGGCCTATCGCAAGATCATCGCCAAGGGCAATGTCGACCCCGGCTTCAACGGCCTGATGGGTTTTTACATGACCAGCCCGAGCGACCGCGCCAAACACATCATGCGTTGCCTGACCGACATGGACGAGCTCCGCATCCAGCACATGGACGAGTGCGGCATCGACCGCCAGGTGCTGGCCATGACCTCGCCCGGCGTGCAGGTGATGGACAAGGACGATGCGGTGGCATTTGCGAAAGTCGGCAATGATTACCTCGCCGATGCAGTCAAGCGCCACCCGACGCGTTTCACCGGCATGATCTCGGTCGCGCCGCAGGACCCGGCTGCCGCCGCAAAAGAAATCGAGCGCGGCGTGAAAGAGCTCGGCATGAACGCCATCGTGATCAATTCGCACACGCAGGGCGAGTATTTGTCCGATCAGAAGTTCTGGGACATCTTTGCAGCCGCCGAAGCGCACGATGCGCCGATTTACCTGCACCCCAACTCGCTGCCGAAGAACATGATCCAGCCCTTCCAGGAAGCAGGGCTTGACGGCGCAATTTACGGCTTCGGTGTGGAAACCGGCCTGCACGCCATGCGCATCATCACCTCGGGTGCGTTTGACCGCTTCCCCAAGCTGCGCATGATCATCGGCCACATGGGCGAGGCGCTGCCGTTCTGGATGTACCGCCTCAACTACATGCACCGCGCCACAGTTGCATCCAAACGTTACGAGAGCATGAAGCCCATCAAGAAGACACCGGGTGAGTACCTGAAGGAAAACTTCTACATCACCAACAGCGGTGTGGCGTGGGAGCCGGCCATCAAGTTTTCGCAGCAGGTGCTGGGTGTGGACCGCGTGCTGTATGCGATGGATTACCCCTACCAGCACCAGCTTGACGAGGTGGTTGCCCTCGATAACATGGACATGAGCATG
This sequence comes from Pseudomonadota bacterium, assembly GCA_040387435.1. GTDB lineage: Bacteria > Pseudomonadota > Gammaproteobacteria > Burkholderiales > Burkholderiaceae_C > Polaromonas. The sequence goes on from JAZKDR010000053.1 coordinate 14,994, forward strand.
GAAGACAAGAAAAAGTTCTTCCAGACCAATGCCGAGACGGTGTTCAAGATTCGCTGAACCCGCATGGCCTGCCGGCCAGGCAGGCCCTACATTTTTATTTTGAACCTTCAGGAGACCTTCATGAGACTTATCAAACGCGTGCTTTCCACCGGCCTGCTGATGGCCGTTGCCATCGCTTCGCAAGCGCAGACCTGGCCCGGCCAGACCGTCAGGATCGTTGTGCCGTTCACGCCCGGCACCGGCATGGACACCATTGCCCGTGCGGTATCCCCCAAGCTGAGCGAGCGCCTGGGCCAACCCGTGATCGTGCAGAACACCCCCGGCGCCAGTGGCAACATCGGCGCGGATGCCGTCGCCAAGTCCAGCCCCGACGGCTACACCGTGCTGATGGGCGCCAACACCATGCTGATCGCCTCGCAGCTTTACCAGAACGTGCCTTTCAATCCGGTGAAGGACTTCTCTTCGGTGTCCATGGCCGCCTACGGCACGCTGATGTTGGTGTCCAACCCCAAGACCAACATCAAGTCCCTGAAAGACCTGCTGGCAATGGCCAAGTCCAAGCCCGGCTACATCAGCTACGGCTCACCCGGTGTCGGCACGCCGCACCACATGGCGATGGAGTTGCTCAAGTCTGAAGCCAAGGTCTCCATGCTGCACATCCCTTACAAGGGCACGGCAGGTTATGTGCAGGACTTGCTGGGCGGCGAGCTGATGGTCGGCTTTTTGCCCGTGCACGTGGCCCAGGGTTTTGTCACGGCGGGCAAGCTCAATGCACTGGCCGTCGGTAGCTCCAAGCGCAACCCCGTGGCACCCAATGTGGCGACCATCCAGGAACTGGGCCTGAAGGGACTCAACGTCGACATGTGGTACGGCTTCTTTGTGCCTGCCCGCACGCCGGCCACTGTGGTCAACCGCCTGAACACCGAGATCGCCGCCATCATGAAACTGCCTGAAGTGCAGTCTGTGCTGACCAAGGGCGGTCTTGATGCTTCTGCTTCCTCGCCAGCAGAGTTGACCACCATCGTGGGTCAGGACTACACGCGCTGGGGCAAGGTCATCAAGACCAACGGCATCGCGGCTGAATAAGCGGCTTGCCAGGAAGGGCCGGGACCGATGTGGTGCCCGGTCATTGAACTATTGATTTGAGGATTGACGTTGGAAACCAGTAGCAAGCTCCCGGCAAGGCGGGAGAGCCCACACGACGCTGATGTGATCATCGTCGGTGGTGGCCCTGTCGGCATGGGCCTGGCGATCGAGTTGGGGCAGCGCGGCATTCGCGTGGTGGTCGTGGAGCGCTACGAGCAGCCCCAGCCCATCCCCAAAGGCCAGAACCTGACCACGCGCACCATGGAGCACTTTCACGCCTGGGGCGCTGAAAAGCAGTTGCGCGCAGCCCGCACCATTCCACCCGACTATGGCATTGGCGGGCTGACAGCCTACCGTACCTTGCTGGGCGAATATTCCTACGACTGGTTCCCGCGCGAGCTGGTCAGGCCTTACTACGCCCAGGCCAATGAGCGCCTGCCCCAGTACGCGACAGAAGCCGTGTTGCGCCAGCGTGTGTCCGAGGTCTCTGATGTACAGACGCTGTATGGCTGGGATGCCGTCGACGTCACGCAGGACGATGCGGGCGTCTCGGTCTCGATCACCAACCGTGCGGATAAGCAGCAGCGTGTACTGCGCGCAGCCTACGTCGTGGGTTGCGACGGTGCGCGCTCACTCGTTCGCGACCAGGCCGGCATCACGCACACGCGTACAGATCACGACAGGCGCATGGTGCTGCTGGTGTTCCGCTCGCTTGAACTGCACAGGTTGCTCGAGCGCTACCCCGACAAAGCCTTCTACAACATCCTGCATCCCGACCTGGAGGGCTACTGGAAATTCTTTGGGCGCGTGGACCTGGGCAGCACCTGGTTCTTCCATGCCCCGGTGCCACCGGGCACGACGGCCGACAACTTCGACTTCCACGCCTTCCTCAATGAATCCGCAGGCGCGCCCATCGAGGCGGAACTGCAATACATCGGCTTCTGGGATCTGCGCTTCATGCTGGCAGACAGCTACCGTCAGGGCCGCGTGTTCCTCGCCGGCGATGCAGCGCACAGCCATCCGCCTTATGGCGGCTATGGCGTCAACTCCGGTTTTGAAGATGCCCGCAACCTCGGGTGGAAGCTCGCCGCCACCCTGCAGGGGTGGGGCAGCGAGGGCCTGCTGGACTCGTACGACGCCGAACGCCGTCCGGTGTTCAGGTCGACGATCGACGACTTCATTGCCAAGTCCATCGAGGACGACCGCAGCTTTCTGGAAGCCCACGACCCCGAACGTGACCGCGCCGCATTCGAGGCGGCCTGGCAGGAGCGTGCCGCAGGCGTCGTCGGTGAGATTCATTCCTTCGAGCCGAACTACGAGGGCTCGCCTGTCGTATGGCCCGGTGCGGCAAGTGCCGCGGTGCCCAGCGCCAAGGGTTCGCACAGCTTCGAGGCGCGTGCGGGCCACCATCTGTCGCCCGCCATGCTTTCGTCGGGCAAGAACGCTTTCGACGCTTTGGGTAGCAGCTTCACCTTGCTGGCCATCGGTGTGCCGCAAACCACGGTTGACGCCTTCCAGCGCATCGCGGCTGAACTTGAACTGCCATTGACGGTGTGCATGGCCGCGCCTGAAGGCGAAGCCTTGCGTTATGCCGCTGCACTGGTGCTGGTGCGGCCGGACGAGTTTGTGGCATGGGTCAGCAGTACACCCGTCGTCAGCGACGCCGGGATTCGTGACGTGCTCCAGCTTGCCCAGACCGGCGCAAATACAGCGGGCACAAGAACCAAAACCGCCACCAGACAGACATTGACCGGAGTCACGCAGTGATGAACAAGGGTAAAAAAATCGCCATCGTTGGCGGCGGCATTGGCGGGCTCGGTCTGGCGCTGGCGCTCAAGCAGCGCGGCCTCGACTGCGATGTGTATGAAACCGTGCCCGAGGTGAAAGAGCTGGGCGTCGGCATCACGCTGCTGCCGCACGCCATGCGCGAGCTGGCGGCGCTGGGCGTGCAGGACAAACTCGAGGCCGTGGCGATTGAAAACCTCGAAAGCGTTTTCTTCAACCGCTACGGCCAGTTCATCTACAAGGAGCCGCGCGGCCGCCACGCCGGTTACGCCTTGCCCGAGCTCGGCATTCACCGCGGCAAGCTGCACCGTATCCTGTTCGACGAAGCCATGGTGCGCCTGGGGGCGGACCGCATCCACACCGGCTACCGCTGTGTCGGCGTTGAGCAGGACGACAGCGGCGCGACGCTGCGTTTTGTAGACCCGGCCACCGGCGCGGCGCGCGAGCCCGTGCATGCCGATGTCGTGATCGCCTGCGACGGCGTGCGCTCGGCCGTGCGCAAACAGTTTTACCCCGACGAGAAAGTGGCGTTTGCCGGCATCAACACCTGGCGGGGTGTGACGCGGCACAAGCCCATCCTCACCGGCAAAAGTTACATGCGCATCGGCACCATAGAGACCGGCAAGATGGTGATCTACCCCATCATCGACAAGCTCGACGAAGAGGGCAACCAGCTCATCAACTGGACGACGGAAATCCAGGGCGACGCCAGTGACATGAACGACTGGAACCAGAAGGGCAAGGCCACAGACTTCGCCGACATCTTCAAGGACTGGCGCTTCCCCTGGCTGGACGTGCCCGCGCTGATTGCCAACTCCGAAGAGATCCTGGAGTACCCCATGGTCGACAAGGACCCCGTGGCGCAATGGACCTTCGGCCGCGTCACGCTGCTGGGCGACGCCGCCCACCCCATGTACCCGCGCGGCTCCAACGGCTCGGCACAGGCCCTGATCGACGGCCGCACGCTGGCCGAGCAGTTGCTGCAGCACGACGACTCGCTGGCAGCCCTCAAAAGCTATGAAGACCTGCGCCTGAAGACCACCGGCAAAATCGTCGAGACCAACCGCTCGACGCCACCCGACTTCATCATCATGAAGGCTGATGAGCTCAGCGGTGGCAAGCCGTTTGGGAGTATTGATGACTTGATCAGTCAGGATGAGTTGCGGAAGATTTCCGAAAACTATGCGACGGTGGCTGGTTTCTCGCGTGAGGCGCTGAAGGCTTCTGTCTGAGGCTACTGGACTGTGTCGGGTTGATGTTTTGCCCTTCACGCAGAAGCCGGGGGTAGCCCGGCGGCTAGTCACTTTCTTTTGCTTCGCCAAAAGAAAGTAACCAAAGAAAAGGCGACCCTGTTCGTCGTCCCTACGCTGCGCTACGGGCACCCTGCGATGCTCGTGTCAGCCGGGGTCTGAAACAACTCGCCTTCGGCTCAAACAAGTTTCAGCCCTGAT
>JAZKDR010000054.1:0-29055 GCA_040387435.1 Pseudomonadota bacterium
GCGTGATGTACAACGAAACCCGCGGCAAGATCCACTTCTGGTGGTCGCTGATTTCTTTCAACGTCACCTTCTTCCCGATGCACTTCCTGGGTCTGGCCGGCATGCCGCGTCGTTATGCCGACTACCCCATGCAGTTCGCAGACTTCAACGCGATTGCCAGTGTGGGCGCGTTCTTCTTCGGTTTTGCACAGGTTTATTTCTTCCTGTTCATTGTGGTGCCGACCATGCGCGGCAAGGGCGTTCCTGCCAAGGCCAACCCCTGGATGGACGACGACGGCCTCAAGGGCGCCGAAGGCCTCGAATGGCAAGTGCCTTCGCCTGCACCGTTCCACACTTTTGAAACACCGCCCAAGCTGGATGCAACTGCAACCCGCGTGATCGGCTGATACCTGCTCCTGCTACCAGCTGCAACACTGCGCCATGACGACGCCCGAACAAAAGAAAAGCAACCTTCGCCTGGCCCTGGTCCTGGCGTCGGTAGCTGTCGTCTTTTTTGCCGGCTTCATGGTCCGCATGATTTTTTTCGGCCGTTGAATCGGGTGCTGTGATGCAGATCAGGCGCGAAAACTTCAGGATGGTCGGCAAGCTCGGCGTGATCGTGCTGGGCATGTTCTGTTTTGGGTATGCGCTGGTGCCGATTTACAAGGCGATCTGCGAGATGACAGGCATCAACGTGCTGGCCCTCGGTGACCGTCAGATCCCTGGCGCAACACCCAAAATGCCGGCCAACACGCAGGTTGACCTGAGCCGCACCATCACGGTCGAGTTCGACGCCAATGCGCGCGGCCCCTGGCAGTTCAAGCCGGCCCAGAATTCGCTGAAAGTGCATCCGGGCGAGATGACCACGGTCATGTATGAGTTCCAGAATGTGCAGAACCGGACCATGTCCGCGCAGGCGATTCCCAGCTATGCGCCAGCCCAGGCCGGTGCGCACTTCAACAAGCTGGAGTGTTTTTGTTTCAGCCAGTACACGCTGGCGCCCGGCGAGAAGAAACAGTGGCCGGTGGTTTTTGTGATTGATCCCAAGTTGTCGAAAGACGTGACCACCATCACGCTGTCGTACACCTTTTTTGAAGTGGGCGGCAAGGTGCCTGCGGCACCGCAGGCCTCGAATGAGTCTGTGATGAAGGTCGCGACAGAAGCCGTCGCATCCGGCGTATGAACACACCTGAAACCGTTCCTGCGCACAAGCGCAAAGGTTCGGTGATCCGGACGGTCAAGGCCGTGATGTGGTCGTTTGTCGGTTTGCGTGCACGTGGTGATTACGAGAAGGATGTGGAGCAGCTCAACCCTGTGCACATCCTGGTTGCCGGCCTGATCGGCGTCGTTGTTTTTGTCGGTGGCCTGATTCTTCTGGCCACCTGGGTGGTGGGCAAATAGGCCTGCGATCCGAATCGAATTTGAATTTAGAGAATCAGCGAAACAGGAGTTTGGAAATGTCTTCAGCAACCCCCGCAGGAACCACCCCGTACTACTTTGTACCGGCACCGTCGCGTCACCCGGTGATGGCGGCCATCGGCCTGTTTTTTGTCATCCTCGGCGCGGCCCAATGGATCAACGGCCACACCTGGGGTGCCTACTCGCTGGCATTCGGCATGCTGTGGTGGTGGGGCGTCCTGTATCAGTGGTTCAGCCAGTCCATCGGTGAAAGCGAAGGCGGCCTCTACGGCTACAAGATCGATCTGTCCTACCGCTGGGCGATGAGCTGGTTCATCTTCTCCGAGGTCATGTTCTTCGGCGCTTTTTTCACCGCACTCTGGTGGGCGCGTGTCCACTCGGTGCCCGGCTTGGGCGACCTCGAAAACGCCTTGCTCTGGCCCGACTTCAAGGCAGTCTGGCCCAGCATGGCCGCCGGCGTGACCGCATCGCCAGCTGACATCGTCGAACCTTTCCAGACGGTCGGCCCTTTCTGGCTGCCGACCATCAACACCGCGCTGCTGCTGAGCTCCGGCGTGACCATGACGATTGCCCACCACGCGCTGCGTGAAAACCACCGCGGCCGCACCATCGCCTTCATGTGGGCCACGGTCGCGCTGGGTGTGACCTTCCTGTGTGTGCAGGGTTATGAATACCACCACGCATACGAAGAGTTGAACCTCAAGCTCACGTCGGGCGTCTACGGTTCGACCTTTTACATGCTGACCGGTTTCCACGGCTTCCACGTGTTCGTCGGCATGCTGATGCTGCTGTTCATCACGCTGCGCCTGCAGAAGGGTCACTTCACGGCTGACAAACACTTCGGTTTTGAAGGCGCTGCCTGGTACTGGCACTTCGTGGACGTGGTCTGGCTGGGCCTGTACATCCTGGTGTACTGGCTGTAAACCTGCCAGCCGCCGGAACTTGTGTCCGGTCAGCCAGAACTAAAAAGGCCGCATGATGCGGCCTTTGTTCTTTTCGATTTTTGGTTTTTTAGTTATTTGCCGGCCGGGATGCCTGTCGGCTGGATGTAGCCCAGTTTCCAGGCAATCAGGATGCAGACAAACAGCAACACCGACAACCCGATGCGAACAGTCAGCGCGCGCGCCATGTTGTTGGTTTTGGCCTTGCCGTCCCTGCCGTCTTTCATCATGAAAAACAGCGCGGAGGCCAGGCTGCCCAGGATGGCGATAAATGCGAGTGCGACAAGATACTTCATGAGCAGGATTATCCGTCCATGACGGCCGTTTTGCGTTCGCCGCGATTTTGGGTGGTGACCATAGCCGCCGTGCTGGTCGCCGCACTGACCTTCTCGCTCGGCCAGTGGCAACTGCGCCGTGCGGCGCAAAAAGAAGCGCTTCAGACCGCCATCGCCAGCCAGTCCGGGCATGCGCTGGCAGATGCCGTGGCCCTGCTGGCCGTCACCCCGCCGGAGGACGCCATACACCGCCCTGCAACGCTGCGTGGCAGCTGGCAGGCCGCGCACACCGTGTTCCTCGACAACCGTCCCATGAGCGGCAAAACCGGTTTTATCGTAGTCACACCGCTGGCACTGGAGGGCACGTCCAAAGTCATCCTGGTGCAGCGTGGCTGGGTGCAGCGCGATTTCACCGACCGCAACCGCCTGCCGGATGTACCGACGCCGGCAGGCGTCGTCACCGTCCCGGGACGGATTGCCCCCCCGCCGTCCAAGCTATACGAGTTCAAGGGTGTGGAGGCCGGCCGCATCCGGCAAAATATGGACCTGCAGGCGTTTGCGGCCGAAAGCGGTTTGCCGCTGATGGGCGTATCGCTGCTGCAAACAGGCGCCTCCAGTGAAGGTTTGCTGCGCGACTGGGCGCCGCCCAACCTCGGCATTGAAAAACATTACGGTTATGCCTTCCAGTGGTTCGCCCTGTGCGCTCTGGTTGTCATGCTTTATCTCTGGTTCCAGATCCTCAGTCCCCTTCGCCGGATGCGGCGGCAGAAATCAACACACCGTGACCCAAGCGACTCCTGAAAATATTTCGACGCCCGGCCAGCAAGTCGCCGCGGACCAGCCCCTGGGCCTGACCGTGCACACGATTCCCGACCCCGCTGGCGAGGCACCGCGCACGGTCGCTGGCCGCTGGAAAATGATTGCCGTGTTGCTGGTTTGCGCATCGCCGGTCATAGCGTCCTACTTCACCTATTACGTGATTCGCCCGGAAGGTCGCCGCAACTTCGGTGAGTTGCTCAATCCCCAACGCCCTTTGCCCGCCATGCAGACGACCACGCTCGATGGCAAGCCGGGCCAGATCACCTCGTTGAAGGGTCAGTGGCTGCTGATGAGCGTCGCTGGCGCTGCTTGCGATCAGGCCTGCCAGCAGCGCCTGTATTTGCAGCGCCAGTTGCGTGAATCCCTGGGCAAGGAAAAAGACCGTCTCGACTGGGTCTGGCTCGTCAATGACGAAGCGGCCGTTGACCAGCGCCTGATGCCTGCGCTGTCGTCTTCCACGACGCTGCGCGTACCTGCTGCAGGGCTCTCGCAGTGGCTGGTGCCCGACGCGGGGCACAAGCTTGAAGAACACCTCTATCTGGTCGACCCGCTGGGCAACTGGATGATGCGTTTCCCCGCAAACATGGATGCAGCGGGTGCCGCCAAGGCAAAGCGCGACCTGGACCGCCTGATGCGTGCATCTTCAAGTTGGGATAAAGAAGGCAGATGATGGCCCCCACGGTCGTGCACTTCGTGTCACTCCCTGCCCCCCGGGGGGGCCGCCCGCCTGCGGCCCGGCGAAGCCGGTTCCGCGGCTCGAACTTGCGCAAGAGCGCAGTACACCCGGTGACAAGCGTGGGCTTTCCATGACAGAGCTTTACAACCTGAGTCCGGCGATACGGCTCATGATCATGGGCCTGGTCGTGGCGACTGGCCCCTTGGCCTGGGTCTGGCTGCGCAACCGGAATGCGCCTGTTGTTCGGCGCTTGCAGGTGCTCACATTGGTCACGCTGTTCCTCACGTTCGACCTGGTGATTTTCGGTGCCTTCACGCGCCTGACCGATTCCGGCCTGGGCTGTCCTGACTGGCCGGGATGTTATGGCCATGCCAGTCCCGTGGGCGCCCAGCTGCACATTGAAACCGCGCAGACCGCCATGCCGAACGGCCCGGTCACGCACTCCAAGGCGTGGATTGAAATGATCCACCGCTACCTCGCCACGGGCGTCGGTGTGATGATCCTCACACTCACCATCACGACCTGGATGGAACGCAAACGCGTGCAGCGCCACGGCGCCGGCTCGGCCCAGGGCGCGGCATCCTTTTCGGGCCAGTTGTCTCCCTGGTGGCCGACGTTCACCCTCATCTGGGTCTGCCTTCAGGGTGCCTTCGGCGCACTCACGGTGACCATGAAACTTTTTCCTGCCATCGTCACCATGCACCTGCTCGGTGGCCTGGTGTTGCTGGCGCTCCTCAAGGTGCAGTCGGTGCGTTACGCGCAGGCGCGCGGCGAGCAGGCGCCGGTTGCCGTGAACGCCCCGCTGCGGCTGCTGGCGATCGTCACCTTCGTATTGCTGTGGCTGCAGATTGCGCTGGGCGGCTGGGTCAGCACGAACTACGCCGTGCTGGCGTGTACCGAATTTCCGGCCTGCCAGGGCTCGCTCTGGCCCGCCATGGATTTCCACCAGGGCTTCACGCTCTGGCGCGAGCTGGGTGCCGGCCGTGACGGCGTCAACATCAGCTTCCAGGCGCTCACGGCCATCCACTACGTCCATCGCCTGAGCGCCTACATCGTCTTCGCCGCTACGCTGTTGCTGGCCGCGCGCCTGTACCGCCTGAGCGCGCTGCGACCATTGGCGCAGTGGTTGTTGGGCCTCGCGCTGCTGCAGGTGGCAACCGGCTTGGGAAATGTCCTGTTGGGCTGGCCCATGCTGGCCGCGGTCATGCACACCGGCGGCGCTGCAGCGCTGGTGATCGTGCTGACCGGCGTGCTTTTACGCACACGCGCCGCACGGGAGCCCGCCCGTGCGTCAAAATTGAGTGCTTCGAGACTGACCGCATGAATCCCACAGAATCCCCCGCGCCGCTCGCTGCCGCTGCATCCGCACCGGCGGCATTGCCCGTGCCTTCAAAATTTTCGCAGTTCTATTCGCTGACCAAACCGCGCGTCGTCCAGCTCATCGTCTTCTGCGCGCTGATCGGCATGGTGCTGGCCGTGCCTGGCCTGCCTTCATGGACCGAGGTCAGGCTGGGCCTGATCGCCTGCGTGGGTATCTGGCTGGTTGCGGGTGCGGCTGCGGCGTTCAACTGCCTGGTAGAGCAGGGCATCGACGCGCGCATGAAACGCACGTCGTGGCGCGCCACCGCACAGGGCCAGATCAGCAACACGCTCACACTCACGTTTTCCGCTGCACTGTGCGCAGCCGGCTCGGCGATTCTCTACTTCTGGGTTAACCCGCTCACGATGTGGCTGACCTTCGCCACCTTTGTCGGTTATGCCGTGATCTATACGGTAATCCTCAAGCCCATGACGCCGCAAAACATTGTCATCGGCGGCGCTTCGGGTGCGATGCCGCCGGTGTTGGGCTGGGCGGCCATGACGGGCTCTGTCAGCCCCGAAGCGCTGATTCTTTTCCTCATCATCTTCCTGTGGACGCCGCCGCACTTCTGGGCGCTGGCGTTGTACCGCGTCGAGGACTACCGCAAGGCCGGCCTGCCCATGCTGCCGGTCACGCACGGCAACGAGTTCACGCGCCTGCAGGTGTTTCTCTACACTCTCGTGCTGTTCCCGGCCTGCATCATGCCGTTTGCCTTCCACATGAGCGGATGGCTTTACCTGGTGGCCGCACTGGTGTTGAGCTTCGGCTTCAGCTGGTACGGCTTCAAGCTGTGGCGCAACTATTCGGATGCGCTGGCGCGCAAGACCTTCCGCTTCTCGCTGATCCATCTGTCCGTGCTGTTTGCGGCGCTGCTGGTGGACCACTACCTCATTTAGGTGCTCATGAAAAAACTGTCCGCGTCGCCCCTTTCAAGCGGCAAAAGAAACACGCTCAGGCTGATGGCCGGGGGCGCGTTTGCGGCAACAGCCGCAGGCCTGCTGGCCGCCTGCTCGCCCGAAGAAAAACCGCAGTTCAAAAGCATAGACCTGACGGGTGCGGACTACGCCAGGGACTTCTCCTTGCCCGACCAGAACGGCAAGCTGCGCACGGTGAAAGACTTTGCCGGCAAGGTCGTGGTGGTGTTCTTCGGCTACACACAGTGCCCGGACGTGTGCCCTACATCGATGGTCGAGCTCGCACAGATCAAAAAATCGCTGGGCGCGGATGGCGACAAGCTGCAGGCCGTGTTCATTTCGGTCGACCCCGAGCGTGACACGCCGGAAGTGCTCAAGGGCTACATGGGCAACTTCGATCCGTCCTTTCTGGCCTTGCGGCCGACGATGGAGCAGCTGCCGCAGGTCACCAGGGACTTCAAAATCTATTACAAAAAAGTCGACGGCAAAACGCCGGGCAGCTACAGCATGGACCACACCGCTGGAAGCTATGTCTACGACCCCAAAGGCAACCTGCGCCTCTACAGCCGCTACGGCAATGACGTGGCGGGCTTCACCAACGACATTCGTTTGCTGCTCAAAACAGCCTGAGCGCCATGACGGCACTGACCTTGCCCGCGCGCAGCTTCAGTGTGGTCGACATGTTCAGTGCAGACGAGCTCGCGGCCATGGGCGCGGCCATACATGAAACTGTGGACAGCGTCGCCCGTGCCCTACGCACCCCGTATGAAGACAGTGCCCCCGATCAGGACGTCTTTCACCGCCTGCAAACCATTGCCCTGCGCAACCCGGTGTACGCGACGGCGCTGGTCTCGGCCGTTTTTGCTGATGCACACCGCGACCCGCGCATCGCCTTCCTGGCAGACGACGCACGCCTGCAAAAAGCAGTGGCCGACCTTTGCGGGGCTTTCTCGCCCGGTGGCGTCACGGTGCGCGTGCGCCTGAACATTCCGGCCATGACCAAAAAGCGCCACGGCTGGCATTCCGATGTCGCCATTACGAACGCGGTGCGGGCGGATTCCACCTGCCACACGGTGCTCGCCGCCTGCTGGATTCCGCTGGCAGCCGTCGATGCCGGTAACGGCGGGCTGGAATTGGTCAGCACGCCGCTGGCGCAACCCATCACGCATGAGCGCACCAGCGCGGGCGGTTACTTCATTCCCGATGCCGCTCTGGAAGGACTGCCGCGGGAGTCGGTCGCTGTACGCGCAGGGCAGGCAGCCATCATCGATCGCTTCACGCCTCACCGCTCGCTGCCCAACACCAGCGACCGTGTGCGCTGGAGCGTGGTGGCCTGGGTCAAGGGTTCACAGATTCCGGTCTGAGGTGCCGCGCATGCAGGCATAAAAAAACCTGCAGCGGTTGCCCGGTGCAGGTTTTTGTGAAAGGCGATGGCTTATGCGTAAGCCGCCAGCGTCTTTCTCATCTTCTTCATCGCCGCGACTTCAATCTGGCGAATCCGTTCTGCGCTGACCTTGTATTCGTCAGCCAGGTCATGCAGCGTCATGCCGCCTGAACCGTCGTCGTTCACCTTCAGCCAGCGCTCTTCCACGATGCGGCGTGAGCGCGGGTCCAGCTCGGCCAGTGCCGTGCTGATGCCGTCGCTGGCCAGCGAATCACGGGCACGCGACTCCATCAACGCGGTCGGCTCCTGCGTGGCGTCAGCCAGGTAGGCGATAGGGCCAAACGCGTCTTCGCCATCGTCGCTCGGGCTCGGGTCCAGCAGCACGTCGCCGCCGGACATGCGCTGCTCCATCTCGATGACTTCCTCGCGCTTGACGTTTAGCGTCTTGGCCATCGAATCGATCTGGCCTTCGGTCAGGGTGTCGCGGTGCGTTGCCACATCGACGTCGTCCTTGAAGCCCTGCTTCATCGAGCGCAGGTTGAAGAACAGCTTGCGCTGGGCCTTGGTCGTGGCGACCTTGACCATGCGCCAGTTCTTCAGGATGTACTCGTGCATTTCGGCCTTGATCCAGTGCAGCGCGTAGCTCACGAGGCGCACGCCCTGGTCGGGGTCAAAACGCTTGACCGCCTTCATCAGGCCGATGTTGCCCTCCTGGATCAGGTCGCCGTGTGGCAGGCCATAACCCAGGTATTTGCGGGACGTGGCCACCACCAGGCGCAGGTGGGACAGCACCAGCTTCTCGGCCGACTCGATGTCGTTGCCTTCCCTCAGCTTGCGAGCGAATTCCTGCTCCTGTTCGAGGGTGAGCATGGGCAGGCGGTTGACCGCCGAGATGTAGGCATCCAGGTTGCCGAGCGGGGGCAGCAGCGACCAGGGGTTGACGGCGGTGCCGGCGCTGGCAGGGGTAGCTGCGGCAACGTCACGGACAGTCAGGTTGTTGGGGGCGAGAGCATAAGACATGCAAAAACTCCTTCTTTCAAGGCAAATATTAGCACTCTGTTGGATCGAGTGCTAAGCAATAGGTTCAATGCCGGGAATAGCCAAAGGCTAACGCTGTGATCGCGTTACTGCCCTTAAATCACTCTAAAACAAGCAGCGGCACTCATCAGTAGCGTCCGGGCTGTTGTACCTGTAGGCCAATGACTTTGGGTAACTTTAAGTAGCGGTCTCGGCTCGAGGCAGCATCATTCGAACCTTTTTTATATGTAATGAATGGATTTGTATGGTCAAAGTATGTATTGGCGCGGCTCAGCAGGCTTAAGCCAGCCTTAAAGGGCTATTTTTAATGAAAAAGCGCGTTTTTGAGTCATTTTTAGGCATCTGAAATGGCTGAAACCCAATAGATGCGTACAGGAGCTGCTATTAAATAAATAGCGTTCGAAGGCCGGCAGGGAACAAGAGAGTGGGGCTCAGCGCAGGCGCTGATCGTCGCGCACTTCGCGGACTTCCACATCGACCACATCGCCCTGCTTGCCAGCCTGTGAACCGCCGGTACTGGCTGCCCACATGTCCTGCGGCGAAAACCGCTGGATCTTGCCAAACGCCATGATGGGGGGCGGCTTTTTACCGGTGATGAGGCCGACGAGCTGGCGCCAGACCATGAAGATGAGGGCGGCAGCCAGAAGGCTGAGCGCAAAGACGATACCGAAAGCGGCCAAAACGAGTTTCAGAACAAAACGCAGGAATTGGCTGATGAAACTGGACACATTGATCCTTTAAAGCCTGCAGATTTGGCCGGCCGGCCGAATTTCAATGCTTACTTTTGGCTTACCAGCGCACGCCGGTTTTGATGAACAGCTTGCTCAGCACAAACAGCGGCCCGACCCAGAGGTACTGCAGGTCCTCAAAAAAAGAGGGTTTTTTGCCTTCCATCTTGTGGCCGATGAACTGCATGATCCAGGCGCCTACAAAAATCGCCACAGAAATCGCCAGCACATGTTTGCCCATCGCAAACACCAGCGCAAATGCCAGCGCCGAGACCAGCGCCATGGTGATGAGAAACACCAGCGACAGCCGGGCGTAATAGACCATGCTGGCCGCCACAAAGGCGTAGGCCACCCACGGATGCAGGGCGAACAGCATGCCGACCAGGCTCAGCATGATGAGCGGTATGGCGATGAAGTGGATCACCTCGTTGCCGGGGTTCTGGTGGCTCTCGCCGTAATGAGCGAGCAGTTCGTCGACGCGGCGCGTGGCCTGCGGTGTGCCGTGGTCGGTGTGGGTTGCGGTGGTCATGAGTTTGTCTCCTGTGTCAGCGGTACGACATGGCGGTGTCTGGCGGCGTTACGAAAAAGACTTTACAGGCCCGGGCACCTTCCGCGCAAGCGTGAAAACGCCGAAATCGCTGCCTTTAGATGCCCGGCTCCAGGATGGCGCGGCTGGTTTGCAGCGCCTGCCGGGACCACTCGTCTTCGCCCAGTTGCCTCAAACGGATCAGGTGCGGGACTTCGACGCTGATCGGCAAATCCTGCGGCAGCGCGTCGAACAGGGCTTTCAGATCAATGTCGCCTTCTCCTGGCAGCAGGCGCTCGCTGCGCGGTGTGGATCATCTCGTCGACCGTGAAAGGCTTGCCGGGCGTGGCGGCTGGCGCATCACAGATTTGCGCGTAGTGCAGCAGGCTGCGCGGCAGGGCGCGTATGTCGTCCAGCGTGGTGGCCGAGCGTGCAAAGTGCAGTGCGTCGACCAGAATGCCCGCATTGGGTGGCGAACCTGCGGCACGTATGGTCTTGAGGGCCACATTGGCGCTGCTCACCGCAGTCCAGGGCATGAACTCCAGGTCTGCCGTCAGGCCGAAGGGCCGCATGGTCGCGCACAGCCGCGCATAACTGTCAGCCAGGCGTGCTTCGTCGTTGTCGTCGCCCGCCACCAGCACTGCTTTGGCGCCCAGTGCCTGTCCGGCTTCAAACAGGCCCGTGTAAATCGCCGGGTCGAAGTTTTCGCCGATGCGGATGATCTCCACATCAAACACGCCGACGCCGGTATCGCGCTGCGCCGCCAGTGTTTCGCGCAGCATGGCCGCATCGCCGATCAGGTGCTGCTGCGGCGCGCCGGGCGCATTCGGCAGCAGCCGCAGGCCGACCTCGTTGTAGCCCAGCTTTGCAGACTGGCGAATCGCTTCTGGGGGTGGCAGTGTTTGAGCCGTGAGATAGGCGAAGGAATAGATGCGCGACATGGCGTGTCTCCGTTGGTGCGTAGATTGTGTGTCGATTATTTCTTCTATGTAAGATGCCAGCCAATCCTCACAAGCGTTGAGCACGCAGTCACATACTTACTGGACAAGTCTCATGCCAGAACCTTTAAACGGCGCCACGCGCCTTCACTACATCGTGGGCGACCCGATTGCACAGGTCAAATCTCCGGGCGGCGTCACACAGGCCTACCAGCAGCGCGGCCACAACGCTTACGTGATGCCTGCGCATGTGGCGCCCGCAGACCTTGCCGCCTGGCTGGCCGGCGTGTCGCTGGCCAAAAATGTCGATGCTGTCATCGTCACCGTGCCGCACAAGTTTGCGTGCTTTGACCTGTGCGCCACAGCATCGGACCGGGCCGCGTTTTTGCACACCGTCAACACCATGCGCCGCAATGCCGACGGCAGCTGGCATGGCGACATGTTCGACGGCCTGGGGTTTGTCGCAGCGATGCGTGACAAGGGTTGCGAGCCCAAGGGTAAAAAAACCCTGCTCGTGGGCGCAGGCGGCGCAGGCTCGGCGATTGCCCATGCGCTGGTGATGGCCGGCGTGAGCGAGCTGGCTATCCACGATGAAGACGACACACGCCGCGGCACGCTGGTCGACCGCCTGGCGGGCCTGGGCCGATGCCCGGTCATGCATGGTTCGGCAGACCCTGCAGGTTTTGACATCGTGCTCAACGCCACGCCGGTCGGCATGCAGGAGGCGGACCCCTATCCACTGAATGTGAACAACATCACCGCAGCCATGTTTGTGGGCTGCGTGATCACGGCACCCGCCGTCACACCGCTGGTGGCTGTCGCGCGCGCGAGGGGCTGCGCCACCATGACGGGCGCCGACATGTTCGACCGCGTGCGTGACCTGATGGTCGATTTCCTGCTGGAGTCCTGATGAACACCGACTGGCGCGCGCTCGAAGAGGGCGAGAGCTTTGATGTGGTGGTCATTGGTGCCGGTGGCGCCGGTTTGTCGGCTGCGCTCTTCGCCGCCATAGATGGCGAAGCCACCGGCGAAAAGGTTCTGCTGGTGGAACACACAGAGTACGTGGGAGGCACCACGGCGTGGTCGGCAGGCAGCACCTGGATTCCCGGCACGCACCACGCTGCAGCGGTGAACCCCGGCGACACGCTGGAGGCTGCGGCCGGGTATCTCGACAACGCCGTCGGCGACCGCAGCCCGCGCGCCATGCGCCAGGCCTTTCTCGACAACGGGGGCGCGGCTGTCAAACACATCGAAGCCCATTCCGATGTGCGCTACCGCCCCTACGCCCAACACCCCGATTACATCTCGGACATCGGCGGGTCCACCCTCAATGGCCGCGCGCTGGAACCCGTGCCCTTCGACGGCCGTCTGCTCGGCAAGCTGCTCGGGTTGATACGCCCGCCCATTCCCGAGTTCACCGTGCTCGGCGGCATGATGGTGGACCGCACCGACATCAACCACCTGCTGGGCATGACGAAATCATTCGCCTCGCTCAAACATTCGGTGCGCATCCTGCTGCGCCACGCGATGGACAGGCTCAACCATACACGCGGCACGCGGCTGGTGATGGGCAATGCGTTGATTGGACGCCTGCTGTATTCGCTGTCGCAACATCGCAATGCAACGCTGCTGCTGTCCACCTCACTTGAAGAAATCCATCGCAATGAGTCCGGCATTGAAGCCGTCACGCTGCGGCACAAGGGCGAGCGCCGCACCGTCAAGGTGGGGTGTGGTCTCATCCTGGCCAGCGGCGGGTTCAACCGCCATGCGGATCTGCGACAAGAAATGATCCCCGGTGCCGACGCGGCGTGGTGCCCCTCAGCGCCAGGGCACACAGGCCTTGCACACGACATGGCACGTGAGCTGGGCGCGCACTATGGCGCCTCAATTGGCAGCCATGCCTTCTGGGCACCCGTCTCCATACGCAAACGCGCAGACGGCAGCCAGGCCGTCTTCCCCCACTTCGTGATGGACCGCGCCAAGCCCGGCATGCTCACCGTCAACCAGGCCGGCCGGCGTTTTGTCAACGAAAGCACGTCCTACCACCTGTTTGCGCTGGCCATGCAAAACGCTCATGAGGTCACGCCGTCGGTGCCTGCCTATCTGGTCTGTGACGCGCGGGCCTTGCGTGATTACGGCATCGGCATGGTGCGGCCCGGTGGCAAGGGGCTGGCACCGTTTCTTGCCGATGGCTATCTCACGCAGGGGGGCACGCTTGTAGAACTCGCGCAAAAACTCGGCATCGATGCACAAGGTCTGCAGGCCAGCGTGGCGCAGATGAATGCTTTTGCCAGGAGCGGCGTGGACACCGACTTCCACCGCGGTGAAACGGCCTACCAGCACAACATGGGTGATGCGACGCAGGGCAACAGGAACCCGAATCTCGGTGCGCTGAATGAAGCACCGTTTTACGCCGTGCGGCTCTATCCCGGCGACATCGGTGCATCCACCGGCCTGCAGACGAATGCCGAGGCACAGGTACTCGGTGACAACGGTGCGCCCATCAGCGGCCTGTATGCCGTGGGCAACGACATGCACTCTGTCATGGGCGGCGTCTACACCGCGCCCGGCATCACGCTCGGTCCCGGGCTGGTGTTCGCGTATCTTGCGGCGCGGCATGCGCTGGCGCACACCGACGCCTGAAACACGTCAGGAGGTTGCCGTGAAGTTGAGGGACTTCACGATCGGCTTCCACCGCGCCAGGTCGCCCTGAAGGCGCGCCGCCAGTTCTGCCGAGGTGGACCAGCGCGCCTCCAGGCCACGCTCGGCCATGGCCTTCACGACGATGGGCGAGGTCAGCGCGGTTTTCAGCGCGTTGCTCAGGCGCTGGACATGGGCTGCAGGCGTTTTGGCCGCGACAAAAAATGCAAACCAGTCATTGAGCACGATGTTTTTGTAGCCTTGCTCCGCGAAGGTCGGGACCGACGGTGAGAAGCGGCTTCGTTTCTCGCCCGTGGTGGCCAGCAGGCGGCACTTGCCGGCTTCCACAAAAGGCATCAGGTCGCCCAGCGGGGTTGCGACCGCAGCAATCTGGCCCCCCACCATGTCCGAAATGGCGGGCACCGTGCCACGGAAGGGCACATGCGTCAGTTCCACACCCGCGGCCTGCGCGGCCATGGTTCCCATGAAATGCGGTGACGATCCTGCAGCCGGTGAGCCGAAGTTGGCGACGCCCTTGTTGGCCTTGCACCACTCAAAAAACTGCGGCAACGTCTTCACGCTCGCCGGCACCAGTGGCCCGATGGCGAATGCAAGGTCAAACACCGCGCCCAGCGACACGGGGATGAAATCTGCAACCGGGTCATAAGGCAGCTTGGGATAAGTGTGGGGGTAGATGCCCATCATGGGCGAGGGTGTGAGCAGGATATTGGTGCCGTCAGCGGGCGCAGTCTTGACGGCAGCTATCGCGATCTGTCCGCCTGCACCGACGCGGTTGTCGACAATGACGTTGCGTGAATAGGCGGGCTGTATGGCATCGGCAACGCGGCGGGCAAATATATCCACCAGCGAACCTGCCGGCTGGCCGAGCACGATTTTGGACAGGTCAAGCGCACTGCCGGCGGTTTGTGCAAAAGCGGCAAGGCCTGCGGCGGCAGCTCCAGCTGCAGACAGCTGCAGCACGGCGCGGCGTGAAAGGGTTTGGCGTGAAATCATGTTTCGTCTCTCTGGTTTAAATCCTGAAAACAGGAATCGGCAGCCCACAGCGTCCATATCTGGCGGGGCAAATCCCGGGCTGCGGAGGATGTTAGGCAGAGGAAGGCATTGATGTTGTTCCCTACCGGAAGCGGGACTTGCCTGTCTTTGTGATGACCCCAGTGTTAACCCGCAGCTGCCATGCTGCGAATCGCCATCTACGCGGTTTTGCGTTTGCTGCCGAGTTCGCGCGCCAGGTCACGAATGGCAGCGAGTGTCCATTGAATTGCCGGGTCACGGCTCTGGTAGCTGTGCCACTGCACTGACGACTGGATCACAGGGATCGATATGGGACAACGCAGAACCCGCAGGGGCATGCGCTGTGCCAGCATGTGGGCCAGCGTGGTCTGTATGGTGCCTATGCGGTTGCTGCCCACCACACAGGCTGGAATCAGCGTGAAGCCAGGCACCTTCAATTCTATTTTTCGCTGCAGGCCGGCAGCCTCCATGGCGAGCTGGTCCAGCGTCGGTACACGTCCGTTGCCCAGAACCATCACCACATGACCCAGTTCAAGATACTGTTTTTTTGTCAGTGTCTTGCCGACCAGCGGGTTGTCTTTCCAGACAATGGATGAAAACGTGTCGACAAAAATCATCTCGCTCGGGTGCCGCGGTGATGCGCCTGACGCGAGTGATACAACCATGTCCACATCGCCCCTGTCCAGCTCCTCCATGATGGAGCCCATCAGTGGGCGCCACTCAAACGTCAGGCCTGGCGCCTCTATCTCCGCACGCTTGAACATCGGCAATAGAAAAATGGTGAACGCGTAGTCGGATGCGGCGACCGTGATCTTGCGTTCGAATCTCGAGGGAATGGTTTGCGGCCGCAGCCGCGACAGGGCCTGTGCCTTGAGCAGCAGGTCATGCACCGGGTCGACGAGTGCCCGTGCAAATGGGGTCAGGCTCAGCACCCGCCCGTTGGGCACCAGCAGCAGGTCACCGAAAAATTCCCTGAGTTTGGCCAGGGCAGCACTGGCCGCCGGCTGGCTCAGGTGCACACGGATCGCAGCCTTGCTGACATTGGCCTCGGTCAGCAGGGCGTCCAGCGTGGCAAGCTGGTTCAGGTCAAGCCGGTTGATGCGCATCGCTTTTCTCCCCGAACGTTCAGTGCTGGCTGAGGTATAGATAGCATGGATAAATTCTATCCATACAAATCATTGTTGCAAATGTCTGCGGAGCGCTATATTTGCGCCAAATACCTGCAAAGCGATATCCAGGAGACAACGATGCTGACGCATGCCCACGATGCCGGCACAACCC
Source organism: Pseudomonadota bacterium (assembly GCA_040387435.1). Lineage (GTDB taxonomy): Bacteria > Pseudomonadota > Gammaproteobacteria > Burkholderiales > Burkholderiaceae_C > Polaromonas. Next base: position 15,951 of record JAZKDR010000054.1, read on the forward strand.
GGCACTTTTCCACCGACTCAACGCCGGAATCGCTGCGTGCGCAGCTCTTCCAGCGTGAGATGCAATCACTTTTCTCCGTGGGTCTGGCCGTTCGCAGCCCTGAGGAAAAACCGCTGACGGCGGATGTCTCGGGCTACTTTGGGCGCAACCTGCGTTTTGCAGCGATCAGGTTCTCACCGCATTCCACCGCGTCCACACGCACGTCGAGTTCGCCCGAGTCCCGATTGCTGGTGTCGCTGCACAAGCAGGGCGTTGCCGTGGTGTCACAGGGTGGCCGTGAGAGCCGCATTGAAGCAGGCGATATTTTTGTGATTGATCCCTCACGGCCCTTTCATATCGAGGCCAGCGAGATTTATGTCCACTCCGTTTACATCAAGCCCTGTGCCCTGCGCCAGTTGCTGCCGCAGTTCGACACGCTGACAGCCCTTGCGATCCGTTGTGACCATGGTCCGGGCGCCATCTTTCGGTCTGTGCTGGACGGCCTGTTTGCCATGACACCCACCATGTCGGAAGAGATCGCCGATGACATGTCCGATGCGTTGCCTTATTTGCTGGCCCCGGCACTGCGCAATCTCGAGAAGTCCTCCGACAAATCAGCTACCCGCTTGAAGGCACTGCACCGCCAGCGCATTTCACGTTTTGTGCGCGACAACCTCTGGGACAGCAACATGGACGCGAACGCCATCGCGCGCGGCGTGAACCTTTCTCCAAGGCATGTGTACGAGCTGTTTTCCGATGACGACCAGCCGCTCATGAAGTCGGTCTGGAAGGAAAGGCTGAACCTTTGCAGGCGTGACCTGGCTGAACCCAGGCTGCAGGCCAAAACCGTGGGCGAGATTGCCTTTACATGGGGCTTCAGCAATGTGTCCCATTTCAGCCGGGCCTTCAAGGCCGAGTTCGGGATCGGGCCGCGCGAGTTTCGCAAGGGGGCTCAGGGCCACGCACTGGAAGTACACCAGGACACCAGGCACTGAAACGGGAAGTGGCAGCAGCCTGGCGATGCCGCCCGGGCGCCTCAGCCTTTGCCCAGCAGGCCGCGTAACCAGCGCTGAAGGCGCGTCCAGATACCTGCTGGTTCATCCCTGCCCACTCCTGATGCTGATTCCGCTTCTGCAGCTGTTGTGCCGGAGGATGCGGGGTCCGGCGGGTAAAGCAGCAGGATCTGGCGATTGAAGCTGGCAAAAAAGTCAGCCGCCATTTTTTGTGCCGCCATGTCCACCAGCCGCTGGCCGATCTGGGCAATCTTTCCCCCCACCGATGCATCTGCGCTGTAGTGCAGCACGCTCTGGTTCAGACCCGTATGTTCGAGCCTGACTTTCGCAGAGCCCTTGCCATGCCCCGCCGCACCGCCCTGGCCTTCAAAATTGATGGTGTACGACTCTGGTGGCTTCATGTCGGCCAGGCCCAGTTTTCCCTTGAATTTCGCCTTGACGGGGCCCACGGCCGCCGTGATAAGGACTTCATAGCGGCCGGGTTCTGTTTCGGTGATGGATTCACATCCGGGGATGCACGCCTTGAGCACGTTAATGTCGTTCAGCGCCGCCCAGGCGTTGTCCTGTGATGCGGGAAGGGTCTGTTGACTGGATATCTGCATGTTCGGGTTTCGGGTGAGTGGCTTTAATTCAAATGGGCTCTGCAAGAACGCGCAGCGATTGCTCGACGAGTTCTGCCTGTTTTTCCATGGGTGCGCGCGCCTGCTCGCGCCGGCCTATCTCCAGTGAGTTTTCGACCACCAGGCGGCATCGTTCATAGCGGCGGGACATGAAGCCTTCAAAGGCCAGCGCCACCGATGGCTGCTGCGCCAGCTCTTCGGCCAGTACCAGCGCATCCTCCACCGCCATGCCTGCGCCTGACGCAAGCTGGGGCGTGGTCGGGTGCGCGGCGTCACCGATCAGGATGACACGGCCTTTCTCCCATGGGCGCGGCAGCAAGAAGCCTTCAAGCGGCCGCAGCACAATGTGTGAGGAGTCGCTGAGGTTCTCACGGATGTCCTTCAGCACGCCGCCATAGCCCTTCATCAGCATGGACAGCCGGGAATGCAGTTCCGCGTCGGGAATGATGTCGCGCCTGGGTGCGGGTTCGAGCAGGAACATGTACATCTCGTCACGCGACACCGGTGTCAGGCCCACCTTGAGTTCGCCGCCAAGAAAAAACATCCTGCGGACGACGGAGGCAGGCCTGGGTACGGTAATGCGCCATACACACTGGCCAGTGTATTCAGGCCCGGGCGCGTTGGGAAACAGCAGCCTGCGCACGCGCGAGAACACGCCATCTGCACCGACCACGACGTCATATCGCTGTGCGCTGCCGTCTGAAAATACGACGTCCACACCCTGGTCATCAGATGTGAGGCTGTCTACTGTGATGCCCAGCCTGACCTGCGTGCCCAGCTCCCTTGTGCGGCGTGACAGGATACTGTGCAGCAATGGCCGCATGATGCCGCCCGAGCCCGGAACATCGTCGGCCCCTACGAGCGGTGTGGGCACGATATGCACGGGCTTGCCGTTCACATCACACACCTGTATTCCATCCCCGGTATAGGCCTGTTGCATGACTTCATCAAGTATGCCCACGCCCTTGAAGGCACGCAGCGTCGGGCCGGTGATCGATATGCCTGCACCGTAGACACGCCACTGCGGGTCAAGGTCGATCAGGTCGACGTCCATGCCTTTGCGTCGCATGGAGATGGCCGCTGACATGCCGCCTATTCCGCCGCCTACGATCAGGATTCTTTTTGCCTTGTTTCGATCTTGCATGCTGTTCTTTGTCTCGTTGGCCTTGCCTGTTGTCACCCCTTCTCCGGGTATGCGTGACAGGTATTCAGGCGTTTGATTGTTGTCAGTGGCGCGAGGTTAAGCGCTGTACCTTGCGAGCGTCAACGCTTCTGCGTGCATAAAGCCATCGCAGGCAAAAGGCAAAGCGCACCGAGTCAAGTGCCTTGCTTGCCGGCTGTTTTGGCGTGCACGTGCATCCAGCAGGTGCTCAGGGTTAACACTGTGTGCGCTGCATGCGTAGTCAATTTCCGCTACCGGCCTGGAACAACATTCAAAGGTTGTTCTTCCTAACATTTACCTCACCACACAGCTTGCCGCCGAAAGGTTTTTTGCGTGTGTGCAGACAAACGACACCGACCCTGAAACCCCGCACCGGAGAGCGCGACTTGACTGGCCATTCCCCCAACACACAGGTCACAGACCGACCCAAAAATCTTGGCGAGTCCCAAGCCTGGATGCAGCAGCGGCTGGTGTCGCGCTTTCACCCGATGAATGCCCTGAGCCTTGAGGAAGGCCCTGCATTGATAGACGCCGTGCCTGCGCTGGATGGCCAGGCCTGGGGTAGCTACTGGGAATCCTGTGGCGAGAAGGTGCGCAAGCAGGCCCTGGACGCCGAGCAGGCAGGTGACGGCGCGCGTGCCGGAGCACTTTACAAAAAGGCCAGCGGCATGTTCTTCATGGGGCGCTTTCCGTGCCCCAATCATCCAGCCAAACAACGCTGTGCCGTGGCAGAGCGCGAGACCTATATTGCCGCCAGTCGTTTCTGGGCATTGCCGATAGAGCGCATCGCGATTGCGTTTGACGGCCGCGAAGGCGAAGGTCGCGAGATCGTGGTGTTGCTGCGCAGGCCGGCCGGGGTCGAAAAGCCACCTGTCGTCGTGATGTGGGGTGGTGTCGATGCCTGCAAGGAGCAGATGACGGAAGCCAGCGATGCACTGCTTGCCCAGGGCATCGCCACGGTGGCCATGGACAACGCCGGTACGGGGGAGTCACCGGTCAGGGGTGTGCCGGACGCCGAGCGCCAGTTCATCACGGTCTTTGAATGGGTGCGCAAGCAGGCCTCATTGAGTGGTGCGCGTGTGGGTTGCCTGGGCCGTTCATTTGGCGGTTACTGGGCGACCAAACTTGCGCACCAGGTGCCCGACATGATTGCCGGTGCTGTGAATTGGGGTGGCGGTGCGCACTACATGTTCCAGCCTGAATGGGTGCAGGCTTCACGTTACCCGGACAGCTACCTCATGGAACTCGTTGAAACCCGTAGCGCCATGCTGGGCGCCAAAAACGATGGGGAATACGTCGAGTTCTTCAGGCGCCTGTCGCTGCTTGATCAGGGCTGGCTGGACAAGCCGTGTGCCCCCTTGTTGCTGGTCAACGGCAAGGAAGACAAGCAGTGCCCGGTGGCAGACATTGAATTACTGACAGACCACGGCTGGCCGAAATCGGTACGTATGTTCCCGGGCGGGCACATGGGGCTCACGCCAAAAACATTGCCCACGGTGATTGACTGGCTGGCACGCCAGGTGCACGCGAGCGGGGTGCGGTGATGGCGGGCAACTGGCAACAAAAAATACCGACCACGTCGGCGTACTGGATGAACCGTGTGCTGTATGACGTGCATCACCAGGACAGCCATCTGCAGCGCTACAAGGCGAGCCCCGATGTCTACATGGCCGACATTCCGCTGGCCGCATCGCTCAAGGCGGCGATTCGCGATAACGACATAGGCGCCATGTACCTGGCGGGTGTGAACCCCTACCTTCTTCGTGCGCATTGCCTGGGCCTGCACATTTCTGAAAAACTCTTTGTTGACTCGCTCAAAGCTGTGAGTGCCCGCAACGCATCGGGAGCCGACCATGGCTGAAATTGTTGCTATCCACGCCGTCAGCCATACGCCGGTGATGATCAATTTTCCGGGCGCGATTCCGGACGATGACCGAGAGAAGATATTTGCCTCCTTCAAGGAGGTGGGCGAGCAGATCGTCAGCGCGAAACCCGATGTGGTGGTGGTGATCTCTGACGACCACATCCACAATTTCTTCTTCAATAATTTTCCTGCCGTGTGCATAGGTGCTGCGGAGTCCTATGACACGCCGGCAGAGCACTGGCTCAAACTCGACAGGCAAACCCTCAGGGGTGATGCGCGATTGGGGGGCTACCTGCTGGAGCAGGCGCTGGACAGCGGCTTCGACCCCTCGTTCTCGATGGAGCTCAAGCTCGACCATGGCACGCTGGCGCCCATGCATCTGGCAGGTATGGTGCAGGACTTCGCCATCGTGCCATTGCTCGTCAACTGCGTGCAGCCACCGTTGCCGCCCATGAAACGCGCGCTGCAATGGGGAACATTTCTGGGCAGGGCCCTGCGTGCCTACAAGGGCTGCGAACGCGTGGCCATCCTCGCAACCGGCGGCATCAGCCATGACATCGCCACGCCCCGCATGGGCATGGTCAATGAAGCATTTGACCGCGAATTCATGCGCCTGCTCTCAGCCGGCAATGACGATGAACTGGTGCGTTACGCCACCGATCACGTGAACGAAGCAGGCAACGGTGCAGAAGAAATACGCACCTGGTTGATGGCGCATGGCGCAGCAGGGGGAGGCCGCTTCGAGACGCTGTATTACAAGGCGGTGTCGAACTGGTACACAGGTATAGGACTGGGCCGCTGGAATATCAAACACGGAGCTGCGGCATGAGCGCACTCCTTGCACACAGCGTTCACGGCTCTGCCAGCGACCAGGCGCTTGTATTGCTGCACGCCCTGGCCACCAGCAGCGCCTTGTGGGCGCCACAACTCCCCGCGTGGGCAGCGCAGTTCCATGTGGTGGCTATTGATCTGCCTGGCCACGGCAAGAGCGCGCCGCAGCTGGGTATTTCCGGCATGGCCGACTACGCAGGTGCCGTGAAGGATGTGCTGGACCACCTGGATATTGACCGTGCAGCCTTTGTAGGTCTCTCGCTGGGCGGCATGGTGGCGCAGGCTTTTGCATTGGCCTTCCCCGAGCGCACATCGGCCCTTGTGCTGGCACATACCAGTGCCCGCACCTACCCTGCGGGGTGGGAGATATGGGCGCGCCGCCTTGACCAGTTCAACCAGGATGGCCTGGTGGCCCAGATACCGTCGGTTCTAGAGCGCTGGTTTCCGCGGGAATTTGCCGAGGCCTCGCCCATGACCTTGCGGTGGATCGCCGACCAGATCGCCTCCACGCACCCGGAAGGTTACGCAGCCGCCATCAGGGCCATCCAGCAGCTTGACCACTTTGACGCCTTGAAGACCTTGCGCGCGCCCGTGCTTGTGGTGGCCGGAGAGGTCGATGCAGCCGCGCCGCCGTCTGTCGCTACTGCGATGTCAGAGCAGATCCAGGGTGCACGCCTGGTCGTGATGCCCGGTGTGGCGCACCTGGGCAATGTGCAGCAGCCTGTGCAGTTCACTGAAACCGTGGGTGATTTTTTGCGCAGTGCCTTGCTGCCTTGAAAAATGCCGCAACGCCAAACATAAAAAAAAGCCAAGGAGACATGTTTTGAGCACAACAATACAGAGCCATGCTGGAACCGGTATTGGCCAGTCCGCCCCTCGCCTGGAAGACCGCCGCTTTCTGACGGGACGGGGCCAGTACATCGACGACATCGAATTGCCGCGCATGGTGCACGGCGTGACGCTGATGTCGCCGTATGCCCATGCACGCATCGTGTCCGTGGACATCAGCAAGGCGCTTGCCGCTCCCGGTGTGCTGTGCGTGTTGACCGGTGCCGATGTGCTGGCCGAAAACATGGGAGGCCTGCCGCCCCTCTTCATGCCCGAAGACATGGGTGGACCCAAGGGCTACCGTACCTCACGGCCCCTACTGGCCACCGACAAGGTGCGTTGTGTGGGTGACCGTGTTGCGTTTGTCGTGGCCGAAACCGCGGCGCTGGCGCGTGATGCGATGGAACTTGTCGAAGTGGAGTACGAGGCACTGCCTTCAGTCACCGCGCTGGAAGATGCCGTGAGCGAAGGCGCGCCGCTGATCTGGGAAGGCGCACCCGGCAACAAGTGCTGCGTCGTGAAGTTCGGTGATGAAGACAAGGCCAAAGCCGCCTTTGATACGGCATCGCATGTGACGTCTATACGCATTGAAAACAATCGCCTGTCTGCCAATTCCATTGAGCCGCGCGGGGCTATCGGCGAGTATCACGAGCCGGATGGCAGCTACACGCTGCACACCAGTTCCCAGAACCCGCACGGTGCGCGGCAGATGCTGTCCAGCTCCGTGTTCCGCATTCCTGAAACCAAAATGCGTGTGGTCTCTCCAGACGTGGGTGGCGGTTTCGGCATGAAGGCCGATGCCTACCCCGACGACGGTCTGGTGCTGTGGGCGTCGCGTCGTTGTGGCAGGCCCGTCAAGTGGATTCCCACGCGCAGCGAGAGCATTCTGGGTGATAACCATGGCCGCGACCAGCTCGTCAATGCAGAGCTTGCGCTTGATGCCGGAGGTCGCATCCTTGCCATGCGAGCTCGCTCCCTGCATGCCTTCGGTGCGTATGTCGTGTCGGCTGCCGTGGCACCGCTGACCTTTGCGCTGCGATTTATACCCGGTGTCTACGACGTGCCGGTATTTTTCGGAGTGAACTTCGGCATCTTTACCAACACCTCGCCCACCGGCCCGTATCGTGGTGCGGGCCGCCCCGAGGCCACCTATGTGTGCGAGGCGCTGATTGAAAAAGCGGCCGCAGAGCTGGGTATGGACCCTGTCGAGCTGCGCCGCCGCAACCTGATCCGTCCCGACCAGTTGCCTTACGCCACACAAACCGGCTTTGTCTATGACAGCGGTGACTTTCCGGACATGCTGTCGCATTGCTTGCGGTTTGCAGATGCCGATGGTTATGCCATGCGGCAGCAGTCGTCGGAACAGAAAGGACTTCTGCGCGGCCGCGGCATTGCATTTTTTATCGAGCAGGGCGGCATCTTCAACGACCAGATGAGCATACGGTTTGACGCCACCGGCGGTGTCACCATACTGGCAGGCACACATTCGCACGGGCAAAGTCACGCAACAGTGTTTGCGCAACTCGTCTCGGAGTGGCTGGGCGTGCCATTTGAGTCCATCCGTTATCTGCAGGGTGATACCGACAAGGTGCCTTTCGGGCGCGGCACCTATGCCGCACGGTCCTCCATGATTGGCGGCAACGCCCTGCGCATTGCCTGTGACCGCATCATCGAACGTGTGCGTCCCGTCGCCGCGCAACTGCTGGCCTGCAAGCCGGAGCAGCTGAAATTTCACAATGGCCTCTTCACCAGCGAAGCCGACGGAAGGGTCGTGGCGCTTTCTGATGTGGCCAAAAACTTCTTCATCAAGGCAGGCCCCATGTCGCAACTCGGCGTCGGGCTGGAGGCGAGCGGCACGTGGAACACCGACCCGCCGAATTTTCCGAGTGGCTGCCATTTGTGCGAGGTCGAGATTGATCCGCAAACCGGCGTCGTCAGGGTTGACCGCTACAACGCCATTGACGATGTCGGACGCATCCTCAACCCCATGATTTGTGAGGGGCAAATACAGGGCGGCGTCGCCCAGGGCATCGGTCAGGCCCTGCTGGAGCATGTTGTTTATGACCGCGAGAGCGGCCAGTTGCTGAGCGGCAGTTTTATGGACTACGGCATGCCGCGCGCCGACGATGTGCCGTCCTACAACCTCAAGCTGGTCGAGTTCACCTGCAAGACCAACCCTCTGGGTGTGAAGGCGGTTGGCGAGGCCGGCACCATTGCAGCGCCTTCGGCCGTCATGAACGCCGTCATGAATGCGCTGAGGCCGCTGGGTGTGCAGCACCTTGACATGCCGGCTACCCCCTCCAAGGTCTGGCATGCCCTGCAGACAGCCAGAGAGAACGTGGCAAGCGCATGAAAAACCTCGAGGGAAAGGTTGTTGCCATCACCGGTGCCGCCCAGGGTCTGGGCCGCGCCACAGCACTTGCCATGGGCCGCGAAGGTGCACGCCTGGCCCTGACCGATATGGAGGGCGCGGGCCTGGCAGCCACCATGGATGCCCTGCGGGCCATGGGCGTCGATGCCGTCAGTGTGACCGGTGACGTCACTCAGGCCGCCACTCACGACCAGCTCTTGGCCAGCGCCTTCGGCCAGTTTGGGGGGCTTCACGGCCTGTGCAATGTGGCGGGCGTCTTGGGTGCGAGCCAGCTGGCCGACATCACCGCACAAAGCTTTGACCATGTCATGCATGTGAACTGCTACGCGCAATTGCTGGCCATTCAGCGCATGGCCGCTGCTCTCAAGGCATCGGGTCAGGGTGCCATCGTCAATGTGGCGTCCGTGGGAGCCATGGTTGCGCTGCCCATGATGACGACCTACTGCGCTTCGAAAGCCGCTGTGATCGGGTTGACCCGCGCGGTCGCCGCTGAACTGGCACCGCACGTGCGTTGCAACGTTGTCTGCCCGGGTGGCATGGACACACCCATGGCCAGGGGTTTGCTCAGCGGGCTTTCAGAAGCTGAGTCCACGGAACTCGTGGGCAAGTTGACAGGGCGTCAGCTGCAAAAACGTTTTGCCGACCCGGCAGAGGTGGCACAGGCGCTGGTGTTCCTGGTCAGTGATGCCAGCTCATTCAGCACAGGTTCGGTGTTTTCGGCAGATGGCGGCCATACCGCCTGGTAGTGCAGAGGCAGTGGCCTGGTGATTTTCGCGGTCAGTTATTTAATTTATAGAGGAGACAAATTGTGTTGAAAAAATTCCTGTGTTTTATACCCGCACTGGCCTTGTCGCTGGTGTCCACCTTCAGCTTTGCCCAGCCCGTAAAGGTCAATATAGGTTACATCCCGGCGGGGGACTGGCTGCCTGCCCTGATTGCCAAGGACAAGGGCTTTTTCGAAAAGCGCAATCTTGATGTCACGCTGACCAAGGTCGGCATCATCTCCAATATTCCGGCGGCCATCATGTCGGGCAGCCTGATGATTGGCGCCAGCACGGCCACCGTGCTGATGGACGCCTCTGATGCCGGTCTCGGTCTGGTGGCAGTGGCGGGCGGTACCCGCTTCGTCAAAAACCCGTCCATCTTCAGCGTGGTGGTGCGGACCGGCGTGAAGGTCGTCAATGCCAAAGACCTGGAGGGCAAGCGCGTGGGTGTGCCCGGGCTGCGAAGCACGGGTGACGTGATGTTCCGCAAGTGGCTGCAGGAAAAAGGCGCCACGGTTTCAAAGGTGTCGATTGTGGAAGCTTCGTTTCCACAAATGAAGGACCTGCTCAAGGGCGGCACGCTTGATGCCGTCGCTGTGCTGGAACCCTTCCGCAGCGGCATCGTGGCCGACAACACCGGCTACCGCGTGGCCGACTACATGGCCGAGGTGAACCCTGACCTGCTGGGCGGTGTCTGGGTTGCACAAAAGCAGTGGGCAGATGCCAACCCGCGTGCCATCCCGGCATTCCGTGAGTCGCTTGTGGAGGCCATCGAGTTCATCAAGACCAACACCGATGAAGCACGTGCCATCGAACTCAAGTACCTGGGCTTCAAGACCCCCATCATGCTGCCATTTTCGGTGCCCGTGAACGTGGCTGATCTGGATATCTGGGTCAAGTACGCACGTGATGTCGGTTACCTCACCAAGCCCATGGATGTCAGCCGCATGGTCTTGCGCTGAAGCTGTGAAATTTTGAGTTCTCCCAAACGTTGAGGTCGGTCATGGAAGTAAATCTTGTTGTCAACCAGAAAAAAATAAAGTGCGAGGTCGAGGAAAGGACTTTGCTAAGTGACCTGCTTCGCGACACGCTGGGGCTCAAGGGCACGCACCGTGGGTGCGATACCGCACAGTGCGGTGCCTGCACCGTGCACCTGAACGGTCAGGCGGTGAAATCGTGCAACGTGCTGGCCCTTCAGGTCAGCGGCGGAACCGTCACCACGATCGAGGGCATCTGCGAGAAGGATGGCACGCTGCACGCCATGCAGCAGGCCTTTCGGGACTGCCATGGCCTGCAATGCGGGTTCTGCACGCCGGGCATGGTGATGAGTTCCATAGACCTGCTCAGGCGTAAACCGGATGCCAGCGAGGCCGATATACGTGAAGGCCTTGAGGGCAACCTGTGCCGCTGTACCGGGTACGAGAACATCGTCAAGGCGGTGTCCCTGTGTGCAAGCCGGACCGGTCACTGAGGAGACGTAGCGTGTATTCATTCAAGTTTCATCGCGCGAGCAGTGTGGCCGACTCGCTGGCGTCATTTGGTCAGTATGGCGACGCGCGCTTTCTGGCGGGCGGGCAGACCCTGCTCGCATCGCTGAAGCTGCGCCTCGCACAGCCTGACGGCCTTGTCGATCTCGGGCAGCTTGCTGAACTCAAGGGCATTCATGTGGTGGCGGGACAGTCCATCACCTTGGGTGCCATGACCACGCATGCCGAAGTGGCCGGGTCACCGGAAGTTGCTGCCGGTCTGGGTTCGCTCAGTGACATGGCCAGCCACATCGGAGACCCCATGGTCCGCCACATGGGCACCATGGGGGGCTCTGTGGCCAACAACGACCCGGCGGCAGATTGGCCCGCGGCCGTGCTGGCGCTGGACGCGACCGTCGTCACGGCCGGCAGAAGAATAAAAGCCGATGATTTTTTTCTCGGCATGTTTTCAACAGCGCTGGAGGCGGGCGAGCTCATCACCGCCATTGAATTCCGGGTTCCCCGGCGTTCAGCCTATGTGAAGTTCAGGCATCCGGCTTCACGCTTTGCACTGGTCGGCGTTTTTGTCGCCGACTTCGGCGGCGATATCCGTGTCGCCGTGACAGGCGCCGGGGCGGGTGTCATGCGTATGGCTGCATTTGAAGACGTGCTTCAACGCCAGTTTTCGGCAGATGCGCTGGCACACCTTTCTGTCGATTCGGCCGAATTGAACACGGACATGCATGCGACAGCCGAATATCGGGCCAACCTGGTCCGCGTGATGGCCATGCGAGCCGTCGCCAAAGCCTCTGGCGCAACGTGAATCCTACCCCCCTCATGAACAACTCTGTCCTCGAAGCTGCTGCCGTCTCTGCCCTCAAACACAAGGAGCCGGCGATCTCCGTGCGCGACCTGTCCGTCAAGTTTGGCGGCAAGGTGGTGATTGATGCGCTGAACTTCCATGCGCATGCCGGCGAATTTTTGTGCATCGTCGGCCCCTCGGGTTGCGGCAAAACCACTCTGTTGCGTTTGTTGGCCGGGCTGTTGACGCCGAGCTCTGGCGCGGTGATGTTCAATGGCCAGCGCGTGTCGCGGCCCTCACGCGACCGGGCCATTGTTTTTCAGGACTATGGCCGTGCCCTGCTGCCCTGGCGTACCGTGGCGGGCAATATTGCGCTGGCACTGGAGGCATGTGGTGTGCCGAAGGAACAGCAGGCCGGGCGGGTAGCCGCCCTTGCAAAAACCACGGGCCTGGCGCATGCCGTTGACCGTTACCCGCACCAGCTCTCGGGCGGCATGCAGCAGCGCGTGCAGATCGCACGCTGCCTGGCGCAAAAGCCTTCCTTGCTGCTGATGGACGAACCCTTTGGTGCGCTTGATGCCATCACCCGCCAGCACCTGCAGGATGAAGTTGCCACTCTTGCGGCGACGCATGGCACCACGGTGGTTTTCATCACACATGACCTTGAAGAAGCCATCTACCTCGGTGACAGGGTGATCGTTCTGGGTGCCAACCCGGGCCGCATTCTTGAAGAGGTTGACGTCGCCTTGCCCAAGCCCCGCTCACAGCTCCTGACCAAGGAGATGCCGCGCTTCCTCGAACTACGCCATCGCCTGCATGGCCTGCTGGAGCACTGACGTGAATGACAAGCGCTTCAACCAGCGCCTGCTCGGCATGATCATCCCGATGGCCTTGCTGGTCGCGTGGGAAGCCATGTGGCATGTGCAGTCCCTCAGGATGGAGTCGCTGTCCCGCCCCTGGGATGTGGCGCAGGCCTTCTATCTCGGCATGGCCGACAAATCCATTCTCAAATCCACGCTTGAAACGCTTGAAGCTGCTGCGGTCGGCTTCGGGCTTGCCGCCGTGTGCGGTCTTTTTCTCGGCATTGTTCTGGGCCTCATGCCGCGCGTGGACCGCATCGTCGGACCGACGGTCGATGCCATGCGTCCTGTGCCTTCCGTTGCGTTGATACCGCTGGCCTTGCTGCTTTTTGGTTTTGGTGTATCACTTGAGGCGCTGGTGGTGGCCTTTGCGAGTTTCTGGCCGGTACTGCTGGTGACGACTGCCGCCGTGCGGGCGATTGACCCGCGCTTGCTGGAGGTGGCCGATGCGCTGGAGATGTCATCGCTGGCGCGCACCTTCAAGGTTGTGATTCCTGCAGCGCTGGGGCTGATTGCCGTGGGCCTGCAACTGGCCCTGGGCATTG
>JAZKDR010000055.1:0-11219 GCA_040387435.1 Pseudomonadota bacterium
GGTCGCCTTTCTTTTCGTTAGGTTTCTTTGGCGAAGCAAAGAAAAGTAACTCGCCTGCCGGGGCGAGACCCGGCTAGGTCGTGAAGGGCAAAGTCCTTAAACCAACTACGGACCAGCCCGCCGAACATCGTTTCAGGCCGTCGCCTGGTGCTTTTCTTTCTCGGTGACAAACGAGTCAGCATAAAACTCGTCTTCAGGCAAGCCAGCCTTGATGTAAGCAGTCTGCGCAGAGTCGATCACGATGGGCGCGCCGCAGGCATAGACCTGGTGGCCGGACATGTCGGGAAAGTCCTGAACCACTGCAGCGTGGACAAAACCGGTACGGCCTGTCCAGGCGTCTTCGGGCAGGGCATCGGAGATGACCGGCACATAGCTGAGGTTAGGCATCTCGGCGACCTTGGCCTGTACCCATTCATTCATGTAGAGGTCTGCCGGACGGCGGCCACCCCAGTACAGCACGGCAGGGCGGGTGATGCCCTTGAACTGCATGTGTTCGATGATGGCCTTGATGGGCGCAAAGCCCGTGCCGGATGCGAGCAGCACCATTGGTTTGTCTGAGTCTTCGCGCAGGTAAAAACTGCCGAAGGGACCTTCGATGCGCAGGATTTCCTTTTCCTTCATGGCGCTGAAAACGTGGTCGGTGAACTTGCCGCCGGGCATGTGGCGGATGTGCAGTTCAACGCCGGGGTTCTCGAGCTGCGTGTGCGGCGCAGTGCCCATCGAATACGCGCGGCGGTCGCCGTCACGCAGCAGGAACTCGACGTACTGGCCAGCGTGGTACTTGAACACATCGGCGGCAGGCAACTGCAGGCGCACCGTCATCACATCGTGCGAGGCCTTGGCCAGGCTGTTGACGCGCACCGGCATTTTCTTGATGGGGAAGGCGCTCTCGTCGGTGACCTGGCGTGACTCCAGCACGAGGTCGGTCTCTGCAATCGCGCAGCAGGTCAGGATGAAACCGTTCGCCGCTTCCTCGGCCGTCAACGCCTTGACCTGGTGTTCGCCCTGCTTGATGGTGCCTTCGAGCTTTTTGCATTTGCAGGAACCACAGGCACCGTCCTTGCAGCCGTAGGGCATGCCTATGCCCTGGCGAATGGCGGCGGCCAGCAGGACTTCGTCTACCTGTGCAACAAAGGTGCGTCCGCTGGGTTGCACGGTCACGTTAAAGCTCATAGTCGGTATCCTTGGGGTGTCTGTATTTTTTTGACGGCGCTGCTTTTGGCGCCAAACCCCAATTTTGCCCTCAAATTCAAGTCCCCTCGGTGCATTGCCCGCACGTTTTCGCCGCCAGCGTGTGTTGATCGTCGGTTGTGGTGATGTCGGCCTGCGCGCAGCCGCTGCCTTGCCCGCGCGGGTCAATGTCATGGCACTGACTTCGTCACCTGAAAAGCGGCTTGTGTTTCGCGGACGAAACATCAAACCGCTCTTGGGCAACCTCGACGATAGGGCGACCTTGCGCCGGCTGTCGGGGCTGGCTGATCGCATCATTCACCTGGCGCCGCCTGCCAATGATCAGGCCGGCGGACGTGTGGATTTGCGGACCAGCAACCTTCTTCGCGCCCTGCGTTTGCGCAGCCTGCCACGCTCGGTGGTTTATGGCTCGACCAGTGGTGTGTATGGTGACTGTGCCGGTGCGCTGGTGCCTGAAACGCGAAGCGTAAACCCGGTGAATGCCCGTGCCTGGCGCCGGGTCGATGCTGAAAATACCGTGCGGTTTTTTGGTCGCTCCTCGGTCACGCCGGTGCATGTGCTGCGCATTCCCGGCATCTATGCGCCGGACCGCGAAAGCGGCACACCGCGTGCGCGCCTGCTCAGGGGCACGCCTGTGCTTGTGGCGCAGGATGATGTCTACACCAGCCATATCCACGCTGATGACCTGGCACGCGCCTGCCTCGCCGCGATGTGGCGCGGCAAGCCCCAGCGCATCAGCAATGTCAACGACGACACACAGCTGAAGATGGGCGACTACTTTGACCTGGCGGCAGACCTGTACGGCCTGCCGCGCCCGCCGCGTGTGAAGCGCAGTGATGCGCTGCAACAATTACCGGCGACGATGCTGAGTTTCATGGGTGAATCGCGGCGACTGGACAACGGCCGTCTCAAGAATGAGCTGCGCCTGCGGCTGCATCACGCGACGGTACATACAGGCCTGAAGTAGCCACGGCACCATCGTTGCGTTATCGTGTGCGCACAAAAGAATAATTCCGGGGAGCGAGAAAAGAGACAAGGACAGGAGACTCGATGACTGCTTCCCGACAAGCCCTGAAAGCCGTGCGTATCGCCGCCATGCTGGCTGCAACAGGCCTGGCGCTATCGATGCCATTTCTGGCAAGCGCGCAAACCTTTCCTGCCAAGCCGGTCAAGATGATCGTGCCCTTTGCGGCAGGCGGCTCCGTCGATGTGCTGGGCCGTGTGATTGCCGACAAGGTGTCGCAGGCGCTGGGCCAGCCCGTGGTGGCTGAAAACCGTATAGGTGCCAACGGCACCATCGCCCACCAGTCGGTGGCCAGCGCGCCGCCTGACGGCTACACCATAGGCATGTCGGGCACCTCACCGCTGGTGCTGGCGCCGCACCAGTACAAGAGCCTGCCTTATGACTCGCGCAAGGACTTCACCTACCTCGCCTGCGCAGGCACCACGCCGTTCGTTCTTGATGTGAATCCTTCGCTGCCCGTGAAGAATGTGCGTGAACTGGTGGCCTACGCCAGGGCCAACCCCGGCAAACTCAATTTCGGTTCTGCAGGCCTGGGCAATTCAGCGCATCTGTCGGCCGAGCTCTTCAAGCAGATCGCCGGTGTGGACATGGTGCACGTGCCTTACAAGGGAAACGCGCTGGCGATGGCCGATCTGGTCAGTGGCCAGATACAGGTGTTGTTCGATCCGGTGCAGACCTCACTGCCGCAGATTCGCGCGGGCAAGGTGAGGCCACTGGCGGTGACCAGCCGGGCGCGCTTTTCAGAACTGCCTGATTTGCCGACGGTGGTGGAGTCGGGCTACCCCAATTACGAGTTTGTGGTCTGGTACGCCTTCATCGCGCCGGCCGCCACGCCTGCGCCCATCGTGGCCAGGCTCAACAGCGAGATCAACAAGGTCTTGCGTGACCCGGAAATCAAGTCACGCTTTGCGGCTCTGGGTGCGAACCTGACGGAGTCGACGCCAACCGACTGTGCGAATTTTGTCCGCAGCGAATACGCGCAGTGGGGCAAGCTTTTCACTGATCTGGGAATCAAGCCTGAATAGATTCCTTCCTGCAAAATTTCCGTTGTTGAGATGGGTTTGCGCAAGGATTGAATCCACGCAAAACTTCTTTTACGATGAAGCACACCGGCGCAGCACCCTGCGCCCTTAAAACATTCACAAAGGAGACAGACATATGAATACAAACAGGCGCCGGGTACTCGCGGCCATCACTGGTTTTGCCGCCGCACCGTGGGCGGCGACGAATGCCTTTGCACAGGCCTGGCCCAACAAGCCCATACGCCTGATCGTGCCGTACGCCGCAGGCGGCGGCACCGACGCCTTTGCACGCACCGTGGCACCACGCATGGCCGAGATCCTCGGCCAGCAAATCATTGTCGACAACCGCCCCGGCGCGGGCAGTGCCATAGGCGCGACGGCTGCGGCCACCGCGCCCGGTGATGGCTACACATTTCTTCTGGGCGACAGCGCGACCTATTCCGTCAACCGCAGCCTGTACCCCAAGCTGACCTATGACTCGTTCAAGGACCTGACCCCTGTTTCACTGACCGCGCGCTTCGGCCTGGTGCTGGCAGTACACCCGTCGGTGCCGGCGAAAAACCTGGCCGAGTTTGTCGCGCTGGCCAAATCAAAACCCGGCCAGCTCAGCTATGGCACCCCGGGCAACGGCACGCCGCACCATCTGGCGATGGAACTGCTGATGCAGCGCACCGGCATTTCGCTCGTGCAGATTCCGTACAAGGGTGCTGGCCCGGCCGTGCAGGATTTGCTCGGCGGCCAGTTGCAGGTCCTGATGACGGATTTGCCCAGCGCGGCGCAGCACCTCAAAGCCGGCACTATCCGTGCGATTGCCTCGCTCGGCGAAAAGCGCCTTGCCGCAACGCCTGATCTGGTGACCGTGGCCGAGTCAGGGTTTCCCGGTTTTGACGCCTGGGCATGGCAGGGTTTCTCGGTGCCGGTCAGCACGCCTGCGGCCATCGTGACGGCGCTGAACGCGGCCTACGTCAAGGTGGCGGCTGAGCCCTCGATGCGCCAGAAAATGACCGAGTTCGGCGGGGAACTCACGCCGAGCACATCGGCCGCCATGGATGCCTACATGCGCGCCGAAGCCGTGAAGTGGGCCAAAACCATTCAGGACGGCAAGATCAAGGTGGAATGAGCTTGCGCGCGGGCTGCGGCCCTGCGCCACTGGCATGTGCGTGATGCCGGTCGCTATTAATAAAGTAGCTGCTCAAGCACATATTCATTGGGTTTGAGCCCGATTTGATGCCTGAAAATAGCCTTTTTAAGGCGTTTTCAGGCTCATGAACAGGAAAAAAACCGCAACTGGCTGAAAAAGTTAACCTGCAACTTAACATTTGTGCGTTCGAACGCCGCTGATCAATGCGGCATGGCGGCAAAGTTGTGGGAACATGACCTGCGTGACAAGGTCCCTGTTTCTCGCGCCTCTTCCGCAAGACCGTGCCCATCCCGGGGTCGGATTCGCCGTCATTGCCGCGCACATCGGCCTGCTTTTCATTGCCAACCTCTACTGGCCGTTGCAGACCGTGGCCGAACGCATCGTCGTGCAGGTGTTTCGCAGCGACACGGCGACCAGCCGCGTGTCTTCGCCCGATGGCCTGACGCCCGGCGCTGCCCCTTCATTGCCAGGTGAATTCACCCGCAACCCCGGGAGCATCACCGCCAGGCGCTTCGGCCGCGCCGCCACACAACTCGATCTGCCATCGCCTGACGAAGCTGTCGTGCCCAACGTCCCCGCGCCGCCTGCAGCGCAGCAAAGCACACCGCTTTCCGCAACGCCGCAAACGGCGCGTGAGAAGGCTGCGCCTGTTCCGGCTCGTGCGGCGCCACCTGCGTCGCCTGCAGCACCTGTGCCGGCTGTGGAACCCAAACCCGTACCTGAACCTGAGCGTGTGGCGGCACCAGCCGCTGCGGCTTCAGCGCCCCCGCTTGCGCCGGCGGTGCAGCCCGCGCAACAGGCCGTGGTGACGCCCCCCGTTGCAACGGTGACCTTGCCAACGCCTGGACCTGCACCCCTGCCTTCGCCCGCAGTAGCTACACCCCAGCCTTCCGTGGCCGCCAGTACGCTCACGGCACCCGTTGCGCCGACCGCTGTATCCCGCAGCACGGTCACCCTCGCCGCACCGGTGCCTGCACCGGCCACGGCCAGCGCGCCGGGCCTGGCAAGCCCCCCAAGCGGCAGCGCCAGCCCGTCGCCGTCAGGCACGGGGCCAGCTGCCGCAACTGCAGGGCCCGGTGGCACAGGCACCGCCCCAGGTGGTGGCCCTCAGGGTCAGGGCCTTTCGCCGCAGCTGGACCTTCGCCTGCCGCCGCGCTACATCTACCGGCCGCCGGTCAGCCTGCCGCAGCGCAGCCTGTCTGAAATGGCGAACGAACAGCTCAGGCGCAAACCGCGCGACCCGTTTGCCGAGGCGGTGGAAGGTGCTGCCAACATCGACTGCCAGAGAGAAACGCCCGAGGGCCCGGCGCAGGGCTTGCTGGCCATAGGCCCCCTGCTCAAGCGGGCGATTGAAGAGAAATGCAAAAGATGACGCCACACAAAATTTTTAACGCCCGGTTTTTATTTCCAGTACAAAGGTGCTCCATGAACCTCACGATCAACGCAGGCTTGCGCCGGGTGTATGCAGCTGGCCTTTGTCTGGCCATGCTGCTGGCCTCGATGCCGTCCGCAAGTGCCCAAAGCCAGCTCAGCACCACGCTGGACAGCGCCAGTGCGCCTATGCGGCCGGCCGCCTCTGCAGCTTTCCCGGTGCCCATCCCCCTGGCGCGCAGTGCGGCTGCGCCATCACCTTCAAGCGCCAACCCTTACGGCCTGGCAGCCATCTGGCTGCAGGGCGACTGGGTCGCCAAGGGCTGCCTGCTGCTGCTGGCATTGATGTCCATCGCCAGCTGGTACGCATTGCTCGGCAAGACAGTCGCGCTGCGCCGCTTGCGCAAACAGGCCGCCAAGGCGCAAGGCGTGTTTGACGACGTGATGCATTTTTCCGAGCATGTGCGCAAGCTTGATGCGAGCAACCCGGTGCGCTATGTGGCCGATGCGGGCAGTGCGGCTGTCCACCAGTACGCCGCGCTCAGGCCGCGCGTGGACTACGACACCTGGCTGGTGCGCGCCATCGAGCAGGCGCTGTCGGGTGTGCAGATACGCATGCAGAGCGGCATGGCCGTGCTGGCCACCATCGGTTCGACAGCGCCATTTGTCGGCCTCTTCGGCACCGTGTGGGCCATCTACACGGCGCTGGTCAAGATAGGCGCTTCGGGGCAAGCGTCGATTGACCGCGTTGCCGGCCCGGTGGGCGAGGCGCTCATCATGACGGCGATCGGCCTGGCTGTCGCGGTGCCGGCGGTGTTCGGCTACAACTGGCTGCTGCGGCAAAACAAGCTGGCGTTTGAGTCATTGCGCAACTTCGGCGCGCAACTGCATTCGCTGCTGCTGGCGACGACCGACGTCACGCAGACCGCCGAGCTCAACGCTGCGCAAACCGTGACAGTACCCGCGTCCACCGCGACCCCGGCGATGCCTGTATCGCCGGCTGAACCACCCGTGGTGGATTGAGGCCTGACCGTGGCGCTGTATTCCTCCAGCGATACCCAGG
Organism: Pseudomonadota bacterium; assembly: GCA_040387435.1. Taxonomy (GTDB): domain Bacteria; phylum Pseudomonadota; class Gammaproteobacteria; order Burkholderiales; family Burkholderiaceae_C; genus Polaromonas. The sequence continues at coordinate 6,813 of JAZKDR010000055.1, forward strand.
CCGAAGACGGCTGGATGGCCGAGATCAACACCACGCCCCTGGTGGATGTGATGCTGGTGCTGCTCATCATCTTCCTGCTCACGATTCCTGTGGTCAGTGCGACCGTCAACGTCAACCTCCCGGTGGAATCCGCCCGGTGGCGCGACACCAGCGGCGACTATGTGGTGGTCACCGTCGACCGTGTCGGCAATCTCTATTTCAATGACAGCTTTGCACCCGACATCCAGGCGCTGTCGTCACTGATCGGTGAAGTCGCTGCGCTGAAACCGCAACCGGAAATCCACATCCGTGCCGATGCCAACGCACCGTACGCCTACATTGGCCAGGTCATAGACACCGCGCAGGGCCATGGTTTTGCGCACGTCAGCCTGGTGACCGAGCCCGCAAAGCGGCCTTGATTCCGACATGAGGCCAAGCACATGAAGCTTTACACCCAACACCTGTCGCGCAGCAGCGCTGGCGATGACGAGGCGGCTCCCATGGTCGAGATGAACACCACGCCGCTCATCGATGTGATGCTGGTGCTGCTGGTCATGCTCATCATCACCATCCCTGTGCAGCTGCATTCGGTCAATCTCGACATGCCCTCGCTGCTGGCGGCAGACAGCCCGCCCGAGGTGGTGGATGTCGAGATGAACGCGGCGGGTTTTCTGCAGTGGAATGGCGAGACGCTGGCCGACATGCAGGCCGTGCAAGGCCGCATTGCCGCCGCTACGGCGCAGGCCGTGCAACCCGAGATTCACCTCAAACCGTCTGCCGATACGCCCTATGCTTTTGTCGCCGCCTTCCTCGTGATGGCGAACAGGGCGGGCTTGCAGAAGGTCGGCGTCGTCAATCAGGGCGGCTGATGATCGAGCGGCCATACTCACACTTTTAAAGGACACAGCGCATGGAATTTCCCCAATGGGTCGTAGACCGCGTCGTCAGCCGGCAAGGCCGATTGCACCCGTTCGACAGTTTTGATGCGGGCAAGCTGGCCTTTGTGGTGGTCGACATGCAGAACTATTTTTTGCTGCCTGAATTTCCCGCTGCGGTGCCTGCCGCGCCAGCCACCATCCCCGCCATCAACAGCCTCGCGCAGGCCGTGCGCGAGGCAGGCGGGCTGGTGATTTGGGTACAGACGACTTCGGTGAACTCGGATGTACAGCTCGCGCTGCATTACGACGAAACCTACACGCCTGAGCGCAAACGCCGTCGCATGGAAAGCCTGGACCCGGCATCAAAAGGGTATGCGCTGCACCAGCAACTCGACGTGCAACCCGGTGATGAACACATCGTGAAACTTTGCTACAGCGCCATGGTGCAGGGCTCGTCCAGCCTGAATGAATTGCTGCAACAGCACGGCGTTGAAACCGTGTTGATAGGCGGTACGGCCACCAATGTGTGTTGCGATTCCACCGGCCGTGACGCGATGATGCAGAACTACCGTGTGGTGATGGTGGACGATGCGCTCTCGGCCTTTACACCCGAAGAACACATGTGGGCCCTGCAAAACTGGATGCTGTTTTTCGGCGACGTGCTGTCGGCCAGTGAAGTGGCTACGCGGCTGCTACCTGCCACGCAAGCGGTGGCTCCCGGCTAGTCAGCCCAGCCGCCCTGGCCGGCTTCACGCAAACGCAAGGCCCGCGCAAACGCCCAGCCAGTCACCGTGAGCGCCAGCGCTGGCACCAGCAGCATGAGCGTGTAGCCGAGGTGGTCATAGGTGTAGCCTGCGATCGACACACCGATCGCCTGGCCACCGAACAGTGCAAATGCAAACAGGGCAACGGCGGTGCCGCGGAAGGCCGGCACCATTTGTGTCGCATGGGTTTGCAGCGTGTTGTGAAACAGGTAGGTGCCGAACCCGAGAAACAGGGCGAGGGGGCCAGCCAGCCACGGAAGGGGTGACAGCCACAGGCCCGCAAACCCCGCACCCATCATGATCCCGCCGGCCAGCACCATGCGGCGTTCACCAAAGCGGGCCACAATCTTTTTCGCCGTCAGCGCGTAGAGCAGGCCGCCGAATGCATAGAGGGCAATCAACGCAGATGCGAGCGACAGGCTCAGGCCGTGCCGGTTGTGCAGGTAAGAAGGCAGGTAGCTCAGCGGGCCGAGCAGGAAGACACCTTCGGCCAGCACAGCTGCCAGCACTACCCGTGCCCACTGCGCGGTGACCACGGTACGCAGCTGTCCGGTCACATTGAGGCCGCCTTCGGGTGCCTGATGTGCGGGTTCGGCGCGCAGCCACTTCCAGAGCAGGAAAGCCATGAGGGCAAAACCCACCGACAAGCTGAGGAAGGCACCGCGCCAGCCCAGGGATGAATCGGCGAACAGTCCACCCGCCAGTTGCCCGGCCATCATGCCGGTGAGGCTCCCCGCGACAAAACGGGCCAGCGTGGCCTGGCGCTGTTCGTAGGGCACGTTGTCGCCTATCCAGGCCATGGCCAGCGGCATCACGCCGGCGGCGCACATACCCCAGGCAACGCGGGTCCAGACCAGGACCTCAAATTTGCCGACAAGTGCTGACGCCACCGCGGCCACGGCACAGCCGGCCAGCGACACCCAGATGAGGCGGGCCTTGCCATAACGATCGCCGAGCGGGCCGAACACCAGCTGCATCAAACCGTAGGCAATGGAAAAGCTGATGATGACCTGCCCCGCGGCGCCGGGTGTGCGGCCGAAATCGAGCGCCAGCCGCGGCAGCAGCGAGTCGCAGATGCGCAGCGCGGCGCCGCTAAAAAAAGCTGCGCAAGCCATCAGCGTGACGGTGGTGTTGATGCGCGCTTGGACCGGGTCGCCAGGGTTCATGGGTTCAGGCGGAAACACGTGCCGCAGTGAGAGGTGGGGGTGCCGCGCAGTTCATGGCGTGGATAGGGTGCCCGGCGCGCCGGGGTCGAATCCGCACACGTGGGGCGGGAGGTTCGGGGCTCGAAAGGGGTGCGGTGATTCTATGCGTCCTGACCGTTTGACGCTGGTGGCGGGGTGCCAGGTTGATCGCCGTCCATGCCCGCTGCATTGGCTTAAAAAAATATTTGATGGAGGGTGAATCCTTTTGGCCCCGAGCCCCCTCTTTGTTTATGCTGCCAGCTGTGCTCTGGCAGATCTGGAGAGAAAAATGTTCTATCGCAAGAATGTGGGCTCACGTGAGCGTTGGGGCCGGCTGCTGGGCGGTGCCCTGATCGTGGCCTGTTCACTGACACAAATCGGGTTCAACCCGCTGGGGCTGGTGCTGGCTGTCAGTGGCGTCTTCACCGCGCTCACCGGGCTGATCGGGTTTTGTCCAGCCTGCGCCATGGCGGGCCGCAAGCCGGTCGAGGGGCCGCGGTGACCACGCTCGACCGTGCCGTGTTCGTCGCGGCACAGGCCGGGGATGCTGCAGCGCTTGAGCAGATGCTGCGTGTGCTGCAGCCCGATATTCGCCGTTATGCCCGCAGGCAGTGCCACCGGAGTACCGCCATCGAAGATGTGGTTCAGGAGGCCATGCTGATCCTGTACCGGCGCATCGGCAATGTGCGCCATCCCCTGGCACTAGCCGGCTGGATGATCAAAATGGTGACCCGCCTGTGCATGCTCCCCGGGCTGGGACTCATGCGGGCCGCGGAGGAACTGACGGATCGCCATGAGGCCGAGTACTTCGCGCAAAGGCCGCAGGACGAGTTGCGCATCGACCTTTGCCGGGCGCTGGAGTCGCTGCCAGATGCCCATCGCGAGGTCATTTTGCTGCGCGACATGGAGCAACTGACCATTGCGGAAGTGGCGGTGCGCCTGGGCATATCGCGTGAAGCCACCAAGAGCCGGTTGCACCGTGCGCGCATTCTTGTGCGCGAGTATTTGCGGCCGGATCAACCGGCGCTGGGCAAGCCATGATCAGATTTCTGCGCAAGAGCGACACCGGCCTGTTCGCAAGCCGGACGCTTAGCGGTCATCTCGTCCGCGGTGCGGTGGCATTCGCCCTGCTGTTTGCAGCCATCAAGGAACAGGAGACATCCCCCGCGCTGGCAGTGCTGGCCGGTCTTGCGGCCCTGCTGGTCATGCGCGGCTGCCCGGTGTGCTGGGCGATCGGGTTGTTGGAAACACTGCAGCAGAAAATCCGCAAACCTCAGGCGGACACCGGCTCAACCGGCGGGTGACCGCATACGGCGGCGCGCACAGGCCAAAGCCAGCGGAGCAACTGCGTGCCGGTCTTTATGTTTGGGGGGTAATCACGCACAAAGAGGCTAAAAGCTGTTGTGCGGCGTGCGCGGAATTTCTTGCCGCACAGGTGTCAGATCGACAGCGCGCGAGCGCTGGTGCCCGGGGCCGGAATCGAACCGGCACGCCTTTCGGCGGGGGATTTTGAGTCCCCTGCGTCTACCAATTTCACCACCCGGGCAGGAATGAGCGAAGCCTCGAATTATGGCACAGTGTGGGTCTATGAAATACCCAACC
>JAZKDR010000056.1:0-20885 GCA_040387435.1 Pseudomonadota bacterium
TTGAGCGAAGCGAGTTGTTTCAGACCCCGTCTGACGCGAGCATCGCAGGGTGCCCCGCAGCGCAGCGGAGGGGACGACGAACAGGGTCGCCTTTCTTTTGGTTACTTTTCTTTGGCGAAGCAAAGAAAAGTGACTAGCCGCCGGGCTACCCCCGGCATCAGGCCGAACGACATGTCGCCGCAGGTGCTACAAGGAATAACCGGGGTGCAGGCCACATGAACCTCTCCGAACCCTTCGTCAAAAGACCAGTAGCCACCGTCCTCCTCACCATAGGCATGGCCCTCGCCGGTGTGGGCGCATTTTTTGTGCTGCCGGTGTCCCCACTCCCGCAAGTGGACTTCCCCGTCATCTCGGTGAGCGCCTCGCTTCCAGGTGCCAGCCCCGAAACCATGGCCACCAGTGTGGCAACGCCACTGGAGCGACGGCTGGGTACCATCTCCGGCGTCAATGAAATGACATCGTCGAGCGGTGTAGGTTCGACGCGTGTCAGCTTGCAGTTCGACCTCAACCGCAAGATTGACGCTGCCGCCCGCGAGGTGCAGGCGGCCATCAATGCATCGCGCGCCGACCTGCCTTCCACGCTGCGCAGCAACCCCACCTACCGCAAGGCCAACCCTGCCGATGCGCCTGTCATCATCCTTGCGCTGACGTCGAAGACTCGCTCGCCTGGACGTATCTATGACGAAGTGTCCAACCTGCTGCAGCAAAAAATTGCCCAGGTGCCGGGCGTAGGCGACGTTGAGTTGGGCGGCGGTTCGCTGCCGGCTGTGCGGGTAGACCTGATTCCGTTCGCGCTCAACCGCTACGGTGTCAGCAGCGAAGACATCCGCGCCGCGCTGCAGGCGTCGAATGCAAACCGGCCCAAGGGCGCGATTGAAGGCAATGGGCGCCGGTTGCAGATCTATTCCGGGGCCAATACCCCGAGCGGTGGTCTCAAGGCTGCTGACTACATGGGCCTGGTCGTGGCCTGGCGCAACGGCGCGGCCATACGCCTGGCGGATGTCGCCGAGATCAGCGATGGTGTCGAGAACGTCAATACGCTGGGTCTTTTTAACGGTGACCCGGCCGTCATCGTGCTGGTCACGCGCCAGCCGGGCGCCAATGTGATTGCAACCGTCGATGGCGTGCGCGCCCTGCTGCCCGAGCTGCAGGCACAGTTGCCTGCTGATGTGAAGATCTCCGTGGCATCGGACAGCACCAACTCCATACGTGCATCGCTGCACGAAATTGAGCTCACCCTGCTGATTTCTATCGTGCTCGTTGTACTGGTGGTCAGCGCCTTCCTGCGCAGTGCGCGCGCCACCGTCATTCCCGCGGTCGCCACGGTGGTCTCGCTGCTGGGCACATTCGGCGTGATGTACCTTCTGGGGTTTTCGCTCAATAACCTGAGCCTGATGGCACTGACTGTCGCCACAGGTTTTGTGGTGGACGATGCCATCGTTGTGCTTGAAAACACCAGCCGCCACATTGAAGCCGGTATGGACCGCTTCAAGGCCGCGCTGCTGGGTGCCCGAGAGGTCGGTTTTACCGTGCTGTCGATCAGCCTGTCGCTGGTGGCGGTGTTCATCCCCCTGCTGTTCATGGGCGGGCAGACCGGGCGTTTGTTCCGTGAGTTCGCCGTCACGCTGTCTGCCGCGGTGATGATCTCTCTGGTGATCTCGCTGACCACCACACCCATGATGTGCGCGTGGCTGCTCAAAAACAAGGAAGACACCGACGCCGAGTCCGCCAGGCCCGCAGGCCGGTTTGCGTTTCTTGGTGTAATCCCCCGCTTTTTCGAGAACGGTTTCAACCGTGTGCTGCGCGGCTACGAGGTCAGCCTGGACTGGGCGTTGGGCAGCAAGCTGCTGGTCATGCTGATCCTGCTGGCCGTCATAGGCCTGAATGTCTTTTTGTTTGTGAAGGCGCCCAAGGGATTCTTCCCGCAGCAGGACACCGGGCAGATCAATGGCGGCCTGCGGGCTGACCAGAGCATTTCCTTCCAGGCGATGCAGGTCAAACTCAAGGAACTGGTGGACATCATCCGCGCCGACCCGGCTGTGGACACGGTGGTGGGCTTTACGGGCGGCGGGCGTGCCGGCGGCGGCTTCATGTTCATCAACCTCAAGCCTGCCAACCAGCGCACGGACAAGGGCCTGGCCGTGATCGCCCGCCTGCGTCCCCAACTGGCCAAGGTCACGGGCATCAGCCTCTTTCTCAACCCCGTGCAGGATCTGCGCGGTGGTGGCCGCGCCAGCAACTCCACCTACCAGTACACCCTCAAGAGCGACAACATCGCTGACCTCAAGCTATGGGCCACGCGGTTGTCCGACCAGATGGCGCAGCAGGACGCGCTGATCGATGTCAACACCGACCAGCAGGACAACGGCGTCGAGATGATGGTCACGGTAGACAAGGAAAGCGCTGCGCGCATGGGCATCAGTTCGCGTGATGTCGACAACGCGCTCTACAACGGCTACGGTCAGCGGCAGGTCGCCACCATCTATACCGACCTCAACCAGTACAAGGTCATCATGGGCGTGGCGCAGCGGTACATCCGCAGTCCCGAGTCGCTCAAGGATATTTATGTGCCTGCCAAGGGGGCGACGATCACCACCTCATCGACGGCGGCAGCATCATCGCTCACCAACATCGTCAATCCTGCGCTGCGTGACCAGTCCACCGGCCAGGCGCTGAGTTCATCTGCGACCAACATGGTGCCGCTGTCGGCGATCGCGAGATTCTCGGAGAACCCCAAGGCATCGTCCGTTAACCACCAGGACGGCGAGCTGGCCACCACCATCTCCTACAACCTCGTTGAAGGCAAGACCATCAGCGACGGTCAGGCTGCGGTGGCGAAGGCTGAGGCCGAAATCGGCATGCCGAACAATGTGCGCGGCAGCTTTCAGGGCACGGCGCGTAATGCGCAGCAGTCGCAGCAGGAGCAGCCCTTGCTGATCCTCGCTGCGCTGGTCGTCATCTACATCGTGCTGGGCATTCTTTACGAAAGCCTTGTGCACCCGATCACGGTCTTGTCCACGTTGCCTTCGGCCGGGGTGGGCGCTGTGCTCGCGCTGTTGATTTTCAAACTCGATTTTTCACTGATCGCGCTGATTGGTGTGTTTTTGCTGATCGGCATTGTCAAGAAAAATGCGATCTTGATCATCGACTTTGCCATTGATGCGGAGCGCTCACGCGGACTGTCTGCGGTGGAGGCGGTTCGCGAAGCCTGCATGCTGCGCTTCCGTCCCATCCTCATGACCACGCTGGCTGCCATTCTGGGTGCCTTGCCGTTGGCCATCGGTTTTGGCGAGGGTGCCGAGCTGCGCAGGCCATTGGGCATCGCCATCATTGGTGGCCTGATCGCCAGCCAGCTGCTGACCCTGCTCACCACGCCTGTGGTCTATGTGTTGATGGACAAACTGCGCCGCCCTGGCAAGACCGAGCATCTGCTGGGTCGTCATGCCGGCGATCTGCAAGCCGCCTGACGCAACCGGACAAACCCATGAAATATGCCATCCCCCTCACCGTTGCCCAAACGCCTCCTTATGCCCTGCTAGCTGTTGCCGTGCTGGCCCTTCTGGTCAGCGGCTGCGCGGTTGGTCCGACCTACCAGCGTCCGACCACCCCCGAAGCAGCGGCGTTCAAGGAAGCCGGTGACTGGATTCCCGCCGTGCCCGCCGATGCATTGGAGCGTGGCCCATGGTGGTCGCTGTTCAATGACCCGGTGCTGGACCAACTCGCGTCGCGCGTGGAGGTGTCCAACCAGAATGTGGCCATCGCCGTCGGGGCCTATGCGCAGGCACGTGCCCTGGTGCGCGAGCAGCGTGCGTCGCTGTTTCCCTCAGTGACGCTGGACGGTGGCGCCACGCGTTCGCGCAGCAGCGGCAACACAACGACGGGCACGGCTGGTCGCACCGGCACCAACTACCAGGTCAGCCTTGGTGGCAGCTGGGAGCCTGATGTCTGGGGTCGTCTGGGACGCGCCGTAGACAGCGCCAATGCAGGGGCACAGGCCAGCGCCGCAGATCTCGCGTCAGCCAAACTTTCAGCCCAGGGTGAACTGGCGGTCAACTACTTTTCACTGCGCCAGACCGACGCGCAGAAAGCATTGCTCGACAAAACCATAGAAGGTTTCACGCGCGCGCTGGAGATCACGCAAAACCGTTACACCGCCGGCATTGCCGCGAAGACAGACGTGCTGCAGGCGCAGACCCAACTGGCCAATGGCAAGGCCGATCAGGCCGGGCTGGAACGGTCGCGCGCCCAGTTCGAACATGCGATAGCCGTATTGGTCGGCGAAGTGCCTGCAAACTTCAGCCTGCCGGCAGTGGCGAGCTGGACCCCTGCGGTGCCGCAGGTTCCTGTCGGTGTGCCGTCCACGCTGCTGCAGCGCAGGCCTGACATCGCGGCGGCCGAGCGCCGCGTGTTGTCGGCCAATGAGCAGATCGGTATCGCCAAAAGCGCCTATTACCCCAACATCAGCCTGAATGCCTCCGCGGGCTCAGGTGCCAGCCGTGTGGCGGATTTGTTCAAGGCGGCCAGCAGCGTCTGGTCCCTGGGCCTGTCTGCCGCGCAGCTGATTTTTGACGCAGGCGCCACCAAGGCGCGGGTCGAAGGCGCCGAGGCCGGCAACGTCCAGGCCGTTGCACGCTACCGGCAGACCGTGCTGGCTGCGTTCCAGGATGTTGAGGACCAGTTGTCTGCCACGCGGGTGCTGCAGATCCAGCAGGACCTGCGCCGCCAGGCATCAGAATCTGCAGACCTGGTCGAGCAGCAGGTACTCAACCGCTACAAGAGCGGGCAGGTGGGTTACACGGAAGTGATCACCGCGCAGGCCACGGCACTCAGTGCACGCCGCGCACTGGTGCAGTCTCTGGCAGACCGCCAGACAACGGCGGTGGCGCTGATCCAGTCGCTGGGCGGTGGCTGGCAGCCGGCGCCATAAAACGTTGGGCCGGGCTAGCGTTCTTCTTCCGCTGCTTCATTCAGCCGGTCCGCCAACGCCTTGTCCCTGTTTTCTTTGGCGGTGCGTCCTATGCCGCCAAGGTAGACCATCGCACTGCGGTACGCGGCGGATTCCTCAAAACCTGGCGCACCGTTGTCCGGTACTGGCAGGGGTGTGGATGCGGGCAGGCCACGCAGTTGCGGGTAGCCCGAGCCCTGGCTGATCTGCCAAGTGGCGCCCAGCGTGCCCGCGAGGCCGATGTTCCAGCCCACATAGGTCGAGAGCTGCATCATCTGTGCTGTGGTTTTGCCCGTGCCGCCCGCACTGACCGTCTGGTCCGATCGATTCATGTCCCAATAGCTGCTGGTCGTGCTGGCGGTGGTTTGATCCTGGCCGATCATGCCGCCGACGTTGGTGATGCCGGTGACCAGGCCGGCCGCGTAGGCGCGTGTCACGGTGCTGGTGCTGTAGGCGTCGATCATGCCGATCAGGCCGCCCACACTGTCGTTGCCGGTGACGGTACCTGTGCTGTACACGTCGCTGATGGTGTCGTCCACGCTCTGGCCAATCAGGCCGCCGACATTGTTGTTGCCGGTGACCTCCACGTTGGCGTAGGCCCTGCGCACGATGGCGCAGCAGCCATAGCCCATGAGCGCACCGACATCGGTGTCGCCCCGTACGCTACCGCCTTCGAGCCCGATGTTCTGCAGGGTGCCCCCGGCGACATAACCGAACAGGCCGACCTGGTCTTCCGTCGGGCGGTTGATGTAGATGTTTTTCACCACATGTTTCAGGCCATCGAAGGTACCGCTGAACACCTTGAGCGGGTCGAAGCCGGTGCCGCTGCCCCAGTTGCGTGTGGCAGACGCATCGATGTCCGCGCCCAGCACGTAGTTGGTGTACGGGTTCAAACTGATGCCCTGCAGGTCGGTACCCGTCGTGCTGCCTTCTGCGCCGAGCGCCGTGATGACCTTGTACTGCACCACGGTGCCGTCGCTGCCCAGCCGGGTGCTGAAGTTGTCGCCCGCCGCCAGGTTGACGGGTGCATTGACGTTGTAGACGGCGGTGTTGCCGGCCGCCACAGCGCCCTGGCCGTATACCAGTGCCAGCTTGCCGGTACCCGAGCCGTTCATGGCCGTATTGATGTTGATGTTGCGCTGGGCGTTGAGTGTCAGCGTATTGGCGCTCCAACTGACGGTGTCGTTGATATTCACATCGCCGTTGACGCCTGCAGCGCCGTTGGTGCTCTGGATGGTGACATTGCCGCCACCCAGGTTGGTGCTCAGTGTGGCGCCCGTCATGTCGCCGCCGCTGGCCGCCACTGTGAAATCGATCGGGTCTATCAGCCACTCACCGTTTTTGCCGCTGGGGGCAAGCGTGGTGACCCGTGTGCCCGCCGACACTTTCACATGCACCGCGCTGGTTTCCACGAAGCCACCATCGCCCGTGCCGGGCGCAGATGCATCGAGCGTGCCGCCCACATTGACTGTCCCGTAGTCCATGTCACCCATCAGCAGGATGCGGCCCGCCTTGTTTTGCAGGGTCTTCGCTTCGATGATGCCGGTGTTGTTCACGGCAGCGGTGGTCAGGCTGTCCAGGGCCCTGGCAGACAGCAGCACCTGGCCGCCGTCGGCCTTGATCAGGTGTTTGTTGTCTGCGAGCGCATTGATGGCGCCCTGGTCGATGCTGTAACCCAGCAGGTGACCGTTATCAAGATTGAGCGTGACCTTGTTGCCCGCGGCAAGAAGTGCCGTGCCAAGACTGGCGCTCATCACGCCCTCGTTGCGCACCTCGGGCGCCAGCAGTGCCAGATAGCCCCCCGAAGCGGCATTCAGGCTGCCCTGGTTGACAACAGAGCTGCTGCTGCCGTTGTTGCTGAAGACATGGTTGCCGGCCATGAAATCGGCGTTGCTCATGGAAAGCGTGGACGCCACCAGACCGCCCACGTTGACCTGTGACCCGGCACCGAAAAGCACGCCGTTCGGATTCAGGATAAACACCTGGCCATTGGCGCTCAGCCCGCCCAGCAACTCGCTCGGGGTGGTGCCGATGATGCGGTTCAGCGCAATCGCGGAGGTATTGGGCTGCCTGAAATCAATCAGTTCATTGGCGCGGGTGGACAGCGAAGTCCAGTCGATGGCCAGCCTCTGGGAGGTCTGCGTGATGGTGGTGTTGGTGCCGCTGGTGCTGACGCTGCCGGAGCCCGCCACCACGGTTGCATTTGCCGCATCGGCAGCCCGCGCCTGTGCGGTAAAAAGTGCTGCTACCGCCAGCACCATGGCGGATACGTGGCCTGTGCGTGTGCGGGATGAGCCGCCCTTACCGCAGCCGCGCGTGTTCTCGGCCACTGCCACCCAGGCCGACAGGGTGGCATTCCACACAAGGCGATAGATGCGGTTCATCCCGGCGTGATCTTTCATGTGTCTTGGGCCTGAGTGTGGTGCGGACCTGCTCTGCACCTGGCAGGCATGGCGTTCCCAATGGTATGGGAATTCCTTCCATCTGCGAATACCGGCGGGTTACAAATGAAATAGAACCGCAGTAGCTGGTGATGCCCGTGCTGCAGGAACTGCGCTTTTCCACCCTGCAAAAAGTCAGAAAGCGATGGTCGCCTGCAGCAGCAGTGTGGGTGTGCGTACCTGCGACGCGGGAAGCGATGTCGGCAGGCCGCCGTCAAGGCGCCATGCCAGCGCGCTCCGGACGAGCACTTTGCCGAAAGTGGCGTTCACGCCAATACCCGCGCCCGACAGGTTGCGGCTGCTGGCTGCGGGGGCACCGAAGGGTGTTTTGTTGATTCTTGTGATGCTGCCGAAGTCGTAAAACAGCGTGCCTTGTATGTTGGGCGTCAACGCCTGGCGCAGTTCCAGGCTTCCCTTGAAGCCCTCGTCACCGCTGGCCTCACCCTGGGGCTGGGCACGCACGCCGTTCAGGCCGCCAAGGGAAATCTTTTCGGAAGAGTCCAGGTTCTTGCCGGCAAACTGCCCACTGAAACTGGCTGCCAGCAAGGTACTGTTGCCCAGGCGTTGCAGGCGGTTCAGGCTGTAGGCCACCCGGCTGTAGCTGCCGTTGGTCCTGGCGGACGCGTTGTCGATGGCGAGGGCTGTGGGTGACTGGATGGCCAGCTTGCCCAGCTCAAAACCCAGATCGAAACTGCTGATGCCGCCGCCCCACAACGCATCCTGCATGTTGCCCGACAGGCCCAGGGTGGTCACGCTGATTTTCTTGCCGGTCTGCGTGCCGGTCGCATCGACCCTGTCGTTGAGGTCTTTCTTTTCTATGGCTGCCGTTCCGCTCAGGTTGCGCATCTGGCTGCGCATGAAGGGGTAGGCCGCAAAGATGCTGGTGCTTCGGGCGGTGCCGTTGGCCAGCAAGCTGGCAAATTCCTGGCCCAGCTTGTAACGGGTATCGAAGTAGGCGGCGCCCACGCGCAGGCCATTGCTGCCCACGGGGACTTGGTAGGCGAGGCGGCCGAAGTTCAGGCCGCTGCCGCTGGTCAATGCGCTGAATGACAGCTGGTCACCGCGTCCCAGTGGGCTGGCGAGGTTGAAGTTGCCGCCCAGGCGGTACTCGCCGGTGTAGCGGCTGCCGTAGTTGTCCATCACCACACTGCCGTTATAGGGGCTGGCCGGGTTCACCTCGATCAGAAGTTCAGAAGTGCCGACGCTGGCACCCGGTTGCAGCGTGGCGCGTGAACTGCTTACGCCCGGCGTGTCCTGTAGCAACAGCAAGCCGCGGTCGATATGTTCGGAGCGGATCACATCGCCGGGTTTGATGCCGCCGATGTAGGCATTGGCGGCGGCATCTGACAGTAGCGAGGTGTTGTTGACCCGGTAGCTGGAGATACGGCCCTCGATGACGGCAATACTGATCACGCCGTTGGTGATGTCCTGCGCTGGCAGGTAGGCGCGTGCGACGGCAAAACCCAAGCGTCGGTAGTAGGCCGTGATACGACGTGCCGCGGCGTTGAGCTGGGCCAGCGTCTGCTCCGACCCGACGAGGTCAGACACAAGCGGCTGCAAGGCGCTGGCTGGCACTTCCTGGTTGCCGGTGATGACCACCGACCTGACCAGCACCCTGGCCTGGTCGCCCGGCGCGGGAACAGCTGCTTCATCTATGCGTTGAAGCGGTACAGCTTGCGGGACCGCGGGCGAAGGTCTCTGCTGCAAGCCACGCAGCACCTGGCCGGCATCTGGCGTGGGCGCGGTTTGCGCCACCACGCTGCTGCCGGAAAGTGCCATCAGCACGGCGGGGGTCAGGGTGGCAAAAGGCACGCACTTGAGTGTCATTTTTTTCATGGGCCGATCCGTTCATGGGCTGGGGAGTCCAGCATGGGCAACGCTGCTCCAGCGGCTGTCAGTAATGTATGTCACCTGCACGGGACATACTTTCCCCAAACGCAGACCCGCAGTCATACCGGAGGTAGCAGGACACGCCGCTATCTGCAAGACCCGTCTGGCGGCCAAATGTCAGGTTGCAGGTGCACGTTTTAGCCTGCAGGCTTGTGTTTCAGGCGGCTTGCGGCACCGTCCGACTTGACTCAAAACCTGTGTGGCCTATGCTGTGGTCTTGCCCGTCGAATACATGCGCCAAAAAATGAGCAACTGAACCCAGAGGACAAACCGATGAACATCCTGAAATTTGCAGTGGCGATGTCCCTGCCCGTCCTCGCCGTGTCCCAGGCCATGGCCTGCTTCACTGTTTACAACGCAGCCACGAACCAGGTTGTGTATTCAAGCCAGAACCCGCCCATTGACATGAGTTACCAGATCCATGAAAAACTCCCTGCCGTTTTTCCGGGCGGCCACATGGTGTTTGGCGTCAGCAACGATTGCCCTGCGATTGATTTGCGCGCTTCATCACCGCAGATGGTTGCGGTTTCTGCGCGCTCAGCGCCAGTCATGGTGCGTAGCGCGCCCCGCATGACACGTGCGCAGCGCGAACGCGAGCAGGACGCCCTGACGAAATAGACCTGAAACAGAAACGAGGGGCTCGATGCCCCGGTCACGAAAGAAGGCGCTGCACTGCAGACGCCTCTTTTTTTTGTTCGGGTATTGCGTGCCGATCACTTGCCGTTGATGGCCAGCAACTCGACTTCAAACACCAGTGTGGCATTCGGCGGAATCACGCCGCCCGCGCCGCGTTCGCCGTAGGCAATGGCTGCCGGGCAGGTGAGCTTGGCCTTGCCGCCGACTTTCATCATCTGCACGCCTTCCGTCCAGCAGGGGATCACCCTATTCAATGGAAACTCTGTTGGCGCGTTGCGCTTGTAGGAACTGTCGAATTCCCGCCCGTCGGGGAACGTGCCCTTGTAGTGAACCTTCACCACGTCACTCGCGGCAGGCTTGGCACCGGCGCCTTCCTTGAGTGGGCGGTAGACCAGACCGCTGCTTGTGACAGTCGCGCCCGGCTCTGCGCGCGCAGCTGTGATGGTCGCGTCCGTTTGTGCCTGGGCTGCTGGCAATGCTGCGAGCAGGGTCATGGCCAGGACGGCGGTATTGAGTGATGATTTCATGGGAAGTCCTTTTCGACGTTGGGGATAAAAGCTGCGCGCTTGCGGTGGAACACGGGGGAATTCTCCTACAGGGTGCGCCGTCCTCAAGCTACGCCGTTGTGCAGCAGGCATGTTAATTTACATAGATGCACAGCGACAGCATTAATTCAGGCCATTCAGCCAACAGCGGGGACACGATGGCACTCATCACCTATATCGTCGAAGACAGCCTCACCATTCGCGAAAACCTGATCTCGACCCTTGAAGAGATTGCGCCCGTCAGGGTGGTCGGGTTTGCCGAGACGGAGCAGGAGGCCAGCTTGTGGTTGTCCATCCATAACGGCGACTGGCAATTGGCCATCGTGGATCTGTTCCTGAAAGAGGGCAGTGGTCTGGGAGTGCTGAAAGGCTGCCAGAGCCGCAGCCCTTCTCAGAAGGTGGTGGTGTTGACCAACTACGCCACGGACGATATTCGCCGGCGCTGTTCCGAACTGGGTTCGGATGCCGTTTTTGACAAATCCAACGAGCTTGACCAGTTGCTCGAATACTGCAGCAACGTAACCGCTAGGAATTCGGTGAGCCGCAAAACCGTCCATTGAGATTGCAGGTTGCGGTTGGCGATTGAAGTCTGACGTTCAAGGTTGCCGTCGCAGCGGCCCAAAACACGCTTCCAGAGAGGGTGTCTTGCACACCAGCATTCGGTCCTTCGTCGGGCTGAACTGCATGAAACGGATGTTGACAATTCCGGCTCCGTCGACAGTGTCACCTGAGCAGTCCTTTTTCCCGTTGTGCCGCATCGACGTTTCGACCACTTCATAAAAGCCCTTTTCATTCGCCTGGGGCGTGACCGTGTAGTTCCACTCGGCGATAGCCTCTCCGCTGGTGGCAAGCATGGTGTTGTTGGCACGGTATTGAAAGGTTTCCATGCATCGGCTGCCGAAAGGCATCCAGTTCCAGGTGGCTGCCAGCGGGTGCAGGCCGGTTGGGGCAGCGGTCACCGCAGGCTTGATGGGGGGCTCGGCAGCGAACACTGCGCTTGCAGCAATCGTCGCGGAGATGGTTGCTGCGCGTATCAGACCCGCAACTCTGATGATGTTGGCGTTCATAAGCCCGCCATTCTAAAACCCGCTTCAGTCTTAAAAGCGCACCTTTACGAAGGCGGATGGTCCCACAAGCCGTATTTTCAGGTCGGCGTTGGAGCCATCGGTACGTGTGAGCCTGACGTCGGTCATGCCGTAATCAAGCACCAGCCCAACGTTTTTGACCGGAAACCATTCCAGACCCACAGCCGCGTTGTAAATGCTGCCGTTGAGGTTGCCACCGCCCTTGCTGATACCGGAGGCGTCGGCAAACAGCCGGACGTTGTCCGTCAGGGCATGGCGCACGCCGACCTCCACCAGCGGCGCATAGGCATGATCGCTGTAACTGGAATTGACGGCGCCGGTGGCACCATTGAGGGTAGCGGTCGCGAGGAAGTTGAATTTGGCCTGGTAAAAAGCAGCGCCGGCACCTAGACCGAGCACGGTGTTGCCATTGCCGATCCACCATTTGTACGCCAGCTTGGCGAAGTCGATCTGGACATTCAGGTTGGCGCTTCCCGTGGTGTTGACCTGCCCCGATCCGACGGTGGTGTTGCTGGTCAGGCTGCCGCCGTAGTCGCGGCGGTATTGGTAGTAGTCAAAAGAGAGCCCTTGGCTGTCAAACAGCAGCACGTCGGCCTTGATCCGCGGCATGGTGATGTTCTTTCGTTCGACATCGCCTGTGTCCAGTCGTCCGAGATTGGTGTTGACGCCAGCTTTCAGTGTCGGGCTGGCGTTGAACGCACCGATCGAGAGACTTGCCCGATCGAGCGCGGGAGATGGCTCCGCGTGGGCTACCGCGAAGGTCAGAAGCGACAGCGCTGCCGCTGCTGCGGTCGTGAATGGGAGCTTTCGATACAGAAGTGTTGTGTAGGACATGGCGGTGCGGGATAAATGGCCATCAGTGGCCGTTGGATGAACGCAGGCGCATCCCGCGTTTGGAACGATTTTCCCGAACCACCATCTTCAACCAAGACGCCATTTGCAACGCTTTGCGTAGGACAAATACAAATAGTCACACAAATACAGGGACTGCCTGTGCGCTTGAGACGTCGCAAAAGCGTCAAGGCGTGGGCGCAGGCGCGTGCAATCTTTGAACCCGCCACCACTGCGGCAGCAAAGCCTGAACTTCAGGTTGTGTGAACCGGTCGTCCATCAGGTAGATCACGCCCTCGTCCAGTTGCGTGCGTATCACGCGCCCGGCTGCCTGCACGACTTTCTGGATGCCAGGGTAGAGGTAGGTGTAGTTGTAACCTCTGTTGTCCGTGCCGTTGTTGTCGTTGCGCCCGTCTTCTTCAAACCAGTCGCCCATGCGTTTGCGGATTTCCTCATTGACCGGGTTCACTTGAGGCAGACCTAGCGTTGCGATGAAAGCACCTATGAGGCGCCGGCCCGGCAGGTCCACCCCTTCGGCAAATGCACCGCCGAGTACTGCAAAGCCTATGCCCTCCGAGGTCGCCGTGAAACGCTGCAGGAATTCCTCACGCCCGGCCTCGTCCATCTGGCGTGTCTGCTCCCATATGGGAATCTGAGGGTGGCGCTGCGCGAAGACGGCCCTCAGCTTTTGCAGATAGTCGTAGCTGCTTAGAAATGCCAGGTAGTTGCCCGGCGTGCTGTTGTACTGGCGCGCCATCAGGTCGGCGATCCGTGTCAGCGAGTGGTCGCGATGCTGGTAGCGGGTCGAAATGTTGCTGACTGCCGCCACCTGCAATTGTTCATATGAAAACGGCGATTGCACGTCTATCCAGGCGGTGCTGTCGGGCAGGCCCAGGGTGTCCCTGTAAAAAACCTGCGGGCTCAAGGTGGCAGAAAACAGCGCGACCGACCGCGCAGCCGCAAAGCGGGGCACAAGGAAGGGCGCTGGCACCACGTTGCGGATGTTCAGGACGGCATGGTCCATACCCCATGATTCAGTGCCTTGGGGGGACCCGGCGCCGGCATCGCCGTGCAGGGTGATGTCAAAGATGGAATGGGCCGCAAATGTTTCTGCCATGCGCGAGAAGTGAAGCGCTTCAAAATAGAACGCCTGAAGTTCGCCGTCGACGCGTGTCGGGTTGGCAACCAGAAAATCGGTGATATTGGTGATGGTGAGTTGAAGGGCCTTGAGAAAGTCCACCGGCATCTCGGCGTACAGCTGCCAGGACACAGTTTGCGTTTTGTGCAGGTCATTGAAGCTGCGGTTCAACCGTTCAAGCGAGGCTTTCACCGCCCGTGGCGCTACCGCGTGCACTTGGTGCAACTGCGACTGGTCCAGCGACGCCGAGTACATCTTGCGTGTGCGCTCGATCATGTTGTGCGCTTCGTCCACCAGTGCTGCCACGCGCCACTGGTTGCCGCTGGTCATGCCATGAAGCAGGGCGCTGGTGTCGAAGTAGTAGTTGTAATCGCCGACCACAACATCGGACCAGGCAACAAGGTCCTGGCTGAGGTAGTAAGGACACACATGGTGCATCAGGGCAACGTTGCGTAGTGCGGCGCGGTCCAGCGCCCGCCCGCCTGCAGCACCGACGGCTGCGCTGCGAGCCGCAGGGAGGCGGTCGTAAAAACCTTTGGCCAACGGACAGGCATCGCCGTGGCAGGCTTTGTCCGGGTGCTCGCAGGCCTTGTCGCGGGCGACCAGCTCCAGCACACGCAAGGGCAAAGGGCGATCCCCGTGACTTTCCCGGACGCGATCAAATGCGTCGAGCGCCAACCTGCGGCCAGGCGTTTTTGCGGCGAGAAAAAAAATCTTGTCCAGTCGCTGCCGGGGCGTCGCCTTGAGCAGCGGGAATACCGTGGCTATGGTTTTACCGATGCCGGTGGTGGCCTGCGCCATCAGGCATTTGCCGGCCGCCGCGGTTTTGTAAACGGCTTCAGCCAGTTCCCGCTGGCCGGGCCTGAACACCGCATGCGGAAAGGTCAGGCTGTCCAGAGCCGAGTCACGGGCCGTGCGGTGCGCCATCTCCTTTTCTGCCCACAGCAGGAAACGTTCGCACAGCAGCTCGAAGTACTCCTTGAGCGACGCAGCTGTGAATTGTTCGGTCAGCGGTGTTTCCTGCATGCTCGCGACGTCGAAATACACCAGCGACAGGTTGATCTCTGCCAGGCCCCTGTCCTGGCAGAGCAGCCAGCCATAGATTTTTGCTTGTGCCCAATGAAGGTCCCGGCGGTTGTCTGCAATGCTGTGCAGGTCGCCTCGAAAGGTCTTGACTTCTTCCAGCAGGTTGTTGGCGGGGTCATACCCGTCGGCGCGGCCACGCACCGTCAGAGATTTGTAGTTGCCGGACAGGCTGACCTCGGGTTCGTAATCGGGTCCGCGGCGCGATGCCACCAGTTGGTGTCCGACCACACCCTCCTGCGCAGAGGGGGCGGGCGTGAAGCGAAGATCAAGGTCGCCGTGCTTGGCGGTGAATTCGCATAAAACCCTGACCGCAACCGTGTAGGTTGACAGGGGGGTGGCCTCCTGGGCGCCTGTCGGGGCTGGTGCTGCGGGGCTGGAAGCAGGAAGGCGTGCAGACATGGTACGGAGCAGCCATCATAGCGGGCGTCTGTCCGCCAAAGCTCCACCCCTGTGCACGACTTTTAAGATACTTTTACCTTTTTTGCCCGTCAGCTCGTCATGGCATCTGCGTAGGCCTTGCCGATGTGGCTAGCCGCATCACGCAGCATGGGCAGGTAGCGGCGTGTTGCATCTTCGAATCTGATGGCCGAATCAATCCAGATGATGTTGACGCAGCCCAGCACGTGTGTGCCGTTCATGATGGGGACGGCGATGCTGGATGTTTTGGCCATCAGCTCTCGTTGACGGGTACCGTAACCGCGGCGGCGCGTCGCCGCGATGGTGCGTTGTACCGCCGCCGGGTCTTGCATTTTCTCGCGGTCCGGCCCTGGTGCCGAGGCGATGCGTTCCAGGATGGCGTTGCGTTCTTTGGCGGGCGTGAAGGCCAGATAAGTCCAGCCGACGGCCGTGCTCAGCATGGGCAACTGCCTGCCCACCCATGAACGCTCAATCGACAGCGGGCTGCGGTAATGCGTCGTGGACCGGATGATCATGCCGTCGTCTTCATAGGTCGCAATGTCGGTCGGCCACACCACCTCGTTGAACAGTTCGGCCAGCACGACGTCGGCAATGTCGGTGATCCAGTCGTCGTCCTTGTAGCCGCCCGACAGGCTTTTCACCTTCAGCGTCAGCCGGTATGCGTCGCGCAAGCCGGTGCGGCGCAGGAAGCCCTCGGTACGGAGCGTCTCCAGCAGCCGGTGCACCGTGGGCCGTGGCAAGCCGGTGAGGGTTGCCACTTCCACCGTCGTGGCATGCGGCAGGGCATTGACGGCGCGCAACACGGCGAGGCCACGCTCCAGCCCGCGAACAGAGTGATAGGTCGAAGAATTGGGGCTTGATTCAGGCATGGCTTGAAATGTTCAAGGGCTGGACATTGGCCGCAAATCGTTTGACTGTAAATCATGTCCGGCCATATTCTTTGCGGGTGTTGCGTCTGGCCGCATCGCCTGCGGCGGCATCAACAAGCCGAAAGAAAAGACAAGGACGAGAGACATGACCCGCCCCCCTGACGCCCAGCTCACGCATTTGGGTTTGTACGTTCGCGACATGGATGCCATGGTCGCGTTTTATGCAAACCTGCTGGGCCTCGTGGTCACCGACAGCGGTGAGTTCCGCGGTAACCGTATCACCTTCATGAGCCGCAACCCTGACGAGCACCACCAGCTGGTGTTGGCAGGTGGACGGCCTGACGAGGTCTATTCGCCGGTGAGCCAGATTTCTTTTCGGGTGAAGACGCTGGAGGACCTGCAGTACTACAACCGTACGGCCGCAGCGATGCAACTGCGTGACCTGCGGCCCTCCAACCACGGCAACGCCTGGAGCATTTATTTTCTCGACCCGGAAGGCAACCGCGTGGAGATCTATGCGGCCTCGCCCTGGTATGTAAACCAGCCTTACCAGCAGCCGCTGGACCTGGACGCTGCGCCGGACGCCATCCGGGCTGCCACACACGCAATGGTGGCCAGCGACGCGAGTTTTTTACCGCATGAGACCTGGCAGCGCTCGCTGGTTGAACGGCTGGCCGCTTGAGTCGCGCGCCCGGACGCGCGCTGCGGCGCAGCCCCATTTTTAGAACGGAGACACAAGCACAATGAATACACCTACCCCAAGCGCCCCTGTGACCACGCCAGCACCGTTTCGCAGCGTCTGGTCTGAACTGCGCGAGACTTCTTTTCGCCAGGGCTGGCTGGACGCCGGCGGCATACGCACACGCTATGTGCAGGCCGGGCCTGAGAATGCGCCACCTCTTCTCATGGTGCATGGGACGGGCGGCAGCTGGGAGTGTTTTTGCGCCAATCTCAAGGCGTTCTCCAAGGACTACAACTGCTATGCCTTCGACACCGTAGGCACGGGCTTCAGCGACAAGCCCGATGTGGATTATGAAATCCCCCTGTACGTCGAGCACGTGGGTAACTTCATGAAGGCCGTCGGGCTGAAGAAGGCGTCCATCATCGGGGTGTCGCTGGGTGCGTGGATTGCAGTGCGGTTCGCGCTGACACATCCCGACAAAGTGCAGAGCCTGATTCTTGTATCCGCCGCGGGCCTCATCACCGATGCGCAGACCTCGTCAGAGATCAAGGGTGCCCGCTTCAACGCGGTTGACAACCCGACCTGGGACAACGTCGGCGCCGTGTTCAAGGGCCTGATTCTGGAGGAGCACAACCGCATTCCCGATTTCGTGGGTGTGCGCCAAGCGGTGTACAGGCAGCCCGGCATGCGCCGCGCGATGGAGCACATCCTCTGCCTGCAGGAGCCCGGCATACGCGCCCGCAACATGATTCCTGAAGCCGACTGGTGCACACTGCAGGCACCGACACTGCTGATTGGTGCGGTGGACCACCCGGACATCTTCCTGAAAACCGCGCAGCGTGTGGCCGAATTGATACCGAAGGCGGAATATGTGGAGATACACCGCAGCTCGCACTGGTCGCAATTCGAGGCGCCGGAGGCGTTCAACAGTGCGGGGCTCGATTTCCTGAAGCGTACGGTGACGTGAACGACAAACAAAAAGGAGACAAAGACATGACCTCAATGATTCGCCGCCATCTCGCAAGCACACTGGCTGCCGTGGCCAGCTGTGCAACCCTGCTTGCCGCCATGCCGGCGGCCGCGCAGGACTACCCCAACAAGCCCGTACGCTTCATCGTCGGCTTCACGCCGGGGGGCAGCGCCGACATCATCAGCCGCTTCATGGCGCAGAAACTGGGTGACCGCCTGGGCCAGCCTTTGGTCGTCGAGCAACGCCTGGGCGCGGGCGGCATCATTGCGCAGGGCATGGTCGCCAAGGCACCGCCCGACGGCTACACCATGGTGCTGCTGACCGGTGGCCACCCCACGTCGGCCGCGATGAAGAAATCGCTGCCCTATCACCCGGTCAATGACTTCGGCATGATCTCCACCATCATCGAATACCCTATGGCGATTGGCGTCAAACCTGATTCACCGGTCAAGTCCTTCCCCGACCTGCTGGCACGCGCCAAGGCCGAGCAGGGCAAGCTCAGCATGTCCTCGGCGGGCGTGGGCACGCTGCACCACCTGATGGGCGAGTGGATCAAGATCGAGTCAGGCACGGAAATGATCCATGTGCCGTTTGCCGGTGCAGCACCTGCCTACACCGAGCTGCTGGGTGGTCGCCTCGATGTGATGATCGAGACCATGACCTTCATGAGCACCAATTTCAAGAGCGGCCAAATCCGCCCGCTGGCGGTGTCGTCGTCAAAGCGGCTGAAGGATTTCCCCAACGTGCCGACCATGTCTGAAACGCTGCCGGGTGTAGAGACGACCTCCTGGCTCGGGCTGGTGGTGGCGCCCGGCACACCGGCACCCATCATCGAGCGCCTGAACCGCGAGATGCGCGCCATCCTCGCAGAGCCGGCCACCGCTGAGCGTTTCGCCCAGCTGGGCGGCGTGCCGTCCGCGTCCAGCCCGGATGAAATGCGCGCCCGCATCCAGCGCGAGGTCGACCGCTGGAACCGCGTGGTCAACCTGCGCAAGATTGAACGCCAGGACTGAGCTTCCGGCGCTGCATCGTCCTGCCTCGGGGCGGTGTGCCTTTCATTTTCGGGACTGAAAAATAGACACCTTCCATCAGGAGACATCATGAACAGCAGCTTTCAGAATGGCCGACGCGATTTTCTGAACCGCGCGGGGCAGGTGGGTGCACTGGCATCGCTGGGCCTCGTGGCGCAGGCTGGCGCCTTGTCGTCGGCGATGGCCGCAGGAAAGAATGACCGCACCGGCGTGCGGGCCGCGGCCGGCTCGCTGCCGGGGCGTGGCGAATACCTGATACGCGGTGGTCATGTATTGACCATGGATGACAAAGCCGGAGACATGCCCGGGGCGGACGTGCATGTGAAAAACGGTGCCATCGTTGCAGTGGGGCAGGGCCTGAAGCTGGCGGCTGGCGCCACGGTGATCGACGCGCGCGGCATGATGGTGCTGCCCGGTCTTGTCGAGACGCACTGGCACATGTGGAACACCCTGCTGCGCAGCATGTCTGGTGAGGTGGCCGCTCGCGGTTACTTTCCGTTGTCTGAAACGCTGGGCCAGTTCTTCTCACCCACGGACATGTATCTTGGTGCCTTGCTGTCTTCGGCGGAAGCCCTCAATTCAGGCATCACGACTGTGCACGACTGGTGTCACAACACCCGCAGTCCGGCGCACGTCGACCAGGACATTCTGGCGCTGCAGGGCTCAGGCATCCGCGCACGGTTTGGTTATGGCTACCCCATGGCGCATCCGCGCGAGCAGTCGGTTGACCTGGGCGATCTGCGGCGCGTGCAGCAGCAATGGTTTTCTGGCCAGGGCGACGGCCTGCTGACGCTGGGGTACGCTGCACGTGGCACCCGTTATTCCGGCGCTTACCCGATTGAATGGGAGGCGGCCCGAAAAATGGGCCTGCCGATTTCAGTGCATGCCAACATCACCAAACGTTTCGGCAATGAAACTGAAATCGAGACCTTTTACAAGGACGGCTTTCTGGGCCCGGATGTTCAGGTGATACACGCCATCACCGCACCACCGGCAGCCATCGAGGCGATGGCGAAAACTGGGACATCGGTGAGTTTGAGTCCCTACACCGAGATGCGCATCGGCTTTGGTTTTCCACAGACAGGCACGTTGCTGGCCGGTGGCGTGCTCGTGACCCTGTCCGTCGACACGGCTGCGCTGTCCGGCAATGCCGACATGTTCGGTGTCATGAAGGCCATCCTCAATGTTGAAAACGCCAATGCCGAGAGCGAGTTCAAGCTGACGCCGCGAAGGGTGCTGCAGATGGCGACCATAGACGGTGCGAAGGGCCTGGGGATTGCCGACAAGGTCGGTTCGCTGGTGCCAGGCAAGCGTGCCGACATCATCATGGTGCGTTCGGGCGACATCAATATGGGGCCGATGACGGATGCGTCCCATCTGCTGGTAGAGGCGGCCCAACCTTCCAATGTGGACACAGTCATGGTTGATGGGCGCATCCTTAAGCGCAAGGGCAAGCTGACGGCGATTCACCCGGACCAGGTCGTCCGGGCGTCGGCGATTGCCCTGGCAGGTGTGCGCAAACGCGCTGGATGGGTCTGAAAGGTCTCCTGTCGGGTTACAAGTTCATGTAGGCGCTGTCCGGCATACGCCACCCGGCGTATTCCCGAATCTCCGGTCCATACCCAGAATCGGTTCCATCGTTGCCCCAAAGCCCTTCCCGGAATGCCGGGCGGCTTTTCGGCAGCGACCCGAGAACCAATTACCTACCGGAGAAGCACACATGCAACGTAGACATACCCTCAAGGCGCTGACCGCAGCTGCCGCAGTGGCAAGCCTTGGCGCCGCACCCGCTGCGTTCGCGCAGGCTGGCGGCACGATCAAGGTTGGCATTCTGCACAGCCTGTCGGGCACCATGGCGATTTCCGAAACCACCCTGAAAGACACCGTGCTGATGGCGATCGAAGAGATCAATGCCAAGGGCGGCGTGATGGGCAAGAAGCTCGAGCCCGTGGTCGTTGACCCGGCTTCCAACTGGCCCCTGTTTGCTGAAAAGACCAAGCAACTGCTTGGCCAAGACAAGGTTTCCGTGATCTTCGGTTGCTGGACGTCCGTGTCCCGCAAATCGGTTCTGCCGGTGGTCGAGGAAATGAACGGCCTGCTGTTCTACCCCGTCCAGTACGAAGGTGAAGAGCTGTCGAAGAATGTGTTCTACACAGGCGCAGCTCCCAACCAGCAGGCCATTCCTGCTGTCGATTACCTGATGAGCAAGGCCGGTGGCGGCGCCAAGCGCTGGGTTCTGCTGGGCACCGACTATGTCTACCCACGCACCACCAACAAGATCCTGCGCGCCTACCTGAAGAGCAAGGGCGTTGCCGATAA
>JAZKDR010000057.1:0-16463 GCA_040387435.1 Pseudomonadota bacterium
GCCAGGTGGTTGCGGTTGCCGCGGAACTCGCGCAGCAGGTCGTTCAGGCCCTTGCTCTCGGGCACAAACACCGCAGGTCGCAGCAGGGCCTTGATGTTGAGTTCGGGGGCGCGTTGCAGCTTGAGCAGGTCCTTGGCCATCAGGATGCCGAGGATGTTTTCCTTTTCGCCCTCGTAGACCGGAAAGCGCGAGTGCGCGGTGTCGATGACGAGGTGCAGCAGTTCGTCAAACGGGGCGTCGATGTTGATGAGGTCCATGCGCGGGGCAGCCACCATCACATCACCGGCTGTCATGTCCGCCATGCGGATGACGCCTTCGAGCATCTCGCGGCTCTGGGCGCCTATGACTTCGTTGTCCTGGGCTTCCACCAGGGTTTCGATCAGCTCGTCTTTCGAGTCCGGACCGGGGTGGAGCATTTCAGCGAGCTTCTGAAGGAAGCCGCGCTTGTCTTCATGCTTTGAAGACCTACTGGGGGGAATATCGGACACGGGCGGTGTTCGGTAGTTGGGGAAAGGCTAGTGTAGTGGCTTGGGATGACTGCGCGAAACCGATCCCGAGGGGCTTATGAAGCGAGAGGACTCAGGCCTGAAGCGCATCGATGTCGTCGCAAGCCGGGGCCACCTACTGCCTTGTGTGTTCCCTGGAATCCCGTACGCCCTGGCGAACTTCCTGCACCATGCCGAGCAAATCCCAGAACTGCTTGGCCTGCACCTTGAGGCGGTAGTCGGTTTGCGCGATCTGCTCTTCCACCATCTCGGTCATGCGCGAATCCAGGTCGGCAGGCGGCAGCTTGAGGTAGGCCTCGCTCTCCGAGCCATCGCGTTCGATGATGGCGCCGGCCTTGCGGGCGATGTTGAGCATGGCCGTGTTCTCGCTCAGCGCGTGGATGAACATCATGTCGACGCCTTCGTTGCGGGCGTGCATCACGGCGCGATCGAACAGGCGCGCGCCGTAGCGCCGCCCGCGTGCGCGTGCCAGCACCGAGACGCCGAACTCGGCACAGCTTTTCAGGTTGGGGTCAGTCGACAGGGCCAGGTGGGCCATGGCAATCAGCTCAAGCCGGCGGTTGTAGATGCCGAAAATCTCGTCACGTTCGAAATCCAGGCCACTGACGTAACGGCGAATCTGCTCGTCGTTGGCGGCATAACCAAAGCGCAGGTAGCGGTCATGCGCATCGAGCGACAACAGGTGAATGGCGATGCGCTCGCCATGACTGGGGCCGATGGAGCGTATCGGCACCATCACCGGTGCCTCAAGGGGAATGCCCTGAACGCGGTCGTGCGCGGGCTTCTCCACCGGCGGGCGAAAAAACGCCTTGCTTGCGTGGATGGAAGCTCTGAGAAAAGCACGAGGTGTGACCATGCGTCAAATGTAAGGGTTATCCCTAGTATTTTCCAGTGAGGGGCCTTTTCTGGCCGTCGGGCTGGCCAGGAAAGGCGGAAAATCAAATATCCATTCCAAGGCTCTAGAACAA
The DNA here is from genome assembly GCA_040387435.1 of Pseudomonadota bacterium. Taxonomy (GTDB): domain Bacteria; phylum Pseudomonadota; class Gammaproteobacteria; order Burkholderiales; family Burkholderiaceae_C; genus Polaromonas. The sequence continues at coordinate 1,475 of JAZKDR010000057.1, forward strand.
AGCTTCTGAAGCTATCAAAAATATAGCTGATCGCCTTTTTTACTGTCCACACGGTGAAAAATGGGCATCAAAGTCGGGAGGCCCGCCTAATTCTCCTGCGCCAGTCAGTCGGCGCGACCATCCAATTGCTATTAAATCAGTAGCTGCTCACGCTCGTGTCTATTGGCCTGGAGCCCGATTTGGCACCTGAAAATGGCCTTTTAAGCAGCTTTTGGGAGCATTTTTAGCACTTTTGGCCCTGCATGTCGCCGCCAAAACGCATTTTTTAACGTGTACATTAAATTTTTAATGTATACGTTAATTTAACTAATCCAAAGCCTTGTCGGGGCCTGGAAGCCCTACACAGGGACGGCCGTCGTCGCCTTTACCCGGTCCAGCACAAAGCTGGTCTTGCAGTCCTGCACGCTGGGATGCTTGAGCAAGGTGTCCATCACGAAGCGGCTGTAGTGGGCCATGTCCTCCACCACCACGCGCAGGAAGTAATCCATCTCGCCGGTCAGGGCTGCGCACTCCACCACCTCGGGCCAGGCCTGCACGCTGGCGCGGAACAGGTCCATGGGGTTGCGTTTGTGGCTTTCGGTGTGCTTTTCCAGCCGCACGTTGAGGTGGGCCGTCAGGGCCAGGCCGACTTTCTCGGGCTTGACCAGCGCCACATAACGGTCAATGACGCCGCTCTCTTCCAGCCGTTTGACCCGGCGCAACACGGCGCTGGGCGACAGGCTGACCTGCTCGGCGAGCTGGTCGTAGGTGGCGCGTCCATCGGCCTGCAAACTGCGCAGAATCTGCCTGTCGAGCTTATCGAATGTTTCCATGCGCTTTATTTTGCAGGATTACTGCGTATTTACCAATACCCACACTTCAATACGCAGAAAAACTGCCCCGCTGCGCCACTAAAGTCTATAAATACCTTCTGGAGACACGCATGAACGCACCCGAATCCCTCTCATTTGAAACTGGCCAGGCCTGGGACAACCCCATGGGCACCGCCGGGTTCGAGTTCATCGAATACGCTGCACCCGACCCCAAGGCCATGGGCGAGGTCTTCAAGCAGATGGGGTTCACGCCGATTGCGCGTCACCGCCACAAGAATGTGACGCTCTACCGCCAGGGCGGCATCAACTTCATCATCAACGCCGAGCCCGACTCTTTCGCCCAGCGTTTCGCGCGCCAGCACGGCCCCAGCGTCTGTGCGATTGCCTTCCGCGTGCAGGACGCCAAGGCGGCCTATGAACGGGCCATCTCGCTCGGCGCCTGGGGTTATGCCGACACGGCCGGCCCGGGCGAGCTGAACATTCCCGCCATCAAGGGCATCGGCGACTCCATCATTTATTTCATCGACCAGTGGCGCGGCAAGAACGGCGCGCAGCCGGGCGAGATCGGCAACATCGGTTTTTACGACGTGGACTTCAAGCCCCTGCCCGGCGTGACGGCTGAGGCGCTCAACCCGGTCGGCAACGGCCTGACCTACATCGACCACCTCACGCACAACGTGCACCGCGGCCGCATGGACGAGTGGGCCGGTTTTTACGAGCGCCTGTTCAACTTCCGCGAGATTCGCTACTTCGACATCGAAGGCCAGGTCACCGGTGTCAAAAGCAAGGCCATGACCAGCCCCTGCGGCAAGATTCGCATCCCCATCAATGAAGAGGGCAACGAGAAAGCCGGCCAGATTCAGGAGTACCTGGACAAATACCACGGCGAGGGCATTCAGCACATCGCCATGGGCAGCAACGACCTGCTGCAGACGGTAGACCAGATGCGCGCCAACGGCGTGAAACTGCTCGACACCATAGACACCTATTACGAACTCATCGACAAACGCATTCCCGGCCACGGCGAGGATGTGGCGGCGCTGCACAAACGCAAGGTGCTGGTCGACGGCAAAAAGGGCGCGCTGCTGCTGCAGATCTTCAGCGAGAACCAGCTCGGCCCGATCTTCTTCGAGTTCATCCAGCGCAAGGGCGATGACGGCTTTGGTGAAGGCAACTTCAAGGCCCTGTTTGAAAGCATTGAACTGGACCAGATGCGCCGCGGCGTGCTGGAAAAGGCATGAGCGATCAGGCCGTCGTTCAACCCGTGGTCTATGGCGCGAGCGACAGACCACCACGCGGCGACTATGACCGCGCCGGCACAGTCAGCGCCGACTACACCTGCCCGCAAAACTACGCGGCCTACACGGCGGCTGATCACCAGACCTACAGCCGCCTCTACACACGCCAGTCGGCTCTGCTGCCGGGCCTGGCCTGCGACGAGTTCATTGCGGCGCTGCCGTCGCTCGGCGTGTCGGAACGCATTCCCCGTTTTGAAGACATCAACCAGCGGCTGTTCAAGGCCACGGGATGGGAAGTCGTGGCGGTGCCGGGGCTGATTCCCGAAGTGCCTTTCTTCACGCTGCTGGCCAACCGCAAGTTCCCCGTCACCGACTGGATTCGCAAACCCGAAGAGTTCGACTACATCGTCGAGCCCGACATCTTTCACGACCTGTTCGGCCACGTGCCGCTGCTGTTTGACCCGGTGTTTGCCGACCACATGCAGGCCTATGGCGCGGGCGGCCTGAAGGCGCATCGCCTGGGCGCGTGTGAGCAGCTCTCGCGCCTGTACTGGTACACGATTGAGTTCGGCCTGATGCGACAGCGCGGCGAGGTGCGTGCGTACGGCGCCGGCATTCTGAGCTCGGCCGGAGAGCTGGCCTACGCCGTCAAAAGCGCAGAGCCGCAGCGCATCATGCTCGACGTCCTTCGGGCCATGCGCACGCGCTACAAGATCGACACCTACCAGCAGACCTACTTTGTGATCGACAGCTTCCAGCAACTGTTCGACATGACGGCGCCGGACTTCACGCCGCTGTACCAGCAGTTGCGCAGCCTCGAAGAGCTGGCCGCCAATGCGCGCCTGCCCGCAGACGTCATGGTGACGCCCAGCCCCGTGAAGGTTTGAAGCCGGCCTGAAGACGGCTTCAAGGCGGCTTAAAGCCAGCTGTCGAGCACGGCGCGGGTCTTGTCCCAGTAGGCTCGCAGGCGCTCAAGTTCCTGCAGGGCGTTGACGGGCACGATGCCCTGCTTCGCATGCGCCTCGAGGCCCATGGCCACTGACTGCATCGCCACCGCGCCGACATTGCCCGCTGCGCCCACCATGGCGTGGCTGGCCCATGACAGGGCCTGCGCATCAGCGCTGCGGATGGCATCGCCGATGGCGTCGAGCTTGGCTACGGCATCGGTCCGGAACAGCGAGATGACCTCGCGCGTCATGGTGAGGTCTTCGTCGTCAAACTCCCTGAACTGTGCCAGGCGTTCGAAATCCATGAGCGCGGGTTCCGCGGTGTCTTCTGCGCTTTCCGGCTGCGGGGCGACCTCGACGGCGCTGATGTCGGTGCCCACACCGGGCTGGTCCATCCAGCGCTCCAGCGCCTGCGTGAGCGACGCCACATACAGGGGCTTGGTCAGGTAGTCGTTCATGCCGGCGTCCATGCAGCGGGCGCGGTCTTCGGACGATGCGCCCGCCGTCAGCCCGATCACCGATGGCGAGGCCTTGCCCAGCAACGCCTGAATCTCCTGCGTGGCCTGCAGGCCGTTCATGCGCGGCATGTTCACATCCATGAGGACGGTGCCGAACTGTTTGCCGGCTGCATGCGCCCTGGCCACAGCTTCGAGCGCCTCCTGGCCATCCAGCGCCGTCTCTGACGGGTAGCCGAGCCGCTGCAGCATTGCACAGGCCACCTTGAGGTTGACGGCGTTGTCATCGACGACCAGCACCGTGCTTTTGACCGCGGCGTGCCCGCTGGCGACGGGTGCCTCCTGCGCTGCAGCCTTGATGCCGCCCTGCGTGGCAATGCAGCGCGCCATGGTGTCGAAGAGCTGCTTTTGCCGCGTCGGCTTGAGCAGGCGCGCCGCAAAAAGCTGCGCCGCCTCATGGCCGGGCGGCATGAAACCGGAGGTGAGCAACACCAGCGGCACACCAGCCCATGCGGGCCTTGACTTCAGGGTTTGCGCCAGAGTGACACCGTCCATCTCGGGCATATGCATGTCGGTGATGATGACGTCGGGCAGCGCCCCTTCGCCTTGCGCTATCGCCATCTGTTGCAGCGCCTTTTCACCGGACTCTGCACCCCTGACGCGCATGCCCCAGAGCTCGAGCTGGCGGGTGAGCACACGGATGTTGGTTTCATGGTCGTCCACCACCAATGCAAGCCTGCCCTGCAGCATGGTGGCATCCACCGCACCCAGCATGGCCGGCAGTTGCGCCACCGGCGCTTCCATGGTGAACCAGAATGACGAGCCCTTGCCCTGCACGCTGTCGACGCCAATCTGCCCGCCCATCAGTTCGACCAGCCGCTTGCAGATCGCCAGGCCCAGGCCGGTGCCGCCGTACTTGCGGGTGGTGGAGGTGTCGACCTGCACGAAGGCTTCAAACAATGCGCCCACACGATCGGCCGGAATGCCGATGCCGGTGTCGTTGACGCGGAACTCCAGCACTGCACAGTCCGGGCGGACAGCCACTGCATCGAGCCTGCGCACATGCACCGACACCTCGCCCTTTTCGGTGAACTTGATGGCGTTGTTGATGAGGTTGATGAGCACCTGGCGCAGGCGGGTGATGTCACCCAGCACCGCATCGGGCACGGCGTGCAGACCATCCGTCGCTGTTTCGGCCACATCGATGATGAGTTCCAGGCCTTTTTCACGGGCGCGGGAGGCCGCGATATCGCAGGCCTCTTCAACGGCGCTGCGCGGGCTGAGAGGTTCGGACTCCAGTTCCAGCTTGCCGGATTCAATCTTGGAGAAATCAAGAATGTCGTTGATGACGCCCAGCAACTGGTCGCTCGACAAACGTATGGTCTGCAAATAATCGGCTTGCTCGTCATCGAGCCGCGTCTCGGCCAGCAGCGTGCTCATGCCCAGCACGCCGTTAAGCGGTGTGCGGATCTCGTGGCTCATGGTGGCGAGGAACGCGGCCTTCGCCTTGGCAGCCTGCAGGGCCTCTTCGCGCGACGCTTCGAGTTGCTCGGTGCGCCTGGCGACACGGGCTTCAAGCTGCTGGTTGGCCTCTTCGATCGCCTCGGTCTTGGCCTGCACCTCGCGGCGGTAGCTTTCAAGCTGTTCGGCGCTGTCGTGCAGCACCTGCGACAGGTCATGCACTTCTGCGATCACCGTGGTCCGGTCAATGTCGGGCACCTGGCCCGCGCCTATGCGCTGCGCGCCCTTGCCCAGCAGCGCCAGCCTGTGCCCCAGGCGCTGCGCGACGAAAAATGCGAGCAGGCCGCCCAGCAGCAGGACGGCAGCAATCACACCCAGGGACACCAGCAGTGCGCGGTGGGTGGCGGCGGTGAAGTCGCTCTCGGGGGCAGCCACCACCAGTGTCCAGCGCAGCCCCAGCTCGTCGCCAAAAGGCCTGCGCACGGCAATCAGCGCATCGCCCGCCATGGGCAGGCGGTCCAGCGAGACCGAGCGGTCGACAAACCCTTCGGCCATCACCGCATCGGACGACTTCTTGCGCAGGCTTTCGCGCAGCGCCGCGTAACTGGTGCGTATCACCACATTGCGGCTGTCGTCGGGCCGGACACGCTCGAAGCCACCGGCCTGTTCCCTGTACAGCGCATCGCCTGCGGAGGTGGCCACCAGCAGCCCGCGCTCATCGACCAAATAGGCGGCACCGTGGGAGCTGATGACCTGGGTGCGCAGAAAATCCGCCAGACGCTGCAGGCGAAGGTCGGTGGCGAAGACACCTGCAGCGCCTGAAAAATCATCGTAAATCGGCTGGGCCAGCGTGATCACCAACTGTTTTTGCGCAGCAGAGATGGTGATGGGCGTGAACACCCGGGTGCCGGCGCGAAGCGCGGCCTCGTACCAGAAACGCGTGCGGGGCTCATAGCTGCCGGTCTCGCCCGGCAAGGGCCGGGAGCGGTCACCGGCTTGCGCCGCCAGAAAGAACTGACGCGGATTAGCGGCGCCATTGCGGGCATCACGCGTGCTGACTTCCGCACCGCGGCTGGTTTGCTCGACGCCGAAAAAATTGCCCTGTGCGCTGGCCATATAGAGATATGGCACAGCCGGTGCCTGACGGGTCAACGCAAACGCCATGGACTCAAACAACGCCGGCTGGTCAAGCCAGGTGCGCGCCTGCCGCGTCTGCTGCGCGTTCAGCGTGGCAGGAAACAGCCCGTTCATGATGACGTGGGCCTGCTGCAGGTGATTCTCGGTTTCCGTTTGCACCCTGAGCGCCACACTGCCCATAACCTGGTTGGCCAGCTCGCCCACCGCCTGCGTGCTGCCGCGCGCCAACAGCCAGGTCACCACGCCTGCCGGCAGCAGTGCGAACAGCAACAGGCTGACCACAAGAATGCTGCGCAGGGAAAACGAGGGCCGGCGGCGTTCGGAAGACGGCTGGTTCATGATCGTGCGTGCCGCCAGGGGTTCAGGTGGCGAGTGACAGCAGTTCTGCAGCGTCCATCGGCATGCTGCGACCCGGCAGGTTCACCAGGGCGCGGCCGCCTGTTCGCACGGCACCGGTGATGCCACGCAGCATGGGCACGCTGGCAATGACCGTCCAGCCCGCGCCAGCCGCCTGCTTTTGCAACAGCAAGGTGGAATTCACGGCATCCCCGACCGGCAACAAGCGGGTTTCGCCGTGCAGGGGGTCCTGCAGTTTGGCCAGCGTCACCGGTCCGCTGTGCAGCGCCACGCTGACGGTGAATGCGGGCAACTCGCGACCAGGGAAAGTGGTTTCAAGATATTTGTTCACGCGCTTGCCGGCATCCACCAGCCCCAGCGCCGCACGCGCAGCGCGCAAACCGTGGTTGACCGACAGCGTGTCGGCGCTGTCGACAAATACCGCCAGCAATGCCTCGCCGACAAACTGCATGTGCCGGGCGCCGAACAGGTGAACCGTGTCGCCGGCGTTGTTGTAGAAGCGCCGGACGGTATCGCTCAACTCTTCGGACGACAGTGTCTCGGCCAGGGCTGAATAGTTGATCACGTCGACAAAAAGCAGTGTGGCGCTGTCAAACTTTTCATCGGCACTGCCGCCCTCACCCGAAGGCCATTTCTCGCTGAGCTCGGCCGCCAGCTTGAGTTCGTACAAACGCGCCAGCTGGTGTTTCTGCTCTTCAAGCGCCCACGTCACGGCCGTGTCCACCGCGGCGGCCTTGGCGACTGCGCGCATCTGGCGCCGGTTAAGCTGCGCCGAAGCGGCCTCGCGCAATTCGCCGGGCCTGAACGGTTTGGTGATGTAGTCGTCTGCACCACTGGTCATGCCAATGCGCATGTGGGCGCGTTCCTGCAACGAGGTCAGGAGGATGACGGGAATCTCTGCAATGGCCGCGTCGCCGCGCAGGGCCTGCAACATGGCAAACCCATCCATCACCGGCATCTGGATGTCGCTGATGACAAGGTCGGGGGTGTGCTCGCGCACCAGAGCCAGGCCGTCAGCGCCGTTATCGGACGACAGCACGTCATAGCCGTCTTTTTTGAGAACGGACGCCACCAGCATGCGAGTGGCTGCGTCGTCCTCCATCAGCACGATCAAGGGCATCTTGGAATATCTTTTCTCTTCATGACAGCCTGCTAGCTTACACAACTTGCGTGGCGGCAGACGTCAGGATTTGTGTTCATCCAGCAACGCCAGCGTGGCATCCATCACTTCTGGCAGGAAGGCCATCTGCACATGCGCCGCACCGCGCACCAGCCGGTTATCGGCCCCCGGCAAGGTCGCCGTGGATGCGGGGAACACGATGTTGTCGGTGTTGGAATACCAGCAGGTAAACATGCCGTGCCGATCGGCTGGCATCTCATGGTCAAGCTGCGTCTGCCAGTCGGATGCCAGCCGCATTTGCCGGCCGTTATGGCTTTGGCTGAAGCGGGCCAGCCAGGTGCCCCTGTGGGGCGTGCCAATGGTGACGACGTGGCGCACACGGGCCTCGCTGCGATGCGCCTTGAGCCAGGCACGCGCAGCGAGGCCGCCCATGCTGTGGCACACCAGCAGTGGCGGCACGCCCGTCGCCTCTGTTACCTGGCGTACGGCCGCGTCGATCTGCGGTGCGTACTCGTCGATGGAGCCGAACAGGGGCTCCAGGCTCACGGCGGCGAAGACACGGCCATCGGCATGCAGCCGCTCAAGCCAGGGCGTCCAGAGCGCTCGATTGCAGAAAAATCCATGCACAAACACCACCCCCTGCCGACCCTGCATCGCCGGCGAAGCGATTAGGTGGTCGGGCACGGCATATGTCCTGAAGGGCTGGCGCCAGCAAAACACGCGCGGCGCGGTCAACACTTCGCCCAGCCACGCCTTCAGCAGTTCGGGCCAGGTGGGCTGCGGAGCGGGATCAGACTTGTTGATGAAGCGCAGCAGGATGAACTCCAGCGCCAGAAACGCGGTGTACCCCAGGGCGATGACCAGGAAACCTGCCACGGCGAGCCACGGCGCGCTGCGGTACCAATAGACGAGCCAGCCGACGGCCAGCGCGACCAGCGACAGCGTGATAAATCTTTGAAGGTTTGCCAGCATGAAACGATGAAGGGTAAAGGGGCGAAGGCCCGCGCCCGAGACTGCAGATCAGGCCAGCGTAACACCCTGGCCGGTCAGCTTATTGCACAGGCCCTGCGCCAGCCGATTGACCATACCGTAAATCGACAGCTGCGGGTTCGCGCCTATGCTGGTCGGGAACAGGGAGCCATCATGCACGGACAGGTTTTCAATCTGCCAGTGCACGCCGTCAGGACGCGTGACACCCTGACGCTCGTTGCCCGCAAGGCCGCAGCCACCCATGACGTGGGCGCTCACCACCTTGGTCAACATCGGTTTCATGGGCAGCGCATTGACCGCGTCACGCGCTTCGTTCCAGGTCATATAGGGGTGGGCCATCTCATGCAGCGGCAACACCTGTTTTGCACCCGCAGCAAACTGGATCTCCATCATCGACAGCAGCGCGCGGCGTCCGCCGTCCATGACAAAGTCGGTCAACGGATAGTCCAGCACAGCAGAGCCATCATTGCGAAGCTTGACCTTGCCGCCTGGCGCGCTGTCGTGAAATCCATCGCGCAAAAGCGCAAGCAGGGTGTGATTGTGCGGAAAGGATTTGAGCAGGTCGTGCTGCCCCTGCCCCATGCCCGGCACGGTGGAAGCAAAGATCACGGGGTGCAGCGGCGGTGCTTCCAGCTTGTAACCGATGGGGCCATCGACAGGCTGGGTTTCGAGGAAGTGGTCGGTGTAGATGGATTGGGGAGCGCCCGCCCATGCCTCAACCTTCTGCTCAAACACGGCTGACGACATGACGACGGGATGCAGGAATGTTCGCTCACCCAGTCGGCCATGCGGGTCGGGCGCGCCGGATCGCAGCAGCACCGCCGGGGAGTTGATGGCGCCCCCGGCCAGCACAAAATGCCTGGCCTTGATGCGAATGCTTTGTGATGAGGTACTGGGCGCGAGAGGACGGCAGATGAGTGCGGTGACCCGGCCGTTGGACAATTCAAAACGCTCCACGCGGGTTTCGGTCAGCAGTTGTGCGCCGAGTTCCAGTGCTGCGGGAATGGTGGTGACCAGCATGGACTGCTTGGCGTTGGTCGGGCAGCCCAGGCCGCAGGAGCCGAGATTCCAGCAAGCCTTGACGTTGCGGGAGATTGCCGATGCCGGAATGCCCAGTTTGGCAGCGCCGCGGCGCAGCAGGTCGTTGTTCTCGTTGGGCGACACCAGCCACGGTTGGATATTCAGGCGTCGCTCGGCCTGTTCAAAATAGGGGGCCAGGCTTTCAACGTTGTAGTCGCCGAGACCAAACCGGTCTTGCCAGAATTTCAGCGTGGTGGCCGGCGTGCGGAAGGAACTGGTCCAGTTCACGGTGGTGGAGCCGCCCACGCAGCGTCCCTGCAGGATGTTGATGGCCTTGTCTTCCGTCTTGCGTGCAGCACTTTCCTGGTACAGCGCAGGATAGGCTTCGGATTCTTTCTGGTTGAAATCGCTGCTGCTCTTGAGCGGCCCCTCTTCGACCATCACCACCTTCAGGCCGGCTTTGGTGAGCAGCTCCGCAGTGATGCCCGCGCCTGCACCGGAGCCGACAATCGCGACATCACAGGTCATGTTTTCAGGTGCCGCCGGAAGCGGCCCGCCATAGACTCTCCAGCCGCGTTTGATGCCGTCCCGGACGGGGTCCTGCAATTGACTCATGCGCGAAGTGTTTTCAGATGGTGATGGGACCGGGATAACCCAGCAAGGCCCAGCTTGAGGGCTCGGAGAAATAAGCGCCGGCCGTGATGTCGTGCAGCGCGGCATATGCCTGCTGCCGCAGCGCAAGCGAAGACAGCCGCATGCCCTGCAAGGCCGACTGTATTTCTGCCACGCTGGCCTCGGGCCAGGAAGGGCTTAAACCGGCCAGCGCAAGGCGGCCTGGTGTGGTGGCCAGCAGGGACAGCAGTTGTGAAAGCTCATCCTGCGCATGTGACGGCAAGGCCGAAACCAGCACATCGATGCGGCCCAGCAGGCCGTCAAGCGCCGCCTGACGCGCAGCCGGCTCATCAGGCAGTGTCTTGTCGAGCACTGCAGAACTGACCGCCGAAAACACCAGTCGGCCCGACGCACTGAGGACGCCCTGACGCATGCCCGGTTGCACCAGTGTGGCGGCACCACCGGCAACCAGCAGCACGGCGCTGGCCGTCAGGCCCAGCTTGAGGAGGGTTCTTCTCTGCATGATTTGAGTTTCGCATGGGCTGCAGGCTTTCCAGGCGGTTTCACTAGACCTTCATACCTAGATAAACTCCGGGTTTGTATGGACTTATCCGCGAACCGCATTCACGAAGCGCTGCAGGCCGTTGCCTTGCTGCGTGCGCAGCACGTGGCTGACGCACCGCTTGCACGTGCGGTCGTCGATATCAAGCGCTTTCAGGCCCGGCGTTTTCGCGCCACATATGCAGATGTCCTTGAGAGCTCACGCTACAAGACGGCCGCCACTTTTTTCCTTCACGAGCTCTACAGCGACAAGGACTACGCGGAACGCGACCAGCAGTTCGCCCGCATTGCCAGCACGATCGCCAGACTTTTTCCGCAAGCGGTGGTCAACACGGCAGCTGCGCTGGCCGAAGTGCATGCCCTCACCGAGAAACTGGATGACCTGATGGCGCGGCAGTGGCTCGCGTCTCTGACAGCACGACCGGGCCTGGCAGACAACGCGCGGTATATCAACAGTTGGAAGCAGGTGGGAGACACCGCAGCCCGGCACCAGCAACTGGAAGTAGTGTTGCTGCTCGGCAAGGAGTTGAACCGGTTGACGCGCATGCCCGGCCTGCGGACACTGCTTCGCATGATGCGGCATCCTGCTGCAGTCGCCGGATTGAGCTCGCTTCAGGCATTTCTTGAAGCCGGCTTTGACGCATTCGCCGGCATGCGCGGGGCAGATGATTTTCTAAAGCTCATTGAAACGCGCGAAACAGAATGGATCGCCACCCTCTTCAACCAGGACGCTGTCACCTGCGAGACGAAACTGGGGCATTTGCTGGGCACCAGTCGATCGCCTTGAGGCCGCATCAGGGCAAGCCCCATACTGTTTTGGAGGACTGACCTCCACAATGCCTGCAAGGAGTTCGACATGAACAGGCATTGGCTCAAAAGTTATCCCGACGGCGTTGCACACGATATCGACACGGAGAAATTCCAGTCGCTCAACCAGTTGCTGGAGGACTCGTTCAAGAAAAATGCGGCGAAGCCGTTCTCGGTTTGTATGGACCGGTGGATGTCGTATGCACAGCTTGATGAGTTGTCTGCATCCCTGGGCGCATGGCTTCAAAACCTCGGGCTCGAACCAGGCGCTCGGGTGGCCATCATGTTGCCCAACATTCCGCAGTTCGCTGTGGTCATGGCCGCCGTATTGCGGGCAGGCTACACGTGTGTGAATGTCAACCCGCTGTACACCGCACGGGAGCTGGAGCACCAGCTCAAGGATTCAGGCGCGACATCCATCGTGATTCTCGAGAACTTTGCAAGCACGCTGGCTGAAGTCATAGAGCGCACACCCGTCAAAAACGTGGTGATGACGTCCATGGGAGACCTGCTCGGGTTTTGGTATGGCAGGTGGATCACGTTTGCGGTTCGTCACCTGGCCAAACTCGTTCCGGCTTACAAACTGCCGCTGGGAGATGGCCGTGTGGTGACGGCATTCAACACTGCCATCAGCGAAGGCGCTCGCTTTCAGCTCAAGCCGGCACGCAGCAGTCTTGATTCCATCGCTTTCCTTCAATACACAGGCGGTACCACCGGCCTGTCCAAGGGTGCCGTGTTGACGCACCGCAATATCGTGGCCGCGGTGCTGCAGGCTGAAGAGTGGTTTACACCGGCGCTCCGGCGTATAGGCGATGTCAGCAACACCAACAACATCGCCGCGCTGCCGCTGTATCACATCTTTGCGCTGACCCTCTGCCTGCTCAACATGCGCTGGGGCGCGCACCTCACGCTGATTCCCAACCCGCGTGATTTCGGCAAATTTATCGAGGTGCTGAAAAAACGTCCTTTTCACATGCTGCCGGCCGTGAACACCTTGTTCAATGCACTGCTGCAGCACCCGCAATTCAAAACTGTAGACTTTTCAAGTCTTTGTGTGTCGCAAGCGGGCGGCATGGCAGCATCAGAGGGCACCGCCAAACACTGGCTGCAGGTCACGGGCAGCGCCATGATCGAAGGCTGGGGTATGAGTGAGACCTGCGCGATTGGCACCAACAACCCGGTGACCAACAAACAGTTCACCGGCAATATTGGCTTGCCATTGCCGGGGATTGACGTCGCGATCAAGGACGATGAGGGCAAATCGCTGCCGATCGGCGAATCCGGCGAAATCTGCATCAAGGGTCCGCAGGTCATGACTGGTTATTACATGCAGCCCGAAGAAAACGCCAAAGCGTTTACGGCCGATGGGTTCATGCGCACCGGCGACATCGGGATCATGGACGATGGCGGCTATACAAAAATCATTGACCGCAAGAAAGACATGATCATCGTGTCGGGCTTCAATGTCTTTCCAAACGAGCTGGAAAATATCATTTCCTTGTGTCCTGGTGTTGTTGAATGTGCCGCCGTGGGTGTTGCCGACCAGAGCCAAGGGGAGGCCATCAAGGTTTTTATCGTCAAAAACGATCCAACCCTGACCGAAGATGATGTGAGCGCGTATTGCAAACAGCATTTCACCGGCTACAAACGGCCTAAATACATTGAATTCAGGGATGACCTCCCCAAAACAAACGTTGGCAAGATCCTCAGACGTGAATTGCGCAGCGCCGCGTAAATAGAATTGAACGGCATTTTTTAATGGCGGGGCGGCAATTGCCCGAGGGCATGCATGTTTTTGAGCGCGGCTGGTTGTCCGCCAACAACATTCTGTTCACGGGGGCGCAAAAAAGTGTCCTGATTGACAGCGGGTATTGCACCCATTCGGCCCAGACGGTCGCGCTGGTTGGAAGTGTATTGGGCGAGCGCCCACTCGACATACTCATCAACACGCATCTTCACAGTGATCACTGCGGTGGAAACGCGGCGCTGCAGTCCCGCTACCCGACTCTTGAGACATTCATCCCCCCCGGGCAGTCAAAATATGTAGCCGATTGGGATCCCGTGGCGCTGACCTACGAGCCCACCGGTCAGCTTTGCCCAAAGTTTTCTTTCACGCAAACGCTTCAACCTGGACTTGAGATGGATTTTGGCCATACAAAGTGGCAGATTCATGCAGCACCTGGGCACGATCCACACTCATTGGTCTTTTTTGAACCGGCCCAACGCTTGCTGATTTCTGCCGATGCGCTTTGGGAGAGTGGTTTCGGCGTCGTTTTCCCCGAGCTTGAGGGCGAGAAAGCATTTGAGGAAGTCGGCGCGACGTTAGATCTCATCGAACAATTGGATCCGTCAGTGATTATTCCAGGGCACGGTGCTATTTTTAAATACTCGCCAGCGACGCTTGATATCGCTCGGCACCGGCTTGATGCTTTTGTTCAGGATCCGCTCAAGCATGCAAACCACGCCGCAAAAGTATTGCTGAAGTTCAAACTTCTTGAAACTCAGAGACAGACGGACGATGAGTTCGCCGATTGGGCGAAGGCTACGCCTTACCTGGCGCAAATTCGCGAACGATTTTTCCGGGACACCCCGATGGATGCCTGGGTAGAGAAACTTTGTGATGATTTGTGCAAGTCGGGCGCGGCGATGCGCGAAGGTAGTTTCATACTCAACAGCTGAACGGCATCGAGCATTTTTTCGGCATCGGGTGCGCTCTTTGGCAGTCATGCCCGCCGGCGTAAAACCAAATCTTGACCGGTAGTTTTAAGGCTGGCAACAACTTGCGTGACATCAACATTGGCGCGCATTTGATGCAACCGCGGACTGCAGCGGCTCCAAACATATAGGCGCCATAAAAGGAAAAGCCCGCTAGAACAAATTCTTGCGGGCTTTCAATTTTTCAGCTTTGATATTTTTCAGCTTCGATTTCTGGAGAGCGAGACAGAGTGCCATCATGCTTTTCAAGTTAAATCGTACTGACAAAAGAAAACGCCCAGCTGATCGAAAATCAACTGGGCGTTCCTTGCTGTAAGAGCCTGACAATGTCCTACTTTCACACGGGAATCCGCACTATCATCGGCGCTAAGTCGTTTCACTGTCCTGTTCGGGATGGGAAGGAGTGGTACCAACTTGCTATGGTCATCAGGCATAACTGGGTGTCGTCTTGGTGTTTAGGTCAAGACAACGAATTCATAGAGTATGGAATCAGATTAGATTTTTGTATTTTTGACTGCGTCAACTTGGCATAACAATCATTGAAGCACATTACGCGCTATCAAAGTTATAGGGTCAAGCCGCACGAGCAATTAGTATCAGTTAGCTTAACGCATTACTGCGCTTCCACACCTGACCTATCAACGTCCTGGTCTTGAACGACTCTTTAGGGGGCTCAAGGCCCCGGCAGATCTAATCTTGAAACGAGTTTCCCGCTTAGATGCTTTCAGCGGTTATCTCTTCCGAACTTAGCTACCCG
>JAZKDR010000058.1:0-28712 GCA_040387435.1 Pseudomonadota bacterium
TCGGCTCCGCCTTCTGGGGCGTGGTCGCCGGCGCGCTGGCGCTGTTTGTACAACAATATGGCAAGCCAGCATCCACGCCGGCGCCCTGAATATCCACACCATGAACATCCTTTTTGTCGCTGACCCGCTCGAATCCTTCAAGATCTACAAGGACACCACCTTTGTCATGATGCGCGAGGCGCAAAAGCGCGGCCACCGCATCAGCGCCTGCGAGACGCAGGACATCAGCTGGCAGACAGGCGGCAGGGTCAGTGCCCAGGTACGGCATATCCGCCTCACGGGTGACAAAGACACCTGGTTTGTGGCCGATGAAAAACGGCCCGACCAGGCTGAGGTGCTGGCCGGTTTTGACGCCGTGCTGATGCGCAAGGACCCGCCCTTCGACAGCGAATTTTTCTACAGCACGCACCTGCTGGAACAGGCCGAGCGCGAAGGTGCCAAAGTTTTCAACAAGCCGCGTGCCCTCCGCGACCACCCCGAAAAACTGGCGCTGCTGGAGTTCTCTCAGTTCAGCGGCCCGACGCTGGTCACGCGCAACCCGGCCGACATCAAGCGCTTTCACGCTGAACACAAGGACATCATCCTCAAACCCCTCGACGGCATGGGGGGCATGGGCATCTTCCGTGTCACGCAGGACGGCATGAACCTGGGCAGCATCATCGAGACGCTGAACAAGGGCGGCGCGCAGAGCGTGATGGTGCAGAAATTCCTGCCCGCCATCGCCCAGGGCGACAAGCGCGTGCTGGTGATTGGCGGCAAGCCTGTGCCCTACAGTCTGGCGCGCATTCCGCAGGGCGGTGAGGTGCGTGGCAACCTGGCGGCCGGTGGCAAGGGTGTAGCGCAGCCGTTGTCGGCGCGTGATGCCGAGATCGGCAACACATTGGGGCCTGTGCTCGCCGCGCGGGGTCTGCTGCTGGCCGGCATTGATGTGATCGGTGACTCGGTGACCGAGATCAACGTCACGAGTCCGACCTGCTTTCAGGAAATCTTCGACCAAACCGGTTTTGATGTGGCCGCGATGTTTGTCGATGCGCTTGAGGCTGCGCTCAAGGCCTAGGTCTGTAGCTCTAGGTCTGCAGCAGTGCGCCGTCTGCGAAAACCTTGAGTTCGCCAGGTGCGAACGCCGTCCACTTTTCATTCGTGGTCAGGGGAGCCGACACCACCACGGCGACCCGGTCCGACTGGCCGGCATGCTCCGCAAAGTTGACGCTGACGTCTTCATCGCTGAGCGTCGCGTGCGCAAACGGGTGCTTGCGTTCGACGTAGTACAGAATCTGCGTGTCCGGTTTTGATGACGCATGCGCCCACAGCGCCTGGCCGTTGCTCAGTAAAAAGTTGAAGGTGCCGTGGCTGGCAATGCGCGCTGCCAGCTCGCGCAGCGTGATGCTGAGCTCTTCGATGCTGGGCACGCCCGCGTGTGATTTGGCCAGCTCCTGCATGATCCAGCAGAAGGCCCGTTCGCTGTCGGTGCTGCCCACCGGCCTGAAGCTGCCATGCAGGCGTGGCTCAAAATCCTTCAGGTCGCCGTTGTGGGCAAACACCCAGTAGCGCCCCCAGAGTTCGCGCACGAATGGGTGGCAATTCTCCAGCGCCACGCGGCCTTGCGTCGCCTTGCGGATGTGCGAGATGACGTTGCGGCTCTTGATGGGGTAGCGGCTGATCAGCTCAGCCACCGGTGAGGTCGATGCAGGTTGGTGGTCCACAAAATGCCGCAGACCCTTGTCGCAGTCCTCGCATGCGTCCCCCTCAAAAAAAGCGATGCCCCAACCGTCCGAATGGTGGTCCGTATTGCCGCCGCGCTGTGCAAACCCGCGAAAGCTGAACGTCACGTCGGTCGGCGTGTTGCAGTTCATGCCCAGCAGCTGGCACATCTCTCGACTTTTTTCATGTTGGCGGTTGCAGGGTGGTTTGAGTGAACGCGTTGCCGCGTCGCCCGGTTGGACACGTCCATCCTAACGGCAAATCCTTGCCGGGCAGGGCTGAAGGTCATGGCCCGACGCGCGAGCGAGCGGCCGCTGTCTATTTGGCGGCCTGAATCTGTTCCTTGAGCCGCTCGGACATGGGGATGTTCAGTGATTTACCAAAAGGTGTGGGTGCCAGGAAGTATTTTGAATACCAGGTCTGCATGGTTCCTGTTTTCATCGCGTCCGCGATCACCGCGTCGGCCAGCGACTTCATCGCGGGGTCCGCGCGCCGGATGCCGATGGCGATGGGTTCCAGTGACAGCGGCGTGGGAAGAATCTCGAAGTCCGCGGCGTTGGGCAGGCCACTTTTCTGGTTGGCCAGAAGCACGCCGTCGCGTGCGTAGCCCTTGACCCATCCGAGTTGAAGCTGCGCGAAGGCTGCATCTGCGCCCACTGCGCGGCTGACTTTCAGCGCAGCGCCTGTCGCGCTGGCGTACGCTGCAATGGCCTGGTTCGCCGTGGTGGTGTTGATGACGACGACGGACTGGTCCTTGAGCTGGTCAAGCGATGTGATGTTGTCTTTGGCGCGGACCATGACCTGGACGTTGTCGTAGAAGATCGGTGTCGAAAATCCCAGAACCGCGCTGCGTTCTTCGGTGACGGTGAGGCTTCCGCACATCATGTCGATCTGGCCCTCGCGCAACAGCAGAACCCGCCTGTCCACCGCGATGGGGATGTACCTGATTTTTTGCACGCCGCCCGTCACCGCAGCGAGTCGCGCGGCGATGGCATTGCAGAACTCGACGGCATACCCGGTGGGTTTGCCGGCTGCGTCCTCCATGGAAAACGGCTGGGCCACTGGCCGGTATCCGATGTTGATCTGGCCGCGGGATTTGATTCTCTCGAAGGTGGCCTGGGCAGAGGCGGTCTGGACGGCCGTCATCAGGACGGTGGTGGCCGAAGCAAGTAACACAAAACGTGCGATTGACATGAGTCCTCCTGGCGCCCGATTGGCGGGGTTGAATTGTCGACACGGCTGGCGACAACTTTTTAATGATTCTTTGTGCGATCCACTCGCCCCTGGTGGAACAGGCAAGGGTGCCTTGCATTTTGTGTTCTACCGACTTGCCGGTCAAGCCGCCTGCGCATTCGCGCGCCGGATTGGGAGGGTCAGTCGGTGGTCGGTGTTTTGGGAGCTTCCGGCGGTACGCGCAATTGCCAGGCTGCCAGCATGGCCAGCGCGCACAACGCCGCCAGCATCAGGAAGGACTCGTTGAATGCGGCCAGCCGCGCGGGGCTGCTCACCGGGTTGACCAGGGAGTCGCCGTGAACGCTCAGCCGCCACTCCAGCACGATGCCGCACAGGCTGACGCCGATGGCACCGCCCAGCATGCGCACAAAACTGATGGCACTGGACCCCTGCGACAGCAGGCTTTCATGCAGCGGGCGCAAGGAGCCGAGGTTGAGCGACGGCAAGATAAAACCCAGACCCACACGGCCGATGATGGACAACACAACAAGTATCCAGAGGCCCGAGCTCAGCGTGATGGTGGTCATCAGCGCAAACGACGCAGTCAACAGGCCGAGACCTGTGCCAACGAGCAGCCAGGTCGGCTGTTTGTCGGCCAGCCGGCCCACACCGGCAATCGTCACGGCCAGCACAAAACCTGCGGGCAGCAGGATGGTGCCCACATGCGATGCCGAAAGGTTGAGCCCCAGCTGCATATAAACCGGCAGCAAATAGGTGGACCCGAACAAGGCCGTGCCATAAATAAAGGCGACCATGCTGCCCATCGCAAACGGCCTGAATCCGAACAGGGCCATGTTCATCAAGGGTGCGCCGCCGTTGGCCGACTGGTGACGCTGCCACCAGACAAAGGCCGTGAAGATCAGGGCGGCTGCCAGCAGCAGCACAACGGCCCGCGTGGCGTTGCTGCCATGCAGTTCCACCATGCCGTTGAGCAGGCACAGCGTACCTGCCGCACCCAGCAACAGCCCACGCCAGTCAAGGCCCGCGCCGTTGCGGTCCGCACTTGCACCGCCCGGGGAATTCATGGGCACATAGCGATAGGCCATCCACAATGACAGCAGGCAAAAGGGCACCACCATGAAAAAGATGGAGCGCCAGCCGAAAAGGTCGACCAGCACGCCGCCTATGCTGGGGCCTATGGCGGGCGCCAGCACCACGCCCATGCCAAACAGGCCGCTGGCCCGGCCCTGCTCGTGCGGCGCAAAAGCCCGCATGATGATGATGGCGGGGATGGGTTGCACGATGCCGGCCGCGAGGCCCTCAGCCACGCGCGCGGCCAGCACCAGGCTGAAATTGTTGGCCAGGCCGCCCACAACGCCACCGGCGAGCAGGAGCAGCATCGTGCCCACGTAGGTATAGCGGTAACCGTAACGCCCCAGCAGCCAGGGCGTGGTGAGCATGGACACCGTCATCGCCACCATGAAGCCCGAGGTCACCCACTGCGCCCGGTCCTGTCCCAGCACGAAGTGATGGCTCATGTCGGGAATCGCCACATTGATGATGGTCGACGACATGATGGACGCCATCGTGCCGATCATCACGGACAGGAGCAGCAGCCAGCGGTAGCGCTCGCCATAGCGGGCGCGCATTTCCGGCAGTGTGGAAGGACGGCTCAAGTCAGGCCGACGTTCAGCTGCGTTCCGACCACAGCTTGCCGCCGGTGGCCCAGTTCTCGCGCTTGATGTCGGTGATGACGATGTCGACAGAGTCTGGCGAGCTGCCGAGGATGTCGACGGTGGCCTGGGTGATGGCCTCGACCAGTTTCTTCTTCTGCTCGACGGTACGGCCTTCCATCATTTCGATGTGGTAGGTGGGCATGGGAATTCCTTTGTGGCGGGATGGATGGCCGCGGTGCGGGCCGGAAATGTCAACCCCAATGATAAAAGCTTCGCGGCACCGGGTACGGCCAGTGGCCAAATTCGCCGTCGGTGCTTTCTGACACGGCAAGGCGCAAAAGCGGTATGGCGAAAAAATCTGGCCATGGCACACTAAAAGTTCTTTTTTTATGCGTCCGGGGCTTCAGAGGCCGGTGCAGTTCACCCGCAAAGCCGCTTCCATTGATGTCCTCCCCCAATACTTCGCCCGCGCCCGACAACCCGTCGTCGACGCTGTCGCTGCAGGCGCCGCACCTGGCGACACTGGCCGGCCGCGCCTATCGCTGCAAGTGTGGCGTTCCGGTGTTCTTTCGCAACAGCGAATGCCTGGCGTGCGGTACGCCCCTGGGCTATGACCCCGAGCAGGCACGCCTGCTGTCCCTGATGCCGGGCCAGGCCACCGATACCTGGGTGGTCTGGCAGCCCGAACAGGTGGCCGACAGTGACGCAGTCGCCGAGCCTGTGCAGCCCCAGGGCGATACCAACAATATCCTCCCGCCGCCCGCCCGCGCCTACACACGTTGCCTGAACCTTCAGACTCCGGCCGCGTGCAACTGGCTGGTGCCTGTAGACGGCCCGCTGGAGGCCGATGGCACAGGCCCTGCGCTGCTGTGCCGGGCATGCCGCCTGAACCGCATCATCCCCGACCTCAATGACCCGGAGCATCCTGACAATGGCCTGCTCTGGGGCCGCGTTGAACTGGCCAAGCGCCGTCTGGTGTCGGCGCTACTGGCGCTGGGCCTGCCGGTCGCCTCGCGGATCACCGAAGACACCGAGCGCGGCATGATGTTTGATTTTCTGCGCTCGCCCGACAACGGCCCCCACGTCATGACCGGCCACAACACAGGCCTGATCACGCTCAACCTGCAGGAGGCCGATGACGCCGTGCGCGAAGCGGTGCGCAAGGCGATGCGCGAGCCTTACCGCACGTTGCTGGGCCACTTCCGGCATGAAGTTGGCCATTACTACTGGGATCGCCTGGTCAGTGGCACGTCGTGGATGGATGGTTTTCACGAACTTTTCGGGGATGAGAACAAGGACTATCTCGCCAGCCTGCGGCAGAACTACGAGGAGGGCCCGGCTGCGGAATGGTGGCTGACGTATGTGAGCGCCTATGCGAGCACCCACCCCTGGGAAGACTGGGCCGAGTGCTGGGCACATTACCTGCACATGCGCGACACCATCGACACCGCGCTCAGTTTCGGCATGGTGGCAGAAAGCGCACACCTCGAATTCACGCCTTACACCATCGATGCGCTGTACAAACCCGATCATCCGGATGCGCAGAATTTCCTCGACTTCCTCAATGACTGGACGCGCCTGACGACCATGCTGAACGAAATGTCGCGCAGTATGGGCCAGCCTGATTTTTACCCCTTTGTGTTGCCCCTGACCGTGGTGGCCAAGCTGCACTTCATTCATCTGCTCGTCACATCAGCCAGCTGGCTGCCTGAAGACCCAGGGGTGGTGCGTGCTGCGCAGGAAGAAATAGACCAGCAGATCGACAGCCAGACCACCCCGGCTACCCAGGCCAACGAGACCCAGGACCAGTCGCAGGCCCAAACCGGGGTGGATCAGAACCAGGCGCAAAGCCGTCCGGCGCAAGCCCCGGACCCCGTGCAGGGCGCCGCTGATTTGTCATACAACGAGACGGTGCAGAACACCTGATGGGGTGACGGGATGCGCTGACGCGTGGCGTCAGTCCGCGTCGTCCGCGCTGTTCATGCACCAGAGGACGCGGGAAAACTCCTGCTGGAGTTGCTGCCTGCCATCAGCCGCCATGCCCGACAGCAATTTGCGGATATCGATACTGCGCCGCGGCGGAAACGCCCGGTGCCCGGCAAAGATGATGCAGTTGCTTTTCTCGGGTGCCGGTATCTCCAGCACCGCGCCCGAAAAACTTCTCTGCAGGCGTGCGACGCAAACGGCGTAATCCGGGCTGTCGTAGTGCAGGTTGACGACCAGAATGCCGTCGGGTGACAAGGCCTGCGCGCAGCTGTCGTAAAAGGCCTGCGAACACAACGCGGGCGGCTGGCCTTCCGCACCAAAACCATCCACCAGCAGGGCATCCACGGCGCCTGCGTGCGTTGCCATAAAGTCTGCGCCGTCCATCTGCACCACCGCAAACCTGCTGTCGTCTTCGGGGATCATGAAATCGCGTCGCAAGGCGATCACATGCGGATTGATTTCGGCCACCGTGATGCGGCTGTCCGGCAGGTGCCGATAGCAGAACTTGGCGAGCGAACCGCCGCCGAGGCCGATCATCGCGATGTTGCCGGTCGCAGGCCGGAACAGCAGGAAACCCATCATGGTGCGGGTGTAGTCGACTTCCAGGTCGAAGGGCCTGCGGCTGTCCATGCGGCTTTGCAGCTCGTCCAGCGAGAAATACAGCGATCGGGGGTGCCCGTCGACCCTCATGAAAGGCGGCGCGGCCGGCCCCGGCGGTGAGTTTTCTTCACTGGCGGCAGGCTCGGGCAGTGTGGGCCATTGCATGTGGTTCCGGCCTTGTGGATTGTTGTTTACGTCAGGGAGCAGGGCCGCTGATTGTAGGATGCGCCTATGGCCCGCATGCCGCGTATTCCCCGCAGTCACCACTATCACGTTTATGTGATCGAGCTCGCGCCCGAGGTCTGGGACATCGCGCGTTTTCGCAAGGCCAACCCTGACTACGTTCTGGGCAAACCCTTTGTGTATGTGGGCATGACAGGGCTGGACCCGGACGTGCGCTTCGACAAGCACAAGGCCGACATTCAGGCCAACCGTTACGCGCGCGACTTCGGGGTACGGCTGCTGCCGAGGCTGTACGAGATGTACAACCCCATGCCGTACGAAGGTGCGCGCGACATGGAGGTCGAGCTGGGCATAGGCTTGCGTGAAGCGGGCTATGGCGTCTGGCAGGCCTAGATGCGCCCGTGACCTGCGGCGCGCCAGCTTCCTGGAATGAACCTGCTATTCGGCCGCGCTGATGGTCAGGCCCTGGCGTTCGCCAAACGCCTTCAGCAGGTCGGCCAGCGGCGCGTCCTGCAGCGTGGTGGTGATCTCGACGATCTTGTGGTTGCTGCCCTTGTGGCTGTCGCTGGCCACAACCGCCGCCGAGCCGTCCTCTGCCGCCAGCAGCTTGGTAAGCGTGGCCTCCAGCGTTGTCATCACGTCTTCGCCCGCAGCTTGCACGGTGGAAGATTCGGCACGGTAGATTTCGAAAGCGAAGCTGGTTTTTGGCGTCATGCACGATTGTCGGTCGCGGCGCACGCCCGTTGCGTCGGACAAGGCCGCCATCCGGTGACTAGGGCCTGTTCACACTATTTTCAGGCGATGCGTTGTGAGTCAAAAAGGCCGTGAGCAAGGCGCAAAACGCAGATGGGGTAGACCCCATCAAGGCTTTGTAACGCCGCGCACGGCCTTTTTGATCACAACCCGCAGGGAACGGGGTGAAAACAGCGCCACTCTGCGTTGCACTCCTAGGCAAGGCATGAGCCTTGCCGTCGTCGCACGCCTTGATTGGCGCTGTTTTCACCGCGTTCGCACTCCTGAAAATAGTGTGAACAGGCCCTAAACCGTTTCGAACTCGTCCTGCGGTGCCGCCGATGGCGAAAAGTCCTGATGACCGCCGGCTCTCGCCTGTTTCTCCTGATTTTCCTGATGCTTCTGCGCCGTGGCCTGCGCCTCGGCAGTGACGTTGTCCAGTGCCTGTGCCACCACGGCCTGCGCATTCACAGGACGCAGCCAGCGCTGCATGATGAGTTTTTCGCAGCTGCGCTTGGTCATCGAATGGGGCTGGCCGCCGTGACTGAGGAACATGAACAGCGTGGCCTTGGTACTGGCCCAGACAAGCTGTGCGCGCAACCAGCGGTGTTTCGAGTACAGGTCCACCCAGTGACCGGTGCGCAGCCGCATCAGGATGGTCTCTGCTTCCTGGCGGGTGAAGCCGGCAGGCCCCGCGAGTTCTGGCACCAGGGCAACCGGTGGCTCTGTCATTGCCGCAGGCTGCATGGCCTCGCTGGCGTCGTCCATCATGTCCATGGCCGCCAGCTCGCCCGGGGCCGTCGGCAAGGTGTCTTCAAAACCGGCCGCATCGAGTTCGTCGCGGCCCAGCCAGGGCTGGCCGGCCGCTTTGGCGCGCCGTTGCTCGGGTGTGGCGGGCAACTCTTCCGGTGCCAGGGCCGCGATGCCGGATTCTTCGGCGTCGCGCTGGCTTTTCAGGCGCCTGAGCTTGAGAACCGGCCGGTGCAATTTCATCAGCGATTCAAAAAACTTTTCGTTCTCGCGGGGGGACTGACCCAGCATGTCCAGCCCGGTGTGCAGTTTGTCCAGCAGGCCCGGAATCATCTCTATCAGGCGTGCAGGGCGTTTCAGTGTCACGTCGCGTTTGACGCTCCACAGCAGGTCCGGCACGACGGAGCCAAAACCTTCGGGGTCGACCTGGTTGCGCTGGTCTGTCAGCCGCGCGTGGGCCATGGCCAGCGACCACGGACCGAACAGGAAATCCAGCACCACACCGGGAACGTTGTCCAGGTCAGAGCGTGAGCTCATGTCAAAGGCAATCCGGTCGGCGCATTCCTGCCGCTCTTCCGCAAAATGCAGGGCCTTGAGGACTTTTTGGCGGCCCTGAAACTCGGTCTTGTCCTGTTCATCCCAGGCCTGTTCCAGCCCGGCCAGCACCATGCCGAATGGTTTGCTGTCGGCGATGGCGAGCGCGTTGAGCTCGTTGAAGGCCCGCGTCAAGGCTTCAAAGAAGACGGCAAAATCGGCGCTGTACTCGTCGTTGTATTTGAAGCTGCGCTGCGCTACACGCTCCATCAGGCGCCGGCCAGGGTGCCGTTCTTCGCTGAAAAAACGTGGGTCCACCATGGCCAGGCGCAGCAGCGAAGGCTCCAGCGCCACAATCGCCTCGCGCACGGGCACCAGCAGGCGCGGGTCCTGCGCGACCTGGTTGACCAGCTTTCGCACCACCTCCAGGCCCAGCACCTGCCCGACCTGCGTCGCCTCTTTTTTCAGCTGCGTGCGAACGATGGCGCGTTCACGCGAGCGACCATAGGCGCCCCAGACTTTGGGGCTGAGCGGGCTCGACACGTCCACCATGCGCACCGGCCTGTCGACGGCCGGCATCGCCCTGTAACCGGCGTGCCCGGCGTCTTCTTCGTATGTGCTGTCCGGAAGCGGCGCCGCCGCCGAGTCTGGGCTGGCCGTCAGGGCATTCAGTTCCTCTTGGATGCTGGCGTAATAGGAGGGTGCCAGGCCCTGGTCAGCACTGCTGCCACCATGAAAAAGAAAATCCTGGAACAACTCGTCCCTGATTTCATAGTTCGACAGGTCGGCGTATTGCGAGGGCTGTTTGTAGGGCGGTGTGTCCGCACCATCGTGGCCGCCATTGCCTGAACTGGCAGCGGGATCTCCGCCGCCGTTTCTGCGCTGGAGCGACGCTCTGCCCGCCGGCGTCTGCAGCACCCTGTAATTCGCGGCCTGCACATGGGCCAGCTCCAGCAGGTGAATGATGCGGCCGTACAACTTCTGGATCTCGTGCGCCAGCGGCCCGGCCAGGTGTTTTATCCAGAGGGCGAGGATCGCCGCATCGGGCTGGCTGCTGGCCAGCATGTCCTGCAACACCCTTGCGAATATCTCCGGCCTGAGGGGGTTGAGTTCAGGCCTGACGTTGGTGAGCCCCTGGGCCGAACTCATGAGGCTGTCGAGTTCGGCGAGCGACTGTTCCACACGCGGCAGGATCTGTTGCAGCAGCCGCGATGATTCAATCGCCTGCGTGACGTCGGCATCCTCGACCAGTGAAAAGGTGTCGAGTCCGCCTGCGCCTGGCCCGCCCGGCCTGCGCGACGGCACAGGGCTGGCAGCCGGGTCGGACTTCGGCAGGTGCTGAAGTTTGACTTCCTGCGCGGCAACTTCCACGCACTGGCCGAACGCCGTCAGCAATTCAGGGGTGTAGCGTGCAGCCCACGCCGCCTTGCCATCCAGAAGAAGTCGCCACGCCTGCGCGAACTCGTCGCGCTCGACGACCTTCATGCTTTTGAGTTCGGCGTCCTGCAGGACGGCCACGGCGGCGTCCATGCACTGCTCCAGCGCAGGCCGTGCGGCGCTGGCTGCCTCTTGAAGGCATGACTGAAGGACGTCGGATGGTGAGGCCATCGGCAGGGCATTTCCGGAAAAAGGCGTTGACGCATGTCACCGTCGACCGCGCTGTCTGGGTCGGGCGATGAACTTTCAGACTAGGGTAAGGGTCAATGAAGGCCGCTGGCGAAAGCTTGCAAAGAGTTTCAATTGGTTTCGGTTGCACACATATGGTTTCTTTCATGGGTTTTGAAGATCCGCGTGTGTTTGTCCCTCGTTAAGATGGATGCCGTTTCACAAGCGTTTGGCGTAACAGGCCTCCGGCCGGAAAGTGCGCATGAAGATTTTTGGCGGCGTCAGGCGCCTCATGTTGATGTCGCTCACGGTCATGTGCGGCCTGTGTTCCGCGGCCCATGCGCAGGACGTGCTGGACAACACCGGGCTGCTCGGCATGAGCGCAGGCGAACTCACGTCGCGGCTGCCGGGCATCCAGGCCGTGCGCGCACCACGCCGTTTGTCTTCCGGCGCGTTGGGCTCGCTGCGGGTGCCTGATGCCCTGTACGGTGGGCTGCATTTTGAACAGACGCTTTACCTCGCGCACCAGAAATTGCAGCAGACCGACCTGGTCCTCAACAGCCCGGAGCCGGGACAGGTCGATACCTTGATGCAAACGCTGCGCGCCCGCCTTGGCCCTGAACTGGCTTCAAGCTTTTCGACGTCGGACGCGCTGATAGACACCGCCTCCTGGGTCAACGGTGATGCCGATGTCACGCTCTTTCATGTCGCACCGCCTGCCCGGCCTGGCATACGGCTGGTCATCAAGCAGCGGCAATTACGGGACGCCAGCGAACTCTAGGCGGGCTGCAGGCCGATCAGGCGCCGGCCTTCACCTTGAGGCGCCACGCGTGCAGCAGCGGCTCGGTATAACCGCTCGGCTGCGCCAGGCCCTTGAAGACGAGATCACACGCGGCCTTGTAGGCGGCTGATGTCTTGAAGTTGCCGGCCATGGGCTGGTACAGCTTGTCGCCGGCGTTCTGCTTGTCAACGACGGCGGCCATGCGCTCAAAGGTTTCCTTCACCTGCGCCTCGGTCACCACGCCATGCAGCAGCCAGTTGGCCATGTGCTGGCTGGAGATGCGCAGCGTGGCGCGGTCTTCCATCAGGCCCACGTTGTGGATGTCGGGCACCTTGGAGCAGCCCACGCCCTGGTCGATCCAGCGCACCACATAGCCCAGGATGCCCTGTGCGTTGTTGTCGAGTTCCTGCTGCTTGGCCTCAGCGCTCCAGTCTGGCGTGTTCGTCACCGGGATCTGCAGCAGGTTGTTCAGGATGGCGTTGCGCTCCTTGTTGGCATCGATCTTTTCGAGGTCTTTCTGCACCTTGCTGACCTTGACCTGGTGGTAGTGCAGGGCGTGCAGCGTGGCGCCTGTCGGGCTGGGCACCCAGGCGGTGTTCGCACCGGCTTTGGGGTGGGCAATCTTCTGCTCCATCATGGCCTTCATCAAATCGGGCATGGCCCACATGCCCTTGCCGATCTGCGCCTTGCCGCGCAGGCCGCACGACAGGCCCACCAGCACGTTGTTCTTCTCGTACGACTGGATCCAGGCGCTGGTCTTCATGTCGCCCTTGCGGATCATGGGGCCGGCCAGCATGGCGGTGTGCATCTCGTCGCCGGTGCGGTCCAGGAAGCCGGTGTTGATGAAGGCGACGCGGCTCTTCGCGGCGGCGATACAGGCCTTCAGGTTGACACTGGTACGGCGTTCTTCGTCCATGATGCCGAGCTTGACCGTGCTGTCGGGCAGGCCCAGCATTTTCTCGACACGCGTGAAGAGCTCAGCTGCGAATGCGACTTCAGCCGGGCCGTGCATCTTGGGCTTGACGATGTAGACCGAACCCTTGCGCGAGTTCTTGATGCCGGCCTTGCCCTTGCGTTTCAAATCGTGAATGGCGATGGTCGTGGTGACGACGGCATCCAGAATGCCTTCGGGGATTTCTTTGGTCGTGCCATCGGCAGCGGTGTACAGCACGGCCGGGTTGGTCATCAGGTGGCCCACGTTACGCACAAACATCAGCGAGCGGCCGTGCAGCACGACGGGTTTGCCTTTGCCGTTGGGCGCGGTGTATTCACGGTCGGGGTTGAGGCCACGGGTGAATGTCTTGCCGTCCTTGGACACGCTTTCGGTCAGCGTGCCCTGCAGGATGCCCAGCCAGTTGCCGTACGCCAGCACTTTGTCGTCGGCATCGACCACCGCCACGGAGTCTTCCAGGTCCATGATGGTGGAGAGTGCGGCTTCCAGCACCAGGTCGCTCACGCCGGCGGCGTCGCTGCGGCCAATCGCCGTGGTGCGGTCGATGAGGATGTCGAGGTGCAGACCGTTGTGCTGCAGCAGCACCGAGGAGGGGGCGGACGCCTTGCCTTGGTAGCCGGTGAACTGGCCGGCATCTTCAAGGCCCGTGGTCTTGCCGCTTTTCAGTGCAACCACCAGCTTGCCGCCCTTGACGCTGTAGCCGGTCGAGTCGATGTGCGAGCCGGTCTTCAGCGGGGCGGTGCGGTCCAGCACATAACGTGCGTATTCAATGACCTTGGCGCCGCGGACCGGGTTGTAGCCCTTGCCTTTTTCAGCGCCGCCTTCTTCGGAGATCACGTCGGTGCCGTAGAGGGCGTCATACAGCGAACCCCAGCGCGCATTGGCCGCGTTGAGCGCGTAGCGGGCATTGAGGACGGGCACCACCAGCTGCGGGCCGGCCTGTTTTGCGAGTTCGGCATCGACATTGCCGGTGGTGATGGTGACCTTTTTCGGCGAGGGCACGAGGTAGCCGGTTTTCTCCAGAAAGGCGCGGTAGGCCTTCATGTCGGCGATGGGGCCGGGGTTGGCTTTGTGCCAGGCGTCCATTTCCAGTTGCAGGCGGTCACGCTCGGCCAACAGGGCGATGTTTTTCGGCGCGAGGTCGGCCACGACAGCGTCGAAACCTTTCCAGAAGGTCGATGCGCTGACGCCGGTGCCGGGCAGCACCTGGGTTTCGATAAAGCGGTGCAGGTTGGTGGCGACCTGCAGCTTGTGCTCGGCGGTGCGTGGCGTGGGGGTGGTCATGTCGAATCCTCGGAAAACGATGGTTAAAAATAAAGCGGTGTCAGGGTGCCAGCTGGGTCAGGACGTCACGCAGGTCGCTGCCGGTGTACATCGGCGAAGTACCCAGTGTCTCAAATGGCAGTTTGTAGCGGTTGATCCACAGCGTGCAATAGCCGTACCAGGTTGCGGCCAGGGCGTCCCAGCCGTTGCAGCTCACAAAGCCGATATCGGACGCCTTGAGTCCCGTGGCCTGTTCGCCCAGAGCGTAGGCGGCGGGATGGGTTTTGTATTTGCGGATGCTGTCGATGCTGATGACGTGGTCCAGCACGTCGTCCAGCCCGGCGGATTTGACGACCGCCGCCAGCATGGCCGGATCGCCGTTGGAGAGAATGCCGGTGACGATGCCGCGGGCTTTCAGCGCCAGCAGGACTTCGCGGTTTTCCGGGAAGGGCGTTAGCTGCAGGTACTGGGCCATCAGCTGCTCCTCGCGCGCCGGCGTAAGGTCCAGCGCCAGGCGCTGGCAGGCGTACTGCAGGCCGGCACGCGTCAGATCCCAAAACGGTTTGTAATGCGCGCCGTCGTTGCTGGTGGTCACCAGGCGGGTGTATTCAATCTGTTTGTCGCGCCACATCACGCCCAGCGCCTGGCCCTGCCCGGGGAAGAGCTGCTCGGCCAGCGCGCCGACGCTGTACACGTCGAACAGCGTGCCGTAGGCGTCAAACAGGACTGCGCGGGGCGTTGTGGTCATCTGTTGACTGTATTCGATACTCCAGTCGTGATTAATACTTGATTAATCGCTTTATCCATGACAAAAATACACATAATCAGGCTGCGCGAGCCATTTCTGGCCTGTTTTGCGGCTCAAAAACCCCGTTTTTAGGCCATTTTCAGGTGCCTTTTAGGTGTTTTGACCAATAGACATGGGCGTGAGCAGCTACTAAAAATATAGCAACTGACTGGCCTGAGCTGAAACTGGAAACTTCTTCATGACCCCTTCCGCGCTTGATTCCGCGTCTGGTTCCGGGCCAGACGCCCCCTCGCTGCCGCTGGCGGGCATCCGTGTGGTCGAGTTCACGCACATGGTCATGGGCCCGACCTGCGGCATGGTGCTGGCCGATCTGGGTGCCGAGGTCATCAAGGTCGAGCCTTTGGGGGGCGACAACACCCGCAAGCTGATTGGCGCGGGCGCGGGTTTCTTCAGCATGTTCAACCGCAACAAAAAATCGATTGCGCTGGATTTGCAAAGCGCGGCCGGCCGGGAGGCGGCGCTCAAGCTCATCGCCACTGCCGATGTGGTCAGTGAAAACTTCAAACCCGGCACCATGGCCAAACTGGGACTGGATTACGCCAGCCTGAAAAAGCTCAGCGAGCGATTGATCTATGTGAGCCATAAAGGCTTCTTGCCCGGCCCCTACGACCACCGCACCGCGCTCGATGAAGTGGTGCAGATGATGGGCGGCCTGGCCTATATGACGGGCCGTCCCGGCGACCCGCTGCGGGCGGGCAGCAGCGTCAACGACATCATGGGCGGCATGTTCGGCGCGATTGGCGCGATGGCGGCACTGGCGCAGCGCAACGTCACCGGCAAGGGGCAGGAAGTGCAGTCGGCCCTGTTCGAGAACAACATCTTCCTCGTCGCGCAGCACATGATGCAGTTCGCCGTGACCGGCCAGGCGGCGCAGCCCATGCCCAGCCGCATCTCGGCCTGGGCGGTGTACGACGTGTTTGCGGTGAAGGACGGCGAGCAGATCTTTCTGGCCGTCGTCAGCGATACGCAGTGGGCGATTTTCTGCAAGGCCTTTGAACTGGTCGAGCTGCAGGCCGACCCGCGCCTCGTCACCAACAACGACCGCGTGCGCGCCCGCGACTGGCTGATGCCGCTGCTGCGTTCGCGCATGGCTGAACACACGGCGGCTGAATTGAGCGCCGTGTTCGAAGCGCATGGCCTGCCGTTTGCACCGATCACCAAACCGCAGGATTTGTTCGACGACCCGCACCTGCAGGCGACCGGCGGTCTCGCGCCCATGACCTTGCCCGGCGGACAGCAGACGCAGGTGCCGCTGATGCCGCTGATGATGGACGGCGCGCGGCCCGGCGTGCGGCTGAACCCGCCGCAGCTGGGCGAGCACACGCACGAGATTCTGGCGGCGCTGGGTTACAGCGATGCGCAGATCGTCGCGCTGGGCCAGCCTGCTCCCTGAGCCGCAGGACGTGCGATGGACAAACTCAAACAACTCGAATCTTTTGTGTCGGTGGTCGCGCGCGGCAGCCTGGCGGCAGCGGCACGCGCCGAAAGCGTGGCACCGGCCATCATGGGCCGCCGCCTCGATGCGCTGGAAGAGCGCTTGGGCGTCAAGCTGCTGGTGCGCACCACGCGTCGCATTGCGCTGACGCATGAGGGCAGCGCCTTCCTCGAAGACTGCCAGCGCCTGCTGGCCGACATGGCCAACGCCGAGGCCAGCGTGTCGGCAGGCGGCGTCAAGGCCAGTGGCCATTTGCGCATCACCGCGCCGGCCGGTTTTGGCCGCCGCCATGTCGCGCCGCTGGTCACGGCGTTCAGGGAGCAGCATGCCGACGTGACGATTTCGCTCAACCTCAGCGACCGTGTCGTGGACCTTGCCGGTGAAGGTTTCGACTGCGCGGTACGTGTTGGCGACCTGCCGGATTCATCGCTGGTCAGCGTTCGCATGGCCGACAACCGCCGCCTCTGCGTGGCCACGCCGCAGTACCTCGATGCGCACGGCACGCCGCAGCACCCGAACGAGCTGTCGAAGTTCGATTGCCTGACGCTGTCGAGTGAAGCCTCACAAACGAGGGGCTGGGCATTCATGGTCGACGGTGAGCTGGTGTACCTCAAACCCGGCGGCCCGCTGGACTGCTCCGACGGGCAGGTGCTTCATGACTGGTGCCTGGCGGGTTACGGCATTGCCTGGCGCAGCACCTGGGAAGTCGAAGCTGAAGTGGCCGACGGCCAGCTGGTGTCGGTGCTGGAAGCGTTTGCCGCGCCGCCCAACGGTATTTACTGTGTCTTCCCGCAGCGCAAGCACCTGCCGCTGCGGGTGCGGCTGTGGATCGACTTTTTAAAGCAGAGCTTCAGCGACCCCGCTTACTGGCAGGGCGAGATTCCGCCGCCCGAAAACGAAAAAGCCCGTCCGCCAGGAGCGAACGGGCCTTTGCCCAGTCTGTAAAAAGATTACTTCTTGGCGTCTTTGGCGTCAGCCTTGGCCATGGGCTTGGCGTCTGCCATCTTCTTGTCGCCGCCAGCATCGGCCACGCACTTCTTCTCGAAGCTGGACTTGGCAGCGCCGGCCAGTTTCTTTTCAGCAGATTGTGCGGCGCAAGCTGCGGCCGGGCTTGGGGCTTCAGCCTTCTTCTCGCCACCGGCATCGGCGACGCATTTCTTCTCGAAGCTGGCCTTGGCGGCACCCGCGAGTTTCTTTTCGGCAGATTGCGCGGCGCAGGCAGCCGCAGGGCTGGCGGCAGCGGCATCGGCCATGCACTTCTTCTCAAAGCTGGCTTTGGCGGCGCCGGCCAGTTTCTTTTCAGCAGATTGGGCGGCGCAGGTGTCTGCAGCGTGGGCCACAGGTGCAAGGGTCATCGAGAAGGCGAACGCAACGGCGATCAGTGACAACAGCTTTTTCATGAGTGGCTCCAGGGGGGGTAACAGGGGTGTGAAAGGGCGGGTTTTGAGTTCCAGAAGGAATTCCAACATATAACGCCAGCCCTCACAAGGTGGATGACCTGTATCAAAACCGCTTAAACGTAAAATCCCTGCATGCTCTCGATTAAAAATGAACTGCTCGCGGCGCTCGCCGAAGGGCTGGAACAGCTTTCCCCCGGCGCAGGCGACAAGGCCGCGTTTGAATCCCCCAAGGTGGCTGCGCACGGCGATTTCGCCTGTACGGCGGCCATGCAGCTGGCCAAGGGTCTCAAGCAGAACCCGCGTCAGGTGGCTGAGGCGCTGAAGGCCATCCTGCTGGCCAAACCCGCTTATGAGAAGTGGGTGGATGCGGTGGAAATCGCCGGCCCCGGCTTTCTCAATGTCAAACTCAAGCCTGTTGCAAAACAGGAAACCGTGCGTGAAGTTTTGCACGCGGCCACGCAATACGGTGTGAAGCCGCAGGCGGCGGGCAACCGCATGGTGGTCGAGTTCGTATCCGCCAACCCCACCGGCCCGCTGCACGTTGGCCACGGCCGCCAGGCAGCACTGGGCGATGCGATCTGTAACTTGTTTGTCACGCAGGGCATGGGTGTCTACCGCGAGTTCTATTACAACGACGCGGGCGTGCAGATCCACACCCTGGCCACCAGCACGCAGGCGCGCGCCAGGGGCATCAAACCCGGTGATGCCGGCTGGCCCGAGTCGGCCTACAACGGCGACTACATCGCCGATATTGCGGCCGACTTCATCGCGAAGAAAACCGTCAAGTCCGATGACCGCGAGTTCACGGCCTCCGGCGATGTGGACGACCTCGATTCCATACGCCAGTTCGCTGTCGCCTACCTGCGCCGCGAGCAGGACCTGGACCTGCAGGCGTTTTCAGTGCGCTTTGACAACTACTACCTCGAGTCCAGTCTCTACAGCTCTGGCCGTGTCGATGCGGCCGTTGCCAAACTGAAAGCCGCAGGCAAGACCTACGAGCAGGACGGCGCGCTGTGGCTCAAGTCCACCGACTACGGTGACGACAAGGACCGCGTCATGAAAAAGACCGACGGTACCTACACCTACTTTGTGCCCGACGTCGCCTACCACCTGGCCAAATGGGAGCGCGGTTTCGGCCGCGCCATCAACATCCAGGGCATGGACCACCACGGCACCATCGCCCGTGTGCGCGCCGGCCTGCAGGCCGCCAGCGAAGGCGTGCCCCAGGGCTACCCCGACTACGTGCTGCACACCATGGTGCGTGTGGTGCGCAACGGTGAAGAGGTCAAGATCTCGAAGCGCGCCGGCAGCTACGTCACGCTGCGCGACCTGATTGAATGGACCAGCGCCGATGCCGTGCGGTTCTTTTTGCTCAGCCGCAAGCCCGACACCGAATACATCTTCGACATCGACCTCGCGCTCGCCAAAAACAATGAAAACCCGGTGTACTACGTGCAGTACGCGCATGCGCGCATCTGCTCGGTGCTGACGGCGTGGGGTGGCGATGAAGCCAGCCTGAAGTCCGTAGACCTCTCGCCGCTGGTCAGCCCACAGGCGCAGGCATTGATGTTGCTCATCGCCAAATACCCGGACATGCTGGCCGGTGCCGCCAGCGGGTTTGCGCCGCACGACGTGGCGTTTTACCTGCGCGAGCTGGCCGCCAGCTACCACAGCTACTACGATGCCGAGCGCATCCTGGTCGACGAAGAAGCGGTCAAGCTGGCCCGGCTGGCCCTGGTCGCGGCCACGGCGCAGGTGTTGCACAATGGCCTGGCGGTGCTGGGCGTCAGTGCCCCGCGCAAGATGTGATTCCACGAAACGAGACGAGCATGACGCATCCAGAAAAGTCGATACCCCGGACCAGCAACAAGCAGCGCGGTGGCACCCTGTTGGGCATCATCATCGGCGCCC
The DNA here is from genome assembly GCA_040387435.1 of Pseudomonadota bacterium. GTDB lineage: Bacteria > Pseudomonadota > Gammaproteobacteria > Burkholderiales > Burkholderiaceae_C > Polaromonas. The sequence continues at coordinate 19,491 of JAZKDR010000058.1, forward strand.
TGCTGGGGCTCGGTGCTGCATTGGCCGTGGCGGTGTATGTCACCAAGGTGCCGGTGCCCTTCATGAACAAGGGCCAGTCCCACAGCGCCGAAAACGACGCGGCGGAAGCCAAGAAGAACAAGGACTGGGACCCGAACGCGCCGCTCGCCGGCAAGAACCCGGCCCGCCCCGGCGCTGTCGCGTCCGGTGCCGTGGGGACGGAAGCACCTGTGGCCGCCGCCAGTGCGGCCAAGGGCGGCAAGCCCGCAGCGTCGACCGATCCGCTGGGTGACCTGGCCAAGGCCAAAACCGAGGCCAAGCCTGATGCCAAACCAAAAGCCGACGCCAAACCTGACGCCGTGGCGGCTGCAGCGGGCGGCGTGGACCCTTTCAGTTATTTCATTCAGGCCGGCGCTTTCCGCACGCCTGAAGACGCCGAAACCCAGCGCGCCAAGCTGTCGCTGATGGGTTTTCAGGCCAAGGTGACGGAGCGCGAACAGTCCGGCCGCACGGTGTACCGTGTCCGCCTCGGGCCGTTTGACAAAAAGGACGAAGCCGACAAGACCAAGGAAAAACTGGACGGCAACGCCATAGAAACCGCACTGGTGAGGGTGCAACGCTGAACTTTCCACCGCTTCGGTGTCCAACTGCTGGCCTGCGCCGCGATTTGTACGGCATGGCATTCAGGATTTATTGAGATTTTCAGGAGAAAAAGACATGCAACGACGTGAGTTTTCGCTTTCGGCCGCAACGGTAGCCGCAGCTACCCTGGGTGCCAGCTATGTGCTGCCGGGCACCGCCCTGGCGCAGGGCAAGCCGCCGCAGGATGGTGTGGATTTCCTGACGCTGGACAAGGCCGTCCCCGTGGAGGCGCCTGCCGGCAAGGTCGAGGTGGTCGAGTTCTTCTGGTACAGCTGCCCGCACTGCAACCGTTTCGAGCCGCAACTTGAAGCCTGGCTCAAGAAGCTGCCCAAGGATGTGGCGTTCCGCCGTGCGCCCGTGTCCTTTCGCCCGGACTTCGAGCCGCAGCAAAGGCTTTACTACACGCTGGAAAGCATGGGCAAGGTCGACGAGATGCAGAAGAAGGTCTTCGACGCCATCCACGTCGAGAAGCAGCTTCTGACCACGGCGGACCAGATCATTGCCTGGGCCGGTACACAAAGCGGCATCAACAAGGCGAAATTCGTGGAGGCCTACAACTCCTTCCCGATTGCCACCAAGGTGCGCAAGGCGACCCAGCTGCAGGACCAGTACAAGGTGCAGGGCGTGCCCGCGCTGGGTATTGCCGGCAAGTTCTACACCGACGGCACGCAGGCCGGCACTATGGAGCGTGCATTGGTGGTGACCGATTACCTGATTGCCAGCGCGCGTAAAAAGTAAGCTGCGGTGCCGTTCGGGCCTCCCGGTCCGGACGTGCAAGCAAAAAACCCGCCAAGGCGGGTTTTTTTGCGCATAAAGCCCGGCAACCCGGGGCGGTTAAGGCGTCAGGCGCAATGGCTGGTCGCTACAATGGGCCGAAACAACACGCAGCAAGATTCGTGCCTTTATGAAATACCCCACTTTTCTGACCCTCACCGTCGCGGCGCTTGCTGCCCTGACGGTCTTGCCGCTGGCGGCGGAACAGGCCGACCGCGACAAGCCCATGAACGCAGAGTCCGATGCCCTGCGTTATGACGATTTGAAACAAACCAGCGTGTTCACCGGCAATGTGGTGATCACCAAAGGCACGACCATCATCCGCGGTGAGCGGGTCGACGTGAGCCAGGACCCCGAGGGTTACCAGAAGGCCATCGTGATTGCCCCACCCGGAAAGCTGGCGTTCTACCGCAAGAAGCGTGACGGGGTCGATGAGTACATTGAGGGCGAGGGCCTGCGCATCGAGTACGACAGCCGCCCGGACCTCGTCAAATTCATAGGCAGCGCGGTCATGCGCCGCTACAAGGGCGCGGTGCTGTCCGATGAGTCCACCGGCTCGCAGATCAACTACGACAACGTGACCGACGTGTTCACTGTCGAGAGCAACGCCCAGAACAAATCCGCGACCAACCCGACCGGGCGCGTCCGGGCCCTGCTGTCTCCGCGCAATGCGGCTTCCGGCGCGGCTGGTACACCTGCACCGGCGGCGCCGGTCGCACCGCCCGCCAGCCTGCGCCCCAGCGGCGCGCTGGGCAACGACAACAAGAACTGATTTATGGATACGGACAAGCTGAACGTTGCCGGGAGCGCAACACTGGAATCGTCTTCCCCTGAAACTGCAGCCGTGCCGCCTGAGGTGAGTCAGCTGGTCGCAACGGGCCTGCAAAAGTCCTATGGCAGCCGCAAGGTGGTCAAGGATGTGTCCCTGTCCGTCAAAAGCGGTGAAGTGGTGGGCCTGCTGGGCCCCAATGGTGCCGGCAAGACGACCTCTTTCTACATGATCGTGGGCCTGGTGCGCGCCGATGCCGGCGATATCGCCATCGACGGCAACCCGGTCGAGCAGATGCCCATTCACCGCCGCGCGCGCCTGGGCCTGAGCTACCTGCCGCAGGAGGCTTCGATTTTCCGCAAGCTGTCGGTCGAGCAGAATGTGCGCGCCGTGCTCGAGCTGCAGCATGACGACGCCGGCAAGGCGCTCAGCCAGGCCGTCATCGCCGAACGGCTCGATGCCCTGCTGAAAGACCTGCGTGTCGACCACCTCGCCGATTCACCGGCGCTGGCTCTGTCGGGTGGTGAGCGCCGCCGCGTCGAGATCGCGCGCGCGCTGGCCACACAGCCACGCTTTATCCTGCTGGATGAGCCCTTTGCCGGTATCGATCCCATCGCCGTCATCGAGATCCAGCGCATCATCGGTTTCCTGAAATCGCGCGGCATCGGTGTGCTCATCACCGACCACAACGTGCGCGAGACGCTCGGCATTTGCGACCACGCCTACATCATCAGCGACGGCCACGTGCTGGCCAAAGGCACGCCTTCTGAAATTGTGAACAATGCCGATGTACGCCGGGTGTACCTGGGCGAACATTTCAGGATGTAGCACTTGGCTCCCCCCTGTTGTTTGCTCACTTCGTGTAGCACCCTCTCCCCTCAAGGGGACGGTGCCTGTGGCCTGGCAAAGCCAGTTCCACGGCCCCAGCTTGCTGAAGACTGTTCGGTTTTATCCGCGCGGAAAACGGCATGAAGCAAGGGCTTTCATTAAGGGTTTCGCAGCATCTTGCGCTGACGCCACAGTTGCAGCAGTCCATACGCCTGCTGCAACTCTCCACGCTGGAGCTGAGCCAGGAGGTCGAGCAGATGCTCGACGAAAACCCGTTTCTCGAAGTGACTGAAGAGTCTGCTGCGCGCGAAGAGTTTGGCCTGGACCATGTGAACACCCCCGTCAGCCAGGACAACCAGGAGTTTGAATCTGCCGCTGACCCGATGCCCGGCAGTACACCTGACGCCGGCACGTCGACATCCAGCGACACCGAGACCACGCCCGAGATCAGTTCTGAGGCCACGCTCGAAGACAGCTGGGAAGGCGACGGCAGCGTCGAGTCTGCACCCGACGACAGCGAGTGGGGCGGTGATGCGCCCCCGCGCAAGAACAACAACGATGAGGGCGATACCGACGCGTCTGACCTGGCCCGCGGCCACGAGTCGCTGCAGGACCACCTGCACCGCCAGTCGCTGAGCCTGCGCCTGTCCCAGGAGGACCGCGCAGCCTTGCACTTCCTCATCGAGTCGCTCAACGACGACGGTTATCTGGAAGACACGCTGGCATCGCTGGCCAAAGGCCTGGCCGGTGATGATCTCGAAGAGCTCGAAGAGCTGGAGCAGCATTTTGCGATGGCACTCAAGCTGTTGCACCACATGGAGCCCGCCGGCGTCGGCGCGCGCAACCTTGCCGAATGCCTGGGCCTGCAACTGCTGGATTGCCGCGATTGCGATGAAACGCGCGCGGCCATGGCGATGTGCAGGCAGCCGATGGAGCTGCTGGCCAAGCGTGATGTCAAACGCCTGTCGCAGCTGTGCGGTTACCCCGACACCGTCATCAAGGGTGCCATTGGCGTCATAGGCCGCCTGGACCCCAAGCCCGGCCGGCGTTTTGTCAATGTCGAACGCAACCTGGTGGTGCCGGATGTGATTGTCGTCAAGTCGGGCAGGGGCTTCAAGGTCACGCTCAATGGCGATGTCATGCCCAAGCTGCGTGTGCACGACATCTACGCCAACGCCCTCAAGCAGCACAAGGGCCAGGGCGGCCAGGCGTTGCAACAACGCCTGCAGGAGGCGCGCTGGTTCATCAAGAACATCCAGCAGCGCTTTGACACCATCCTGCGTGTCAGCACGGCCATCGTCGAGCGGCAAAAGAATTTTTTCACCCATGGCGAGCTGGCGATGCGGCCTCTGGTGCTGCGGGAAATTGCCGATGAACTCGGCCTGCACGAGTCCACGATTTCGCGTGTCACCACCGCCAAATACATGGGTACGCCCTTCGGCACCTTCGAGCTCAAATATTTTTTCGGATCGGCCCTCGGAACCGAAACCGGCGGCAATGCATCGAGCACGGCCGTGCGCGCGCTCATCAAGCAGTTCGTGGCATCTGAAAGCACCAAAAAGCCGCTCAGCGACAACCAGATCTCGGAAATGCTCAAGGAGCAGGGGATCGAATGCGCGCGCCGCACCGTCGCGAAATACCGCGAAGCCCTGCGCATTGCACCGGCCAACCTGCGCAAGTCTTTATGAATCAACTACAGATATTTTTGCCCTGCGCCGCCGGCGTCGAGGCCCTTTTGCAGACCGAGGTGCAGCGCGTCACCGGCATCACCGGCAAGGCCTGGCGTGCCGGTGTGCAGCTGCAGGGTTCCTGGCGCGATGCGCTGCAGTTGAACCTGCACAGCCGCCTCGCGCAGCGTGTGCTCATCGAGCTGCAGCACAACCAGTACCGCAGCGAGCAGGACCTCTACAACGCGGCAGCCAATGTCGCCTGGGAAATCTGGTTCACGCCCAAGCAGACCTTCAAGGTCGAGATCACCGCGCAGCACAGCCCGCTCACCAGCCTGAATTTTGCGGCCCTCAAGATCAAGGACGCGATTGCCGACCGCTTTCGCGCCAAGTTCGATGTGCGGCCCGATGTCGACACCCGCTGGCCCGATGTGCGCATTTATGTGCACCTGACGGTCGATACCGTCACCATCTACATCGACACCTCGGGCGAGCCGCTGTTCAAGCGCGGCTGGCGTGAGGACAAGGGCGATGCGCCGCTCAAGGAAACGCTGGCCGCCGCGATGATTGCTGCCAGCGGCTGGGACCAGCAGTGCAAGGATGGCGTGCCGCTGTACGACCCCTGCTGCGGCTCCGGCACGATTGCGATTGAAGCCGCGCAGATCGCCTGCAACATCGCCCCCGGCATCAACCGGCGGTTTGCCTTCCAGAAGTTTTTGCCTTTCCAGCCGCACGTGTGGGACGGCCTGCTCGACCAGGCCGAAGCCGCAATCACCGAGCCGACCGCACCGGTGTTCGGCAGCGATGTGTCCTTCCGCATGGTCGACTTTGCCGAGCGCAATGCAGAACGCGCAGGCGTCGCCAATGCCGTTCAGTTTCGGGGTGGTGATGCCTTGCAGCGCATGCCGCCGGCGCCTGCGGGCGTCATGCTGGTGAACCCGCCCTATGGCGAGCGTATCGACGTCGCCGGTGTGGCGGGCATCACGGCCGCCTCGGGTGCGCAGCGCCGCGACCATGCGCGCTCAGAGTTCCAGGGCCAGGGCATTGACGAGTTCGGGCAGCCGCTGCCCGAGGCTGAAAGCATGCATGCACCTTCGCGTGACCGCAATGCCAACCCATCGCGAGAACAGGCCGTGACCGAGACCGGCGAAGAAGCCTCCAACTTCTTCCCGCAACTCGCCACGCACTGGAAGAAAAATTACGCCGGCTGGACCGCCCATGTACTCACGCCCGACCTCAAGCTGCCGGGCAAGATGCGCCTGAAGGAATCGCGCCGCGTGCCGATGTGGAACGGCCCGATCGAATGCCGCCTGTTCCGCTTCGACATGGTCGCCGGCTCCGCGCGCAGCAAGCCCCCGCGCGATGCGTGAGTCCATCGTCCTGGACACCAACATCGTCCTCGACGTGTTTGTGTTCGGCGATGTTGCTGCGCAGCCCCTGCGTCAGGGGCTCGAAGAAAAAAAACTCGACTGGCTCGCCACCCAAGCCATGCGCGATGAGCTGGCGCGTGTGCTGGCCTACCCGCAGATCGTGCCGCGGCTGGCCTTCTACAAACTACAGGCGGAGGATGTGCTGGACGCATTTGACAAACATGCGCGCATCGTCGATGCCGCGGGCAAGGCGCCGGTGACCTGCAGCGACAGGGATGACCAGCAGTTCATAGACCTCGCGGTGGCGCACAAGGCAGTGCTCCTCAGCAAGGACAAGGCCGTGACATCCATGGCCAAACGCCTGCTCGCGCTCGGCATTGCTGTGCGCAGGGCGTTCTAGCTGTTCAGGCGATTCAAGCGGGGGCTGCCGTCCCCAGCGCTGGCCCGGTCGGCACCTGAATGCTCGCGCTGCTGGCGCGAAAGCTGTGGGCATCGGCCATCGGCCAGTACTGTTTGAACACGTTGTTTTGATGCTCCAGCGGGCCCAGCAGCGCGCCGGGCTCCACCTGCATGATGAGATTGCTGAGCAGGCGCACCTCGGTGTCCGTCAGCCGGCGCACGATGTGGTGTGCGTTGACTTCTTGCGGGTGCTCCAGGCCGGCCGCCTGCACCAGTTCCTGCAGGGCGTGCAGTGTGCTGCGGTGAAAGTTGCGCACGCGGTCGGCCTTGTCGGGCACCACGAGCGCCTGCTGGCGCTGCGGGTCCTGCGTGGTGACACCGGTGGGGCAGGTACCGGTGTGGCAGGTCTGCGCCTGTATGCAGCCCAGCGCCATCATGAAACCGCGGCCCGCATTGCACCAGTCGGCGCCGAGTGCCATCAGGCGCACCATGTCGAAGGCTGTGATGACCTTGCCGGCGGCGCCAATCGAGATACGGTCACGCAAATTGACGCCGACCAGCGTGTTGTGCACCAGCAGCAGGCCTTCCTGCAGCGGTGCGCCGACATGGTCGACGAACTCGATGGGTGCTGCGCCGGTGCCGCCTTCTGCGCCATCGACCACGATGAAGTCGGGTGTGATGCCGGTCTCCAGCATGGCTTTCACGATGGCAAACCATTCCCAGGGGTGGCCTATGCAGAACTTGAAACCGGTGGGTTTGCCGCCCGAGAGTTTGCGCAGGCGGGCAATGAACTGCATCATCTCCACAGGCGTTGAAAACGCGCTGTGGCTGGACGGCGAGATGCAGTCCTTGCCGATGGGAATGCCGCGTGTGGCGGCAATCTCTGCCGTGACTTTGGGGCCGGGCAAAATGCCGCCGTGCCCGGGCTTGGCGCCCTGGCTCATCTTGAGCTCGATCAGTTTGACCTGCGGGTCGCAGGCGCTGGCCCTGAAGCGTTCTTCATTGAAGGTGCCGTCGTCGTTGCGGCAACCGAAGTAGCCCGAGCCAATTTCCCAGATTAAATCGCCGCCATGCACGCGGTGGTGGGCCGAGATGGAGCCTTCACCCGTGTCGTGCGCAAAGCCGCCCATCTTCGCGCCCTTGTTGAGCGCCAGAATGGCGTTGGCCGAGAGCGATCCGAAGCTCAGTGCCGAGATATTGAAGACACTCCCGTGATAGGGCTGCGTACACGGCTCGACAGACTTTGAAGGCTGGTCCGGCGTGCCGCCTATCCAGATGCGGAAATCGTGGTTGGCCAGTTTGGTCGGCGACATCGAATGGTTGACCCATTCATAGCCCTGCGCGCCTACATCGAGCTGAGTGCCGAAAGGCCGGTTGTCAGGCTCTCCCTTGGCACGCTGGTAGACCAGCGAGCGCTGCGCACGCGAGAAGGGCGTGGCCTCGCTGTCGCTTTCAATGAAGTACTGGCGCATCTCCGGGCGGATGAATTCCAGTACAAAACGCATGTGGCCGATGACCGGGTAGTTGCGCAGGATGGCGTGGCGATCCTGTTGCAGGTCGTAAATGCCGAGGGCGACCAGCGCCACACACACCACCAGCAAGACCAGCGCAAACCACCAGAAAGAGAAAAACAGCAGCTTGACCAGCGTCCCCAGCAGGCCAAGGACGCATAGCGCCATGAAGGTGTAGCGGATGGGGAAAACAGCATCAATTTTCTTGAGCATGGGGCGCTTTCGCAAGGAGGGTCTGTTTTGATGGTCGCGGCCAACGTCGGGGGCCGGCAGATACACTTTGCATCATAAGAGCGCCATGTGTCGCCCTGTTCTTCTTTTACAGTCCCCGTCATGAAACCAGATACCGCCACATTTTCTTCGCCAGATTCAGGCCCTTTCATGGAGATTGAGGATTTCGACGAACTCGATGCCATCCTCGACGACCTGCGCGCCCGTTACGACGAAACGCCGCAATGGGAGTTTTGTGAAGGCTTCATGGCCGCCGTGGCCTGCACCCGCCGGCCCATTCCGGCCACTGAATACATCCCCGTGCTGCTGGCCACGCCCGCCGAAGGTGAAGCGCCCGACGCAGAAGGTGGCTCGTTCGCCGATGCCGCGCAGCAGGAGCGCTTCATGGCCCTGTGGAACCAGCGCTGGGCCGAAGTGGCGACCGCGCTGGATTCCAAGGTCGAAACCCTGGAAGACGATGACTGCTATCACCCCGAGGTGATGGACATACGCGGCGCCGTGGCCGACATGCCGCCCGAAGAGCAGGCCAACTTCAAGGGCGAAGACCTGCCCGCGTTTGCGCAGGTCTGGGCGCTGGGCTTCATGTTCGCGGTAGAGAGCTGGCCCGACGAATGGGCTGCACCGCGCGACAAGGACGCCGCCAAATGGCTCGACGAAGCGCTCGAAGCCGTCGTCGCGATGACGGAAGACGACAAAGGCAAACCTGAAGTTTCACCCCTGAGCGAAGAGGGCGCGCCCAGCACCAGCATTGCGCGGCTCAACGCGTTTGGCGAGGCGATCTGGGCGGTGTATGACCTGCGGGAGTTGTGGCGGACCATGGGCCCCAAGGTGGAGACTGTGCGTGCTGAAGTCACGCCTGGGCGCAATGATGTTTGTTATTGCGGTAGTGGGAAGAAGTACAAGAAGTGTCATGGAGCGGGATAGGGCTTTTTGAGGGTTTTGCCCTTCACTGCCTGGGGCTGTGTTGATTTGATGGCGGTGTGCCCTTCACGACCAAGCCGGGAGTCGCCCCGGCGGGCGAGTTACTTTTCTTTGCTTCGCCAAAGAAACCT
>JAZKDR010000059.1:0-10398 GCA_040387435.1 Pseudomonadota bacterium
CTTCGTTACGGGCAACCTGCGGTGCTCGATTACGTCGGCGGGAAAAACAACTCGCTTCGCTCAAACAAGTTTTTCCCCTTTCTGCCGACTCCATCTCCGCTCCTCGGCGCGGCCAGCAGGGGTTGGGGATGAATACCAAGCCAGACACTCGCCTCAAGCGCTTCGCGCTTGAGGCTCCCCGAATCCGATTTCATTCCCATAACCCGTGGAGGCTGGGCCGAGCAGCGCAGACGGAGGCGGAAGGTCAGGCCAAACTTGTTTGAGCCGCAGGCGAGTTGTTTGGACTGCCGCCGGAGTCGAGCAGCGCAGGTTGCCTGTAGCGAAGCGAAAGGACCCAGACGTCGGGTCGCCTTTCTTTTGGGTACTTGTTCTTTGGCGAAGCAAAGAAAAGTGCCTCGCCCGCCGGGGCGAGTCCCGGCCTGGTAGTGACGGGCATCAATACAAACCTCCTCGCGACCCCAGCGAGCAGTAAAGCGCAAAACACCCAACTCCAGAAAGCCCTTCCCCGGAACAGCCTCCGCTGCAGGCGAAAAGCAGCACAATAAGCCCATGACGCTGACCGAACTCAAATACATCGTCGCCGTGGCCCGGGAAAAGCATTTCGGCAAAGGTGCCGATGCCTGCCACGTGTCGCAGCCCACGCTGAGTGTCGCGATCAAGAAGCTGGAGGAAGAACTCCAGGTCAAGCTGTTCGAGCGCAATGCGAATGAGATTACCGTCACGCCGCTCGGCGAAGAAATCGTCAGGCAGGCGCAGAGCGTGCTGGAGCAGGCGGACAACATCCGCGAGATTGCGCGGCGCGGCAAGGACCCGCTTGCCGGCGCGCTTCGCCTTGGTGTGATCTACACCATTGGGCCCTATCTGCTGCCCGACCTGGTGCGGCAAATGATCTCGCTCAACCCGCAGATGCCGCTGATGCTGCAGGAGAACTTCACCGTCAAGCTGCTTGAAGAGCTGCGCAACGGCGAGATCGATTGCGCCATCCTGGCCGAGCCGTTTCCGGATACCAACCTGGCGATTGCGCCGCTGTATGACGAGCCCTTCATGGCCGCCGTGCCGAGCGGTCATGCGCTGGCGTCACGCAAAAGCATCACGGCCGAAGAGATCAAGAAAGAAACCATGCTGCTGCTCGGCAATGGCCACTGCTTTCGCGATCACGTGCTGGAGGTTTGCCCCGAGTTCGCACGCTTTTCCAGCAGCGCCGACGGCATCAGCAAGAGTTTTGAAGGCTCATCGCTGGAGACCATCAAACACATGGTGGCGGCCGGTATGGGCATCACGCTGGTGCCGCGGTTGGGGGTTCCCAAAGAGGCACTGGCAGAGGCTGCGACCAAAAAAGGCGGCAAAAGCAAAGTCCCCGCCGAGCAGCCTTCCTTCATCAAATACCTGCCGTTTGAAGGCCACATCCCCAGCCGCCGTGTGGTGCTGGCCTGGCGCCGCAGCTTCACGCGTTACGAGGCGATTGCCGCGCTGCGCAACGCCATTTATGCGTGTGAACTCCCCGGGGTCGCGCGCCTGTCCTGAAGGCTATGCCCGCCATAGCTGCGGGCTGTTGCCCGTGTCACACGGATTTTGTAAAGTAAGCTGATCAACGCTGTTCATCAAAGAAGGAAAAACCAACCATGGCCAAAGCTGCAAAACCTGCACCTTCCATCAACATCGGCATCAACGAAAAAGACCGCGCTGCGATTGCCAAAGGCCTCTCCCGCCTGCTGGCCGACACCTACACGCTGTACCTGACCACGCACAACTTCCACTGGAACGTGACGGGCCCGATGTTCAACACCTTGCACCTGATGTTCATGACGCAGTACACCGAACTCTGGGCTGCAGTCGACCCGGTCGCGGAGCGCATCCGTTCGCTGGGGTTTCCTGCGCCCGGCTCTTACGCCCAGTTCAGCAAACTCGCGTCACTGCCTGACGCACCCGGAACACCCCCTAAGGCCCTGGAGATGGTGCGCATTCTGGTGGAAGGCCACGAGGCTGTCGCCCGCACCGCACGCCAGCTGTTTCCTGTGGCCGACAAGGCTGGTGACGAGCCGACGGCAGATCTGTTGACGCAGCGCCTGACGGTGCATGAGCAGACGGCGTGGATGCTGCGTTCCCTGCTAGAAGAATAATCCGGCACCTCTGCAAATCCATTTTTCGGGCGAATTGCTGCGTTGCGCGGTGCTCGCAATCCTCATGTACACAAGTACATTCCGGTTGCTGCGCGCCGTGCGCCTTGCACTTCATCCCGAAAAGCTGAATTTTCAGAGCCGCCGTAACGCCTGTAGTGCCGCTTGCATAACAAACTGACTCTCTATTTGCAGCTGATCCGCTGGGACCGCCCGGCGGGTTGGCTGCTCTTGCTTTGGCCGACGCTGTCGGCCCTGTGGGTCGCTTCGCACGGTTTTCCGGGCTGGCATTTGCTCATCGTGTTCACATTGGGCACTTTCCTCATGCGCAGCGCGGGCTGCTGCCTGAACGATGTGGCCGACCAGGACTTCGACCGGCATGTCAAACGCACGGCGCAGCGGCCTGTGACCAGCGGCAAGCTCTCCAGCAAAGAGGCGCTGGCCGTCGGCGCGGTGCTGGCCTTGCTGGCTTTTGGCCTGGTGCTGACCACCAACATCACCACCATTTACTGGTCATTCGCCGCGCTGGCCGTGACGCTGATTTACCCGTTTGCCAAGCGTTATGTGTCCATGCCGCAGGCGGTGCTGGGTGTCGCCTTCAGTTTTGGCATCCCGATGGCGTTTGCGGCGGTGCAGTCGCGTGTGCCCTTGCTGGCCTGGCTGCTGCTGCTGGGCAACCTGTTCTGGGTGATTGCCTACGACACCGAATACGCCATGGTGGACCGTGACGATGACCTGCGCATCGGCATGAAAACCTCGGCCATCACGCTCGGGCGATTTGACGTGGCGGCGGTGATGTTTTGTTATGCGGCATTTCTCTGCATCTGGGTGGCCCTGTTGTGGCCGCGCGCCATCCCGGCCCTGTTTCTGCTCGGGATTGCTGCGGCCGCGGCGCAGGCTGTCTGGCACTTCACGCTGATACGCGGGCGTGGGCGCGACGGCTGCTTCAAGGCGTTTCGGCTCAACCACTGGCTAGGGTTTGCCGTGTTCGTGGGCGTTGTGCTGTCGTCCCTGCCGCCCATGCCTTGATATCCTGATACGGGCGTGATGGCCCATGAAAAAAGCCCGCTTGAAGCGGGCTTTTTAATTCAGCCGGGGCTGTTATTTTTGTGCGACAGCTGCCTTCTTGGCGGCCTTGGCTTTGCGTGCGCCCTTCTTGGCAACGCGCTTGGTTTTTGCTGCAGCTTTGGCAACTGGCTTTTCAGCAGGTGCGGCGGCTGGTGCTGCTGCAGGAGCAGCGGTTTGGGCTGCTGCTGGCGTGGAGATCACGGCCAGGGGCATGGCCAGAACAGCAGCGCTTGCGAGGATGGACAGAAATTTTTTCATGGTTGGCTCCTGGAGTTAGGTTTGGATGTAATGCCTCGTGGGCTCTTGCATAACGCCGGGTCGACGCCTTCGGTTGACCCGGTTACAAAAGCTTTTTTCAGGCTGTGTCAGGCGGCCCCGAACTCGTCGCCAAGTTCCTTCGCGCGCTGTTTGGCCGCGTGCATGGCGCGGATGAACAGCGTCTTGACCCGGTCCTGCTCCATGGAAGTGATGGCCGCATAGGTCGTGCCGCCCTTGGACGTCACCCGCGCCCGCAGGATTTCGAGCGGCTCTTCCGATGCCCGGGCCAGCGCCGACGAGCCCACAAAGGTGCCGACCGCCAGTTTGTGCGCCTGCTCGCGGGTCAGCCCCATGTCGACGCCGGCTTCGATCATGCCTTCGATAAAATAAAAGACATAGGCCGGGCCCGAGCCTGAAATGGCCGTCACGGCATCCAGCTGGTGTTCGTCGTCCAGCCACACGAAGTCGCCCGTTGTCCTGATGACGGTTTCCACCGCCAGCCGGTCGGCGGCATTGACGGCCTTGCGGGCAAACAGCGCCGTCATGCCCTTGCCGACCAGCGCCGGGGTGTTGGGCATGGAGCGCACCACGACTTCGGTGCCCAGCCAGCGCGCGATGCTGTCCGAGCGTATGCCGGCGGCCACGCTCAGGTGCAGGGCAGTCTTGGTGTGAAAGCGCGCCATCATGGCGGCTTCCTTGAAAGTCTGCGGCTTGACGGCCCACACCACCAGGCCGGCGGCGGCCAGTGCGGCGCTGGGGGCGGCTTCGACCTGCACGCCAAACTGCTTTTTCAGCTTGACGGCCTGCTCGTCGAAGGGCTCGACCACATGGATGTTGGCCGCTTTCGTGCCGCGTTTAAGAAGCCCGCCAATGATGGCGCTGGCCATGTTGCCGCCGCCGATGAAAGCGATGTTGTCGGGTGCGTGGCTGGCGGCGTCGGGTTTTTCGGCTGTCGACGAGGCAGGGTTCGCGGTTTTGGGCATGGTGGTCACTCCAGGAATTCAAACGCCAGCAGCTGTGTGACCTGCCGCGCGCTGAAGTTGTCGTCGCTGATAAAAACCAAGCTGCGCCTGCCGTTGGCAAGCAGGGGACCCCAGGTCATGCCTTCGGTGTTGTCGAGGCGGTCCAGGCGTTTGCCGGAGCCTGCGCCGACGAAGACGGAGAAATTGGCCAGCAACAGCTTGTTCACCGGCTGGTAGTTTGCGCCCTGCAAGGCCGGTATGTCCAGCGTGTCGCTGCCCTGCCGTGTGTCCACCAGGTACAGGCGCAGCGAACTGGCGGTGGCCGTGTCGTAGCCCGCCATGTAGGCGCGCTCCAGCACCAGCATGCGGTGCTGGTCCAGCATCAGGATTTCGCTGATGCCGTTGTCTGCGGGGGCACCGGCCGGCTGCGGGGCAAGCGGGATGGCGTCGGGAATATAGGCCACCTGGCGCAGGGGCTTGCCGCTGGCCAGGTCGAGTTGTGTGAATCGGCAGGGCCCGCCGGGCATCTGGGGCGTGGGCACCGGGCCGTCCTGCAACATCGCCGCTTCCAGGGCCAGCCAGGCGGTTTTGCCGTCGGGCGTCAGGCTCATGCCCTCAAAACCGCGGTTGGTGCGCGGCCCCCGGGTCGGGGAGAAGTCGAACATGGCCGGCATCGGGTAGTGGCGCAGCAGCCGGCCGTCCAGCCGCGATTCACTGAGTGAAGGTGCCACGCCAGCCCGCGCATTGCCTTCGCTGCTCCAGAACAGCGTCTGGCTGCCGGCTCGCCAGCGTATCGATTCAGGGTCGAGCAGTTTGCCGGTGGGGCTTGAGGGGTAGCCAGAACCGTCGGCCTGGCGCAGCAGGGTCATGCCGGTGATTTCAGGCTGGCCCAAACCATTGGCGTCCAGCGGGATGCGTGCCGTGTAAAAGCGGGCCGGGTTGCGGTCCGAGGCGTCATCGGGGAGCAAAAAATACTGGTCCGTGGCCGGGTTGTACTCAATGCCCGACAGGCCGCCCACGGTGGTGCCCTGGTATTGCAGGCGGCCAGGGATGCGCGCTTCGCCGATCAGTCGCAGGGTGGCGGGCGCACCGCCGGCCTGGCTGGACACGTCCGAACGCGGTTGCGCGCAGCCGGCCAGCCCCAGCAGGGAAAGGCCTGCAGCACCACCGGCGTGCAGAAGTCCGCGGCGGGACAGGCTGGCGGGGATGGGCAAATGGGGCGGGGAGGGCAAGCGGTCGTTAGTCATATGGGGCGGCTCAAAAGATGGCTTCGATGTTATCTGCTGCCGGTGACGGCCTGCCTCACTTCGGGCCAGGCCGAAACAAAGCGCGCCCGACTCGCCGTAAAGTGCAGTCAGACCTTGCCCATGAACCTTGAGGACATGCCCATGATTGCCGTTATTTTTGAACTCTGGCCCGGCGCGGGCCAGGAGGCTACCTACTTTGACCTGGCCGCGCAACTGCGGCCCGAACTCGACGAGGTGGATGGCTTTATCAGCGTGGAACGTTTCGAAAGCCTGGCCACGCCGGGCAAATACCTGTCGCTGTCGTTCTGGCGTGACGAGGCGGCTGTGCAGGCCTGGCGAAACCGCAGCAATCACCGGCAGGCGCAGGCGAAAGGGCGCAGCGGCGTGCTGGCTGGTTATCGCCTTCGGGTAGCAGCTGTCATGCGTGACTATGGCCTGGGTGAGCGCGCGCAGGCACCGGCCGACTCCCTGGCTCACCACAATCGCAAGGACTGACATGGCCCAGCCCGAGCCGCGTTTTTTCCGCATCGCCACGGCCATGGCCGACCCCAGCCGTGCGCGCATGCTGGCCACGCTGCTGGGCGGTGAATACCGCAGCGCGGGCGAGCTGGCCGCTGCGGCCGGCATCACGGCACAGGCCGCCAGCTCGCAGCTGACGCACCTGACCGACAGCACGCTGGTCGTGGTGCGGCAGCAGGGGCGGCACAAATACTTTGCCTTGGCCGATGCCGAGGTGGCCCATGCCCTGGAGGCGCTGTCGCTGCTGGCCGAGCGTGATGACGTGAGCAGGCGCTGGGAAAAGCCGGCTTACCAGCCCCTCAAATGTGCGCGACGCTGTTACGGGCACATGGCGGGCGAAACCGGCGTGGCGCAATTTGACATGCTGGTGCGTTGCCAGTACCTCCAAATGACACACGGCAGCCTGCAATTGACGCCGGCCGGCCATCAATGGCTGATGGCGCTGGGACTGCGCCTGCCAGCGGGTGGCGGCAACCGCTTCGCCTATCCCTGCATGGACTGGTCTGAGCGTCGCGACCATCTGGCCGGCACCCTGGCCAAAGTGCTGCTGGCGCACTACCTGGACAAAAACTGGCTGCGGGCCGACGCGGGCTCACGCGCCCTCAAGATCACACCGCAGGGCCAGCGCGAGCTCCTGCCACTGCTGGCGGCAACGCTGTAGAAACCCCTGTCAGCACCGTTCATGGGTTACGCTTGGGCCGTGTTGACAGGGCCCTGCTTCCAATGAACCACATCCTTGCTTTTGACCAGGGCACGACCAGCTCGCGTGCCATGTTGTTTGACCATGCGGGCAGCGTCGTCGCGCTGGCGCAAAAAGAGTTCCGCCAGATATTTCCCCGCCCCGGCGAGGTCGAGCATGACGGCCGCGAGATCTGGGCCACGCAGTTGGCCGTGGCGCGCGAGTGCCTGTCAAAACTGCCGGCCGGCGGCAAGGTCGCTGCCATAGGCATCACCAACCAGCGCGAAACCACCTTGCTGTGGGACCGCAAGACCGGCGAGCCGGTCGCCAACGCCATCGTCTGGCAGGACAGGCGCACGGCGGGCCGCTGCGACGAGCTGCGCAAACAGGGCCGCACCGCGCTGATCCAGAAAAAAACCGGGCTGGTGCTGGATGCGTATTTCTCGGGCACCAAGATTGAATGGCTGCTCGACCACGTGCCCGGCCTGCGCGTGCGGGCCGAGCAGGGGGAGATTGCCTTCGGCACCATGGACAGCTGGCTGGTCTGGAACCTCACCGGCGGCAAGGTGCATGTGACCGACGTCAGCAACGCCTCGCGCACCCTGCTGTTCAACCTGCACACGCTGGCCTGGGACGACGAGCTGCTGGGCCTGTTCAACATCCCGCGTTCGCTGCTGCCGGAGGTCGTGCCCAGCAGCGGCGTGATGGCCGAAACCGATGCCGTCGTGCTGGGCGCGGCCATCCCGATTGCCGGCATGGCGGGCGACCAGCAGGCCGCCACCTTCGGCCAGGTGTGTTTTGCCCCCGGCATGGCCAAAAACACCTATGGCACCGGCTGCTTCATGTTGATGAACACCGGCACGCGGCCGGTGGTGTCCAAAAACCGCCTGCTGACCACCGTGGGCTGGTCGTCGCAGGCCGCGAATGGCGCGGCGTATTGCCTGGAGGGCAGTGTGTTCATGGCCGGCGCCACCATCCAGTGGTTGCGCGATGGCTTGCAGATCATCAAATCGGCCGACGAGGTGCAGGCGCTGGCTGAAAGCGTGCCAGACAGCGGTGATGTTTATATGGTGCCGGCCTTTGCAGGCCTGGGCACGCCGCACTGGGACCCCTACGCCCGCGGCGCGCTGCTGGGCATGACGCGCGGCACCACCCGCGCGCACATCGCGCGTGCGGCGCTGGAGGCGATCGCCCTGCAAAGCGCCGATGTGTTTGCCGCCATGAGCCGCGATGCCGGGCTGGCGCTGAAAGAACTCCGTGTGGACGGGGGTGCCAGCCGCAATGATTTGCTGATGCAGATGCAGGCCGACTTTTCGGGCGTGCCTGTCGTGCGGCCCAAGGTCACGGAAACCACCGCGCTGGGCGCCGCCTATCTCGCGGGTCTGGCGGTGGGTTTCTGGGGCGGCGCCGACGAAATCATGGCGCAATGGCAGGTAGACCGGCGTTTTGAGCCGCAGATGACCGCCGATGCGCGCGCGGTGAAGCTGGCGCGCTGGCATAAGGCAGTGGAGCGCTCAAAAAGCTGGGCTGAAAGCCAGAGTTGACAGAAAACAGCCCGAAAAGCAGATCCTGCGCACCTCTGGTTTGCTATTAAATATGTAGCTGCTCACGCTCGTCTTTATTGGTCTGTAGCCCGATTTGATGCCTAAAAATGGCTTTTTTTGAACGATTTCAGCGGTTTTAGCGCTTCCTGCAGTACTTCAACCCGAAAATGTTAACTTGTATATTAACTTTTTGACTTCCTGACGCATGAACCGCAGCCAACTCATTGAACAGCTCGCCCGGCCCGTCACCTATGACGTGGCCGTGATTGGCGGCGGCGCGACCGGGCTGGGCGTGGCGCTGGACGCTGCAGCGCGCGGGTTTTCGGTCGTGCTGGTCGAGTCGCATGACTTTGCCAAAGGCACGTCGTCGCGCGCGACCAAGCTGGTTCATGGCGGGGTGCGCTACCTGGCGCAGGGCAACATCTCGCTGGTGCGCGAGGCCCTGCATGAGCGCACGACCCTGCTGGCGAATGCGCCGCATCTTGCGCAGCCATTGGCCTTTGTGATGCCGTCGTACAAGTTCTGGGAAGCGCCTTTTTACGGCGTGGGGCTCAAGATGTATGACGCGCTGGCCGGCAAGGCGGGGCTGGGCCCCACCGAATTTCTGAGTCGCGACGAAACGCGGGCCCTGCTGCCCAACAGCAAAAAAACCGGCCCCGCCGGGCGCCTGAACGGCGGCGTCAAATACTGGGACGGCCAGTTCGACGATGCCCGGCTGGCGCTGGCGCTGGCCCGCACTGCCGCCGCGCAGGGTGCGCTGATGCTCAATTATTGTGCTGCCACCACGCTGCGCCATCAGGATGGCAAGCTCATTGGCTTTGAGGTGAAGGACCAGGAGACGGGCCTGAGCTACGAAGTAAAGGCTAACTGTGTCGTCAATGCCACGGGGGTCTGGGTAGACCGGTTCCGCATGGAAGATGGCCAGGCGGTGGGCCGCACCGTCAAGGAAATGGTCGCGCCCAGCCAGGGCGTGCACATCGTGGTCGACCGTTCTTTCCTGCCCGGCGACCACGCCATGCTGATCCCGAAAACAGCCGATGGCCGGGTGTTGTTTGCCGTGCCCTGGCTGGGCAAAACCATTCTGGGCACGACCGACACGCCGCGCCATGACCTCGCCCGCGAGCCGCTGGCTTTCAGGGAGGAGGTCGACTTCATCCTCGGCGAATCGGCCCGCTACCTGACCCGTGCGCCCGGCGTTGCCGACATCAAAAGCATCTGGGTGGGGCTGCGGCCACTGGTCAAACCGCCCGATGAAGACGGCGAAAGCACGCAGGCCCTGTCGCGCGAACACACGGTGCTGGCGAGCAAAAGCGGGCTCATCACCGTGACAGGCGGCAAGTGGACGACCTACCGTGCCATGGCGGAAGACGTTCTGGACAAATGTTTTGATGTGGGCTTGCTGGAAAAGCGGCCCAAGGGGGTCACTGCGCACCTGAAGCTGCTGGGCGCACAGGCCGGCGGTCACAGGATCAGCGCGACGCCCGGCATACATTTATATGGAAGCGAAGCCGCCGCCGTGCAGGCCCTGCCCGGGGCCGGGCACGAACTGGGTGGCGGCTTGACTGAAGCCATGGTGCGTTATGCCGCCCGCCATGAATATGCACGCACGGTCGAAGACGTGCTGGCCAGGCGTTCACGAATGCTGTTTCTGGATGCCGCGCTCGCAAAGTCCCTGGCTGCAGAGGTCGCCGTGTTGTTGCAACAGGAAACCGGCATCGACCCGCAAACCGCGGCTTTTCTGGCGCTGTGTGACCAGTATCTGCACGTTCCGGTCTGATGTTCGGGTGTGGAAACATCTCTAATCTCTATTTACCCTGCTTTTAGGGCCTGCCGAGGCTTGGCGGCCTCCTGGTAACCGCCTGGCAGCGGACATGCGGGTCAATTTGTGGGTTAATTTCCACTGCTTCCCACGGTTTTAGCGGTTTGGGGTGTTGACACGGCTGCAAGACTCACTCATAATCGTGGGCTTCGCTCTAAAAAAGCGGGGAATTCTGCCCTCATGGA
>JAZKDR010000060.1:0-60307 GCA_040387435.1 Pseudomonadota bacterium
GGAATGAGCGAAGCCTCGAATTATGGCACAGTGTGGGTCTATGAAATACCCAACCATTGAAGACGCCATTGGCAAAACGCCTCTGGTGGCGCTGCAACGTATAGGTGCGGCAGAGAACGAAAAACGCGGCAATGTCATCCTCGGAAAACTTGAAGGCAACAACCCTGCGGGCTCGGTGAAAGACCGGCCTGCGCTGTCGATGATCAAGCGCGCAGAAGAGCGCGGCGACATCAAGCCGGGCGACACACTCATTGAAGCCACCTCCGGTAATACCGGCATCGCGCTGGCCATGGCGGCGGCCATCAAGGGCTACCGCATGATTCTCATCATGCCGGAAGACCTCTCGATCGAGCGGGCGCAGACCATGAAGGCGTTTGGCGCCGAACTGATCCTGACGCCTAAAAGCTCGGGCATCGAATATTCCCGCGACCTGGCCGACAAAATGCAGGCAGAGGGTCAAGGACGGGTGCTGGACCAGTTCGCGAATCCCGATAACCCGAGAGTTCATTACGAGACCACCGGGCCTGAAATATGGACAGATACGTCAGGCAAAGTGACACATTTTGTCAGTGCCATGGGCACAACCGGGACAATTACGGGCGTTTCCCGCTATCTGAAAGAGAAAAACCCGGCCATTCAGATCATCGGTGCCCAGCCGTCGGAGGGCTCACGCATTCCCGGCATCCGCAAATGGCCGGAAGCCTATATGCCCAAAATTTATGATGCCACCCTTGTCGATCGGCAAGTGTCGGTGAGTCAGGCCGACGCTGAGGACATGGTCCGCCGCATGGCGCGGGAAGAGGGCATTTTTGCGGGAATTTCGGCCGCCGGCGCGTGCTGGGTAGCCCAGGAAATCGCCAAAACCGTGACCAACGCCGTGATCGTGTTTGTGGTCTGTGACCGCGGTGACCGTTACCTGTCGACAGGCGTGTTCCCCGCATGAGCGGCGGTTTCAGGTATTGCCCCAGCTGCGCCACGCCGCTGGAGATCGTCACGCTGATGGAAGATGGCGGTGAAAAAGACCGGCTCCGTTGCCCGGCGTGCGGCTATACCCACTGGAACAACCCTACGCCGGTGCTGGCTGCGGTGATTGAATATGGCGGCCAGATTTTGCTGGCGCGCAATGCGGCCTGGAGCCACAAGATGTATGCCCTCATCACCGGGTTCATGGAGGCCGGCGAGACGCCCGAAGGCGGCATCGAACGCGAAATTGCCGAAGAAACCAGTCTTGAAACGCATTCCCTGGATCTCATAGGCGTTTACGACTTCCAGCGCATGAACCAGGTCATCATTGCCTACCACGCGGTGTGCACGGGCGAGGTGAGGCTCTCGCCTGAACTGGTCGATTACAAGCTCTATGACTTCGACAAGGTCAAGTGCTGGCCAGCCGGTACGGGGTACGCCCTGGGGGACTGGTTAAGGACAAAGGGCTATACGCCGGAGTTTGTAGAGTGGGCCAAACGGGACTGACGAAGACCCGCGCTGACAGCTGCCCTTGAACTACGGGCAAGCGCCTTTAAAATAGGGCTAACCCAAGGATCAAGATGAACATCGACAAAGAACTCGACACCCGCGGCCTGAACTGCCCGCTGCCCATCCTGAAGGCCAAAAAGGCCCTGGCCGACATGCAAAGCGGTGAACTGCTGCGCGTGGTGTCCACCGACTCCGGTTCGACCCGTGATTTCATGGCGTTCGCCAAGCAGACCGGCAATGAGCTTGTGGAGCAAAGCACCGCTGGCGGTGACTTTATCCATGTGTTGAAACGTCGTTAAACCGCTTCAAAATCCATCAAAAGCTCTAAGAGTGTTTTTTTGACCGCTCGTTGAGTGCGGTCAAGTGTGGTCAAAGGCTGAGCTGCTTCAGGTAAGCCCTGAAGTTTTCGCCCACTTCGGGGTGCTGCAATGCCAGCTCTACCGTTGCTTCGAGGAAGCCTGATTTGCTGCCGCAGTCATAGCGCTTGCCCTTGTACTGGAAGGCATACACCGCTTCTTCCTTCATCAGGCTGGCAATGCCATCGGTGAGCTGGATCTCGCCGCCAACCCCTGTCGGCTGGCTGCGGATATGCCGGAACACTGCCGGCGTCAGGATGTAACGCCCGGCCACGCCCATGCGTGAGGGCGCGACTTCCGGCGCCGGTTTTTCGACCATTGCGTTGACCTTTATCAGCCCGTCCGAGGCGGCTTCGCCAGCGACGATACCGTAGCGGCGGGTGTGTTCGGCCGGCACTTCCTGAACGGCCAGAATGGATTGCTTCAACCGGTCGAACTGGGCACTCATCTGCGCGAGCACGGGCTGGCCGCCCTTGGGGCCAACCATCAGGTCATCGGCCAGCAGGACGGCAAAAGGCTCGTTGCCGACGAGATGTTCGGCACACAGGACAGCATGACCCAGACCCAGTGAACGGGGCTGCCGGACATACGAGCAATCCATGTCAGGCGGTTGCACGGACTGGATCAGTTTGAGCAGGTCCAGCTTTTGTGCAACTTCCAGCTCGTTCTCGAGCTCGTAAGCTGTATCAAAATGATCCTCAATGGCACGTTTATTGCGTCCTGTAACAAAAATCATGTGCCGAATGCCAGCTGAATATGCTTCTTCGACGGCGTATTGGATCAGCGGCTTGTCCACCACGGGAAGCATTTCCTTGGGTTGGGCTTTGGTAGCCGGCAGGAAGCGCGTTCCCAAACCTGCTACAGGGAAAACGGCTTTATTCAGATTCGTGATTTTGGGCATGGACTTGAAATCAGGGGAAAATTTAGAGTTTGCTGTGTCCGGCATACGGCAAGCGTCGGACAAGTACGCAAGTGAACGACTGTGAATGCTGGCTCAAAGTGCCGGTGAAACGCCGATAAAACGAATTAAAACAGCGAACCAAGGACTTCAGGGTGGACATCTTACTTCTAGACGCGCTTGTTCCAGAAGCCATGGCCTGGCTAGAGGCCAGGCACAACGTCGAATACCGCCCCGAGTTTGCGGATGACCTGGTGTCGCTGCGACAAGCCGCCTACAAAACCAAAGGCATCATTTTTCCGCGTCAGACCATCGTGACCCGTGAGTTCCTCGATTTCCTGCCCAAGCTCAGGGCCGTCGGGCGCCTGCACGTGGGCACCGACAACACCGACCTCGAGGCCTGCAAGGAGCGTGACATCAAGGTCATTCATGCCAGCAGCGCCAACGTCAGGTCGAATGCCGAGTACCTGCTCAATTGCCTGCTGATCCTTTACCGCCGCGGCGTGGTGTCAGCCCTGATGGGCCGTCGCCATCCGGCAGCGCAGATGGGGCGCGAACTCAGCGGCAGCACGGTCGGCATCCTGGGCCTCGCACCGACTGCCCACACACTCGCCGGTATGCTTGGCGGCCTGGGCGTGCGCCTCATCGGATATGACCCGGCCGTCCACCATACCGCGCCCATCTGGGAGCGCTTGCGCATCAAGCCTGTAACGTTGCCAGAGCTGATGAGCCAGTCCGATGCGGTATCGGTGCAGATGCTTTACGCCAGCCGCTTCAAAGGGTTTGTGAACGACAAGCTGCTGGCGGCCTGCAAACGCAACCAGCTGTGGGTGGGTATCAGCCGCAGTGAGCTGTTCAGCGAGACGGCGCTCGCTGCCGCGCTGACCGATGGCCGCATCGAAGCCTGTGTGATCGATGGCGCAACACCTGGGTTCGTGGCTGAGGGGTCACCGCTCTACGGCCTGAAAAACCTGTTCATCACGCCCCGCCTGGGCTCGCACACGCGTGAAGCGCGCCTGCGTTCCAGCTGGTACGTGGCGCACCGTATGCACGAGGCCATCACCTCTGAAAGGCCCGCGCCTGATTCGCCGCTCAGCGCACCCATGAGCCTGGATACGCCGGCTGCCGACCCGGGTTCGAGTGCGCAATGGGTAGAGCCGGAATTCGATATTCGCTGAACATCGGAAGAAGGCGCTGAACGGCGCCCTCCTGCCGTTCAGGCCGTTTAATTCAGCCGGGCGAGTTGGTCCCTGATTTTCTCGAGCGTTGCCGTGTAGTCGGTCAGGCGTTTTTGTTCCTGCGCCAGCACCGCCGGCGGCACCTTGCTGACAAACGCTTCGTTGGCGAGCTTGGCATTGACCTTCACCAGTTCACCCTCCAGTCTCGTGGCTTCCTTGCCGAGGCGGGCTTTCTCTGCGGCGACGTCGACCTCCATGTGCAGGCAGATGCGGGCCTCTCCCACCACAGCCACCGGCGCAGCCTGCGCCGCCGCAGCCCAGGCGGCTTCATCGGCAAACACCTTGACTTCGCTGAGCTTGGCGAGTGACTTCAGCACGGGTGCCGCACCCGTCATGAACGCCGTGTCGCCCAGCACAAACAGCGGCAGGCGCGTGGCCGGCGACACGTTCATTTCACCGCGTAAATTGCGGCAGGCATCGACGAGCGTCTTGAGCTTTGCCACATGCGCTTCGGCTTTCTCGTCGATTTTCTCGGGCTGGCTTTTCGGGTAAGCCATCTGGCCGATGAACGCGCCTTTTTTCAGCCCCGCAACGGGTGCCACCTTCTGCCAAAGCTCTTCGGTGATGAAGGGAATGACAGGATGGGCGAGGCGCAGTATGCCTTCCAGCGTGCGGATCAGTGTGCGGCGTGTGGCGCGTTTTTGCGAATCGTCACCGGTCTGGATCTGCACCTTGGCAATCTCGAGGTACCAGTCGCAGAACTCGTCCCAGACGAACTGGTAAATGCTGCCTGCCACGTTGTCGAGGCGGTAGTCTGCAAAGCCTTTGGCGACATCGGCCTCCACGCGCTGCATGGTCGATGAAATCCAGCGGTCGGGCTGCGAGAAGCTCATGTAATTGTGGAACTCGCCGCCCGGCTGGCATTGTTCCTTGGTGTGCTCGGCGAGGCCGCAGTCCTGGCCTTCGCAGTTCATCAGGACAAAGCGTGTGGCGTTCCAGAGCTTGTTGCAGAAGTTGCGGTAACCCTCGCAGCGCTTGCTGTCGAAGTTGATGCTGCGGCCCAGGCTGGCCAGTGATGCAAATGTGAAGCGCAGGGCGTCTGCGCCGTAACCTGGAATGCCCGAGGGGAACTCCTTCTCGGTGTTCTTGCGCACCTGCGGCGCGGTCTCGGGTTTGCGCAGGCCTTGCGAGCGCTTGTCGAGCAGCGGCGCGAGTTCGATGCCGTCGATCAGGTCAACCGGGTCCAGCACATTGCCCTCGGACTTGCTCATCTTCTTGCCCTGCGCGTCCTTCACCAGTCCGTGGATGTAGACATGTTTGAAAGGCACCTGGCCGGTGAAATGCGTCGTCATCATGATCATCCGGGCGACCCAGAAAAAGATGATGTCGTAACCCGTGACGAGCACGCTCGACGGCAAAAAGAGATCCAGCTCTTTTGTCTTCTCGGGCCAGCCCAGTGACGAGAAGGGCACCAGTGCCGACGAGTACCAGGTGTCCAGCACGTCTTCATCACGCACCAGCTTTTTGCCGGGCGCCTGCTTTTGTGCGTCTTCCTCGTTCTCGGCCACGTAGACCTTGCCGTCTTCGTCGTACCACGCTGGAATCTGGTGACCCCACCAGAGCTGGCGCGAGATACACCAGTCCTGGATGTTGTTCATCCACTGGTTGTAGGTGTTCACCCATTGCTCAGGTACAAATTTCACGTCACCGCTGCTCACGGCATCGCGCGCTTTTTGCGCGATCGATTTGCCGGCCGGGTCCTGGTCGCTGACTTTGCTGAGTGCCACAAACCACTGGTCGGTCAGCATGGGTTCGACGACGGCGCCTGTGCGTGCGCAGCGCGGCACCATGAGTTTGTGTTTTTTGACCTCGACCAGAAAGCCCTGGGCTTCGAGGTCTGCCACGACCGCCTTGCGCGCCACGAAGCGGTCCATGCCGCGGTATTTTTCCGGCGCGTTGTCGTTGATGGCGGCATCGAGTGTCAGTACGCCGATGATGGGCAGGTTGTGGCGTTGGCCGACGGCGTAGTCATTCGTGTCGTGCGCGGGCGTGACCTTGACGACGCCGGTGCCGAATGCCTTGTCGACATAGTCGTCGGCAATCACAGGGATGCTGCGGTCGCACAGCGGCAGCGTCACCAGCTTGCCGATGAGGTGTTGATAACGTTCGTCTTCCGGGTGAACCATCACGGCGACGTCGCCCAGCATGGTCTCGGGGCGCGTGGTGGCGACGGTGATGTCGCCCGAGCCGTCCGCCAGCGGGTAGCGGATGTGCCACATGAAGCCGTCTTCTTCCTCGCTCTCGACTTCGAGGTCGGAGACTGCGGACTTCAGGATAGGGTCCCAGTTCACCAGCCGCTTGCCGCGGTAAATCAGACCCTGCTCGTACAGCTGCACAAAAGTCGAGGTGACGACTTTGGACATCTTCGGGTCCATGGTGAAGTACTCGTGCTTCCAGGCCACCGAGTCACCCATGCGGCGCATCTGGCGCGTGATGGTGGTACCCGACTCTTCCTTCCACTCCCAGACCTTGGCGACGAAGTTTTTTCGTCCCAGGTCGTGGCGCGATTTGCCTTCACCCTGCAGCTTGCGTTCCACCACGATCTGCGTGGCAATGCCTGCATGGTCGGTGCCCGGCACCCAAAGCGTGTTGTCGCCCTTCATGCGGTGATAACGCGTGAGCGAATCCATGATGGTCTGGTTGAAGGCATGGCCCATGTGCAGCGTGCCCGTCACGTTGGGTGGCGGCAGCTGGATGGCAAACGATGACTTGGCCGCGTCCAGCGTCGGCTCGTACTGGCCGCTTTGCTCCCAGAGGGGGCTCCATTGGCGCTCGATGGCGGCCGGCTCAAACGACTTGGCCAGGCCATCCAGCCCCGGTGTCGGTACCACGACCCTTGCGGTGTCGGCGGCGGTGGTTTCGGGCGATGATTTGGCGGCTTCAGTCATGAGGGCAATGAAAAGCGGCTTCCGAGAGATGCCGCAGGGGTGAATCGAACCCCTGATTTTATTCGACTGAGCGTAACCGGGCAGGCCTCCGGTCAAGAGGCGCGATGCTTGACGAAATCAGATACCCGCAGGCTTCTTGAATGTCAGCATGCGGTCCTGCGGTTTGAGCACCAGTGTCCTGACTTCCGACCCCTGCTGTATGGTCAGGTTGATGGGTTCGTCGGGCCGGGTGCGAGCCCACACCTTTTTGTAGAAACTTTCCAGCGTGCTGACCTGATCGCCATCCACCGCCAGCACGATGACGCCGGGAGCAAGGCCTGCGCTTTCTGCCGGGCTGTCTGCGCTCACCCGCACGATCTGCACCTTGCCTTCGCGGTCGCTGGAGGTCAGGCCCATCCACGGCCTGTGGCTCTGGCGGCTGGTGCCCGACTGGCGCATCTCCGCCAGTATCGGTTTGAGAAGATCAACCGGCACAAACATGTTGCCGGGGTTGCGGCGGTTTTCCCCTGCAGCATCCATCACCAGGAGGGAGCCGACGCCCATCAGTTCACCCTTGTGGTTGAAAAGCGGGGCACCGCTGTGGTTGCCCCGGCCTGAGGCCACCGGCGGGCTGGTGAAGATGGCGGTGTCGAGGTGGTATTCCCAGGTGCCCGAGAAGGAGCGTGTGTTGACCAGTTGCGTCATGCTGACGCCGCCGTCATCGCTGTTGGCGCTGCTTGCGCCGGTGGCTGCCATCAGCGGCTCTCCTGGCTTGAGGTCGCGCACGCTGCCCAGCGTCACGGGTGTCACGCCGCGCAAGGGGAGCAGCGGCCGTATCAGGCCAAACCCGGTGGCGATGTCGTAGGCCACGGTGGTGGCCGGCAGTATCTTGTTGTCCTGCGTCACGATCTCGATCTGCTCCGCCTCCAGCACCAAGTAGCCAATCGTGAGCACCAGGCCATCGGCACCAATGACCACACCTGAACCGGTACGTTTGACGCCGAGGTTTTCTGCGGAGCGGGAGCCTTCAACGGCGGTGACGCGAATGCCGACAACCGCAGCATTGGCCCTGTTCATGGCCTGCATGATGGCCTGCACACTGGGCGGCGCTGCCGTGGCCGCGTGGGATGCGGCTGTGAATGTGGCAGCCGCAAAGGAGGTTGATAACGCGACAGAAAGCCAGAGACTTGAAGCACGCATGGTGGACTCCATGAAGCCGTGTCCGGCGCGGGATGGCGCACAACTCACGTTAATGAAGAATGCGCCAGTTTGCCGATCTTCGCAATAGGCGGGCAGCGCCGCGACAGACTATTTTTCAGGCCAGCCCGACCTCGGGCCTGTCATTGGTCTGGGGCTTGAGCGGCGCGGCGGTTTTCCCGTCCGCCCGCTCGCTGCGCCATTGTTGCTTGCGCGCCGTCCATTCAGCGAGGCGTGCGTGGGCGACGTGGCTTTCCTTTTTCATCTCGTCCTCGGTGGCGAGCTGGGCCGTCAACTCGAGCCGGATGCCGTTGGGGTCGAAGAAATAAATGCTTTTAAAGACATGGTGGTCCGTGACGCCCAGAACCTCTACCTTCTCTGCTTCCAGCCGCATCTTCATGGCCTCGAGGTCGGCGACCGTGTCGACGCGAAACGAGATGTGGTTGACCCACGCCGGTGTATTGGGCGAGGGCAGGGCGGCTTCGTCGTCACCCAGGTCAAAAAACGCGATGAAGGAGCCGTCCTGCAGGCGGAAAAAGAAGTGCGTGTAGGGGCAGTATTCACCGGTGCTGGGCACGTGGTCACTCTGGATGATGTGATACAGCGGCAGGCCGAGGATGTCTTCGTAAAAGTGGCGCGTTTCCTCGGCATCCCGGGCGCGATAGGCGTAGTGGTGCAACTGCTGGATAGGCGCGGCGGGCGGCAGTGAGCCGGTGGGGCTGGCGATTGGGGGTGTTGAGGCAATGGACATGAGGGTCTCCAGAAACGCAAGCATGACGATATTCTACTAATCATAATCGATTCACTGTATCGTAATTATTCGCATCCAAAGAATATCTCCCGATGCGGCGCGCAGTTGTATCAAAAAGTGTGCAGAATTTCGCCATGCACATTCTGCTGGTCGATGACCACCAACTTTTTTCTGCCGGCCTCAGCATCCTGATCCGGGAGATCGCGCCAGAGGCAGTGGTCCGTGTCGCGAACAATGTGCAGAAGGCCATCTCCGACCCGCAGCCTTTTGAGTTGATCCTGCTGGACCTTCATCTGCCGGATGCCTCGGGCTTCGAGGGGCTGGACCGGCTCAAGGCCGCCTACGATGCCAGCGCCATCGTGGTGGTGTCCAGTGAGGAAGACCCGCGCCGAATTCGGGAGTGTGTGCAACGCGGCGCCATGGGTTTTGTGCCCAAGTCGTCAAGCACGCAGGAACTGTTCAACGCCATGCGGCTGATCCTCGAGGGCAAGACCTATCTGCCGCCGGGCTGCATGGCCGCTGACCTGTCGCAGCCTGCGTCCCCCGGTGGGGAGAAAGTCCAGTTGTCACGCCGCCAGCATGAAGTCCTGATGAAAGTCGTTCAGGGCAAACCCAACAAGGTGATCGCACGCGAACTGGGCATTTCGGACCAGACCGTGAAATCACATGTCATGGCCGTGATGGGCGCGCTGGGCGTCAACAACCGGACCGAGGCCGTTTACAAGGCCGCCGCAATCGGCATTGCATGGCCCGCGCCTTCAGCGAATGGCATCGCAGAGGGTGCGAGGCTGAACACATCGTCATATTGATGGCGTTGGCCGGCGACCGTGAAGGTCACGGATACCTTGGGTTGGCCATGGTTGGCGCTGACGTTGATGACGGCAAAGGCGCTGCCCGGTGGATTGAAGCGCACAGCACTTGCGCAGGCAAGCTCTCCTGTCGTGAAGCGGTCAACGCCCCCAATGAAGTCTTCCGCCCTGGCGTTTGCAAACGGAAACGGCGCGTACAGCCCTGACGAATGGATGGATGCAATCCTGACCGGCCCGCGCCCCGCTTGCGGCTGAGTCATGGACAGCGTTGCACTGGCCACGCATGACAGGTGCTCGTCCCCGGAGAGAAAGACGATGTTGTGGCATTGTTGCTCTGCGATGAAAGTCAGCAGCGCATTCAGGTCAGCTGGATAGCCTTCCCACGCATCAGTGCGCGCGGCATGGTCTGCACCGCTGTTCAGTGCACCCAGCCGGCGCGGCAGCACGATTGATGGCGAGACAATAAACTTCACCAGGCTGGTGCTGCGGACAAGCCAGTCTTTCAGGCAGTCGAGTTCATCGGCCCGGAGCATCGCGGGCGTGGACGTATCTCCAGGTTTGCGGTAGCGCCGGCCCGAGCGTGTGTCGAGCATGTAGAAGTCTGCGCAGCCGTGCTGGAAGTTGAACGACACTGGCGGCATCGCCGGGTAACGGCCCGGGCCCACCGCTTCCATCCGCTGGTATTTCCAGTAGGCCTTGAGCCCCTGCAGCCGCAAAAGACCCAGTTCCCCGGACGAGACCCGATGGCCGCCCCAGGATGGCTCCCAGTTGTCGACGAATTCGTGGTCGTCCGGCAGCATGTAAGCAGGAATGTCCCGCATGATGCGGCGCATGGGCGCGGTCCGGAGTGCGGTTTCATAAGGCACGTCAAAACGCTCGTCGCTGCGCTTGGGGTCTGCCAGGCCAGCCGTTGCGTCGGCGTAAATTTGGTCACCCGCAAAAATTGCAAAGTCCGGGGCCAACTGATCTGCGGCGTTGCGCAGGTTCGCCATGGCATCCAGCGACGCTGCAGCAGGCCCATGGTCCAGCATGCCGGGCGGGCATTGGCAACTGCCCAATGCAAAGCTGAATTCGACGGGCGAGAGATGCCGCTGGCGGTCTATGTCGCGCCTGTCGACAAAGCAGGCTTCGCGCAAGTCGGTGCGTTGTTCGAGCCAGCTGTCGAGTTCGGTTTCCAGCGCGTGCTGCAGGCTGCTGTCATCGATTCCGGCGACGCCCGGTGCCGCCACAGCTTCTGCATCCTGCAAGGTGGTCTGGCCACGGGGATAGGCCATGATGGCCAGCCATCCTGCAACGCCTGCATCGTCGTCAGACCAGTTGCGCGAAAAGCTGATGCGGGCCCAGTCGCGGCTGGTGCAGGGCTCGGAGATGAGCACGGGTGCGCAACGCGGCGAGGCCGGGGACCCGACGGGTACCAGCAGCAGGCGGCCGGTGCCGAACTTGGGCGAGGACAAGGCGTGCACGGCCACCACGTCGCCTTCGCGTTTCATGCGTGGCCCTATCCACGGCTGTTCAAAATGCCAGGCTTCGCCGGCTGGCAGTACCGCGGCATGCCGCGCAGGCTGCCGCAGAAATGCCTCGATGTCACGGAAGGCGGTTGTGGAACGGGTTCCTATCCAGACGTCCTGGTGCTCCATGTCGCCGTAAGTCTTGCGCTGGAAGGGCACACCCGCCGCGGTGAAGTTGGCCTCCAGCAGATCCTGGGTGGAGACATCGACCAGCCCGTTTTGTGCGCCGTGGATGGCGAGGGTGGGAATGCCGCTCCAGCGCAGCCGCAGGTTGTCCAGGCTCACAAACTCGCCGCGCCCACGCTGGTTGGTGACGCAGCTGAAGCGTACGAAATGGATGGTTTGCGACACCGTGTCGAGGTTGATGGGCCCGAACAGGTCATCAATCGCGTGCAGGGTCTCGCTGCTGAGGCTGGCTGCGGCAAAGTCACGCGCATAGAGCGCGTCCATGCGGTGCCGGCTTGCTGTCCACGGTGTGCGTTTCCAGGGCAACAGTGGGTTCTCGATGTCGTAGTCCGCATCGGGGTAAGGCAGCGACGAGAGCAGGCGGTCGAGCAACTGGTCGGCCACGCCCGGTTTTGCCGGCACCTTGAATTTGTAGCTGCCCGGCACCAGCCATCGGCGCAGGGCACCCATGATGTAGGCGCGAAACACGTTGGCTTCGGTGTAGCGCAGCAGCGGGCCTTTCTGGCTGAGCACGATGGACCTGATCGTGGGGTGGGGAATGCCGCTGCCGCCATCACCGTTGAACGCTGTCAGCGTGGCCAATTGTGCGGGTGTGATCCAGGTGTCGCTGCCCAGCTCTGTCGTTGAGTTTCTTATGCGCCGGGCATCCGTCAACACGGCCATGCTGAGCATCGCCGCGCCTATGCAGTGGGCGATCACGTCGACCTGCCGGCCGCAGACATTCTTGATGTGCAGGAGCGCGGCGGGGATGTCCACCAGCGCGACCTCTTCAATCGACCATGGGAGAGACGCGGTGCTGACCCCCGAGCTGGTCCGCAAGTCGATGATCCACACGTCGCGGCCCTGGCGCCAGAAATATTCCGCCGCGCCGGGTTTGAGGGACGGGTGGGTGAACGTGGTGCCGCTGACGCTGTAGCCGTGAATCATGGCCACAGGCGGCAGTGCCGCTGCGCCGCTGGCAGCATTGGCCTGGCCATAGCGTGTGAGGCGCACCTGCACCGGTGTGCCGGTTTTTGCCTGCGTGCCGACCGTCAGCAGCGTCACCTGCGGTGCGGGAAGGCCGGCAATCGGGCCGGGCAAGCGCTCGGAGCTGGCCTGCGACGGTGTGTCGGGTTTGCGGAAAGTCCACAGATGGATGTTCATCAGCACCCGCGCCACATACATCCCGAACGAGGCCATGTCCAGCAATGCGTCGGCATGGTTGTGCTGGCCGACGATGCGCAGCAGTGGTATGGCTTGCCTTGCCATGAATTGCGCATCGACCCGCAGCGTGATGTTGGTGCCCGGCGCGAGCAGCGGCATGTGGGTGAGCCGAAGCGTGGTCAGCTGTTCCCACGGGTTGGCGCGGCGGTTGTAGGTGAGGCGTTTTTCGCCGCGTATGAACTGGCCGGTCAGTGCCATGTCCAGCAGGGTGGCTGCGTCGTGCGCCGGTGTTTCCACCGGCTGCCCGATCTTGAGCATGTAGTCGAAACGCCGGGCTTCGCCTGCACGGCTCGCCAGGCGCAATGCATCTGACAGCAGGCTGGACCCGCCGGCCTTTTTCTCATGGGGATCACGGTGTTCCGGGTGGCGCTGGCGGTCGATCCAGGCCGCTGCTTTCTGCCAGATATCGCGGCCGCCCCGGTTGAGCAGGTAGGCTCCCAGGGCGCGCCAGGTGCGCTGCGTCTGGCAGGAGGCGTCCCTGTGCAGGAAACGCAGCGATCCGCTCAGCGGTGCCTGCCATGCCACCAGGGCCTGACGCGCGCTGTCGTCCAGAAAGCGTTGCGCATCACTTGTGAAGCGCCCCGTCACTCCATCTTTTTCCCCGGACGGATAAAGGCGTATGAAGGATCGGGCCGGATCAAGCGTGAGCCGTCGTCCCCCCCAGGTGGACATCAGTTGCCGGACCGGGACCTGGTTGTAGACCATGGTCAGTTCCAGCAAAAACGGGTGCTGCCCGTCGCCTGCGGTTTGCAGGCTCACATGGCCCCAAAGCCGCTCACTGATTTCGACAACCGTGGGGGCGGGCGGCGTGGTGGTGTCCGGCGTGGCGGCTGCGAACACAGGCCGTGGCGGCAACGCTTGTGTCTGCTGCAGCGGCGCGCTGGAAAATCCCCAGTCCTTTTTAAGCTGCGCCACGGCGCGCAATGCGAGTGCGCTGATGGTCAGCGACGGGTTGGCACCCAGCGACCCGGCGACGATGGACCCGTCGAGGACAGCCAGCGTTTCAAACACGCCATCAGCCGATAGGCTTCTGGGGTTGAACACCTGCCCGAATTCGTTGACCACGCCCTCACCGGCGTTGGCGCCCATGGTGCATCCCCCGAGGGGGTGTACCGTCAGCACCGGCCCCAGCGGCTGGGAGATGAGGTCGCCCAGCTTGCCGGGCAGCAGTCGCCACAGGGGATTGGCGATCACGGATGCACCGGGAAATGCGCTGGCGCAAAGTTTTTCCAGAGTCTCTTGCGCTGCGTTGAGTTGCCGGCCGTCGCGCGCCTGCGGCCAGACGATTTGAAGCACGCCCTGCTGCCGGCTGTCCTGACCCGCGCTGGCAGATTGCAGGGGAAGCTGCAACAGCCCGTTGGCGTCGTCGTGGCCAATGCTGCCGACCAGCAGGGTCTTGTCGATCGCATCGTCATCGACGGCGCAAGGGTCCATGGCATCGCGGGCCTCGCCCCCATGCTTGCCCGTGTCGCCGGTCTGCAGTTGCGCGAGCGTTTGCCCGGTGGTGACCAGTTCAGAAAACAGGCGCTTCAGCGCGGCCGGTACCGAGAACTCCTGAATCCAGAAACCCGCGCCTCCGCCGGCCGTGCCCTTCACGTTGACCATGTTGGTGATGGTCGGGCCGACCTTGCGCTCATGCAGCGCCACGTGTTCATCTGCCGTGCTGCAGGCTTTTCTCTGCAGCCCGTGGATGGCGGTGATGTTGTCGCCGTTGCAGGAGAAGCCTTCGCCCAGTGTGTTGGACAGCGCCAGGCTGTCGCTGCGTGAGCGCAGCAGGATCTCGGGCGAACCCAGTGTGCCGGCCGCGAGGATGACGTGCCTGGCGTGAAGTTTCAGCGGGTCTTTCTCGCGGGCGCGCAGTTCCGGCGAGGTGTGGACCACCTGCAAGGCCCACGTTGGTTCAGCACCGTTCCCGCCAGCCGCCTGGTGCGTTTGCGAGAGTGACAGCATACTGGCACCCGTGTAAATATCTGCGCCCTGGTGCCGTGCCTGCGCCAGCAGATTGGTGTCCAGCGACGCCTTGGCGCCCACATTGCACCCTGTCATGCAATCCCCGCAGCCGGTGCACGCAGCGAGGTCAACGCTGGTGCTGCTGGCGGCTTGGTCTTTCATGGCCACGCAGATTTCCGCGGGTGCGCCGGTTACACCGGGCCCCTGGCCCTCGCGCAGTTCGTCGAGCCGGTGGAACTTGAGCGGGTACTCACTGCCGTACAGGTTGCTGCGCTGTATGGTGTTGCTGCTATTTGTAGCGGAGAGTGGGGCACCCATCAGGAGCTGGCGAGCGGCATCCAGATAAACATCGTCCAGTTCGGCGCAGACATGCGCGGGCAGTCTGCTGCGGAAGGTATTGAAGTCGGGCTTGAGCAGTACGCCCGCGTTGATCAATGAGCCACCGCCCAGGCCGTTGGCCACCAGCGCCGAGACATCGCCGCCCACGCGCACATCGAACAGGCCTTCGGCTTGCCCGCCGATCTTCCCGCTGCCCTGCACGCCGTAGCGAACGTGTGTGGGCAGCTCTGAAAAGCGCGAGGGAAACATGCCGGGCAGGTATTCAGCGCCGCGCTCGAGCACACACACCGTGATCTTTCGTGTCAGGCCCGTGGCAGCATCGGTGGTGGTCAGCCCGGCGAGTTGCTGAGCCGCGATGCTTCCGCCGTAGCCGCTGCCGACGATGACGACGTCAAAGACGGGGCTGCCTTCCTTCGCTATTTTCCGGCCGAGGTCGACCATCCCTTGCGATAGGGAGCGGGTGCGGCGGTGCGGGCTGGTGGCGTCAGGTCTGGGGGTCATGCCTGTCCTTGGCGTGGTGCAGGTGTTCAATCAGTTCGTCGAGCGTGACCGGTTTGTGCAGCAGTGGCACGCCTGCGGCCTGTGCCTGCTGCAGCCTGTCGGGCGCGGTATCACCCGTGATGAGCAGCGGGTAGATGCGGCGGTGGAGATGGCGTATCTGCCGGATGATGTCCACCCCGCTGGTGTTGCCCTTGAGCCGGAAATCCGAGATCACCATGTCGATGCGGCCCGTCTCTGCATGCTGGATGGCCTGCGCCGCACCATCAGCGAGCAGCACGAGGCAACCGAGTTCTTCAAGGAGCAAACGCATGCTCTCGCGCACATCCACCTCGTCATCGATCACGAGGACATGCAGGCTGCTGACGTCAACCGCATCCAGCACCGCCTCCGGTGCCTGCAGTTCCGCGAAGTCCGCCGTCAGCGGCATGCGCAGGGTGAATCGGCTGCCCAGCCCGGGGGTTGATTCCAGTGTGAGGTCGATTTCCAGCAGGGCGCACATGCGCTGGACGATCGACAGCCCGAGGCCCAGGCCTTTCGAGCGGTCGCGTTCGTCGTTGCCGATCTGGTAGAACTCCTGGAACACCAGTTTCTGCAGTTCGGGGGCAATGCCCACGCCTGTGTCCACCACGTCGATGACGGCATGCTGGCCTTGCCTGGCGAGAAAAATATCCACCCCGCCGGTGCTGGTGAACTTCAGCGCATTGCCCGTCAGGTTGCCCAGGATGCGGCCGAGCAGGTTGGGGTCGGTGATGGCGCGAAGGGGCTCGGGGCAATGGGCGTGGATGTGCAGGCCGCGCTCACGCGCCGGGGTTCTCATCGCCGCCACATGGTTCTGAATCAGCACGTCGAGAGACTCAATCTGCAGTTCCGGCAACACGATGCCCGCGTCGAGCTTGGAGACATCCAGCAGCCCATCGAGCTGGCCGGACAGCGAGTGGCTGACGTTGTCGAGCATATGGACGATCTCCCGGCTGCGCTCATCCAGCTTGCGCAGCCCGATCGCGGCGACCAGCACGCTGATGGTGTGCAGCGGCTGGCGCAGGTCGTGGCTCGCTGCGGCGAGAAAGCGTGTCTTGGCCTGGCTGGCCTGCTGCGCGCTTTCGAGCGCTGCTGCCAGCCGGCCGTTGAGTTGTTGTTCGGTGAAGCGGATGCGGCAGGATTCGTCGAAGACACGGAAGGCATCGCGGCCCAGCCCGGCGAGAAAGATCAGGTAGAACCAGATCAGGCAGCCCAGGCCCATGCCGACCCAGGGGCTGTCGGCAGATTCCGCGAGCAGTATCCAGGTGCCGCCCAGTGGCAACA
This sequence comes from Pseudomonadota bacterium, assembly GCA_040387435.1. Classification (GTDB taxonomy): domain Bacteria; phylum Pseudomonadota; class Gammaproteobacteria; order Burkholderiales; family Burkholderiaceae_C; genus Polaromonas. The sequence goes on from JAZKDR010000060.1 coordinate 16,579, forward strand.
GCATGGGGCCGGCAAACCAGATGAAGATGCTTTTGTAGCCACTGGTCGTGGCCACCGATGCGGTTGCCAGCGCGATCAGCACGACGGAGAAGAAGGCGCGGTGCACATCGGTGAAATAGCCGAACGCCAGCAGTGGCAGGCCAAGGCAAATGCCGTTGACCAGCAGCAGCAGCGAGATCACCCGCACGGGTTGTGGTGACGCGCTCACCAGTTGACGGGTCATGCCCAGACGCAGTCCGCTGACCACCGCGACCAGCGCGATCCAGGCGATGGCCCATGAAGTTTCAATCCTGTAGAGCAGCAGCAGGAAGATCAGCAGGGCGCTGACCAGGATGCCCGACTGTGCCCGTTTGTTCTGCTGCAGGAACAGCAGCACAAACTGCTCCCGCACCAAGGTCATGTGCGTGGTGTGGATGGCCGGGCCGTTGGCTTGAAGCTCGAGAGCGGGGGCGTGGGTCAGTGACATAACGATAGGTTAGTGGGCAAAACTGCAGTGTCAATCCACCGGATGGGTGACCGCCGCGATTAATCGGCAGCGTCACCCATTTGGGTGATGCGGAAGTTTTTAAGGCCGTCAAAATCAGCGGCGGAGAAGGCAAATCAGGGAGAGAAAAAGAAATTTGCGTGCGGCTGGCCTGGTCACAGGCCAGCCGTACAGCATTCATTTGACTGAACTTGACCGATTCTCCGCGCGTTCAGCCCCCTCGCTGAATGCCGCTGCCGCAGCCAAGCTGGCGTAAAGTCATGCCTTTGGTCTCTGCAAAGCTCCTTTCATGCTGTTTTTACTGTCCCCGGCCAAGTCGCTCGACTACGCCACCCCCGCCCATGTGGCAACGCACAGCAAGGCGCTGTTCACCAGCCAGTCGGCCGAGCTGATTGCGGTCCTCCAGAAGAAAACACCGCAGCAGATCAGCAGCCTGATGAAGCTGTCGGATACGCTGGCCGGCCTCAACGTCGGCCGCTACCAGGCCTGGTCGCCGCGCTTCACAGCCAAAAACTCAAAGCAGGCCGCACTCGCATTTGACGGCGATGTCTACGGCGGGCTGGATGCGAAGACGCTGAGTGCGGAGCAGCTCGACTGGGCGCAGCAGCATGTCTGCATCCTCAGCGGGCTGTACGGCGTGCTGCGCCCCCTGGACCGCATGCAGCCCTACCGCCTGGAGATGGGCACAGCGCTTAAAACAGACCGCGGCAACAACCTCTACCAGTTCTGGGGCACGCAGATCTCGGAATACCTCAACAAGCGCGCGGCCGCTGATACCTCGCCGGTCATCGTCAACCTGGCGAGCGAAGAGTACTTCCGGGCTGTCGACCTCAAGGCGCTGAAAGCCCGTGTGGTGAGCTGCGTGTTTGAAGAACTGCGCGGCGGCAAGTACAAGATCATCAGTTTCAGTGCCAAGCGCGCACGCGGCCTGATGGCGCGTTATGCCGTCGAGCACAAGGCCCACACCGTGCAGAAGCTGCAGGGTTTTGATGCCGAGGGCTACGCCTTTGATGCCGAAGCCTCGTCGGCCGACCGGCTGGTGTTCCGCCGCAAACAACCCGCCTGAATCCTGCGCGATCGACACCGTGAACCCCTCAGCCGATCAAGCGCAGCCCCTCACGCCCGAGTTGCGCGCGTGGATGGCCGAGCAGACGGCGCAGGGCCATTCGATGGAGCAGATCCTGCAGGCCATCGTCACCGCCGGCTGGAGCCCTGACGTGGCGGCCGCTGCACTGCAACCGGGTGACGACCGCCTGCCGGCGCTGAAGGTGCCGGCGCTGCTGCCCCTGCAGTCGGGCAACATGGTGGATGCGGGTGACAAATGGGTGCAGGTCACTTACTACATCGAACAACCGGAACTGGCGGTGTTCGGCAACCTGCTGAGCGATGGCGAATGTGATGCCATCATCGCGTCGGCCCGCCAGCGCCTGTCGCGTTCATTAACCGTCGACACACACACTGGCGGCGAAGAACTGCACCCGGACCGCACCAGTGAAGGCATGTTTTTTGACCGTGGCGAGACCGAGGTCATCCAGCGCGTCGAGGCACGCATCGCCCGCCTGATTGGCTGGCCGGTCAAAAACGGCGAAAGCCTGCAGGTGCTGCGTTACCCGCCCGGTGCCGAGTACAAGGCGCACTACGACTACTTCGACCCCGGCGCATCCGGCACGGCCGCCATCCTCAAGCGCGGCGGCCAGCGCGTGGCCACGCTCATCATGTATCTGCACGAACCCGATGGCGGTGGCGCGACGGTCTTCCCCGTGCTCGGCATCACGGTAGAGCCCAAACGCGGCACGGCCGTGTTCTTCAGCTACTCGCGGCCCCACCCTTGCAGCCTCACGCTGCACGGCGGCGAGCCCGTGACCGCCGGCGAAAAGTGGATCGCCACCAAGTGGCTGCGTGAAAAAGAATTTGTTTGATACTTCCCCATGCACATCAAAGCCAACCAGATCGACATCGAAGTCGAAGACACCCACCCCAACGACACCGCGGGCCGCCCAGTGGTAATGCTCATCATGGGCCTGGGCATGCAGCTGATTGCGTGGCCACCGGCCATGGTGCAGGGGCTGGTGGATGCGGGCTTCCGTGTTGTGCGGTTTGACAACCGTGACGCGGGGCTGAGCCAGAAGTTCGCGCACCTCGGCACGCCCAACCTGTTGTGGGAAGGTCTCAAGTACCGGCTGCGCATGGCGGTGAAGGCGCGCTACAGCCTGAAGGACATGGCGGCAGATGCACTCGGCGTGCTGGATGCGCTCAAGATCGACAAAGCCCACGTTGTCGGCGTCAGCATGGGCGGCATGGTGGCGCAGCGGCTGGCCTTGCTGGCACCGGGCCGTTTGCGTAGCCTCACCAGCATCATGAGCACCAGCGGCGCACGCGGCCTGCCTGAAGCCAGCCCGGCTGTCACGCGGGTGCTGCTGGGGCGGCCCGGCAAGGGGCTGGATGCGGCCATAGACCACACAGTCAGGCTGTTGCATGCCATCGGCAGCCCGGGCTTCCCGACGCCGCAGGCCGAGCTGCGTGAGAAGGTGGCCCAGGCAGCGGCGCGCAGTTTTTACCCGCCCGGCATCGTGCGCCAGATGGTCGCCATCGTCGCCGACACCGGCCGCGCATCAGAATTGAAAAACATCCCCGTGCCCACACTTGTGATTCACGGCAAGGACGATCCGCTGGTGCCGTTTGGCGGCGGGGAAGACACGGCGCGCCGCATCCCGGGCGCGGTGCTGCACGGCGTGGACGGCATGGGGCATGATCTGCCGCCCGGCGTGGTTGAACGCATCCTTGCACTCCTGATTCCGCACCTCCAGAAATACTGACGCATGAACACCCCTGAACAATCCCAGCTCGGCAAGAGCTCTGCCTATATCGATCAGTACGACGCGTCGCTGCTGTTCCCGATTCCGCGTGCCGCCAAGCGGGCCGAGATCGGCGTTACCGGCACGCCGCCTTTTTTCGGCGCCGACATGTGGACGGCCTATGAGCTCAGCTGGCTCAACCTGCGCGGCAAGCCGCAGGTGGCGCTGGCGCACATCACCGTGCCTTGTGAGTCGCCCAACATCGTCGAGAGCAAATCCTTCAAGCTCTACCTCAACAGTTTCAACAACACACGGTTTGCCGATGCGCGCGATGTGCGCGAACGCATACGCGCCGACCTCAACACCGCCGTGGGCGCCGGTGTCGGCATCAAGACGCTGGGCCCCGAGCTGTTTGACCGTGAACCCGTGCACGAGATGGACGGCCTCAACCTCGACCGGCTGGACGTGGAGTGCCAACATTTCACACCCGCACCCGAGCTGCTGTTTGCCGAGTTTGACGAGCCACCGGTGCAGGAAACGCTGACCAGCAACCTGCTCAAAAGCAATTGCCTGGTGACCGGCCAGCCCGACTGGGGCAGCGTGCAGATCAGCTACTCCGGCCCGCAGATCAACCAGGAGGGGTTGCTGCAATACCTGGTGAGTTTCAGGAACCACAACGAGTTTCATGAGCAGTGCGTCGAGCGCATCTTCATGGACGTGTGGCAGCGCTGCAAGCCGATCAGGCTGTCGGTTTACGCGCGCTACACCCGGCGCGGTGGGCTGGACATCAACCCCTTCCGCACCAGCCACCCGCAATCGCTGCCGCCTAACGTGCGTCACGCGAGGCAGTGAATTTGCTACCAAATCGGTAGCTGCTCACGCTCATGTTTAAAGGGCTGGAGGCCGATTTGGCACCTAAAAATGGATGTTTTTGGACGTTTTTCGTCCTGCTTGACGCTTGCAAGGGCCGGTCTGGCGCGTATTTCCTGATTTTTTAACGTAGGCATCAAAAATTTGCCGTATACGTTAAAAAATATCCAAATGTTAACTTGCAACTTAACATTTCGGCTGGATAAGCGGCACCGATGCTGTCAAACCGCTGAAAAAGCCGCTCAGGAGGCCATTTTCAGGCATCAAATCGGCCTTCAGCCCTTTAAACATGAGCGTGGGAAGCTACTGAAACGATAGCAATTGAAGACGCTCACAGCGGACGCGTTTCAGGAGATATGGTCGGCCCAGTCGCAGCGCAGACGATTCGCCCGGTGCGCGCGCAGCCGCAGGCGCATGTACAGGCCGGGCATGCAGACCGCCGCCGCACACAGCGGGTAGGCCCACGGCGCATCGAGCGCCAACGCTGGTATCCAGGAAATCCAGCCCATGACCCACAGGGTCAGCATCACATCCCAGATCTGGTATTCGAGCGGGTGGTCGTCCCTGTGGCGGACATGCCATTGCTTGACGCGCTGTAGCCGGGCAATGGTCGAATGCCCGTGCGGTGGTGGGTGAGCCTGTGCCATGAAAACCTCCGGTAGAAGGATTGAAGCCATGCGCAAACCGGTCAGGTTCGCACATGGCTTCAATCTAGGCTTGTGCCCGGAGCGTGTCAACGATATTTCCAGAACTGGCAGTCTAGAAACCTGTGGCGTACGCCACGGCTTTGGCAAAGTCTTTCACATAGCGGCGCAGCTTTTGAAACTGCCCTGCGAGTGCGTGAATTGCCCCGTTCAAATTACACCGTGAGGTCTTTTTCGACGTCCTGCACCTTGCGCCTGGCCATCGCCAGGTTGGATTTGGCCTTGTCGAGCACCAGGTAAATGAACAGGCCTTCCTTGCGGGCCATGGGGCGGATGATGTGGTATTGCTTGCCAAGAGTGATCAGGATGTCTTCGATCACATCGTTCAGGCCCAGCGCCCGCATCGTTTTGATCTTGGCGCGCACCACCTCGGTGTTGCCCGCCGCCGCGACTTCAAGGTCTACACCTGTGCCGATCTGCCCCAGGATCATGCCACTCGATGAGTCCACCAATGCCGCGCAAAGTGCGCCATCGATGACCATCAACTCGTCCATACCTACCTTGATACTTGCCATTTTCAAAGCCCTCCTACTGCCGCCGGATGAAAGGCCTTGTTGCCGCGGCGTCAGAAGCGGCAACTGCCCGAAAACCATGTGTACCTTGCCCTATGAGCTACTTGTTGCGTCGGCCGTTGCCAGCACCTGTTTTAGCGTCATGGCACTTTCGCCCCATTGCGCCCAGTCGATAGCCTGCTTTGACGCGATGCAAACCAGCACCAGCGGATTGGGCAGACACGGAAACAGCGCAATCGTGCTGTTGAGAAACGAATAGGCCGCCGACTGCAGGGTACCCAGCGCAGAAAAATGCGGTGAAAGCCTGGCCTGCACACGCCAGAACTCGATGGCCGCCTCGCCGGTCTTTTCGAGGTCGGGCAGATTGCCCGCGTGGTACCAGACCATGCCGGTGTCCGAATCCACCAGCGCGCATCCCTTGATGCCGGGGTAGCTGGCCAGCACGGTGAGCAGACGGTTGATCTCGGTGTGGCTCATGCGTGTTCCAGCGCACGTGTGGCCTGTCCGGCGAAATACAAAATTTGTCCGATGATGGCGTCTTGCCCGGCCACCACACTGAGCACCAGCGACACATCGTTGCGGTGCGCCTGCACCATCACGATGTGGCCGCCCGCTGCCTCGATGATGACCTTGTGGCAGGCGCCGAGCCGGCCCTCTTCACCCACAATCGCGCCCAGCGCGGCCATGGAACTGGCCAGAGCCGACAGCCTGGCGATCTCCGTTGTGTTTTCTATCCGTGAGGCGACCTCAAAGCCGTCTTCTGTAGAGACCACGGCGGCCTTGGCACCTTTCACCTTGTCCATCACTTCATTGACGGCGACGGCAGCAGCCTGTTTGACGTTGTTGTCGAGCATCATGAAGGAACCCCTGTTTTCATTTCAAGCTGGAGCAGCAGCAGTTCGATCAGCTGTATGACTTCAACCGGCTGGCGTACGTCGGTCTTGAGCACCGGGCACAGCACATCGCGTGATTCCAGGTGTCTGGCGTAGGCCTCGAGATCAGGCTTGGGATGGGTTTCCGTGCGGCCTACGGCGACCACGCAGCCGGCATCGCGGATCAGGTCTGCAAAACCTTCCAGGTAGACATCCAGGCTATCGAGAGGGGCCGGTCCGCTGTTGTCGATGAGGATGATCAGTCCCAGCGCGCCGCGCGACAGCACCTTCCACATGAAGTCAAAACGTTTCTGGCCCGGCGTTCCGTACAGGCGCAGCTTCTCGCCGTTGTCCAGCGTCAGTTCGCCGTAGTCCAGGCCGGCTGTGGTCAGTGCCTTGGCAACGGTGGGGTCCGTGTTGCGCACGTCGGTGCGTATGGGCGGTACCTCGCTGACCATGCCGATGGCCGTGGTTTTGCCCGCGCCGGTTGTGCCGGTAAAAAGTATTTTGTGTTCGATCACGTGCGCCCCGCAGAAAACAGGCCCAGACGGCTGCGTATTCTTGAAATCAGTCCGGCTTCGACATGCCGGGGTGAACCGGCCCTCGCACCTTCAGGTGCAACAGGTGCGGCCGTGGCCGGCGCAGCAGTGGCAGCATCGGCGAGCAGGCCTGCGTGCTGGAGATCGGCGATGAACTGTGTGCAAACCTGCACGGGCACACCCGAACGCTCCTGCAGACTGGCCAACGTGGTCCATTTGCCGGTCATCATGGTCGCCAGCCGCATGTGTGCAGTCGACGTCAGCAGGTTGGAAGTGGGCCAGCGCAGAAGGCGGAACTGTGTGGCCGAATTCGTCGGGCGAGGGACGCTGATTCGCACTTGCCGGTCAGCCTCCACGACCGTGCCCAGATTGTTCAGCGTCTGCTCGAGGGCATCGGCATGAAATGGAATGCTGACGAAATAGGGTTCACCGTGATGGGTGGGACCGACGACCAGTGCTTTGTGGCCCTGCGCTATTTCGTGCGCAGTGGCCTGCGAGGTCACATGAACGTCGGCAGAAGCTGCTGCAGGTGTAAAGGTCCACTGCTGCAATGTGCGGTGCGCGAGCAGCCTGACGAAGGATTTAAACAAGGTCTCGTCGTGGGCCGACAGTCCGTGCAGGCTGAACGTCAGCGCGTGGCGGTTGCCATCATGAAGCGCGTGCGCATTCATGGCATTTCCCTCCAGCCTGGCGCCGGTTGCAAGGTCGGTGCCCTGCCGTTGCCGGTTGCTGTCATGTCACGTTCCTCCCTTGAACATGACTCAACGATAGCGACGCGTACCGTGTGTGACTATCCGTAACTTATACAGATGCGTCTAGGTAACTTTACTTAAAAATTTCTAAGTGACCTAAGAATTCAGCAAGTGTTACTGCGGCATGTGTTACTGCAGATGCTCTGCTTCTGCGACGTCGTTGACAGGCTGCCACTCGATCACCACACAGGCGCCACTCTCGGACGGTGTGTCGAAGCGGATGTTGCCGCCGATGAAGCGCGTGCGCGCCGTCATCGAGCGCAGGCCCAGCCCGGTGCTGCCTGGCTTGGACTGGCCATCGAACCCTGTTCCGTTGTCGCTGATGGACAGCGTATACAGGCCTGCGTTCTCGCGCAGCGCCACGCCCAGTTTTGTCGCCTTGCCGTGACGCAGTGCATTGACAAGCGCCTCCTGCGCAATGCGGTAGAGATGGTTGGCGACGTCGTTGGGAATCGAGTTGACATCCCCTTCGGTACCGAACTCACACATCACGCCCTTGAGCACACGATAGTCGTCGGCCAGACGTTCCAGTGCGCGCCACAGGCCGTCCGGCGTTTCGCCCACCGGTGTCAGTCCCCGCGCCAGTCCGCGCGTGACACCGACAGCCAACCTGACCTGCTCAAGTGCAAGGTCCAGCTGGTGCGCTACGTCCGGTGCCGGCCCTGCAGCAACTGACCTTGCCCCACCCAGAACGAGCGACAGGCCGGCCAGCTCCGACCCCAGTGAGTCGTGCAGTTCGCGGGCAATGTGTGCCTGCTGCGCTTCCAGTTCCGAGATCAACACCCGCTCGAAGCGGCTCTGGTTCGCGGCCATCTGCGCCTCCATCTTTTCCTGGTCCGACAGGGGCGTGCCGGTGGTGATGTAGTGGGCGAGGCCGCTCCATTTCACCAGCGAGGTGTTGAGCGCCATACGCAGCATCGAACCGTCTTTCCTTCGTACGTCTGCCAGAGCCACAGGCACGGCAATGCCATTGAGTAGGGACTGCCGGCGCAGCAGTTCCTGTGCATAGTCGTCCGGCGGGTAAAGGTCGCCGACGCTGACGCGCTCTGGGTCATCGGGGCTGATGGCCAGCATGCGGCGCAGGCTGGCATTCATGTAGATGATCTCGCTGCCGTTGGAGATCATCACGCCGATGTCGATGCCTTCCACCATGGCCTGGAGGAAGTTCTCCTGCTCCCGCATCACCTGCCGGGCGGCCACCTGCGCAGAGATGTCCATCACCACGCCGGCGTATTGCAGGTGTTCGTCCCCGGTTGTGCTTTCGACAATGCTTCCACGCGCACGCACCCACACCCAGCTGCCGTCGGCCTTGCGCATGCGGTATTCCGCTTCGTCCGACTCGGATGTCCCCGAAAAATAGCTGTCCATACCGATCAGCGTGGCCTCCAGGTCTTCGGGGTGGATCAGCGCCTTCCACTTGTCAAAGGTGGCGGGAGGCTTGTCGTAGCCGAACATTTCCCATCGCTGCGCATGCGTGACGCGGCCGTTGGTCACATCGAGCACCCACAGTGCGAGTTCAGCGCCGCGCAACGCCAGCGTCAGTCGCTCCGAGGTGCGGCGTTGCAGTGTCCAGGTCAGGCGTTGCGCCTGCTGCGCGGTTTTCTGCAGGGTGATGTCGCGCACGATGGTCGTCCGTTTGAGCAGGGCGTCGCCCTCCATGAGGACGCTGCTTTTGGAGTGCACCCAGAACCTGCGGCCTCGCGCAGTGACCATCACCAGTTCGAGGTCGTGTGAGATGCCATCGGCATTTTCTTTTTTCAGCGCCTCCTCCATGGCCGGCTGAAACTCCGGGGCGACAAATTGCAGTGCGCTGTCGCGCACGGGGATGAAGCTTCCCGGCTGCAGGTCGAGCATGCGGTACATCTGGTCGGTCCAGTGCACCTTGCTGCCTCCTGCGACATCCTCTTCCCAGCCACCCACGGCGGCCAGAGACTGTGTGGCATCCAGCAGCTTTTTCGAGCGTTGTGATTCCTGTTGCGCGTTTTGCCAGGGTGTGAGATCACGCAGGAAGGCCGCAAAAAACCGCAATTTGCCGACAGACACTTCTGTAAATGAAATTTCGACGGGAAATTGCGTGCCGTTGCGATGCAGCCCCAGCGTCTGCACGCGCCGCCAGTCTATGGATTTGACCGAGCTTTTGATGTAGCGCGTAAAACCGTGTGTGTGCGCTGCACGAAGCGCCTCAGGTTGCAGATCTTCAATGGGCTTGCCGATCATTTCAGCCGGGTCGTGGCCAAAAACATGTTTGAGCGCGGGGTTGGCAAACCGGATGTTGCCGCTTTCGTCCAGAACAACAATCACATCGCTGGCCGCCTCGAAAATGGCGCTGCGCAGCTCTTCACTCAGCTTCCAGGCCCGCTCGTTGCGCAGTTCCTTGGTGATGTCGGTGAGGGCGCCACTGAAACGCAGCATGGAGCTGTCTTCAAAACGTGTCACCCGTCCGCGTGCGTGAAACCAGCGGTACTCGCCCCGAATGCTGAGGCGGCATTTCTCGCTGACCTGATGCGCACGGCCGGCCAGGTTGGCACGAAAAGCCATGCGAAGGCGTCGTACATCGGACGGGTGCATGCGCTCCCACACCTGCGCGAGCCGCGTGATCTGTTCGTCGTCGGCCATGCCGAGCTGTCGTCTGAGGTTGGCCGACATGAGCAACTCGCCTGCATCGATGTCCCAGTCCCACAGGCCGTCGCTGGAGGCCTCGTTGGCCAGTTGCAGCCGGCGGCTGACCTCCCCGAGTTTCTGCGATGCCTGGAATGATTCCGAAATGACACGCCTGGAGATGCGTCCGCCTATCCATAACAGCGTGATCGCGACCAGGGCCTGAACGGCAAAAATGAGGGCCGAAATTTCGCGGGCTGCTTCCGAGATGGCCGCCGAGAAACCATCTTCCAGTGGTGTGAGACTGTTGTTGATATCGAGAATCCGGCGTCGATAGGTCAGGTCACCATAGTTGCCCGGGTTGGCGGTGTATTTATCCCTTAACTCCATGGCCAGTAGCTGTAGTTGAGCGATGTATTTGTCGCCTTCCTTCCAGAAGGCGATGGCTTCTTCAAAGCGTGGATAAGCGTGAAACCAGCGATAAAGTGCGATCAACCCGTTGATGTCGGCGGGGTGATTGCCGCCGGCAAGAAAACCTGCCCGCGCAAGTTCGATGTCGGGATTTTTCATCTCCAGGGCGGTTCGCGCCTGCCTGTCACCCTGCGGAATTTCCATGGACCGCTGGAAGCGCACAAAGTGGGCCTGATCCCCGTTGTTGGCATATTGAAGCAGCTCGATCACGGCATTCTTTTGCGCTTTCGACCAGGTGCCCTCGCCCCCGACGTACGCGCGAACTGCCGACAGCAGCCAGATGCTCAGCGCGCCCAGAAGCAAAAGCACGGCGCAGGCTGCGAGCTGGGGCCAGATGACTGCGGTGAGCCTGACGGCTGCTCGCTGGTCGCCCATCTGGGTCACAGAGGGGAAAGAGTTTTCGCGAACTTTCATTTCTGGCATCCTTTTTCTGGCTAGGTAAATTTACCTAGCGTGTACGAGTTGATGCTTGGGATTTCGTGGCGCTCTGTTGCTATGCTTTCTCAATCGCATTTCCCGCACGCCATGAAATCAGTTTATATCCTTGATGACCATGACATCGTCCGCTTTGGGCTGGAGACTTTGATCTCGGCCAGCGGCAAATTCCACCTGCTGGGTTCATCGCGCAATCTGGCCGACGGGCTGACGCAGATCGCCGCACTTCAGCCTGACATCCTGATCAGCGATATGTCCATGGATGACTCCAAGGGTCTCGACACCGTGCGTGCCGTGGTTCAGGCGCAGGAAAGCCGAGCCGTCCTCGTGGTGTCCATGCATGACGAAATGCTTTATGGGGAACAGGTGCTTGCGCTGGGCGCCCGGGGCTATGTCATGAAGGAAAGCGCACACGCCACCGTTGTGCCGGCAGCGCTTGAAATTGCAGAAGGCCGCACCTGGGTCAGCCCCAGCCTGCGCGAGCGGCTGTTGGGCAGGTTGCGCGGCGGCCGCGTCAGCGAACCGGAGCCAGGCGCGGGCGAGGCCGTGCTGACCCAGCGCGAGATTCAGGTGATGGAGAGATTGGGCCGCGGCAAGAACACCAAGCAGATTGCGGCCGAACTTGATTTGAGTGTGCGCACGGTGGACATTTACCGTGCCAACCTCAAACGCAAACTCGGCCTGCGCACCGCCGCCCAGCTGATTGCCTTTTCGCTGTCACGCACCTAGCGAGCCTGCCAGCTAGCGTCGTCGCCGTGCGCGCTTCTGTGGAATGCCTACGACCGGCGCCGGCGCGGCACCACCGTCAGCTGAAACACGTTTTTGCCCATGACCGTGCCAATCGTGGTTTGTTGCGGCGCGACGTCGATCAGTTGGTCACCTTGCCAGACCTTGACCTGCGCCGGGCCGTCGGGCAGGTTTTCAAAGGTGGTGAAGCCTTCGAGGCTGGTTTTGGCCGCCCACGGTGATTCGCTCACGTAGATATAACCGCGCATGGAGCCATGGATGTAGCAGCCCAGCAGGTTGGCCGCGACGATGCCGGGTTTGTCGAGCGTGATGTCGGCAGTTTTGGCCGGTTTGCCTTCGGGTTTGCCTTCCAGCATCATGTCAAAGCCGACCTTGCTGGAGTTGAACTGTTCGGCCCCTGCGGGCGAAGAGCGCACGTGGTGGTTCCAGGGGTCGTTGTTGGAGAGCCTGATCTTTGCCCCAGGTGCCACCAGTGACACCGCCGGTATGAACTGCATTTTTTCCTGCACGATGCCCGCCTCGACCGGAAGCGATGTTTTGGGAAGCACCGCCTTGTTTGTGGGGATCACCACCACGACGGCGTCCTGCACCGGCTTGCCCTCCTTGTCGATCACGGAGACCACCAGGTTGCCGGCGGAGGCGATGGCGCAGGCGGCAGAAAGGGCAGTCAGGAGCAGGATTTTCTTCATGGTGCGGGTGCGCTTATTTGGGCGTGATGATGTCGCGGTTCATGGGTGCTAGCAGGGCCAGCATCTGGTTTTGCCGCGTGAAGGGAATGCCTTTGGCATCCATGCTTTGTTGCAGCACTTCAACCAGCGCGTTGAAGTCGGACTTCTTGATGTCCAGGTTGGAATGCGAGCTCTTCATGTCGGCACCCTTGTAAACGCAGGGGCCGCCGCCCAAGGCGCAGAACTGGTCGACCAGTTGTTCTTTCACGCGCTGCTGGTTGGCAGGCTTGAAATGCGGGCCGGTGCGCGGGTCAGCCAGCAGGCGCACCATGAAGTCGTCCATCAGCGAGACCAGGCCGGCCTTTTCGCCGAACGCCTTATAGAGCTGGTCGCCGGCAGGCGCCATCTGCGCAAACGACGCGCCGGAGAGCAGAAGCGCCGAGCCTGCGATGGCCAGTGAGAGAAGTGATTTTTTCATGTGAATTCCTGAAAGTGGGTTGATGGTTTGGCGCGGCTGGCCTGATCAGAACGCGAGCTGGGCCGACAGGTAGTAGCCCGTCTGTTTGCGGCTGGCCGTGGTGGCCGGCACGATGACACCGAGGTCCACGTAGGCCAGGGTCAGTGAGAAGTTCTTGGTCGGTGCCCAGGCGATGAAGATGTCTTTCCAGTCTTCCGAGCGCAGGCCGTTGCCCAGCGCAGCGGCACGGCCGGCGGTCTCCAGCTTGTTGCGCATGAAGCGGTATTCAGCACCCACCACGATGTTTTTGCTCAGCAGGTAACCCACTGAAAATTCGGGTTGCAGGGTGTAGCGGTTCTCGTTGCCGCCCAGCGTTGCGCCGTAGCCCAGCAGGCCGTTCTGGTTGGCCTTGGTGGCGCGCAGCGTGCCGTTCAGCAGCAGACTCTGGCCGAGGAACAGCTTGGTCGCGCTGACGTAGAGGTCGGTGCCGCTGCGTTTGGCGCCGAGTGCATTCAGCGTGCCGTCCAGGCCGGTCGAGCCCAGGGTCTTGTATTCGAGGCCCACAGCAATCTGCGGCATGGCCGTGTCGCTGTTGAGGATGGCATCACCGGCCACGCGCACCTTGGCACCGACGATGGTTTGTTTGAGGTGCAGGCCGGGCAGGCCGAGGGCGGTGCCGGTGCCGCGGGTGTTCAGGTCCTGCTGGGCAATCGAGAGCTCATAGCGGTCGTTGAAAGCGACGGCAGCGCCAAAAACATTCAGCCCGTAGTCCTTGGTGCCGACATTGCTCGCGAAGGCGGTGAACCCGGTTTCGCCTTCGGTGGCATTGCTGCCGATCACGGCCCAAGGCGTCAAACCGCCGCCGGCTGCGCCGTCGACGCTGCTGACACCGCCGGTCAGCAGCAGCTTGCCGGTTTCGGCATGCGCGCCGGTGAAGGCCAGCGCCGAAGCCGTGGCAAGGAGTGAAATCGCGAATTTTTTGTTCATGGAAGCGTTCCTGGTGGGAAATACATGGGATGACAGGGAGGTGGCGTGCAACCCTTTGCATGCCCAAACTGATATACGTACGTTTTGATACATCCGGATTCAACTATTTCGAAAAAAGTTGAATTGCCCTGTTTTTGAATCCAGAACGGAACTAGTTCACGTATTTAGTTCATGACGGCGCTGAAAAATGGGCCAAATCAATAAATAGCCAACGCCGGGAGTTTTATGCGTACAGCCAGCACGACCCATGGGGTGCTTCAGGGAGCCGCCCGAACCATGGCCGCTCTGCTTTTTTCAGTCGGTGCCATCGGTGTAGCCCAAGCGCAGCCAGCGCCCCAGGCCGCTGCCCCGGCACGTGAGTGGGTCACGCCCGCGGCAGGCGATGTGCAGCGCGGCGCGGCGCTCTACCAGGCCAAATGCACCGCCTGCCACGCGGTCGACAGCAACAAGATCGGCCCGGCGCATCGCGGCGTCATGGGCCGGCGCATCGGCAGCCTGCCGGGCTATAAGTATTCGGATGAGCTCGCGCAGTCGCGCCTGCGCTGGACGCCACAGACCCTGAATGTCTGGCTCGAAGACCCGGAAGAGCTCGTCAGGGGTCAGCGTATGGGCTTCCAGGTCGACAGCGCGCAGGAGCGTGCCGACCTGATCGCCTACCTCGCCACCCTCAAATAGCCGCTGGCCGGCGAAGGCGCTACCATGCGCCCATGAAACGCCGCGACTTCATCTCCCATACCCTGTTGACCAGCGCCGCCCTGGCAAACGGTTTTGCGTGGGCCGACATGCCCAAGGTTCAGTCGCTCGACGACGCGCTGCTGTGGCTGGGCAAGATCGACAAGGCTGGCAATGCCAGAAGCACCGGCACCTGGCCGCTGGCCGCCGTGATGGAGCACTTGGCCCAGAGCGTTGAAATGAGCATGGACGGTTTCCCCAAACCCAACAGTGCCCTGTTCCAGCACACCGCAGGCAGCGCCGCGTTTGCAGTTTTCAAATGGCGCGGCGAGATGAGCCATCACCTCAGTGAGCCGATCCCCGGCGCGCCTGTGCTGACCCAGGCTGCCGACTGGCGGCCCGCCTCCGCTCGCCTGAGGGCGGCGCTGTCGCGCTTCATGCAGCACCAGGGCCCGCTCAAGCCCCACTTTGCCTATGGACTGCTCAGCAAGGACAACTTTGCACGCGCACACGTCATGCACATCGCCAACCACCAGGACGAAATCCTGATCGGTTAGGGCCGGTTCGCACTCCTGAAAATAGTGTGAACAGCCCTAGCGCAAAACCCGGCGCTTTTTGCTCAGGCGCTGCTGCGCTTTCAAAAAGACCAGCAGGCGCGTTTCTGCCATGTGCATGCGCCGCGCAGGTTTGCCTTTGGCCAGTGCGTCCCAGATGCCTGTCATGGCGCCCGCATCCGCAGCGAGGTCGGTCGCCAGCGCCATCACCGCGGGGTGGATGTATGACTTTCTGCAAACAGCCGGTGTGTTGCCCAGCTGGCGCGCAACTTCGGCGACGATGGTTTTGGCGTTGTAGGTTTCGGGCTCGGGGCCGCTACAGGCCAGCCGCGTGAGTTCAAGCGCCTGCACGGTGCCATGCCACGTACGGAAATCCTTGGCAGTGAAGTGTTCGTCTCCTTCGCGGCGGCTGGCGGCGATGTCGGCCAGGTAGTCATTCACGTCGCCTGACCCCACGCCGCGCACCTCGCCCGCGTCGTCCTCATACTGAAACAGCAGTTGCCCCGGCAGTTGCTGGCAGCGCCTGACCACGGTGGCGACTTTGGGGTCGTTCAGTTTGAGGTCCTGCATCACACCGCTCTTGCCGCGAAACTTCAGCTGCAGGGTGGCGCCGCGCACACCGGCGTGCGGGTTGCGTAGCGTGGTCAGGCCGTAGGAGCCGTTGTCACGCGCATATTCGTCATTGCCGACGCGGACAAAGGTGGTGTCCAGCAGCCGCACCAGCGTGGCCAGCACCAGCGTGCGGCTGATGGGCTGGTTCCGGTGCGGAACCAGGTCGCGTGCCACGCGTGCGCGGATGCGCGGCAAGGCCTGGCCGAAAGCCTGCAGGCGTTCAAACTTGTTGTCGTTGCGCTGGGTTTGCCAGTCGGGGTGGTAGCGGTACTGCTTGCGCCCGCGTGCATCCTTGCCGGTGGCCTGCAGGTGCCCGTTGCGCGAGGGGCAAATCCACACATCGGTGTACGCCGGGGGAATCGCCAGCTTGTTGATGCGCTGGATTTCTTCCGCATCCCTGACCCAGTCGCCTTTGGTGTCTTTGTAGCGAAAGTGCTTGCCGCTTTTGACGCGTGTAAAGCCCGGCTTCTCATCAGAGTTGTAGAAGAGGCCGGTGACACCGGTGGATGAGATGTGCGGCCTGGGTGGCTTGGCGAGATTTTTTTCAGGTGCGGCGGGTTTTGTTTTGGGTGCTGGTTTGCCGGACATGAAAAAAGCTCGCTAAAAAAGCTGGTCGGTGACGGGATGGTCGATGGCGGTTGACGTCGATGGCTCGGCTGAAGCGGCAGGAACTTCGTCGGCCCTGACCAGGTTGCTGGCCCGCACGCCCAGCAAGCGCAGTTTTTGCCTGAGGTCCACCCGCTTCAAACACTGTCCGGCTATTTTGCGAATGGTCTTGCCGTCGTCTATGTAGGATTCCAGCGTGACATCGCGTGTGGCAATCCTGAAGTCGTCATACCGCAGCTTGATGCCTATGGTTTTGGCGACATAGCCTTTGCGTTGCAGGTCTTCGCCGACCTTCTCCGCCAGGTGCGTGAAGATCTCCCCCAACTCGGCCCTGTCGCGCACGGCGTGCAGGTCGCGGCCAAAGGTGGTCTCGCGGCTCATGCTGACCGGCTCGCTGTGCGTCTCGACCGGCCTGTCGTCGCGGCCCCAGGCGACCTCATGCATCCAGGCCCCCGACGATTTGCCGAAGTTGTCCACCAGCCAGCCGGGGTCCTGCGCCGCCAGCTCGCCGATGGTGTGGATGTGCAGCTTCGCGAGCTTTTCACCGGCCTTGGGGCCTATGCCGTTGATCTTTCGCACATTCAGCGGCCAGATTTTTGTCTTCAGGTCGTCTTCATAAACGATAGAGATGCCGTTGGGTTTGTTGAACTCGCTGGCCATCTTGGCCAGCAGTTTGTTCGGCGCCACGCCTATCGAGCAGGTCAGTCCGGTCTTCTCGAAAATCGCTTTCTGTATCAGGCGGGCCAGTACCCGGCCGCCTTCGCGCTGACCGCCCGGCACATCGGTGAAGTCGATGTAGACCTCGTCCACGCCGCGGTCCTGTATGACGGGGGCGATTTCCGCAATCGTGCTTTTAAAGAGGCGTGAGAAACGCCTCACTTCGTCGAAGTCCACCGGCAGCACGATGGCCTGCGGGCAGAGTTTGGCCGCCTTCATCATGCCCATCGCCGAGCCGACGCCGAACTGCCGGGCGGCGTAGGTCGCGGTAGTGATGACGCCACGCCCGACATAGTCCTTGAGCAGGGGAAAGTCTGCGACGGGAATGAAGCGGGGTTGGCGCTCCGGCACAGCGTTCAGCGCTTCATCCACCTTGCGCCTGCCACCACCAATCACGACAGCCAGGCCTTTGAGCTGGGGGTAACGCAGCAGCTCGACAGACGCAAAAAAGGCGTCCATGTCGAGATGGGCAATACGGCGGATGGACGGCATGGCCTGATTTTGCCGTGTCGCCGGAAACCGGGACCCCACCATGGCCGTGACCGGTGACTCAGGTCGGGTAAGTGCCCTTGAGCAAAATGTTCCTGTCCACATTCTGGATGTCCGTGTGGCCGCAGAAGGCCATGGTGACGTCCAGTTCCTTCTGGATGATCTGCAGCGCCCTGGTCACGCCCGCTTCGCCCATGGCGCCCAGGCCATAGACAACCGCACGGCCGATCATTGTGCCGCGTGCGCCCAGCGCCCAGGCCTTGAGCACGTCCTGGCCCGAGCGTATTCCGCCGTCCATCCAGACTTCAATTTTGTCGCCGACAGCTTCAACAATCGCCGGCAGCGCCGAGATGCTGGAAGGTGCGCCATCGAGCTGGCGGCCACCGTGGTTGCTGACGACGATGACGTCCGCTCCGCTTTGCGCGGCCAGCTTCGCGTCCTCAACGTCCTGTATGCCCTTGAGTACCAGCTTGCCATCCCAGCGCGCCCGCACCCAGGCCACGTCAGCCCATGACAGGCGCGGGTCGAACTGCTCGTTGGTCCAGACGGCGAGCGAGCTCATGTCGCTCACGGCCTTCACGTGGCCGACGAGGTTGCCGAAGCTGCGTCGTTTTGTACCGGCCATGCCCAGGCACCAGCGCGGCTTGCTCAGCAGGTTGATGATGTTGGGGATGGTTGGCTTGGGTGGTGCGGTCAGACCGTTCTTGATGTCCTTGTGGCGCTGGCCTATGACCTGCAGGTCCAGCGTCAGCACCAGTGCATTGCAGCCTGCCTTGCGGGCGCGCGCAATCATGGCTTCCATCGCATCGCGGTCGCGCATCATGTACAGCTGGTACCAGAAAGGCGCCTGCGTCGCGGCGGCAATGTCTTCCATCGAGCAGATGCTCATGGTCGAGAGTGTGAAAGGCACACCGAATTTTGTGGCCGCGCGCGCGGCATGGATTTCACCGTCGGCATGCTGCATGCCCATCAGGCCAATGGGCGCAATGGCGACGGGCATTTTCGTCTTCATGCCCGCCATGGTGGTGGCCGTGCTGCGGTTTTCCATGTTCACGGCCACGCGCTGGCGCAGCAGGATCTTGCGGAAGTCCTCGCTGTTGGCACGATAGGTGCCTTCGGTCCACGAGCCGGAATCGGCGTACTCGTAAAACATGCGGGGCACGCGCTTTTTGGCGAGCTCCTGCAGGTCTGCAATATTGGTGATGACGGGCATGGCTTGTCTCCTGCTGGTGCAGTGTTGTTCAGTGCAGCGATGTTAGTAGGTCATTACACAGGCCAGCGTGAATACTGCTGTGGGCCGCGTGAAATTATTTTGATACGGGTCTGGCCGGGGTTTTGAGGCCAGCACCGCGCACTTCAAGCCGGATTTCGTCCAGCACCGTGCCGCGCGCGTCTGCCAGTTGCACCACATGCCGCCCCGGCCAGGGCAGCCACTGGGCATCGCTGCCACGGGCGAACTCCTTGCCGTCCATCAACCAGCGGACGTTGCGCCCCTGTGCGCTGAAGCTCAGGCGCTGTCGGTTGGGCGGAATGTCCGGGTCCAGCGCGATGATGGTGCCGGAGGTGGGTGACGTGATGCGCGGCGCGGCCTCAGCGTCTGGCGCCACATTTCTGGCCTGCTTGACGCCCGTGCCATCGAGCGCATCCATGGCAAAGACTTTTTGTTCTGTGCCGGCGATGAACCACTCGTTGCGTGCGGCTTCCAGCTGCCTGCCGAACTGTGTGGGCGCCTGCACCAGGCCGGCGGGCGGCACCGGTGCGCGGCTGGTCTCGGTTTTGTGCAGGTAGTTCATCACCGCGGCCCACACGGGCGCCGCGCCGCTGGTACCGCTCACATCCCACATGGGCGCACCGCTGGCATTGCCCACCCACACACCCACGGTGTAGCGCTGCGAAAAGCCCATGGCCCAGTTGTCGCGCATGTCCTTGCTGGTGCCGGTTTTGACGGCGCTCCAGAAACGCGTCGCCAGGATGCTGTCCGTGCCGAAGGTGCGGGCGCGCGCCAACGGGTCGGCCATGATGTCAGTCACGATGAAGGCCGCGCGCGGGTCCAGGGCCGACTTGAGTTCCGGTTTGGGGTTTCTCGCCATCGCCACTGCGCTGTAACGGCCGGCGTTGGCGAGCGTGCGGTAGCCGTTGGTGAGCGACAGCAGGGAGACCTCGCTGCTGCCCAGCGCCAGGCTGTAGCCGTAATAGTCGCCCGACTCCTTCAGCGGCACGCCCACGGCCTTGAGCTGCTTCTGGAAAGCGTTCGGCGACACCATGACCAGCGTCCGCACGGCGGGCACATTGAGTGATGCACCCAGCGCCGTACGTGCCGACACTGCCCCTTTGAACTGCCGGTCGTAGTTCTGCGGAATGTAGAGCCCACCGGCCGTTTGTATGTTGGCGGGTGAGTCGTCGAGCAGCGAAGCCGCTGTCATGCGTTTCTCGGCAATCGCCTGCGCATATAAAAAAGGCTTGAGCGTGGAGCCGGGCTGTCGCATCGCGAGCACGCCGTCGACCTCGGCAGCGCCGCTCAATTCGCCTGATGAACCCACCCAGGCCAGTACCTCGCCGCTGGCGTTGTCCAGCACCACAATGGCACCGTCTTCGACGTGGCGGCCGCGCAGTTCACGCAGCTGCTGTGTGAGTGTCTGTACCGCGAAGCGCTGCAGGGGTGCGCGCAAGGTCGAGGTGACGGCGCTCGGCGCAGTTTTTTTGATGCCTGCCGTTGATGGTGTGTTTGCGCGCACCAGTTGCCGTGCAAGATGGGGGGCGACGCCTTCCGATGCGTCGAAGGCCTTGCGTTGCAATGCAGCAGTGGCAAACAGGTCCAGGCCATCGCAGTCGGTTTTTGGCGCCTCGGGGGGCAACGCAGTACGCGAAGCGACGAGTGTGGGGGCAGGCATGTCCTGGATGAGCTTTAAAACGCCGCAAGCGCGCTGCGTGACCTGCGCCACTTTTGCATTCGGCGCACGCACCAGCGCTGCGGCAATGGCGGCTTCGCGTTCATCCAGCCCGTGCGCCGCCTTGCCAAACAGCGTGCGGCTCAGCGCATCAATGCCGACAATCTCGCCGCGGAAAGGTACGAGGTTGAGGTAGGCCTCCAGAATCTGGTCCTTGCGCCAGCGTGCTTCCAGCAGCTGGCTGGACACCGTTTGCCCAATCTTCTGAGGCAGGCTGCGGCCGCCCGGCCCCGCGCGCAAATCATCATCCACCAGGCCGGCCAGTTGCATGCTGATGGTGGATGCACCGCGCGTTTTCGTGTTCCACAGGTTGGCCCACGCGGCACTCGACACCGCGCGCCAGTCGACCCCACTGTGTTCATAAAAACGTTTGTCTTCGCTCAGCACCAGCGCCGTGCGCAGCGCCGGAGAAATATCGGCCAGCGCCACCCACTGCCCGCGCCGGACCGTGGCATCGGTGCGCATGCGCTGGATGACCTCGCCGTTTCTGTCCAGGACGACGGTATCCGAAGGCCTGAAATCGCGTTTGACGTCGTCGAAGGTGGCTGCGGCCCAGACTGAAGGCGCGCAGGCCATCAGTATCCATATTCCTGGAAATATCCATCGGTTGGCGTAGGCAATCCCGTTCTCAGCCACGACCCATACTCATTCCAAAAGCCAGAATAAATAGGCCCCAACCTGTGTATTTGGCGCGCATTGCGAACAATTGGTAGACCTCTTCGTTATCGCGTTCATCGTAGTGATCTGCGATCATCGATATCAAACACGCGACGCCACACAATGCTGCCATACACATGACCACACTCGGCAAGCCTCGAAGACTTACGCCGCGTCCACGTACGCCTGGCATATAGAAACTACCTGCATATAACGAATAAGCTGAATAGGCTATCAAGACGACGCAGTACAAGGTATACCAAAACCGATTCCAGCCGGAAATTACGTTCGGAATATAGGGCTCGGTTCTCTTCGGCGCGCTTGGATCAACAGGTCGCCAAGCACTTTGCTTATCAAAGTCTGCCTGGCAACTTGGACAAAATGGTGCATGCTGATCGATTTTTATATTGCAGTTTGGGCAAACGAACATATCAATATCCTGCCGTCTGAAATTTTTCGCTCGTCACTTTTTTTTAATGATTGATCTGTGATTACGGCTTTAGACAATAACCTGCAGTCACTTCGCCGCCTCCACCTTCACCCGCACATTCGGCGCTTCGCCAAACATCTCAGGCGCGTACATCGCTTCGGCACGGCTTGGCGGCAGGGCGAAGTCGCCGACGTTGTTCAGGCGAACGGTGTATTCCATCTTCACCACGCCCTTGGGCAGGTATTCGTAATAACTGCGGAAGGCTTCGAAGCTGCGCTCTTCAAAGGCTGGCCAACCCACGCCGGTTTTTTTCTCGCCGCTGGTCGCTATCTGTGAATCGCGACCCAGGCCGCTGCCGAGGATGGTCGCGCCGCCGGGCACCGGGTCGGTGATGGCGACCCAGGTCATGTCGGCGCTGGCGTTCACTTCCAGCGTGATGCGCAGCACGTCGCCTCTTGTGTAAACACCTTTGACGGCCTGCTCCACCGACGTGATGGTTTTGGTGATCTGGTAGCCGGCGTTGAAGGGGGCCTTCAACTGCACGGCGGCGATCGACTGCAGCGTGAGCCATGGTTTGCCCGCACCCTGGTGCGTCACGCTCAGCGTGTCTTTGCCCGGTTTCCCCCAGGGCAGGAACATGCTGTTGTTGCGCAGGTTGCCTGGTGAGGCGGGTGCGCCGAACAGCGTCGTCTGGTTGGGCGCACCGGTGGGGTCCGTGGTCTTGATGCGGTCGACTTTGGCCCAGTCCACACTGGCGACGCTGGCCGCGGCCGAAGCCAGCGTGGCTTTGGTGACGCCTGCGACCGGCGTGGCCTCAAACTTCGCAGAGAACTTGTCGAGCGCCAGGCCACCCCACAGGTTGGCGGTGGTGGTGAGCCATGCGCCTTTTTGCTGGCGCGCAATAAAGCCGTTCGCCAGCCGGCCCATGTCGTCTTTCCAGGCCGGGTCGTCCATCACCGCGAGGATCAGGCGCGCGGTGTTGACGTCGCCATTGGCCATCAGCCACCACCAGTAGTCGTCTTTTTCGGTGCTGAAGATGAGCTTGGTGCCCTGGAAGGACAGACGTGAACGTATGACCTGGTTGGCCTCTGTGATGCGCTGTTCGCGCTGCGGCACGTCGGCCACCCGCTTGAGGATGTTGAGCCAGTCGATCACCGCGCCCGTGGGCCACTGGTTGGGTGCAATGGTGATGCTGCCCAACATGCGGCCCTGGGCCTTGCCGTAACGCGACAGTGCTTCGAGGGCGGCCAGTTTGCGTACATCCAGGTCCTTGCGGGGGCTCCAGAACTCGCGCTGTATGCGGCCTTCGATAAACGCGATCAGGCCGCGCTCCATGGGCGCACGCACGTCGTCGGGCAGTGCGAAGGCCGGGTTGATGCCAGAGGCTTCGTGTGTCGCCGCCAGCAGGTAGGACGTGAGGATGTCGCTGCCGCGCGAACCCTCGCCATCACGCGGCGGGAAGTAGCTGGCCAGCCCGTCGCTGTCGAGGTAGTTCGGTATCTGGCTGATGACGCTTTGCCACAGCTTGCCGTCACGCAGGCCGACCGACTTGCTGGTCTTTTGCTCCAGGCATGCAAACGGGTAGTTGGCAAACCAGTCGCGCACGCCGTCCATGCCTTCAGCCAGTTTCGGTTGCAGTGACATCTTCAGGCCGCCCCGGCCGGGCAGTGCATCGGCCGGCGGGTTCACGTCGAGATTGAACGAGCCATCGACCTGCACCAGCGTGGCCTGCTGTACCGTCAGTGGCACAGCGGGGATGATGCGCTGGCGCGCCTTCAGCCCGTCGCGTGCGCCGCTCACCGTGTCTTTGGCTTCAATCTCCCAGAGGATGGCTTCTGCCCGCGTGAAGGCGAGTTGCGTCGGTGCCGTCACCATCCACGCCACTTCACGTGCCTCCCCTGCGGGGATGTCCACCGTTTGCGGTTTGAGATCCAGCAGCGTGGCACGAGGCGTCACCTCGACCTTCATCGCGACCTTGGTGGTATTGCGCAGCGTGATCTGCGCGCGGAACTGGTCGTCCTCGCGCACGAGCGGCGGCAGGCCGCTGATGATCTGCAGGTCCTGCGTGGCCTTGATGCTGGTCTGGCCCGTGCCGAACATGCCGGTGCCTGCATCGGCCACCGCGACGATCTTGAAGGTCGTCAGCGCATCGTTGAGCGGCACGTTCACCACCGCCTGGCCGTTGGCGTCCAGCACCACTTTCGGGTTCCACAGGAGCAGCGTCTCCAGCAGTTCTCGCGTGTTGCTGCGCCCGCCACCACCACCTGCTGCTACCGCCTTGCGGCCATAGTGCCGGCGGCCGATGATTTCCATTTGTGCGGTCGAAGTTTCCACGCCCCAGGCCCGGCGCTGAAGCATCGCGTCCAGCAGGTTCCAGCTGTCGTTGGGCATCAGCTCCAGCAGGGCCTGGTCGACGGCGGTCAGTGCCACCTCGGCATTGGCTGCGGGCTGGCCGTTGGGCAACTTCACCTGAATCGTGACTTTGGCCTGGCTGCGCACGGCATAACTTTCCTTGTCGGCCTTCACGCTCACATCCAGCTGGTGCGCTTTGGTGCCGACGCGGATTTCCGCCAGGCCGAGCCGGAAGGCAGGCTTGCTCAAATCGACCAGCGCGGTCGGTGCCACATACTCGCGGCCCTCGTACCAGAACGACGTCCACCATTCACGTGGCGCCTTGTAGCCCCAGGTGAAAAAGCTGTACCACGGCACCTCGCGCAGGCGCCCGCGCAGGGCCAGCACGCTGACATACACGTTGGGGCCCCAGCCCTCCTTGATCTTCAGGCTGATGGTCGGGTCCTGGCCGTTGAGCTGCACCACCTGGGTTTCGATGATGCCTTCGCGTTCGATGGCCACCAGCGCCGTTGCAAAACGGAAGGGCATGCGCACCTGGAATTTCGCGGTGTCACCGGGCTGATAGTTCTTCTTCTCGGGCAGCACGTCCATGCGGTCGTGGTTCTCGCCGCCAAACCACAGCTCGCCCTGTTTGGTCACATAGACCGAGCTGGCCGCCTGGATGGTGTTGCCGTCCTTGTCTTTGGCGGTGACGATGAGTTCCACCTCACCGGCTTCGCCGAGTTTGGTCTCACACAGCAGCAGGCCGCGCGCATCGCTCTTGCCACTGCACACACTGCCGAGGTCTTTGGTTTCGGTCTTGTTGTCATAGGTGTAGAAACCACCCACCATGCGTTTGCGGCTGGTGGTGACGATGCGTGCGACAGCCTTCACGTCCATGGAGACGTCTGCGGCGGCTTTGCCGGCCAGGTCGAGTGCCAGTGCCTGGAAGCGGATTTTCTGGCTGCTGGAGACCCAGCCCTCGGTCTTGATACCGGCGACCACACTCGCCGGCCAAAGCGTCGAGACACTGCGTATCGTTTGCACCTCGCCGTTGGGGTCGGCGTAGGTTGCTTCCAGCAATAACTCTTGCGGCTGTTTGCCGACGGGCACGTTATCGACCGTGATCTTGCCCGCACCATTCCTGTCCAGCGTGAGCGGCAGCTTGTCTGCAATCACACGCTGGTCCTGCGATGCGGTGTTTTCTTCTTCACCGTCGCTGTTGTTGCTGCGTTTGCCGCGTGGCGGCGAAAAATTGAACTCGTCGTAGTCGCTGTAGCTCAGGCTTTTGCCACGCACCAGCGCCGACACACGCACGGGCAGGTTCACCGCACCGCCGCCCGAGACATAGTTGATCTGCACGTCGGTCGGCACGGTCTTGACATTGACCAGCGCTTTCTTTTCTGTCGGCGTCACGCGACCTTCCAGCACGGGCAGGCGGAACTCTTCCACGCGGAACTGCCCACTTGTGAAGTTGCGGCTGCGGCCCGTTGCCTTGGTGTCGCCCTGCAGCAGCACCTCGTACATGCCCAGCTTCGCAGCGGGCGGTATCGCAAAGGTGTTCTCGGCACTCAGGCCGCCGGTGGCCGTCTTGCGCCAGGTGATGGGCTGGGTGTACTTCTGCCCGCTGCCAACGTGGGTCACCACCAGCGTGACGGGTTGCACTTCGGCCAGCCCGAAGCCCTCGCTCGTTTGCGTTCGCAGGATGTGTTTCATCGAGACGGTTTCACCGGCGCGCAGCAAGGTGCGGTCAAAAATGGTGTGGGCGACTTCGTCAGGCCGCGGCTCTGTGCTGGTCGGCACGTTGAAGCGCCAGGGCTCGATGCCCTTGTGCCAGTCGCTCCAGGTGAACGCCATATCTTCTATCCCGCCAACTGCCACGCGTGCACTCACGAAGTAGGCATTGCGGTAATCGTTGCCGCCGCATTTAGGCGCCTGCGACGAGATGCCGGTGAAGTTGGCGACACCTTGTGCATTGGTAGCAGCCTTGGCGATTTCGGTGCCCTGGCAATCGGACACCCGCACCACCGCATTGGCGACGGGTGCGCCCTTGTCGAGCGAGGTCACCCAGGCCATTGCGTTCTCACGGCCAAGCTTGAAGTGCACGCCGAGGTTGGTCACCAGCGCCGAGGTGCGAACGTACATGGTGCGATTGGCACCGTGGCGGTCGTCCAGCAGCGATGTGCCGAGTTTTTGCGAGGCGATTTCAACCACATGAAATCCGGGGGACAGCGGAATGCCCACGACTTCAAAGGGGCGCGGGTCGCTGTTGGCGGGTTTGGGCAAGTCCAGCGTTTTTACGCCGGGCTGGCCCGCCAGCAACGACAGCATGCGCGTCTGCACATACTCCTTGCCCTGAGCGTCCAGTACCTTGGGCAACGCGCCCTTGATGTCGGCTGCGGCCTGCCGGCGTTCGATCTCGTACTCGTCATAACGCTGGACCTTGCGGAACCACGCAATGATGTCCGCGTCGGTCCTCGGCTGCAGGTCGCTGACCTTGCCTGCGGGCGCAGTGGTGGGTGCTGGCCGCGCGGCGGGCGCAATCCCCTTGACGGGCAGGTTGGCCTCGACATTGCGCAGCGTGACGGGCAACAGTGCCGGGTCGCCGGGTTTTGCGCCCGGCTCTGCAAAACGTTCGACGATGCCGAAGGGCGACGCCGCGAACTTGGCCAATGGCGGCATCGCGCCCGTCGCCACTTTCAGGGGAAAGCTGTCGCCGTTGCGTAGCGCGCGGCCGGATGCATCCTTGAAGTCTTTGGGCAGTTCCAGCACGTACTGGGCCTGTTCGGCAAAGAGCGGTTTGAAGCTGATGTTGCTGACCACATCGGCAGCGTCGCCGCTTTCGGCATCGAACACAGGCTTGAGCGCCTCCTTGCCGCCGTTCAGGCGTATGCCCTCGGCCAGCTTGCGCGGCACCGGCGCGTTGAAGTTCAGGCTCATGGGGCGAATCGGCAGGCAGGCCGACTGGGCGTTTTCACGTTCGCAGTTGAAGGTGGCCGCAAACGGCTCACGCACCTGGAAGTTGTAGCGCTTCTCGACCGAATTGGGCACACCGCTGGGCGTACTCACGCCCTTGCCGTACACCAGTTGCACCTTGGCGGCAGGCGTCAACCGGCGGTTGCAGGTGAGGGTGACGTAATTCAGCGGGTCTTTGGCCGCGGCCTTCTCCAGCCCCTGAGATTTCAGCAGCCCGTCGCGCTCGGCACCGGCGATCAGCTTGACGGGCACGCGCTCACCAAGGCCCTCGACCGAACACCAGACATTGTCCTGAACGCTTTTCAAGGTGGCCGGGCCATTCAGTCGCAGCAAAAAGTATTGCTCTTCGTCGATGCGCTCATAGCTGCCGGGACGCAGGGAGCTGATGAAGGGTCCGCCGGTATTGAATTTGTAGGCACTGGGGCCGGTGATGGCGGTGCCCGAAGCCGACTTCATGCCCGATCGCACCTGCAGGCTGCAGGTCACGCCTGGCGGCAGGTCGTTTTCAAACTCGAAGGCCCATTCGCGGTCACTGATCCAGCGGCCATTGCCTTTGGTGGCCTGCGCGTCACTGCAACTCAGGGCAAGCGGCGCGGGCGCCTTGGGGTCACCAAAATTGACAGCGCTTTCATCGAACTTCGCCACCACCTGCCGAACCCGCGACACCTCGCCCTGGGGCGAAAGACTGATGATCTGGAATGCCTGCACCTGCAGGACGGATGCTGCCAGCAGCGCGGCAACAGTTTTGGCGATGGTTTGGACCACTGAACCTCCTCGTTAGGAGGTCTAGGGTAGCTGATTTGCATGTAACAAAAAAGCGGGCCGAGGCCCGCTTTTTTAATTGGCGCAAAAACCACTCAACCCAGGTTCACGGGCACAAAAATCTTGTCGCCACCGCGCTGGATCAACAGCGCTACCGACTTGTCCGATTTCGCCACGGCTGCCCGTACCTGGTCGATGTTTTTCACGGCGGCACCGTTGATGGAGATCAGCACGTCGCCGGTCTGTATGCCGGCCAACGCAGCAGGGCCACTGGCTTGTTGCACTACAAGGCCGCTGTCCAGGCCTGCCTCCTGCCGCTCATCGGGCTGCAGAGGGCGCAGGGCCAGGCCCAGCTTGCCCTGGCTGGCGGGCTCTTTTTTGCTGGCGGCTTCTGCCACTTT
The DNA here is from genome assembly GCA_040387435.1 of Pseudomonadota bacterium. GTDB lineage: Bacteria > Pseudomonadota > Gammaproteobacteria > Burkholderiales > Burkholderiaceae_C > Polaromonas. The sequence goes on from JAZKDR010000060.1 coordinate 44,625, forward strand.
TTTGTCGGCATTTGCCAGGCGCGCGCTCAACTCTTTCGAGGCACCCTGGCGCCAGATCTCGAGCTTCACCGTGTCGCCAGGGGCGGCCATGCTGATGACGGCAGGCAAGTCGCCTGACGACACAACGGGTTGGCCGTTGACCTTGCGGATCACGTCGCCGGGCTGCAGGCCGGCCTTGTCGGCGGGGCCGTCTTTTTCGACGTTCGAGACCAGCGCGCCTTCGGGCTTGTCGAGCTTGAAGGAATTGGCAAAGGCCTGGTTCACTTCCTGCACCGCGACGCCGAGGCGGGCGTGTTCAGCCTTGCCGGTGGCGACGATCTGGTCCTTGATCTTGGTGGCGATGTCCATGGGGATGGCGAACGACACACCCTGGTAGCCACCGCTGCGGCTGTAGATCTGCGAGTTGATGCCCACCACTTCACCGCGCGCATTGAACAGCGGGCCACCCGAGTTGCCGGGGTTCACGGCCACGTCGGTCTGGATGAAAGGCACGGCGCTGTCGTCGGGCAGCGAACGGCCCTTGGCGCTGACCACACCTGCGGTGACGGTGTTCTCAAAACCGAAGGGCGAACCGATGGCCAGCACCCACTCACCGACGCGCAGGTCGCTGGTCTTGCCGATGCTGACCACGGGCAGGTTTTTGGCGTCGATACGCAGCACGGCCACGTCGGTCTTGGGGTCGGAACCCAGCACCTTGGCGCGGAACTCGCGGCGGTCGGTCAGCTTGACCGTGACTTCCTTGGCGTCTTTCACGACATGTGCGTTGGTCAGGATGATGCCGTCAGCGCTGACGATAAAACCCGAACCCTGGCCGCGCGTGGGCACTTCCTGTTGCGGCGCGCCACGGCGCTGGCCGGGGCCCACGCCCTGCCCTTGCTGGAAGCGCTTGAAGAACTCGAGGAAGGGGTCCATGCCCGCGCCGTCTTCACCCTGCGCGACAGCGTCGTCGTCAGACACCTTGGTGGTGCCCGTCACGCTGATGTTGACCACGGCCGGGCCGTAGCGCTCGGTGATCTGCGGGAAGTCGGGCAGGGCAGAGCCGCCGGTGATGCCGGGGGCACTCGAGACGATGGCGGACGGCGCGGCGATGGATGGCGAGTGCAGGGCGTTGAACGCACTCACACCGGCACCGCCAATGGCACCGGCAGTCAGAAGGGCGGCAACCAGCGATGTATTTTTCAGGGCTGCAGATTTCATGGAGTTCATCCTTGATAGGTTGATAGGCTCGCGGCTTGTTGCCGCTACCCATCACTATGAGGAGGGAGTCTTAGGCAAAGCTTAAGGAGGTCTATGCCCCGCGGCGGGCGAAAGCCCACTCCGCAGACCTGCCCGGTGGAGGCTGGCTCCGCGTTGGCCCTGATGGCCGACTAGTGTTTGGCCGCTTGTTTTTTGCGGCTGCCGTCGATGGCTTTGACCGCATTCGCCGCCGCTTCCAGCACAGGCGCAATGCGCTTGTACGACAGCTGGAGATGCCGTTTCATCGCAGCGCGGGCGCGGTCGGCGCTTCCGTCGATCAGGGCTTCGAGGAGTTCTTCGTGTTCCTTGATGGCTTCCTCTGTGACCTGTGAGTGAAACCGCACCCGGAACAGGTGCATGTGGGTGTGCAGGCGTTCCAGGGTTTCGGCCATGACCTGGCCGCCACCTGACACGGCAATGATGCGGTGGAACTCCGCGTCCCAGTGGGCGAACTTGCCGTAGGCGAGCCTTTCGTCGTCCTTTGAAGGCGCGCGCATGGTGTCGAGCAGCACGCGCAGGTCGTCGCGTTCGGCGGCGCTCAGGTGTGTGGCCGCCAGTGCGGCGGCGTGGGGTTCCAGCAGCAGCCGGATCTGGAAGATCTCGCCGAAGCGTTCGGGTGTGGGGATGGCGGTGGCGCTGTAACCAATCAGGTGCTGCTTGACGATCAGGCCCTCGGCTTCGAGACGGATCAGGGCGGCGCGTATGGGGGTTTGTGACGCGCCGAGTTCGCGTGCCAGCTTGTCGATGGAGATGCGTGCGCCCGGCGGAATCTTCAGCGAGATCAGCCGCGCAAGCAGCACTTCATAAATGTCGTCACCGACCGAACGACGGGAGGGCAGGTGAAGCTCCGCGTCGTCCTCAAAAGGCGGAAGGGGTTCTGGCACGGAGAGGGATTTGCCTGGCGTCATGGCTGGACAGTATGGTTGGCGACGCGGACTACAGGCTGGCCGCCGTGTCCTGGAACACCTTGTCGATGCGCATGCCGAACAGTTTGGCCATCGCAAACGCCAAGCGCAGGCTGGGGTCGGACCGGCCGGCCTCGATGGCGTTGATGGTCTGGCGCGAGACTTCGAGTTGTTCGGCCAGCAGGGCCTGCGACCAGCCCCTGGCGAGGCGGAGTTCGTGCACACGGTTGTTCATGAGGTTTTTCTCCCGTTGGACTGAGGTGTAAAGTTTACTTTACATTTTGGGGTGGCTGGACGTCAGCGCGGTTGCTGGCAGGTATTTTTGGCCTGTTTTCGGCCATTTTCAGGTACCGAAAATGGCTGAAAGCCAATAAACACGAGCGTGAGCAGCTACGAAATCAATAGCATCAGGGTTGCCGTGCAACATCGGCGGGAAAGCGGACGTCCACTTGCAGCCCGCCCAGGCGCTGCGATTGACCCAGCTGCAGCGTCGCGCCGTGCCGCGCCGCAATCGCCTGAACAATCGCCAGGCCCAATCCACTTCCTGGTTCGGACGATTCAGTCGTCGCCTGGCTGGTGCGGAAGAAGCGGTCGAACACCCGCTCGCGTTCGGCTTCCGGAATGCCGGGCCCGCTGTCTTCCACACGCAGCAGCGGCTGGCCGCCCTCCGCGCTGAGCGACACGTCGACGCGACCCGAGGCCGGTGTGTACTTGACGGCGTTGTCCAGCAGGTTGCGCAGCAGTACCCGCAGCGCCTCAAGCTGGCCGCTCACCTGCACGGCATCCTTCGGCAACTCACCCGCCACACCCAGGTCGACCTGCTTGTGCTGCGCATGCGGCAGCACGTCGGCCACGGCAAGTTTGAGCACCTCCTGCAACTCGACCTGTGTCTCGCTGCCCGATGGTTTGCCCGCCGCCTCTTCGCGCGCCAGCGTCAGCAGCTGCTCGACCAGCCGGATGGCGCGGTCTATGCCCTGGTTGAGGCGGGCCACGCCAGCCTCGCGTGCGGCCGGGTCATCGTCGGCCTTGCGCAGCGCTTGCGCCTGCAGCTTGAGGGCTGTCAGTGGCGAGCGCAGCTCATGCGCGGCGTCTGCGACAAAATTTTTCTGTGCATCGAAGGCACCTCGCACACGCCCGAAGAGCAGGTTGAGTTCGTCGACCAGCGGGCGCACTTCATCGGGCAGGTTGGTGTTGGGCAACGGTGAAAAATCGTCTGCTGCTCGCGCCGCCACCTGTTTGCGCGCACGTTCAATGGGTGCGAGCGAGCGGCTGATGACCCACCACACGGCCAGCATCAGCAGCGGCGTGAGCAGGCCGAAAGGCAACACCGCCTTCGCCGCCAGCGCTCGGGCCCGTGCGGTGCGGGCGCTCAGGTCCTGCGCGATCTGCACAGTTTGCAGCGGTGTTTGAAGCGAGTAGACGCGGTAGCGGTTGCCGTTGGCCTCGACATCCGAAAACCCCAGCACGGCGCGCGGCGGCAGGGCCGAGCGCGACGAGCGAAAAAGCTGCCGGCCATCGGGCCCCCAGATCTGCACATACAGGTCAAACCCCGATTCGTCGGTGCTCTCCTCGAACGGCCCGCCCATGGGCGCACCGCTGCGCATGGAGCGCGCCACTTGCTGCAGGTGGTCGTCGAACATCGCATCGGCTTGCTGCAACGCGCCGCGGTAGGCGGTGATGGCCTGCAGCACGGCAGCCAGCAAAATCGCGACCAGCACAAACCATAGCAGGCGCCCTCTCAGCGAATGGGAGTTGACCGGCGTCATTCCCTGGGCACCAAATAACCCAGGCCGCGAACGGTCTGTATGAAGTCGTTGCCGAGCTTTTTTCGCACGCCGTGGATGTAGACCTCCACCGCGTTGCTGCTGACATCGTCTTTCCAGCTGAAGAGTTTTTCTTCCAGTTGGGTGCGCGACAGCACCACGCCCGGCCTTGCAATCAGCGGTTCCAGCACGGCCCATTCGCGCGCCGACAGCGACACCGGCTGGCCATTGACAGAGGCTTCACGCGTGGCGGGGTTCAGGCTCACGCCGCGGTGTTCAAAGGCGGGTTCGGCCCGGCCCGCGCTGCGGCGCAGCAGCGCGCGTATGCGGGCCAGCAGTTCATCGGTGTCATAGGGCTTGACCACGTAGTCGTCGGCACCGGCATCCAGCCCGGCAATGCGGTCGGTGATGCCGTCACGCGCCGTGGCAATCAGAACCGGCACTGTGCTGCGGCGGCTGCGCAGGGCGCGCAGCACCTCCAGCCCGTCGCGTTTGGGCAGGCCCAGGTCGAGCAGCACCAGGTCGTATTCCGCCGTGCGCAGGGCCTGGTCGGCCATGGTGCCGTCACGCACCCAGTCGACGGCGTAGTGCTCGCCGCGCAGCACGGTGAGCACGGTGTCCCCGATCATGGCGTCGTCTTCAACCAGCAATAAGCGCATGCGTTGTCCTTTTAGGGAGAGTATGCCGCGCCAACCTTAGGTCGGGCTGAGGACCGGTTTATGGCGTGTCGGGGCGTCAGCAGGCTTTCGGTCAGCCTCGTAAGATTGGGGAATGCCTATTTCAGAAGCGGCCGCGCCTGCGCCGAAAACCAGCAGTTCGCGCGCTGCCGTCCTGACCGTTGCCGGTGTCTTTTTCCTGTTGCTGCTCGACAGCTCCATCCTCAACACCTCGCTGCCGCAGGTCGCGCTCAGCATGGGCGTGCAGCCACTCGCCCTCAGCCCGACCATCACCGGTTACCTGCTCGCGTCGGTGGTGGCGATGCCGCTGTCGGGCTGGCTGTGCGGCAAGTTTGGCGCGCGTCGTGTGTACCTGGCGGCCATTGCGCTGTTCATGCTGTCGTCGGCCGCCTGCGGTGCATCGATGGCGCTGTGGCAGCTGATTGCAGCGCGCGTGGTGCAGGGCGCGGCGGGCGGGCTGATGTTCACCGTCGGCCGTACGCTGGCGATACGGGATGCGCCCAAGTCGGATTTGCTGAACATCACCTCCATGCTGGTATGGCCTGCACTGCTGGCACCGGTGCTCGGCCCGCCCATCGGCGGGTTGATCACCACCTATGCGTCCTGGCGATGGAATTTCCTGATCAACGTGCCATTAGGGCTTGTCGCCTTGGGCCTGACGCTGAGGTTCATGCCTCGCGACAGCGAGACGCGACGCCTCCCCATGGACTGGCCGGGCGCCGCCATGACGGCCGGCGGGCTGGCCGCGCTGTTCGGCGGTTTGGAGATGACCGTGATTGCCGCATCTGAAAAAGGGCGCTGGCCACTGGCCATCAGCCTGGTGGTCGTGGGCGTCGTTCTGTTGTCGCTGGCTTACCGGCATCTCAAGCGCGCCGCGCATCCGGTCATTAGCCTGGCGCCCCTCAAGGCCGACACGTTCCGACTGGCTACGGCTTCTGCGGGCATCTATTCGTCCGCCTGCCTGCACGCCACGCCTTACCTGTTGCCGCTGGGTCTGCAACTGGGTTTCGGCCTGAGTGCCGCTGCTGCAGGTGCCATGATGCTGCCTTACTTTCTGGGCAACCTGCTGATGAAATCCATCACCAGCCCCATGCTCAGGCGCTTCGGGTTCAGGCAGGTGTTGCTGGTCGACGGCATGATGGCCATGCTGTTGATTGCCCTGATCGGCTTCCTCACGCCGCAGACGCCTTTTGTTTTCACCGTGGCGGTGCTGTTGCTGGCGGGCGGGGTGCGCTCCATGCTGTTCACGGCCATCAACACGCTGGCCTTTGTGGATGTCAACAATGCAGAGCGCGCCCATGCGGCGACGCTGACATCGATCTCACAATCGTTGGGCCAGACCCTGGGCATCACCGCGTCTGCGCTGTTGCTGGCCGGCGCGCAGGCGTATCACGGTGGCGCGGCGCTGGGCGTGACGGACTTCCGCATCGCCTTCGCCGGCATTTGCATCATCGGCATCTTCAGCCTGCTGCCCTACCTCAAGCTGTCGGCGCAGGCCGGGCATGAGGTGATAGGCCGAAAAACCTAGGGCTGTTTAACCGAGGCGCGCGCGGTGGCGCGCAATCTGCGCACGCACTTGTTCAGGTGCCGTGCCACCCAGCGTGTTGCGGGCATTCAGCGAGCCGCGCAGGCTCAGCACGTCGTACACGTCTTTTTCGATCTTCGGGTTGAACTCCTGCAGCACGGTGAGCGGCAGTTCGGACAGGTCGACGGCGTGTGAGGTGGCGGCCTTGACGGCATGCGCCACGATTTCGTGGGCGTCGCGAAACGGCAGTCCCTTCTTGACGAGGTAGTCGGCCAGGTCGGTGGCGGTGGCGTAACCGCGTAGGGCAGCTTTTTCCATGGCCTCGGGTTTGACGGTGATGCCGCCCACCATTTCAGCAAAGATGCGTAAGGTGTCTTTCAGCGTGTCGACAGTGTCGAACAGCGGCTCCTTGTCTTCCTGGTTGTCCTTGTTGTAGGCCAGCGGCTGGCCCTTCATCAGGGTGATCAGGCCCATCAGGTGGCCGACGACGCGGCCGGTCTTGCCGCGGGCCAGTTCGGGCACGTCGGGGTTTTTCTTCTGCGGCATGATGGATGAGCCGGTGGTGAAGCGGTCGGCGATGTTGATGAAGCCGAAGTTCTGGCTCATCCACAAAATCAGCTCTTCACTCATGCGGCTGACGTGCACCATGGCCAGCGTGGCGGCGGCCGTGAACTCGATGGCGAAGTCGCGGTCGCTCACGGCGTCCAGGCTGTTCTGGCACACGCCGTCCATGCCGAGTGTTTTGGCGACGCGTTCGCGGTCCAGCGGGTAGCTGGTACCGGCCAGGGCGGCGGCACCCAGCGGCAGGCGGTTAACGCGCTTGCGGATTTCCAGCATGCGCTCGGCATCGCGGCTGAACATCTCGACATAGGCCAGCATGTGGTGGCCAAAACTCACGGGCTGGGCCACCTGCAGGTGCGTGAAGCCGGGGAGGATGACCTCGATGTTCTTGTCGGCAATGTCGACCAGTGCTTTTTGCAGGTCTACCAGCAGGTCGCCGATCAGGTCCATCTCGCCGCGCAGCCACAGGCGCACGTCGGTCGCGACCTGGTCGTTGCGGCTGCGGCCGGTGTGCAGGCGCTTGCCGGCATCACCGACGATTTGTGTCAGGCGGGCTTCGATGTTGAGGTGAACGTCTTCGAGGTCCAGCTTCCACTCAAATGCGCCGGAATTTATTTCGGCGGTGATCTGCGCCATGCCTTTCTGGATCGATGCATGGTCTTCAGCGCCAATGATTTTTTGCGCCGCCAGCATCTCGGCGTGTGCGAGCGAGCCGGCGATGTCCGCCTGCCACAGGCGCTTGTCGAAAAACACGCTGGAGGTGTAGCGCTTGACGAGGTCGCTCATGGGTTCGGAGAACAGGGCCGACCAGGCTTGGGACTTTTTATCGAGTTGGTTCACGTCAGGCTTTCTTTGGCCCTGGGGCAGGGCGGAGGCGCGTTTTCAGGGTAAATCGTGCAAACAGGGGGCGGAATGTGCCGGGGAAGGGGACAACCCCCGTCCGCAGGGCCGCGACCAGTGCAATACTTGAGGCCTGATTTTATCTGGGGCCGCCCGCCCTTCACCACCACCATGCCGTTGACGCCCGATTCCGGCCAGTTTGCAGAGTCCACGCTGATCGGCAGCTTTGTACCGTCAGGACATGACCTGGCCGCCGCCGCGCCGCCGCGGCCCGGCATGTTTGACGCCTGCCACGTCGGCGTCGTGCTGCGCGCAGTGTTGTTTGTGGAGTCCGTGGTGGTGGTGGGCGCGATGTTCAGCGCCTCGCGCCCGCGGGAGTGGTTGATCGGCTTCGTCATCCTGACCGGCGCTTTCCTGCCCGCCACCCTGGGCTGGCTGGTGGTGGCGTGCGGCCTGAAAAAATACCTCAACCGGCTGAGCCCCAGGCCGCAGTGGCTGGCGGGGATTGCGCTGGGAGCGGTAGCGGGGCTGTATGGCTGCGGCATGCTGTTCTGGACCGGTTTTTTGCAGCCCGCGTCCTGGTGGGCGAGTGCGGCGACCGGCGCCTTGCTGTCGGCCATGTTGATGGCGGGCCTGTTCTGGCGTGTCAGGGCGCGCATGCCGGCCGAAACCACGGCCCGTCTGGCAGAACTGCAGTCGCGCATACGGCCGCACTTTTTGTTCAACACGCTCAACAGCGCGATTGCCCTGGTGCGTGCCGAACCGCTCAAGGCCGAAGCCGTGCTGGAAGACCTGAGCGAGCTGTTTCGCAGCGCGCTGGCCGACCCGGCCGAGTCCGTCACGCTGGATCAGGAAATCACGCTGGCGCGGCGTTACCTCGCGATCGAGGAAATCCGCTTTGGCGACCGCCTGCGCGTCGAATGGAGCCTGGACCCCACCGCCAGCGAGGCCCGCCTGCCGCCGCTGTTGCTGCAGCCTCTGGTGGAGAACGCCATACGCCATGGGGTGGAGCCCAGCGCCGCAGGGGCCAGCCTGAAAATATCAACCCTGCGCCGCGCCGGTACGGTGATCATCAAGGTCACCAACTCTTCGCCTGCCGGTGTGGGCGAACGCGGGCACGGCCTGGCACTGGCCAATGTGCGCGACCGCCTGCTGCTGCTGCACGATGTCGAGGCGCGCTTTCAGACGGTGTTCCTCGAAGGCATTTTCCAGGTGCGGCTGGAGGTCCCCGCGTGAGCGCCGGTGTGATGGGCGCATCGGCAAGGCTGCGGGTGCTGGTGGTCGACGACGAATTGCTGGCCCGCAGCCGCCTGCGCACGCTGATTGGCGACTGTACGCAGCCGCTGGCTGATGTGCAGGCTGAGGCGGCCAATGCCGTGCAGGCCATGACCGCACTGCAGCGCGAGGCCTTCGATGTGGTGCTGCTGGACATCCACATGCCGGGGGCCGATGGCCTGACCCTGGCGCGCAACATTGCCGCACTGCCCCAGCCGCCCGCCGTGGTGTTTGTGACGGCGCACGCCGAGCATGCCGTGCAGGCGTTTGAGCTGGAGGCGGTGGACTACCTGACCAAGCCCGTGCGGCTGGAGCGCCTGCAGCAGGCGCTGCAGAAGGTCGAACGTGCGCGGCAGGCGGCGCGGGCACCGCAACAGAACCTGCCGGAAGAAACCCTGATCATCCAGGACCGTGGCCGCACCGAGCGTGTGCCGCTGTCCGAAGTGCTCTACCTCAAGGCCGAGCTCAAGTACGTCACCGTGCGCACGGCCACGCGCAGCTACATCCTCGATGGTTCGCTGAGCGAGCTGGAAGAGCGTTACGCCGCGCAGTTCATGCGCATACACCGCAACGCACTGATTGCACGGCGTGCCGTGCGTGCACTGGAAAAGCATTTCGACCCGGAAGAGGGTGAGGGCTGGGCGGTGCGAATCAACGGCATTGACGAGGTGCTGGCCGTCTCGCGCCGCCAGCTCAGCGCGGTGCGCGAAGCCATCGCCGGCTAGGCCCTTGTCGCTGCCCCGATAATCGGCGCTTTGCGCGTAACCACCCCACACAGAACCTGACGCCCATGCAAAGCCGAGCCGACTTCACCGCGCGCCATATCCAGCAATTTCGCAATGAACCCGCCGTGGAGCAGGCGATGGTGCAGGCTTTTTTTGGCGGCCGACGCGGCTTCTATGTGGATGTCGGCGCCAACGACCCGGTGCTCGACTCGCAGTCACAGCACCTCGAAGCCATCGGCTGGACCGGCCTGCTCGTCGAACCCGACCCTGATTGCTGCGAGTTGCTGCGCAAAACGCGTACGGGCACGGTGGTCGAAATGGCCTGCTCCAGCCCCGAAAACGCCGGCAAGCAGTTGCTGCTCAACCGCGCAGGCCCGCATTCCACGCTCGAAGAACGACCCATCGCGCTGGGTGCCGTGGTGCGCTCCACCGTGGCGGTGCAATGCGACACGCTGGACCACATTCTTGAAACGCGCGGCGTGAAACCCGGCTTTGATTTGTTCTCCATCGACATCGAGGGCCACGAGCTGGTGGCGCTGTCGGGCTTCAGCTTTGCGCGCTGGCAGCCGAAGCTGGTGCTGATCGAAGACCACGTCACGCACCTGAACAAACACCGGCTGATGTGCGACAACAATTACCGCCTGCTCTTGCGAACCGGGCTAAACAGCTGGTACGTGCCGGCGGAGCCGTCCTACAGTTTTTCTGCGGCCGCCAGGTTGCAATACTTCAGGAAGTACTACCTCGGCCTGCCGGTTCGCAAGCTGCGCTATTTCCTCGAGTCCTGAGCCCGCGCCGTCACGGCGTCCAGAAAGAGAAGCTGATGACAACAGACACCACCGCCGAGACGCTCATCCCCTCTGTCACACCGGGCAAACCGATCACCCCGGTTACACCGGTTGAAACTCTGACTGCCCAACCGTCGAATGACTCCAGCACCCCCGCGGACGAGCCGCTGGTGGGCCGCTCCATCCCGCCAGATGACGGTGCGGCGAAGGAGGCGCGCATCGGCCGTACGCGTGAGCCCATACAGATCCACATGCCGGTCAGCGTGCGCAACATGTCGCTGGTGGCGCTGGCCATGTTTGCAAGCCTGTACATGCTGTATTGGGCCAAGGCAGTGTTTATTCCCTTCATGTTGGGCCTGCTCTTCAGTTACGCCCTCTCGCCCATCGTGAACTGGGCGGAGGCCCGGCATGTGCCCCGCTCGGTGGGTGCAGGGGTGTTGCTGCTGGCCATTCTTGGCGGCATGGGCACCACCGCCTATTCGCTCAGTGACGAGGCCGCCAAACTGGTGGATTCGTTGCCCGCCGCCGCCCAGAAATTCACAGATGCGATGAAGACCCGGCGCAACGCGCAAGGCAGCACGCTGGACACCGTGCAAAAAGCCGCCACGCAGATCGAGCAGGCCACGCAGGGCGGGCCGGCCATCAATACGCGCGGTGCCATGCGTGTGGTGATCGAGCCCACGCGCTTCAACATCAAGGACTACCTCTGGTCCGGCACCATAGGCCTCATCGCGCTCGTGGGCCAGTTCACCGCCGTCGTGTTCCTGGCTTACTTCCTGATGGTTTCCGGCGACACCTTTCGCCGCAAGCTGGTCAGGCTTGCGGGGCCCAGCCTGAGCACAAAAAAAATCACCCTGCAGGCGCTGGACGAGGTCACCGGGCAGATCCAGCGCTACCTGCAGGTGCAGCTGCTGACCAGTGCCATCGTAGGCGTGCTGACCGGTGTGGCACTGGCCTTCATCGGGCTTGAGAACGCAGCCGTCTGGGGCATCGTCGCGGCCGTGTTGAACCTTGTCCCCTATGTGGGCTCGCTGGTCACTGCAGCCGCGTCGGCGCTGGTCGGATTCCTGCAGTTCGGGTCGCTCAACATGGCCCTGCTGGTGGGCGGCGCGTCACTGGTCATTCACACCGTGGTCGGCAACCTCATCACGCCGTGGCTGACCAGCCGCGCCAGCCGCATGAACCCGGTGGCCGTGTTTGCCGGCCTGCTGGCCTGGGGCTGGCTCTGGGGGGTGTGGGGCCTGCTGCTCGGCATTCCCATCCTGATGATCGTCAAGGCGGTCTGCGACCGCGTCGAAGACCTCAAGCCCGTCGGTGAGTTTCTGGGGTCCTGAGCCCGGCGCGCGCCAACTTTGCCGCCACAGGCCGCTTGTACCGCCACGGACTGTGGTGTTGTAACTGCACCGTGATGAAAAACCCGAATCAGCCAAACCACGTAAACGTCGCGGTTCTCGCCAGCCGAATTTCGTGAAGGGCCGATGGTCCGCAGCAGCGTCCAATCCTCTATATTGACCCTTCGTGCGGGCTGGTAAATGACAGGAAAGACAAGATGGGCGATGCGTTGAAAAAAATCAGGCTGGCCGCAGTGCAAGCCTCCCCGGTCCACCTGGACCGCGATGCCACGGTCGAGAAGGCCTGCGGGCTGATACGCGAGGCCGGCAAGGCCGGTGCATCCCTGATTGGTTTCCCGGAAGGTTTTATTCCGGCGCATCCGTCGTGGTTCACCGTGCAGCCGGGTACCGGCAAGATCAGCCTGGGCCTGTCCCAACAGCTTTTCCAGAACTCCGTAGTGATCCCCAGCCCACAAACAGATGCATTGGGCACGGCCTGTCGCGAAGCGGGTGTCACGGCCGTCATCGGTGTGTGTGAAAAACGCGCGGGGACGACCGGCACCATGTTCAACACCCAGCTCTTCATCGGGCCTGACGGCCACATCATGGGCAAGCACCAGAAGCTGATGCCGACGCTGGCTGAGCGCATCGTGCACACGGGCGGCTGGGGTGACACGCTGAAAGCCTATGACGCGCCTTTTGGCCCCGTCAGTGGGCTGATTTGTGGCGAGAACGCCAACCCGCTGGCGGCCGCTGCGCTCATGGCGATGTACCCGGTGGCGCATGTGGCGTCGTGGCCCGCATTCGTGTCGCCGGCCGTCAAACTGTCGGAGGTCATCATGGCCATCAGCCGCGGGTTGGCCTACAGCATGGGCTGTTTTGTCATCAATGCCACGGGCGTGCTCGACGATGCGGCCATCGAGGCCTACCAGCTGGCCCCCGAAGGGCGTGCGGTGCTGGCGCAACTCAAAAACAGGGGCTACGCCTCCATCATCGGCCCCAGCGGCCAGGTGCTGACGCAGCCGCTGGAAGGTGAAGGCATCGTCTATGCCGATGTGGACCTCAACGACGTGATGGTGTCGAAAATCCTCAACGACTTTGCGGGCCACTACAACCGGCCGGATGTGTTTTCGCTGCGCGTCAATGAATCGGTGCCCACCCTGTTGCAACGCGATGCTGGCGGAGACGCTGTACCGGATGCCTGAGCATTCTCAATCTTCCGGTGAGGCGGAGATTGAACAAGCCGCCGGGCTGACCGCCTAGGCGGGTGGCGCACTTGCGCGCTGGTGGGCTTGCAGGCGATTGCCCAGGTCATGTGAGTGTGACGGCAAAATTTAACGTATACATTAAAATATTAACCTATACGGCAAAATTTAGTTTGAAACTGTTCGACGGCTCTCCGGGACGCCTTCAAACGTCAAAAAACACTCAAATTTGGCCATTTTCAGGTGCCAAATTGGCCTCCAGCCTTTTAAACATGAGCGTGAGCAGCTATTTATTTAGTAGCACTCAGCCGTTTGCGCCGGCAGGCAGCCTGAAGCCAGCAGCGACAATACCGGCATGGCGATGACACAACTCCAGGAAATTCTCTTTTCACAGGGCTTTGGCACCCGGCGCGTCTGCGCGGGGCTGGTCCAGCAGGGCCATGTGACGGTTGATGGCGCGGTGGTGCTGGAGCCGGCCGAAGGTTTCGATACCCAGGGCTTCAACTTCGTCGTGCAGGGCACGCCGTGGCAGTTCCACGAGAAGGCCTACCTCATGCTGCACAAGCCGGCGGGCTACGAATGTTCGCAAAAGCCCAGCACCTACCCCAGCATTTACACCTTGCTGCCTGCACCCATTCGCCAGCGCGGCGGTGGTGCGGCTGCCGGTGTGCAGGCGGTCGGGCGGCTGGACCAGGACACAACGGGCCTGCTGCTGCTGTCGGACGACGGCAAGTTCATCCACCGCATGAGCTCGCCCAAACACCATGTGCCCAAGGTCTACGAGGTGACGGCCAAACACGCGGTGGATGACAAGCAGGTGCAAAAACTGTTGTCGGGCGTGGTGCTGGACGACGACCCCAAACCCGTGAAGGCCGCTGCCTGCACCCAGACCGGGGACAACACGCTGAGCCTGACCCTGACCGAGGGCAAGTACCACCAGGTCAAACGCATGATCGCGGCCGTCGGCAACCGCGTGGAGGATGTGGGTGGCCTGCACCGCTCGCGCATTGGCGACCTCGTGTTGCCTGCCGACCTGAAAGTGGGCGGCTGGCGCTGGCTGACGGCGGACGACCTCGCCGCCATCTCCGCAAAGAAGTAGCCTGGCCTAGCCCAACCCGGCAAGAAAGGCCGCGACGGCCTCCAGCGTTTGCTGCGGCTGGTCGCGCTGCGGGCAGTGGCCGCAATCAGCCAGCCGCAGTTGCTGCGCGTGCGGCGCAGCGGCGGCGATTTCGTCGAGCTGAAGCAAGGTGCCGTATTCGTCGTCCAGGCCCTGGATGAGCAGCAGCGGCGCGGTGATGCTTTTGCAGTCGGCGCGGATGTCGAAGCTGCGAAACGCTTTCGACAGCCACACATCGTTCCATTGCCAGAAGGCGCCGTCGACATCGGCATGGTGGCGTGAGAGCGGCTCGCGCAGGCCGCCGGACTCGAACATTGTTTTGGCACCGGCAATGGCGGTGACGGAGATGTCTTCCACCAGCACGTGCGGCGCCATGGCGATGCACGCTGTCACAGGGAAGCGGCTGGCGTGCAACAGGGCGATGGTCGCGCCGTCCGAATGACCGAGCAGCACGGGGTTGTGGATGCCCAGCTCTTCAAGCAGGGCAGGCAGCACCGTCCATGCCTCCTTGTGCATGTAGTCGGGCTGCAAGTGGTTGCGGCCGGCGGGCACGGGCTCGGACTGGCCATAACCGCGCCGTGAATAGACCACACCAGCACGGCCGGTCGCGGCGCAGACGGCTTGCGGCCAGTCCAGCCCGCGCTGCGTCCACAGGCTGACGGAACCCAGGCCTTCATGCAAAAAAACCAGCGGGGAGAGAGTGGCCGCGCCGGCAATCTGTTTGACCTCCAGCTGCGTACCATTAACAGGCCGTAAATTCATGCTGACATCGTAAGGGATGACCTTAAAACCCTGTGCATTTCAGCCTTTGTCCCGTGTATGGCCCGGTACACTAGCCGATTGACCTCAGAAAGCCCGTTTTTGTGACTGTTTCCCCCCGTTTTCCGGCCTCTGGGCTGATGGCTGTAACGTTTGCCCTGACCGGCGTGCTGTGTGTTTCGGCGCTGGCCCAGGCGCCTGCCAAACCGGCGGCGTCTGCAGCGATGGCGTCATCGCCTGCTGCAGCAGCCAAACCACCTGCCTCGCCTGCACCGCAAGCGGCCATGACCGCCCCGGTGTTTGTGCTCAATTCGCTGGACGACAACGTCAGCGTCATCAACCCGGTCACGTGGGCCGAGACCAAACGCATCCCCACAGGCAAGCAGCCGCACCACCTCTATCTGACGCCGGATGAAAAATCCGTCATCGTCGCCAACGCGCTGTCGGACTCGCTGACCTTCATCGACCCCAAAACCGCCGAAGTGCAGCGCACCATTCGCGGCATCATCGACCCCTACCAGCTGCGCTTTTCGCCCGACATGAAGTGGTTTGTGACAGCGGCCAACCGCCTGAACCACATCGACATCTACAAGTGGGACGGCAAGGACATCACGCTCGTCAAGCGCGTGCCCACCGGCAAGACGCCCAGCCACCTGTGGATAGACAGCAAGAGCACGACAATTTATTCGACCATGCAGGACAGCGATGAACTCATCGCGCTGGACCTCGCCACGCAGACCGTCAAGTGGCGCACCAAGACCGGCTCCATTCCGGCGGACGTCTACGGCACGGCCGATGACAAGTTCATCCTGATCGGCCTGACCGGCGGTGATGCGGTCGAGGTGTACGACGTCAGCGGCAAGGCCCCGTCGCGCCACAAGGTCATCAAGACCGGTGCCGGCGCACATGCTTTCCGCGCTTTCGGTGACCAGCGCCATGTGCTGGTCAGCAACCGCGTGGCCAACAGCATCAGCAAGAT
>JAZKDR010000061.1:0-9043 GCA_040387435.1 Pseudomonadota bacterium
CGAGCACCGCAGGTTGCCTGTAGCGAAGCGGAAGGACCCAGACGTCGGGTCGCCTGTTCTTTGGTTACTTTCTTTTGGCGAAGCAAAAGAAAGTGACTTGCCGCCGGGCAACCCCCGGCACCGGCTTCTGAACTGGCCACCGCAGCGATAACAAATCGGACGGTCAAACAGCCCCCTCTTCAGGCGGCGGCAAAGCCAGCTGCGCCCGCTTGGGCTTGCCAGTCCAGCCCCTGACCCGGGTAGCCAACCGGTCAAACCCAAGATAAATCACCGGCGTCGTGAACAGCGTCAACACCTGACTCACAATCAGCCCGCCAAAAATGGCCAGGCCCAAAGGCCGTCGCAACTCGGCACCTTCGCCAAAACCCAGCATCAGCGGCACCGCTGCAAACAGGGCTGCCAGCGTTGTCATGAGGATGGGCCGGAAGCGCAGCAGCGCGGCCTGGTGGATCGCTTCCTGCGCCGACTTGCCCTGATTGCGCTCCGCGTCAATGGCAAAGTCGATCATCATGATGGCGTTTTTCTTCACGATGCCTATCAGCAGAATAATGCCGATGATGCCGATCACACCGAGATCGGAGCCGCTGAGCATCAGTGCCAGCAGCGCGCCGACACCTGCAGACGGCAGGGTCGACAAAATCGTCAGCGGGTGGATGTAACTTTCATACAGCACACCCAGCACGATGTAGACACACACCACAGCCGCAAGGATCAGCCAGAGCTGGTTGGATAGTGAGTTCTGGTACGCGCCTGCGGCACCCAGGAAAGTCATGGTGACACTGGCCGGCAGCGCGATGTCTTTCGCGGCCTGGCGAATCTGGTCGACCGCCCTGCCCAGCGACACGCCGGAGGCCGTGTCAAACCCCAGCGTGGTGGCCGGGAACTGCGCAACGTGCGTGACCTGCAGCGGCGCAGGGCGTTCGGTGATGGTGGCAATGGCCGAGAGCGGCGTGGTGCCCCCTGTACCTGTCTTGAGCTGCAGGTTGCCCAGCGCCGCGGGCGTGGCGAGCTGGTCGGGCATGGCCTCAAGAATCACGCGGTACTGGTTGGTCTCGGTGAAGATGGTCGAGACAATGCGCTGGCCGAAAGCACTGTAGAGCGCATCGTCAATCGACGAGGTGGTGATGGCCAGGCGCGATGCGGTGTCGCGGTCTACGGTGATGTAGGCCGACGCACCGTTGGAGCCCGCGTCCGACGAGATATTGCGCAGGGCCGACAGCTCCTGCATGCGCGCCGCCAGCTTGTTGGCCCATTCAACCACCACGGCATTGTCCGAGCCTTCCAGCGACAGCCGGTATTGCGTGGGGCCGGTCTCGGCATCGATGGTCAGGTCCTGCGTCGGCTGAAGGTAGAGCGTTACACCCGCGATCTTTTGCACCCGTTCGCGCAGGCGGTCCATGGTTTCCTGCTGGCTGCCGGTGCGCGAGCTCTTGAGGTTGATCAGCATGCGACCGGTGTGCAGCATGGTGTTGTTGGCCGCGTCCACGCCGATGAAGGAGCTTAGCGTGTCCACATCGGGATCTTCAAGCACCGTGTTGGCGACGGCCTGCTGCAGCTCTGCCATGCGGCTGTAAGACACGGACTGGGCTGTTTCGACGCGCGCCTGCAACTGGCCTGTGTCCTGGGTCGGGAAAAGCCCCTTGGGTATCACGACATACAGCAGCACCGTCAGCAGCAAGGTGCCCAGCGCCACCAGCAGGGTCAGGCCCTGGCGCCTGAACACCCAGGTCAGCCAGATGTCGTAACGGGCGATCACACCATCAAAAAATTGCTGGGTGCGGGCGCCGAACTTTCCACCTTCGACCTCGCCTTCCGGCAGGCGCTTCAGCCAGCGTGCCGACATCATGGGCACCAGCGTGAGCGAGACCACCGCAGAAATCAGGATGGTGATGGCCAGCGTGATGGCAAATTCGCGAAACAGGCGTCCGACCACGTCGCCCATGAACAGCAGCGGAATCAGCACGGCAATCAGGGACACCGTCAGGGAGATGATGGTGAAACCGATCTGCGTGGCCCCCTTGATGGCCGCGGCCATGGGCTCTTCGCCTTCTTCGATATAACGCGAAATGTTTTCAATCATCACGATGGCGTCATCGACCACAAAGCCGGTGGCAATCGTCAGCGCCATCAGGCTGAGGTTGTTCAGGCTGTAGCCCAGCATGTACATCGCGCCGCAGGTGCCTATGAGTGAAATGGGCACGGCCAGGCTGGCGATCACCGTCGCGCGCAGGCTGTGCAAAAAGGCAAAAATCACCAGCACTACCAGCAACACGGCCAGTACGAGTTCGATCTCAACGTGGAGCACCGACGCACGTATACCCGTGGTTCGGTCGCTGAGCACATCCACTTTGAGCGCCGTGGGCAGCCCAGCCTGCAACTCTGGCAGGCGCGCCCTGATGGCATCGACCGTGGCGATCACGTTGGCACCAGGCTGGCGCTGCACATTCAGGATGATGGCGGGCTTGAGCTGCCGCCCACCCGTGCCGGCGCAACTGCCGTCCTGGCCGGAAGGTTTCGCCGAGTTGGCGGGCGGACAATCGCCACCGGCCCACGCACCAAGTTTGATGTTCTCGGCACCATCCACCACTTGCGCGACGTCGGAGATGCGCACGGCACCGCCATTGCGGTAGGCAATGATCAGGTTTTTATAGTCCGACGCCGCCAGCAACTGGTCGTTGGAATTGATGGTGTAGGCCCGCGTCGGGCCGTCAATGCTGCCTTTGGCGCCATTGGCGTTGGCGGCGGTGATGGCCGTGCGCAGCGAATCAAGCGCCAGCCCATACGACGACAGCGCCCGGGTGTCGGCCTGTATGCGCACCGCAGGGCGCTGCCCACCGCTGAGCGAGACAAGGCCCACGCCGTTGACCTGGCTGATCTTCAGCGCCAGGCGGGTGTTGACGATGTTCTGCACCTCGGTCAGCGGCATGGTGTCGGAGGTGATGGCCAGTGTCAGCACCGGCGCATCGGCAGGGTTGACCTTGGCGTAAACCGGCGGCGCAGGCAGGTCAGCGGGCAGCAGCGAACCGCCGGCGTTGATGGCCGCCTGCACTTCCTGTTCCGCCACGTCCAGCGTGATGCCCAGGCCGAACTGCAGCGTGATGATGGAGACACCTGCCGCGCTGGTGGAAGCCAGCCGCGTGAGCCCGGCCATCTGCCCGAATTGCCGCTCCAGCGGCGCAGACACGGTTTGCGCCATCACATCGGGGCTGGCGCCGGGGTACAGGGTCTGCACCTGGATGGTGGGGTAGTCGACCTGCGGCAACGCCGACAAGGGCAGGAATTTGAAACCCACCATGCCGGCCAGCACGATGGCCACCATCAGCAGCGAGGTCGCCACCGGTCGGAGGATGAAGGGGCGTGACGGACTCATGTGAACAGAATCTCTTGCACGCTCATTGCGCCGGCCGTTCGCCCTGCGCGCGACGCTGCGCCATGGCTTGCCAGCGGGCAATCGCCTCCGGGTCTTTCTTGTCGAGCTGCTCCAGGAATTTTTGCTGGCGCTCAAGTGCGACAGGGTCGTCCTTCACCCGCGCCAGCATGCGCTGACGCTGCTCGGGCGACGGGCCATCTGTCAACGCAGGAGGTGCAGCAGGCGCGGACGGTGCAGCGCTGTTCACAGCACCCGGTGCCGCGGGCACGGCGGAAGATCCGGGCGCAGACGCCGCAGACGCAGGGCGGCGACGGGAAGGCGACGCGCCATCGGCCGCAGAAGCAGCACCCGCAGCGGACGGTGCACTGCCCTCGGCTGCACTCGCCCCCTGGCGCCTGCGGTTGCCGCCCCCGGCGGGTCGTGGCGCGTCCCCGGCCAGCGACACGCGTGCGCCGTCCTTGAGCCGGTCGGCACCTTCCGTGATGACACGTTCACCCGCCTGAAGGCCTGTGGCCACCACGATCTTGTCGACGGTGGACTGCCCCCGCGTCACGGGCCGCAAGGTCACCGTGCGGTCTGCATTGAGGACATAGACATAATCGCCGCTGCTGCCCTGTCGCAGGGCGGTGACAGGCACCACCACCGCGTTCTCTATGGTCTTCACCAGCAACTGCACATTGACGAACTGGCTGGGAAAAAGGGTCGATTTGCTGTTGGCAAACCGTGCCTTGGCCTTGACAGTGCCGGTGGTGGTGTCCACCTGGTTGTCCAGCGAGGCAAAGACGCCGGTGTCCAGCGTCGCGACGCGCGTGCGGTCCAGCGCGGTCGCCTTGATGGCCTGCGCACCGGCCTGCTGGAGGTCGCCGACCTTGTCCTGCGGAATGGCAAACACCACATCAATGGGCGAGACCTGCGTGATCAGCACCACGCCGTTGGCATCGCTGCTGCTCACCACATTGCCGACATCGACTGCACGCAGGCCGACGCGACCGGCCACCGGCGCGACAACACGCGTGTAGCTCAGGTTAAGGCGCGCCGTTCCCTCGGAGGCCTTGTCCACCACAACGGTACCTTCGAGTTGCTTGACCAGCGCGGCCTGGGTATCGACCTCCTGCCGCGCAATGGAATCCTGCTGGAGCAGGGTCTGGTAACGCTGCAACGTCACACGGGCGCTGTCGAGCTGCGCTTCGTCGCGCTGGCGCTGGCCGCTGGCCTGCATCAACGCCATTTCAAACTGGCGCGGGTCAATGACGGCCAGCAAATCGCCTTTTTTGACCATCTGGCCTTCGGTGAAGAGGACGCGCTCGAGCACGCCGGACACCTGCGGCCGCACCCTGACGGTGGCCTGGGGCGTGACGGTGCCCAAGGCATCCAGGAACACCGGAATACTGGCTTTTTCTGCGGTTGCCACGCCCACCGTGCTGGCCTGTCCGCCGCGCCCGCCACCCGGGCCGCCGAACCCCGGTCCTGCGCCGCCCGCCGTGCCAGGCGTCGCCGGCCGCGTCAGGTACCACGCCAGGCCGCCGAGTGCCGCCAGCAACAGGGTGGCAACAACCGCACCGATGATGGAGGTGCTACGGCTGATGCGTTTGCGCGGAGCCGCGGGCAAGGATTCGGGGATGGGGGCTGGCACTGGGGGCTCTTCCGGATGTTGCGGGTTCATCATTAATCCTTATGGTCCGGTTGTGTCCGGTTCATGCAATGCAGGCAAGCGCAGCAGCCACACGATTCTGGGCCCGGAAAACTGCAAGGCCCGTAGGCTTTCGGGCCGTTGCAGGCACGGAAACCGCCGCGTCGAAGTTCAAATTTATTATGACTGCGGGCCTTGGGGCGCCCGCGTCGGCCTTGAAAGCAGGACGTAAATGTCCTGTAAAGAGGCCGCTACCGCACAGGGATGGGGATGGCTCTGTCGACCGGCACAGCGGTGATGCTGTTTTGCGGCGAGCCTTCGATCAGACGGTCTGAATAGGTCAGGTACACAAGCGTGTTGCGTGTCTTATCGACCATACGCACCACCCTGAGTTTTTTGAAGACCAGTGAAATCCGCTCGGTCAGCACATCCTCCTGTGCATCAAGCGGTTTGGCGAAACTGATGGGCCCGGTCTGGCGGCAGGCGATGGACGCTTCAGACTTGTCTTCGGCCAGACCCAGCGCGCCTTTGTAGCCGCCGGTTTTGGCACGCGACACATAACAGGTCACCCCGGCGACCTTGGGGTCGTCGTAGGCATCGACCACAATTTTGTCGTTCGGGCTGAGCAGCTTGAACACCGTGCTGACTTCGCCCACCTGCTGCGCACCTGCCCGGGTCAGCCAGAACAGCAGCGACACCGACACCGCCACCGACAGCAGCGACACGCCGAGGATTTTTTTCATGGATATCTTTCGCAAACAGGCCATGACCGCCACGGCCCATGGCCGCTAGCGTACACGGTGTGTGCAACGCCGACGTGGCGAACTAGTTCAGGCTGGCCTGCAAGGCACCGAGCATGTCCTGGAGCGGACGGGTTTCCGGCAGCACATAGACCACGCTGCGTGTTTTGCCCAACACCGGCTGGATGACGTTGTCATAAAAAGCCACCGGTACCACGATGCAGCCCATCGAAATGCGGTTGTCATCGGCCGTGCTGGATGCCAGGCGCTGGCCGCGGCGCTCATGCTGGAGGTCCGGCCGCAGGCGGTGGATGGCAATTTTGGCGGCGTAGTCGACCCAGATGATGGCTTCGCCCTGCAGGTTGCGGCCGGGCTCTGCCGCAAAACGCCCGGCGGGTGTGGTGCGCTCGTCCGGGCGCAGGCTGGAGATCGCCCTTCCGGACATGTCCGTCAGGCCGCCATCGCCTACTGCCAGGCCAAGCAGCACGGGCGTCGCGCCTTTGAGCTTGCGGTCGGCACCGAACACAAAAGCCTGGGCATTTTTCTTGTCGACGATGACAAAAGGAAGGCGCTGGTGATCGGCATGGCCGGCCACCCAGTGAGCGGCAAACTGCGCGTCGCTGGAAGCGGGTGTGTCAGCGAAATCCGCGCGGGGCGGCTGTGCCAGCTGGTGGGAAGGTGCCAGGGGCATGGCCTGAATAGCGGGCGGTGCGACGGGTGAGGTGAAAGCCTCGCCTGCACTGGCAGCATGGCAAACCCCTGCCAGCAACGCGGCAGAAAGCCCCAGCGGTTTTAAGACACCTGATTTCACCTGTCAGACTCCCGGACCAAAGAGCTGTCCAACGCACAAGACAACCTTCTGGATTACAACCAACCGGGAAGAAAGACTACACAACCCTTTTCAGCACCGGCGCTGGAAACCAATGTTAGGGATGAAACAGACGGGTCACAAGCTTCCCAAAGCGTAACGGAGGCTCTCAAACTCTGGCTGCGCCAGAAGCCCTCTTCGTCTGCTATAAATTTAATAGCTGAATCGTTTGAGACTGCACCGCAAGCAAAGGTACTCCTCGTTGCAGCCAAAGCGGAAGTCAGAGATGTAACAGTGGAAGCGTTACACGTTTACCGCAGGGTTACAGACGTGCGCCTGCAACAGAGATGCCTACCCCGAGCTAGATCGGAGCCGACTGAGCGGGCATTCGTGCCGCTACGCGCAGCCGGTCTGCTGGTTCGTAGGCCTGTGTAAAGACGTCGCGAACCGCTTTTTCTTCAGGCAGCACGTACACGATGCCGAATTTGGCCTTGAACTCGGGGCTCAACACATTTTCAAAAAAAGCGACGGGGATGTTGACGCAGCCAAACGAGATCCGGTTATCAGCCGTAGTCGGCGTGGCTAGGCGTTCGAGGCGACGCTCTTTCGGGTCCACGATGCGAACGCGGTGCATGGACACCGCTGCGTCGTAGTCCACCCACACCACGTCTTCGCCGTTGGCATTGCGTCCCGGCTCGCCGACGAAGCGGCCGGCAGGTGTGGTCCTCTCTTCAGGTCGAACTTCCGACATCGGCTTTTTGCCAATGCCCGTCACCGAGTCGTCACCCGGCATGGCACCGAGCAGCACCGGTGTTGCGCCTATCAGCTTGCCCTCGGCATTGAAGACAAACACTTTGGTATTTTTTTTGTCGATGATGACAAACGAAAGATTGCGGTTGTCGCGCGAATCAGCCACCCAGTTGGCGATGAATTTGGCGTCTGGCGAAGCGTCTTCGGTGCCGAGGTCGGCGAGACGGACGGGCTGGGATGCCGGCGGCTGGGAAAGCGCGGTGGCTGACCGCGGTGTCGCGCGCTGACCCGGCGACTTGATCAGGTACACAGCGGGAATGACAAGCACCAAGGCAGCGAGACCTATCCACACACCCTGCTTCAAGCCGGCCAGCAGTTCATGCTTCAGCGTCGGCTGAGAGACCTTGTTACTCAGGTCGTCCTGGTCTTCGGAATATCCGGTGGGGTCCTTCATGGCGTCATCTCACAAAAAGCATGCAACAAGGCAATGGGGAAGCGGGCTGGTCTCGTTGACAACAAAGAGTCCCCGTCCGACCGGTGGCAAAAAGCCAGCAGGCAAGACGGGGACTGGTGATTAAAGCTGTCACAAGTTAATGTTCAGCCTAGTTGCGGTCAGCCTGGGCAGGACGCTCGGTCTGAAAGCTGGTGTCCGTGCTCGGTGCAGCTGTGCCGGTATCTGCGCTGTTGGCAGCAGGGGCTGAATTGAACGCAGCGTTGCCGCCGGGCGCAGCACCCGAACCGGCACCCTGGTTCTGAACCGTGTCGTTGCTCATGGTGCTGTCGCTGGTCTGGGCATAGGCGAGGCCGATACCGCCGGCAAGTGCCGCTGCGACGATGGCGGAAGTAATGGCTTTGGTTGATTTCATGAAAAGGCTCCTTGTTAACACCCATCGGGCGTTTGGGTTGGAAGAAAGCCAGCGAAATTGCCGACTGATTCCAATCTAAAAGTTTGGAATACATGTCGTGGTCGGCCCGCTCCCGTCATGCCTGTAGGACAAGCAAGGTCACAAAATACATGTGACGTAACATCATGTTCCTTTTCAACTGGCACATGCGGCGCGCAAGCCGAGGCGATTCTGAACAGCAAGGCTGCCCGCGCGGCAAGGAAGCACTCCCACTGAACATCGATCACCGACATCGCGCCACGCGCAGCGTCGGCCGCAACGCCCCATAAAAAAAGCCCTCGATGAGGGCCTTTTTGTTAACTTGCGTAAATGCTCAGCGCGGTACGCCGGGACCGGGGCCACGTCCAGCGATGTGACGGAAGGTGATGCGGCCCTTGCTCAGGTCGTAAGGCGAGAGCTCGAGCGACACCTGGTCACCCGCGAGGATACGGATGTGGTTCTTGCGCATCTTGCCGGAGGTGTAAGCCACGAGCTTGTGGCCGTTGTCCAGCGTGACACGAAAACGGGAATCAGGCAGCACCTCATCAACCAGCCCGTGCATTTCAATCAGTTCTTCTTTAGCCATGGTGAAACTCCTTGAATACTTTAAATCTGTTGGAAGCTGTGGGGGTGTCAGGCGCAGGCCACGCATTGCACGCCGGCCGGAGCAGAACGCTCCTGGATCCAGGCGAGTGCGTTTTCGGTGGCGTAATGCAAGGCGGCTGCGGCGCTGTCAAACAGGCCGGTGAAACGCATCACGCGGTCATGCGTGGCGCTGCCCTGGCCCGAACGGATGGACACCGAGGCGGCATAACCGCCGGTCTCCTGTGGTTTTGCAAGCGGTGAGACAAGGTACTTGCC
>JAZKDR010000062.1:0-25229 GCA_040387435.1 Pseudomonadota bacterium
CCTGCTGCTGGATCACCGGCTCGGCCACGCCGAGTTCGTTGATCCGGTTGTGCAGCGTGACCATGTTCTGCTTGAGCGCCTGGTCCTGGATGCGGCGGGCCGCCTCCGGCCTGATGACCGCGACCATCTTGAAGTCCGCGCCGTCGGCGGCGTCGGTGGTCTGCAGGTCGGGGAACTGATCCTGAATCAGGTTTTTGGTTGCCGTCAGCGTCTGGGTATCGCGAAAACGGATTTCGATCGCCTGCGCATTGCGGGTAATGCCCGAATGGCGAATGTTTTTCTCGCGCAGCGACAGGCGCAAATCACCGGCCAGCGACTCGGCCTTTTTCGTCAGCGCGGCCTGCATGTCCACCTGCAGCATGAAGTGCACACCGCCGCGCAAATCAAGGCCCAGGTACATGGGCGATGCATGGATGGCTGTGAGCCAGGCAGGCGAACGTGACAACAGGTTCAGCGCCACGATGTAGGACGGATCGGCCGGGTCGGGGATCAACGCCTTTTGCACGGCGTCGCGGGCCTTGAGCTGGGTGTCGGTATCGTTGAAACGCGCCTTGACGGAATTGCCGTCGAACGTCACGGCGTCTGCGGTGATGCCCGCATCTTTCAGGATCTGTTCGACCCGTGCCGTGATGCCGTTGTCGAGCTTGACGATGGCTTTGCCGCTGGACACCTGCACAGCCGGCGCCTCGCCGAAGAAGTTGGGCAGGGTGTAGAGGATGGCGACCACCAGCGCGACCGCGATGATGATGTATTTCCAGACCGGGTAACGATTCATGGACGGCTGTTCCTGGTGAACTAATCGGGACTACGAAGCTGATCGGAGCGTACGGGGAAGTGCCACTGGCGCTGCTTCATGCACGGCGGCAATTGCAGCTGATCCGGCTGGCAGCGGTGACGACATCCGCCGCCGCTACAAGCCGTTTATTTGGCCGTGGCGATGGCACCCTTGGGCAGCACCTGGACGATGGCGCTGCGCTGCAGCTGCACTTCAACGCCGGGCGTGAGTTCGAGCGACAGGTACACGTCACCCAGCTTGGTGACCTTGCCCAGCAGGCCGCCGGCAGTGGCGACTTCATCGCCCTTGGCCAGCGCGTCGATCATGGCGCGGTGTTCCTTTTGCTTCTTCATTTGCGGGCGGATCATGACGAAGTACAGCACCACAAACATCAGCACCAGCGGCAGCATGCCCGTCAGCGAGGACATCATGTCACCACCACCGGCAGCGGCTGGGGCGGTCTGGGCAAAAGCAGAAGAAATGAACACGGCGAACTCCACAAAAATTGATTGACTTCAGATGGCGAAAAAACTGTTCCACTGCTGCCAGAGAACACAGCCCATGATTGTATGCGGGCAAGCCGGGGCCTCCGGACGCACGCCACACGTTTTGCAGGGGTTAAACAGCGGGCAAAACCGGCTAGGGCGGACAGCCCGGCCAGTTGCGGGGCCAAGCCGCAGGATTCAACAAGGGTTTCCCCGGCGTCAGGCCGGACTCAGCCTGCGATGGGCCTACAGGCCGAAATGCTTCAACACCCCCTGCCCCGCCGCCCGGCCGCTGGCCATGCAGGCAGTGATCAGGTAGCCGCCGGTCGGTGCCTCCCAGTCCAGCATCTCGCCGGCGCAAAACACCGGCGGGCCGGCGTTTTCAGGCAGTTTCAGGCGCAGGGCGTCGTCCATGGCGCTGAAGCGCACGCCGCCAGCGGTGCTGATGGCCTCGTCAATCGGTCGTGCAGCGACAACCGTGATGGGCACACCCTTGATGGCATGCGCGAGCTTGACCGGGTCGTTGATCTCGTCCTTGCCCAACGTCTCATGCAGCATGGCGGCCTTGATGCCGTCCAGCGCCAGCCGGCTTTTCAGGTGGCTGGAGAGCGAGCGCGAGCCGCGCGGATGGCGCACCTCGACCAGCACCTGCTCCGGTGACTTGCCCGGTAGAAGGTCCAGCAAAAACGTGGCGCTGCCTTTGGCGGCGATTTCGTCCCTGAGCAGGCTGGAAGCGGCGTAGACCAGGCTGCCCTCCACCCCGGTGGCGGTGGCCACGAACTCACCCTTGCGGTGGAAACTGCGGCCCTGCGAATCGGTAAAACTGATGGCGACGGACTTGAACGGCTGGCCGGCGAATTTTTCAGCGAAATAGGGGGTCCAGCCGGTATGGCCTTCGCCACGGCCCACCAGTTCCCTGAAGAACTCACGCCGCGTTTCGCCGCCACTACCGGTCGCGGACGCCCCAACATCAAAACCGCAATTCGAAGGCTGCAGCGGCGCAAGCGCCACACCGCGCGCTTCCAGCATTGGCACCCAGGCCCCGTCAGACCCCAGTCGGGCCCAGCTTGCGCCGCCCAGAGCCAGCACCACGGCGTCGGCCTGCACCTGTACGTCGCCGACAGGGCCGGCGAACTTCAGGGTGCCATCATCGGCCCAGCCCAGCCAGCGGTGACGCATGAAAAACTGGACACCCGACCCGCGCAGCCGGTGCAGCCAGGCGCGCAGCAGCGGCGCGGCTTTCATGTCTTTGGGGAAGACCCGTCCGGAACTGCCTACAAATGTTTCCACACCCAGACCGGCCGCCCAGTCGCGCAGTTGCGGCGCGCCAAAAGGTGACACCAAAGGCTCCAGCGCCGGGCGCCGGTCGCCATAGCGGCCCATGAAGGGTTCGCAATCCTCCGAATGCGTGAGATTGAGACCCCCCTTGCCGGCCAGCAAAAACTTGCGGCCTACCGAAGGCATGGCGTCGTAGAGTTGCACCGACACGGCGGCACCGGCACCAGCCAGCGCCTCTGCCGCCATCAGGCCGGCGGGCCCGCCTCCGATCACGGCGATGCGCAGCACTGGCGCGGCAGATGTGACGGCAGATGGTGCGGTCGGGGAATTCGCGGACGTTGCAGAATTGTTCAAAAGAGGCTTTTAGTTGGGGGTGGGAAAGCCGTACGTGCGTTAGCCACTATGATTTTTATAGCTGCTCACGCTCATTTTTATTGGCCTGAAGGCCGATTTGGCACCTGAAAACGGCAATTTTACGTTGAAATTTTAACGTATACGTTAAAAATCTATCCCCATGCAGGGCTTTGGGTCCAAAAGTTAACTCCCATATTAACTTTTAAGGCTCAGAACGCCATTTTCAGTGCAATTTAGGGCACCAAATCGGCAGTTTGACCAATAAACACGTGCGTGAGCAGCTACCAAATAGATAGCAAAGCACGCTCACGCGGGTTCAGTCGATCTCGACCAGCCCGCCGGCACCTGTCAGGAATGCCGCTTTGACCATCTCACCTGGGTAAATCGCCAGCAATGCTGCCCGGTAGGCCTTCAGTTGCGCAACCTTGTCGGCGCTGCGCTGCGGGTGGTGAGCCGACTTGTAATCCAGCACCCACCAATGGCCTTCACTTCCGGCGTCGCGACGCTGCACCAGGCGATCCAGCCTGAGGGTCTCGCCCAGGTGCACCAGTTCGACCTCGTTGCCCTGCCAGCCGACCACGGCGGCGTCCCACGCCCAGGCGGCCTCGCCACTGCGGATGCGTTCAGCCATGGCCACGGCGTCTGCAAGTTGCGCCGCGCCCAGCCCGAACTCGCGCCCCACGCCGGCTGCCGCACGGCTGCCGGCGGGCGTATCGGCGCGCACGCCCCACTCCAGCAGCCGGTGCATGGCCTGGCCGAGGCGGGCGCTTTCGGTATCGTCATCCGATTGAGCGGATAACGCTGGTTTGGCTTGCAGGGCGACGGGCAGTTCCGGCAAGCCCGGCAGTGAGAAGGTCTCCTCGCCAGCATCGTCAACGATCACAGACGTCACGTCGCGCGGCGCTTCAACCCCTGCCGCCACCGGAGACAGGCGTTGCCACCAGCTGCGCGTGGTTTCCCGATGAGGCTCTATGGAAGACACCACCAGGGTGTTCCTGGCGCGGGTCAGCGCCACGTAGAGCGCGTTGAGTTCTTCGCGCGCTCGCTCGGCCTGTTCTTTTTCAAGCGTTGCCACCGCGCAGGCCGGCGGACGGCTTTCACTGACGAGGAAGATGAATTTTTCTGGCGCGCTCGCCTCGCCGGGCCAGTCGATGAGCACACTCATGCTCTCGGCATTTCGCTCCGGGGTGTCGGTGTCCAGCAGCAGCACGGCCTCCGCCTCCAGCCCCTTGGCACCATGAATCGTCAGCAGGCGAACGGCATCCGGGTTGACTGCCGCGGGCGCCTGCAACCCGCCCGCCTTGAGCGCACGTACAAAGGCATACGGCGTGGCGTAACGGCCACCGTCGAGCTGCAGCGCCGCGTTGAGCAGTGCCCGCAGGTTGGCCAGCACCGTGCTTCGGGCCGAAGCCGGTGCTGCTGCAGCAAAACGAGCCAGCACATCGCCATCGTGGTAAATCGCCTGCAGGGCATCGTGCGGCGGCAGGCTGTCGACCCAGCTTTTGTATTTCAGCAGGCGTGCGGGCAAGCCCTCAAAAGCCGTGGTCTCGGGGCACTGCGCCTGCAGTACATCGAACCATGAGGTCTTCGCCTCACCCCGAGTCAGGACGATCTGCACCAGCGCATCGTCAGACAGACCAAACAGCGGCGAACGCAAGGCACGCGCCAGCGACAGGTCATGCTGCGTCGACACCAGCACGTCCAGCAGCGCCACGATGTCAAGCACCTCGCAGCAATCGATGAGTTCGGTTTTTTCGCCGATCTGCGCAGGAATATGCAGCGCGCGCAATTCGTCCTGAAGCGGCAACAAGCCGGCGCGTCTGCGTGACAAAACCATCACATCCGAAGGTGGCAGTCCCTGCGAGATCCGGTGAGCAATCCAGTGTGCCGCCTGCCGCGCTTCCCGCGTCCTCAGGGTTTCTTCCGGCAGTTCGCGGGGTGTGGTCAGGCTGTCGCGCCAGCCTTCTTCTGTGACTGCCTCAACGCCGTCATCACGCGGTATGGGTGGCAGGCTGATGGCAGAGCCGGTCTCGCCAGATGCACTGGTGTGGTCACGAAAACCGGTATAGCCATCGTTGTCTCGCGCATCGCCCATCACCGCGTTGACGGTCGCAATCACGGCTGCGCTGTTGCGCCGTGTGTGGTCGCAGGCGAGCAGGTCACCACCCAGGCCCTGGCGTATGAATTTCTGCGCGTCAATGAACACCTGTGGTTCGGCACGGCGGAAGCGGTAAATACTTTGTTTGGGGTCGCCTACGAGGAACACGCTGGGTGCGTTGCCCGCACCCGCGTAGCCGCTGAGCCAGGCACTGAGCGCCTGCCACTGCAGCGGGTTGGTGTCCTGGAACTCGTCAATCATCAGGTGGCGAACGCGCGCATCCAGCCGTTCCTGCACCCATCCCGAGAGCACCGGGTCGCTCAACAGCACCAAGGCAGCACGCTCGACATCGTTCATGTCAACCCAGCCCTGCTCGCGCTTGAGCGCCGTGAATTCCGCCAGCAGCACACGCGACAGGCGCGCCATGCGTTGCTGGTACTCCCATGCATCGTGTTGATGGCGGGCAGCGGCCAGTCGCAAGGCCAACGCCTGCGCTTCCCGGATGGTTTCGATGCCGACGATCTTTTCACCGAACTTGCGGGCTGTGCCCTTCTCGGTCAGCAAGGCCGTCAGGGCCGCCTGGAAGTCGCCAGCGGTGAGCGCTTTTTCAAGTTCCACCCCTTTGACGGAGAACGTCGGCGCGCTGGCGCGGCCCAGGCTGGCGGCCGCAGCGGCCATCAGGGCGCGGCATGAAGCATCGCCATGGAAGTGCGCGTCGGGATGGCCCAGCCCGGAACACTCCGGAAACATCACCGTGAAATGCTCAACCGACGTATAGACCACGCCAGCCGCATCGGCCAATGCAAATTCGGTGCGCTTGTCGAGCGCCACTTGCAGGGCTTTCCCCGTCTGGAAGCGGCCATGCGTCAGCACCACCGATTCAAAGTCGGCCTTGAGCGCCGGGTCTGCCGCCAGCGCGGCATATAACCGCCGCCATACCAGCTCCTTGGCCGGGCCGTCGTCTTCCAGCAGGTCGTAATTGACCGGCAGCCCCAGTTGCTGGAGTGCCGCCATGGGCGCACTGCGCAGCAGGGCCGCAAACCAGCTGTGGAAGGTGCGGATTTGCACCGGCCGGCCATTGGCGAGCACCCGTTGGTAAAGGTTGGCGAGTTGGTCACGCAGCTCTGCTGATGCCTGCGGGCTTTTCTGGTTGAGGACGCCGCGAATGACCAGCTCCTGCCTCAGCGTCTCGTCGTCCGCATGGGCGAACTGTTCCAGCCATTCGTAAAGGCGCTCGCGCATCTCACCGGCGGCTTTTTTGGTGAAGGTGATGGCCAGGATTTCATGCGGCTGCACCTTGCCGTTGTCGTCCAGCAAGGCACGCAGCATGCGCGACACCAGCATCCATGTCTTGCCCGCACCCGCGCAGGCTTCTACGGCCACACTGCGACGCGGGTCGCAGGCCACGGCATAAAAGGCTTCGGCATTGACCGGCTGGCCGTTGTGTTTGTAGGCGGCTGTCATGTGCGTCGCGCCGGGCCGCCCCAAGCAAGCACGGCCCCCTCGGGGGGCAGTGAAGTACACGGAGTGACAAACGTGGGGGCCATATTTTTCATGCCCAAAAGTCCTTGCGGCAAAGCCCGCGCGCCGAACAATACTCGCAAGCCTTGCCTTCGCCCAATGCGGGCAGAGGCGACCCGCGTTTGATACGCGCCATATCCGTGAGGATGCTGTCGACCAACTGGTCGCGCAAATCAACAATGTCGGGTTGCGAAAAGGTTTTGGTGGCCTCCTTCTCACCGAGGTTGACATAGGCCGCACCGAGCGTGTCGTCCGCAAGCAGGGCCGCGTAGAACGCGAGCTGCGTATCTTCCTGGCCGTCCTTGATGCGCTCCCGCGTCACGCCACTGCCTTCGGTTTTATAGTCCATCACCAGGCGGCTGCCGTCGGGCAACCGGTCCACGCGGTCTATCTTGCCGATGAGCTGGATGTCGCCGTAGTCCATGTCTTTCCAGACCTCCCCCTCGACAAACTGCGCCCCACCGGCTTCATGCCCGGCCAGCCACTCCAGATAGCCGTCGCGTACACGTGGCCAGATGGCCGTAAAGGGCAAAAACTCGCTGTCGGTCAGGCCGAGCTCCTGGGCAGATTGCGCTGCAGCACTGTCGAGCATGGCCAGTCGTACGGCCGTATCCGTTGTGGGCGAGTCTTTCAATGCCATATGGAAATGGTGCAAGGAGGTATGCAGCCAGTTGCCGAAATCACGCTTGCCCAACTCGCTTTCCAGCTCGTCCGCTTCCTGCAGCTTGAGCTGGCGCAAGGCAAAAAAGCGGTAAGGGCAACGGCGAAGGTCTTCGTAGGCGCTGGCAGACAGGCGATTGACGGGCACTGCCTCGCCTGTGGGCATGGGATGCGCGGTGGGTTGGGCTTGCAACAGGCGTTCGGTCCGTGGATCGGCGGCGGCATGTGCGGTGCCTGCCTTCGCATGGGCCAGTTCAATCTCCTGCACAAAACCGCTGGGCATCAGGCGCTCGCCCGATTCGCTGGTGCGCCACAACACATCGAGGCGCGGCATGCGCAGGGCGTAATCCCAGGCGGTGCGCTGTGCGGCCGCCATTTCGTCGCGTGAGGGCAAGCCCAGCAAGGTGCGTTGGCCGGGCGTCCAGCTGCCGGGCGGATCGGGTGACACGGGGAGGCGAACTTCATCGCACCCGGGCAGTACCACAGCCTGCATGGGCCTTCCCAGCAACTGGCTGAGCGGCAGGATCACCACCTGGGCTTCCGGCGGATGCGTGGGCTGAAAACTGGCGGCTTCCAGCGTCTGGCTGGCCCACAGGGTGAAGTCCAGCTGGCTCATGCGCTCTGTGCCCGCGAACGCGGTTTCACCGCCCTCATGCAAACGCAAGGCCTCGACCACCTTAGCGCCGGCAGCATCGACGGCAAGCGGCGCCCACTGTTCCGCACCCTCCAAAGCCATGCGCACATCGCGCAACCATTGCGCCAGCGGACGCGCGCGCTGCAGGCTGTCGCGCATGGTCTGCACCTGCCCGACAGCCGGATGGGTTTCGGCCATCGCATCGGGCACGCCGCGCCAGTAACGAACGCCCATCTTGCGCAGTTCGACTTCCAGCAATGTGACGTCTGCTGCAGCAAATGCGGGTGCGTTCTTGAGCCAGTCCAGCACGGCATCGGCCGGGGCATCCCAGGGCAGCGCGCGCAGCAGGCCCATGAGCGTGGCAGCTGCCCGTGTGGTGGAAAGCTTCCAGCCGGTTTCATCTCGCAGGGCCACACCGGCTTCGGCCAGCATGGCGCGTATGCGCCGGGTTAGCACGCGGTCTTGCGCAATCAGCGCGACGGGCGCGTGCCCCTGGCCCAGGTGTGCCAGCACGCAGGCGGCGGCACGCTGGGCTTCATCTTCCGCATCTTTTGCCGCATGCAGGGCGAGCAGTCCCGTCAACGGAGGCGGCTGCATCTGCAGAGAGACCGCACGTTCGCCAAAGCGGGCTTTCAGCGCATCGGCAAGTGGCTCGGATTGAAAGCCCTCGAGCACCACAAGCAGATCTGCTTCTGCGTTGAACAGCACGTCAGTGGGGTAAGCAGACGTCGATGCCCAGACCAGCGCAATGCGCGCCACTGCCGATTCAAGCGCCAGTACATTGGCGTCCAGGCCGACATCAAGCGCGGCGGCCAGGCGTGTGCCCCAGGCAACGCGCTGGCCTGGCGCCTGGGCTGCAGCGGTTTTCGCCAGCGATGCGGCCGCTTCGACGACGCGACCGGCCAGCGCACTTTTGTGCGCCGCCAGGCCCGAGCGCTCCAGGTAGGCGCTGGCCGTCAGGGCATCGACCGCGGCGTCATTCTGGAAATCCTGGGCTGATGGCGCAAAGCCACCCGTGCCGGCATGAAGGGCTGTCGCCCAGTTCATCGTGGTCTCAAAACGCGGCACAAAAGAGCCCGCGGCCCCTGCCCCGGCCACATGGTCCGCCCACGCCATGCGCGCCTGTTGCATCAGTTGCGCATAGGGCACCAGGACCACCACACGGGAGGGATGGACCTGGCGATCCGCCATCAGGCCGGCCAGAGACACCATGACCTGGTGCCAGCTTTGCGCGCCGGGATGAAGGGGGGTCTGGACTTGCAAGAAAGGGCTTTCAGTGGGATTCGTTGGAATTTCGCTATCAGCGGGATAGCAGAAGCCGAGGCTGGCACCGGGCACCTGGCCCTTGGTTTCTGCCACAATGCCTTCAACTTTATCCCCTATTTACTTTTCACCTTCCCCCCAAGGAGACGCCATGGCCAGCGAACTGATCAAACACACCACCGATGCAACCTTCGAGGCCGACGTGCTGAAGTCCACCACCCCCGTGTTGGTGGACTACTGGGCCGAATGGTGCGGCCCCTGCAAGATGATTGCCCCCATCCTGGACGAAGTCGCCACCGGCTACGACGGCAAGCTGCAAATCGCCAAGATGAACGTCGATGAAAACCGCGACATTCCTGCCAAGTTCGGCATTCGCGGCATCCCCACACTGATGCTGTTCAAGAACGGCGAGCTCGCCGCCACCAAGGTCGGCGCCATGAGCAAAGCCCAGCTCACTGCCTTCATCGACCAGCAACTGGCCTGAAGTTCTCCTGGCCGGCAGGCTTTTCGCCCTGCCGGCCGCCTCCCATTTGCCTTTTTCACGGCCTCACGCAGGGCCCCGTTTTCCTGTCATAATTCCCGACATTCGCCAGCTGGTTCTTGACCAGCCTGCTCGAACCCCCGGTTTGTGAAGCCGCCAATCTTTCTGGCTTCCGTTCAAACCTCCCCCGAATTTCAAATGAACTCCGCAAGGAGTCATCGTTTCACGCAGCCAAAGCAGGTACATCCATGCACTTAAATGAACTCAAGGCACTGCACGTGTCTGAAGTCCTCAAGCAGGCCGAAGCCCTTGAGATCGAAAACGTCGGCCGCATGCGCAAGCAGGAGCTGATGTTTGCCATCATCAAAAAACGCTCCAAAACCGGCGAAACCATCATTGCCGATGGTGTCCTCGAAGTTTTGCCTGACGGTTTCGGCTTTCTGCGCGCCCCGGATTCGAGCTACACCGCATCGACCGACGACATCTACATCAGCCCGAGCCAGATCCGCCGCTTCAACCTGCACACCGGCGACATGATCGAAGGCGAAGTCCGCACCCCGAAAGACGGCGAGCGCTACTTTGCACTGAACAAGCTGGACAAGGTCAACGACGGCGCGCCGGAAGCCAACAAGCACAAGGTGATGTTCGAGAATCTGACGCCGCTTTTTCCGCGCGAACAGTTCAAGCTCGAGCGCGACATCAAGGGCGAAGAAAACCTGACCAGCCGCATCATCGACATCATTGCGCCCATCGGCAAAGGCCAGCGCGCCCTGCTCGTCGCGCCGCCGAAATCCGGCAAGACGGTGATGATGCAGCACATCGCTCACGCGATCACGGCGAACAACCCGGACGTCGTCATGATGGTGCTGCTGGTGGACGAGCGACCTGAAGAAGTGACCGAAATGCAGCGCAGCGTGAAGGGCGAGGTGATTTCCTCCACCTTCGACGAACCCGCCGCCCGCCACGTGCATGTGGCTGAAATGGTCATCGAACGCGCCAAGCGCCTGGTTGAACTCGGCAAGGATGTGGTCATCCTGCTGGACTCCATCACCCGCCTTGCCCGCGCCTATAACAACGTCCTGCCTTCATCCGGCAAGGTGCTGACCGGCGGCGTCGACGCCAATGCCCTGCAGCGCCCCAAGCGCTTTTTCGGCGCAGCCCGCAAGATCGAGGAAGGCGGCAGCCTGACCATCATCGGCACGGCGCTGGTCGATACCGGCAGCCGCATGGACGAGGTGATTTTTGAAGAATTCAAGGGTACCGGCAACTGCGAAATCCACCTGGACCGCCGCCTGTACGAAAAACGCGTTTTCCCGGCCATCCACCTGAACCGCAGCGGCACCCGCAAGGAAGAGCTGCTTCTGGCCCCGGAAATCCTGCAAAAGTCGCGCATTTTGCGTCAATTCATGTACAACATGGACGAAATCGAGTCCATGGAACTGATGCTCAAGAACATGAAGGCGACCAAAAACAACCACGAATTCTTCGACATGATGCGTCGGGGCGGCTGAAGAAATGGCCCCCACGGTTGCTCACTGCGTGTAGCGCCCTGCCCCGCGCGGGACCGTTCGCCCGTGGCCCGGCTTAGCCGGTTCCACGGCTTGGCTTGCACAGAGTTCGACTGCTTCGGCCCCAAAAACGCGCCCTGACTGCCGAAATTTGCCTAAGTCCTTGATTTAATGGCATAATGTAGGGCTTCACGGAAAGTGCTCAGAATGGTTTTGAGTGGCTCCCGAAACGACGCGAAAGCGATACAGGAAAGAGGAAAGACCATGAAAGACGGCATTCACCCCAATTACCGCGAAGTTTGTTTCCAGGACTTGTCCAACAACTTCAAGTTCGTGACCCGCTCATGCGTGAACACGAAAGAGATGATCAAGATGGAAGACGGCCGCGAACTGCCGCTGTACAAGCTTGATACCTCCAGCGAATCGCACCCTTTCTACACCGGCACGCAAAAATCTGTGGACAACATGGGCGGCCGCGTCGAGAAGTTCCGCAACCGCTTCGGCAAGACTGCAGCGAAAGAAGCCGCACCGGCCGCTGCCGAGTAAGCTTCGAATTTCTTTCGAAAGCCTGCCAAAAGCAGCCTGAAACACAGGCTGCTTTTTTTTCGCCCAAAACTGCGTTGACGGCTGCTGGCAGGCGCGCAAAAATCAGCGCTGAACCCTTGTCACCGAAACGCCCCACCGCGCCCATCGGCAACTGCCCGCCTTGAACAAGCCCTCTCCCGCCATCATTGCCCAGTCCGCCGTGCGCCGCCTTCCCAGGCTTGCGCTGCTGCTGTTCTGTCTGGCCTATGTGCTGCCCGGGTTTTTCGGGCGTTCGCCGTGGAAGGTCGAGGACATCGCGACCTTCGGTGTCACACAGGAACTCGCCTCCGGCGCGGGCAACTGGCTGGCCCCGCAGTTGCTGGGCCAGGCCAATGGATTTGACGCGCTCGCACCGTACTGGCT
This sequence comes from Pseudomonadota bacterium, assembly GCA_040387435.1. GTDB lineage: Bacteria > Pseudomonadota > Gammaproteobacteria > Burkholderiales > Burkholderiaceae_C > Polaromonas. Next base: position 12,006 of record JAZKDR010000062.1, read on the forward strand.
GGGCGCGCTGGCCATCAAGTGCCTGCCTTTCCTTGACCCGGCGATGGCCGTGCGCATCCCCTTTGGGTTGCTGCTCATCCTGACGCTGCTGGCAACCTGGTACGCCGTCTATTACCTGGCCCGCAGTCCGCTGGCCCAGCCTGTCGCCTTTGCGTTTGGCGGTGAGGCCAGCCCGCTGGATTACGCCCGCGCGATTGCCGATGCGGGTGTCCTCGCCCTGATTGCCAGCCTCGGCCTCGCCCAACTGTCGCATGAGACCACGCCGGCGCTGGCACAGCTCGGCTTCACGGCTCTCGTGTTCTACGCCATGGCGGCCAGCCCCTACCGCCGTGCCACCAAAGTGTTCGGCCCGGCGTTGGGCCTGTTCGTCGGCATGACGGGACTCGCACTGAGCGGGGCTCCCACGCTGGCACTGCTTTTCGGCACGGGCGGTGCATTGGTCGAATGGACGCACATGCGATGGGCCAACAACGCCCGGCACAGCGAGCCTCGCGTCGACGCAAAACGCCGCTCATGGCAGTGGGTGTTGCTGATTCTGGGCATCACCCTGTTTGTCGGCGCCCTCGCTCACGTGCTGGACCTCTGGCGCTGGCGCATTCATTTGCCCGGTACGGGGGAGCAGGCGGCCTGGACCGACTGGCGCAAGCTGGGCAGGCTGCTGCTCTGGTTTACCTGGCCGACCTGGCCGCTGGCACTCTGGACGCTTTACCGCTGGCGCAGGCAGTTGGCCAGCCGCCATGTCGCATTACCACTTTGGTTTGCAGCCATGGCGGTGGGTGCCACGCTCACCACCCCCGCAGCCGACCGCAGCCTGCTCCTGAGCCTGCCGCCACTGGCTGCGCTGGCCGCCTTCGCCTTGCCCACCTTCAAGCGCAGCGTGGCGTCGCTCATCGACTGGTTCACCCTGCTCTTTTTCACCGGCTGCGCTTTCATCATCTGGGTGGTGTGGATTGCCATGCAGACCGGCGTACCCCGGCAGCCGGCGGCCAACGTGGCACGCCTGGCACCGGGCTTTGAACCGAGCTTTTCGTGGTTTGCCTTTCTGGCCGCCGCGCTGGCCACCATCGCCTGGGCCTGGCTGGTGAAATGGCGTGCTGGCAAGCAACGCGCCGCCGTCTGGAAATCGCTGGTCCTGCCCGCAGGCGGCGCCACCTTGTGCTGGCTGCTGCTGATGACCCTCTGGCTGCCCCTGCTGGACTACGCGCGCAGCTACGGGCCGATGTCGCGGCAGGTCGCGCGCATGGTCGACAAAAACCAGTGCGTCGAGATTTACGGCGTGAGCAGCGCGCAGGCCGCAGCCTTCCAGTACCACGGCAAGCTTGAGCTGCGGCAGGCCACCACACAACCGGCCTGCCCTTTCCTTCTGGTTGATGCCGACGCACAAACCACGCTGGGCAACACAGTGCAGTTGCCTGACTGGGCCTTCCTGGCCACCATCAAGCGCCCCACCGACAAAAACGAAAACATGTTGCTCTACAGGCGTGTGAGCCCGGGCCCGGCGTCCATCAGCGGGACGACCGCCAAACCCCGCCTGTGAGCGAACTCAGGATCGTCAGCCAGCACGCGGGCACGGTATTGGTCGGTCAACTCGCCGTCATGGCCTTTGGTGTGGCGGACACGGTCATTGCCGGTCGTTACAGTGATGCGGCACTCGCTGCGCTGTCGGTCGGCTCGGCGCTTTACGTCAGTATTTACGTCGGCCTGATCGGCATCGTGCAGGCCTTGCTGCCCATCTGGGCTGAAATGCTGGGCGCCCGCCAGCACGCGGCGGTCGGCCAGTCGTTGCGGCAAAGCCTTTACCTGTGCATTTTCATCACCGTCGCAGGCATGACGGCCATGCTCTTTCCCGGTCCCCTTCTGCGGTGGGCAGAGGTTCCCGAAGCAATGCGGGGTGAAGTGCAGCGTTACCTCATGGTGCTGGCCTTTGCCTTCGCACCGTCGCTGCTTTTTCGCGTTTACAGCAGTTTTAACCAGTCACTGGGCAAACCGCTGCTGGTGACCTGGCTGCAGGTGGGTGCCCTAACCGTCAAGATTCCCCTGTCCATCTGGCTGGTGCAGGGCGGCAGCGGCATCGAACCCATGGGCGCTGCAGGTTGTGCCTGGGCAACGCTGGTCGTCAACTACCTGCTGCTGCTTCTGGCCATCGTGATGCTGCGCACGCAGGCACTCTACGCACCCTTTCACATCTGGCAAAAGATGGAAAAGCCTGACTGGCGGCAGATCGGGCATTTCGCGCGTCTCGGCATTCCGGGCGGGTTGGCTTACCTGGTGGAAGTGACTTCATTCACCCTGATGGCGCTGTTCATCGCACGGCTGGGCACAACAGCGTCTGCCAGCCACCAGATTGCCGCCAGCATGGCCGCTGTGCTCTACATGATGCCGCTGTCCATGGCCATTGCCTGCAGTGCACGCGTGTCGTTCTGGCTGGGGGCGGGCAAGCCGGTGTATGCAAAACGCGTGGTGGTACTCGGACTGAAGCTCACCCTGCTCCTGTCACTGGCCTTCGCCGCTCTCGTGGCCATCGCGGGCAAGGTGCTGGCAGGCTGGTATTCAGTCAACCCGCAGGTGGTGGCTCTGGCCTCCACACTTCTGGTTCTCGTGGCCCTCTACCATGTCGCCGACGCCACCCAGGCACTGTGCGCGTTTCTGTTGCGGTGCTACCGCATCACCATCACACCGCTGGCCTTATACGGGGTGTTGCTGTGGGGGTTCGGGCTTTACGGGGGCTATCGGCTGGCGTATGTCGGCATCGCCGGCATTGAGGCCACTCAATCGGCGGCCAGCTTCTGGACTGCGAGCACGGTAGCGCTGGGCCTTGTGGCGGTTTGCCTGTTGCTGGTGTTGTGGGTCGCGGTGCGCAAAAGCCTGCAGACACCGCCGACACCCCGACCGGACTAGATCCTGCGCACCCTCGCCGCCGGAAAGGTCATGGAAAAACACGACCCTTGGCCGGGCTTGCTCTCGATATGCAGCTCCGCTGAATGTCGCTGCGTCACGTGTTTGACGATGGCCAGCCCTAGACCGGTGCCGCCGGTTTCACGCGAACGGCTGCGGTCCACACGGTAAAAGCGCTCTGTCAGCCGCGGCAAATGCTCGGGCGCAATCCCGGGACCGCTGTCCCGGACGCTGAACTGGCCACGACCGTCTTCCAGGAGTTTCCAGCTCACCTCAACCTTGCCGCCATCCGGCGTATAACGCACGGCATTGGTGACCAGATTGGACATCGCGCTGTAAAGCTCTGCCTGCACGCCGGCAACCTCACACGCAGGGCCAAGGTCGAAGGCCAGCTGGTGTCCCTGGGGCGCCAACAAAACCGACAGCGCCCTGGCTTCCTGTTCGGATTGCGCCAGCAGCGCGCCAATGGTGACCCATTCATTGATGCCGGGAAAAGGACTGCCCTCCAGCCGCGACAGGGTCAGCAGGTCATTGACAAGGGTCTGCATGCGCAGTGACTGCTGCGCCATCATGGCCAGATACCGTGAGCGTTCCGGCTCGGTCAGCGGCAACGTCTGCAGGGTTTCGATAAAACCGGACAGCACCGTCAGCGGTGTACGGATCTCATGGGACACATTGGCCACAAAATCGCGGCGCATCGCCTCGGCCAGTTCGACGGCAGTGATGTCACGCGACAGCAGGAGCTTGCGATTCTTGCCGTAAGAGTGCACGTGCACCGACAGTTTCACCGGCCGTGCCGGCGTGCTCGCACTGCCGGGGATGACCACGTCGTGTGAGAAATCAGCCGTCGCCATGTAGGCCTTGAAGGCCGGCTCGCGAACCAGGTTGGCAATGTGCTGGAGCACGTCGCGCTGCGCGTCAAAACCAAAATGCTGGGTGGCGATCTGGTTGCACCACTCAATGCGCCCCTGTGCATCGAGCAACACCACCCCGCTGGGCGATGCCTGCATGGCCGCCAGAAACTCATCAAGCCGGGCCTGGCTCTCATTCAAATGCTGGTCGCGATTTTTGAGCAGCCGGCGTGTACGGTCTGCGGCTTCACCCCAGACGCCAGGCATGGCGGGCGTGCGACTGGCCATGGCGGCCGGGCTTTCATCGCTTTGCTCTGTGCGAAGCCAATTGAGGAGGCGCGCAGCATAAAAACTGTCGAGCAGCAGCCACGACAGTGCTCCGAGCACCAGCCCGGCGATCACACCATATTTTTCATGCGTCCAGAAACCCAGTCCGCCACCTGCAAGCAAGCAGGCGGCAAACACCAGCCAGCGTTTGATCATGTCCCGGATTGTGCCGGAGCGATTGCATGGGTGATGGGCGACGACGTCTGGGCGGTCAGGCGATAGCCGGCCCCGCGTACCGTTTCGACCATGGCACCTGCCGAGCCAAGGGCCTCGCGTAAACGCTTGACGTGGACATCCACCGTGCGTTCTTCGATAAAGACATGATCGCCCCAGACCTTGTCCAGCAAGGCGCTGCGGCTGTGCACCCGCTCGGCATGCTTCATGAGGTAATGGAGCAGTTTGAATTCGGTCGGGCCGAGTTTGAGTTCCTGCGCCTGGTACGAAATACGATGGGTCGCGGCGTCCAGCATCAGGGCGCCCACGGTCACGCTGTCGTTGACCGATTCCGGCGCGCGCCTGCGAAGCACCGCACGTATGCGGGCCAGCAATTCCTGCGTCGAAAAAGGCTTGGTGATGTAGTCGTCAGCCCCGGCATCGAGGCCTGCAACCTTGTCCGGCTCGTCGCCACGCGCGGTCAGCATCAGGATGGGAATGGCCTTGGTACGAGCCTGCTTGCGCCAGTGACGCGCCAGCGCAACTCCGCTTTGCCCCGGCAACATCCAGTCCAGCAGAATGGCATCGGGCAGCACGGCATCCAGTTCACGTTGCGCCGCCACACTGTCCTGCGCCACCACGGGGTCAAATCCGCCGTGCCTCAAATTGACGGCAATCAATTCTGCGATCGCCGGTTCGTCTTCAACAATCAGTATGCGTGGCTGGTGTTTCATGCGCTCGTTTTGATTACTTGACCGCAGATTCGATCTGGTCCATGGACGTGTGGCGTACGTCGGCGCCCTTCACCACATAGATGATGAATTCTGCAATATTTTTGGCGTGGTCGCCGACCCGCTCAATAGCCTTGGCCACAAACAGCAAATCCAGGCTGGACGAGATCGTACGGGGATCTTCCATCATGTAAGTGATGAGCTTGCGCACGAAGCCGTCGAACTCCTGGTCAATCTGGTCGTCTTCCTTGAGGATGGACACTGCGACAGCAGTATCGAGTCGCGCAAATGCATCGAGTGCCTTGCGCAGCAGGCCGCTCGCCAGTTCTGCAGCCACACGAAGATCCGACGATGGCAGGGAACGAGCCGCACCGCTTTCAATGATGGACTTCACCATGCGTGCTATTTTTTCGGCTTCATCGCCGGCGCGCTCGAGGTTCGCCGTCGTCTTGGAGATGGCAATGAGCAGGCGCAGGTCGCGGGCCGTTGGCTGTCGGCGCGCAATGATGGACGACAACTCACGGTCAATATCGATTTCCATCGCATTGACCCGGGATTCCGTTTCAATGACCTGGTTGGCGCTTTCCGTGCTGAACTGCGACAGCGCGTAAATGGCGAGGCGGATTTGCGACTCCACCAGGCCGCCGAGTTCCATCACGCGTGAGGAAACACCATTCAATTCGCTGTCGAACTGGGTAGACAAATGTTTATCGGACATGTTTTTGTTTCCTGATCAACCAAAACGGCCGGTGATGTAGTCTTCGGTTTCTTTTCGCTTGGGCTTGAAGAACAACTCTTCGGTGGCACCAAACTCCACCAGATCGCCCAAATACATGTAGGCGGTGTAGTCACTGCAACGCGCGGCCTGCTGCATGTTGTGCGTCACGATGACGACGGTGTACTCGTTTTTCAGCTCGGCGATCAGCTCTTCAACCTTGGCCGTCGAGATGGGGTCAAGTGCGGAGCAGGGTTCGTCAAGCAGGAGCACTTCAGGCTTGATGGCAATGCCGCGTGCAATGCACAGGCGCTGCTGCTGGCCGCCAGACAGGCTGGAGCCGCTCTGGTTGAGTTTGTCCTTGACTTCAGACCACAGGGCCGCCTTGCGCAACGCCCATTCCACACGCTCATCCATGTCCGCCGAGTTGAGGCTTTCAAACAGCTTCACGCCAAAGGCGATGTTGTCGTAAATCGACATCGGGAAAGGCGTTGGCTTCTGGAACACCATGCCGACCTTGGCACGGATCAGCGCCACATCCTTTTTCGAAGTCAGCAGATTTTCACCGTCGAACATGATTTCGCCTTCGGCGCGCTGCTCGGGGTAGAGCTCGTACATGCGGTTGAAGATGCGCAGCAGCGTGGACTTGCCGCAACCTGAAGGGCCGATGAAGGCCGTCACCTTCTTTTCCGGGATTTCCAGGTTGATGCCCTTGAGGGCGTGGAACTTGCCATAGTAAAAATCGAGGTTCTTGACCGAGATTTTTGATTGTGCGGCCTGTGGCGGGCGCACGGCGGTAGCTGTGTTCATCTTGATTCTTTCCTGTCGTTCAGTTCTTGGCGCGGGTGAGGATACGCGCGAGGATATTCAGGCCGAGGACGGCAAGGGTGATCAGGAACACGCCTGCCCACGCCAGTTGCTGCCAGTTCTCGTACGGGCTAAGTGCAAATTTGAAAATCGTGACCGGCAGGCTGGCCATGGGCTGGCTCAGGTCAGATGTCCAGAACTGGTTGTTCAGTGCCGTGAACAGCAGCGGCGCGGTCTCGCCTGCAATTCGGGCCACAGCCAGCAGCACACCGGTCGTGACACCGGCGCGGGCCGCACGCAGCGTGATGCTGGTGATGACTTTCCACTTCGGAGCACCGAGGGCATAAGCAGCTTCCCGCAAGCCGGGCGGTACCAGCTGCAGCATGTTCTCTGTGGTACGTATGACCACGGGAATGACGATCAGCGCCAGCGCCAGGACACCCGCCCAACCGGAATAGCTCTTGAACTGGGAGACCACCACCGTGTACACAAACAGGCCGATCACGATGGAAGGCGCAGACAACAGGATGTCGTTGACAAAGCGCGTCACCGAAGCCAGCCAGCCCTTGGTGTTGTACTCGGCGAGGTAGATGCCGGCCATGATGCCTATGGGTGTACCCACAAACGTGGCCAGAAGCACCATCAGGAATGAGCCGTAAATCGCATTGGCGATGCCACCCGGGTCGTTGGGTGCAGGTGTCATCTGCGTCAGCGTTGCAAACGAGAGGCCTCCTATACCCAGGCGTATCGTCTCGATCAAAATCCAGGCCAGCCAGAACAGGCCGAATGCCATCGCCGCAAGCGACATGACCAGCGCTATTTTGTTGACCATCTTGCGACGGGCAAACTTGGCCAGCCGTGCGTCGTTACGCGCATCGTTGTTGTTGGGCATGACGGCGCTCATGTCTTTGCACCTTCGCTTTTACGCAACTGAGCCAGCAAGAGCTTGGACAGGGACAACACCACAAAGGTGATGAAGAACAGAACCAGCCCGAGATAGATTAGCGCAGCCTGATGCAGGCCCTCGCCGGCTTCTGCAAATTCGTTGGCCAGTGCGGATGTGATGCTGTTGGCCGCCTGGAACAGGCTCAATGAATCCAGCTGGTTGAAATTGCCGATGACAAAGGTCACCGCCATGGTCTCACCCAGCGCGCGACCCAGGCCGAGCATGATGCCGCCTATGACACCAGCCTTGGTGTAAGGCAGAACGACTTTCGAAACGACTTCCCAGGTGGTGGACCCCAGACCGTAAGCCGACTCCTTAAGCAGCACCGGGGTCACTTCAAATACATCCCGCATCACTGACGCGATGAAAGGAATGATCATGATGGCCAGGATGATGCCTGCCGACAAAATACCTATGCCGACAGGCGGTCCGGACACCAACGCGCCAAGGTAAGGCACGCCCTTCAGCAGGCTTTGCAGCGGCTGCTGGACATAGGTTGCCAGAATGGGGCCAAACACCAGCAGGCCCCACATGCCATACACGATGGAGGGCACCGCTGCCAGCAATTCGATGGCCGTTCCCAGCGGCCGCTTGAGCCAGGCGGGGGACAATTCCGTCAAGAACAGGGCGATGCCAAAACTAACGGGCACGGCGATCAGCAGCGCGATGATGGAGGTCGCCAGCGTGCCGTAAATCATCACCAGCCCGCCGTACTCGTTCTTGACCGGGTCCCAGGTCGTACTCGTCAGGAAACCGAGCCCGTATTTGCTGATGGCAGGCCAGGCGCCAATCACCAGCGACACCAGGATGCCGATCAGCAAAGCCAGCGTCAGCAAGGCGGCGCCCTGTGCCGCCCAGCCGAACAGCCGGTCGGCTATCGGGCTTCGGCGAACAGGACTGACGGGGGGAGGAGTGGTCATGGCGCGTCCGGTCACTTTTGCCGGGTGGTCAAAAGCAGCCCGGCTTGCCGGAAGTGTAGAGGACACGTGTGGAGATCCCTGCAATAAGTTGCGGCTGAAAACCGGTATCGGCCCGGATTATTTGAACGCGACAGCCTTGCCTGCGGTGTCCTTGATGTCAGCCCAGGATTTTTCAACCGTGGCCTTCACGGCAACGGGCATGGGCACGTAGTCCAGATCGTCAGCGGTCTTGTCGCCATTTTTGTACGCCCACTCGAAGAACTTGAGCGAAGCAGTGGCCTGGGCTGGCTTGTCCTGGGCTTTTTGCATCAGGATGAAGGTTGCGCCAGTGATGGGCCATGAATCCTTGCCAGGCTGCTCGGTCAGGATCTGGTAGAAGCTCTTGGCCCAGTCAGCGCCTGCAGCCGCAGCCTTGAAAGCGGAATCATCAGGCGACACAAAGTTGCCAGCGGCGTTCTTCAGCACGGCGTAGGTCATCTTGTTTTGCTTGACGTAGGCGTACTCCACGTAGCCGATGGAGTTTGGCAGGCGGCCCACAAACGCGGCCACACCCTCATTGCCCTTGCCGCCGGCACCGACTGGCCAGTTCACAGCCGTGCCTTCGCCGACCTTGCTCTTCCACTCGGCATTGACCTTGCTCAGGTAGTTCGTGAAGATGAAGCTGGTACCGGAGCCGTCAGCGCGGCGAACCTGTGCGATGTCGGCATCAGGCAGTGCCAGGGTCGGGTTGAGCGCCTTGATGGCGGGATCGGTCCACTTGGTGATCTTTCCGAGGTAGATGTCGCCCAGCACCTGCCCGCTCAGCTTGAGCTGGCCGGCAGCGATGCCCTTGATGTTGACCACAGGCACCACACCGCCAATCACCATCGGGAACTGGACCAGGTTCTTGGCCTTGAGTTCTTCATCTTTCAGGGGGGCATCAGAAGCGCCGAAATCCACGGTCTTGGCTTCGATCTGCTTGATGCCGGCACCGGAGCCGACGGACTGGTAGTTGATCTTGACGCCGGTCGCCTTGTTGTAGTCAGCAGCCCACTTGGCGTACAGCGGCGCGGGGAAGCTGGCACCTGCGCCGGTCACGTCCTGCGCAGCCGACAGGCTGGCAAAAGAAAAGCCTGCAAGGCCGAGAACAACAGTCATAGAAAGTTTGAAACCAGATTTCATCAAAACACCTCTTTGGGTTATTGGAAAAGAAAAAGTCAGTAAAAAGAGCCGAAACGGGAATACAGGAATGCTGTCGAGATGCAGTGACTGTAAAAAGCTTGTGTGACAGGCATATGACACTGCCACAGACCCCAAAAGTGCACCTTGGGTGTGCATGTCACAGAAACTTCAAAAAAGCGTCAAGGTCCGGTCACGGCACTGTCACGCGAGCGCCCTACTCTTGGGCGTGTTTGAGGTGGCCAGCCGTCTTGGGATCCATCCCCGCGCCGGGATTCCGGCGGCAAACGGCCTTGCATCGCCACCTGCATTCGCCATTTCTGCCTTTCGCCCTTCGCTTCCGCATTTCGCCTCCAGCAAGCTTTATCCATAACTATTCAGGGCGTTAAAGCCCAGGGAACCCATCATGTCCTTCCAGAAAACACTGATTCATCGCAGGCATCTCCTCACGGGCACCGGCCTCGCAGCGCTCAACGCCGCCCTGCCCGCCTGGGCACAACCGGGCAAGCCGGCGTCAGCGGCGCGCAATATCGTGGTGGCCCAGATCGTCGATGTGTCGCAGGCGCAGCAAGATGTTTCCAAGGATTTCCTCATCGGTTCCCGTGCTGCCTGGCAAGACATCAACCAGCGCGGCGGGATACGCGGCCGCCAGGTACAGCACCTGTCCATCGAAACCGACGGGACGCCGGCCAGCCTGCGCGGCGCCCTCGACACCATCAAGGCCAACCCGGCCTGCATCGTCATGTCCGGCAGCGTCGGCGACCAGATGGCGGCCGAAGCCGTTGCGCTGCTGCGTAAAGACGGACTCAACATGGCCCACGTCGCACCGTGGCTTCAGAACTCCAGCCTGGAAGTCGACGACAACACCTTTCCCATCTTTGCTGCGCGGCAGGAGCAGATCGCACACGCCCTGAAAACACTCTCGGTCATGGGACTCAAAGAGCTGGGCGCGATTTACGGTACAGCGCGCGACCACGCGGCCTACCACGTGGAAGTCGAACGGATTGCCGCCGGCATGCAGTTGAAGCTGCAGTCATTCCAGGGCGCCGGCCAGTTGCGCGCACTCGGTCAAAAGCTCACACCCCAAACGCCGGCCGTCCTGCTGTTTGTCGGCGGCACGCCTGAACTTGCTGAATTCACGCAGGGACTCGACAAACAGGCCCGCCAGCGCTACATCGTGGCGCTGGCCGACGTAAACCTGCAGATCATGCAGCAAATGGGCGCAGCCCGAAACACGCCCGTCATCGCCACACAACCTGTACCCATGGTCACGGCAAGCATGCCGGTCGTCAGGAGCTATCGCGACATCCTCGCGCGCCTGTTTGACGAACCGCCGACGTCCCTGAGCCTGGCGGGCTTCATTGCCGCGCGCTACACCTTCGAGGTGCTGAATGATGTTGACGGACAACTGTCGCGGCAAAGTGCCCTGGCCGCTTTCCAGCGCCGCGCCGCCACGGATGTCGGCGGCTTCCGGGTCAGCTTCAACACGCAAAAACGCAGCAGCACCTATGTCACGCAAAGCATGATGACACTGGATGGGCGCGTGATCGGTTAAGCCACCGCAAGACACATGAGACTGCCGCGCGAATGCTATGCTGAAAGGTCACACAGAAACCCAGACATGCAAAATGGAACGCTACTGGCGGCTGTGGACCTCGGGTCCAACAGCTTTCGCCTCGAAATTGGTCGCTTTGACCACGGCCAGATCAACCGCACCGAGTACCTCAAGGAAACCGTCCGCCAGGGCAACGGCCTCGACGCCGACCGCAACCTGACGCCCGACGCCATGCAGCGCGGCTGGGACTGCCTGGCGCGCTTTGGCGAACGGCTGGCAGGCTTCAAAAAATCCCAGGTGCGCGCGGTCGCCACACAAACCCTGCGGGAAGCCCGCAATCGCGAGGAATTCCTCGCCAAAGCCAACAAAATCCTCGGCTTCCCGATCGACGTGATATCGGGCCGCGAAGAGGCCCGGCTGATATACCAGGGTGTGGCCCACATGCTGCCGCAATCGGATGAACGGCGGCTGGTAGTGGACATCGGCGGCCGTTCCACCGAGATGATTGTCGGCAAGGGCCTGGATGCGCTCAACATGGAGTCCTACCGCGTCGGCAGCGTGGCATGGTCGATGAAGTATTTCCCGGACGGCCAGTTCACCGCACGCGCCTTCAACATGGCCGAGGTAGCGGCCAAAGCCGTATTGGAAGAAGCCATCAACACCTACGACGCCAAAAGCTGGGATGTCGCTTACGGCTCCTCAGGCACGATTGGCGCGGTCAGCGACGTGCTGACGGCTTCCGGCTGGGCCCCCGGCGTCGTGACCAGCGAGGGCCTGGACTGGCTGCTCGATCGCCTGGTGAAAGCGCAGAGCGCAGACCGGCTCAAGATCGAAGGCATGAAAGAGGATCGCCGTGCAGTGATTGGCGGCGGCGTCAGCGTGCTCCGCGCCGTCTTCAACCTGCTGGGCATCGAAAAAATGGAAGCAGCCCAGGGCGCGTTGCGCCACGGCGTGCTTTATGACCTGCTGGACCGCGAAAAAGACCTTGCCGACCTCCGCTCCACCAGTGTGCAGCGCCTTGCCGCCCGCTTTAATGCTGATGCCCTTCAGGCTGCCCGCGTGAGCAAGGTATCCCGTCACCTGTTCAACATGGCCGTCACAGGTTTGCAGGCCGTCGAAACAGAGCGCCTGCAGCGCAAGCTGGAATGGGCAGCGCAGCTCCATGAAATCGGCAGCCAGATCTCCCACAGCGATTACCACAAACACGGCGCCTACATCCTCGATAACGCCGATGCGCCGGGCTTTGCACTACCAGAGCTACACCGCCTCAGCCTCCTCGTGCTCGGGCACCGCGGCAAACTGCGCAAGCTCGAAGCCGATTTTGAAGACCGCCTGCTCATCCAGCAACTGATGTGCCTGCGGATAGCGGTGATTCTTTGCCACGCCAGACGCGACCCCGACCTCAAAGGCCTGCAATTTGAATGTGCCATTGACCCAGGCAAACTTTTTGTATTGAACTGCCGCGCGGGCTGGTCAGATGCTTTTCCGCAGTCGGCACACTTGCTGCAGGAAGAAGTCATCGCCTGGCAAAAAACGTCCTGGTCACTGGTGGTTTCCGGCCTGTAGCACTGACCTTTGATGCTTTTTTGAAACGGTATAAACTATATAAACCGTTTATTCAGTTTCAACAAAAGGAAATCATTATGGCGACCGCCAAAAAAGCAACTGCACCAAAGACCGCAACCACAAAAGTAGTCGCGAAGAAGCCAGCCAGCCCTGCCGTGAAAAAGCCGACTGCAGCGCCAGCAAAACCAAAGGCTGCGGTCAAAAAGCCACCAGTCAAAGCGCCCATCAGCAAAACCGTGAAAGCAAAGCCAGCAAAGACGGTCAAACCTGCCAAGGTTGAAAAACCAAAGAAACCAAAGCTCGTTCGCGACAGCTTCACCATTCCCAAAGCTGAATACGTGGTGCTGGATGCGCTGAAACTGCGTGCTGCAAAGCTCACACGCCCAGCGAAGAAAAGCGAGTTGCTGCGGGCCGGTATCAAGGCGCTGGCGGCGCTGTCAGATGCTGCTTTCCTGACTGCGCTTGAGCAGGTGCCGGCTATCAAGACTGGGCGACCTGCTGCTGGCAAATAACTGCCTTTAGCGCCCTTCACGACCAGGCCGGGACTCGCCCCGGCGGGCGAGTTACTTTTCTTTGCTTCGCCAAAGAAACCTAACGAAA
>JAZKDR010000063.1:0-26745 GCA_040387435.1 Pseudomonadota bacterium
TTGTGACGGGCTCTGATCAGGGGTTTATGCGCATCGCGGCTGCTGCTGCGCTGAAAGATTACCAGTCAACTGTGAAAGGCAAGTAGAAAACATGAGCAAGGTATTGGACAAACCAAAGAACGCCCCGCTGCCGCCAGGCACCTGGCGCAAAGACAGCCCCGGCCTGAGCAAGTCGCTGCTCAAGGGGGCGGTCGATTTGCATTGCCACAGCGGGCCCTCCGTGATGCCGCGTTACTTCGACCACTACGAAGCCATGCAGGAAGCATCGGAAGCCGGTGTGCGTGCGCTGCTGATCAAGGACCACTACTACAGCGCCACCCCGGTGACGGAGTTGCTGAACAAACACTTCAGCCACATGAAGGTCACCTTGCTGTCCGGCGTGCCACTCAACAACCAGGGTGGCGGGCTGAACATTTATGCCGTCGAGCACGGCATTGCACTCGGCGCGAAGCTGGTGTGGATGCCGACCTTTTCATCGAAGAACCACATCGAGCACCACAAGAACGGGGCGACGCCGGGATTTCCGAACTCCAAAAAAACCATGATGCCGCCTACGCCCGTGCATGTGGTGGACAGCGCAGGCAAGCTGTTGCCCGAGCTGATGCCCATCCTCGACACGATCGCCGAGCACGATGTGGTGCTGTCTTCGGGCCACCTGCACATCAGCGAGATCTGGCCGCTGTTTGAAGAAGCCAAACGTCGCGGCGTGAAGCGCCTGCTATGCAATCACCCGACCTACATCATCGACGCCACCCCTGCGGACATCACGCAGCTGGTCGGCATGGGTGTGTACGTCGAGCACTCCATGTGCATGTTCACCGAGCTGTCGAAGTTCTGCTTTTACGACCCGCAGACGCTGGACACCCTCATCAAGGCCGCCGGTGTGGACCACACCATCCTCGGCTCTGACCTCGGCCAGGTCGGCAACCCGCGACTGGTCGACGGCTTTCTCGATGTGATTGAAACCTGCCTGGACCTCGGCTACAGCGAAGCCGACGTTCGCAAGATGGTGTCGACCAATGCGGCCGCTCTCGTCGGCCTCTGACCTGATTTCCTTTTCGCTATTCCCCTATTTCCTTTTTTCCCGAACCTGAATCCATCAACCTAAAACCGGAGACAACAATGATGAAGACAAACTGGACAACCCTCATGCGCACGCTGGTGCTGGCAACAGCCGCGCTGTGTTCCGCGCACGTCATGGCGCAAGGCTTTCCGAACAAGCCCGTGAAGATCATCGTGCCCTACCCTGCGGGCGGACCGGTGGACGGTGTGGCCCGCGGTTACGCCGAGCGCCTGTCCAGGGTCTGGAACCAGCCCGTCGTCATCGACAACCGCGGCGGCGCCAACGAGGTGATCGCAGCCGACATGGTGACCAAGGCCCCGGCCGACGGCTACACCATGTTGTGGGGTGCCGATGCGTCGTTCTCGACCAACCAGTTCCTGTTCAAAAAGCTGCCCTACAACCCGCTGACCGATCTGGTGCCCGTGACCCGCGTGACGTTTGTGAACATGGGTCTCATCGTGGACGGCAGCCTGCCGGTCAACAACCTCAAGGAGTTTGTCGCCCTCATCAAGGCCAACCCCGGCAAGTACAACTACGGCTCTGCAGGTGCGGGCAGCCCGACCCACATTCACTTCGATGCGTTTCTGCGCCAGGAAGGCCTGCAGATGACACACATCGCCTACAAGGGCATTGCCCCTGCCGTGCAGGACATGCTGGGCGGCCAGGTACAGGCCATGATGGCCGGTGTCACGGCGGCCACGCCGCATCTCGCGTCGGGCAAGATGAAGATTCTGGCCATCAACGGCAACAAGCGCGCCAAGCTGATCCCTAATGTGCCGACGCTGGCAGAAGCCGGCTACCCGAAGGCCGAGACCTATTTTTTCATCGGCCTGGCTGTGCCCAAGGGCACGCCGAAACGTGTGATTGACGAAATCGCCAGCGCCAACCGCAAGGTCATGGCCGATCCGGCCTTCGTCGAAAAGACGCTGGACCCTTACGCCTTCGAGCCGCTGTCCGAAACACCGGAGCAGTTCTCCCGCTTCCTGACAAACGACCGCAAACAGTCCGAGAAGAAGGTGCGTGAAGCCGGCGCACGTCTGGACAGCTGAGGCACTGCGGTATCCACCAGCAACGCCGGGCGGGCCACGTGGCCGCCCGGCCATTTCATTTTTTCAGGAAAGTTTTATGCAACTCACCGGCAACACCATCCTCATCACCGGCGGCACCAGCGGCATCGGCCGCGCGCTGGCCGAGGCCTTTCACGCTCTCGGCAACCAGGTCGTCATTTCGGGGCGACGCCAGGCGCTGCTCGACGAGATCACGGCGGCCAACCCCGGCATGCGCGGCCTGCAGGTGGATGTGGATAACGAACAGGCTGTGCAGGCTTTCGCGGCGCAGGTGCGACGGGATTTTCCGAAGCTGAACGTGCTCATGAACAACGCCGGCATGTTCAAGGTCGAGGACCTCAACAGCGGCAGCACGGATGTGTCCATCGCCCGGCAGACCCTGCAGACCAACATCCTCAGCGTGCTGCAGCTCACGGCAGAACTGCTGCCCCTGCTCAAGTCGCAGCCCAGGTCCACGGTGATGGCCACCTCTTCGGGGCTGGCCTTTGTGCCGCGCGCCGCCTATCCGGCCTATTGCGGCAGCAAGGCCTTCATCCATACCTGGCTGCAGTCCCTGCGCCACCAGTTGAAGGACACCTCTGTTGAAGTGCTGGAACTCGCGCCGCCCTACGTGCAGACCGAACTGGGTGGGCCGGAGCAGGCCACCGACCCGCGTGCCATGCCTCTGGCCGAGTACATCGCAGAGGTGATGCAGCTGCTGGGCAACCCGCATCCGCCGCGGGGCGAAATCCTCGTCAAACGTGTGGAAGGCCTGCGCTGGGCCGAGAAGACGGGCGACTACGGCAAGCTCTACGCAGCGCTGAACGCCATCTGATGCAGGTTGCGATGTTCCGTGTGGTTCCCGTATGGCGTGGCAGATTGTTCTGTCATGCAGAACGAATTTGCCTTGAATCGTCAGGGAAAACACAGGTGATCCCAATCCCCGGTTGCGCCGTTTGAAAGGTATCGTCCAGCAAGACTTAATTCTTCGCTGCGATACTGAAAATTTGAAGCCGCAACCCCTTCAAATCATCATGCCAAAAACCAGTCCACGTCCCATCCCCAAGCCCGAGAGCACCCCGGCAGGCGGCATCCAGTCCGTCGTCATGACCCTTCAGGTCGTCGCGCATCTGGCACGGCAGACCGAAGCTTCCGGCGTCACGGCCATTGCCGAGGCGCTGGGCACCACCAAGAGCCGCATACACCGTCACCTGCAGACGCTGGTGCAGCAGGGTTATGCGCAGCAGGAGGCCATCAGCGAGCGCTACCGCATTGGCCCCGCGCTCATCAACATCGGCATGACCATCAGCGAGAACTACGACCTGGTGGGCCTGTCGCGCAGCGCGTTGCGCGAGTTGCGTGAAGTGCTGGGGCACTCGGCCGTGGTCTCGCGTGTCGAACCCGACGGTATACGCGTGCTGCTGGCCATCTCGGGCAAGTCGCCGATTGAAATCGGTGTCAAGCCTGGTTCACTGCTGTCGCTGCACGGTACCGGCCAGGGCAAGGTCACGCTGGCCTTTGGCGACCAGGACATCCGCGAGCGTGTGCTCGGCTCGTCGCTGGCCGCACTCACGCCCCACACCATCACGACCTCGCGTGCGCTGTCTGCAGAACTGGCGAAAGTCAAAAAGCAGGGCTGGGCGACGGCCCCCAACGAAACGCTGGTCGGCCTGAACGCGCTGGCGGCACCGGTCTTCGACGGCCGCGGCCTGCTGGCCGGCACGATTTCCATCGTCGATCTGATCCAGTACATCCCGGCGGTGCCATCGGCCTCGCAGGTCAAGCACCTGCTCATCGCCGCCTCCAAAATTTCCGCCAGCCTCGGCTACAAGCCGCGCAAGCCCGTTTCCTGAAAAGCAAAAGAAGAAAACATCGGCACAGGGACTTCACCAAAAAAACTTTGGAGACAACACATGATGAATCCAGCCCGCCGGCTTGCCGCCTGCGGTTGCGCCGCACTGGCGCTGACCACCTTCTTGCCGTCGGTCGCGATGGCGGCCGACGATTACCCTTCACGTCCCATCCGGCTGGTGCTCGGTTTTCCGCCGGGCGGCCCGGTGGATGCGGTGGCCCGCGCCTTCGGGCAGCGCCTGAGCCAGGTGCTCAAGGTCGCCGTCGTTGTGGAGTCGAAACCCGGCGCCAATGAAGTGGTGGCCGCTGAAGCGGTGACGCGTGCCGCACCTGACGGCTACACCATGCTGATGGGCACCGACACAGCGTTCTCGCATAACAAGTTTCTCTTCTCCAAACTCAGCTACGACGTCGAGGCCTTCGCGCCGGTCGCGCGTGTGGCGCAGGTCAAGATGACGCTGGGCATCAAGGGCAGCCTGCCGGTCAACAACATCGCCGAGTTTGTGGCGCTGATGAAGAAGGACGGCAACAAACACAGCTACGGCTCGTCGGCCGTCGGCAGCACGACCTACATGGGCTTCGAGTCGTTCAAGAAATCGGCCGGCTTCGACCTGCTCAACGTGCCGTATAAAGGCATCGCCCCGGCGCTGCAGGATCTGCTGGGCGGGCAGGTGGACGCGATGATCTCCGGCGGCTCGGCCTTCACGCCCTATGTGGAGAGCGGCAAGCTCAAGGTGCTGGCGGTGGCCGGCAAGACGCGCTCGGTCAACTTTCCCAATGTGCCGACCTTTGCAGAAGCCGGTTATCCCGATGTGAACCCCGGTTTCTACATCGGCTTTGCGCTGCCAAAGGGCACGCCCAAGCCCATCGTCGATAGGCTGGCCGCTGGTTTTGCCGAGGTCATGAAAGACCGTGAGTTCGTCAACCAGAACCTGGTGCGCTACGACTACGACCCCGTGCTCGAAGGCCCGGCGGAGTTCGCCGCCTTCCTCGACCGCGACCGCAAGATCTCTGGCGAGCGCATACGCGCGTTGGGCGTGAAGCTTGACTGAGCTGATGCGCGCCAGCGGCCAGATCGAACGCGGGCTGGTGCTGACCTCCAGCGGCTACGTGCATTACCGCGCCGCCGGTGACGCTGGTGGTGATGATGCGCCGGTGCTGCTGCTGCACATCAACCAGCAGTCGTCGGCGATGTACCTCGAATTGATGCGGGTGCTGGCGCCAGACTTTCGCGCCATCGCGATCGACTACCCGGGATGCGGCATGTCGGACCACGTCGAGGGCGAGAAGACGCTCAGCGACTATGCGCAGGCGATTGTGGAAGTGCTGGACGGGCTGGGCATCGCGAAGGTGCGCGTGATCGGCGAAGCGGTGAGTTCGGTTGTCGCGACCGAACTGGCGGTGCGCTTTCCCGAACGCGTCGAAGCCATGGTGCTCATGAGTTACCCCTTCACGCCGCTGACGCACGACGACGACCACGGCGGCGAGATCCCGCGCAACACGCGGCCGGCCGATGCGTCAGGCTTTCCCATGACACGCACGCTGGACTTCGTGCTGGCCAACGACCCCGAGCACGCGCCCATGCACCCGACGCAGGAGTGGATGGACCGCATCAACCTCGCCCAGACCCAGGTGGGGCGCGATCGCTGGCAGCTGTACTCGGCCCTGCTGGCCTACGATTTCCGCAGCGCGCTGCCGCAGGTGGCCTGTCCGGTCAAGGTGCTGATGGGTGAGCACTTTTATTTCAGCAAATACAAAGAGCAGCTGGCCCAGGCCATCCCCGGCTGCAGCCTGGAGGTGGTGCCCGGCGGGCGGTTTTGCATGGGCTGGGAGTTCCCGGCCGAGATCGGTCGCCGTGCCCGTACGTTCTTCCAGGCGACGACGCCTGGCTAGGTTCTGGAAAGATCAGATTGCTATTGATTAAATAGCTGCTCACGCCCATGTTTAAAGGGCTAGAGCCAGATTTGAGGGTCAAAAATGCCCTTTTTTGGGCAATTTCGGGCGTTTGGCGCGCTCGAAAAGGCCAAAATCATCAAAAAGTTAATATGGAGGTTAACTTTTTGATGATTTTTAACGTATACGGCAAAATTCAGCGCTAAATGATGTTTGGCGCGCTCAAGGCGTGCGCGCCAGAAATTTCCGCATCCCTGCCATCCAGCGGTCGATATTGGCCACCTTGCGCTCCACAAACCCCTGCACTTCCGGGTGCGGCAGGATGAGGAAGGTTTCGTCCGCCATGCCCTGCATCACACAGGCGGCGACGTCGTCGGGCTCCAGCAGCTTGCCGACTTTGGCAAACGCATCCGAGGCTGCATTGCCCGAGTTGATCGAGTCCTCCAGCAACTTCGTGCGCACTGCCTGCGGGCAGATCACGCTGACGCGGATGCCCGCATCGCCGTGCGTGATGGACAGCCATTCGGCCAGCGCGATGGCGGCGTGTTTGGTCACCGCATAGGGCGCTGCGCCCGGGCTGGTCAGCAGGCCCGCCGCTGAACAGGTGCTCAGCAGGTAACCGTTGCCGCGCGCCAGCATGCCCGGCAGGACTGCGCGCGCTGCGTAGACGTGGGCCATGACGTTGATGTCCCAGGAGCGCGCCCACTTGCTGTCGGGTGCGTCCGCGCCGCCTTCATCGACGATGCCGGCGTTGGAGCAGAACACATCCACCGGCCCGAAGCGCGCTTCGGCGGCCTCTACCAGCCCGCGGATGTCGGTCTCGCTGGCCACGTCGGCGGCCATGCCGAAGGCCTGGCCACCAGACGCGGTGATCTCTGCCGCGACGCGCTGTGCATCGGCCTCGTGCAGGTCGCTCACCAGCACGCCGCGCGCACCCGCTGCCGCCATGCGTTTGGCCAGCGCCGCGCCTATGCCGTTGCCGGCGCCCGTCAGGATGGCGACCTTGTTTTCAATGTTCATGCGTCAAAACTTTCAGTGTCAGGAGGTTTGCGCCGCCGGCTGCGGATGGTCGTAAGGGTGGGCGCGCACCAGTTGCCGCCCGCAGGCCGGGGCCTGCGCGGCCACGCCGTCCCACCAGGCCAGCAGGCGGTCTTCGGCTGCGTAGTCAAAATCATCCGGCCCCAGGCGGCCGGACTGGCCGTCCACCAGCGGCGGCGATGCCAGCCAGTGCGCCACGGTCTCGCGAATCCACTCAGCGGGCGCGACCGCATCGGTGTAGCCCAGCTGCGTGCGCGCCTTCTCGTTGCTCACCAGTGAATGCCGCAGGCGGCCTGCGTCGACATCGGTGGACCGCACCCAGGTGTATTCGCCCGCCATGGGCACGGCCGAGCAACCCAGCGCCGTGATGGCGGCGGGAATGTCCACCGCCTCGAACTGATGCCCCATCGCACCGGCCACCAGTTCCACCCATTCGCGCTGCGTGTGCTGGCGCGTGTCGGCCGCATGGTAGATCTGGCCACCGGCGATTAGCGGCTGGTCCAGCGCCAGGCCCACCAGCCGCGCTGCATTCGGTGAGGCGCAACGCCCCTGCAGCGCAAGGCCGTCACCCTGGAATATCCAGCGCTTGCGGCCATCGAGCACACGCCTGATGACATGCCACTCCAGCGCCACCACGGCATGCGGGCCGTAGACATAGGGGTAACGCACGACGGTCGCGGCGAAATCGCCGCGCGCATGGGCAGCCAGCACCGCCTCTTCGGTCTGTGCAATTTTGGGCAGCAGGCCCTTGAGGCCTGCCGGCGCGTGGGCGGTGGTTTCGCAGGCAAAGTCCTCGCGCATGGGCACGCCGGGCTGCATGCCGACCACGGGTGTGCCGCTGATGGACACAAAGTGCCCGGTGCGGCCGCGCAGTGCGGCGGCCAGATAGCGGATGCGCCCATAGGTCGCCACCGTCACGTCCCACTGGCGTCCGGCCAGGTCGCGGTCTATGGTGGCTTCGTGGTGCGGGTCGCCGTGGATGTGTTCCAGGTCGTTGAGTGCATCGACTTCATGCGCGCCGCGGTGGTAGATGGTGACCTCAAAACCGCGGGCGCGCAGCTCTGCCGCAATCGCGATGCCTGTGGCGGCCGTGCCGCCGACAAGAAGTGCGGTTTTCATGGGCGCACCGCTTGGGGTTGGTTCAGAAATGTCATGACAGTTTGTCTCCCGGAGTGGCTCTGGCGTCCACTCACGCGCCGCCAGTTTGAGGTAAGCTTGCGTTCTTGTCAACAATAACGTTGACTTGCGGCCAACTTCATCAAACACCGTGCTTCATCCATAATGCCAACGAACCGTCGCCCTCCCCTGCGGCTTTGAGCACCACCCCATCAAGATAAAAAATGACCATGGAAAAAGGCAGCAACATCGCCCGCCGCCGCAAGTCGGCGCTGTCGGATGGCAGCGCGGACTACAAGGTCAAGCGCGATGAAATCGTCAAGGCCGCTTCGCGTCTGTTCAAGGAGCGCGGCTACAAATCGACCACGCTCGCCCACGTCGCTGAAGTCGCCGGTGTGGACCGTGCGACGGTGTATTACTACGTCGGCAGCAAGGAAGAGCTGTTCCGCGAAGCCGTGCAGGATCTCGTCGACAAGAACGCCGCCAATGCGCAGCGTGTCTTTCGCGCCAAGGACCTCGACGCCGGGCAAAAGCTCAAGCAACTGGTCGAGGCGCTGATGGTCTCCTACGAAGAGCATTACCCGCACATGTATGTCTACATCCAGGAAGAAATGCACGAGGTGGATGGCGACACCTCAGAATGGGCGCAGGCGATGTCGCGCCATACACGGCGCTGGGAAACCATCTTCATCAAGCTGGTGGAGGAAGGCATGGCCGAAGGCATCTTCCGCAATGACCTGCCGGCCACCATTTCGGTCAATGCCCTGTTCGGCATGCTGAACTGGACGCACCGCTGGTTCAAGCCGGGCGGCAAGCGCGATGCCAAGGAAATCGCCGCCTGCTTCTGCGAGATTTTTTTCACCGGCATGCAGCGCCAGCCCGCGCCTGCACGCGGCAAAAGCTGACGCCTGCCGCGCGCGCCAATCAACTAATGTGTTGACGGATATGTTTTTGCAACGTATCCTGCCGCCCAATGGCCAGGGCCGCACATGCAGCGTGCTGTGCGGCACCATGCCCTCCACCTGAACAGCCCATCATGTTGACATCCAGCCCCTGGACCGAGGTTTCGCCACTGGGCGACCTGCTGGTCAAAAGCGCCAGCCGCCATCCCGAACGGCCCGCGCTGGTCTTTCCCGAATCCCGCGCCACCTACACAGAATTGCTGGACGGCGCCATGCGTGTGGCACGCGGCCTGCTCGCGCACGGTGTGCAGCCCGGCGAGCATGTCGGCCTGCTGGCTTCCAACAGCGTGGCCTTTGTCGAGGCCTTCTTCGGCATTGCGCTGATGGGCGCGGTGGTGGTGCCGCTCAACGTGCGGCACAAGTCGACCGAGCTGGCCTACATCGTGCGCAATGCCGACCTCGTGGCCGTTCTGACAGAAGCTGATGATGCCGCGCATGTGAATTTTGCGGCGCTGCTGTCCGACGCCCTGGCAGGCCTGGCGGGCAGCGCCGAAGGTGCGCCGCTGTCGCTGCCCGAAGCCCCGCTGCTCAGGCACGTGATGCTGCTGCGCGGTGATGCGCGACCGGGCTGTGTCGGTTCCCGGGCGTTCGCAACTGCAGCACAAGGCATCCCCGAATCGCGCGTACGCGCGCTGGGCAAACAGGTGCGCCTGCGTGACACGGCCATCATCATCTACACCTCGGGCACCACGGCCAACCCCAAGGGCTGCATGCTGTCGCACGAGGCGCTGTCGCGCGGCCCGGTCGAGCGCGCGGCGTATCGCCTGGCGTGTGGTGACGGCGATGTGCACTGGGGCGCAGGCCCGTTGTTCCACATCGGCTCGCTGGGCCCGGCCATAGGGGCATGGGGCGCCGGCATGACTTACACCACCGACCTGTTTTACGACGCACCGCGCGCGATGGCGCTCATACGTGACGGCCAGGCCACCACCATCTGGCCGTGGTTTCCGGCCATCGTGCTGGGCCTGATGGAGCAGCCGGGTTTTGATGGCGGCCACCTGCCACACCTCAAACGCATCGTGCTGATCGCCGCCAGCGCGCTGGTCGAACGGGTGCAGCAGCGCTTCCCCGGCGCAGAAATCATCCAGGGCTGCGGCATGACCGAAACCGCAGGCATTTTTGGCCTGAGCGGGCCTGAAGATTCTGCACACGCGCGTGCCAACACGCAGGGCAAGGTCTACCCCGGCATGCAGGTGCGCCTGGTGGACCCGCAAACCGGCGGCGACAGCGGGCCCGGCGAGATCGGCGAAATCTGGGTGCGCGGCTACTGCGTGATGGCGGGTTATTACAAAGACCCCGAAAAAACCGCAGCCACACTCGACGCGCAGGGCTGGCTGCATACGGGCGACCTGTATGCCAGAACCGATGACGGCGACCTCATCTTCAACGGCCGGCTCAAGGACATGCTCAAGGTGGGCGGCGAGAACGTGGCGGCCGTCGAGGTCGAGTCCTATCTGAGCCAGCACCCGGCTGTGCGGATTGCCGAGGTCGTCGGCAAGCCTGACCCGCGCCTCGATGAAGTGCCCGTGGCCTTTGTCGAACTGCAGGAAGGCGCCGAGGTCACGGCGCAGGCGCTGATCGATTTCTGCAAGGGCCGCATTGCCAACTACAAGGTGCCGCGGGAAATCCATTTCATCGCGGCAGGCGCATGGCCCATGTCTCTGACCAAGATCGACAAGCGCGGGTTGCGCCAGCGGCTAACAGACGCCGCAGGGGCACCGAAAGTCTGAAACGACCCGCGTGCGTGCGCGTGTATGCGCGCGGCCACCACCCGCCTGCACGTCCCGGGCGCTGCGCGCCTGATTCGCCGCACGTTCCTCAGTAGAAACCCGAGTGTATTGACAAATTAAATCAACATTTTCAACATATGTGTTGACAGCTCAAATCCGACGCGCCTATTATCAACACTTATGTTGACAACCAAGGAAAACATTTCCATGAGCACCACATCCCAAGACCTCGGCGTGCAGCGCCTGATGGACATTGCCGCCATCGACAAACTGATTTTTGATTACGCCTATCACCTCGATATGAACCACCCGCAATCGCTGGTGGAGCTGTTTGTCGAAGACTGCGAAGTGATCTACGGCCCGAACTTCGGCGCCGTCGGCCGGGAGGCCTACGCCAGGACGCTGGAAGGCATTGGCACCTACTTCGTCGGCACCAGCCACCATGTGTCGAATATCGTGCATGACTTCAAGAGCAACGACGAGGCGCACGTGCGCGCCGTGCTGTACGCGTGGCACCGTTACACGCGTGAGCGTCCCGACTCGCATGTTTACGGCCAGTACCACGACGTGGTCGTGCGCGTCGGCGGGCAGTGGAAGTTCAAGCGCCGTGAACTGCGCGTCACCGGCCACAAGGACTTTCACGTCAAGGAATGTGTGCCGATCGGCCGCGCCTGAGTCGACGCCATGGACAACGCCGTGAAGCCCTTCAGCTACAACAACATCCGCATCGAGCATGTGGGTCCGTTGACGTGGGTGATCCTGAACCGCCCGGACAAGGCCAACGCCCTGTCCGGTGAGTTGCTGGACGAATTCAGCGATGCCCTCAAGCGCCTGGAAACCGAAGGCGGTGCGGTCATCGCCATACGTGGTGAAGGTCGCGGCTTCTCGTCCGGCTACGACATGGGTCAATACGGCAAGGTCGGCAACTCGGACGACCCGGTGGCTGACCGTGACCGCCTGCGTCGCAACCTGGAGCGCTACCTCGCCATCTGGGACCATCCCAAACCCGTGATCGCCGCCGTGCACGGCTACTGCGTCGCCGGTGCCACCCAGATATGTGTCTATGCCGACATCACCGTGGTGGCCAACGACGCGCGCATCAGCGAGCCCACCCTGCCCATTGGCGGTGGTTTTATTGCGCCCGTGTGGACGCCGCTGGTCGGCCCCAAACGCGCCAAGGAACTGGCCTTCATTCCCGGCAACAGCATCGACGGCCCGACCGCCGTCGCGTGGGGCTGGGCCAACCACAGCGTGCCCGCCGATGAGCTGATCGCCGCGGTGGAATTTCTGGCGCACCGCATCGCCAAAACACCGCCCGCCGTGCTGCGCATCAAGAAACTGTCCATCAACCGTGCGGCAGAAGCCGGTGGCTTTCGCAGTGCGGGCGACGCCGTGGCCGAAATGGACGCGCTGCTGCACATGACACCTTCCGTGCTGGAGCTGCGCGAATGGATCAAGGAGGTCGGCATGAAAGACGCCATTGCCGCCTACCGCTCACCGCCGAGCACGCCGCTCACCGCTCCGGCCCCCGACACTTACCGAAAAACACAGGAGTAGATATTCATGGCAGATGTAGAGTTTTCACGCGATGGCCACGTGGCCCATGTCCGGCTGAACCGCCCCAAGTCGCTCAACGCGATCACCGGCGAGATGAACCACCTGTTGCTCGACGCCTGGACCGAGATCAACAGCAACCCGGACATCTGGGTGGCGGTGTTGTCGGCCGAAGGTGAAAAAGCCTTTTGCTCCGGCGCCGATGTCAGCGGTGATGCAGAGCCGACCAGCCGCATCGCTTTTGGCGGCGGCATCACCGGCGTTGGCGGGCCCCTGCTGACGCTGAAGAAGCCACTGGTAGCAGCCGTGCATGGGTACGTGCTGGGCGGCGGCTTCGAGATGGTCATGTGCGCCGACGTGATGGTGGCCGCCAGCAACACGCAGTTCGGCATGCCTGAAACCAAGGCCGGCATCATGGGTGAGTGCGGCATCATGCACCGCGCTGCACGCCAGCTGCCGCACCGCATTGCCATGACCATGATCCTCACCGGCGACCGGCTGCCCGCGAAGGATGCGCTGACCTACGGCCTGGTCAATGAAATCGTGGAGCCTGCCGAACTGATGGAAGCCGCCAAACGCTGGACAGACAAACTGTGTGCCGCGTCGCCACTGGCGGCCCAGGCTGCAAAGGCCGCTGTGCTGTCGCGCCTCGACATGCCGCTGGAGGTGGCGCTCGCCACCCGCTATGAACCGATAGAGGCCTATTCTTTTGCGGCCGACAGGCTGGAAGGCCGCAAGGCCTTTGCCGAAAAACGCAAGCCCCAGTGGCAGGGCCGCTGAGGCGAACCGAACGGTGCCCGCACCCCTTCAGGAGAATTCAGGATGTTGAAAAAAGTTGAACCCCGCAGCGTGGATGCCGTCGTCATAGGCGCCGGCATCACCGGCATGTACCAGACCTATGTGTTGCGAGAGATGGGCTTTTCCGTCCAGGGCTATGACGGCTCCAGCAACGTGGGCGGCACATGGTACTGGAACCGCTACCCCGGCTGCAGGCTGGACACCGAGAGTTATGCCTACGGCTACTTCGGCCTCAAGGGCATCATGCCCGAATGGACGTGGACCGAGCGCTTCGCCGGCCAGCCCACCATGCTGCGCTACTGCAACTACGCCGCCGACAAGATGGACATCCGCAAGAACTACCAGTTCAACACGCGTGTCACCAAAGCGCATTTCAACGAGGCCACCAACATGTGGGACCTGGGCCTGGACGATGGCAGCGAGGTGTCATGCCGCTACCTGATCTCGGCGGTCGGTCCGCTGTCGGCCACGCGCATGCCCAACATCGCAGGCATTGAGGACTTCAAGGGCGAGTCCTTCCACACCTCGCGCTGGCCACGTGACCCGTCCGACCCCAATGGCGCGCAGCAAATCGACTTCAGCAACAAACGTGTCGGTGTGATAGGTACCGGCGCCACCGGCGTGCAGGTCATTCCCATCGTCGCCAAATCGGCGAAGGAACTCGTGGTGTTCCAGCGCTCGCCGAACTGGTGTACCCCGCTGGGCAACACGCCGATTACCGAAGACGAGATGGTGAAGCTGCGCAGCGAGTACGAAAAAATCCTGGCCTTTGTGTCGTCGACACCGACCGGTTTTCCGTACGAGCGCAACATGAAAAAAGGCAGCCAGACCACGCCCGAGGAACGGCAGGAGCTGTTTGAATCCCTGTATGACATGCCCGGTTATGGCATCTGGCTGTCGGGCTACCGGGACCTGCTGACCAACAAGGCGTCCAACAACTACCTGGCCGACTTCATCGCCGACAAAATACGCCAGCGTGTGAAGGACCCGGCGACCGCCGAAAAGCTGATCCCGAAAGACCATCCCTTCGGCACGAAACGTGTGCCCATGGAAACCTATTACTACGAGGTCTACAACCAGCCCAATGTGAAACTGGTGGACGTGCGTGAAACGCCGATCACCAAAGTCACGCCGGAAGGCCTGCAGGTGGGCGACCAGATTTATGAGCTGGACGTTATCGTCTATGCCACGGGGTTTGATGCTGTCACCGGATCGCTGGACCTGATCGACATTCGCGGGCGTGGCGGCGAGCCGCTCAAACAGACCTGGGATGACGGTCCGCTGACCTTCCTCGGCCTGCAGGTGCGCAAGTTCCCCAACTTCTTCACGCTGGTCGGCCCGCACAACGGTGCCACCTTCTGCAACGTCGGCGTCTGTGGCGGCCTGCAGGTGGAATGGGTCAGCCGCATGCTGGGCTACATGCGTGACCACAAGCTCGTCTATTCCGAGCCGCAGGAAGAAGCGCAGGACCAGTGGACAAAGCAGGTCTATGAGGATTTCTCCAAGACGCTGCTCACCGAGGCAGACGCCTGGTGGGTCAAGGTCAAGAACCACCCCGACGGCACGCAGACGCGGCGCGCGATGGTGCACGTCGCCGGTGGCCCCGAGTACCGCAAGTTCTGTGAAGAGGTGGCGGCCAATGACTACGAAGGTTTTGTGATGAAGTGAATGTGCCGCCGGCAACGGCAGCGCAGACATCGATTCAAAATACCAAACGACACACACCATGGTCACCCTGTCAGACATCCGTGAAGAGGCCGAACGCCAGCTGCAGGCATCTGCTGCCGGCGCGCCGCTGGATGCGGTGACCTGCGAGCTGATTGCGTTTGCCGTACGCCTGTCGGTGACCACCCTCGACAGCGCGGGTGCCAAGCTGCATGCGGAGCGTGCGCTGGCGCTGGGCGCCAATGCAGACCAGTTGCATGAAGTGGCCCTGCTGGTGTCGGGGCTGGGTGTGCACTCCCTGTTTGAGGGGACGCGTCTGGTCAACAGGCTCACTGCGGTTGAGGGTGAGGCAGCGCCAGCGATGGATGAGGGCAGGCAGCAGCTGTGGGACAAGTGGATAGGGCAAGAGGGCTACTGGAACGGGTTTGAGCGCGAAGTGCCGGGTTTCCTAAAAGACCTGTTGCAGGCCTCACCGCAAGGCTTCGATGCCTTCTTCCGCTATTGCGCGGTGCCCTGGAAGTCAGGGCATCTGCCGGTACTCGTCAAGGAGCTCGTGTCGATGGCCGTGGATGCCACGCCGACCCACCGTTTCCTGCCTGGCATGCGCCTGCACCTGGGCAACGCCATCCGGCTGGGTGCGGGCCGTGACATGGTGATGAAAGCGCTGGAGATTGCAGCGGCGGCCCCTCAACACCCGGGTGTTGCATGAGGCGCATCATGCAGGAGTTCATCCTGGCAGAAGAGGCCAAGACTCATGATTGTGGAAAAGTGGTGTTTGACAATCACATCGACCGCGTCAGAATTTTGCAGCAGCGCGCTGTGGGCCGCGTCGTCCACGCGCGGACTGTTTCAGTAACTGGTCACTGAGAATAAGAAAGAAGAGGCAATCGATATGGACAGGGTCACACTGGATGCCATCGTCGCCGAGGTTGAAGGCTTCATGGACAACGCAAGCTCCGCGATGTGGGAGAAAGAAGCGCCCCAGAAAGCCAGCAACTATGGCGACCCCGCGTGGCTTGCCAAAGAGCAGCAGGTGCTGCGCAGCCACCCGGTGATCGTCGGCCACGGCTCGAAGATCAAATCGCCGGGCGACTACTTCACGCACGATGCCCTGGGCATGCCCATCCTGATCGTGCGCCAGGAAGACGGCTCGGTGCGCGCCATGCTCAACATCTGTACGCACCGCGGCACCCGCCTGTGCAACGAGGCGCATGGCAACCGCAAGGCCTTTGTCTGCCCCTATCACGCGTGGACCTTCAAGACCGACGGCAGCGTGCGTGGCATTCCCCGCCAGGAAGCATTTCCCAACATCGACAAGGACCAGTACGGCCTGCAACAGTTGCCCTGTGAAGAACGCCACGGCCTGATATGGGTGGTGGCCACGCCCGGCGCGTCCATAGACGTGGCGGCGCACCTGGGTGCACTCGATGCCGAACTCGCCAGTTACGGCGCGGCAGATCAGGTGCTGGAGCGCGAAGCCTTCATGCCCGAAGACATCAACTGGAAGTTCGTGCTCGACGGTTTTCTGGAGGTCTACCACTTCTCGGCTCTACATGCCAAAAGCATTGCGCCCTACTTCTTCGGCAACCATTCGCCCTTCCACACCTTTGGCCCCCACGGCCGCATGGTGGGTGTGCGCGCATCGTTCAGCAAGTTGCGCGGCCAGCCCAAGGCGCACCTTGAAACGATGGAACTCATCAAGCACTTTGCCGTCAACTACATGATCTTCCCGAACACGGTGCTGGTCTGGCAGGGCGACCATTTCGAATGCTGGACGTCCTTTCCCGCCGGGCAGCCGGACAAATGTCTGACGCATGTGCAGTCGATCACGAGCAAGGAGATGGCCGAGCCGGAGTTCAAGGACAAGTGGACCCGCAACTGGAACATCATGATTGGCACCGTGGTCGCCGAAGACTGGGCCGTGTCCAAGGGTATACAGAATTCCCTTCACGCCGTACCGGGCGACCGCATCGTCTTCGGGCGTAACGAGCCGGGCCTGCAGCATTTCCATGGCCAGCTGGCGCAATGCATAGGCGAGACCGCCGGCAGCACCGCCTCCTGACATCACAGACAGCCGGAACAAAAGAACAATGACAGACAACCCCACGCCAGGCCCGGAGCCGCTGCTGGCCGTCACCAACATGCAGGTGATGTACGGCGGCGCCATCGAGGCCCTGCGCGACGTTTCCTTCGAGGTCCACACCGGGCAGATCGTCGCCTTGCTGGGCGCCAATGGCGCCGGCAAGTCGACAGTGCTCAAGGCCATCTCCGGCATTCTCGACTTCGAGGACGGCAAGATTGAAAAAGGCGAGATTCGCTACGCGGGTGAGCAGATAGGCCGCATGGACGCCTCGCGTATCGTGGCCCGCGGGCTGGTGCATGTGCCTGAGGGCCGGCGCCTGTTCGCCTCCATGACGGTGCAGGAGAATCTCGTCGTCGGCGGCCACCACCGCAGCCGCGCCGGCCTCGGGGACAGCCTCGATTACGTCTACAACCTCTTCCCCCGCCTGATGGAGCGGCGCAGCCAGGTGGCGGGCTACCTGTCGGGCGGTGAGCAGCAGATGGTCGCGATCGGCCGTGCGCTGATGAGCAAGCCGCGCATCCTGGCACTCGACGAACCCGGCCTCGGCCTGGCGCCGCTCGTCGTCAATGAAATTTTCGAGCGCATACGCCAGCTGTCGCGCGATGAAAAACTCACCATCCTGCTGGTCGAGCAGAATGCCATGAAGGCGCTGGCGATTGCCGACCAGGCCTACATCATGGAAAACGGCCGTGTCATGCTGACCGGCAGCGCAGAAAGCCTGCGCGACAACCCCGATGTGCGCGAGTTCTACCTCGGCATCAAGAGTGGCGAGGTGCAGAGCATGCGCGATGTCAAACACTACAAACGGCGCAAGAGGTGGCTGTCATGAACCACCTGATGGAGGCACGCGGCGTGCTCAAGCGCTTCGGCGGCCTGACCGCCGTCAATGATGTGAGCCTGCATGTCAATGCCGGCGAGATCTGCAGCCTGATAGGCCCCAACGGCGCCGGCAAGACCACGCTGTTCAACCTGATCAGCGGTGTACTGCGGCCCACGCAGGGCGAGGTGTTCTTCAAGGGCCAAAGCATGGCGAAGGAACGTCCCGAGAACTACGCGGCCGCAGGCATGGGCCGCACCTTCCAGAACCTCGCGCTGTTCAAGCACAGCTCGGTGATCGAGAACCTGCTGGTCGGCCGCCACACGCATATCAAATCAAACCCGCTGGAATCCATCCTGTTTCTCGGTCGCGCTCGGCGCGAGGAAGCGGCGGCGCGCGAACGTGTAGAACAGATTGTGGAGTTCCTGGAAATCGAAAGCCTGCGCGACAAGATCGTCGGCTCGCTGTCCTATGGCCAGCAAAAACGCGTCGAGCTCGGTCGTGCGCTGGCCAGCGACCCCGACCTGTTGCTGCTCGATGAAATTGTTGCCGGCATGAACCGCGAAGAAAAGGAAGACATCGCGCGTTTCATCCTCGACATCCGCGACGAGCTGGGTATCACCGTGCTGATGATCGAACACGACATGCAGGTCGTGATGGATTTGTCAGACCGCATTTATGTCCTCGACTTCGGTTGCCTGATCGCCAATGGAACGCCCGCAGACATCATGAACAATCCCGCCGTGACCAAGGCCTACCTGGGTGAAGAGGTGGCGTCCCATGCGTGAAGAACTCGACCTCGCCGCGGCGCAGGCCATGACCCTGCCGCAATTGCTGCGCTGGCGCGCGCAGCATACGCCCGACGCCACCGCCCTGCGGCAAAAACGCCTGGGCATCTGGCAGGGGATTTCGTGGCGCAGCTATCACAGCCACGTGCAACAGGTGGCGTTGGGCTTGCGTGCCCTGGGCCTCAAGCGGGGCGACCGCATCGCGATTGCCGCAGAAGGCGTGCCCGAATGGTTTTTTGCCGACCTCGGCGCCGAGTTGATGGGTGTGGAAGTGGTGGGCATTTACCCCACCAACCCCTGGAACGAACTGCAATACGTGGTGCGCCACTGCAAGGCCAGCGCCGTCATCTGCGGCGATCAGGAACAGACCGATAAGGTGCTGGAAGCGATGCAGAAGGAGGGTGGCTTGCCCGACCTCAGGCACGTCATCTGCATAGACCCCAAAGGCATGCGGCATTACGACAAGGTCGTGGTGCGCAGTTTCAGCGACATGCTGGCCGCGGGTCGGCAGGCGCTTGAAAGCGAGCCGGAAGCCGCTGACTGGCTGCAGCGCGAAACCGATGCCGGCCGCGTGGACGACGTGAATGTGCTGATCTATACCTCCGGCACAACCGGCCCGCCCAAGGGCGCGATGCTCACGCACCGCAACCTTACCTTTGCCACGTGCCGGTTTGCCGAGGCGAGCGACCTCAAGCCGGGGCAGTACGAGGCGGTGTGTTATTTGCCGCTGTGCCATGTGGCCGAGCGTTCCTACTCCATGGTGCTGCACCTGGTGCTGGGCGGGGTGGTGAACTTTGCCGAGTCCATCGACACGGTGTCGGTGAACATACGCGAGATCGCACCGAGCTTTTTCCTTGGCGTGCCGCGCATCTGGGAAAAGCTGCAGCAAAACACCACCTTCAAGGCGCGTGAAGCCGGCAACCCGTGGCGGCGTGTGTTCAATGTCGCGATGAACCGTGGGCGCAAGCTGGCTGAAAAGAAGGCCGCCCGCGAGGGTCAGCGCTCGCTGCTGGAAAGTCTGGAATACGGCTTCTGGTACCTGCTGATGTACCGGAACATCCAGAAGTTGATGGGCCTGGACCGCTCCCGCGTGCGTGTGTGCGGCGGGGCTTCCGTGTCGCCCGAGACGCTGCTGTTTTTTGACATCCTCGGCCTGCAGATCTGCCAGGGCTACGGCCTGACGGAGAGTTGCGGCATGGCCTTTGTGCAGCGGCCCGAGCGCAGCAGCCGCATCGGCACCTGCGGCCTGGCGCTGGATGGCGTCGAGCTGAAATTCGCCGGCGACGGCGAAATCCTGCTCAGGTCGCCCGGCGTCTTCCGCGGTTACCTGCACGACCAGGCGGCGACCGAGTCCACCATGAGCGCCGACGGCTGGTTGAGCACCGGCGACATCGGCAAGCTGGACGATGCCGGCGAGCTGATGATCGTGGACCGCAAAAAGGCCATCATCATCACCAGCGGCGGCAAGAACATCGCGCCCTCGGAGATCGAGAACGCGTTGCGCGACAGCCCCTTCATCCTCGAAGCGATTGTGGTCGGCGATGGGCGCCATTACCTCGGCGGCCTGATACAGATCGACTTCGAAACCGTCGGTCGCTGGGCCAGCGAACGTGACATTTCCTACAGCACCTACAAGTCGCTGGCGCTCAACCCCGAGGTGCGGACGCTGGTACAGGGCACGGTCGACGAGGTCAACGCACGCTTTGCGCGGGTGGAGAACATCCGCCGCTTTGTGATCCTCGAAAAAGAGCTGGACCACGACGACGGTGAACTCACTGCCACGCAGAAGATCCGCCGCTCGGTGATCGAGAAGAAATTCGCCCGCGAGCTGGCCATGATTTACAACGACAGGTCTGAAAAGGCGGCGGCATGAGATACGCACTCGAACTCACCTACTCGGGCATCGCCATCGGGGCCATTTACGGCCTGATGGCCATGGCCTTCGCCATGACCTACAAGGCCACCGGCCTGCTGAACTTCGCCCAGGGCGAACTCGGCATGCTGATCGCCTACATCTCGTGGTCCATCAGCACGGCGCTGGGCTCCAGCACCTGGGCGCTCGTCGGCGGTGCGCTGGTGTCCAGCGTCTTGCTGGGCCTGCTGATCGAGCGCTTCGTCATGCGCAAGATGATCGGCCAGCCGGTGTTCTCGGCGGTGCTGGTCACGGTCGGCATCGGCGTCATCATCACGTCGGTGGTGTTGATGATCTGGGGCGGCGAGCAGCAGCGCGTCGACGTGGCCTATGCCGCCGACATCGTGGAGTTTGCCGGCCTGCGCATGCGGGTCAGCCAGATTGCTGTCATCGTCGTGCTGCTGCTGGCCCTGCTGGCGACGCATGTGTTCTTCCGCTACAGCCGCTTCGGCATTGCCATGCGAGCCGTCGCGGCAGACGCGCGAACGGCCAGCCTGATGGGCATTTCAGTGTCGCGTGTGCAGGCTGTGGCCTGGGCCACTTCATCGCTGCTGGCCGGGCTGGCAGGTCTTTTCTTTGCCATCACGTTCGAGCTTTCGCCCTCCATCTTCAGCCTCGGGCTCAAGTCCTTTCCGGCGGCGGTGTTCGGCGGGCTGGATGCCGTGATCGGGTCGGGTGCCAGCGGTATTTTCATCGGTGTGTTCGAGAACCTGGTGGGCGGCTACGTCGCCCCCCTGCTCAAGGAGATCGCCGGCTTCGTGTTGATTTTGGTCATCCTGATGGTGCGGCCGTTCGGCATGTTCGGTCAGAAAGACATTGAGAGGGTCTGATGCAAAGCGGTAACTTCAAACAAAGCTTTTCGGAGCAGCTCAACCTCACCGACTCCAACCCCGTGCGTCTCTGGTACGCGGTGGTGGTGGCGGCACTGGTGGCCCTGCCTTTTGTGGCCTCGCCTTACATGACAGGTTTTTTCACCACCGTGCTGTTCACGCTGGTGGGCGTGCTGGGCCTCAATGTGCTGACCGGCTTTACCGGCCTGGTGTCACTGGGCCATGTCGCCTTCCTGGTGCTGGGCGGTTATGCCTATGCGATTGCCACGGTGCGTTTCGGCCTGCATCCGGTGCTGGCCCTTGCGCTGGCCGGCATCGTGCCCGCAGTCGCCGGGCTGGTGGTGGGGGTGCCGTCGCTGCGGCTCAAGGGCCTGTACCTCGCCATCACCACGCTGGCCTTCACCTTCATCGTCTATTCGCTCATCCTGGCGGGCGGCGACTTCACCGGCAGCGGCCGCGGCCTGATGGTTCCGCGCCCCAAGGTCTTTGGGATTGATTTTTCATCCGAGCGTGCGCTGTACTGGCTGTGCCTGGCCATGGCACTGCTCACCCTGTTCGGGGTGCTCAACATCCGGCGCAGCCGGCTGGGCCGGGCCTTCATGGCGATACGCGACAACGACCAGGCGGCCGTTGCCATGGGCATTTCGCTGACCAAATACAAGCTGCTGGCGTTTGTCATCAGCTCCTTCCTGACCGGCATCAGCGGCGCGCTGATGGTGCTGTTCATCAACTTCGCCAACGTGGAAGGCTTTCCTTTTCTGCTCAGCATCGAGGCTGTGGCCATCCTGATCGTCGGCGGCATCGGGTCGGTGCTGGGCACGGTGATCGGCACCATCTTCATCATCTCCCTGCCGGAAGTCAGCACGCAGCTGCTGGGCGCGGTCAGCGCCGCCTTCGGCTGGCAGCTCAACTCGGTCGCGCTGGAAATCAAGGGCATCCTGTACGGCTGCGCCATCGTCGGCTTCCTCCTGCTTGACCCACGCGGGCTGGTAGGTGTGTGGATAGACCTCAAGCGCCTCTGGACCAGCAGGCCCATGCGTTATTGAGCCGGCAAGACCCGCGTTTTTACCCGGTTGACCGACCCGTTTCCCCGAAGTAGGATGCATTCGAAGATCAGTCAACAAAAACGTTGATGTTGAAAGAGGCAGGATTTTGAGTTCCCAGCAAATGCAGTGACAAGAGCAATAACAGCGAAATGCCAGGCCCACAGAAGCGACAGACAGGCTTACTTTTTTAAAACCTTTAGCAGGAGACAAGACATGACATCACCTTCCAAACGCAGCTTCACCTTGCTGCCCGTCCTGGCCGCCGCCCTTCTGGCTGCCAGCCCCTTGCTGGCCGGTGCGCAGCAAGGCGTGACCGACACCGAGGTCGTGCTCGGCGAGATCGCACCGCTCACCGGCCCCGCCTCCGTCGGCAGCGTGGCACTGAGCCTGGGCACCAAGATGGCGGTGGCCGAAGCCAATGCGGCCGGCGGCATCAACGGCCGCAAGATACGCGTGATCTCTGAAGACGACGGTTATGTCGTCACCCGTGCGGTGCAGGCCGCGCGCAAGCTCATCACCAGCGACAAGGTGTTCGCGCTGGCGGCGATCTCCGGCTCTGCGCCCAGCGTGGCGCTGCTGCCCATGCTCAAAGAGTCCGGCATCCCCGCCATCAACGTGCTGAGCTTTCCCGATTCGCTGCACACGCCGGTAGTGCCCAACATCTACGTGGGCGGCGCCTCGCATCAGGACAGCGTGGAAGCGCTGGTGACCGAACTGAACAAACTCTTTCCCAACAAGAAATGGGCCGTGGTCACACAGGACGACGAGCTGGGTTCGCTGATGCGTGAGGGCTGGGAGCGCGCGCAGGCCAAGTACAAACTCAATGTGGTCTACAAGACGGCGTACCGCCGTGGCCAGAAGGATTTCTCCGCAGAAATGCTGGCTGCCACCAAGGCCGGCGCCGAAGTGCTGCTGGCCGGCGGCATCGTGACCGAAAACATCGCCATGGTGAAAGAGCTGGAACGCCTGGGCTCCAAGATCCCCGTCGGCGCCACCTGGATCGGCCGCTACCCTTCGGCGCTGCAGGCCATGGGGTCTGCTGCCAGCAACTTCTACATGATCGACTACGTGGTGCCCGAGGGCAGCGCCCAAAGCCGTGCCTTTTATTCCCGAGCCACCAAGCTGCTGTCAGAAGACGACCTGAAACGCGTCAACCGCTACACACCGGTCGCCTATGCGGGCACCAAGACGCTGATCGAAGCCATGCGCCGCTGCGGCAAGGCGCTGACCTGGGCCTGCACCATCAAGGAGATGGACGCCACCAAAAACATGGAAACATCCGTGATGGCGCCGATCAACTTCACGCCGAAGTCGCACTTCTCCCGCCAGAAACTCAGCCTGATGAAAGCCAACGTCAAGACGCTGGAATTCGAGCCGCTGCAGTAAGCACACCAGGCAGCGCCAGGCCGGAGGCGGTTGACCCAGGGAGGGGGTCACCGCATTTTGTGCCTGCGCACTTTTCCAGACAGCTTTGTATCTGATTTGCCGGTACGGGTAGCCCCCGGCGTCGGCGCATTCCGTGAAATCCCTATAAATATTTCGGCCAATTACATGGCCAATCCGGCAAATCGCGTCCCGGTTTGCCCCGTCACACCCCAGAGGAGTCATTCATGCCATTTCCAGCAGCAGGCGCGATCGCGCGCCGCCGTTTTATCCAGTTGTGCGGTGCCGGTGCAAGCGCCGTTGCCGCGCCTGCGTGGTCGCAGTCCCGCAGCATCCGCATCGGTTCGACGTTTGACGGCAGCAGCATCGAGAAAGACACGGGCATGGACTGTTTCAAGGGCGCACAAGCCTGCTTTGCGGGCCTGAACAGGGCTGGCGGCATAGGCGGCGCAAAGGTGGAACTGGTCCGCGCGGACGATCAATACAAACCCGAGCTGAGCAAAAGCAACGCACTGGCTTTTCAGGCGGACGGCAGCATGCTGGGCATGATCAGCCCACTCGGTACGCGGACCACGGCCAGCATCATGGAGACCGTGAAAGACATGGCCGTCGTGGGCCCCTTTACCGGTACAGCGTCGCTGCGCAAGGCCAGCCCGCCCAACATTTTCTGGGTGCGCGCCAGCTATGACGCCGAGATCGACAAACTGATCCGCACCGCCGTGACCCTGGGTCAGGACAGGATTGCACTCATGCATCCCCGCGATGCGTTTGGCGCTGCGGTGCTGGAGGCTTTCCAGAGGACCATGGCCGAGGTGAAATTGCAGCCCGCTGCCATCGCCACCATCCCCAATGTGTCGAGCACCGAGGTTGAACCTGCCGCGCAGGCCCTGGCAAAAGCACAACCCCAGGTGGTGATCATGGCGGTGGGTGGCGTGGCGCCTTTGTTCCTGAAAGCCTTGCGCGCCGCTGGCGGGCTGAGCACTGTGTACGGTCTGTCCGTCGCCGCGTCTTCGAGCAATCTTGCAGCCATGGGCCCGCTGGCGCGCGGCCTGGGTTTTTCAACCCTGGTGCCGTCGCCGTTCGCCATCAAGCATGAATTGGTGCGCCGTTACCAGGCCGACATGATTGCCAGCGGCTCAAAAGACTATTCGCTGCCCAGCCTGGAAGGTTATGTGAATGCCTGCGTGATGGCCGAGGGCCTGCGCCTGGCAGGGAACGGGGTCAACCGAAAGTCGCTGATCGCCGCACTCGACAGCATCACGAACCTGGATTTGGGCGGGCTGGTCGTGCGTTACGGCAAAGGCAGCCGTGCAGGCAGCAGCTTTGTCGACGTGGCTGTGGTGGGCGCGGGAGGCAAAATGCTGAGCTGAGGGCAATTTGCTATTAATTAAATAGCTGCTCACGCCCATGTGTAAAGGGCTGGAGCCCGATTTGAGGGTCAAAAATGGCCTTTTTTGAGCGCTTTTCCAGCGTTTTCGACGCTCAAACCCGTCAAAACCCCTAAAAGTTAACTCCTATATTAACTTTTCTAGAAATTTTAACGTACATGGCAAATTTTTAACGTCTACGTTAATTTTTCGTCAAACGCCGGCCTGAACCCACTCCGCTGCCTTCTCGGCAATCATCAGCGTTGGCGAGTTGGTGTTGCCGCTGGTGATGAGCGGCATGACGCCGGCGTCGACCACGCGCAGGCCCTTGATGCCGCGCACGCGCAGGTGTGAGTCGACCACCGCCATCGCATCGTCGTCGCGGCCCATTTTGGTCGTGCCGACCGGATGGAAGATGGTGGTGGCGATGTCGCCGGCCAGGCGGGCCAGTTCGTCGTCTGTCTGGTACTGCACGCCTGGCTTGAACTCTTCTGGTTTGTATTTGGCCAGAGCACTCTGGCTGACGATCTTTCGCGTCACGCGCAGCGAGTCGGCGGCGACCTGCCGGTCTTCTGCCGTGCTCAGGTAGTTGGGTGCAATCGCCGGTGCGTCTTCAAAACGCGGGCTCTTGATGTGCACGGTGCCGCGGCTGGTCGGGTTGAGGTTGCAGACGCTGGCGGTGAAAGCGTTGAAGCCGTGCAGCGGCTCGCC
Source organism: Pseudomonadota bacterium (assembly GCA_040387435.1). Classification (GTDB taxonomy): domain Bacteria; phylum Pseudomonadota; class Gammaproteobacteria; order Burkholderiales; family Burkholderiaceae_C; genus Polaromonas. The sequence goes on from JAZKDR010000063.1 coordinate 25,654, forward strand.
GAAGGCATCCAGCGACAGCGGCTGCACGTGGTACTCAAGATTGGCGTAGGGCTGGTCGGGCGAGCTGCGCGTGAAGGCACCCAGCTGCGAGGGCGCCATGCTCATGGGGCCGGTTTGTTTGAAGGCGTATTCAAGCCCGATGCGCGCCTTGCCCCAAAGCGAAGAGGCCATGGTGTTGAGCGACAGGCCCCATTTTTTGTCGCCCTGAATCGTGTAGACCGAGCGGATCTGCAGGTGGTCCTGCAGGTTGGCGCCCACACCGGGCAGGTCGTGCACGACGGGGATGCCGTGCTGCTGCAGCAGCGCGCCCGGGCCAATGCCCGAGAGCTGCAAAATCTGCGGCGAGTTGACGGCACCGGCGCACAGCAGCACCTCGCCGATCAGGCCGCGGTCCTGGCCGGAGTCGCGGGTTGAATACGCCGTCACGCGTTCGCTGCCGGTCCACACCTCCACGCCGGTGCAGCGTTTGCTGCCGTCGGGCTGCTCTTCAACCACCAGCTTGCAGACCTGGGCGTTGTTCCACAGCTCGAAGTTGGGACGCCCGTAACAGGCCGGCCGCAAAAAAGCCTTGGCGGTGTTCCAGCGCCAGCCGGCTTTCTGGTTGACCTCGAAGTAGCCCACGCCCTCGTTGTTGCCGCGGTTGAAGTCGTCCGTCGCCGGAATGCCGGCCTGCACGGCGGCTTCGGCAAACGAATCGAGAATGTCCCAGCGCAGGCGCTGTTTTTCAACCCGCCATTCGCCGCCTGAATTGCGGTGCCGCAGGATTTTTTGATACGGCACGCTCTTGTCCTGCATCAGCGATGGTGCGGTACCGCGCGCGCCGTGAAAGGCGTCGGCGCCCTTGTAATGGTCTTCGTGCAGCTTGAAGTAGGGCAGCGAATTCTCCCAGCGCCAGCCCATGTCGCCTGTGAGGTGGGCCCATTCGTCGTAGTCGCGCGACTGGCCGCGCATATAGATCATGCCGTTGATGCTGGACGAGCCGCCCAGCGTCTTGCCGCGCGGGTAACGCAGCGAGCGGCCATTGAGGCCGGCATCCGGCTCGGTGTTGTAGAGCCAGTCGGTGCGCGGGTTGCCGATGCAGTACAGGTAGCC
>JAZKDR010000064.1:0-8161 GCA_040387435.1 Pseudomonadota bacterium
CAAAGAAACCTAACGAAAAGAAAGGCGACCCTGTTCGTCGTCCCTACGCTGCGCTGCGGGCACCCTGCGATGCTCGACTACGGCGGCAGTCCAAACAACTCGCCTTCGGCTCAAACAGGTTTGGCCTGACCTTCCGCCTCCGTCTGCGCTTCTCGGCTCCTCTCCAAGGGGTTTGAAGAGAAAGCCGGGGACGAAGTCCGCCTTCAAGCGCTTCGCGCTTGAAGCCTCCCCGAGCCCGAGTTCCTATCCAACCCCGTGGAGGCTGGGCCGAGGAGCGCAGATGGAGACGGCATAAAGGGGCCGCAGCTGTTTGAGCGAAGCGAGTTCTGCGGACCGCCGGCGGAATCGAGCACCGCAGGTTGCCTGTAGCGCAGCGAAAGGACCCAGACGTCGGGTCGCCTTTTCTTTGGTTACTTTTCTTTTGGCGAAGCAAAAGAAAGTGACTAGCCGCCGGGCTACCCCCGGCCTGCTAGTGAAGGGCAACACCCCAAAACACAAGCCTCCAGTAATGGATTGCCATAAGCCACACCCCAAAGACTTTTGCAACAATAGCCTCATGAACACCACCTCCAACAAAACCAGCCTGCGCCGCCGCGCCGCATTGCTGTCCATCGCGGCCATTGCGATGTCATCAACCCTCGCATTCGCGCAGCCCAAAGTCATGCGCATCATCGTGCCCTATGCCCCCGGCGGCCCCATCGACGTGACCGCGCGCCTGATGGCCGAACGCGTGAAGGACTCACTGGGTACCGTCATCATTGAAAACAAACCCGGCGGCGGCGGCAACATCGGCGTCGATGCGATCGCCAAGGCTGCGCCCGATGGTTTGACGATTGGCATCTCGGCCGTCGCCACGCACGCCATCAACCCGTGGCTTTACAGCAAGATGCCGTACAACGCCGCGACCGACTTCGCGCCCATCACGCAGATGCTGCGCGTGCCGAACGTGCTGGTGATGAACGCCGACACCGCCAACCGCCTGAAAATCAACAACCTCGCCGACCTCATCAAATACGCCAAGGCCAACCCCGGCAAGCTCAACTACGGCAGCGGCGGCAACGGCAGCGCAGGCCACCTCGCTGGCGAAATGTTCAAGGCACAGGCCGGCATTTTTGCTGTGCACATTCCCTACAACGGCGGCAACCCGGCACAGCTCGCGCTGCTCAGTGGTCAGGTCGATTTCAACTTCGACAACCTTGCCACGGCATCGGCCAACATCAAGGCCGGCAAGCTGAAAGCGATTGCAGTCACCACCGCCAAACGCAGCTCGGTGCTGCCCGAAACACTGGCGGTTTCCGAGACGCTCAAGGGCTTCGAGATCGACACCTGGTGGGGCCTGGTGGCGCCGGCAGGCACACCGCCCGACGTCGTTGCAAAACTGAACAAGGCATTTGTCGATGCACTGAATTCGCCTGAAGCGAAGACGCGTTTTGCAGCACTAATGGCAGAACCCGTGGCCAGCTCGCCTGCCGAATTTGGCGCCTTCATGAAGAGCGAACTGGCCAAGTACGAGAAAGTCGTCAAGGCTTCGGGCGCCAAGGTCGACTGAGTCAATTGAGGCGCGCACCGGACTGGCCCGTGCGCGTGCCTCCCCACACCCCATGAAGCTCCACCACCTGCGCGACTTTCTCGCCATCGTCGAGAAAGAAAGCATCAGCGCCGCGGCCAAGCACCTGGGCATTGCCCAGCCGTCGCTGAGCCGCAGCATCCGGGAGCTTGAAAAAGAGCTCGGTGTGCCACTTTTCGAACGGCACGCGCGCGGCGCGGCGTTGACGCAGATGGGCATCGTGTTTGCCCGCCGCGCGCGCATGGCCGTCGGCGAGCTTGAAAAAGGCCGTGAAGAAATTGGCCAAATGCAGGGCGAGGTTCATGGCGATGTGACCGTGTGCATTTCCGGCGTCAGCCACCTCACGCTGCTGGGCGAATCGCTGACGCCTTTCCATAAGCGATATCCATTGGTCAAGCTGCACCTGGTCGAAGGGGTCTACCCGCATGCGGAAAGCCGCCTGCGCGAGGGCAGCATTGACGCCTATGTCGGGCCGGTGCCCGAGGTCAGCATTCCGCCAGACCTGCGGGTCGAAAAACTGTTCCAGCCCTCCCGTGTGGTGCTGGCGCGCAAGGGCCATCCCCTGGCCGGTGCCAAATCACTGTCCGAACTGGTGGATGCCAACTGGCTCACCACCTCCATCACCGACAAGGCCGAACTGGAGTTCGGCGCGATCTTTGAATCACACGGTCTGCCGCCGCCACGCCTGGCCATGCGTGTGGGCTCGGGCCTGACCCTCATCACCGCGCTGACCAGCAGCGACACACTCGTCATCAGCTCGCGCACCTGGGCCGACCTGCCCATGTTCCGCGACCTGCTCACCGTGATCGAGGTGGAAGAAATACTCAGTGCGCCCGCCATCGCCCTCATCTACCGCGCCGCCGTGCCGCCCACCCCGGCGGCCGAGTACTTCTGCGACATGATCCGTCGGGCGGCCGTGCCCATGCTCAAACGCTATCCACCGCCGGACGCGTAAAGTAGCTTCATTACGGCGACACATGCCTCGCAGGCATGGGGCGCATCAAACTGCCATCTTCCCGGGCCAGCCCCCAGCGCCTACAGTGCAGTGCATGAAGGTCGCTGACCTTCTTCACAACAACAGGCGTTTTTCGCAAGCGCTACTGAAGGAGACAAACCATATGCCACATCCCGTGAGCATGGAAGAACTGCTGGACCAGTTCCAGATTTCCCAATTGGCACAAAACTGGGGCAACTGGCGTGACACGGGCGACTGGGATCGCCTGCGCAATTGCTACACCCCTGATGCCACCATGGTGACCACCTGGTACAAGGGCCCGGCCGCCGGCTTCCTGGAGGCCAGCATCCAGGGCCGCAAAAAGCAGCCCAAAGACCGGGGCGGCATGCACATCATTGGCGGCACCACGAGCTATGTGAAAGGCAGGCGCGCCACCGGTGAGACACGCATCACCCTGCTGCTGCGCAGCGAGGTGCATGGCAAGCTGGTGGACATCACGGTGTATGGCCGCTTTATCGACTGCCTGCTCAAAGGCGACGACGGCCAGTGGCGCATACAGTCGCGCGAACCGGTGTACGACAAGGACTTTCTGCGCACCGTGGACCCGGCCGGATCGGTCAGCCTGGACCCCACTGAACTCGCCAAATACCCGCTGGGCTTTCGCCACCTCGCCTATGTGCAGGCTTCCGAGGGCCACAGCATCACCCTGGGCATTCCCGCCCCTTACAGCGACGAAGAACAAGCCATCTACGCCAAAGGCAAGGCCTGGCTGGCAGGAGAAAAGACATGAAACATCTCGCATCAACAATCGCGGCCGCCGGCATGGCGCTCGGCCTGGCTTTGGGCGCTGTTGGCGCGCATGCGCAGGCCTACCCCACCAAAGCCGTCACGCTGATCGTCGGCACCACCGCCGGTGGCGGCTATGACCTCGTGGCACGCCGCCTTGAGAAGGCGATGAGCAAAAACCTGGGCCAGAGCATCGTGGTGGTCAACCGCCCCGGCGCCGGCTCGCTGGTCGGCACGATGGCCGTGCTGCAGGCACCACCCGACGGCTACACGCTCGCCATGGGCGGCCTGGCCAACATGGTGTTCAACGCGGCCCTGTACAAAAAACTGCCTTACGACCCGCTCACTGATTTCACGCCCATCGGCATCGCGGCTGAAAGCCCGTATGTGATGGTGACGCGCAAGGACCTGGGCCTCACCGATCTGGCGTCCATCGTCAAATACGCCAAGGCCAACCCCGGCAAGCTCAACCTCGCCAACATCGGCGCAGGTACCGGCCAGCAGGTGCTGGCGGCCGCCTTCCTGAAAGAAGCCGGTGTCAACATGACCAACGTCCCCTACCAGGGCGCACAACCGGTGTACATCGACCTGCTGGGCGGGCGCGTCGACATCTACATCGACTCTTTGCCCTCGGCGCGGCGTTTTATCGAAAGCAAACAGGTCAACGCCATGTTTGTGACCGGCCCCAAGCGCGACGGCACCCTGAACACCATCCCCACGGCGAGAGAAGCCGGCTTCCCCGCGTTGGAGATGACGACCTGGTTCGGCCTGTTCGCCCCCTCCAAAGCCCCACCGGAAGCCATCGCCCGTTTGAACAAGGCAATGGAAGCCGCACTGGCCGATGAAGACATGCGCAAGGAACTGAGCGCCGGTGGTTTCGACCCCAAACCCTGGGTGCCACCGGCCGAGACCGCACGTTTTGTGAAAGCGGAGTACAGCAAGTGGACCAAGGTCATCAAGGATGCGGGCATCACGCTCGACTGAAGGCTTGACCGCCAGTCACGGCGCTTTTCCGGCAGCCAGCGTTAAATTTTGCTGTATACGGCAAAAATTTAACGTGTACGTTAAAAATGGGCTTGGACAGCCCATTTTGTAGTTTTAGCGGGTGGAAATGCCCCAAAAATTGGCTTGAAAATGCCATTTTCAGCATCAAATCGGGCTGCAGGCCAATAGACACGAGCGTGAGCAGCTACTTATTCAATAGCACTCTGTAGTACTGAGGCAAAAGAAAACCGCCCTCAGGCGGTGTTCGGGGGAGCCCCATCAGCGACAGGCGCTATTCGCCCAGGTAGGCCGCCCGCACGCGCGGGTCATCCAGCAGCTTTTTGGCGTCGCCGTTCATGGTGACGATGCCCGATTCCATCACGTAGCCACGGTCGGCAATGCCCAGCGCCCGGCTGGCGTTCTGCTCGACCAGCAGCACCGTGACGCCGCGCGCGTATACGTCGCGCACGACTTCGAAAATCTTGTCGACCATGATGGGCGACAGGCCCATGGAGGGCTCGTCCAGCATCAGCACCTTGGGGCGGCTCATGAGCGCGCGCCCCATGGCCAGCATTTGCTGCTCGCCGCCGGACATGGTGCCGGCGAGCTGGTCCTTGCGCTCGCGCAGGCGTGGAAAGATGGTGAACATCTTTTCGATGTCTTCGGCGATGCCGGCCTTGTCGCTGCGGATGTAGGCACCCATCTGCAGGTTCTCGGTGATGGTCATGCGGGTGAACACGCCGCGGCCTTCCGGCACCATGGCCAGCCCATCCTTGACGAGATCCCATGCGCCCTTGCCGCGAATGCTTTTGCCCAGATATTCGATGTCGCCATCGACCATGGGCAGCGTGCCGGTGATGGCTTTCATCGTGGTGGTCTTGCCGGCGCCGTTGGAGCCGATCAGCGTGACCAGCTCGCCCTCGTTAACGTGCAGGTCCACGCCCTTGACGGCCTGGATGCCGCCGTACGCGACCTTGAGGCCGCTGATCTTGAGAAGTGTGTTTGCCATGTTGTGTTTCTTTCCGATGGCGTTCAGTGGCCGGTGCCCAGATAGGCGGTGATCACTTTTTCATTCTTCTGCACATCGGCAGGCGCGCCTTCGGCAATCTGTTTGCCGTAATCCAGCACGGTTACGCGGTCGCACAGGCCCATGACGAGTTTCACATCGTGCTCGATCAGCAAAATGGTTCTGTTGTCCTTGCGGATCTGGTCGATGAGTTCACGCAGTTGCACCTTCTCGGTGGCGTTCATGCCGGCGGCCGGTTCATCGAGTGCGATCAGCTGCGGGTCGGTTGCCAGCGCGCGCGCGATCTCCAGGCGGCGCTGGTCGCCGTAGCTCAGCGTGCGGGCCTTGAAGTCGGCGTACTTGCCGATGCCAACGTAGTCGAGCAACTCCTGCGAGCGCTGGGCAATCGCGGCCTCTTCGGCCTTGAAGCCGGGCGTGCGCAACACCGCGCCTATGAGGCCGGATTTCGTACGAATGTGCCTGCCGACCATCACGTTCTCAAGTGCTGTCATTTCAGCGAAGAGGCGAATGTTCTGGAAGGTGCGTGCAATGCCGGCCCTGGCCACTTCATGCACCGCCGTCGGCGTGTATTTTTTGCCGGCCAGCTCGAAGCTGCCGCTGTCAGGCGTGTAGAGCCCGGTCAGCACATTAAAAAACGTGGTCTTGCCCGCGCCGTTGGGGCCGATCAGGCCGTAGACCTGGCCACGCTCGATATGGATGCCGACATCGCTGAGCGCCTGCAAACCGCCGAAACGCTTGGAGACACCGGAGACCTTGAGAATGGTTTCGCTCATGCCATTCTCCTTATGGGTTGATTGACTTGGAAGCCACTGGACCAACAGGCTTGATGCGCGTCTTGCCATGTTCGGGGGAAGGCCACAGCCCGCGCGGCCGCAGCAGCATGATGACGATCATTGCCAGGGCAATCAGCAACTGCCGCAGGATGGACGAGTCGAGGCGACCGTCCGTCATGGCCTGCAGAGGGCCGGCGACATGGCGCAGCACCTCGGGCAAGGCCGCCAGCAGGAGTGCACCGATGATGACGCCGGGCAGGTGGCCGATGCCGCCCAGCACCACCATCGCGACGATCATGATGGACTCCATCAGGCTGAAGGATTCGGGTGACACAAAACCCTGGAAGGCCGCGAACATGGCGCCCGACACGCCGCCAAACGTCGCGCCCATGCCGAAGGCCAACAGCTTCATGTTGCGGGTGTTGATGCCCATGGCCTTGGCCGCAATTTCATCTTCGCGAATCGCCATCCAGGCGCGGCCTATGCGGGAATTTTCAAGCCGGTGGCAGATAACGACCGAGACGATCACCAGCGCCAGGAAGAGGTAGTAATACATCGACACCGAGTTGAAGGTGAAGCCGAAAAACTCATGCGACTTGCCGAGGTCGAAGCCGAAGAACTTCATCGAGTCGATCTGGCTGATGCCCTTGGGGCCGTTGGTCAGGTTGATGGGGCGGTCGAGGTTGTTCAAAAAGACGCGGATGATTTCACCAAACCCCAGCGTGACGATGGCGAGGTAATCGCCACGCAGCTTGAGCGTGGGCGCGCCCAGCAGCACGCCGAACAGCCCCGCGAGCGCGGCGGCCAGCGGAATGATGGCCCAGATGGGCAGATGCAGCCCGTTCGGGAAAGCCGCCTTGATGGCCGGGAAGGCATCGGCCAGATGCGGCGAGCCCAGCAGCGCAAACAGGTAGGCTCCGACGGCAAAGAAGGCGACGTAGCCCAGGTCAAGCAGGCCGGCGTAGCCGACCACGATGTTCAGGCCCAGCGCCAGCAGCACGTAAAGCAGCGCCATGTCCACGATGCGCACCCAGGCGTTGCCGCCCTGCTGCAACAGCAGGGGCAATACCAGCAGCGCAACCGCGACGATGAAAAAGGTAACGAGTTTGTTGGGTTTCATCATGATGTGCTCCTGCCTAGGCCCTGTCCGCCACACGTTCACCCAGCAGGCCGGACGGCCTGAGCGTGAGCACGAAAATCAGCACGATGAAGGCAAAGATATCCGAGTACTGGCTGCCCAGCACACCGCCTGTCAGCGGGCCGATGTAGCCCGCACCTATTGACTCAATCAGCCCCAGCAGGATGCCGCCCAGCACCGCCCCGCCCAGATTGCCAATGCCGCCGAACACGGCCGCCGTGAAGGCCTTCAGGCCGGGAAGAAAGCCCATGGTGTGCTGTACCGTGCCGTAGTTGGAGGCGTACATTACGCCGGCCAGCGCGGCCAGCACCGCACCGATGATGAAGGTGGCCGAGATGACCGTGTCGGGCTTGACGCCCATGAGCGCAGCGACGCGCGGGTTCTCTGCCGTGGCGCGCATGGCGCGGCCGAGTTTTGTGTAATGCACCAGCCACATCAGCACCGACAGGGACACCGCTGTCGCGCCGAGAATGAAGATTTGCGTGACCGTGATGACCGCACCGCCCACCTGGAAAGGCTCGGCCGGCAACAGCGTTGGATAAGGTTTGTAGTTGGGCTTCCAGATGATCATGGCCAGCGTCTGCAGCAGCAGCGACATGCCGATGGCGGTGATCAGCGGGGCCAGCTTGGGCGAGTTGCGCAGGGGCCGGTAGGCGATTTTTTCAATTGCAAAATTGAGTGCGGCGCACACCACACAGGCAATCAGCAGGGCGATGAGCAAGATCAGCCAGCCCGGTGCACCCGGCATGGCATCGCGCATCAGGCCAATGATGGTCCAGCTGGTCAATGCGCCCACCATCAGCACCTCGCCATGCGCGAAGTTGATGAGGTTGATGATCCCGTACACCATGGTGTACCCCAGAGCGATCAGGGCATACATGCTGCCCAGAACCAGACCGTTGATGATCTGTTGCAGGAATACTTCCATAAA
>JAZKDR010000065.1:0-19980 GCA_040387435.1 Pseudomonadota bacterium
CGCGGTCAAAACCCGCGAGCCGGGCAAGGACCCTGCAACGCGCACATTTCAGGCTCTTCGGATTTTCATCAACGCCGAGCTTGAAGAGCTTCAACAGGCGTTAGCCGCATCGCTGAAAGTACTGCAAACGGGAGGCCGATTGGTGGTGATCAGTTTCCATTCACTCGAAGACCGCATCGTCAAGCAATTCATCGCCGAGCACTCCAAAGAAGTGTTCGACCGTCGCGCGCCCTTCGCGGCCCCCAAACAGATGAGGTTGAAGGCACTGGGCCGCATCAAACCCGGCGAAGCGGAAGTCGCGGGTAACCCGCGTTCGCGCAGTGCCGTGATGCGCGTGGCGGAGAGGACGGAGGCGGCCACATGACCCGGCTCAATCTTGTACTGCTGATCGCTGTTCTTGCGAGTGCGCTTTACCTTGTGCGCATGCAGTACGAGTCACGCCGCTTGTTTGTTGAGCTGGAAAAATCAGCCGCGCAAAGCCGAAAGCTCGAAGCGGAGAACGAGCGCCTGCAGGTAGAAAAGCGCGCCCAGGCCACACCGCTGCGCGTCGAAAAACTGGCGAAGGAAAACCTGCAGATGCGCACGGCCACGCCGGCCATCACGCAGTACGCGACCGCCAGCAGTGCGCCCAAAGCCGCGGCATCGGTGCCGGTGGCGGAGAAAAAATCAGCTGTCCCCGTCAAGCAGGGTGTAACGCCATGAGCAAGAGCGTTCTCTACACCTCGAGCCCGCTTCTGGCGAGCAAGACGCCGGTCTGGCGCAGCAAACTCATCGTCGCGGGTATTGCCGTTGCATTTGCGGGGCTGGCGGGACGCGCTGCGTATATCCAGGTATTTGGGAATGACTTCTTCCAGCGGCAGGGCGAAGTCCGTTTTGCACGGACGCTGGAACTGCCGGCCAACCGCGGTCGCATTCTCGACCGCAACGGCTTGATCCTCGCCTCCAGCGTCCCCGCGCCCAGCATTTGGGCCATTCCCGAGGATGTGGAGGCCACAAAATCGCAGCTTGCTGAACTGGCCAAATTGCTGGAGATGCCGCTTGCCGAGTTGAACAAAAAGCTCGGCAATGAGGACAAGACCTTTGTCTGGGTGAAGCGCCAGGTTGACGAGCCGATTGCACAGAAGATTGCCGCGCTGGGCATCAAAGGCATCTACCAGCGCAAGGAGTACAAGCGGCAGTACCCCGAGGGCGAAACAGCCGCACACGTGGTGGGCTTTACCAATGTCGAAGACCGCGGGCAGGAGGGCATAGAGCTCGCCTTCAACAAGGATCTCGCTGGACGTGCCGGATCACGCCGTGTCATCAAGGACAGGCTTGGGCGGGTGATCGAGGACGTGGGCGAGCAGGTGCCACCCCTCGAAGGCAAGGACATACAGCTCAGCATCGACAGCAAGGTACAGTTTGTGGCTTATCAGAAGCTGCGCGATGCCGTGACACTGCGCCGTGCCAAGGGCGGCAGTGTGGTGGTGCTGGACACCATCACGGGTGAAGTGCTGGCGCTGGCCAACTACCCCAGTTATGTGCCTGACAAGCGACAGAACCTGACGGGCGAGCAGCTGCGCAACCGCGCATTGACCGATACCTTCGAGCCGGGCTCGACCATGAAGCCGATCACCGTCGGCATGGCACTCGAAGCCGGCCGTGTCACGCCGCACACGGTGATCGAAACATCGCCCGGGCGCTACAACATAGGCGGCTTCACCATCAGCGACACCCACAATTACGGCACGCTGTCTGTCGAGGGCGTGATACAGAAATCCAGCAACGTGGGCGCCCTCAAGATCGCCCAGAAGATGAGCCCGCACGAGATGTGGGATACCTACACCGCACTGGGCTATGGCCAGAAGCCGCAGATCCAGTTCCCGGGTGCGGTGACAGGCAGGCTCCGCCCCTGGAAAACATGGCGGCCGGTGGAGCAGGCCACCATGTCTTATGGCTACGGCCTGTCGGCGTCGCTGTTCCAGATGGCGCATTCCTATACCTCGTTTGCACACGACGGCCAGATCATTCCCGTGACCATGCTCAAGAGCAGCGAGCCGGCCGTCGGCGTGAAGGTGTTCTCGGCCGAGAACGCCAAGGCCGTGCGCCGCATGCTTCAGATGGCGGCAGCGCCTGGCGGCACCGGCCCGCTTGCACAGACCCTGGGTTATTCGGTCGGCGGCAAATCCGGTACAGCACACAAGCAGGTCGGCAAGGGCTACGCCAGCAACAAGTACCGCGCCTGGTTTACCGGCATGGCCCCCATTGAATCGCCGCGCATCATCGTGGCCGTCATGATTGACGAGCCCAGCGACGGCAATTATTTCGGCGGTGTGGCGGCCGCGCCCGTCTTCAGTGAAGTCGTGCAGCAGACCTTGCGCATGATGGGCGTGCAGCCCGACATGTCGGTCAAACCGCAAATCGTCACGCAATCCGTGGTGGAGTCGTTTTGAACACCCGCCTGCAAACGCCGATTGAAGCCGCGAACTGGCTGCGTTCGCGCGTCACCGGCAACTTGTGGACGGACAGCCGGAAGGTGGGTGAAGGTGATGGGTTTATCGCGTGGCCGGGCGCTGCCACCGACGCGCGCCGGTATGTGAGGGATGTGATGACCGCGGGTGCGCAGGCTTGCCTTGTGGAAGACGATGGCGCCGCGGGCTTTGATCTTGCAGGCGAAAAAGTCGCCACTTATGCCGGACTGCGTGCCGCCGCCGCCCCGATTGCGGCTGCCTATTTTGAGGAACCCAGCAGACAGCTCAAGGTCATTGCGGTGACCGGCACGAATGGAAAGACGTCTACGGCCTGGTGGCTCGCGCAGGCGCTCGGCAAGGCCGGTAGCCGTTGCGGCATTGTGGGTACGCTGGGCATTGGTGAGCCGGGGGCAATGGTCTTCAATGGGCTGACAACACCTGACCCTGTTTTGCTGCAGCAGCAGTTCAGGCGCTTTGTTGACGAGGGCTTTGCAGCGTGTGCGCTGGAAGCCTCATCCATAGGCATTGCCGAGCAGCGCCTCGATGCAACACATGTGCGCGTGGCCATCTTCACCAACTTCACCCAGGACCATCTCGACTATCACGGCTCGATGGACGACTACTGGCAGGCGAAGAAAAAACTGTTCAGCTGGACCGGCCTGGAGGCTGCGGTTCTCAATCTCGATGATGACCGGGGCAACGAACTGGATGGTTTGCTTTCGGGCTCGGGCCTGGATGTGTGGACGGTGTCCATAGGCGGGCTGGCACGCATCAGGGCCGAGTTGATCGAGCATGGCGCCCAGGGTTTGTCATTTGACGTCGTCGAGGGTGCGGACAGGCAGCGTGTGTCGACGACGATGGTGGGGCTCTACAACGTCTCCAACCTGCTTGGCGTGATTGCTGCGATGCGTGCGCTGGGCGTCAGCCTGAAAGAGGGCGTTGTGGCTTGCGGCGGCTTGCTACCCGTACCGGGCCGCCTTGAGACGCTGGCCGTGGCGGGCATGCCGCTGGTCGCCATCGACTACGCCCACACGCCCGATGCGCTCGAAAAAGTCCTCGGCGCCCTGCGGCCGGTGGCGCGCAGCCGTCAGGGGCGTTTGTGGTGTGTCTTTGGCTGTGGCGGTGACAGGGATGCAGGCAAACGCCCCCTCATGGCGGCAGTGGCGCAAAAAAATGCCGACCAGGTCCTGGTAACCAGCGACAACCCGAGAACTGAAAGCCCGGCAGCCATCATCAGCCAGATACTGCTGGGCCTGACGCACAGTGATGCGGTGTACGTCGAGGCAGACCGCGCTGTGGCCATCGCGCAGGCCGTTCGTGAAGCCAAGGCCGCAGATGTCATCCTGATTGCCGGCAAGGGGCATGAAAGCTACCAGGAAGTCATGGGCGTGAAACATCCGTTCTCGGATCGCACCCATGCCGAGATGGCGCTGGCTGCAAAACAGCTCGTCATGGAGGCAGCCTCATGATGACCTTGCAGCAGGCCTTGAGCTGGGTGGGTCAGGGCACCCTGGTGGGCGATGCCGGCATGCCAGTGAAGCGTGTTCACACGGATACGCGCACCTTGCAGGAAGGCGACCTGTTTGTCGCACTCAAGGGTGAACGTTTTGATGCCAATGAATTTCTGCCTGAAGCCAGGGCGCAGGGGGCGACAGCCGCCATCGCACATCGCGGCCTCGGTGTGGCCGGGCTGGCCGGTATTGAAGTCGACGACTCAAGGCTGGCGTTGGGGCGCCTCGCGGCGGGCTGGCGATCACAGTTTGGCTTGCCCCTGATTGCCGTGACAGGCAGCAATGGCAAAACCACGGTGACGCAGATGATTGCCGCCATCCTGCGCGCGTGGAAGCAGGAGCAGGCGTTTTCCACCGAGGGCAATCTCAACAACGACATCGGTGTGCCGCTCACGCTGCTGCGCCTGAAGGCGCACCACACTGCGGGCGTGGTCGAGCTGGGCATGAACCATCCCGGCGAAATCGCCTATCTTGCGCAAATGGCCAAACCAACTGTGGCACTGGTCAATAACGCACAGCGCGAGCATCTGGAATTCATGGCAACGGTGGAAGCTGTCGCCCGTGAGAACGGTTCGGTCATTGCCGCCCTGGCCGAAGACGGCACGGCGGTCTTTCCTGCAGACGACACTTACACCCCACTCTGGGCGTCCATGGCGGGCTCGCGTCCCGTGCTGACCTTTGCGGAAGCAGGTAGCGCTGATGTCAAGGCCGATGTCATGGGCACAGCCGAATGGTCAGACAACTGCTGGACTGTCCGGGCACAGACACCGCAGGGTGCGCTGGATTTCAAGCTGCAGATTGCGGGTCGCCATAACGTCAAGAATGCGCTGGCTGCCACCGCCTGTGCGCTGGCAGCTAGCGCGCCACTGGCCACCATTGCCGCAGGCCTGTCGGCATTCCAGCCCGTCAAGGGACGTTCGCGCGCACTGGTTATTTCTGTGGGTGGCAGGGCCTTGAACCTGGTCGATGACACCTACAACGCCAACCCCGATTCCATGCGCGCAGCCATAGATGTGCTCGCCGAGCTGCCCGGCCCGCGTTTGCTGGTCATGGGTGATATGGGTGAGGTCGGCAACCAGGGGCCTGCCTTTCATGAAGAGGCCGGCAGGTATGCGCGTGAGCGCGGCATCGACATGCTTTTTGCGCTGGGCGACCAGTCGGCGCTTGCAGTGACCAGCTTTGGTGCGGGCCGTCATTTTGCGGATATCGACGCCCTTAACGAGGCCGTGTTGAGCGGGCTTTCAGGGCTGGGCAGTGTGCTGGTCAAGGGCTCGCGTTTCATGAAGATGGAGCGTGCCGTGCAGGCCATGACAGCACACACCAACAAACAAATTGAGGGAGAACGGCATGCTGCTTAGCCTGGCCCAGTGGCTGCAAACCCAATCGCCGGAATTCGGGTTTTTCCGCGTGTTCCAGTACCTCACGCTTCGCGCCGTGATGGCCGCCGTGACGGCGCTGCTCATCGGCCTCATCGCGGGCCCGTTCGTGATCCGCCGGCTGGTCTCGCTGAAGATCGGGCAGCCTATACGCGAGTACGCCATGCAGACGCATTTGAGCAAAAGCGGTACGCCCACCATGGGCGGCGTGCTGATCCTTCTGGCGATTGCCATTGCCACGCTGCTCTGGGCCGATCTGTCGAATCGTTTCGTCTGGATCGTGCTGCTGGTGACCATGGGATTTGGCGCCATCGGTTGGGCAGATGACTGGCGAAAGGTCGTGCACAAGGACCCTGAAGGCATGCGGTCCCGTGAAAAATATCTCTGGCAATCGCTGATTGGCCTGGTTGCTGCGCTCTATCTCGTCTTCAGTATTTCAGAGAGCTCCAACCTGCGTGTCATCGGGCTGTTTGTCAGCTGGGTGCAATCGGGCTTTGATGTGAATCTGCCGCCCAAGGCCGGCCTGCTGGTGCCTTTCGTCAAGGAAATCAGTTATCCGCTGGGCGTGTTCGGTTTTGTCATCCTGACCTATTTGGTCATCGTGGGCTCCAGCAATGCCGTCAATCTGACGGACGGGCTCGATGGGCTGGCCATCATGCCGGTGGTGATGGTGGGGTCTGCTTTGGGCGTGTTTGCGTATGTCACCGGCAGTTCGGTGTATTCGAAATACCTGCTGTTCCCCTATATCCCGGGTTCCGGTGAGTTGTTGATCTTCTGCTCCGCCATGGCCGGCGCCGGTCTGGCATTTTTGTGGTTCAACACGCATCCCGCCCAGGTGTTCATGGGTGACGTGGGTGCACTTGCCCTGGGGGCCGCGCTGGGCACGGTGGCTGTCATCGTGCGGCAGGAAATCGTGCTGGCCATCATGGGCGGTATTTTTGTCGTCGAAGCCCTGTCGGTGATGTTGCAGGTGGTGTATTTCAAATACACGAAAAAACGATACGGCACTGGTCGGCGCATCCTCAAGATGGCGCCCCTGCACCACCATTTTGAAAAGAGCGGCTGGAAAGAAACCCAGGTCGTCGTGCGTTTCTGGATCATCACCATGCTGCTGTGCCTCGTTGGTCTTTCAACCCTCAAGCTGAGATGAAACACCTCGACCAGAAAAACATTCTTGTACTGGGGCTGGGCGCGTCGGGCCTGGCCCTGGCACGCTGGTGCGTGCGCCACGGGGCGAAGGTCACGGTTGCGGACACGCGGTCGGTGCCGCCGCAGCTCGAGGCACTTAACACGAGCCTGCCTGACGTGACTTTTGTTCATTCGGAAATGAGCGAGGCCCTGTTTTCCAGTGCGCCGTTTGACATGGTGATGAAAAGCCCGGGTCTGTCGCCGGCCTCGATTGCCGGTGTGATCGACGCTGCAGAGGCCAGGGGCATTGCGCGCGGCAATGAGCTCAGCCTGTTCGCACACGCACTCGCAGAACTGAAGCAGGATCGCGGCTATTCGCCGCAGGTGATCGGCATCACCGGCACGAATGGCAAGACCACCGTGACGTCGCTGGCAGGCCAGTTGGTGCAGCGCGCCGGAAAGACCGTGGCGGTTGCCGGCAATATTGGCCCCACCTTGCTGGACACGCTGACCGAAAAGCTCGACGCCGCGTTGCAGGCACAGGTCGTCGCCGCCAGGGAGGCGAAAGAAGCGCAGGACGCGAAAGAGGCGCAGGACATTGAAGACCAGAGGCTGGCAGAAGCCGCCGGGCAGAAGGTCGCAGCATTGGCTGCCGCTGCCGCTGCCGCTGCGGCTTCCACAATAACGCCAGTGTTGGCAGATGACGCCACCGCAGAGGGTCAACCTGCTCAGGATGAACTGACTGGATTGACTGGGCTGACTGAAGAACCCGAGGCATCTGCTTCTGAAGATCTGGAAGATGAAGAGGTCAATGCCCCGGTGTTGCCTGTCGAGCTTGCGGAGCCGCCGCCCTTGCCGTCGTTGCCTGCGTTGCCCGAGGTGTGGGTTCTGGAGTTGTCGAGTTTCCAGCTGGATGGTGTGAGCAACTTTGAGCCGACGGTGGCCACAGTGCTCAACATCACGCAGGACCACCTTGACTGGCACGGGACGTCTGAAGCCTATGCACAGGCCAAGGGCCGCGTTTACGGAAAAGGCCTGATGCTGCTCAACCGCGACGATGCGCTGGTGATGTCGGCCTTGCCCAAGCCGCCCCCACCCGTCAAGGGCAAACAGCCACCACCGCGCCCTTACCTCACGTTTGGCAGCGACAGTCCAACCCGGCCCGGCGACTATGGCATTGAAACGGTCAACGGCATGGCGTGGCTGGTGCGTGCGGCGGAAGCCGATGAAACCGTCAAACGGCGCAGGGATGAAGAGGTTGTTCTGTTCATCCAGCGTCTCATGCCGGTAGACGCGCTGCGCATTCGCGGGCGCCACAACGCGACCAACGCGTTGGCTGCTTTGGGCCTCTCAGTGGCGGCCGGGTGCAACCTGGCACCCATGCTGCACGGCCTGCGTGAATACCGCGGTGAGCCGCATCGTGTGGAGTCGGTCGCAGTCATACGCGACATCGAATATTTCGATGACAGCAAAGGCACAAATGTCGGTGCGACGGCGGCAGCGCTGGCGGGCCTGGGCGCAGACCGCAAGCTGGTGGTGATCCTGGGCGGTGAAGGCAAGGGCCAGGACTTCGGTCCGCTGGCCGAACCCGTGGCGCGCTATGCAAGAGCGGTGATCCTGATGGGACGGGACGGTCCGCTCATCCGTTCTGCGCTGGGCGGCACTTCGGTGCCCTTGCTGGATGCGGCCACCATGGAAGAGGCAGTCAGCATGGCAACCCGGGAGGCCAGAACAGGTGATGCCGTGTTGATGTCGCCCGCCTGCGCCAGCTTCGACATGTTTGACAACTATGAACACCGCGCTCAGGTTTTCCACGCCGCCGTGCAGGCGCTGGCGCTCGAAGAGGGAGTCACGCTGTGACGGTCGCCGCGCGCTTTTTTGGCTGGTTCTCCGGGCTTGGCAAGGCCGCGTCGGACGTGCTGCCCGTGCGGCTGGGCAGCCAGAGCCTGTCACGCACGCCAACAGCGCCGGTGCGGCTGGCGGGTTTTGATCAGGCTTTGGTCTGGGTCATTGTGGCCTTGTTGATGTGGGGCCTGGTGATGGTTTATTCCGCCTCGGTAGCCATGCCTGACAACCCGAAGTTTGCGCGCTACGCCCACACCCATTTCCTCACGCGCCACGTACTGTCGCTGGCCGTGGCCTTTGTGGTTGCGGTAGTTGCCTTCCAGGTACCCATGAGCACCTGGGAAAAACTGGCGCCCTGGCTTTTTGTGGCGTCGCTGATGCTGCTCATCCTGGTGCTGGTGCCCTTCATCGGCAAGGGTGTCAATGGCGCACGCCGCTGGATCACGCTGGGCTTCATGAACTTCCAGCCGTCTGAACTCGCGAAGTTTGCGGTGCTGCTGTATGCCGCCGACTACATGGTGCGCAAGATGGAAGTGAAGGAACGTTTCTTCCGCGCCGTGATGCCGATGGCGATTGCGATTGCCATCGTCGGCCTGTTGTTGCTCGCCGAGCCCGACATGGGCGCTTTCATGGTGATCTCAGTGATCGCCATGGGCATCCTGTTCCTGGGCGGCGTGAATGCCCGGATGTTTTTTGTCATCTCTGCTGTGGTGGTGGTGGCGTTCAGCCTGATGGTCATGCTCAGCGACTGGCGGCGTGAGCGCATCTTTGCCTACCTTGACCCCTGGAGCGACAAATACTCTATGGGCAAGGGCTACCAGCTGTCGCACTCGCTGATTGCTTTCGGGCGTGGTGAATTTTTCGGCGTCGGGCTGGGTGGCAGTGTCGAAAAACTGCACTGGCTGCCAGAAGCGCACACCGACTTCCTGATGGCTGTGATCGGCGAGGAGTTCGGTTTTGTCGGCGTGTTGGTCGTGATCTCGCTGTTCATGTGGATGACCCGCCGCATCATGCACATTGGCCGCCAGTCAATCGCGCTGGACCGCCTGTTCGCAGGTCTTGTCGCGCAGGGTGTCGGCATCTGGATGGGTTTCCAGACGTTTATCAATATCGGTGTGAACCTGGGCGCACTGCCCACCAAGGGCCTCACGCTGCCGCTCATGAGTTACGGTGGATCCGCCATTTTGATGAATCTGGTTTCGCTGGCGGTGGTGCTGCGCATTGACTATGAGAACCGACTCATGATGCGGGGAGGCCGGTCATGAAGTGTGCACTCATCATGGCGGGTGGAACGGGGGGGCATATTTTTCCCGGCCTGGCGGTTGCCGATGCCTTGCGTGACAAGGGCTGGCGTGTGCACTGGCTGGGTGGCCGTGGCAGTCCTGATGCGCCTAGCATGGAGAGCCAATTGGTGCCGCCGCGCGGGTTTGCTTTTGAAACGATTGATTTTTCCGGCGTGCGCGGCAAAGGTCCGGCCACGCTCGTCTTCCTGCCGCTGCGCCTGCTCAAGGCCTTCTGGCAAAGTATCCAGGTCATCCGCAAGGTCCGGCCCGACGTCGTCGTGGGTCTGGGTGGCTATATTGCATTCCCTGCCGGCATGATGAGTGTGCTGCTCGGCAAGCCCCTGGTGCTGCATGAGCAGAACTCTGTGGCGGGCATGGTCAACCGTGTACTGGCGATGGTAGCGGACAAGGTTTTCACTGCTTTCCCCAATGTCTTCAAAAATGCGGAGTGGGTGGGCAACCCGTTGCGCATTGCCTTCACGTCCCAGCCTGATCCGGCCTCGCGTTTTGTTGACCGGTCGGGCCCGTTGCAGTTGCTGGTCGTGGGCGGCAGCTTGGGTGCACGTGGCTTGAACACCGTGGTGCCCAAGGCACTTGCATTGATCGCGCCCGCCGAGCGTCCTGTCGTCACCCACCAGAGTGGCGCCAAACAGATTGACGAGTTGCGCGCCAACTACCAGGACGCCGGTGTGGAGGCTTCCCTGACACCTTTTATTGATGACACCGCCGCCGCCTTTGCGAATGCCGATCTGGTGATTTGCCGCGCGGGTGCCAGCACCGTGACTGAAATTGCTGCGGTCGGCACGGCAGCCCTGTTTGTGCCCTTCCCGGCTGCGGTCGATGACCACCAGACCACCAATGCGAAGTTCCTGGTGGATCAGGGTGGCGGCTGGATGGAACAACAGCGCGATCTTTCTGCCGAAAAACTGGCGGACTTCTTGAAAAAAATGCAACGCACGGCGCTGCTTGAAAAAGCCACACAGGCGAAAAAAATGCAAAAGACTGAGGCAACAGCACGCGTGGTCGCTGCGTGTGAGGAGTTAGCAACGTGAAACACGCGATAAAAAATATCCACTTCATTGGTATCGGCGGATCCGGCATGTCCGGCATCGCCGAGGTGTTGCATAACCTGGGTTATGTCATTTCGGGTTCGGACCTGTCCGACAGCGTCACCCTGCAGCGCCTCGCGTCACTGGGCATCAAGACCTATGTCGGCCATACCGCTGAAAATGTCGCGACGGTGGATGCGGTCGTCACCTCGACGGCCGTGCAGGCCAGCAATCCCGAAGTGCTCGCTGCACGTGAAAAGAAAATTCCCGTGGTGCCGCGTGCGCTGATGCTGGCCGAGCTGATGCGACTCAAGCAGGGCATCGCCATTGCCGGCACGCATGGCAAGACGACCACGACCAGCCTGGTGGCCAGCATTCTTGCCGAAGCTGGGCTTGATCCGACCTTCGTCATCGGTGGCCGGCTCAACAGCGCTGGCGCGAACGCGAAACTGGGTTCTGGTGACTACATCGTGGTCGAGGCCGATGAGTCGGATGCCTCCTTCCTCAATCTGCTCCCCGTGATGGCCGTGATCACCAACATCGATGCCGATCACATGGAAACGTATGGGCATGATTTCGGCAACCTGAAGAAGGCGTTTGTCGATTTCCTGCACCGAATGCCTTTTTACGGGACTGCAATTTTGTGTACCGACGACCCGGCTGTGCGCGAGATCGTGCCTCAGGTGTCACGCCCCATCACCAGCTACGGTTTTGGTGAAGACGCGCAGGTACGTGCCGTCAACGTACGGCCGGTCGGTGCCCAGATGCATTTCACGGCGCAGCGCCGCAACGGCGTGGTTCTGCCTGACCTCGACATCGAATTGAACCTCGCCGGCCAGCACAACGTGCTCAATGCCTTGTCTGCCATAGCGGTGGCGGTCGAGCTCAACGTGCCCGATGAAGCGGTGCAGAAGGCGCTGGCCGAATTTCGGGGCGTGGGCCGCCGCTTCCAGAGTTATGGCGACCTGCGTGCCAGCGATGGTGGGCAGTTCACGGTCATTGAGGACTACGGCCACCACCCGGTTGAAATGGCCGCCACACTGGCCGCTGCACGGGGTGCCTTCCCCGGGCGCCGGCTGGTGCTGGCCTTCCAGCCGCACCGCTACACCCGAACCCGGGATTGTTTTGAAGACTTTGTGAAGGTGATCGGCGAGGCGGACCTCGTGCTGCTGTCCGAGGTCTACGCCGCAGGCGAAACCCCCATCGTCGCGGCTGATGGCCGCTCGCTGGCGCGCGCCATACGTGTGGCGGGGCGTGTCGAGCCTGTGTTTGTGGACGACATCGACGCCATGCCGCAAGCCATTTTTGACAATGCGCGTGACGGTGATGTCGTCATGTGTATGGGGGCAGGCTCCATCGGCGCGGTGCCGGCCAAAGTCGTCGACATCATCTGGGCCGAGGAGGGCAAGGCATGACCGCGGCCGCTGTATCGCAGTCATTCGGGAAAGTCGCCGTGCTCATGGGAGGCACGTCTGCCGAGCGCGAAATTTCTCTGATGTCCGGCAATGGCGTATTACAGGCTCTGCAGTCGCGAGGCGTAGACGCACACGCCTTCGACACGGCCACACGCAGCTGGAGTGATCTGGTGAAACAGGGCTTTGCCCGCTGTTTTATTGCACTGCATGGCCGCTTCGGCGAAGACGGCACTGTGCAGGGCGCTCTCGAGTTGATGGGCATTCCCTATACCGGCTCCGGCGTGATGGCATCCAGCATGGCCATCGACAAGGTGATGACCAAACGAGTGCTGCTCGCTGAAGGCCTGGCCACACCGAAGTACGTGTTGCTGCGCCGTGGTTCTTACAGCGCTGCCGACGTGGCTGCCGTGCCGGACGCCTTGGGCCTGCCGCTCATCGTCAAGCCGGCGCGTGAAGGTTCATCGATAGGGCTGACCAAGGTGGTCGATGCTTCCGGCATGGCTGCAGCAGTGGCACAGGCCGAAAAGCTGGACGCCGACATCCTGTGCGAGCAGTTCATATCGGGTGACGAGGTCACCTGCCCGGTGCTGGGCAGCGGTCAGGATGCCCGTGCCTTGCCGGTCATACGTATCGTCGCGCCCGAGGGCAACTACGACTACCAGAATAAATACTTTACGGACACCACGCAGTACATCGTGCCCTGCGGTTTGCCTTCAGGTGAAGAAGCCGCCATCCAGGACATGGTGGTCAAGGCCTACCGCACGCTCAATTGTCGTGGCTGGGCGCGTGCGGACGTGATGATCGACCGGGTCACCCGCAAACCCTGGCTGCTGGAGATCAACACCTCGCCCGGCATGACAGGTCATTCGCTGGTACCCATGTCGGCGCGCGCGGCAGGCATGTCGTATGAAGACCTTTGCGTGGAAATTTTGAAGACTGCTTCGCTGGACCATCAAAAGGAGGCGACCGCTTGAGCCGTAAAACGCCACAGCCATTGCAGGTGCCCGCCGACGTGAGGTTCATGAACGGCCTGTCGGCGCTGTTCATCCTGGCCTTCGTGGTCATGGTGCTGGCCGTTGGCTTTGCGTGGCTGGTGCGTCAGTCGGCCTTCAATCTGGGTGCGATCAGCGTGCAGGGTGACCTCGCGCACAACAACGCAGTGACGCTTCGCGCCAATGTCGCGCCGCGACTGGCGGGCAATTTTTTCACCGTGGACCTGGGCCGCACGCGTTCGGTGTTCGAGTCCGTGCCCTGGGTGCGCAAGGCGGTGGTGAAACGCGAGTTTCCGAACCGCCTCAAGGTGGTGCTGCAGGAACACCAGCCCATGGCTTATTGGGGACCCGAAGCTGAGTCACGGCTTGTCAACAGTTTTGGCGAAGTGTTCGAGGCCAACCAGGGAGAGGTCGAGGCCGAAGAGTTGCCCGAACTCGCTGGCCCGCAAGGCCAGTCAGGCCTCGTGCTGCAGGCCTACCTGATGCTGACGCCGCTGTTTGACAGGCTGGATGCCGTTGTAACCCGACTGGAGCTCACGGGCCAGGGCAGCTGGCGCGCACGGCTGGACAGCGGCGCCGCCCTGGAGCTTGGGCACGGATCGCTTGATGAAATCCAGTCGCGTGCCGAGCGTTTCATCTCGACCTTCACACAGGTGTCAGCCAAATACGGCAAGGATTTCGAGTCAGCCGACCTGCGCTACGGCAACGGTTACGCCATCCGGTTAAGAGGGGTCACCACCATCAATCCCGGTGACAAAGAGGACAGGAAATTCAAAAGGTAACGATATGGCCAAAGAATACAAAGATCTCGTCGTGGGTCTGGACATTGGTACCAGCAAGGTCATGGCCGTGGTGGCTGAAGTCCTGCCCGGCGGCGAACTCAAACTGGCGGGCCTGGGCATTGCTGCCAGCAACGGGCTTAAACGCGGCGTGGTGGTGAACATCGACGCCACAGTACAAAGCATCCAGCAAGCCCTGAAAGAGGCCGAGCTGATGGCCGATTGCAAGATCGCGCGTGTCTACACCGGCATCACCGGCAGCCACATACGTGGCATCAATTCCAGCGGCATGGTGGCGGTCAAGGACAAGGAAGTCACGCAGGCCGACGTGGCGCGCGTGATTGAAACCGCCAAGGCGATCAATATCTCGACCGACCAGCGCCTGTTGCTGGTGGAGCCCCAGGAATTCGTGATTGACGGCCAGGATGTGCGCGAGCCCATCGGCATGAGCGGTATCCGGCTCGAAGCCAAGGTGCACATCGTCACCGGGGCACAAAGTGCCGCAGAAAATATCATCAAGTGTGTGCGCCGCTGCGGCCTGGAAGTCGACCAGCTGATGCTGAACCCGCTGGCCTCCAGCCTTGCCGTGCTGACCCAGGACGAGCAGGAACTGGGCGTGGCACTGGTCGACATTGGTGCGGGCACGACCGACGTCGCCATCTTCACTGGCGGCGCAATCCGCCATACCGCTGTCATCCCGATCGCCGGTGACCTGATCACCAGCGACATCGCCATGGCCCTGCGCACGCCGACCAAGGACGCGGAAGACATCAAGGTCGAGAGCGGCTACGCCAAGCAACTGCTGGCCGACCCGGATACGCAGGTTGAAGTGCCCGGCTTGGGCGACCGTGCCCCGCGCATGCTCAGCAAGCAGGCCCTCGCCGGTGTGATCGAACCGCGCATCGAGGAAATTTTCTCGCTCGTGCAGCAGGTCATTCGCGAGTCGGGCTACGAAGAAGTGCTGTCCTCCGGCATCGTCATCACCGGCGGCAGCGCCGTGATGCCGGGCATGGTCGAGCTTGGCGAAGACATCTTTTTGAAGCCGGTGCGGCGCGGCATACCGCGTTACTCCAGTGCGCTCTCGGACATGGTCGCGCAGGCGCGCGCCGCCACGGTGATGGGCCTGCTGGAAGAAGCCCGCATGGCCCGAATGCGCGGCTACAAGGTCGCGCAGAAGGCGGGCAGCGTGCACAACGCATTCGGCAAGGTCAAAGACTGGTTTGTCGGTAATTTTTAGGAGCAGCGAATGAAACACTTATTTGGTTTGATTCGGGCCGCTCCCAGATGTACGCGGGCAGGGGGCGCAGACCCCCCTTCATGACACACGTCAGGACTCAAACAACATCCATAAATTTTTGGCAACTGCAAATTACTGAAACAGGAGGCTCCCCATGAGCATCGAAATGATTGAAATCGAAGAGTTCAACCAGGGCACGCAGATCAAGGTGATTGGCGTCGGCGGTGGCGGTGGCAATGCCGTCGAGCACATGATCGACTGCAACGTGCAGGGCGTGGAATTCATCTGCGCCAACACCGACGCGCAGGCCCTCAGCCGCGGCAGCGCGCACAAAACCATCCAGCTGGGTGGCAGCGGGCTGGGCGCAGGCAGCAAGCCAGACAAGGGCCGTGACGCGGCAGAGCTGGCGGTGGACGACATCCGCAGTGCCATCGACGGCGCGCACATGTTGTTCATCACCGCGGGCATGGGCGGCGGCACCGGTACCGGCGCTGCACCCGTGATTGCACGTGTGGCCAAGGAAATGGGCATCCTCACCGTCGGTGTGGTGACCAAGCCTTTCGAGTTTGAAGGCGGCCGTCGCATGACGAATGCGGATCTCGGCCTGGCCGAGCTCGAAGCCAACGTCGACTCGCTGATCGTGGTTCTCAACGAGAAGCTGCTCGAAGTGCTGGGTGACGACGTCACGCAGGATGAAGCCTTTGCCCACGCCAACGACGTGCTGAAAAACGCCGTCGGCGGTATTGCTGAAATCATCAATGTGCCCGGCCACGTGAACGTCGACTTTGAAGACGTGCGCACCGTGATGGGTGAACCCGGCAAGGCCATGATGGGCACGGCCCGCGCCAACGGTCCCGACCGTGCCCGCATCGCAGCCGAGCAGGCGGTTGCCTGCCCGCTGCTTGAAGGCATTGACCTGTCCGGCGCCAAGGGCGTGCTGGTGCTGATCACCGCTGCAAAAGGCTCGCTCAAACTGAGCGAATCCAAGCTGTCGATGAACACCATCCGCGCCTATGCATCGCCTGACGCACATGTCATCTACGGCACGGCTTATGACGACGAACTCGGCGACGACATCCGCGTCACCGTGGTCGCGACCGGCCTGTCGCGCCAGGGCGCACGCCGCACGGCGCCGCCGCTGCAGGTGCTGCGCACCGGCACCGACAACGTGCCTTTCAACGTGCCTACGCTCAATGCTGTGGCCGGCACGACCAACATGGCGCCGCCCTCCATGGGGTCTGCCCAGCCTGACTACGGCAACATGGCCGTGCCCAGCGTCTGGCGCACCAACCGCACACAGGCTGCGGCCAAGGTTGACGCGCTGGCCTCTGGCGGCATGGACGACTTCGAAATCCCGGCCTTCCTGCGCAAACAGGCCGATTGATCTGAAAGCCTTCGCGGCTTCATGAAAGCGTCATCCCGGGTTCGTATCCGGGATGACGTTTCTTTTGACGGTTGCCTCTTTCCATGTGGCCCGTCCGCAAGTCGGGGCAATCGTCCATGCTTTACCTGCGGTTTATCTCCATTCCTTAAAATAGCTGCATGCTCGCCCAAAGAACCCTCAAGTCCCTGACCAAAGCGGTCGGCGTTGGCCTGCACAGCGGCCAGCGGGTCGAGCTGACCCTGAGGCCTGCAGCGCCCGACACCGGCATCGTGTTCCGGCGCGTGGATTTGCCCCAGCCTGTGGATATTCCGATCTCGGCACTCGCGGTCACGGACACCCGGCTGGCCTCCACGATTTCTGTGGGCAATGCCAAGGTGCACACCGTCGAACATCTCATGTCGGCCTGTGCTGGTCTGGGCATCGACAACCTGTATGTAGATATCACCGCAGAAGAGGTGCCGATTCTTGACGGTTCGGCATCCTCGTTTGTGTTCCTGTTGCAGTCGGCAGGCATTGCGCTGCAGGATGCCCCCAAACGCTTTGTGCGCCTCATCAAGCCGGTGGAAGTGCGCGAAGGCGAGGGTGCTGCGACCAAGTGGGCGCGCCTGAGCCCTTACGACGGCTACAAGCTCAGCTTTGAAATCGACTTCGACCACCCGGCGGTCGACTCCACCGGCCAGCGTGTCGAGTTCGACATGGGTTCGGGTTCCTACACTCGCGACATTGCGCGCGCCCGTACCTTCGGCTTCACCAAAGACGTCGAGATGATGCGCGCCAATGGCCTCGCGCTGGGCGGCGGGCTGGACAACGCCATCGTCATGGACGACTACAAGGTGCTTAACAGCGACGGCCTGCGTTACAACGACGAGTTCGTCAAGCACAAGATCCTCGACGCCATGGGTGATTTGCACCTGCTCGGCAAGCCGCTGCTCGCCGCCTACAGTGCCTTTCGCTCCGGCCATGCCATGAACAACAAGCTGCTGCGTGAGCTGCTCTCGCGCAGCGATGCCTACGAGATCGTCACTTTCCAGGATGAAAAGCGCGCCCCCAAAGGTTTTGCCACGCTGGCGCGGGCCTGGTAGCGCTGGCGTTCACCACAGCCCATGCTGCTTTTTCGCTGGCTCATCTTCCTGCTGCTGCTTGCGGCCATCGTGTCCTTCATGTTTTATGCGGGTACGGGTCAGCAGCGGTTCAAGCGCATCGGTCTCGTCATCCTGAAATGGACAGTGCTGGCAGGGCTGGGCTTTTTCGCCGTGCTGGTGCTGGAGCGGATTGTCTGATCTGGTGAATCTGAGCTTTGGATGCTATTGATTTTGTAGCTGCTAACGCAGGTATTTAAAGGGCTGGAGCCCAAAAATGCCTCCAAAAAAGGCTGTTTTCGGCACTTTTGTGGCTGGCGGAACAGCCCAAATCGAGCCCTCAAATATTAAGGTCTCATAAATAACGCCGTATGACGTTATGGTGCTTTTTATGAGACCTTAATCAGCCCGCCCGGTTTGGCCAGCGCTGCGGCCAAAATCCCGGCCGAGCGTCCGGCGTGCGCGTGGGTGATCGCCAGGCCAAGCGCGTCCGCCGCATCCTTGCCCGGCAGCCCCGGCAACTTGAGCAGGCGCATCACCATTTGCTGCACTTCGGCCTTACCGGCCTTGCCGTAACCTGCAATGGCTTTTTTCAGTTGCAAGGCAGAGTACTCGGCCACCGGCAGGTTGGCGCTCACCAGCGCCGTTACGCAGGCCCCGCGTGCCTGTCCCAGCATCAGCGTGGCTTGCGGGTTGACGTTGACGAAGACGATTTCCACTGATGAGCAGTCCGGCTTGTAGCGTTCAACCACTTCGCAGACGCCGTCAAACAACACCTTCAGGCGCGCAGGCAGGTTGCGGGTGTCCAGGTGCTTGGTGGTGATGGTGCCGCTGGCAACGTAGCGCAGGTCGTGGCCGTCGACATCGATGACACCAAAGCCGGCAATCTGCAGGCCCGGGTCGATTCCTAGTATTCGCATGTGATCAGGTCTTGAAGGCTAGACACCGAAGTACCAGCGCACGGAATGGAAAAACACCGGCGCCGCAAAACACAGCGCATCGACGCGGTCCAGCAGGCCGCTGGCGCCGGTGACGCCGATGCCGCGTTTGCCCCAGTTGGGAATGCCGCGGTCGCGCTTGAGGGCTTTCATCACCAGGTGCCCGAGCGAGCCCGACACGCAGGCGATGAAAGCCATGGCCACGGCCTGCGCCGGCTTGAAGGGTGTTAGGCCGGCCATCAGCCCGCCTATCAGGCTGCCGACGACGACGGCGATCATCCAACTGGTCCAGTTGAAACTCTTGCTGACGTTGGGGGCGCTCGGCGCGCGCTTCAGTTTGCGGCCGACGAGGTGCTGCACGATCATGCAGCTCTGCACCACAAACACCAGGAAAAAAACCAGGAAAGCGTTCTTGCCCTGGTACTGCGGAAAGTTCAGCAGCAGCAGGGCCGGGATGTGGCTGGTGCCGTAGACGCAGACCACGATGCCCCACTGCAGCTTGGCGTTGCGCTCCAGAAAGCGGTGGGTGTCGCCCGCCAGCGCACTGACCACCGGCAACAGCAAAAACACATACACCGGGATAAACACCGTGAACAGGTTGAACGAGCGCGTGATGACCATCGCGAACTGCACCGGCAGCACGACGAAGAAGGCCAGCACCAGGCTGCGGTGGTCGCCCTTGTGGGTCGGCGACAGGGTGATGAACTCGCGCAGCGCAAAAAACGAGACCAAGCCGAACAGCACGGTGGCGACGGTCTCACCCAGTGCCCAGCCCACCCAGAACACGGCGGACATGGCCCACGATGTCCGCAGCAGCCGGCTGAACTCCCGGAGCTTCTGGGTGTAAACGTCGTCCTCGCGGCTGTCCTTCAGGGCCATCACAAAGGCCACGACGCTGATCACCGTCAGCAAACCGAAGACGAAGACAAACAGCAGGGCGACCTGGTTGGACGGCGAGAGGTTGCGCAAAAAGCTGTTCATCAGGCTTCCCGCAGTGCCATGACGGCGTCACGCGCGCGGGTCAAAAACTGGCCACGGTCTTCACCGGCACCCAGCGCGATCGGTGCGCCGAAGGTGACCGAGCACAGGATGGGCACAGGCACCACTTCACCCTTGGGCATGACGCGCTGCACGTTGTTGATCCACGCCGGCACCAGCACCACATCGGGAAACTTCATCGCCAGGTTGTAGATGCCGGACTTGAAGCTTTGCGGCTCTTCCTGGTTGCCCCGTGTGCCTTCCGGGAAGAGGATGATGGAGTCACCGTTGTTGAGCGCCTCGATCAGCGGCTCCAGCGGGTCCTGGTCACTGGTCTTGGCGCGGTCGACATAGATGGCGTTGAAGACGGCCGTCGTCACCCACTGCTTGAAGGCGGTTTTGGTCCAGTAATCTTTCGCCGCAATCGGGCGCGTGATGCTGCGCAGTTCTTCAGGCAGCGCGGCCCACATCAGCAGCAGGTCGGCGTGGCTCTGGTGGTTGGCAAAATAAATGCGCTGCTCGGCCTTGGGCGGGCA
>JAZKDR010000066.1:0-21007 GCA_040387435.1 Pseudomonadota bacterium
TGGCGTGGTCCAGCGAGGTGTAGAAGTCGGTGTAGTCGCCGATCTGCGTGGGCACGGTAAACTCGACCTCGCTTTGCGGGACGAGGCAGGCGCGCAACGCATCGACCTTTGCACCCGTGGCTTTTGCTTCGAGCAGCGCGAACAGGCCGTGGCGCAATGCCTTCCAGGCCTCCGGGCCCATCGCGAAGAAGTCGTTCAGCGCAGGCTTCGCGCAGTTGGCGATGGCCTGCGCCGCCAGATCCTTGGCGTCGTCAAACAGCGCAGCCTTCGCCGCTGCAGCCATGTCGATGACCTGGTCGCCGATGGCGACACCACCGCGAAAGGCTTCGCTGCTGCCCTTGCGGCGAAAGACGGCGAAGGGCAGGTTCTGGATGGGGAAATCACAGCCTGCAGCATTGGCTGAGGCCAGCCAGCTTTTGGCGGACGCGTCGTGGGTGTGGTTGAGTGCGTTGGTCATGGACTGAAAGCGGAAAAAGGAAAAATCGAAACTGGATCAGGCCGGGGCCATCAGGCGGTCGTCAAAAATCGCCACGGCGCGCGTCCAGCCTGCAGAAGCGCCACGGATTTTGTGCGGGAAGCACGAGATGTAAAACCCGGTCGGCGGCAGCACTTCGAGGTTGTGCAGTTTTTCGAGATGGCAATAGCCGATGTCGCGGCCGGCCTTGTGGCCTTCCCAGATCAGCGACGCGTCTTTTGTTTCTTCGTATTTTTTGGCGGTGTGCACAAAGGGCGCGTCCCAGCTCCAGGCGTCTGTACCCGTCAGGCGTACACCGCGCTCCAGCAGGTACATCGTGGCTTCGTAACCCATGCCGCAACCAGCCGACACGTAGTCGTTCTGGCCATAACGTTTGCCCGCAGCGGTGTTGACCACAACGATTTCCAGCGGCGACAGCGTGTGATTGATGCGCTTGAGTTCGGCTTCGACGTCTTGTGCCGTGACGACGTAACCGTCAGGCAGAGTGCTGAAGTCGAGTTTCACGCCGGGCTGGAAACACCAGTCGAGCGGCACCTCGTGAATCGTCAGCGATTTTTCCTGCTTGCCCAGCGCCTTGTTCATGGTGCTGTGGAAGTGGTAGGGCGCATCAAGGTGCGTGCCGTTGTGCGTCGACAGGTTGACGAGCTCGACCGCCCAGCCTTCGCCGTCGGGCAGGTCTTCCTTTTTGAGGCCGGGGAAGAAGGGCTCGATCTGCTCGTAGGTGTCTTCGTGCGTGAAGTACTGGATCTTGGGCGCAAAGGCCGGCGGGTCGCTGATGACGTCGTTTTCAAGAAAGATGGAAAGGTCAACAATTTTTCGTGGCATGGCGGACTCCTGTTGTCGTGGGTAATTTGTTAATTTGAAAAGGGCTTCGAAAGATGGCGCAAGGTGTCAGAAAGTCTGGTGCCAGTGAACCATGGGCAGGCCCGCCACCGGCGAGCGGAAGAAAGGAATGCGTGTACCGAGCAGGCTGCCGATGTAGACTGTGCGCAGGTCGGGGCCGCCAAAGGTGATGCTGGCCATCCACGGCGCAATCGTGCCGCGTGCGCGCTGCATGTCGGCGGCGGTCACGGTGCCGGCCTCCATCTTCTCGCGCAGGAGGCGGCTGGCCTCCGGGTCCCCGTCGTCGAGCAGCAGGCGCTTGTCACCCTGGGGTGTGATGGCGACCAGCTGGTCGACCATGACCAGCGTGCACCACAGGTTGCCATAAGCATCGAAGGCAATGCCGTCCGGGTAGCCGCCGAGGTGGCTGGGGCCATAGACCTCACGGTCACGCAGGGCCACACCGCCGGCCGCGCTTTCATCGAGCCGCATGCGCGTGATGCAGGGGCCGGTGGTCTCGACGATGTAGAGCCACTCTTCTTTGGCGTCGAAACGGATCTCGTTGGTGAAATAAAAACCATCGGCCACCACACGGATGCCCTTGTCGTCCACCACGCAGATGAAACCATCGCGTACACGGCTGGCCGCGGCGCTGGTCCACGGGTTCATGCGGGTCGATACGGTGAGCCAGATGCGATTTTTTGAATCGCGCAGCACGAAGTTGACCTTGCCTATCGGCTGGCCGTCGATGCGGTCGTGCAGGGTGCGCGTGCGGCCTTCGCGGGTCATCACCTCCAGCAGGTCAGTGCCGAAGTTGGAGATCAGGATGTCGCCGTTGGCCGCGAATGCCAGCCCGTTGGGCAAGGTGCCCTGCGTCAGGCGGTCTTCAAATTTTTCTGCGGCATCGTTCATGGTCCCGGCTGCAAAGCGCGCATCAGGTGTTTGGCCGATGAAACGCTGCGTGCCGTCGGCTTCGATGCGTGTCACACCGCCACGCGCATCTGCCGCCCACAGCGTGCCGTTGCGTTCGGCCAGGATGCATTCCGGCCGCTGCAAGTCCTGGCCGATGTACCCAATCGCGGCGCGGTCAACCGTGAAATTATCGAGCGGGTTAGGGGCGGTCATGGGTGTTGCCATTTCAGAAAACGTTTTTCAAGGGCGGCGAGCAGCGCGCTGCTGGCAAACCCGATCAGGCCCAGCAGCACGATGCCGGCGAACAGCTCACTGGCGCGGAATGACCGCGCCGCCAGCAGGATGGACTGGCCCAGCCCGGGCTGCGAAGCAATCATTTCGCCGACCACAGAGACGATGAGCGATACCGTGAGCGACAGCCGCATGCCGGCAAAAATGTCGGGCAGTGCGTTGGGCAGGCCGACCTTCCAGACGAAGGCCCCACGCGACAGCTGCAGGCAACGTGCGACTTCCTGCAGGCGCGGCTCGACCGCTGCGAAGCCGTGCACGGTGGCCAGCAAGACCGGCCACATCGCGCCAAACGCCACCACCGAGAGCACCATGTTCGGGCTCAGGCCGAAGATGGAAATCGCCAGCGGCAGCAAGGCCGATGC
Organism: Pseudomonadota bacterium; assembly: GCA_040387435.1. GTDB lineage: Bacteria > Pseudomonadota > Gammaproteobacteria > Burkholderiales > Burkholderiaceae_C > Polaromonas. The sequence continues at coordinate 2,863 of JAZKDR010000066.1, forward strand.
AGGCAGCGGACGCATGAACTCCAGCGTGGGCTGCAGCCAGGCCCGCGCGTTGGCCGAGATGCCGATCAGCGCACCCAGCGCGATGCCGACCAGTGACGCCAGCAGCCAGCCTTCAACCATGCGTGTGATGGTGGCCCAGCTGAAGGCCAGCAGTTCGCCTTCTTTCAGGCCCTCAACAAGGCTGGCCCAGGTGGCCTCGGGCGTCGGCAGAAACACCTTGCTGATCCATCCCGCATGGCTGGCCAGCCACCAGAGTGCCATGATGGCGATCAGGACCAGCAGCGAGCCGGCCCACGACATCGCGCCACCGCCGGCGACGCCCATGGGTTTGACGGGTACCGGCACAGCGGTGCTCATGGGTGCGGTGCTCATGCAACGACGCCCATGTGGCGGTTGACCCAGCGTTCCAGCTTGAGTGCACCGACATTGATGAAGTAACCCACCACACCAATCCAGAACAGCCAGGCCAGCATCAGGCCCGGGTCCATGCTTTGCTGCGCGATCATCATGGCGTAACCCATGCCGTTCGGGTTGGCGGCGACTTCAACCGTGACGGCCACGACCAGCGCCACCGACACACCGAGCCGCATCGCCACAAACAGGCGCGGCACGATGGCCGGCAAAATGATCTTGAAGGCGCGCTGCGTCGGGCTCAGCCCCAGTACACGGCTGACCTCGAGCAGGCGCGGCTCGACCTGCTGCACCGCCGCCTGCGTGAGGATCATCAGCGGCCAGAAGCAGGCGAACGCGACGATGGAAAACTCCATGCGCAGGCCGAAACCGAAAATCAGCATGGACAGCGGTATCAGCGCCACCGACGGTACGGGCCTGAACACTTCAATCGACAAAAAGGCCATGCGCGCCGTTCGTTTCGACAGGCCCAGAACAATGCCGCAAGTGATGCCCAGCACGGCAGCAATCAGGAGGCCGAGGGCGGCAGAGCCCAGCGTGAAACCGGTCGCACCCCACAGCGAACCATCGGTGACGGCCGTGAAAAAGGATTTGATCGCGGCGGTAGGCGGTGCAATCGCATCGCTGTTTTTGCCGACGGTGCGGGCGTACCATTCGTAGCCCGCCAGTGCCACCACAGGGAAGCACCAAGGCCGTAGCTTTCTCAACAGCCAGCCCAGGGAATCAGTCATGGCTTTGCTCGATGAAAGCAAACAGTTCGCGGCGCAACTTCAAAAATTCAGGGTGCTCCTTGGTCGACAGCTGGTCGCGCGGCCTCGCAATCTGCACATCGATCATGCGTGCCAGGCTGGGCCGGCCGGGACCGGGGTTGGCCTGCAGGGCAATCACGCGGTCGCCGAGGTAAATCGCTTCTTCGAGATCATGCGTGACGAACAGCACCGTCAGGCCTTCGTCACGCACCAGCCGGGCCAGTTCGTCCTGTAGGCTCTGGCGCGTGAGCGCGTCCAGCGCGCCGAAGGGCTCGTCCATCATCAGCACTTCAGGCTTTTGTGCCAGGCAGCGTGCAATCTGCACACGTTGCTGCATGCCGCCAGACAATTGCGCGGGAAACTTATAGGCGTGTTTCGACAGCCCGACTTTGGTGAGCACATCGGCGATGCGTGCCGGGCGCTCAGCAGTAGGCACGCCCGCAGCCTCCAGCGCCAGGCTGATGTTGCCTTCGACACTCCGCCAGGGCAGCAGCGCGCGGCCGTAGTCCTGGAACACAAACGCCACTTCACGTGTCGGCTCGGTCACGAGCTGGCCGTGGCGCCGCACCTCGCCACCACTGGCCAGCAGCAGACCGGTGGCCGCACGCAGCAACGTGGTCTTGCCGCAGCCGCTGGGCCCGACGATGCAGACAAACTCACCCCGCCCCACATCAAAGGAAGTGGGCGAAAGGATTTCGCGCCCACCGAGGTGAATGGCCACCTCATTAAAAGTCAGTATCGGGGTCATCGGGATTTGTCGTGTTCTTGAAGGAAATAGCGCATGCGGTGGCGGTCACTGAATGCGTGACGCCACCGCTTCAGGTTGCCGCTTTATTTGAAGATCAGGTTCGCGACCTTGGGGTCGGTCTGCAGCATGCCCTGGTCTTTCATCAGGCCGACCCAGTAAGCCATCTGCTTTTCAGAGACAGTCGGGCCGGGTGGCGAGATCTGCACCTTGGCCACGATGGCGGGCGGCAACTTGGTGTACTTGGCAATCGCGGCGCGCACGGCCTCGTCGTTTTTGGGTTGGCCAATGAAGGTGGCGGCTTCCAGCACCGCCTCGCGGAACAGCCTGACCTGCGCCGCATTTTTCTGCGCCCAGTCGCGTTTGGCGGCGTAGACGATGGTGTGGTTGCCAGCCTCAAGAAAGGTCGAGTAATACGACGCCACGTAACCCACGCCGCTGTCGACGATGCGGCTCATGAACGGGTCGGCTGACACCACGGCATCGATAGAGCCGCCGCGCAGCAGGTCGCCATGCTGCGGGAAGGAGGCTTCGACGAAGTTGACCTTTTTATAGTCGACGCCGCTTTGTTTCAGCCAGGCGCGGAAGGTCACGTGCAGGAAAGCGCCCAGGCCGGGCACGCCGACTTTTTTGCCGACCACATCCTGTGCGGTGCGAATGCCGGAACCGGCTTTCGCCACCAAGCCAAAACCTGTGATGGTCTTGGAGGTGATGCCGCCGCCGGCGAACACGACGTGGTCCAGGCCGCCTTCAACCGACTGCAGGAACACGGAAGGCGTCGGGCCGCCCATCTGCAACGAATCCGACTGGATGGCCGCAGGAATGGTGGAGTTCAGCGGAATGAATTTCAGCTCGACATCGAGCTTGCGTTTGGTGAAGTAGCCCTGCTCTGCCGCCACGAACACGCTGGCGAAATCGGTGACGGCGGTGTAGCCGAACACAATCTTGCCGGACTGGGCGAAAGCGGGGAAAGCCATGGCGGCAGATGCCGCGCCCAATGTGGTGAGCGCGGTGCGGCGGTTGATGGTGAGCTTGTTCATGCTTGTCTCTTTCTGGTTTTGACGTTGCTGGTTTTGGTGGAAGGGGATGGGGAAGGGGTCACAGAAGATTTCGCGGGTGCCAGCGCTGCACGCAGGCCGCCGACGATGTATTGGCTGAGCATGGTGGCGGCCGCTGGCTGGCCCTGGATGCTTTCACCGTCGGACAGGCGCTCGACGCGGTAATCGCTGATGTGGTGCAGCAAGGTGCCCACGGTGAACTGGTAGCCCCAGGCGATCTGGCCGCGCGTGGCATGCGGCATCAGCGCCTTGAGCGCGTCGATGAAGGCGCGCGCCAGCGGATCAAAAAAATCGCGCAGCACGCGGTCGGTTTCCTTTTGTGCGATGAACAGTTCACGCGCCACCAGCAGGGCGTAGTACTCGCCTTCGGCACTCGCACGCATGCGCAGCACCGGGCCGACAAACGCATCGATGATGCGCGGCAGGGTTTCGTCGTCGTTCGGGTCAATGGTGACCTCGCGCAGCGCCTGCATGCGCTCTTCAATGGTGGAGTTCCAGTGCTGGAAGATGGCGTAAAACAGCTCGTGCTTGGGGCCGTAGTGGTAGCCGACCAGCGCCAGCGGCACACCGGCCTCGTCGGCAATCTGGCGGATGCTGACCGCGTGATACCCGTGCTTGGCAAACAGCTTCTCGGCCGCCAGCAGGATGTCGGCCTTGCGGTCGGGTTTTACCCCCGCACCCGATTTGCGGGTGGCAGGCGCCCGCGCGATTTTTGGCAGGCGTGCACGCCCCGGCCTTTCGGGTGCAGCGGTCGTTCGGTCGGTGCGCAACATGGGTCGTACTGTACGACCGTACAAAAAATTGACCACGCGGACAAACCCTGACGGGGCGGCAGCACAGGCGACGCCAGGCGTTTGTCGCAAACAGTCAAAATGGGGGGATGAATTCACTCGACGGTATCCGCGTTCTCGATCTTTCCCGCGTCCTCGCGGGCCCCTGGTGTACCCAGAACCTCGCCGACCTGGGTGCGGACGTCATCAAGATCGAGCGGCCCGGCGCCGGTGATGACACCCGCACGTGGGGCCCGCCCTTCCTGAAAAATGACGACGGGCAGGACACGCGCGAGGCCGCCTATTACCTTGGCACCAACCGAAACAAACGTTCGGTCACCTGCGACATCGCCAGGGCTGAAGGCCAGGCGCTGATACGCGAGCTCGCCACGCACTGCGATGTGTTTGTCGAAAACTTCAAGGTTGGCGACATGGCGCGCTACGGCCTCGACTATGCATCGCTGAAGGCCATCAACCCGCGCATCGTGTATTGCTCTGTCACCGGCTTCGGCCAGAACGGCCCTTACTCGGACCGCGCCGGCTATGACTACGCCATCCAGGGCATGGGCGGCTTGATGAGCGTGACCGGTGAACGCGACGACATTGGCGGCGGGCCGCAAAAAGTCGGCGTTGCCGTGGCCGATTTGATGACGGGCATGTACGCCACGGTCGGCATTCTTGCCGCGCTGCGCCATGCCGAAAAAACCGGTGAAGGCCAGCACGTGGACATGGCACTGCTGGACACGCAGGTCGCCATGTTGGCCAATCTCGGCGCGAACTACCTCGTCAGCGGCAAGACGCCGGGCCGCATGGGCAATGCGCACCAGAACATCGTGCCGTATCAGGTGTTTGAAGTCGCCCCCGCTGCGGATGGGACCAAAGACCATTTGATCCTGGCCGTCGGCAACGACTCCCAGTACGTGAAGTTTTGCGGCGTTGCCAACATCCCCGAGCTGGGCGTGAACCCGCTGTTCGCCAAAAACAGCGACCGCGTACTGAACCGCGCGCAGCTGGTGCCGATTCTCGAAACCGTCATGAAAACGCGCACCAAGGCCGACTGGCTGGCCGCGCTGGAAGCAGCCAAGGTGCCCTGCGGCGCGATCAACAACCTGGCAGAGGTGTTTGTCGACCCGCAGGTGGAGGCGCGCAAGATGGTCACCGAATGGCAGCACCCCCTCAAGAAGGGCCTGCGCCTGGTGTCCAGCCCCATCAAACTCAGCGCCACACCGGTTCGCACCGACCTGCCACCGCCGCAGCTCGGTGAGCACACCGACGAGGTGCTGCGCAGCGTGTTGAACCTGAGCGACGCAAAATTGTCTGAACTGAAAGACGGCAAGGTGATTGGGTAAGAGCAGGGCACAAAGGAACAAGGGGCCAGACGGTGAACAAACAGCACAGCCAAAAACGTCAATCGCTCGCGCTGCTTGCGGGTGGCGCGCTGGCCTGCGCCGTGCCCGCTCTGGCACGGGCGGCCGACACGGCGCTGCCAGTGCCGCCCTCGCTGCCTGTCGCCGCCCAGGCCGCAGCAGCCAAAGGCGAGCCGCTGGTGCTGCTGATCAGCCTGCCCGGCTGCCCGTATTGCGAGATGGTGCGGCGCAGCTACCTGCTGCCCATGCGCGGCGAAGGCCTGCATGCCTGGCAAATCAACATCACCGACCGCAAGGCCTCACTCACCGGTTTTGACGGCAAGCCCGTCAGCCCGGAGGCGCAGGCCAGCGTGTGGAAGGCGACTTTCACGCCGACGGTGCTTTTTCTCGGCCCGAAAGGGCAAATGCTGGCGCCGCCGCTGGTCGGGATCGCCGTGCCAGACTTTTACGGCGCGTATCTGGACGAGCGGCTGGCCACCGCGCGCAAGGGGCTGCTTCGATAGACATCGTGGGCGCTATGTTTTTAGTAGCTGCTCACGCTCGTATCTATTGGCGTGGAGCCCGATTTGATGCCTCAAAACAGGCATTTTTGACGCTTTTAGAGCCGTTAAAGAGCCCCAGAAAACCGGCGGGCTAGGGAATTTAACGTATACGGCAAATTTTTAACGTGTAAGTTAAAAATCGCGCGCAGTGGCCTTTGACGATCTAGCACCGCCCAGCGAAGCCAGGAAGGCCTGTCCGGCACTCACTTCATCGCGCCAAAAACCTTCTTCAAAATCGCGCTGCCGGTCCCGACCGGGTCCTGGCGAATTTTCTTTTCTTCCTCGCCAATGATGAGGTAGAGCCCGTCCAGCGATTTGCCGGTCACGTACTGCTGGATGTTGGCGTCTTCCTTTTTGACCAGCCCGAAGCCCGCCGCCTTGCCGGCAAAATCGTTGTACTTGTTGGCCAGCCCGACCTTTTCAGTGGCCTTGGTGACCACCGGCAGAAACTTCACGCCCAGGGGGGCGCGGGTTTTTTCGGCGAAAAAGTTGGTGACCGAGGTTTCGCCGCCCGTGAGGATGTTCTTGGCGTCCGTCACGCTCATGCCCTTGACGGCGCTCACCAGCAAGTCCTTGCCCATGGGCACGGCGGCTTCTGCTGCACGGTTGATGGAGGTCACCAGTTCATCGATGCGTTTGCCCTGGCCGAAGTTTTTCAGCAGTTTGGAGGCATCTTCGAGAAATCCGGGCAGGGGAATGCGAACTTTCGGGTTGCCGAGGAATCCATCTGTCTTGCCCAGCAGGGCCACGGCCGCGATGGCGCCTTTTTCGAGGGCGGTTTTCAGGCCTGCACTGGCGTCGGTGTTGCTGATGCCGGCCAGGTCGCCCAGCGACAAAGCGTGCGCCTGCTGGTAGGTAGCCAGAATCAGTCCGCCCAGCGCGCTGACCCCGGCCTTGTTAAAATTGCGACGTTGCATATGAGTACCCCCATGAATAAATTTTTCGCCGCCCCAGTATGCCGCATGGCTGCAGCTGCGGCGCTTGCTTTGGCAAGTGTGGTGGGGCTCTACGGTTGCGGCGGCGCACAAGCCGCGCCAAATTCGACCTTTGTGTTGCTGGACGGCAGCAAACAGACCACCGCCGACCTCAAGGGCAAGGTCACCCTCGTCAACTTCTGGGCCACCAGCTGCGTCACCTGCGTGGCGGAGATGCCCAAGGTCATCGCGACCTACAACAAGTACAAGGCGCAGGGCTACGACACCATGGCCGTGGCCATGAGCTACGACCCGCCAGCCTACGTCGTCAACTACACCGAGACCCGCAAGCTGCCGTTCAAGGTCGCCATCGACAACACCGGTGTGGTCGCCAAGGCCTGGGGCGACGTGCAGCTCACGCCCACCACATATCTTGTCAACAAGCGCGGCGAAATCGTCAAGCAGTATGTCGGCGAGCCCGACTTCACGGCACTGCACCAGCTGATTGAAAAGCTGCTGGCTGAAAGCTGAAGCGGCGGTCCGGGGTCACCTGACCGAAACATCGACAAGCAGCTGAATGCCGGATTGCACCGGCATTAAAAAAGGGGCTGGATTCTCTCGAATCCAGCCCCTTTTTTTTGGCAGGTCGATCGGGTTCCGAATGTCGGCCCCGAAGCGCTGCAGGTGTGCGGCTTACTGTGGGTAGGCTTCGATGTTGATGTTCATCTTCACTTCATCGCCAATGCCGGGCACGCCAAACTTCATGCCCCAGTCGGTGCGCTTGAAAGAAGTTTGCACGTCAGCGCCGCACATGGGCTTCTTGTTGAACGGGTGAGGCGCGCACTTGAACGCCGTGACACTGAGCTTGACCGGCTTGGTCACGCCGAGCATGGTCAGCGTGCCGTCAACGCTTTCCAGTTCCTCGCCCTTGAAGTTGAATTTGGTCGACTTGAAGACCACATCAGGAAATTCGGCGCTGTTGAAGAAGTCGGCAGAACGCAGGTGCTCGTCGCGTGCGCGGGTGCCGTCTGCACGCTTTGCATCACCGCTGTTGACGGAATTGCTGGCGATTTTCGCTTCGAGCGAGCCGGTCTTGGCTGCCTGATCCAGCGTGATCGTGCCCGTCATGCGGTCAAAACGGCCGTGAATGGTGCTCATGCCCAGGTGGTTGACCGAGAAATTGGGAAAGGAATGCAGCGGGTCCATCACATAGGTGACGGGGGCGGCAAACGCAGACACGGGCAACAGGCAGGCCAGCAATACGGTTGAGAGACGGGACATGGTTTAACTCCTCTGATTAATAGTGGGACAACACGAAACAATCCACTCAGGTGGACGATGAACCTGCAGTAAACCATGCAATGGCGACTGCAAGCAACATGGGCATCAGCGCCGCGAGGGCAGTGAGAAAGGCGGTGAGCCAGACCGGGTATTTGGCGGCGGGCACCAAACGCGTGGCCCACGGAATCGCCAGCGTGGGAAGCAGGCTGTACCAGGGCAGGCCACCGGTGAACACCGCGAGCAGGCCCACCAGGCCGGCGACCACATTGGCGGGCAGCGCCAGGGTCCAGCCGCTGGGGGCATATTTACCAGTAATCATCTGGACCAATAACACTGCACCGGCGCTGGCACCCACGGCAATACCGACCTGGGCCAGCGAAGCGGACGCACCCAGCAATGCGAGGACACCAGCCGCCAGACCCGTCATCAACGCAGCCGAGGCGCTGCGAACGGAGTCAGCAGCGATACGGTTGCCGGACTCGACCAGCGCGACGAGATAGATGACAGCACCGGCCCCAGCCAAAAGCAGGCCCTTTGTTTCAAGCTGTTGCAGTACGCGCCACACGACCCAAACAGCGGCGGCGGCAACTGCGGCGGCGAGCACGGCGCGGACCAGGGGTTTGGGATCGAGCTTCAGAACCTCCAACACGAGAACCAGTGCCGAGGCGGCAACGCCGCACACAATCATCTTGCGTACCGAGGTCAGGGAATCGAAGGAAAACCCAAGCGCCAGAAAGACGACCGAGAGAAACCCCGCACCGATGGCCAGTCCCAGCAGGCGTGTGCGGTGTAGCAGGACAGCGATGACCAGTGCAACCACAAATGGCGCAACGCCTGCCTGTACCGCGGGGTTGTTAAGTAATTCGTTCATGTAAACCCTTATTCTCGGCCTCGCTTTTGTCCAGCGAGCCCGCCCTCTTTGTTGTGTAGGTTCAATCCCGGCCGGAAAGTTCTGCGGCGCTTGAATTTCTAGGGAAACCACCAATGATGCCGGGCACGACACAACATTGCCAGAAAAATCCCGGCGTGAGCTTAGCATGGGCCCGCTCACTCGCGCAGTCGCGCGCTGGCGAGACTCAGGCGCTTGGCGGCGCGGACTGGGGGCGCCCGTGCGGACTGAAGCCGCACCGGGCCTCCATGGGTTCGCATCTTTTAAGCTCTGTATAGTGGGTGCTCACCCGAAATTCCCCGCCTCACGTGCCTACCCCCAAGCTTCAACTCATCACACCCGACACGCCAGAGCTGCTGCAAGCAACTCGTCTCATATTCCAGGAATACGCCGAGGGACTGGGCATTGATCTGGAATTCCAGGATTTCGAGGCCGAGCTGGCGGCGCTGCCGGGCGACTACCAGGCTCCCCACGGCGCGCTTCTTCTGGCGCTGCTGGATGGCGAAGTGGCTGGCTGTTGTGCGCTGCGCCCCCTGCATTCAGCGGACTATTCCAACGCCTGCGAAATGAAGCGCCTGTATGTCCGCAAGGCATTCCGGCGTTTTGGATTGGGACGCCAGCTGGCGGAGGCGATTCTCGATGCGGCGCGCATTGCGGGATACCGCCATGTGCTTCTGGATACGCTGAGCGACATGGAGTCGGCGCGTGCCTTGTACGAGGACCTGGGCTTTGCAGACATCCCACCCTACTATCACAACCCGATAGCGGGTGCTCACTATCTAAAAGCCGATCTGGGCTTGTCGGGTTGATGGCACCGGGTTGAAGGCACGGCCCACGCCAGTCTTCCCGGCAGAGGTTGCGGGCGTGAAAAAGCCGCTGACTTCAGCGGCTTTTTCTTTTGAGCCAAACGCCTTGGCAAGCGCTAACTCAAGGTGCCGGTTCAGGCCTTGGCCTGGGCCAGCAACGTGGCGGCGTCGCTCACTTCAAACTTGCCCGGGCCTTCGACGTTGAGGCTGGTGACCTTGCCGTCCTTGACCAGCATCGAATAGCGGTTGCTGCGAACACCCATGCCGCGGGCGGTCAGGTCCAGGAACAGGCCGGTGGCCTTGGCGAATTCGGCACTGCCGTCGCCCAGCATGCGCACCTTGCCGTCGGTCTTCTGGTCACGCGCCCATGCGCCCATCACAAATGCGTCGTTCACGCTCACGCACCAGATCTCATCGACGCCGGCTGCTTTCAGCTCCGGGAATTTCTCGACGTAACCGGGGACGTGCTTGGCCGAGCAGGTCGGCGTGAAAGCGCCGGGCAGGGCAAACAGGGCAATCGTCTTGCCGGCTGTGGCTTTTGCCACATCGACCGGGTTAGGGCCAATGCTGCAGCCGTTGCCTTCGACTTCCGAAAATTCCATCAGGGTGGTTGCGGGAAGGGTGTCTCCGACTTTGATCATGAAATGCTCCGGGTTGTTGAGGGAATAAATGAATGGGATGCTCAGGAATGGCAGCGCTATTCTTGTCGATACGGAAAAGCTTTGCTTGAAAGGGGTCGCGCGCAGGGTATGTGGTGTGCAGTTAGTGTTTACTTTTTATAAGAATCATATGCGCCTGCGTGAAACCAAAAAAAAACGGCCCACACAGTGAGCCGTTTTTTGACTTTCAGGTCATGCGCCTGTTTGCACAGGGTCAGACAAGAACAGCCTTCTCAACCAGACGGGTGACAACCCAGTTCTTGGTCTTGGAGATAGGACGGCTTTCGGTGATCTCGATCATGTCACCCATTTTGTACTCGCCCTTTTCGTCATGGGCGTGGTACTTGGAAGACAGCGAAACGATCTTGCCGTAGAGCTCGTGCTTGACGCGGCGCTCAACCAGAACCGTGACGGTCTTGGCGCGCTTGTCGCTCACCACCTTGCCAATCAAGGTGCGCTTGAGGGATTTTTTAGCTTCCGTCATTATTTGGCTCCTTGCTTGACGATGGTTTCGGCCAGGATGGTCTTGGCGCGAGCGATGGAACGACGCGTCGAACGCAGCGTTGCCGTGTTGTTGAGTTGTTGCGTGGCTTTTTGCATGCGCAGGCCAAAGTGGGCTTTTTGCAGCTCTTTGACTTCAGCTTTCAGGCCGGCAACGTCTTTTTGGCGGAGTTCAGTGGATTTGGTCATGTTCATTTCCCCTTACTGGCCAATCATGCGGCTGACAAACGTGGTGCGCAGCGGCAGCTTGGCAGATGCCAGGCGGAACGCTTCGCGGGCCAGTTCTTCAGGAACGCCGACGATTTCAAAAACGATTTTGCCGGGCTGGATTTCAGCCACGTAGTACTCAGGATTACCTTTACCGTTACCCATACGCACTTCAGCAGGCTTTTGGGAAATCGGCTTGTCCGGGAAGACGCGGATCCAGATACGGCCGCCACGTTTGACGTGACGGGAAATCGCACGACGTGCGGCTTCGATCTGGCGTGCGGTCAGGCGGCCACGGTCTGTGCATTTGAGGCCAAAATCACCGAATGCCACCGAGCTGCCTCGTGTGGCAACGCCGGTGTTACGGCCTTTTTGCTCTTTGCGGTATTTTCTGCGAGCGGGTTGCAGCATTTGTATTCTCCGTAGTTAGACCGATTACTCGGTCTTGGCACCGTCAGCTGCTGCAGCTGGCGCGGCTTTGCGGACGCGCTTAACGGTGGTTTTCGGGGCTTCGCTACCAGGGGTAGCTTCAGCCGGCTTGTCGCTTCCATCAACCGGAGCGGTGTTGGTGCCAGCAGCACGCGGTGCACGGGCACCACGTGGCGCAGGACGGTCCGAACCTGGACGATCGCCTGGACGTGCATCACGGCGTGGGCCGCGCGGCTTGCGTTCTTCGTCGGCCACTTCGACCATGCGGGCGCCTGGCGCATCATTGCGGCCCAGCGTGTCGCCCTTGTAGACCCAGACCTTGACGCCGATCACACCATAGGTGGTCTTGGCTTCGGAGGTGCCGTAGTCGATGTCGGCGCGCAGGGTGTGGAGGGGCACGCGACCTTCGCGGTACCACTCGCAACGAGCGATTTCAATGCCGTTGAGGCGGCCGGACGACATGATCTTGATGCCCAGGGCACCCAGACGCATGGCGTTTTGCATGGCGCGCTTCATCGCACGGCGGAACATGATGCGCTTTTCAAGCTGCTGGGTGATGCTGTCAGCGATGAGCTTGGCATCAATTTCAGGCTTGCGAACTTCTTCGATGTTCACGGCAACGGGCACGCCCAGTTGCTTGCTCAGCTCTTTTTTCAGCGCTTCGATGTCTTCGCCTTTTTTGCCGATCACAACACCCGGACGTGCCGAGAAAATCGTGATGCGTGCGTTCTTGGCAGGACGCTCGATCAGGACGCGCGAAACCGCGGCGTTCTTGAGCTTGGCCTTGAGGTACTCGCGAACCTTGATGTCTTCGGCCAGCATGCCGGCGAAGTCACGGTTGCTTGCGTACCAGCGGCTGGACCAGTTGCGGCTAACTGAAAGGCGGAACCCGGTTGGGTTGATTTTTTGTCCCATATCCTGCTGCCCTTAGTTGCCAACCACAACGTACACGTGGCACGTTGGTTTGCTGATGCTGTTGCCGCGGCCTTTTGCGCGCGCGGAGAAACGCTTGAGCGTGGCGCCCTGTTCGACGTAGATGGTCTTGACCTTCAGTTCGTCGATATCGGCACCATCGTTGTGTTCAGCGTTGGCGATGGCGGACTCAACCACCTTCTTGATGATTCCAGCAGCTTTTTTCTGCGTGAACGTCAGGATGTTGAGCGCTTGATCCACTTTTTTGCCGCGGATCAGGTCAGCTACCAGGCGGCCTTTGTCGACCGACAGACGAACGCCCCGGAGGGTTGCACGTGTTTCCATGGTCTTTTCCTTACTTTCTCACAACTTTTTTGTCAGCTGGATGGCCCTTGAAAGTCCGGGTGAGTGCGAACTCGCCCAGCTTGTGGCCAACCATCTGATCGGTGATGTAGACAGGGACGTGCTGCTTGCCGTTATGCACGGCGATGGTCAGGCCGATGAACTCGGGCAGGATCATGGAGCGGCGCGACCAGGTCTTGATCGGCTTTTTGTCTTTCGTGGTAACGGCTTTATCAGCCTTGGCTACCAGGTGATGGTCGACAAAGGGACCTTTTTTGAGTGAACGTGTCATGGGTTAGCCTTACTTCTTGCGACGCGAAACAATCATCACTTGCGTGCGCTTGTTGTTGCGGGTGCGGTAGCCCTTGGTCAGGTTACCCCATGGATCGACAGGATGGCGACCTTCGCCGGTCTTGCCTTCGCCGCCACCGTGTGGGTGATCGACCGGGTTCATGACCACACCGCGAACGGTCGGGCGGATACCCATCCAGCGCTTCACACCGGCCTTGCCGAGCTGGCGCAGGCTGTGTTCTTCGTTGGCGACTTCACCGATGGTGGCGCGGCACTCGATGTGGATCTTGCGAACTTCACCGGAGCGCATGCGGACCTGGGCGTAAGTGCCTTCACGGGCCAGCAGCGTTGCAGAGGTGCCGGCGGAACGGGCGATTTGCGCGCCCTTGCCGATTTGCATCTCGATGCAGTGAATGGTCGAGCCCACAGGAATGTTGCGGATCGGCAGGGTGTTGCCAACGCGGATCGGGGCTTCCGAACCGCTGACCAGCGTTGCACCGACTTCAAGACCGCGGGGGGCGATGATGTAAGCGCGTTCGCCGTCAGCGTAGCAGATCAGTGCAATATGCGCCGTGCGGTTGGGGTCGTACTCGATGCGTTCGACCTTGGCCGGGATGGCGTCCTTGTTGCGCTTGAAGTCAACGACACGGTAGTGGTGCTTGTGACCGCCGCCCTTGTGGCGAACCGTGATGTGACCATTGTTGTTGCGCCCGGAGCGCTGGAATTGCGGCTCGAGCAGCGGTGCGTGAGGCTCACCCTTGTACAGGTGGTCACGCGAAATCTTCACCATCCCGCGCATGCCGGGTGAGGTGGGTTTCATTTTAATGACAGCCATGATTACGCAGCCTCCCCGCCGAGGTTGAGCTCTTGACCTGGCTTGAGCGTCACGTAAGCCTTGCGAATGTTGTCGCGGCGGCCGACGGACTTGCCGAAGCGCTTGGTCTTGCCCTTGATGTTGAGTACGGCGACCGACTGGACGTCCACTTTGAACATCAGCTGCACGGCAGCCTTGATTTCAAACTTGGTGGCATCCTGCAGCACCTTGAACGTGACCGCATTGGTCTTGTCCGCAATCATCGTGGCCTTTTCAGACACGATGGGCGCGACCAGAACCTGCATCAGGCGGCCTTCGTCAAACTTGTTTTTTGGTGAAGATGGGTTATGGGCGCTCATGCGAACATCTCCTTGAGTTGGTCCATGGCAGCCTTGGTGACCAGAACCTTCTTGTAGTGGACAAGCGACACCGGATCGGCGTAGCGTGGCTCGACAACAAGAATGTTGGCCAGGTTGCGGGAAGCCAGGTACAGGTTCTCGTCGACCACGTCGGCGATGACCAGCACGGAGCTCAGGTTCATGGCCTTGAACTTGTCGGCCAGGACCTTGGTTTTTGGTGAGTCGACGGTCAGCGAGTCAACCACAGACAGGCGGCCTTCGCGCGCCAGTTGCGAGAAGATGGAGGCCATGCCGGCACGGTACATCTTCTTGTTGATCTTCTGCGTGAAGTTTTCGTCAGGCATGTTCGGGAAGATACGACCGCCGCCGCGCCACAGTGGCGAAGACGTCATACCTGCACGTGCGCGACCCGTACCCTTTTGTTTGAAAGGCTTCTTGGTCGAGTGACGGACCTGCTCACGGTCTTTCTGAGCCCGGGTACCCTGGCGGGCGTTGGCCTGGAAGGCCACGACCACCTGGTGAATCAGGCTTTCGTTGTATTCGCGACCAAACACGGTATCAGGCACATCCACTTTGGACGAAGCCATACCCTGGTCATTCAGGAGTTCGACCTGCATCAGTTCGCTCCTTTTGCAGCAGCTGCTGGTTTGGCCTTGATCGCGGCGCGAACCGTGACAAAACCGCCTTTGGAACCAGGCACGGCGCCGCGGATCATCAGCAGTTGACGGGCTTCGTCAATGCGAACGATGTCGAGGTTTTGTGTGGTCTTGGTGACGTCACCGAGGTGGCCCGTCATGCGTTTACCTGGAAACACGCGACCGGGATCCTGCGCCATACCGATGGAGCCGGGAACGTTGTGCGAACGGCTGTTACCGTGCGACGCGCGCTGCGAGCTCATCTTGTGACGCTTGATGGTACCGGCGAAGCCTTTACCGATGGAAGTGCCCTGCACGTCCACCTTCTGACCCACGGCAAACACGTCAGCAGCAGGCACAACCGTACCGGCTGCGTATTTGCCTGCGACGTCGGCCGTCACGCGGAATTCTTTCAGGATTTCACCAGCTTCAACACCTGCTTTTGCAAGGTGGCCGGCAGCCGGCTTGGTCACGCGCGATGCTTTGCGCGAGCCAAATGCCACTTGAAGGGCACTGTAGCCGTCATTTGCTTCGGTTTTAACCTGGGTCACGCGGTTGTTGGATACATCCACCACCGTGACAGGAACTGTGTCCCCATCATCGGTGAACAGACGCATCATGCCAACCTTGCGGCCCAGCAACCCGAGGGAGTTGCTCAGACTCATGATGTGTTCTTTCGTAACTTCCACCGCTGCGACTTCAATTGGCCACAGACGTTTTGATGTGAAAGACTGTTAATAAAACCGTCCCCGGCACGCGTACATGCAAAGGACAGCCCAAGAGTATAGCGCGAGCTGCCAAAAATGGCAAGCCCGCGCCAAAACCTGTTCTTTTTGAGGTTCAGGCTATTGCCCAACCCCCGGTTTCGCTTATTGCAGCTTGATTTCGACGTCCACGCCAGCAGGCAGATCGAGCTTCATCAAGGCGTCAACGGTTTTGTCCGTTGGGTCGACGATGTCCATCAGGCGCTGGTGCGTACGGATTTCGAGCTGATCGCGTGAAGTTTTGTTGACGTGCGGCGAGCGCAGGATGTCAAAACGCTTCATGCGGGTCGGCAGGGGCACGGGGCCCTTGACGATCGCGCCGGTGCGCTTGGCGGTGTCAACGATTTCAGCTGCCGACTGGTCGATCAGCTTGTAATCAAACGCCTTCAGGCGGATGCGGATTTTTTGCTTGGTGGCCATGGTAATTCCTTTGTTTTATCGGGAATTACGCAATGATCTTGGCCACGACGCCGGCGCCGACGGTCTTGCCGCCTTCACGGATGGCGAAGCGCAGGCCTTCTTCCATGGCGATCGGGTTGATCAGCTTGACGGTGATCGACACGTTGTCGCCTGGCATGACCATTTCCTTGCCTTCTGGCAACTCGATCGCACCGGTCACGTCCGTCGTGCGGAAGTAGAACTGGGGACGGTAGTTGTTGAAAAATGGCGTGTGGCGGCCGCCTTCGTCTTTTGACAGAACGTAGATCTCGCCGGTGAAGTGCGTGTGCGGCTTGATGGAGCCGGGCTTGCACAGCACCTGGCCGCGCTGCACGTCTTCACGCTTGGTACCGCGCAGCAAGATGCCGACGTTGTCGCCAGCCTGGCCCTGGTCGAGCAGCTTGCGGAACATTTCAACGCCGGTGCAGGTGGTCTTCTGGGTGTCGGCAATACCGACGATTTCGATTTCTTCGCCGACCTTGACGATACCGCGCTCGACACGGCCGGTCACGACGGTGCCGCGGCCGGAGATGGAGAACACGTCTTCGACGGGCATCAGGAAGGCGCCGTCGACTGCACGCTCTGGCAGGGGGATGTAGGTGTCGAGTGCTTCAGCCAGCTTCATGATGGCTTCTTCGCCCAGGGGACCCTTGTCGCCTTCCATGGCGAGCTTGGCGCTGCCGTGGATGATGGGGGTGTTGTCGCCAGGGAAATCGTATTTGTCGAGGAGCTCGCGCACTTCCATTTCAACGAGTTCGAGCAGCTCGGCGTCGTCGACCATGTCGCACTTGTTCAGGAACACGATGATGTAAGGCACGCCGACCTGGCGGGCCAGCAGGATGTGCTCGCGGGTCTGGGGCATGGGGCCGTCAGCAGCGGAACACACCAAAATAGCGCCGTCCATCTGGGCTGCGCCGGTGATCATGTTCTTGACGTAGTCGGCGTGGCCTGGGCAGTCGACGTGTGCATAGTGGCGGTTGGCCGTCTCGTACTCGACGTGGGCGGTGTTGATGGTGATGCCGCGTGCTTTTTCTTCAGGCGCTGCGTCGATCTGGTCGTAGCCCTTGGCTTCGCCACCGAACTTCGATGCGAGCACGGTCGTGATCGCTGCCGTCAGGGTCGTCTTGCCGTGGTCGACGTGGCCAATCGTGCCGACGTTGACGTGCGGCTTGGTCCGCTCAAATTTGCCTTTTGCCATTTAAAACTCCAGTAAAGAACGTGCCCGTGTAAGGTTTAACGTTTGCACTGTGTTGCTTGTTCCATCGCCACGGGCAGCGAGGGGCACACAATCGCAGACAGGAAAAAAATGGTGCCAGCTCCTTTCGGAACCGGCACCGGTCTGTTTTTACTTCGCGCGGGCAGCCATGATGGCTTCCGACACGTTGCGCGGGGCTTCAGAGTAGTGCTTGAACTCCATGGTGTACGTAGCACGACCCTGCGACATCGAGCGCAGCGTGGTCGAGTAACCGAACATTTCGGACAGCGGCACTTCTGCCTTGATGGCCTTGCCGCCACCCACCATGTCCTCCATGCCCTGGACCATGCCGCGGCGTGAGGACAGATCGCCCATCACGTTGCCGGCGTAGTCTTCTGGCGTCTCGACTTCCACAGCCATCATCGGCTCCAGAATCACGGGGCTGGCCTTGCGGCAGCCTTCCTTGAAACCGAAGATTGCAGCCATTTTGAAGGCCAGTTCGTTCGAGTCCACGTCGTGGTACGAGCCGAAATGCAGCGTCACCTTGACGTCAACCACCGGGTAACCGGCGAGCACGCCAGTCGTCACGGCTTCGTTGATGCCCTTTTCCACCGCAGGGATGTATTCGCGTGGGACCACACCGCCCTTGATGGCGTCGATGAACTCGATGCCCTTGCCCGGCTCATTCGGCTCGATCTTGAGCACAACGTGACCGTACTGGCCCTTACCGCCGGACTGGCGCACAAACTTGCCTTCTGCGTCTTCAACCACCTTGCGGATGGTTTCACGGTAAGCCACCTGCGGCTTGCCGACATTGGCTTCCACGCCGAATTCGCGCTTCATGCGGTCAACAATAATTTCCAGATGCAGCTCGCCCATACCGGCGATCAGGGTTTGGCCGGATTCTTCGTCGGTTTTCACGCGGAAAGACGGGTCTTCCTGCGCCAGGCGCTGAAGCGCAATACCCATCTTTTCCTGGTCGGCCTTGGTCTTGGGCTCCACGGCCTGCGTAATCACAGGCTCAGGGAACACCATGCGCTCAAGCATGACGATGGCATCCGGATCAC
>JAZKDR010000067.1:0-2928 GCA_040387435.1 Pseudomonadota bacterium
ACCGGTCAGGATCTCAAGCGACCGATCGATTACCTGTACCGGTCGTTCGGCACTGTAGCGAAGTGCAAAGTTCTGGAATGGCCCTTTGCGTCACGGACGAAACGGTGTTCTGGACCATGGGCAGGCCTTCTTCAAGCGCCAGCAGGGAGGGCGAATCACTTCTTTTGGTCCTTCAGTGTCCGTAGCGCAATACCCGCCACCCGGGTTCCCTGTGCTCCTCAAAGTGCGTGATAGACGGGCAATAGTTCACTTTGACCTGATGCTGTTGCAACATTCTGATCATTGCTCTCGCCGCAAATAAAGAAGGAGACAAGGGGTGGCCGTTGGATCGCAATGCCCAAGACATCGCGTGCGGTATGTGGATATGCGGCAGTCTTGACCTCGCCATCCGCATCCGGCATTTGTGCAGGTGAGCCTGCCGTGAATCTCGTTGAAGGTGCGTGGATAAACTTTGAGCGCCGACTGGCGAGCTGCTCAGGCCTGACCTCGATGGAGTCACATTTCATGGCGCCGTGTTCTCGGCGCCAAATACCTGGTCGACAAATGCCAGCAGCGAAGCGGTGGGCTGTTTGTCGCGATGCACGACCAGGTGAGATTGTCGGAGCTGCCGCGGCAAGGTCGTGGAGATGCGGCACAGGCGGCCGGCCTCCAAAGCGTCGCTCACGACCCACGACGAAAGGCAGGCCACCCCCATACCCGCCTCGGCCGCATGTTTGATCGCCTCCGAACTTCCCAGCTCGATGCTTCGACGGTAGGAGCGCAAGTGGGGCAGCAGACTTTGGTCGGTGGCCTCGCGCGTTCCCGAGCCCGACTCACGCAACAGCCAGACCCCTTCACGCAGTGTCCGCATTGGCACCCGCTCGCCGGCCAGGCTCATTCGTGCCCACGCGCTGTCAGGCGATGTAACGACCACCATCTCGTCCTGGTGCCATGGCGTGACGGCCAGCGCCGCTTGGTGGCAAGGCCCTTCGATCAGGCCCACGTCCAGTTCAAACGCAGCGACCGCGTCACAGATGGCCGCCGTGTTTCCGATCACGACCTTTGAGCGCCAGGCACTGGCATGGCCCGGTTGCGCTGCGACAAAACGGGCCAGCAGCCTGGGCAGCACATAGTTGCCGATGGTGGTGCTGGCGCCGATGCGCAGCGACTGCGCCTGGGCGCTGCCATCGCGGGACATCAACTCGATGCCGGCGGCACCGTCCAGCAGCGCCAGGGCCCGCGGCAGTAACGCACGGCCGTTGTCGTTGAGCAGCAGGCGCTTGCCCGCGCGGTCGAACAGGCGCAGCGACAGCAGCCGCTCAAGTTCATTCACGGCCGAGCTGGTGGCCGACTGCGACAGCGCGATCTCGGCGCTGGCTGCCGTGGTAGTGCCGCTGCGCGCAACCGCCACGAAGATCTGCAGCTGTCGCAGCGTGAGGCGAAGGGTATTCATGGCGGATTCGTTTGCAAAGCGATTAGATGGGTACATCTTAGCGATACAACCCGTTTGACGGGTCATCCATGAAGCCGGAAGCTTTGTCCTCACGAACTTCAACCGGAGGCAAGCAGCATGACCATCAACGTACTTCCTGAGCCACGCACATTGGCCTCTGCATCGGCTTTCGCACGCATGCTCCCCGGCCTGGCCCTGAGCGGCGCCTTGGCTGCCACCGGTATCGCGCTGGGCCGCATCGCCTGGCTGCAGGACCATGGCTTCAGTGCGCTGACGCTGGCCATCGTGCTGGGCATGATCGTGGGCAACACGGTTTACCCGTGGGCCCCGCGCTTGGCGGTAGCCAGCGGCGCCGGCGTCAACTTCTCCAAGCAGAACCTGCTTCGCCTGGGCGTGGTGCTGTACGGCCTGCGGCTCACCGTGCAGGACATTGACCATGTTGGCATAGCTGGTGTCGCCATCGACACAATGATATTGGGCTCGACCTTCGCACTGGCCTGCCTCATCGGCACGCGCTGGCTGGGCCTGGAGCGCAAGACGGCGATGCTGATCGGCGCTGGCAGTGCCATCTGCGGCGCTGCTGCGGTGATGGCCGCCGAGCCGGTGGTCAAGGCGCGCGCCGAGCAGGTCACGGTGGCGGTGGCCACGGTGGTGGTGTTCGGCACGCTGGCGATCTTCCTGTACCCGGCGCTGTTCGAGCTGAACCGGCACTGGGCGCTGATCCCCGGCGGCGCCAACGGGTTCGGCATCTACGTCGGATCGACCATCCACGAGGTGGCCCAGGTGGTGGCCGCAGCACGTTCGGTGGGCCCGGACGCAGCCAACTCGGCCGTCATCGCGAAGATGGTTCGAGTAATGATGCTGGCGCCGTTCCTGGTGATGCTGTCGGCTTGGCTGGCGCGCGACAGCACCCTGCAAGCCCTAGTGGAGGCAGAGCATGCTCACGCCAAGGGTCAACTCGCTGTGCCCTGGTTCGCCTTCGGCTTCGTCGCGGTTGTGTTGCTCAATTCGCTGCAATGGCTGCCGGCGTCGGTGGTGGCAGTGACGATCGAGATTGACACCGCGCTGCTGGCGATGGCGATGGCTGCGCTCGGCCTGGCCACGCACATCGGCGCCATTCGCAAGGCCGGGGCCAAGCCGCTGCTGCTGGCGTTGATCTTGTTCGGCTGGCTCATCGTCGGAGGCGCGCTCATCAACCGCTGGGTGCCGGCCCTGCTGGGCTGAAGCCTCGAATTCACGGCCCAGGGCCCTGACCCTAAATTTCTTTGCACGCTCTGGAATAGACCGCATGCCGACGCCGTCTGCTCTTTTGTCGGGACCTATCTGACCCTTCGTCCCGCACTCACCCCCCTTCACTTCACACCAACCCTTCATCGGAGCCCACAATGTTCAAGACTTTCGCTTTCGCCGCCACCGCCCTGACGCTCGCCTCCGGCAGCGCCTTCGCCGCCCCCAGCGACGACGCCCGCACGCACTTCCAGGCCATCGCCTCGGGC
>JAZKDR010000068.1:0-4246 GCA_040387435.1 Pseudomonadota bacterium
GGCTGCAAAAGTGCGCAGCCCTGGTCAGCCCAGTAGGACTGCAGCTTCAGGATGATTTGCTGGAAAGTGAGCATAGGGATCGGTAAAGGACAAGAGCGCGGCGCCACACGGGCGCCGGGAGCGGCACCACAGCGCCGCCAGAGCGGTCATTTTACGCGGCGCGCTGCCCTGGCCGTGGCGGCGGGCAGCGGGCGCTCCCACGGCGGCAGGTCCTTGAAGGCCTCGACCAGGAAGTCGATCATCACGCGGACCTTGGCGCTGAGGTGGCGCCGGCTCGGGTAGACCGCCAGAACATCGATGTCAGGCATGCGGTGTTCGGGCAACAGCGCCACCAGCCGTCCCTCGCGCAAATCGTCGCCGACCAGAAACGCCGGCTGCCAGATCACCCCCTGGCCGGCGACAGCGGCGGCGCGCGCGGTGTCGCCATTGTTGGCGTGCATCACGTAATTCACCCGCACCATCTGCGGCCGGCCCTGGGTGTCGACAAAATGCCATTCATTCGCAGTCGCCGCATAGGTGTACCCGAGGCAGCGGTGCCCGGCCAGATCGGCCGGCTCTTTCGGCTCGCCATGAAGGGCGAGGTAAGACGGCGCAGCACAGACGATGTTGCGCGAGGTCGCCAGCTTGCGCGCTGCATGGCTGGTCGTGCCGGCGCGTGAGATGCGTATGACCAGGTCGTAGCCCTCTTCGACGATGTCGACGATGCGGTCGCTCAGCGCAATGTCGAGCTCGACGTCGGGATACGCCTGCATGAAGCGCGGCCAGAGCGGTGCCAGGTGGCGGATGCCGAAGCTGACCGGCGCATTGATGCGCAGTCGGCCGCGCGGCTGCAGGGTCGCAGACGAGGCCAGTGCCTCCGCCTCGGCGACCTCCTCGAGGATTGATTTGCTGCGTTCATACAGCGCCTCGCCGCTTTCGGTCAGCGACAGTTTGCGCGAGCTGCGGTTGAGCAGCCGGGTGCCGAGGTGCGCCTCCAGCTCGTTGATGTAGCGCGTGACATTGGCCGGCGAGGTGTCAAGCGCATCGGCGGCACGGGTAAAGCTGCCGCGGCTGACGACGCTGGCAAAGACTTCGAAGGCACGCAAGCGGTCCATTGCAGACTCCAAACATTCATAAAAACTGAATGATTAAAACATGTTTAGCCACTTTTAAACATAGAAGCTAAATCCTACATTGGACACATCGGTTGGCACTCAAGGCCCTCCGACCCGGAAACATCCTTAACTACAGAAACGGAAACTGACATGACTGCAAACACCAACACCCTGACTTTTACCGGCAAGACCGTGCTCGTGACCGGCGGCAACAGCGGCATCGGCCTGGCCACCGCACTCGACTTTGCAGCGCAAGGCGCCAGGGTCGTGATCACCGGCCGGGACCAGGCCACACTTGACGCCGCCAGAGCCCAGCTCGGCGTCGGTGCAATTGCCATCCGCAACGACGCGAGCGACATCGCCGGTGCCCGCGCCCTGGCTGCAGCGTTGACCCAAGAGGGCGTGCGCCTCGACGCGCTGTTCGTCAATGCCGGCGTCGCGAAGTTTGCGCCGTTTGAAGCCATCGACGAAGCGCTCTGGGACCAGACCTTCAACGTCAACATCAAGGGGGCCTACTTTGCCATCCAGGCTTTGCTGCCCCTGTTCAACAGCGGCGCAGCGATCATCCTGAACGGCTCGATCAATGCCCATGTCGGCATGCCCAACTCCAGCGTCTATGCGGCCAGCAAGGCAGCGCTGATCTCGCTGGCCAAGACGCTGTCGGCCGAGCTGATCGGCCGCGGTATCCGCGTCAACGTTGTCAGCCCCGGCCCGGTGACGACGCCGCTCTACGGCAAGCTGGGTGTGCCTGCAGAACAGCTGGACGCGATGGCCGCCGGCATCCAGGCGCAAATCCCGCTGAAACGCTTCGGCACGCCGGCTGAAGTCGCCAGCGCCGTAGTCTATTTGTCGTCGCCGCAAGCCGCATTCATCGTCGGCACCGAACTGATTGTCGACGGCGGCATGAGCCAGCTCTGAAAGAAAAAGGCGCCACGCTGATCAGCACGGCACCTTTTTTGCGGCTTCAAGACCTTCCCGCTGCGCCCGGAAAATCCCCGTTTTGGGTTTTCAGCGGCGCCGGCGGCGCATCAGTGGCAGCAGCGCCAGACCGACTGTCAATGCGATCAGCGCCCACCACGGCCACAGGCCTAGCCGGGACGCCCACATCGCGTACGGCGTGGTGCCACTGCGGCCCTCGACTTCGGCCACCAGCACCCCACGGGTGTGGCGCGCGAGCAGGTGTGTGACCTGACCCCGGTAGTCAATCACCACCGTCGCACCGGTGTTGGTGGCGCGCAGCATGGGCCGCTCGAACTCCAGCGCCCGCATGCGTGAAATGTTGAGGTGCTGGTCGATGGCGATGGTGTTGCCAAACCAGGCGATGTTGCTGATGTTCACCATCATGGTCGGGGCCGTGGCCGGGTCGCGAAAGCGCGCGGCCAGCTCTTCACCAAACAAATCTTCGTAACAGATGTTGGGCGCCAGGCGCTGGCCTTGCCAGTCGAAAGAAGGCTGGCTGACCGCGCCACTGTTGAAGTCTGCGAGCGGAATGTTGACGATGGCCAGAAACCACTTGAACAGCGGATGCACGAACTCGCCGAAAGGCACGAGGTGGTGTTTGTCATACCTGTACACACCATCGGCCAGATCCTTGCCTTCAAGGATTTGCGGCTTGAGGGCGATAGCTGAATTGCTGTAACCCACCTGGCTGTTGCCCAGCGGGATGCCCATGATGGCGGCCGTGGCCGGCGCGCCAGCAGGCGGCCTGACGAAGCGGGTGAACAGCGTGTCCAGGTAATTGGGTGGCAGGTGGGCGGGCAGCAGCGGTATGGCGGTTTCAGGCGTAACCACCAGGGAGGCGGTCGCGGCCATCAATTGCTGGCCGTACCAGTTCAGTGCATCGGGAATGCCCTTGCCGCCCTGGAATTTCTCATCCTGAGCGATATTGCCCTGTAAAAGGGCGACGGTGAAAGGCTTGCCGCCTGCCAATTTTTGGGGCAAGGCGGACGTGAACATCGAGGCGTCGCCCGGCCCGATGCGAACTGAAAAGCTTGCCGCAGCGGCAATCGCCAGCCCCACCACCACAAGGGCAGCATTCAGCAAACGCGGACGCAGAACCAGCCCCGCCACCGCGGCGGCGGCGAATGCTGCGCCCAGCGTGAGTCCGTGGACACCGACCAGTTTGGCCAGGTCCGCAAACGGGCCATCCAGATAGGCGTACCCACCCTCACCCCAAGGGAAGCCGGTGAAAAACTCGACCCGGCCCAACTCGGCCAGCAACCATAATGCGGCAAACAAAAGGGCGCGCAGAAACCGGTTCACCGGTGCGATGGCGACGAACAGACCGCAGACAACCGCGTAATAGAGCGCCAGAAAAGCGGCCAGGCCGACGATGGCGATGACGGCCAGCGGGGAGGCCAGCCCGCCATACGTGTGCAGCGAGATGAACAGCCACCACCACGTGGCGCACTGCAGCGCGGTGGCAAACAGCCAGCCCAGAAAAGCCCCGCGCCTGATGGTGCGGCAGTTGTCGAGGTACAGGGCCAGCACCACCATGGCCAGAAGTTGCAGCCACCAGACCGGTTGGCCGTGCGTCAGCCCAGATTGAAACGGCCAGGCAATGCTGACCGCATGTGCACAGCCTGCCAGCACAACCACCAGCATTTGCAGCCAGGACAGGCCGCTGCGCGGTTTGGGTTGGGCCGCGTGCTCAAGCAATGCCGGCAGGGTGGGCAGCGCGCCCGCCATGCTGTTGATCACATCACGAGCCACGCGCCGTGCCTGTCCCGGTCAGGCCGCCGTAGCGACCGGCGAAACCTTGAACCAGCGCACCGCACCGCCCTTGGTGTGCAGCACGGTGAACTGCAGGCCCGACAGCGCGTAGTGCTCGCCGCGCTTGGGCACATGGCCCATCTCGTGCGCGACCAGGCCGCCTATGGTGTCGAAATCGCTTTCCATCAGGCTGACGCCAAAGGCTTCGCTGACGCGGGCAATCGAGGTGTCGCCGCTGACGCGGTAGGTGCGGTCGGACAGGCCGAAGATGTCGCCCTCGTCCTCGGCGATGTCGAACTCGTCCTCGATCTCGCCGACGATCTGCTCGAGCACGTCCTCGATAGTGATGAGACCGGCCACGCGGCCGAACTCGTCGATGACGATGGCCAGGTGGTTGCGGTTGCCGCGGAACTCGCGCAGCAGGTCGTTCAGGCCCTTGC
>JAZKDR010000069.1:0-5664 GCA_040387435.1 Pseudomonadota bacterium
TGACACCCGCCCAAGTAGTGCAGAATTGTCGCATGCGGGATTTGTCTCTTTTGAAAGCTTCGGTGCTGCTCGGAATGGCTTTGTCGGCCCCTGCATCGCATGCCGCCCACGCCTACGCCCAGTTTGGTGACATCAAATACCCGCCCGGCTTCACCAACTTCAGCTACGTCAACCCCGATGCGCCCAAAGGGGGCGAGATCCGCATGGTGCCGCCTACCCGGCCCACCAATTTCGACAAGTTCAACCCCTTCACGTTGCGCGGCACGGCGCCTTACAACATCGGCGGCCTGCTGCTTGAAAGCCTGTTGACCGGCAACGCTGAAGAGCCGACCACCGCCTACGGTTTGCTGGCGGACGACGTGGAAGTCGCAGCAGACAAGCTATCGGCCACTTTTCGCATCAATGAAAAAGCGCGCTTTCACAACGGCAAACCGGTGCAGGCAGCCGATGTGGTGTTCTCCTTCAAGACGCTGATCAGCAAACAGGCGGCACCGCAGTACAAGACCATCTATGCCGAGGTGAAGGACGCCGTTGCGGTGTCTGATCGCGTCGTGCGCTTTGATTTTGTGACGCCCAATCCGGAACTGCCACTGGTGGTCGGGGGCATGGCGGTCTTCAGCCGGGACTGGGGCATGGCGGGTGGCAAGCGCCTGCCGCTGGACCAGATCGTTTCCGAGCCGCCTATAGGCTCGGGCCCCTACAAGCTGCCATCGCTGGCGATGGGACGCGACATCACCTATGTGCGCGACCCAAAATACTGGGGCATCGATTTGCCGACGCGCAAAGGCCAGTTTAATTTTGACCGTGTGACCTACAAGATTTACCTCGACGACACGGCCAAGTTTGAGGGCCTGAAAGCAGGTGAATACGATTACATGCGCGAGTTCACCTCCCGCAACTGGGCGCGGCAGTACAAGGGCAAGCAGTTCACCTCGGGCGAGGTGGTCAAGCGCGCCTTTGAGAACAAGAACCCGGGCGACTTCCAGGGCTACATCTTCAACCTGCGCAAACCACAGTTCCAGGACATTCGGGTGCGCAAGGCCTTCAGTCTGGCAATGGATTTCGAGTGGATGAATCGCCAGCTCTTCTACGGGATTTACAAACGTGTCGAGGGTTATTTCCCGAACAGCGAGTTCCATGCTGAAGGCGTGCCCAAGCCCGATGAACTGGCGCTGCTCGAGCCACTGCGCAGCAAGCTCAGGCCCGAGGTATTCGGCGCAGTGCCGGTCTCTGCCAGTACAGCACCGCCGGGTAGCCTGCGCGAGAACCTGCGACAGGCCCAGGCGCTGTTGAAGGAAGCCGGGTGGACTTACCGTGAGGGCGCGCTGCGCAATGCCAAAGGTGAGCCCTTTGTAGTGGAGTTTCTCAACGACCAGCCATCGCTTGTGCGCATCTTCACGCCATTCCAGAAGGCGCTGGAGAAGCTGGGCATCACCCTGACCTACAGGGTGGTTGATTTCTCGCTGTCCAAGCAGAAGATGGA
This sequence comes from Pseudomonadota bacterium, assembly GCA_040387435.1. Classification (GTDB taxonomy): domain Bacteria; phylum Pseudomonadota; class Gammaproteobacteria; order Burkholderiales; family Burkholderiaceae_C; genus Polaromonas. The sequence goes on from JAZKDR010000069.1 coordinate 1,484, forward strand.
CGCGTTTGACTTTGACATCACCACCACCCGTTTGCCCGGCAGTACCGCGCCCGGCGGCGAATTGCTGGACCGCTGGGGCTCCGAGGCGGCCAAAACGCCGGGCTCGTCCAACATCTGGGGCATCGCCGATCCGGCTGTTGATGCCTTGCTCCAAAAAGTGGTGAGCGCCAAAACCCGGCCCGAGCTGGGCGCTGCGATGCGTGCGCTGGATCGGGTGCTGACCAATGGCTATTACTCGGTGCCGCAATACTACGGCGATGCCTTTCTGATCGGCTACCGTCCACGCCCGTTTGTATTACCTGCGGTCATACCGCCTTACTACGAAGCCGATACCTGGGCCATGAGCACATGGTGGGCCTCCGCCAACAACAAGTGAGCTGACAAACATGGCCAGCTACATCCTCAAACGCCTGCTTCTGATGATTCCGACCCTGTTCGGCATCCTGCTGGTTACCTTTGCCATGGTGCAGTTTGTGCCTGGGGGCCCTGTTGAACAGATGGTGGCCCAGTTGCAGGGCAGGGATTCGGGCGGCGAGCGGGCCGCCTCTGCAGGGGCAGGCTACCGGGGCCGGCAGGGCGTGGATGCCAAGCGCATCGAAGAAATCAAGGTGCTGTATGGCTTTGACAAACCGGTGCACGAGCGCTTCTTCCAGATGTTGGGCCAGTTTGCGCGCTTCGACCTGGGCAACAGTTTTTACCAGCGTAAGGACGTCTGGCAACTGGTGAAGGAAAAGCTGCCCGTCTCCATCAGCCTGGGCTTGTGGACCTTCTTCATCAGTTACCTGATCGCGGTGCCACTGGGTGTGGCGAAGGCGGTGAGGGCGGGGACGCGCTTCGATTTCATCACCACCCTCATCGTGCTGGTCGGTTATGCCATTCCGGGATTTGTGCTGGGCGTGGCGCTGGTGGTTATCTTTGGCGGGCAGTTGCAGTGGTTTCCGCTGCGCGGGCTGACATCGAGCAACTGGGAGACGTTGAGTTGGGGCGCAAAGATCACCGATTACCTCTGGCACATCACCTTGCCGGTCATTGCCATGGTGCTGGGCAGCTTTGCCGTCACGGCCGTGTTGACGAAAAACTCGTTTCTTGAAGAAATCCGCAAGCAATACGTGCTGACAGCCAGAGCCAAAGGCCTGAGCGAGCGGCAGGTACTCTGGAAACACCTGTTCCGCAACGCGCTGCTGCCCATCATCACCGGCTTCCCGGCCGCTTTTATCGGCGCTTTTTTCACCGGGTCGCTGCTGATTGAAACCCTCTTTTCACTGGACGGGCTGGGCCTGTTGAGTTACGAAAGCGTGATCCGCCGCGACTATCCGGTGGTTTTGGGCACGCTCTACCTTTTCACACTGATAGGGTTGGTCACCAAACTGATCAGTGACCTCTGCTACGTCTGGGTCGACCCGAGGGTTAAATTTGACTGACAAGGTTTCCCTCAGTCCGGGCAGGCGCGCATGGCAGCGCTTCCGGCGCAACAAACTCGGCTTCTACAGCCTGGTGCTGTTCAGCATTCTGGTGGTTCTGAGCCTGTTTGCCGAAGTCCTGTCGAACGACAAACCGCTCGCCGTGAGCTACAACAACACGATGTACTTTCCGCTGGTCAAGGACTATTCGGAAAAGACCTTTGGCGGGGACTTCGAAACGCCGGCCGACTACCTCGACCCCTTCATCAAGGACAGGATCACCCAGGGCGATAACTGGGCGATCTACCCGCCCAACCCCTACGGCCCGCGCACCATCAACTACTTTGCCAAGGAGCCCAATCCTTCAGCGCCGTCGCGCGGCAACTTCTTCGGCACAGATGACCGTGGCCGCGACCTTCTGGCCCAGCTGATCTATGGTTTCCGCCTCAGCGTGCTGTTCGGGCTGGCCCTGACGGTGATTGGTGTGGTGATCGGCGTCATCACCGGCGCGATCCAGGGCTATGCGGGCGGCAAGACCGATCTGGTGTTCCAGCGGTTCATTGAAATCTGGAGTTCCATGCCCGAGCTGTACTTGCTGATTATTTTCAGTGCGGTGTTTTCGCCCAGCGTTGCCTTGCTGCTGTTCCTGTTGAGCCTGTTTGGCTGGATGGGTTTGTCTGACTATGTGCGCGCCGAATTTCTACGCAATCGGCAGCTCGATTACGTGCGGGCGGCGAGGGCGCTGGGTGTGAGCAACCTGCACATCATGTGGCGGCACATCCTGCCCAACAGCATGACACCGGTGGTGACTTTTTTGCCATTCCGCATGAGCGCTGCCATTCTGGCGTTGACCTCGCTCGACTTCCTTGGCCTGGGCGTACCGCCGGGTACACCTTCACTCGGCGAGTTGCTGAACCAGGGCAAGGCCAATATCGATGCCTGGTGGATTTCCCTGTCGACATTTGCCGTGCTGGTTGTCACCTTGCTGCTCCTGACTTTCATGGGCGATGCGTTGCGCGATGCGCTCGACCCCCGCAAGGTGGACCACGCATGAGTACACCATTGCTGGATGTCAAAGGCCTGCGCATCGGGTTTGCGGGCAAGGACGTCGTTCATGGCGTCGACTTCTCCATCGCACCCGGCGAAAAACTGGCGCTGGTGGGTGAATCCGGCTCCGGCAAAACCATCACGGCGCTGAGCCTGCTGAGGCTGGTGCAAAACGCCGCCCTCAGCGGCCGTGCTGTCTTTCAAAGCCGTGAAGGTGAAGTGGACCTCCTGGCGATTGAAGAGCGTCAGCTGCGCGGTATACGCGGGCAGGACATCGCCATGATCTTCCAGGAGCCAATGACGGCGCTGAACCCGCTGTTCAGCGTGGGCGACCAGATCGCGGAGGTGCTGCAGCTTCACAAAGCAATGACGTCGGCAGAGGCGTGGCAAGAGGCCATCAAGCTGCTGGCAGACACGGGCATTTCGGAGCCCGAGCGTCGGGCACGGTCGTTTCCGCATCAGCTGTCGGGCGGCCAGCGCCAACGCGCCATGATCGCCATGGCGCTGGCCTGCCAGCCCAAAGTGCTGCTGGCCGACGAGCCGACCACGGCGCTGGATGTCACTGTGCGTAGCCAGATTCTGGATCTGCTCTCAAACCTGCAGCAAAAAAACGGCATGGCTGTGCTGATGATCACCCATGACCTGAATCTGGTGCGGCGCTTTGCCGACCGCGTGGCGGTGATGGAAAACGGCCACATCGTCGAGCACGGTCAGGTTGCCGACGTCTTCGCCAATCCGCAGCACGCCTACACCCGAAAACTCATCGACAGTACGCCCACCCGCGACCTGCAGGAGGCGCAGCCGGACGCTGGACTGGCTGCCGTGATGCAGGCGCAGGATTTGCGCGTGACCTACCCGGTGCCGGTGCCCGGCTTCAAGGGCTGGTTTAAAAAGGGCGAGTTTGTGGCCGTCAAGAGTGCCAGTTTTGATGTCCCGGCCGGGCAAACTTTAGGTGTCATTGGCGAGTCCGGCTCCGGTAAATCCAGCCTGGCGCTGGCAGCTTTGGGCCTGCACCCGCATGCGGGTAACCTGCAGGTGGTCGGCAAGGCCTGGGGCACGAATGCGGCGGCCAACAAGGCTTTGCGGCGGGCGGTACAGGTGGTCTTTCAGGACCCGTTCTCGTCGCTCTCACCCCGCATGGCGGTCGAAGCTATCGTCGGCGAGGGCTTGCTGGTCCATTACCCTGAATTGAGCGAGGCCCAGCGCCAGGAGCGGGTTTTAACGGCCCTGGCCGACGTCGGCATGCAGGAATCGCAGTTTCCGGGTCTTTTGCAGCGCTATCCACACGAGTTTTCGGGTGGCCAGCGGCAGCGGTTGGCGATTGCCCGTGCCCTGATGGTAGCCCCCCAACTGCTCGTGCTGGACGAACCCACCAGCGCACTCGATGTCACCATACAGAAACAGGTGCTGACGCTGCTCCAGCGCCTGCAAAGGGAGCGTGGCCTCAGCTACCTGCTGATCACCCACGATGTCAATGTCATCCGGGCCATGGCGCACCAGGTCATGGTCATGAAAGACGGCGAAGTGCTGGAATCGGGGCCGCTGGCGCAGATTGTCGATTCCCCGCAGCACCCCTATACCCGCACCCTGGTCGCGGCCCATTCACCGGCACCAGCAGCGTAAAGGGCCGCCGGGCACGCAAAGTGCTTGCGCGAGGGTGTTTCACAGGTTACAATACTAGCTTCACGACCAAATGGGCGGGTTCACACCGCCCATTTTTTTTGGGCGTTTGTT
>JAZKDR010000070.1:0-35915 GCA_040387435.1 Pseudomonadota bacterium
GGCCTGATGGCCGGCATGCTGTATTCGCTGGTGGCGCTCGGCTTTGTGCTGATCTTCAAGGCGTCGGGCGTGTTCAACTTCGCACAGGGCGCCATGGTGCTCTTCGCCGCACTGGCCATGGCCCGTTTTTCGGAATGGATTCCGCAGTGGACCGGCATCAACAACCTGTTGTTTGCCAACGTGGCTGCGTTTGTCATCGCGGGCATCATCATGTTTGCTGTCGCCTGGCTGATCGAGCGGCTGGTGCTCAGCCACCTCGTCAACCAGGAAGGCGCAACGCTGCTGATGGCCACGCTGGGCATCGCCTACTTTCTCGAAGGCCTGGGCCAGACGCTGTTCGGCAGCAGCATCTACAAGATCGACATCGGCATGCCGAAAGAGCCCATCTTCATCCTCGACAAGATGTTCCCGGGCGGCATCCTCATCAACAAGGAAGACCTGATCGCCGCTGTCATCGCGGCCGGCCTGGTCGCACTGCTCAGCGTTTTCTTCCAGAAAACAGCAACCGGCCGTGCCCTGCGCGCGGTAGCCGACGACCACCAGGCCGCGCAGTCCATCGGCATCCCGCTGAACCGCATCTGGGTCATCGTCTGGTGTGTGGCCGGGGTCGTGGCACTGGTCGCAGGAATGATCTGGGGCAGCAAGCTCGGCGTGCAATTCTCACTGACCACCGTGGCCCTGCGCGCCTTGCCGGTCGTGATCCTGGGCGGCCTCACCTCGGTGCCCGGCGCCATCATCGGCGGCCTCATCATCGGCGTCGGTGAAAAGTTGTCCGAGGTGTATCTCGGCCCCTTCGTCGGTGGCGGCATCGAAATCTGGTTTGCCTATGTCCTGGCACTTGGATTTTTGCTGTTCAGGCCGCAGGGCTTGTTTGGCGAAAAAATTATTGATCGAGTATGAAATACGAGATGAACACGCTCGCGGGTTCTTCGCCGGTAACGGCGAAAAACAATTCTTCGGTGAAGGCTCACTTGCGCAGCAAGTTAAGCGCAGCGTGCCGGAGCCAAAAAATCATCGACCGCGTCTAAACAGAAGATCACATGCTTTACAGAGAAAACGGTCAATTCAAAACCACCTACCGGGCGGATCAGCAGATCTTCCCCATCCTGCAGGACCGCGTTGTCGTCGGCCTCTTCCTGCTGTTTGCATTTGTGGCGGTGCCCATGCTGGCAAGCGACTACCTGTTTCGCGCCATCCTGATTCCCTTCCTCATCATTTCGCTGGCCGCCCTGGGTGTGAACATCCTGGTCGGTTACTGCGGCCAGATCTCGCTGGGCTCTGGGGCCTTCATGGCGGTGGGTGCCTACGGGGCCTACAACTTTTTTGTACGCATTCCCAACATGCCGCTGGTGCCCGCCCTCATCCTGGGCGGCCTGTGCGCCACGGTATTCGGCATCCTGTTCGGCTTGCCAAGCCTGCGCGTCAAGGGCCTGTACCTCGCTGTGGCCACGCTCGCTGCGCAGTTCTTCAGCGACTGGATGTTTCTGCGCATCAAGTGGCTGACCAACGACTCGCCGTCGGGCTCCATCTCCGTGACACAGCTGCAGGTCTTCGGCATGCCCATCGAGAGCGCGGTCAGCAAATACCTGTTGTGCCTGGCCATTCTGGTGGTGATTGCCCTGCTCGCCAAAAACCTGGTGCGCGGTGCGATCGGCCGTGAATGGATGGCCATACGCGACATGGACGTCGCCGCCGCCGTGATCGGCATACGGCCCATGTACGCCAAGCTCAGCGCGTTTGCCGTGAGTTCCTTCATCATCGGTGTCGCCGGCGCACTGTGGGGATTCATTCACCTTGGCGCATGGGAGCCTGCTGCGTTCTCGGTCGACTTTTCCTTCCGCCTGCTCTTCATGGTCATCATCGGCGGCCTGGGCTCCATCCTCGGCGGTTTTCTGGGGGCGGCCTTCGTCACCATCCTGCCGATTGTGCTGAGCCGCGCACTGCCCGCCATCACCAGCCTGTTCGGTTACGAGATGAGCACGGCTGGCGTGTCACATGCAGAACTCATGATTTTTGGCGGCCTGATTGTGTGGTTCCTGATTGTGGAACCGCATGGACTGGCCAAGTTGTGGTCTGTTGCAAAGCAGAAATTACGTCTATGGCCATTCCCGCACTAGGGCATGCATGCAAGCTCGAGCCGCGGAACCGGCTTCGCCGGGCCGCAGGCGGGCGGCCCCCTCGGGGGGCAGCGCATGACACGAAGTGCAAAGCGTGGGGGCCATTCATGCTCGCAACTACTGATGCGTAACTGAGAGTTTGTCCGTTTACTCAGGTGTCCGTTTGGATTTCGGTTTTCAGGTGTGTGATTTTTATTTTTCAGGAGACAACAATGAAGATTCGTAGTTTGATTCTGGCAGTGGCAGCGATTGCCGCTGGCGCTTCGTCCCTCGTGACGACCAGCGCATTTGCACAGGCGAAAGAGCAGTTCTTCCCGCTGCTGTCCTACCGCACCGGGCCTTACGCGCCCAACGGGGTGCCGTGGGCCAACGGCAAGCAGGATTACCTCAAGCTGATCAACGCACGCGATGGCGGCATCAACGGCGTGAAGCTGACTTATGAAGAGTGCGAAACAGGTTACGCCACCGACCGCGGCGTGGAGTGCTACGAGCGCCTGAAGGGCCGCCCGGGCGTTGCGATTTTTGACCCACAAGCCACCGGCATCACCTTTGCACTGACTGAAAAAGTGCCGACCGACAAAGTGCCGCTCATCACGCTGGGTTACGGTTTGTCCGTTGCGCAGGACGGCCAGGCCTTCAAGTGGAACTTCCCGCTGATGGGCAGCTACTGGACCGCCGCCGACATCCTGATCCAGCACATCGGCAAAAAAGAAGGTGGCATGGACAAGCTCAAGGGCAAGAAGATTGCGCTGGTCTACCACGACTCGCCATTCGGCAAGGAGCCCATCCCCCTGCTGCAGGAGCGCGCGAAGATGCAGGGCTTTGACCTGTCACTGATCCCCGTGACGGCACCAGGTGTCGAGCAGAAATCGGCCTGGCTGCAGGTTCGCCAGTCGCGTCCGGACTACGTGCTGCTGTGGGGCTGGGGCGTGATGAACTCCACCGCACTGAAAGAAGCGCAAGCCACCGGCTATCCGCGCGACAAGATGTACGGCGTGTGGTGGGCCGGTGCCGAGCCTGACGTGAAAGACGTCGGCGAAGGCGCCAAGGGCTACAACGCGCTGACGCTGAACACCTCGGGCACCCAGCCCAAGGTGATCCAGGACATCATGAAGATGGTGCACGACAAGGGCCAGGGCACAGGACCGAAAGACGAAGTCGGTTCGGTGCTGTACACCCGCGGCGTGATCATCCAGATGCTGAGCATCGAGGCTGTTCGCCGTGCGCAGGAGCGTTTCGGCAAGGGCAAGGTCATGACCGGCGAACAGGTTCGCTGGGGCATGGAAAACCTGGCACTGGACCAGAAACGCCTGGACGCCCTGGGCTTCACCAATGTGATGCAGCCGCTGTCCACGTCTTGCTCCGACCACATGGGTTCGACCGCCGCGCGCGTGCAGACCTGGAACGGCAGCAAGTGGGAGTTCTCGTCGCCGTTCATCGCGGCCGACGAGGCCATCATCAAACCGATGGTCAAGGCCGGTGCCGACAAGTACCTCGCCGACAAGAAGATGACGCGCCGCACCTCGGCCGATTGCCAGTCTTGAGCGGCAAAGCCGCCCAGACTGGCTTTGCCATGAACTGACGGCACCCTCCCCAACCCCTCCCGCCAGGCGGGAGGGGCGCGGCTCTCACGAGCCGCCAGCCTTGAGGGCTGAATAGACAAGCGACAGCCCTCAAGATTGGTCAGGAAAAATATGGACACACCTAACATCGTTCTCAACGTCAACGGCATCGAAGTCATCTACAACCACGTGATCCTGGTGCTCAAGGGCGTCTCGCTGCAGGTACCACAGGGGAAAATCGTGGCCATTCTCGGCGGTAACGGTGCCGGCAAGACCACCACGCTGCGCGCCATCTCCAACCTGCTGCAGGGCGAGCGGGGTGCAGTCACCAAGGGCTCCATCGAACTGCGCGGCGAGCGCATCGAGAACCTCTCCCCGGCTGACCTGGTGCAGCGGGGTGTGGTGCAGGTGATGGAGGGCCGGCACTGCTTTGCCCACCTGACGATTGAAGAAAACCTGCTGACGGGCTCGTACACCCGCAAAAGCAAGGCCGAAATCGCCGCCAACCTCGAGAAGGTCTATGCATACTTCCCGCGCCTGAAAACACGGCGCACCTCACAGGCGGCCTACACCTCGGGCGGCGAACAGCAGATGTGCGCTATCGGTCGCGCCCTGATGGCCAGCCCCAGCATGGTGTTGCTGGACGAGCCCTCCATGGGCCTGGCGCCACAAATCGTCGAGGAAGTCTTCAACATTGTGAAAGACCTGAACCAGAAGGAAAAAGTGACTTTCCTGCTGGCCGAACAGAATACCAACATGGCGCTCAAGTACTCGGACCACGGCTACATCATGGAAAGCGGCCGTGTCGTCATGGACGGCGCCGCCAGCGACCTGGCCAGCAATGAGGACGTGAAGGAGTTCTACCTCGGCGTGGGCGGTGGCGAACGCAAGAGTTTTAAAGACGTCAAAAGCTACAAACGCCGCAAACGCTGGCTCGCCTGATCATGAGCAAGTATTACGACCTACTTGAAACCCGCGGCAGTGCGGAGCGCGAAGCCGCGCAGATGGCGGCACTGCCCGGTCAGATTGCACACGCGCAGGCCAGGGCCCCGGCGTTTGCCGGTATTCTTGAAGGCATCGATGCCAGCGCCGTGACATCACGTGCGGCGCTTGCCCGACTGCCGGTCACACGCAAACACGAGCTTCTGGAGCGCCAGCAGGCTGCACGCCAGGCGGGCGGTGATGTGTTCGGCGGATTCAGCGCGCTGGCTTATGGCGCGCAGATGCCGCGCGTATTTGCCAGCCCCGGAACGATTTACGAACCCGACAGCACACGCAAGGACTACTGGCGCATGGCGCGTGCCATGCACGCGGCAGGCTTTCGGCCCGGGCAGCTGATTCACAACAGCTTCAGTTACCACTTTGTGCCTGCCGGCGCGATGATGGAATCCGGTGCGCACGCACTGGGTTGCACGGTTTTCCCCGGTGGCACCGGCCAGACCGAGCAGCAGGTGCAGGCCATGGCCGAGCTCAAGCCTGCAGGCTATATCGGCACACCGAGCTTTCTGAAGATCATTGTCGAGAAAGCGGCGGAGATGAAGGTGGCGCTGCCCACGGTCACCCGCGCCCTGGTATCCGGCGAAGCGTTTCCCCCCAGTCTGCGCGACTGGCTGGCCGCGCACGGCGTCACGGGTTACCAGTGTTACGCGTCGGCAGACCTGGGCCTCATCGCCTACGAAACCGAGGCCCGCGAGGGACTCGTGCAGGACGAAGGCGTGATTGTCGAGATCGTCAGGCCTGGCACGGGCGATCCTGTGCCCGAAGGTGAAGTCGGCGAACTGGTCGTCACCACGCTAAACCCCGACTACCCGCTGATACGGTTCGGTACAGGCGACCTGTCGGCTATCCTGCCGGGCAACTGCCCGACCGGTCGCACCGCCCCACGCATCAAGGGCTGGATGGGCCGGGCCGACCAGACCGTGAAAGTACGCGGGATGTTTGTGCACCCCGGCCAGGTTGCGGACATCGCAAGGCGCTTTCCCGAAGTGCTCAAGGCCCGGCTGGTGGTCAGCGGCGAAATGGCCAACGACAGCATGACCTTCCGGGTCGAAGCCGCGTCTGCCCACGCAGGGCTGGACCAGCGTATCAGCGACGCCATACGCGACGTGACCAAGCTGCGCGGGACGGTCGAGCTGCTGTCACCGGGCAGTCTCCCCAATGACGGCAAGGTCATTGAAGACGCGCGCAGCTACAAATAGTAAGTCAGCTGTAAGTCAGGGCGAAAGTGCGGGGGTTCCCCTTACGTATTTCCCGCGATGCCGGCAGGCCGCGCCCACACTAAACTTTGTGCTGTTTTAAACAGGAGACGAACATGAAACGACTACTCGTTCTGGCAGTTGCGGCAACTGCCATCTTTGCGAACGCACAAACCTTCCCCGGCACCAAGCCCGTCACGTTTGTCGTGCCGTTTGCCGCAGGCGGCCCGACCGACCGCGTTGCACGCGACCTGGCAGAAGCCATGCGCAAGGCCATTCCCGGCTCCAACTTCGTGGTTGAAAACGTCAACGGTGCCGGCGGCACCATTGGCGCCGCCAAGGTCGCACGCGCTGCACCCGATGGCCACACGCTGCTGTTGCACCACATCGGCATGGCCGCGGCGCCAGGCCTGTACCGCAAGCTGCCTTACAAGGTTCTCGAAGATTTCGAATTCCTCGGCATGATCAACGAAGTGCCGATGACCATCATCGGCAAGCCACAGCTGCCGGCCAACAACTACCGCGACCTTGAGAACTACATCCGTACCAATTCCGGCAAGCTCAACATTGCGCATGCAGGCCTGGGTTCAGCATCGCACCTGTGCGGCCTGATGTGGCAAGCAGCCATCAACGCCAAGGAAGCGATGACCACGATTCCTTTCGGCGGCACGGCACCGGCGATGAATGCGCTGGTCGGCGGCCAGGTCGACATGATGTGTGACCAGACCACCAACACCACGGGCCAGATCGAAGCCGGTCGCGTCAAGGCCTATGCCGTGACCACGACCAAACCCCTGTCCGGCAACAAGCTGCTCAAGGACTACCCGACGCTCCAGGAAATGGGCCTGAAAGGTTTTGACCTGACCATCTGGCACGGCCTCTACGCCCCCAAAGGCACACCACCCGCCATCCTGGCCCAGCTCAATGCCGGCCTGAAGGTCGCGCTGAAGGATGCTGACTTCCTCAAGAAGGAAGAAGCCCTGGGCGCCGTGGTCGTGACCGACCGCCGCGTGGACCCCGCAGCACACAAGGCTTTTGTGTCTGCAGAAATCAACAAGCTCAAGCCCGTCATCGACGCAGCCGGCAAGTACGCCGACTGATCAACGTCGATACCGCAACACAGCGTTGCAAGCCGCCTCGGCCCCAAGCCAGGCGGCTTTTTTCTTGCCTAGGGAGATTCCGGGGATTTACCCTCTTGAAGCGCCAGCATCGCAAAGGTATCTTTGCCCCAGGTACAACCGCACATCACGGAGACAAGCTTGAAAACATTTCACATCCCACGGCGCCGCACGGCGCTTGCAGTGTTTGCCATCGCCGCGGTGGCCACGGTGACCCTGCCCGCCGCAGCGCAAGGCACCTGGCCCACCCGGCCGGTGAAGATCGTCGTGCCCTTTGCACCCGGCGGCACCACCGACATCCTGGCGCGGGCCACCGCCGCCGAGCTCAGCAAGGCATTCCCCCAGCCCTTCATCGTTGAGAACCGCGGTGGCGCGGGCGGCAACATCGGTGCAGATGTCGTCGCCAAGGCAACCCCCGACGGCTACACGCTGCTGATGGGCACAGTGGGCACCCAGAGCATCAACAAGTGGCTGTACACAAAGATGCCGTTTGATCCGCAGAAGGACTTCACACCCATCACGCTGGTCGCCGGCGTGCCCAATGTGATGGTGGTGCCAGCCGACAAGGCGAAGGCAGCAGGCATCAACAACGTGGCGGACTTCATCAAATACGCCAAGGCGAACCCTGGCAAGCTGAACATGGCGTCCAGCGGCAACGGCACCTCCATCCACCTGGCCGGGGAACTCTTCAAGACCATGAGCGGCACCTACATGACGCACTTCCCGTTCAGCGGATCCGGCCCGGCATTGCTGAGCCTGGTCGGTGGCGACATGGACGTCATGTTCGACAACCTGCCCTCTTCCATGCAACTCATCAAGGCAGGCAAACTCAAGGCACTTGCCGTGACCAGCGTCCAGCCCTCTGCCGCCTTGCCCGACGTGCCCACGGTCGAACAGGCCGGCAACCTCAAGGGGTTTGATGCCACGTCATGGTTCGGCCTGCTCGGCCCCGCCAACCTGCCGCCGGACATCACCAACCGCATCCAGCAGGAAGTGGCCAAGGCACTCGCCACGCCGGCCATGAAAGAAAAGCTGCTGGCACAAGGCGCGATTCCCAGCGGCAACACACCGGCACAGTTTGCACAGCTGATCGACTCGGAGCTGAAAAAATGGCAACCGGTGGTCAAGGCCTCGGGCGCGAAGGTCGACTAGCGCGCCAAAAGAATTCAGCCCATAAAAAAGCCCTGACATTCAGGGCTTTTTTGTTTGTGGCTTTCAGGAGGGATGGTTCAAACGCCCCAGACCACGTCGTCGCCGGATTTATGGTTTCGCTCCAGCATGTCGATAAAGGGCATCGCACGCTGGCGAAGGCCCAGACCGTCGCCGGGCACGGCACCTTCGTCCTTGTCGCCGGATTCCTCATGGGCAATGGCTGCCTGGAGCGCGGCGATGGCGGCGGGCATTTGCTCCGGCAGGATAATGCCTTTGGGGCCGGCGTCCTTGCCGATGACTTCCAGCACCTTGCGGCCATTGGCTTCGAGCATGATCACGTCGCCAGCATTTTTTGATTTGAATTTATAGAGCATTGAAGCACCATGGATGATGTTGAGAGTGATTCATTATGGGACGCCGATAGAGTTCTGTATGTAGGCTTCTTTCCACTGTTTGACGCCGCCTTCTGCCATGTGGCCGGCCAAGGGCGGCCAAGGCATGCGCGTATTGCACAATAGCCATGGGCGGACTTTCCGCCAGACTTGCGAGACAAGCCAGAGGCCATGAAGACTAAAACACCAGCCCAGAAAACAGCAACCCCGGCGGTGCCGCGCAAGGTCGGCCGACCGCCACGCGCAGGCACACCGCCCGACGCCGCCGCACCCGAGGCATTGCCCTCTCCCAAGGACAAGGACACGAAGCCCGATTTACAGCCCTCCGACTGGGTGCGCGCGGGCATGAAAATCCTGGCGCAATCCGGCGTCGACATGGTGCTGATTCCCCCGCTGGCCAAAGCCCTGGGCGTGACCAAGGGCAGTTTTTACTGGCACTTCGCGTCGCGCGATGAATTGCTGATGAAGCTGATTGAAGAGTGGCGTCAGCACGCGACACTGCGAGTCATTGACATCGTGGAGCGTGCCGGTGTTTCAGCGCAGGAAAAAATCCGCCTGATCGCCTTTATCGGCACCAACTCACCGATTGATGAATTCGGCGGTGCCGTGGAGCTGGCGGTGCGAAACTGGGCGCGCGTGAACCCGACCGTGCGCAAGGTGGTGGCCGACGTCGACCGGCAACGCCTGAACTACCTCACGCAGCTCTACCAGGAACTGGGCTCGACGGTAGATCCCGAGCTGCTGGCCTGTCTTCACTACTGCTTTTCGTCAGGATTGCGACTGCTGTTTGCCTATCCGGAAAAACAGAAACTCGCCTTGCGGCAGGCAGCCCTGGAACAGATCTTTTTTGCGGGCGTGTCATCCGCAGGCAACGAGAAAAAAGGCGACTGAAACCTACGCAGCCAGCGCCACCGGCGCCATGGCACCACAGGTCCCGGCACGCGCCGCCTCATATTCAGCGGCCATGCGCCTGACAATTTCGGCGGCAGGCAACACCGACTCAATGCCGCCTATGCCCTGGCCTGCGCTCCAGACGTCGCGCCAGGCCTTGGCTTCCGTGCCATCGCCCCGTTTGCCAAAGCCGAATGAGGAGGTTTCCCGCGCCGGCAGCGAATCGACGTCCACGCCCAGTGCCGCAAAACTCGCGCGCAGGTAGTTCGCGGGCAGACCGGTGACGGCATTGCTGCACACGATGTCCGCCGCCGCACCGTCCACAATCATCTGCTGGTAGCGCGGGTCGGCCTGCGCTTCCGTTGAGGCCACAAAGCGCGTGCCGACATAAGCCAGGTCACCGCCCATTGCCTGCACGGCGTGCACCTGCCGCCCGTGCGAGATGCAGCCCGAGACGGCGACGATACCGTCGAAGATTCTCCTGACCTCGTCGGTGAATGCAAAGGGATTGAGCGTGCCCGTGTGGCCACCCGCGCCCGCGCAGACCAGCACCAGGCCATCCACGCCGGCATCCACCGCCTTGCGCGCGTGGCGCATGGTCGACACATCGTGCAGCACCGTGCCGCCATAGGCATGCACACGCTCGGCCACCTGGCCAGGCGCATTGAGGCTGGTGATGACGATGGGCGCCTTGTACTCACACACCACATCGAGGTCATGGGCCAGCCGCTGGTTGGACGGATGCACGATGAGGTTGACGGCATAGGGTGCTGCGGCCCAGGCGTGCGGCTGCGCATTCCACGCAGCGATCTGCTGGTTCAGGTATTGAAGCCAAACGGCGAGTTCTGACTCGGGCCTGGCATTCAACGCCGGGAACGCACCGACGATGCCGGCCAGGCACTGCTGGGCGACCAGTTCCTTCGACGACGCAATAAACATCGGCGAACCGACGATGGGCACGCGCAGCTTTGCAAACGGGGCCGACATCATGCTTAAGGGTTTATACGGGGCTTGACTCATGGGGTACTCGCGAATAAATTACTTTCCATACCGGCCAGTATGGCATACGCAAAAATCCACGTCAACACCATGAACAGCGCAATCCGCCAAACCAGTGCAAGCGAAGGCTATGCATCCATCAATGACCGACGCGTCAGCCTTGAGACGCTTTGGCATCGTGGTGCCTGCCTGGCCACTTTTCTCGCATCGAAAGGCGTGAAGGAAGACAGCGCGGTCGCGCTCCTGATGCGCAACGACCTCGCCTTTCTCGAGGCGACGATTGCCGTCTCCATGCTGGGGGCTTACGCCGTGCAACTGAACTGGCACCTGACCGGGCCCGAGCTTGAATACATCCTTGAAGACTCTGGCGCCGTCATGCTCGTTGCGCACGCCGATTTGTACCGGCCTGTGGCCTCATCCGTGCCCGGCAAGGTGGTGCCGGTGGTGGCGCGCACCCCGGAAGACATCAGCACACCCTACCGCGTGCCAGCAGACCAGTGCGAGGTGCCGGGGGGCATCATCGACCTCGACGAAGCGATCGCTGCCAGCAAGCCGCAACTCGACCGCTCGCGCGTCGGCAGCAGAAACAGCATTCTTTACACCAGCGGGACGACCGGTCGGCCCAAGGGCGTGAGAAAGCTGCCGCTCTCACCGGACGAGTCCCGCAAGTATGCGCAGCTCTCACAGCAGTGGTTCGACCTCAAGCCGGGTGTGCGCACGGTGATGGCCGGTCCCATGTACCACAGCGCGCCCAACACCTACTCACGCCAGGTCATCAACTCGGGCGGCAGCATCACCCTGATGCCGCGTTTTGACGCCGAAGAACTGCTGGCCGTGATTGAACGCGACCGCATCACGCACCTGCACCTGGTGCCCACGATGATGGTCAGGCTGCTGCGCCTGCCTGAAGAAGTCAAACAGCGGCACGACCTGAGCTCGTTGCAGTTTGTGATTCACGGCGCTGCGCCCATTTCCGTCGAGACCAAACGCGCCTTCATCGCCTGGTGGGGGCCGGTGATTCATGAATACTACGGCTCGACCGAAGCCGGCATGATCAGCCGATCGTCCACGCAGGAATGGCTGGACAAACCAGGGACCGTTGGCAAAGCCTGGCCCGGGCGCGAGATCCGGATTTACTCCGACAGTGGCCAGATCCTGCCGCCCAACCAGGTCGGTGAGGTCTATGCCGGCCTGCAGGGCGTGCCCAACTTCACCTACCAGAATGCCGATGCCGCACGGCTGGAGATAGGCCGCGACGGCCTCATCACCAATGGCGATGTCGGTTACCTCGACGAAGACGGTTACCTCTTCCTGGTAGACCGCAAGAAGGACATCGTCATCTCCGGCGGTGTGAACATTTACCCCGCCGAAATTGAATGTGCGCTGATGGAGCACACCGGCGTCGAGGACTGCGCCGTCATCGGCGTGCCCGACGAAGAGTTCGGCGAGAAACTGCTCGCCTTCATCAAGCCATCGACAGCAACCGCGCTCTCGCAAAGCGAGATCAGCAGCTTTTTACGCAGCAAGCTCGCCGGCCTGAAAGTGCCGAAAGACTATGTGTTCATGGACGAGCTGCCGCGCGACGATTCCGGAAAACTGATGAAGCGCAAGCTGCGCGACCCCTATTGGGCCGGCCGCAGCAGGATGATCTGAAAACCCCCTCCAGGAGACAACGATGAAACACAAAGTTCTGACATGCCTGACCGCCATGGGCCTTGCGGCTGCCGCCTTGCTGCCCGCAAGCGCATGGGCCAAATACCCTGAAAAGCCGATACGTCTGATCGTGCCCTTCCCCGCGGGTGGTGGCACGGACGTGCTGGCACGCCTGGCCGCGCGCAACATGTCGGCCGTGCTGGGCCAGGAGGTCATTGTCGACAACCGTGGCGGTGCAGGCACCATCATTGGCGGCGATGCGGTCGCCAAGGCTGCGCCCGACGGCTACACGCTGCTGCTCTCGACAGCCAGCGGCTTCAGCATCAACCCCCAGTACAACAAGAAGCTGCCCTACAAGCCCGAAGACTTCGTGCACATTGGCCTGATCAGCGAATCCCCCGTCGTCCTGGTGGCGCCGTTCAACGCGCCGGCAAAGAACCTGCAGGAACTGGTGCGCTCGCTCAAGGACAAAGAGACGCCGATTGCCACAGCGGGCAAGGGCAGCCAGTCGCACCTGAGCGCCGTGATGTTCTTCAATGCCATCAACGCAAAGTTCCGTCCCGTGCACTATCGCGGCGAAGCACCTGCACTGGTAGACCTTCTGGGCGGCCAGGTGCCGATTTATTTCGCCAGCATTCCGGGCACGCTCTCCCACCTGAAGGCTGAAAGACTGCGTGGCTATGCAGTCACGACCACCGGGCGTACACCGGCCGCCCCGGACATTCCCTCTTTCACCGAACTGGGCATGCCTGAAGTGCTGGCCACCTCATGGTTCGGCCTGGCTGCACCCAAGGGCACGCCCCAGGAAGCCGTCAACGCCTTGGCCGCCGCATTGAGCAAGGCGCTGGAAGACAAGGTCATGCTGGACCGCCTGGCAGCAGACGGTGCCACGACACGCAAGCTGAGCATCTCGGAGTTCAACGACTACATGAAGCGTGACTACGAGCGCTGGGGCAAGGTCCTGCGCGCCGCCAACATCGAGGAAGACTGAGGCCCTAACCATGAGCACGCATGCAATGGAATCGGTGCTGCACGACCTCGGCGTCAAGCGCGAGGCGCGCACCGCATTTGGCGAAGACGCCGCCGCCTTTCTCAAGCGCTACGGCGTGGCCCCGGCGGAGGCCGACATGATCAGCAGTTTTGATGTTGCCGGGTTGCTCAGGGCAGGTGTCAGCCCGCTGCTGACTTACGGCTTCTGGATGATGAACGCGCCCGTCAAAACAAGGGCTGCCTACCTCGAACGCAGCCGCGACACCGCCTCACAAGGATAACCATGGCAAGCATTGTTGGCGGCTTCATCATGCCGCATGAACCCGGCGTGTTCTACATGCCGAAAGAAAAATGGAACGACGCGCAAAACCGCGTGCGCGCCGCCTATGAAGCGGTCGGCAAACGCATCGGTGAGTTGGGTGCGACATCCGTCATCGTCATCGGTGCCGACCACTATGTGCTCTTCGGCCCCGGCTGCCTGCCCAGCTACCTGATTGGTATCGGCGATGTCAGCGGTCCCTATGAGCGCTTCCCCGACATCGCACAAAGCGACATTCCCAACAACACGGCGCTCGCACTGCACATCGCGCAGTACGGCGGCGCACACGGCTTCGACTGGGCAGTCGCCAAGACTTTGCGGGTCGACCATTCCATCGGTGTGCCGGCGCGCCTGTGCGCCCTGAGCAACGACAGCGTCAAGGGCGTGGTGCCCGTGTACCTGGCCAGTGGCGTCGAGCCCCTGCTGCCCATGCGCCGCGCCCATGAACTGGGCCGCATGATGGGCGATGCGGTCAAGGCCTGGCCTGCCGACGAGCGCGTGGCGGTCATCGGTTCCGGCGGCATCAGCCACTGGGTCGGCCTGCCCGAGATGGGCAAGGTCAACGAAACCTTCGACCGCTGGGTGCTGGACTGCGTCACGCGTGGCGATGCCGAAGCGATGCTCAAACTCAGCGATGCCGAGGTGTTCGAGCAGGGCGGCAACGGCGCTTGGGAAATCCGCAACTTCCTCTGCATGATGGGCGCGCTGGGCGACCAACCGGGCAGCATCATTGCTTACGAACAAGGCCCGCAATGGGTGACCGGCCTCGGTTTTGCCGAAGTGCACGCCGCCGGCGTGGCCGAAGCCACCACAGCCTGACTTATCTGCGACTGATTTATGCCAACCACCATTCCCATCACCCCCCTCCGCAGCAAACGTGCGCCCCAGGCGCCCATCGATGCCCACGCCCTGCGCCAGCTCGTCGACTTCGACAACGGCAGCCTGGACCGCCGCCTCTATTGGGATGAAGAAATTTACCGCCTGGAACTGGAGCGCATCTTTGCGCGCACCTGGCTGTTTGTGGCACACGAAAGCCAGGTCGCCAACTACGGCGACTTCCTCACCACCTTCATGGGCGAGGACGGCGTGATCGTCACACGCGCACAGGACGGCAAGGTCAAGGTCTTCCTCAACTCATGCACACACCGCGGCAACAAGATCTGCATGGCCGAAGCCGGCAACAAGCGCCGCTTCACCTGCAACTACCACGGCTGGACCTTCGACAGCGCCGGCGCGCTGGTCGGCCTGCCCCAGGAAGAACTCTACAAAAGCACTTGCCGTGATTTCGACAAGGGCGAACTCGGCATACGCAACGCGCGCGTCGAAAGTTACAAAGGGCTTGTGTTTGCCACCTTCAATGAAGAAGCCGAAAGCCTGGAGCAGTTCCTGGGCGACTACCGCTGGTACCTCGACATCCTGCTGGACAACGACCCCGGCGGCACCGAGTTTTTACCCGGCAACATCAAGTCGCGCATGCAGTGCAACTGGAAGTACCCGTCGGAAAATTTCGCCGGTGATTCTTACCACGCGGCATGGACACACAACTCCGGCGCGGTGGCCCTCTTCGGCCGCGGCGTCGACAACAAATACGACCAGTCCAAGGTTTACCAGGCCAACGTCAATGGCCACGGATGGCAGTTCGGCCTGGACTTTATCGGCAACGCCATGGTGCTGGGCGAGCAGGACATCCTCGACTACCTCAAGGAAAACGAAGCCAAGTTTGCCGCCCGCCTGGGCAAGCTGCGTTCCCGCATGATCGGCTCCATCAGTTCGGCCAACCTGTTTCCGCACACCTCCTTCCTGCCAGGGCAAAACACCTTCCGCACCTGGCACCCCAAGGGCCCTTCACAAATCGAGCTGCACACCTGGGTGCTGGTCAACAAGTCCGCGCCCGAGGCACTGAAGGACATGTACATGAAGGGCGTCATGCGCAGCTTCTCGCCGTCCGGTGTGCTTGAGATGGACGACGGCGACAACTGGGAAAACGCCACCGCCACCAATCTGGGCGTGATCACGCGCAAACAGAAGCTGCACTACGGGCTGGGCATCGACAGCCAGATCGAGCACGAAGAACTCAAGGGCAATGTGCACATGCGCAAGTACAACGACTCCAACCAGCTCGCCTTCTACCGCAAGTGGCTGGAGCTGATGTGCGACGAAGGGAGCAGCCAGCCATGAAGTTCGTCATGGGCGAAACGCCCGTACTCAAAAAACCCATCACACCACCGCCGCCCTCGCTGGCATCGATGGAGCTGGTGTTCGAGGTCACTCAGTTCCTCTACCGCGAAGCCCGCATCCTCGATGAAGAGCGCTACGAAGAGTGGCTGGGCATGATGACCGACGACATCCACTACTGGATGCCCGGCATACAGGCGCGCCACCGCAAGGACAAAGCCCCCGTGCTCGACCCGAAACGCATGGCTTTCTTTGACGACGACATGCTCAACATGCGCCGCCGCGTGACACGCTTCAAGGACCCCACGGCCTGGGCGGAAGATCCGCCGACACGCTCCTGCCATGTCATCTCCAACATCGAAGTGGAACTGACAGAGAAGGCGAACGAGTTCAAGGCCTACTCGACCTTCATCAACTGCCGCGGCCGCAGCGAGACCGAGGAGTTCTGGCTCGCGGGCCGGCGCACCGATGTACTGCGTCGCGGCGATGACGGCCTGCTGCGCCTCGCCGCACGCGAGATCGTGACCACGCAGACCGTGCTGCTGGCGAAGAACCTCAATGTCTTTCTTTAGGCGGGCCATCAGATGAGCGGCTGGCTTGAAGGACAGGTGGCCTTTGTCACCGGTGCGGCGGACGGCATAGGCCGCGCCGTCGTCGAGCGTTACATCAAGGAAGGCGCGGCCGGCATCGTGGCGCTGGACCGCGATGCCGCCAAACTGCAAAGCCTGGCCGACGCCCATGGCGACAAGATCGCCACCGTTGTGGGCGACGTGCGCCAGTACAAAGTGCACACACAGGCGGTTGAACTGGCCTTGAGCCGCTTTGGCAAGCTGGACACCGTGGTCGGCAATGCCGGGGTGTTTGATTTCCGCAGGCCGTTACGCAGCTACACCGGTGAGTCAATGGCGGCCACCATGGACGAGCTGTTTGCCATCAACCTGCGCGGCTACCTTTATGCGGCGATGGCCGGGCGCGAGGCGTTGATCGCCAGCCGCGGCAGCATCATCTTCACCGCGTCCGTCGCCAGTTTCAACTCGGGCGGCGGCGGCATTCTGTACACCATGGGCAAACACGCCGTGGTCGGCATGATCAAACAACTGGCACTCGAGCTGGCGCCCGACATCCGCGTCAACGGCGTCGGCCCCGGCGGCACGCTGACCGGGCTCAGCGGCACCGATGCCCTAGGCCAGACGGAACGCAGCATCAACGCCAACCCGGCGCAGTTTCACGAAAAGATGGCGACCGGTGTGTTGCTGGGTTTTGCCCAGGTGCCAGAAGACCACACCGGCCTCTACGTTCTTCTGGCCAGCAGCGCCAATGCACGCGCCGTCACCGGCGAGATTTTCATGAGCGATGGCGGCACTGGCGCCCGCTCCGTCTGAGACCAGACATTTCATATTCGGAGACTTCCATGACGACAAGCGATTCAGCCAGCGCGGCCAATCACCCGGCCTTTGGCAAAACCATTGTGGCCAATGGCGTGAAGACCAACTACCACGATGTCGGCGAGGGCCGGCCCATGATCCTGCTGCACGGCTCGGGTGCAGGTGTCACGGGTTGGGAGAACTGGCACGGCGTGATGGATGACTTTGCCAAACACTTTCGCGTGCTGGTGCCCGACATCATCGGCTTCGGTTTCACCGAGCGTCCCGAAGGCACCAAGTACAGCATCAAGCTGTGGGTGCAGCACCTCTTGGGTTTCATGGATGCGCTGAACATCGACAAGGCCATCCTGGTCGGCAACTCTTTTGGCGGCGCGCTCTCGCTGGCGCTGGCCATACGCAACGCACACCGCGTCGAGCGCATGGTGCTCATGGGGACGCCCGCCGGCAGCTTCACGCAGAAGTCGGCGATGGCGCGCTCCTGGTATTACGAGCCCTCGCTGGAGAACATGGCCGAGCTGCTGCGCAGCTTTCCCCACGACCCGTCTTTTGTGACCGACGACATGGTGCGCCTGCGCCATGAAGTGACACAACTGGCCGGCGGCATGGAGGCCTACCGCAAGCTCTTTCCCGAGCCGGCGCCGGGTGGGCAAACGCGGGAGGTCAAGGGCATCCCCGAGGAAGACCTGCGCACCATCAACACACCCATCCTCGCTTTGCATGGGCGGCATGACGAACGGGTGCCGCTCGAATGCGGCATCCGCATCTCGCAGGCCTGCCCCAACGCCGACCTGCACATTTTTGCCAACTGCGGCCATTGGGTGCAGATCGAACGGCGCCAGGAGTTCATAGACCAGACCCTCGCTTTCACACAGGACCTCGCACGCTGATGTTTGACGAACAACGCATACAACTGCTCGCTGCAGAGCTGAACCAGGCCGAGAAAACACGCGTGCAGGTGGAGCATTTTTCCAAACGCTTTCCCGGCATGACGATTGAAGACGGCTACGCGGTCTCGCGCGCCTGGGTGAAGATGAAGCTGGCCGAAGGGCGCACCGTGCGCGGCCACAAGATCGGGCTGACGTCCCGCGCCATGCAGATCTCCAGCCAGATCACCGAGCCCGACTACGGCACGCTGCTGGACGACATGTTTTTCCCCGAGGGCAGCGAGATACCGATGAACCGCTTCATCGCGCCGCGTGTGGAGGTGGAGCTCGCCTTTGTGCTAGGCAAGCGCCTTCAGGGGCCCAACGTCACCATCTTCGATGTGCTGCGGGCCACCGACTATGTCGTGCCGGCGATTGAAATCATCGACGCGCGCATCGAACAGTTCGACCGCCACACCAAGGTCGCGCGCAAGGTGTTCGACACCATTTCAGACAACGCCGCCAATGCCGGCATCATCACCGGCGGCCGTCCCGTGAAGCCCGATGCGGTCGACCTGCGCTGGGTCAGCGCGCTGCTCTACAAGAACGGCGTGATCGAGGAATCCGGGGTGGCAGCCGCCGTACTCAACCACCCGGCCAACGGCGTGGCCTGGCTGGCGAACAAGCTGGGCGCGTGGGGCGAGTCGCTTGAAGCGGGTGAGGTCGTGCTGGGCGGTTCCTTCATCAAACCGACACCGGCTGTGGCGGGCGACACCTTTCATGCCGACTACGGCCCGCTGGGTGCCATCGCCTTTCGTTTCGTCTAGGCAAAATAGTGCCCATGCAAACCCCCATCAATACCTTCAAACAGGCTCTTCAACAAAAACGTCCGCAGATCGGCCTCTGGGCTGCGCTGGCAGACCCCTACTGCGCCGAAGTGATCGCCTGTACCGGCTACGACTGGCTGCTCATCGACGGCGAGCATGCGCCCAACGACCTGCGCTCGGTGCTGGGACAGTTGCAAGGCATCGCCAGCGCGGTCAGCGCCTTTCCGGACAGGCCCGGCATGTCGCACCCGGTGGTGCGCGTGCCGCACGGCGATGCAGCGCTCATCAAGCAGTTTCTCGACATCGGTGCGCAGACACTGCTGGTACCCATGGTGAACACGGCAGAGCAGGCGGCCGCTTTGGTGCAGGCCATGCGCTACCCGCCCCAGGGCATACGCGGCCTGGGTTCGTCGCTGGCACGCGCGGCGCGCTGGGCGACTTACCCCAACTACCTGCATGAGGCCAACGACCAGGTCTGCCTGCTGGTGCAGGTGGAGTCGGTGGAAGCCATGCAGAACATCGACGCCATTGCGGCGACGCCCGGTGTGGACGGTGTGTTCATCGGCCCGTCGGACCTGGCCGCCACCATGGGCCACCCCGGCAACACGGCCCACCCGGATGTGCAGGCGGCCATCGAACACGGCATGAAGCGCATCCTGCTCGCAGGCAAGGCGCCGGGCATCCTGTCGCCCACAGAACCGCAAGCGCGCAAATGGCTGTACGCCGGTGCGGTGTTTGTCGCCGTGGGCATGGACGTGACGCTGATGGTCACGGGCGCCAAAGCCCTGCTGGCCAAATACAAGACGCCAGGAGCAACGGCCAGCGCGGGCGGCGGTTACTGAGACCACCAAGGCCGTTCAGACCTCGCCCGCCAGCAACTGGCATGCCTTAACGCCAAAATTTAACGTGTACGTTAAAATTTTGCCGTATACGTTAATTTTTGCACTTTGAGCGCTTTTGAAGCCTTCAAAAAGCTTAAAAACCGGCAAAAAGCGCTCCAAAACAGGCAAAAAAGAGGGCTGTTTTGGCCTCCAGACCAATGAACACGAGCGTGAGCAGCTACTAAAACAATAGCGTCCCGCGACAGATTACGCCGCGCCATTCGCCATGAACAACGCCCACGAGGCTGGTCGGGGAAAATAAGGCCATGTTCAATATCGCGACCGTCCAGAAACCCGCCGGCCAGGCCCTGAGCCAGGACGGGCTCAGCCTGCAAATGCCGGGCGACCTGCTCACCACCCTGAAACTGGCAACGCCTGGCTGGACCAGCGAATGGGCGACGCTGACCGACGCCTGGAACCGCCTGCCGCCCGACGCCCACCTGAAGGACGGCGGCCATTACCGCAAACGCCGCCACGCCTGCTATGTGCAGGACACGGCCACCGGTGCACTCGAGCAGACACCCCACCGCGCTCACTGGCAGCCTACCGACTACAACGCCCTGCACGGCGGCTTCGAGCGCTGGTTTGACCCGGTCGAGCCCACCGTTGCACAGGCCCCGGCGTGGACAAAACTGATCACCGCCTTCGGCCAGCTGTTTGCCGGCGTGCAACAGGTGCCGCACTGGTACGTGGAAGCGCACCAGTTCCGCATCGACACCGCCGGCGGCGTCGGCCGGCCCACGCCAGAAGGCGCCCACCGTGACGGCGTGAATTTTGTGGTGGTGCTGCTGGTTGCCCGTGAGGGCGTCAAGGGCGGCGAGACCCGCGTGTTCGACGCCAACGGCCCGCACGGCGTGCGTTTCCTGATGCAGGAGCCGCTGACCGCCCTGCTGCTGGACGACGCCCGCGTCATCCACGAGACCACGCCCATCCTGCCGGCAGACGATGCCGCGCCCGCCGGTTACCGTGACACGTTGGTGCTCACTTACCGGGCTGGCGGCTTTCAGGCGCCCTGAGCCGCCCCACACCTTCCTGACTTGCGCTCCCCGCCAGTTGCACTGCCAGCAGCCTAAGCGGACGGTAAAAGTCCGCTTGACGAAAATACTTTAAACCTAAACAATTAAGGCAATAGTCAATTCCGGAAACACAAGAAAGCGACAAGCATGCGCATCC
Organism: Pseudomonadota bacterium; assembly: GCA_040387435.1. Taxonomy (GTDB): domain Bacteria; phylum Pseudomonadota; class Gammaproteobacteria; order Burkholderiales; family Burkholderiaceae_C; genus Polaromonas. The sequence goes on from JAZKDR010000070.1 coordinate 20,693, forward strand.
TTTGTCTGGGCGGTGGTCCCGCAGGTCTGTATTTCGCCCTGCTCATGAAGCTGCAAAACCCGGCACACACCGTGACGGTCGTGGAGCGCAACCGCCCCTTCGACACCTTTGGCTGGGGCGTGGTGCTGTCGGACCAGACGCTGGGCAACCTGCAGGTCGCCGACCCGGTCAGCGCACAGCTGATTGGCGACGCCTTCAACCACTGGGACGACGTCGAGGTGTTTTTCAAGGGCCGCAGCGTGCGTTCCGGCGGCCACGGCTTCTGCGGCATCGGCCGCAAGCGCCTGCTCAACATCCTGCAGGAGCGCTGTATCGAACTCGGCGTCGACCTGGTCTTTGAAACCGATGTGCAGGACGACCAGGCCATCACCGCCAAATACGAGGCCGACCTGGTCATCGCCAGCGACGGCCTGAACAGCCGCATCCGCAACCGTTACGCCGACACCTTCAAACCCGACGTCGAACTGCGCGCCTGCCGGTTTGTCTGGCTGGGCACCCACAAGACTTTCGACGCCTTCACCTTCGCTTTCGAGAAAACCGAGCACGGCTGGTTTGCCGCACACGCCTACAAGTTCGACGACAAGACCTCCACCTTCATCGTCGAGACCCCCGAAGCCGTCTGGAAAGCCCACGGCCTGGACCAGATGAGCCAGGAAGACGGCATCGCCTTCTGCGAACGCCTGTTCGCCAAATACCTCGATGGCAACGCCCTGATGAACAACGCCACGCACGTGCGCGGCTCCGCAATCTGGATACGCTTTCCGCGTGTGGTGTGCGAGCACTGGGTGCACCACGAAACCGTGGGTGGCAGGAACGTTCCCATCGTGCTCATGGGTGACGCGGCACATACGGCGCACTTCTCCATCGGCAGCGGCACCAAACTGGCACTGGAAGATGCCATCGAACTGACGCGCTGTTTTGCGAAAAATGGCGACACGGATAAGGCGCTGCAGGCCTACGAAGCGGTGCGCTCCGTCGAAGTGCTCAAGATACAGAATGCGGCGCGCAACTCGACCGAATGGTTTGAAAACGTGGACCGTTACAGCGGCATGGAAGCCGAACAGTTCTTCTATTCGCTGATGACACGCTCACAACGCATCAGCCATGAGAACCTGGGCGTGCGCGATGCCACCTGGCTCAAGGGCTACGAACAGTGGCTGGCCAAGTCAGAGGGCAAACCAGCACCACCACCGATGCTGCTGCCATTGAAGGTGCGCGACGTACAACTCAAGAACCGCATCGTTGTCTCACCCATGGCCACCTACAGCGCCGTCGATGGCGTGCCGCAGGACTTTCACCTCGTGCACCTGGGCGCGCGTGCGCTCGGCGGTGCGGCCATGGTGTTTGTCGAGATGACCTCACCCAACCCTGAAGGCCGCATCACCCCGGGCTGCCCGGGTTTGTGGAACGAGACCCAGATGCTGGCCTTCAAACGCATCGTGAATTTTGTGCATGCATCCGGCGAAGGCGCCAAGATCGCCATCCAGATTGGCCACGCCGGACCCAAGGGCTCCACGCAGGTCGGCTGGGAGGAATCCGATGAGCCGTTGCTGGCGGACAACTGGCCATTGATGGCGGCCAGCGCTGTCGCCTATGGCCCGACCAACGACATACCCAAAGCCATGACACGCGAGGACATGGACACGGTGAAGGCCCAGTTCGTGCAGTCCACACGCTACGCGGCAGAAGCGGGTTTCGACTGGCTGGAGCTGCATTGCGCACACGGCTACCTGTTGTCGAGCTTCATCACGCCGCTGACCAACCTGCGCACCGACGAGTACGGCGGCAGTCTTGAAAACCGCTGCCGCTATCCGCTGGAAGTGTTTGCCGCCATGCGTGCCGCCTGGCCGGCACACCTGCCCATGAGCGTGCGCATCTCCGCTCACGACTGGGCTCCCGGCGGCAACACGGCCGACGATGCCGTGGCCATGGCCAGAATGTTCAAGGATGCGGGTGCAGATTTCATCGACGTGTCTTCGGGCCAGACCACACGCGAAGCGAAACCCGTGTATGGCCGCATGTACCAGACGCCGTTTGCAGACCGCATACGCAACGAAGCCGGCATACAGACGATTGCCGTCGGTGCGATTTCTGAAGTCGACCACGTCAACAGCATCATTGCGGCGGGCCGTGCAGACCTTTGCGCCATCGCCCGCCCACACCTCGCCGACCCGGCCTGGACGTTGCATGAAGCCGCCAAACTGCAAAGCCGCTACGTCGCCTGGCCCAAGCCCTACCTCAGCGGGCGCGACCAGATGTACCGCGAAATTGCCAAACAGAAGGAGCTTGCCGCGTCGACCGCACAAGCACCTGCGAGCGCCAAATAAAGTCGATACCACAGACAAACAAACAGACAACAAGGCAACAAGGAGCACACCATGGACATGGAAGCACGAGGCCACAGCGAACACCCAGAAGCATTGCGGCTCTGGCTGCGCATGCTGACCTGCACACAACTGGTTGAAAAGCAGGTGCGCAGCCAGTTGCGCGAGCAGTTCGACACCACGCTGCCTCGTTTCGATTTGATGGCGCAGCTGGAACGTAACCCCGAAGGCCTGAAGATGAACGAGCTCTCGCGCCGCATGATGGTCACGGGTGGCAATGTGACCGGCATCACCGACCAGCTGGTGGCTGAAGGTGTTGTCGAGCGCGTGGGCGTTGAAGGCGACCGCCGCGCCTACCGCGTGCGTCTGACGGCGCGTGGCCGCAAGGTCTTCGACGACATGGCACGCCAGCATGAAGCCTGGATAGTCGCCGCCTTTGAATCACTCTCGCCGCGCGAAGTGGAATCCCTGCACAAGCTGCTCGGCAAGGTCAAGCAGCACCACAACGCACTGCAACTGGAAAAACTGGAAACCGCATGAAGCACTACATAGGCCCCAACAACCCCATGCACGCGCAGTTTGATGCGTTTGCGGGCTATCAGGCACAGCACTTTGCGTACAGCTTCGACAAGGGCGTGGCGACGCTGACACTGAATCGGCCCGAGCGCAAGAACCCGTTGACGTTCGACTCTTACGCCGAGCTGCGCGATTTGTTTCGTGCGCTGAACATGGCCAGTGATGTGAAGACCATCGTCATCACCGGCGCAGGCGGCAACTTCTGCTCCGGCGGCGATGTGCACGAGATCATCGGCCCGCTGACCAAAATGACCATGCCCGAGATGCTGGAGTTCACGCGCATGACGGGCGACCTGATCAAGTCCATGCGCCTGTGCCCGCAGCCCATCATCGCGGCCATTGACGGCATTTGCGCTGGCGCCGGTGCCATGATGGCGCTGGCTGCCGACATGCGGCTGGGCACGGCGCAGGCCAAGACGGCGTTTCTTTTCACACGCGTGGGACTTGCCGGCGCCGACATGGGCGCCTGCGCCCTGCTGCCCCGCCTGATCGGACAGGGCCGTGCGTCAGAGCTGCTGTTTACCGGCCGCGCCATGAATGCGCAGGAAGGCCTGCAGTGGGGTTTCTTCAATGCCCTGCATGAGCCCGAAGCCCTGCTGGCTGCCGCACAAAAACTCGCGGCAGACCTTGCCAGCGGCCCGACCTTTGCCCACGGCATGACCAAAACCATGCTGCATCAGGAATGGGCCATGACCCTGGACCAGGCCATCGAAGCCGAAGCCCAGGCCCAGGCCATCTGCATGCAGACGCAGGACTTCACGCGCGCCTACGAAGCCTTTGCCGCCAAACAAAAACCTGTCTTCATGGGTGACTGAACCGATGACGCCCAACACATCACACCTCGCACTGCCATTTTTTGACGATGTGCACCGCGACATCGGCCAGCGTCTGTCCGCTTGGATTCCCCAGCAACACATCGACGAAAGCGACGACCGCCAGGCCTGCAGGGAATGGGTGAAGCTGCTGGGCGACAACAACTGGCTGCGCTACTGCGTGCCTGCCGGCACAGACGGCGCGCTGGGTGGCGCATTGCCCAAACTCGATTCGAGGGCACTGGTCATCCTGCGTGAAACGCTGGCCTTTCATTCACCCCTGGCCGACTTTGCGTTTGCCATGCAGGGTCTCGGCAGTGGGGCCATCACCCTCGCCGGCACACCGGCACAACAAGCCGCTTACCTGCCGCTGGTGGCCAGCGGCAAGAAGATTGCGGCCTTCGCATTGAGCGAGCCTGACGCGGGTTCTGATGCAGGCGCCATGTCCACCAGTGCAGTGAAAGCGGGCGAAGACTGGGCCATCAACGGCAGCAAGACCTGGATCAGCAACGGCGGCATCGCAGACTTCTACGTGACCTTCGCGAAGACCGATGCGGCGGCGGGCACGCGCGGCATCACCGCCTTCATCGTGGACGCAGACAGCAAAGGGCTGGACACCAGCGAGCACATTGCCGTCATGGCACCGCACCCGCTGGCCACGCTGAAGTTCTCACACTGCAAGCTGGCGTCCGGTACACAGCTGGGTGCCCTGCACGGCGGCTTCAAGCTGGCAATGCAGACACTCGATATTTTTCGAGCCTCGGTGGCGGGCGCTGCATTGGGCATGGCGCGTCGCGCGCTGGCGGAAGCCGTGAGCCATTCAAAACAGCGCAAGATGTTTGGCCAGACGCTGGCAGACTTTCAGCTGACGCAGGCGAAACTGGGCGAGATGGCTGCGCTCGTCGATGCAGCCGCATTGCTGACATACCGCGCCGCATGGCTGCGCGACGAGGGCCAGCGCACGGGTGCCGGCACACGCGTCACGGCAGAAGCGGCCATGGCCAAGATGGCCGCCACCGAAAACGCACAACGCGTGATCGACATGGCGCTGCAGATGCACGGCGGCCTGGGCGTCAAGGTCGGCACCAAGGTCGAAAGCCTGTACCGCGACATCCGCTCGCTGCGCATTTACGAAGGTGCCACCGAAGTCCAGCAACTCATCATTGGAAAGGCCGTGCTGCAATCATGACCCAAAAGTCTGCCGCTTGCCCGTCGGCACAACCTGACCACTTTGTGCACGACAGGCTGCCGCCCGCAGACCAGTGCGCCGAAATGCTTTACGACCTGCCGGACCTGCAAATTCCTGCCCAGGCAAACCTGGTGGATGTGCTGTTTGCCAAAGCCGAAGCCGCACAACTGTCCGCAAGGCCTTTTTTGCGCTCCGACAAGCAGACGCTGTCTTATGCGGAAGCGGCCACACAGGTCGCGCGTATTGCACAGGTGCTGACAGAAGACTTTGCACTGGTGCCGGGCAACCGCGTTCTGCTGCGGGGCGGCAACTCCATCGCCATGGCGCTGGCCTGGCTGGGCGCGGTCAAGGCGGGCCTGGTGGCCGTGGCAACCATGCCGCTGCTGCGCGCCAAGGAGCTGGGCGAAGTCATCGAGAAATCACAGGTGACGTTCGCGCTGTGTGATGGCGGGCTGCTGGATGAGATGAAGTCTGCACAGGCTCAGAGCGGCACACTCAAAACCATCGTCGCGTTCAATCAGCCACAGGATGCAGGGTCACTGGAGGCACTGGCAGCAAACAAGAGCGGAGAATTCAAGCCCTGCATGACGGCGGCCGACGACATGGCCATGATGGCCTTCACATCCGGCACCACCGGCAAACCCAAGGCGGTGGTGCACAGCCATCGTGATGTACTGGCTGCCTGCGAATCGTGGCCGCGCCACATTCTGCGCGCCAACCCGGACGACATCGTGATGGGATCGCCGCCCCTGGCGTTTACCTTTGGCCTGGGCGGCATGCTGCTGTTCCCCATGTGGGCAGGCGCATCGGTGTATTACCCGTCCATCGGCTACACACCCGAGGCCATGGTCAAGCTGATCAACCAGATCGGCGCCACCATCTGCTACACCGCCCCCACCTTCTACCGGCAGATGGCGGCGTTCGCCAAACAACACGGTACGCCCACCCTTCGCATCTGCGTGAGTGCGGGCGAAGCCCTGCCGGATGCGACACGCCAGTTGTGGAAGGACGCCAGCGGCATCGAGATGACCGACGGCATCGGTGCCACAGAGTTGTTCCACATTTTTATCTCCACCGACCCCGCGTCTGCTGGCGGCGTGCGTCGCGGTGCCATCGGCAAGGTGGTGCCTGGCTACATCGCCAAAGTGGTGGGTGATGACGGAGAAGAACTGCCGCGCGGCACCATTGGGAAGCTGGCCATCAAGGGGCCGACCGGCTGCCGCTACCTTGACGATGAGCGCCAGGGGAACTACGTGAAGAACGGCTGGAATTATCCTGGCGACGCTTTCATGCAGGACGCCGATGGTTACTTTTTCTACCAGGCACGTGCTGACGACATGATCATCACGGCCGGCTACAACGTCGGCGGCCCGGAGGTCGAAGATGCCCTGCTCAAACATCCGGCGGTCGCTGAATGCGGCGTGATTGGTCTGCCCGACGAGGAGCGCGGCATGATCGTCAAGGCTTTTGTGGTGCTCAAGCCCGGCGAGCAACAGGGTGTTGAAACGGTCAAGTCGCTGCAGGACCATGTGAAGGGCACGCTGGCCCCCTTCAAATACCCGCGGCAGATCGAGTTTGTCGACAAGCTGCCGCGCACCGAAACCGGGAAGCTGCAGCGGTTCAGGCTGCGCACACCATGACGTTCAGCGTTGAGCGGCAGATCCGTTTTCACCACTGCGATCCCGCGGGCATTGTTTTTTTTCCGCAGTTTTTCTACCTGCTGCACGAAGCCAAGGAAGACTTCCTGGCGCATATCGGGTTCCCGCAGCACACGATGATCGCGAGCGGGTTTGGCACACCCGTTGTCGATATCAAGACCAGCTTCCTCGGCATGTGCCGTTATGGCGACAACATCACCATCACCGTGGCCATCTCCCGGATAGGTAATTCCAGCATGGGCATGGACTACCAAATCCATGAGGCTGGTCGTCCGATCGATGAAGCCGGTGCACTGAAGCTGAAGTCCAGCTGGGCGCTGGTCTACTCCAGCCTTGAAGGCAAACCCGTTCGCATTCCAGATGACCTCAGGGCGGCCCTGCTGCCTCACCTCCAGAAACTTTCCCAAGACTTACCAGAGACAACATCAACACCATGAACAAACTACTACAACCGGACGGCTGGGCTGAGCCCAAAGGCTACGCCAATGGCGTGATGGCACGCGGCGCGCTGATTTTTGTGGGCGGCCAGATCGGCTGGAATGCCGCGCAGCAATTCGAGACCGACGACTTCATCGGCCAAACTCGCCAGGCCCTGCAGAACATCGCAGAAGTGCTGAAGGCCGGCGGCGCGGGGCCGGAGCACATGGTGCGCATGACCTGGTATGTGGTGGACCGAGTGGAATACGTGGCACGGCTCAAGGAACTGGGCGCGGCGTACCGTGAAGTCATGGGCAAAAACTTCCCGGCCATGACCTGCGTCGAGGTGGCCGCGCTGGTTGAAGAGCGCGCAAAAATCGAGATAGAGGTGACGGCGGTTTTGCCTGACTAGGTTTCCGCCGGAACTGCGCCGCTCGGAGCGGGTATAAAAAAAGGCAGCCCGGGCTGCCTTTTTATTTTGTGGCCACCGCCTTATTTGGCGACACCCGTTACTTCGATTGTCACGCGGCGATCAGGCTGCAGGCACTGGATCAGCTGCTCACGCCCGAGGGTGGGGCCGCAATCCTTGCTGACGGCATCACGCTTGCCCTTGCCCTGCGCGACCGCAGCGGCGGACTTCACGCCACGCGACTCGAGATAGGCCTGAACGGATTTCGCACGCGCTTCCGACAGCTTGTCGTTGTACTCGTCCGAACCCAAACGGTCGGTGTAGCCGAACACGGTCAGGGTCTGTATCGACTTGTAGGCCTTCAGGCGCTGGGCCACATCATCGAGGCGCTGCACGCCGCCGGGAATCATGTCTTCAATCCCCGATTTGTCGAACTTGAAGAGGGTGTCAGTGAGCAGCACATAGGTTTCGCGGCTGATGGCCGGTGCAGCGGCGCCTGCGCCTGCTACGGCAGGACCACCGGCAACCTGCATGCCCGGTTTGGGCTGGACGCAGCTGTCCGCCTCAATTTTTGCGCGGCGCAAGGCGTCTTCCACCATCTGGACGTGCGGGGTGGCTTGGCGCCAGCCCGTCTGCTCATCGGCGTGACCGGCACGCACCAGTCGCACTTCGGCGCAGGCGACAGTCCGGGCATTGCAGGCCATGGATGCCGGCTGGTTTTTGTAGTTGCTGAGCTGCGCCCACAGGTCATCGCGCAATTTGGAGCTGCGGGCGACCAGCGGCGTGTCCAGTCCGGCGCGCGCGGACTTGTCGGCTTCCAGCGCCTGGGCGATCTTCACGGCTTCCGTGAGGGACTCCTCAATGTAGCCAGTGCGATCGTTCTCGTGGAACTGGCTCTTGGCAGTGTCGAGCCAGCACTGGGCCTTGGCCAGCGAATAGCTGTTTTGCGGTATTCCGGATTCATTGAGCTTGCGCAGGCGTTGCTGAACGCCTTCGAGGGTCTGGCGGTCCTGGATGATGCGCTCATCCGTGATGCGCAACTGCTGGGGCGTCAGGCCAGTGGCCTGTGCGTAGGCAGCGGGTGCTTCGTTCTTGCCGCCGCCGGAAGAGCAGCCAGCCAATACCGCAGCAGCAACGAGCAACAGCGTTGCAGGACTGCGAGGGGCGATTGAGTTGATCATGGCCGTCCTCATCACGGTTAGGGTTTCATCACGTTAGCGTCGATCGTCTTGTTGGCGGATGGCTCGTTCTTTTTGAACAGGTCTTCGTCAAACTTGTAGCGCAGGCCGAGTACCCAACCGCGGTTGGTGTAGTCGTTGCCGGTCAGGCCGGAGGCGGTGCCTGATGATGCAAAGCCGCGCCAGTTGTAACCGAGCGTCGCATACAGGTTGTCCATCACGACATAACCGACTTCGAGGCCGTAGGCATACTGCACATCGCCGCCGGTACCCTGAAGCCTGGAGATGATGGCACCGACAGACCACTTGTTGGTAATGTCATAGGTCACGCGGCCGCCGAGCAGCTGGGCGCGGTAGCTGTCATTGACGGTGCCGAGCAGCAGTTCATTGACGTTCTTGTAGGCATAGCGGCCGGAGATCCACCACACGCGGCTGGGGTGGTAGTTGCCGCGGAAGCTGATCACGTCCGTGTGGCTGTTGATCTGCGTCGCGCCGGGGCTGCTGTTGCGCTCGTCCTTGCGCTCGTACAGACCGAGGGCGTCAAACTTGTTGTTGTCCACAGGACGGTAGGCAAAGCCCACCTGGAAGCGGCTTTGCAGGGCATCGGACCCCGTTGCCGTGCGCGGTTTGACGATGCTGGCGTATTCCCGTGCAAGCAGGGTCCAGTCACTGTCGAGCTTGCGCGCGGCACCCACTGTCAGCAGCAAGTTGGTATTGTTGGCATCTTCGCGCCACTCCACCCTGCCGGAAGACTTCCACAGCGGGTTGGCCGTGTACTCCAGGCCAACAGCCGCGGACGAAGCATTGCCGCTGGTAGCAGCCAGACGCTCCACATTGGTCGTCAGACGGATGCCTTCTGCCAGACGCCAGCCATTGCGTAAACCGAGTGCGCGCTGGACCTCCTTGCCCGAGCCTGAATCGCGCAGGCGGTATTCGCTGTAGAGCGAACCGTCCTGCATGTACTGGGTGTCGATACCGATAGAGAACGCATCGCTGACGGGTCCAACACCCAGGCCGTAAGCACCGCTGTACTGCGTGGCACGCTCGTAGCGACTATACAAACGGGTCTTGTCAGCGACGCGCCAGTCCGCGCCCAGGCGATAGAGGCCGGAGCCAGAGCTATTGAAATCACGCTGCGTTTCTGCAGAAAGATTCAGGCGGTCAGTTGCGGCCCAACGTGCACCCAGGCGATACAGATTCGTCGGGTCGGTGCCGGTGACGGCCTGCAGTTCACCGTCAACAGTCAACGAATCGGTGACCTTGTATGCAGCGCGTGCAAAGTACGACGTGCGCTCCAGGCTGGTCGCAGCGCCGGGGACCGGGTTGATGCCCACATTGCAAAGAATGGGCAAGCCGGTTGCAGGGTCAATAGACTGATTGCCCACCTGGCTGATGCCATAGCCAGTGTTGTAGCCAGCGATGGCGCCCGGCGCCGTCGTGGTGCCAGTCGTGATGTTGCTGCAATTGGTGGCTGTCGTCTGCGTCAGGCTGATGGCGTTTTGCTCGACCCGGCGAACACCGCCGCCTATGGTCAGTCGGCTGGAGACCTTCAGGTCTATCGCTGCCGAGCCCTGCTCATTGACACTTCCGGTCAGGGTGTCCTTGGACGCCAGGTACTCAGCCGTTACATTCAGGTCGGGATTGATGCGATAGGCACCGGAGGCGCCATATTCCGTTCTGCCGCCCGTCACGCCCGATGAGGCATTGTTGAAATCGGCGCTGGACCGCAAGCCATAAGCCTTGTAACGCAAATCGTCATCGGCGTGGCGAATCTCAACCCGTGCGGCTGTGCCCTGAACTTCACCGGTCTTGCCGGCAAAGTTGGAACTCACATTCGCGTTGTAGCCGCTGGCATTGGTGTTGACCGTGCTGTTGGTGCGGGCCACCTCAGCAAGGATTTCCGTGTTTTTGCTGAGCTTCAGGGACAGGTTGGCACCCATCACCTCATAGGGCGCACCGGGATTTTCATCACGCGCACCCGCAACGCCCACCGTCAGACTGTCCGAGAGCTTGAGGCGGACATCACCGCCATACACAAAGTACTTCGGACCACCGTTGTTCACCTCATACGTGACACGGATAGAGATAGGGTTGAGCTGATCGTCAAAGCTCGGCACCGGGGCACGGAAAACAATCTGGCCGGAGAAAGGCTCGAATTCGTAATCCGTGTTGCGGGCTACCGGCGTCACCTTGACGATGTTGGTCGTCCGGTAACGGTCACGCGTCAGTATTTCGATCTTCTCGGAACCCGTCACACCATTGGGGTTGGACACCGAGTAGGGTCCCGACACGCCTCGCGCGGGAAACTCATCCACCACCTGTGTCAGCGCCTGTTGCGCAACGAAGGCATTGGCCGTGACACTGCCTTCTTCATAGTGCCCGCGTATGCCTGGCAATGAACGGTTGTACTGACTCAGAGTTCTCGCAGGATTGGTATCGCCCGTCGTGTAATCGCCGAGCAACAGGTAGTTGAGCTTGTTGTCCACGCGGACATACAGCTTGCCCGAGCTCTGGGCATCGACGCCACGAATACTCGAATCGCCATAAACGGGATAAAACGCGTTCGGATCAATGTCCTGAAACAGCTTGATGCGCGTGTCCTTGTCGGAGTCATAGGCCAGCGTCAGGAGGTACTCGCCCTTGACTTTGCCCTTGAGGTAAACCGCCGCCCGTGCGCCCAGATTTGTTTTCCCGCCGTTGAAGTCCTTGGTAAAGCCCTTCAACTCGTTGTCAAAGCCGTCATTTTCACGAACTGGGGTAATTTGTTTGGGGTCAAACTTGTCAGAGCGCAGACGCCCCTCCAGCAAACCGACCGCTACAAAATCCCTCAGTTCCGGGACGTATCGAACCACCACCTTTTCCGAAACACCCTTGACAGACACCTTCAGGGTCACGGGATCTGGTTTGAAAGGTGCAATCAGCTTGAACTGCAACGAGCCGTTCTTCACCACATATTGAACACCGGGGGTGATACGGTCGATATCGCTGCGGTCGGCGCCCGACTCCGAAGTCCTGCGGCCGGGCATCAGCACCCGCGCGCCGCCATCAACCTCAATGGTGACTTCAACATCGGTGGTGACGCGCTGATCGTCCTTCGCAAAAAGGCGCAGCTGGACGTCCGTTCCCGTCACGCCGTCAGCAGACAGGTTGTCGCCGTCCACCTTCAGGCTGATCTTGTTGACGGGTGAACTCAGGCGCTCAAGAAAAGAGGTGAAAGGACGGGGGCCTATCCCCTCCTGGCCACCGGTTTCAAACAGGCTTTTAGCCTCAGGCACATCAGCGCTGGTCGTGTTGGGCGCGGGCTGGGCCAATGCCAGGCCCTGCGCCAGCATGACCGCGATAGCGACAGGCGTACGGCGCAGCATTACCCCGTCCGAAAAGCAGGTCTGCTTCATCTGTTTCATTGCACAACCCCCGGATTCGAGGGGAGGAGGTCCTGCTGTCTTGTGGACGGCAGGATTTGTTGCGGTACTTCGCCTGGGCGACTCTGGATTTGCAGCGGCGCGCCCTTTTCAGTTTCGGGAGAGACGACCCCTCCCTGAGCACGACGCGCCTTCACCTGGTCAAGGACTTCAGGGCTGCATGAACCTTCGATGAAATCCGCCCGGGCAAGTTCCCCGCCTTTGAGGTCCACAAAGAGACTGTCACCCACACCGGCGTTACGGTTACTGGACGGCACCATACGCGAGCCCTTGGGCAGCGTTGTCCGGTCAATCTTCACCACGTGGGTCTGTGGCTTGACGCCGCAAACACTGTATTTGCCTTCAGAGTCGGTGATGAAGAAGCTGCCGTCGAGCATGACCAGGCGAACGCCCGGGATACCCACTTCACGGTTTCCGCCCGCGTTGTTCTGTATGCCATTGCCGTCGCAATCGACATACACCTTGCCAGCTATACAGCCTTCGTTGCTGAACACACCGCCCTGTACATTGACCTTGAACCTGGCAATATTCGAGACCTGGCCACCGGCCCCTCTTGCCTGGGCAGTGTTAATGCCATCGCCCTGCTGCGAACCAACGCCAAGCCGGACGAAATAGGTCAATTCGGCGGTTTCCTGACCATTGATCGTGCCAATGCTGAAGGTCAGATCACGACCAACGCCACCGGCTGGATCAGCGAGGGTGGCCGTGCCAAGGCGCGACGTCCCGAGGATGTAACGGAAGCCGGCCGGCAACGAATCCGCCACTTGCACGCCCGTGATCGGCAGCAAGGTGGTGTTGCGTACCCTCACGGTGTACTGTACGGAGTCACCCAGTTCCGCCACCGTCTTGTTGCCGGTCTTGCTGATGAGCAGCGCGCCCAGCACGGGTTTCGTGCCCGGATCCAGCGGAACGTGGTTGAAGTAAATGTTGGCAGAGTTTGCCGCGAGGTTGAACGACAGGTAATAGGTCGTTGCCTGCCCACCGGTTGGCGGCCCGGACTGGCCCTGAACAAATATGTCGGCGCCCGCTGGCACTGGCGATTGCGGGAAGGTGCCTGGTGTAATCGTGCTGGTCGAGTAACCTGCCGGTGGCGTGACTTGAATCACATAGTTTCCAGCAGCGAACGGGAAGCCAGGCACGCTCTTCAGGATGTATTCGTAGCCGCCCGGCTGACCGCTTGGGCAGGTGCCACCAGATGTACAGGTATTGATGCCGCCCACCAGATTCTGCACAGGAACGAGGGCCAAGGACCCGCCCGGCCCATAAGGACCGTAAAGAGACAAGGTGGCACCATTCAGGGCCTTACGCGTCTGGCTGTCATAAACAACGCCACTTGGGTCAATCGGCAAATTCTGGCTGACCGTGTTGTCACCGGCATACAGGCTAACGCCGGAAATGACCTGGCCAAAGGTACCACCGTTAACGCTGGTTTCTGCAACCGTAGTGGCGTTATTCGCATTGCCGTTTGTGGTCGTTGCACCCTGATTGATAGGTGTGGTGCCGATGGCATTGCAGGTGCTGCTGTCCGTCACCGTCAGGCAGTTATAGAACTGCAGGCTGTAGCCCGTACCCGGCTGAACGCCGCTGATCTTGTATTGACCCAAGTCATTTGTGAAAGCAGTCCCTACCACGACAGACGAGGAGTTGGTGAGTTTGACCAACACATTCGGCAAGAGGGTCTCGCCAAACTGGTAAGTCCGGAAGTTTGAACCATCGCGGATGCTGTCAATCCAGGCAATGCCCGAGACATTCGCACCAATTCCGGCAACAAACGACGAAACGTCGTTGACAGGATTGACGTCTGCCCCGCCAAAGGCGGTCACGCGCGCCGTGAAGGTCTGCGATGCCGTTTGCGCCGCACTCAATACATAGGTTGTCGTGAACACGATGGACTGCCCAACAGGCAACGGCGTGCTGATCACAAAGTTCACTGTTGAAGCCGCGCCCACGCCCGGAGGAAGATTGACCGTCACAGAGGCACCGCTCGGCAAGGTGCCGACGTTCGTCACCGTGATGGTGACCGTATTGGTTCCTGCGACCGTTCCCGTGCCTGGAGGTACCAGCAAGGATGGCGACAACCTCAGGGTCACCGAAAGGTCAACGCCTGTGCCCGTGATCGACGTCGTCGCAGTGGCAAAGTTATTCGCGGCGTTACTCTCAGCCGTGGTGGTCGTGATGGTACTGGTACCCTTCACTACACCTGCCACTGGCATGACATAGGTGAAGGTGAAGCTGGCGCTGCTTGCCGCGGGCAGTGTCACCGCGGCAAACGTCGCCGTCATGCTGCCCGCCACGACGGTGCCGCCCGTCACCGCAGTCAACGTGCCGCCGCTCAGGACCACTGTTCGCGTGACATTGCCGGCAGCAGATGCGCCAGAATTAAAGAAGGTCACAGTACCGGTGACAGTACTGCCGGCCGAAGCCGTTGTCGGCATGGTCAGCGTGGTTCCAATATCTGCACCCGCCGCAACGTTGAACGTGGCGGTGTTGTTTGCCGAGCTCGTATCGTTGCTTGCGTTGGAGGTACCTGTACCCGTCACCCCGGTGCTTGTCTGCAGGAAACTGATGGAGGCGCTGACGGTACCGCTCGGCGTGACATTGACCAGAGTCGGTGCACCCGGGAAGGTCACGACACCGGAGCCATTGTTGTAAACACCGTTGCCCAGCAAGGCGCTGGTCACGGTGACGTTGGCTGCGCCCAGACCTGGCGTCAGGCTGATCGTGAACACTGCCGTCGTCGCCGTTCCGGTCGTGTTGGTGTTCACGAAGTTGGCCGTGCCCGTCACCACCGTGTTCACAGGCGCGCTCGCAGGGAAGCCGGCGAAGCTGGCGCTCATGTCCGCAGCCGTGCCCAGCACGCTGAACGTCGCCGTGTTGTTACCGCCGTTGGTGTCGTTCGTGGCGCTGCCCGTGCCCGTGCCCGCCACCCCTGTGGTTGTCTGCAGGAAGCTGATCGAGGCGCTCACCGTGCCGCTTGGCGTCACGTTGACCACGCTCGGCGGCGTGAAGGTCACCACGCCGGTGGCGTTGTTGTAGACACCGTTGCCCAGCAAGGCGCTGGTCACGGTGACGTTGGCTGCGCCCAGACCTGGCGTCAGGCTGATCGTGAACACTGCCGTCGTCGCCGTTCCGGTCGTGTTGGTGTTCACGAAGTTGGCCGTGCCCGTCACCACCGTGTTCACAGGCGCGCTCGCAGGGAAGCCGGCGAAGCTGGCGCTCATGTCCGCAGCCGTGCCCA